>NZ_JBXAPY010000001.1:967500-2485819 GCF_058806695.1 Phenylobacterium sp. GW821-FHT12F10 | reverse complement strand
GCTGAGGTCCGCGCTCTGGCCGGGCGCGGTCTTGGCGGCGGTCGGCGTCCCCTCGTCGGTGGCGTCAGTCGTGGCGTCGGCCTCGGCCTCCACCGCAGCGTCGGCGGCCACGGCGGCCCGGGCGGCGCTGGCGTCGGCGGTCGTGGCGCCCTTGGCCGCCAGGGCGGCCTGGGCCATCGCGGCCGCCTGATCGGGAAGCTGCGGGGCGAAGGCGGGGGCGGTTCCGCCGTTTTGCGACTCGGCGGCCTCGACCGGGGCCGCTTCGCCGGCGGCCGGCGCGGGGGTGAGGGAAATGGGCTGGGCCAGCAAGGCGGCCAGGACCTGGGCGTCGGTGGAGAGCGCCGGCGTGTCGAGGGTCTCGGCCCCGTCGACGGCGTCCTTCTCCTTGGCGTCGGCGTCGGCGTCGGCGCCGACGACAGCGATCTTGCTCCCGTCCTTGGTCTTGGCCGCGCCCAGGGTGGCGGCCGCGCCCGGTTCGGCCTGGCCCTGGCCGCCGAAGAAGGCGGCGAGCAGGGCGTCGAAGCCCGCCAGGGGGCCCTGGGCCGCGGCGGCCTGGCTCGCGCCGAACAGGCCCTGCGCGGCGCCGGGGGCGGCGACGGCGTTGAGGGCGGACGGAGCGTTGATGGGCGACGCGGTCATGGAGTCCCGGCTGTCCGGTAGGACGTTCTTGAGGGAGGCGCCTGCTGCGCCGCGTTCGTTCGCATCCCTCCCAGCAACCTCCGCGCCACTCCGGGGAATGGCCCGTAAGATATTGAAATAGCAATAGAAAGAGCGATGGGTGCGTCGGCTTCCTCAGCGGCCCGGCGGCGCTTTTTGCCGGGCCGCCGGGGGTCGATAGGTCGTCCCTGCCGCCCCCGACCGACGCCGTCGATCATGGTCGCCGCAAACTGGCGCCGGTCTTGCGCCCCTGAATCCGAGCTGATCGGGACCCCAAAGGGACCACATTGAAAATGCTGATGAAATTCCGGCCCTACGCGCGAGCGTTCACCAGACTACCGGCAGATTTGGCCGGGTCGTGCGTCAGCCTTTGCCGGGCGGAGCCTTAAGATGTCCCTGACTGTCGCCCTCAAGACCGCCGCCTCCGGCCTGCAGGCCGCCCAGGGCGGATTGCGCACGACGTCGGACAACATCGCCAACGTCAACACGCCCGGCTACGTCCGCAAGACCATCGACCAGAAGCCCCTGGTGGTCGGCGGCATGGGGATGGGCGTCGAGATCTCCGGCGTCAAACGGATCACCGACCAGTACCTGCAGCTGGCGACCCTGTCGGCCACCTCGGACGCCGCGCGCTGGGGCACGGTGTCGGACTATCTGGACAACGCCCAGAGCCTGTTCGGCGACCCCTCGAGCAGCAACTTCTTCTTCTCGCGCATGGACAGCATCTACGCCGCCTTCTCCGCGGCGGCCGATGACCCGTCCTCCAGCCTGCTGCGCAGCCAGGCCATCGGCAATGTCGGCGACTTCCTGAGCGAGGCCAGCCGCATCACCACCCACATCAATGAGCTGGGCAAGACGGTGGACGCCCAGGCCAAGGCCGACATCGACCGGGCCAACGACCTGCTGGAGCAGATCAACCGCCTGAACTCCGACATCAGCCGCGCCAACCTGGCCAACGCCGACGCCTCCGGCTCGGCCAACATCCAGAGCCAGCTCATCGACGAGCTCTCCACCCTGATGAACGTGCAGATCCAGCAGCGGAACCAGGGCGGGGTCACCATCCGCTCCGCGGAGGGCTTCATGCTGGCCGGGGACGCCGCCGCCAAGCTCAGCTACAACCGCACCGACACCACCACCTCCTATATCGCCATCGAGCCCACCGGCGGGGTCGGCCAGGTGCAGCCGATCACCATCTCCAGCGGCGACCTGCGCGGCCTGATGGATCTGCGCGACGACACCCTGCCGGGCCTGGCCGACCAGCTCGGCGAGTTCGTCAGTCGGATGACCGAGCAGATCAACGCCGCGCACAACGCCAACTCCTCGGTGCCCGCCCCCAACACCATGGTCGGCCGCGACACCGGCCTGGACCTGCCCACCGCGGTCGCCGGCTTCACCGGCCAGAGCACCATCGCCATCGTCGACACCAATGGCGTCGTCCAGAGCACGGTGGCCATCGACTTCGACGCCCAGACCATCAACGGCAGTCCGTTCACGGGCGACTTCAAGGCCGACCTCAACGCCGCCTTCGGGGGCGCGGCCACCGCCGACTTCGTCAACGGCAAGCTCAGCCTGACGGCGAACACCGGGCTCGGCATCGCCATCGACGAGGGCACCTCGATGAAGGCCGGCCGGGCCTTCTCCCACTTCTTCGGCCTGAACGACATGATCCGCTCGACCGGGGTCACCAACTACGACACCGGCCTCAAGGTCACCGATCAGCACGGCTTCAATCCGGGCGACGTCATCACCCTGAGCCTCGCCCAGGCCGACGGCCGCCCGATCCGCGACATCAGCATCACCGTGCCGCCGGCCGGCACCATGCAGGACCTGCTGAACGCCATGAACTCCAGCGCCTCGGGCGTCGGGCTCTACGGCGCCTTCAGCCTGGACGCGAACGGCAAGATGTCCTTCGGCAGCAACAGCACCCTGGACATCCAGGTCTCGGTCACCAAGGACCAGACCCAGCACGGCATCGGCGGGGTCTCCATCAGCCAGCTCTTCGGCCTGGGGACCGGCGAACGCTCGCCGCGCGCCGGCCGCTTCAGCGTCGATGCGGGCCTGAACGCCAATCCGATGAAGCTGGCGCTCGGCAAGCTCGACCTGGCGATCGCCCCGCCGGCCTCCTCCCTGCGTCCCGGGGACGGCCGCGGCGCCCTGAGCCTGGCCGCCGCCGGCGACGTCACCACCGCCTTCAGCGCCGCGGGCGAGCTTGGGGCGGTGAACATGACCGTCTCGCGCTACGCCGCGGAGTTCGGCGGCTCGATCGGCCGCCGCGCCCAGGCCGCCGACACCCGCAAGCAGTCGGCCGACTCCGTGGCCACCGAGGCCACCGCCCGCCGTCAGTCGGTGGAAGGGGTCAATCTCGATGAGGAGCTCGTGCGCCTCACCACCTATCAACAGGCGTTCAACGCCTCGGCCCGCATGATCCAGGCGGCCAAGGAACTGTTCGACGTCCTGACCAACATGATCTGAGCCCAGGCGAAATCATATGAATCGCGTCTCGACCACAGGCAATTACAGCGCCGTCCTCGCCAACATCCAGGCCGCCCAGCAGCGGCAGATGGAGGCGGGAAACCAGGTGGCCACCCAGAAGAAGGGGTCGGACCTCAAGGCCTTCTCGCGCAGCGCCGAGATGCTGACCGCGATGAAGTCCATCGACGCGCGCATCTCGGGATATCTCGAGCAGAACAAGCTGATCACCGACAAGCTGACGACCCAGGACTTCGCCCTCAACCAGGTCTCGAACTCCGCCGCCGGCACCCGCGAGACCATCGCCCAGGCCCTGGCCAGCGGCCGGGCCGACACCCTGATCCAGGACGTGCAGGGCTTCTTCCGCAACGCCGTCGACGGCCTGAACGCCCGCTATGGCGGCAAGTACGTCTTCGCCGGCGGCCAGATCGACACCCTGCCGGTGTCGGCCACCTCGCTCACCGACCTGACGGCGCCGGCCACGGTGATCTCCGACTTCTTCCACAACGACCAGTTCGTCACCGAGGCCAAGGTCGACGACTCCACCACCGTCACCACCGGCCTGCTGGCCGACAAGCTGGGGACCAACCTGCTGGCGGCCTTCAAGGACTTCCAGGCCTTCGAGGAGGGCCCCGACGGCCCCTTCCAGGGCAACCTGACCGACAACCAGCGCATCTATCTGGAGGGCGTCCTGGCCAACTGGGATTCCATCGGCAAGGACCTGGTCAACAACACCGCCAAGAACGGCATGGTCCAGACCCGGGTGACCTCGGTGAAGAACGACCTGAACAACCGTCAGAACAGCCTGGCCGGCATGATCGGCGACATCACCGACGCCGATCCGGCGGAGGCGGCCACGGCGCTGCAACAGGCGGGCGTCGCCGTGCAGGCGGCCGCGCAGGTCTTCCTGTCGCTGCAGAATTCGTCGTTGCTGAACGTGCTGAAGTAGGCCGGCCTCGCCCGGCCTAGAGGGAGAACTCGCCGCCGACCCGGCCCACCAGCCGTTCGCCGATCCACACCTCGACGGCGAACTGGTCGGCGCGCATCTCGGTGGCCTCTTTCAAGGCGGTGATGTCGTCCGGAAAGGGCGCCTCGCGGGACGCCGCGACGCGTTCCTCGGGATTCAGCACGTACAACCGATACTGCTTCATGGGGGCTCCCCCATATGAGCGGCGGGGCAGGAGCACTAGGCGAAGTGTCTCTTGATCACCACCGGGTGACGGTTACTTGGCGGTAATTAACCTATCTTACACCACTCGCCTCTCGCGCGATATCACCCTTTCGCGATGACTTGGCCTGGCCTTGCCGACACTTGCGAGCAGGTCGCGATCTCGCAAAATCCTGTGCGACCCGCTACATAGAGCCCCATGAACGCGCCCGCCCTCTTCGCAGACCACGCCGTGGAAGCCGCTCGCGCCGCCGTCGGCCTGCCGGTGGGGGCGCGCGTGGTGGCCGCCATGTCCGGCGGCGTGGACTCCACCGTCACCGCCGCCCTGCTGGCCCGGGCCGGCTATGACGTGGTGGGGGTGACCCTGCAGCTCTACGACCACGGGGCGGCGATCCAGAAGAAGGGCGCCTGCTGCGCCGGCCAGGATATCCACGACGCCCGCTCGGCCGCCGAGGCCATCGGCATCCCGCACTACGTCCTCGACTATGAGAGCCGCTTCAAGGAACAGGTGATCGAGGAGTTCGCCGACGCCTATCTGCGCGGCGAGACGCCGGTCCCCTGCATCCGCTGCAATCAGACGGTGAAGTTCCGCGACCTGCTGGACACGGCCCGCGACCTGGGCGCCGCGGCCATGGCCACGGGGCACTATGTCCGTCGCGAGCTGGGACCGGCCGGGGCGCAGCTGCGCCGGGCCGCGGACCCCGCGCGCGATCAGAGCTACTTCCTGTTCGCCACCACCGCCGAGCAGCTGGACTATCTGCGCTTCCCCCTGGGCGCCCTCCCCAAGAGCGAGGTGCGCCGCGCCGCCGCCGAGCTGGGCCTGGCCATCGCCGAGAAGCCCGACAGCCAGGACATCTGCTTCGTCCCCGAGGGCCGCTACACCACGGTGATCGACCGCCTGCGCCCGCATGGCGCGGAGCCGGGGGACATCGTGCACCTGGACGGCCGGGTCCTGGGCCGCCACGAGGGGGTCACCCGCTACACCATCGGCCAGCGCCGCGGCCTCAACGTCGCGGTGGGCGATCCCCTGTTCGTGGTGAAGATCGACGCCGACGCCCGCCGGGTGATCGTCGGGCCGCGCGAGGCCCTGCTGACGGCCGGCTGTTGCTTGAAGGAAACCAACTGGCTGGGCGACCAGGCCACCCTCGAGGCCGCCTGCGCGGTGGGCCTGCCGGTGCTGGCCCGGGTGCGCTCCACCGCCGAGCCCCTGCCGGCGCACCTGTCCCTGAGGGACGGGGCGGTCAGCGTGGTGTTCGACGCGCCCGAGCACGGCGTCTCGCCGGGCCAGGCCTGCGTGCTCTATGACCCCGAGGTTCCCGATCGGGTGCTGGGCGGCGGTTTCATCGAGACGACCTTCGGGGTCTAGGCGCGCCCCCCTTCATGGGGAGGGTGGACGAAGCGAAGCTTCGGACGGCTGGGGAATACCAGCCGGACTCCCCCACCCCGATCGCTTCGCGATCTTCCCCTCCCCATGAAGGGGAGGGAGGCATATATCTGCGGCCATGACCCAAGCCTCCGATCCCGTCGTCATCGCCTCCTACGCCCGCACGCCGATGGGCGGCTTCCAGGGCGACCTCTCGCCCGTCAAGGCCACCGCGCTCGGCGCCGCCGCCGTCCGCGCCGCGGTGGATCGGGCCGGGGTCGATCCCCAGGCCGTGGAACAGATCATCATGGGCTGCGTCCTGCCCGCGGGCCTGGGCCAGGCGCCGGCGCGCCAGGCGGGTCTGGGCGGCGGCCTGCCGCTGTCGGTGGAGGCCACGACGGTCAACAAGATGTGCGGCTCGGGCATGCAGGCCGCGATGCTGGCCCACGATGCGCTCGCCGCCGGCTCCGCCGACATCGTCATCGCCGGCGGCATGGAGAGCATGTCCAACGCCCCCTACCTGCTGGCCAAGCACCGCGGCGGCGCCCGCATCGGCCACGACGTGGTGTCGGACTCCATGTACCTGGACGGGCTGGAGGACGCCTACGAACCCGGCCGCCTGATGGGCTCCTTCGCCGAGGAGTCGGCGAGGACCTACCAGTTCACCCGCCAGGCCATGGACGACTACGCCATCGAGAGCCTGGCGCGGGCCAAGCGCGCCACCGAGACCGGCGCCTTCGCCCGCGAGATCGTCCCGGTCGAGGTGGTCAGCCGCAAGGGCGCGGTGCTGATCGAGGCCGACGAGCAGCCGATGAAGGCCGACCCGGCCAAGATCCCGACCCTGAAGCCCGCCTTCGCCAAGGACGGCGCCATCACCGCCGCCAACGCCAGCTCCATCAGCGACGGGGCCGCGGCCCTGGTGATGACCCGGGAGTCCGTCGCGCGGCGGCTGGGGCTGAAGATCGTCGCCCGGGTGGCGGGCCACGCCGCCCACGCCCATGAGCCGGGCCTGTTCACCACCGCCCCGGTTCCCGCCATGCGGAAGGTCCTGAAGAAGGCCGGCTGGTCCGTGGCCGACGTCGACCTCTGGGAGGTCAACGAGGCCTTCGCCGTCGTCGCCATGATCGCCGAGCAGGAGCTGGGCCTCGACCGCGCCAAGCTCAACGTCAACGGCGGCGCCTGCGCCCTGGGCCATCCGATCGGGGCCAGCGGCGCGCGCATCCTGGCGACCCTGCTCTCGGCCCTGGAGGCCCGCGGCGGCAAGCGCGGCGTCGCCAGCCTCTGCATCGGCGGCGGCGAGGCCACCGCGGTGGCGGTGGAGCTGGTCTAGGAGAGCAAACCTGACGGCGGTCAGGGTTTCCCCGGAACCGCCATGTCCAGCATGTTGATCTTCATGCCGCCGGGCAGGGCCATGTCGCCGGGCTTGAAGCCCTCGGGGCAGGCCCCCTGCCAGGCCGCCTCCACGGTCAGCCTGCGCAGGCCGTTCATCTGGGGCGCGGCGGCGCCGACCGTCGAGCTCTCGGCCTGGATCAGATACTTGGCGCCAAAGTCCCCCGTGGCCGTGCCGCTGGTGGTGGTCTTGCCGCCCGAGCCCATGTCGCAGACCGAGCTGAACTGATAGCCGCCGCCCACGCGGGCCGAGAAGATGTTCTTCTCGCACATGTCCCGGGTCGCCTGGGCGCCCCAGAAGCTGATCTTCTGGTCGGTGGTCTCGTCCAGGCAGATGCGGGTGACCTGCACGAAGTCGCCGGTGGAGACCCGCTGCTCCCAGAGGCCCGGCTTGCGCTTGGGCGGGGTCTGGGACGGCTGGAAGGCGGGCGCGGCGGCCTGGGCGTCGGTCTTCTCGGCCGGCTTGTTACAGGCGCTCAGTCCCACCACGGCCACCGCGGCCAACCCCACAGTCCAACGCATCGCTCTCTCCCGCTCACGCATTTGCGAAGGCTAGTGGGGATCGATCCTGCGCGCGAGAGGGTTATGATCCGACCATGACCGACCTACGCGACACCGGCGACCGCTACGAGATGGACGAACAGGGCCAGACCTCCTGGGCCGATTATCGTCTGAGCGGGGATCGCCTCTATCTCGACCACGTGGAGAGTCCGCCGGCCCTGCGGGGGACCGGCGCCGCCGGCCGCCTGATGGCCGCGCTCAGCGCCGATGTCCGGGCCAAGGGCCTGAAGATCACGCCGATCTGCGGCTACGCCGCCGCCTGGCTGCGTCGCAGCAAGGAGTTCGGAGACCTGGTGGGCTAGGGCTTACGCGGAGGGCCGGGAGCCGATTTCCCACCCGGATTCCGCGCCTGTTTCGTCCCCCGACCACCGGCGCGTGCATTCGGCCACGCCTGGTTTCGCGGCCCAGGAGACGCAACCCGGACGTTGAGGCGAATCGCCGCAAGAGGGGCTCCGCGCCCCGCATGTCGACCATACGACCTAGGCTAGGCGACAGGTCCTACCCAGGTTTCGCCCATGTCCCAGTTCTCCAGCCCCGCCTTCAAGCCTTCGAATCAGGTCGGCCCTCCCTTTGGCATGACCGGCGACGAGCCGGTCTTCACCCGCGCACGGGAGCTGGCCAGCGCCCTGTTCGGCAAGGTTGGGTTCAGCCTGGTGATCGCCCGCGACGGCGGCGTCTGGCGCAGCCACGACCGCGAGGGACGCGACCCTGCCGCCGACCCGCTGGGCGACCGCGTCCGGGCCACCGGCAAGACGGTCTGGGTCGAGGACACCCTGCTGGATCCGGAGATCGCGACCTATCCCCTGGTCAGCGGCCCGCCCTATTATCGTTTCTGCGTCGGCGCCCCCGTGCGGCTGTCCGACGGCGAGGTGATCGGTGTCCTGGCCATCGTCGGGACCGAGCCCCGGCCCCAGGACCCGGCCCTGGCCGCCAATCTCGACAACCTGGCCGGCGTCATCGCCGACGCCTGCGAGCAGGCCCGCGCCCAGCAGATGCTGGTCCAGGGCAAGGCCGCCCTGCGGCAGAGCCAGGCCCATCTCCAGGCGATGGTGGAGGCCGCGCCGGCCGCCATCATGATGACCGACCGCGACATGCGGCTCATCCAGGTCAGCCGCCGCTTCCTGCAGGAGAGCGGCCTGGAGGCGCCCGATATCCTGGGCCGGGCCATCGGCGAGTTCGACGAGGCCCTCTTCCAGCGCCTCCGGGGCGCCCACGAGCGCTGTGTGGCGGGCGAGACCATGCGCGCGCCGCAGGTGCGCATCACCCGGCCCGACGGCCGGGTGACCTGGGCGCGGGTGGAGATGACCCCCTGGCGCGACGAGGCCGGCGAGATCGGCGGCGTGGTCTGCGCCGCCCTCGAGGTGACCGACCTGGTCCGCGCGGTGGAGACCGCCGAGCGCTCCGAGCAGCGCCTGCAGGTGGCCGCCCAGATCGCCGAGCTGCACGTCTGGGAACTGGACTACCAGCGCCAGACCCTGGTGCAGGACGAGGGCATGACCAAGATCTTCGGCCGCGTCCTGACCTTCGAGGACCTGGCCGCCGACACCAGCCTGACCATCCATCCCGAGGACCGGGCCCTGATCGCCGAGCCCTGGGCGCGGGCGGTGGAGAGGGACGAGCCCTACTTCCCCGAATACCGCGTCGCCCGCGAGGACGGGAAGGAGGTCTGGGTCGCCTGCACCGTCAAGCTGGTGCGCGACGAGGCCGGGCAGCCCCTGCGGCTGCTGGGCGCCCTGCAGAACATCACCGCCCGCAAGCAGGCCGAGGCCGCCCTGGTCCAGGCCAAGGAGGAGGCCGAGGCCGCCAACCGCGCCAAGTCCACCTTCCTGGCCACCATGAGCCACGAGATCCGCACCCCGCTGAACGGGGTGCTGGGCATGGCCCAGGCCATGGCCCGCGACGAGCTGTCGCCGGTGCAGCGCGACCGGCTGGACGTGGTGCGCCAGTCCGGCGAGACCCTGCTGGCCATTCTCAACGATGTGCTGGACCTCTCCAAGATCGAGGCCGGCAAGCTGGAGCTGGAGGTGGCGCCCTTCGACCTGGAAGAGCTGGCGCTGGGGGCGCACGCGGCCTTCACCGCCATCGCCAACAAGAAGGGCCTGTCCTTCAACCTGGTGGTGGAGCCGCAGGCGCGCGGCGCCTATCTCGGCGACTCCACCCGCCTGCGCCAGGTGATCTACAACCTGGTCTCCAACGCCCTGAAGTTCACCCCGTCCGGCGAGGTCCGGGTGCGGCTGTCCCGGGACGGCGGCGACCTCTGCGTCGAGGTTTCCGACACCGGGGTCGGCATGAGCCCCGACCAGCTCGACCGGCTGTTCCGCAAGTTCGAGCAGGCCGACGCCTCCACCACCCGGCGCTATGGGGGCACGGGGCTGGGCCTGGCCATCTGCCGGGAGCTCTGCGACCTGATGGGCGGGGCGATCGGGGCGGTCAGCGTGGAGGGGGAGGGGACCACCTTCATCGCCCGCCTGCCCATGGCGCCCGCCCCGGCGGGATCGATCCAGGCCCAGGCGGCGGCCGAGGCCCCGCCCGCCCAGGAGGAGCTGCCGCCCCTGCGGGTGCTGGCGGCGGAGGACAACATCATCAACCAGCTGGTGTTGCAGACCCTGCTGCACCAGGCGGGCATAGAGCCGGTGATGGTGGCCGACGGGGCCCAGGCCCTGGAGGCCTGGCGCGCGGGCGCCTGGGACGTGATCCTGATGGACGTGCAGATGCCGGTGATGGACGGCCCCACCGCGACGCGGGCGATCCGCGACGAGGAGGTCAGGCTGGGGCGGCCGCGCACCCCGATCGTGGCCCTGACGGCCAACGCCATGGCCCACCAGGTGGCCGAGTACTATGGGGCCGGGATGGACGACTTCGTCCCCAAGCCCCTGGAGGCGGCCCTGCTCTTCGCGGCCCTGGAACGGACCCTGGAGCGGGTTTAGCGGCCCTGGGAGGACTGGCTGAGGCCCTGGCCGAAGGCCACGGGCTGGGAGGCGGCGACCATGGTTCCGGCCATGGCCACCACGGTCATGACGGCGGCGGCGAAGGCGGCGATCAGCACGCGCGAATAGGTGTCGGACATCGGTTCAAATCCCCAGCTCGGCCGCCGGGGAGGGCGGCCCTACGAACAGCAAGACGCCTAACGCAGGACCTGGAAATTGGATGCGCTCAGGAGCGCGCGACGATCGCCATCAGGGCCTGGACCTTGGTGTCGGTCTCGCTGGCGAAGCGGCGGGCCAGTTCGCGCACCCCGTTGGGATAGACGTCGCCGCCCTCGCCGATCTCGGCGGCCAGGCGCTCCACCTCCAGCAGGGCGTCCTTCAGGGCGTCCACATGGCCGCGGGCCAGGGTCTTGGCCTCCGACTGCAGCCGGCGGATCTGCTCGGCCAGGGTCTCGGGCTTGGGCTCGGGGGCCTTCTTGACCGGCGGCGGCGCTGGCGCCTGCAGGGCCACGACGTTCATGGCCTCGGCTTCCACCAGGCGGGGACGGGTACGCGCGACACGACTGACCATGGTTTTCGCTCCAAACCGGGACGTTCGGGGAGCGATGTGCAGAAGCGGCGCCAGATCAGTTGCGCGAGGTGATGGCCTCGATGGTGGCGACCTTGGTCTCCAACTCCTCGGCCAGGCGGCGGGAGATCTCCCGCACCCCGGCGGGATAGGCCTCGCCGCCGTCGGCGATCTCGCCGGCCAGCACCTCGACCTCGTGCAGGGCGGCCACCAGGGCGGCGATATGTTCGCGGGCCAGGCTGCGCGCCTCCACCTGCAGGCGGCGGACCCGGTGGGACAGAGCCTCGGAACGCGGAAGCTCGGAGACGACGGACAGCGACGGCGACATGTTTGCTATTCCCAGCAAAGAGGCGGCGAGGAGCCCCAGCGCATCGATCCATCCTCGGACCGCCACAACCGGCGCTCCCCCAATGGCGGAGTCTACGCACCGACCTGGGCCGCGGTTCCAGGGCGGTGGCGCCCAGACTGGGCAGGTGAGGCTTTCACGCAACAGGCCGCCCGGCCCCTTGATTGGCCTAGCGTCACCGGCGCATCTTTCGGCCCAATCACAATCTGGGAGGTTTCCATGGGCCCGTTCAAGCTCCTCATCGACGGCCAGCTGGTGGACGGCGACTCCACCATGTCGGTGATCAATCCGGCCACCGAGACCGAGCTGGCGGTCTGCGCCCGGGCCTCCAAGGCCCAGCTGGACCAGGCCGTGGCCGCCGCCAAGCGCGCCTTCCCCGCCTGGCGCGACACCCCCATCGCCGAGCGCCGCAAGGCCCTGGTCGCCATGGCCGACGCCATCCAGGGGGACCTGCAGAACCTCGCCCGCCTGCTGACCCAGGAGCAGGGCAAGCCCCTGGCCGACGCCATGGGCGAGGTGTTCGGCGCCTCGGCCTTCTTCCGCTACTTCGCCAGCCTGGACCTGCCCGAGAAGGTGATCGAGGACAGCGACGCCCGCCGGGTGGTCAGCCGCCGCCGCCCGCTGGGCGTGGTGGGCGCCATCGTGCCGTGGAACTTCCCGCTGATCCTGATGGCCTTCAAGGTCCCGGCCGCCCTGCTGGCCGGCAACACCGTGATCCTCAAGCCCGCGGCCACCACCCCGCTCTCGACCCTGCGCATCGCCGAGCTGGTGAAGGACCTGCTGCCGCCGGGCGTGCTCAACGTCATCGCCGACGCCAACGACCTGGGGGGCGCCATCACCGCCCACCCCGACATCCGCAAGGTCTCCTTCACCGGCTCCACCGAGACCGGCAAGAAGGTGATGGCCGGCGCCGCCGAGGCGCTCAAGCGCGTCACCCTGGAGCTCGGCGGCAATGACGCGGCCATCGTCCTGGAGGACAACGACCCCAAGGCGGCGGCGGGCAAGATCTTCGCCGGCGCCTTCCAGAACTCCGGCCAGGTCTGCATCGCCATCAAGCGGGCCTATGTCCACGAGAGCATCTACGACGCCATGTGCGACGAGCTGGCCAAGCTCGCCGACGCCGCCGTGGTGGGGGACGGCCTGGAGCAGGGCACCACCATGGGGCCCCTCCAGAACAAGACCCAGTTCGAGAAGGTGCTGGGCATCATCGCCGAGGCCAGGACCCAGGGGAAGGTCATCGCCGGGGGCGGGCGGCCGGAGGGCAAGGGCTACTTCATCCGCCCCACCATCGTGCGCGACATCACCGACGGCACCCGCCTGGTGGACGAGGAGCAGTTCGGCCCGGTCCTGCCGGTGATCAAGATCCGCGACGGCGAGGACGCGCTGGCCCGCGCCAACGCCTCGTCCTACGGCCTGGGGGGCTCGGTCTGGTCCAAGGACCTGGACAAGGCCATGGACCTGGCCGGCCGCATGGACACCGGCACCGTCTGGATCAACAAGCACGCCGACCTAGCCCCCAACATCCCCTTCGGCGGCGCCAAGCTGTCGGGGGTGGGCACGGAACTGGGGGAGGAGGGCCTGGCCGAGTTCACCCAGATGCACGTGATCAACATGGCGAAGGTTTAGGGGCGCCAAAACCCGCTCATCCCTCCGTGTCATCCCGCATGCAGCGCCGCAGGCGCGGAAGTGCGGGACCCAGACGCGCGGGCCGTGCCGGAGACATCGGTGTCTATGGGTCCCGGTCTTCCGCTGGCGCGGAAACCGGGATGACACGGGTGGGGGAGGGAGGGCGCGCCCTTGCCCCCGCCGCCGCAACCTATACGGTTGAGCTCCAGCTCGGGAGAACGACCATGGGTGGACGGACAATGACGGCGGCGGCCGCGGCCGCGGCGATCCTGACGCTCGCCGCCCCGGCCCAGGCCCAGCCGCAGTCGGGCCAGACGGTCGGCGACATTCCCTATACCACCTGCGACGGCTCCCGCTGGAGCGCCAGCTGGCAGGGCGACAACTTCTACCACCGGCCGGAGACCGGCGCGGGCCATCCCGACGACCACATGGACTACCGCACCTGGGACGGGAGCTGCTGGAGCGCCAAGTGGATCGGCGGCCGCTTCTTCCACAGCCCCAAGGGCGGCGGCGCGGGCCACCCCGACACCATCCTCAACTTCACCGACTGGGACGGCGTCGCCTGGACCACGACGCGGGACGGGAACGGCTGGAAGGTCACGCGGCGGTAGTCCCAACCGGCCGATCCCCCACGGGTGTCATCCCGCATGCAGCGCCGCAGGCGCGGAAGTGCGGGACCCATAGGCGCGGGGCTCTCCGGAGAGGTCGGCGCTTCTGGGTCCCGGTCTTCGCTGCGCGAAACCGGGATGACACGTGAGGTGAGGCGCGCCACCCTCCAGCCCTTCCTCCAAGGACCCCGCCCCATGCGCCCGATCCTGCTCGCCGCCGTCCTGGCGCTGGCCGCCGTCCCCGCCGCCGCCCAGACGGTCTCGACGAAATTCCCCCCCGCGGTCACCTCCGAACCCGCCCCCGACGCCAAGGCCAAGGCCCGCATGGAGGTGATCCACGTCCCCGTCGGCGGGGTGGCGATCAATGGGGTGGTCTATGTGGCGCAAGGGGAGGGGCCGCACCCGACGCTCGTGATCCTCCACGGCCTGCCGGGCAATGAGAAGAACCTCGACCTGGCCCAGGCCGTGCGCCGCGCCGGCTGGAACGCGGTGACCTTCAACTATCGCGGCGCCTGGGGCAGCCCGGGGCCCTTCAGCTTCGGCCAGACCCTGATCGACACCAAGTTGGTCCTGGCCTATCTGCGCGACCCGGCCAACGCCGCCAAGCTGGGGGTCGATCCCAGGCGCATCGCCATCGCCGGCCACAGCATGGGCGGCTGGGCGACGGCGCAGACCGCCGCCAAGGACCCGGCCCTGCTGGGCGCCATCCTGATCTCGGCGGCCGACATGGGCCAGCGCGGCGTGTCGGGCAAGGCGGCGCCCGCCGCCCTGGCCGCGGCCATGGACGACAACCGCGAGACCCTGGCCGGCGCCACGGGCCAGAGCATGGCGCAGGAACTGATCGCCGGGGGTGAGGCCTGGCGGCTGGACCAGCTAGGCCCCGGCCTGAAGACCACCCGCCTCCTGGTCCTCCACAGCGACGACGGCCTGGCCCCCGACGCCGAGCGCCTGATCGCCGCGATCCATGCGGCGGGCGGGACCAAGGTGCAGGATCTTCACGTGGCCACAGACCACGGCTGGTCGGACAAGCGGCTCACGCTTCAGGCGCTGGTGATCAACTGGTTGGCGGGGTTGTAGAGGCGAGCGTAACTCTCCAACGCCTCATTTCCCGCACTCGTCATCCTAGGCCTTGTGCCTAGGATCCCTCTCTCAGTCGCAGTTGAGCTGCAGGTTGAGGCTCGACGTCTCCACTACGTCCCTACTTGCCGAAACGCGGACAAAGGGGGCCTAGGCACAAGGCCTAGGATGACGAACGGGGAAGGTGCGGCCGCTAGAGGATTCCCGGATAGAGGTCGTCCCAGTGCGGGTTTTCTCGCTCGATAAGGTTGATCTTCCAGTCGCGCGGCCAGCGCTTGAGCGACTTCTCACGCCGGATCGCGTTGGTCATGATCTCGAACGGCTCATACCAGACGAGCCGCTTCAGCCCGTAGGTCTTGGTGAAGCCGGGATAGACCCCTTCGCGGTGCTCGTAGATGCGGCGCGAGAGCTTGTTGGTGACGCCGATATAGAGTGTCCCGCGCATCCGGTCGGTCATGATGTAGACGGCGATATAGGCGTCGCGCCGCATGGGTTCCCAACCCCCGTCATCTCCAACACCGTCATCCTAGGCCTTGTGCCTAGGACCCCTCTGTCCGCGTCTCTACGCATTGGAACATAACGGGAACTCTACGCATCATCCTCCAGCTCAGCAACAGCAGAGAGAGGGGTCCTAGGCACAAGGCCTAGGATGACGGAGTGTGGGGTGGCGGTGGTGGAAACCTACCGCTTCCCCTTCCGGAACCGCTCCTGCGCCTCGGCCCGCGCCTCGGCGCGCACCTTCTTCACTGCGGTCCGGTCCACCGTCTCCCCCGGCGCCGTGAGCGCGTCGTTGGCGAATTCCAGGTCCATCAGTTTCAGGCGCTTGATCTCGTCGCGCAGGCGCGCGGCGGTCTCGAATTCCAGGTCGGCGGCGGCCTGGCGCATGCGGCTTTCCAGGTCGCGCAGGGTGGTCTTGAAGTTGTCGCCCATGAAGGGCTTGGAGTCCTCGGCCACGCCGACCGGCACGGTGACCCGGTCCTTCTCGTAGGGGGAGGCGAGGATGTCCTTGATGGAGGACTTGATGCTCTCGGGCGTGATGCCGTGCTCGAGGTTGTAGGCGGCCTGCTTCTCCCGGCGGCGTGAGGTCTCGGCCATGGCGCGTTCCATGGAGCCGGTGATGCGGTCGGCATAGAGGATGCACTTGCCGTCCACGTTGCGCGCCGCCCGGCCGATGGTCTGGATGAGCGAGGTCTCGGAGCGCAGGAAGCCCTCCTTGTCGGCGTCGAGGATGGCGACGAGCCCGCACTCGGGGATGTCCAAGCCCTCCCGCAGCAGGTTGATGCCGATCAGGGCGTCGAAGGCGCCCAGGCGCAGGTCGCGGATGATCTCGATCCGCTCCATGGTGTCGATGTCGGAGTGCATGTAGCGGACCCGCAGGCCCTGCTCGTGCATGTACTCGGTCAGGTCCTCGGCCATCTTCTTGGTGAGCACGGTGATCAGCGAGCGGTAGCCCTTGGCCGTGGTCTCGCGCACCTCGGCGATGACGTCGTCCACCTGGCTGTGGTTGTCCTTGGAGACGGGCCTAATCTCCACCGGCGGGTCGATCAGGCCGGTGGGGCGGATCACCTGCTCGGCGAAGACGCCCCCCGACTGCTCCAGCTCCCAGGCCGCCGGGGTGGCCGAGACGCAGATGGTGTCGGGCCGCATGGCGTTCCACTCCTCGAACTTGAGGGGGCGGTTGTCCAGGCAGGAGGGCAGGCGGAAGCCGTATTCGGCCAGGGTGAACTTGCGGCGGTAGTCGCCCCGGTACATGCCGCCGATCTGCGGCACCGCCTGGTGGCTCTCGTCGACAAACAGCAGGGCGTTGTCGGGGATGTATTCGAAGAAGGTGGGCGGCGGCTCGCCAGGCCTACGGCCCGACAGGTAGCGGCTGTAGTTCTCGATCCCGGCGCAGGAGCCGGTGGCGCCGATCATCTCCAGGTCGAAGGTGGTGCGCTGCTCCAGCCTCTGGGCCTCCAGCAGCTTGCCGTTGGCCACCATCCACTCCAGCCGCTCCTTCAGCTCGGCCTTGATGGAGATCATCGCCTGGTGGAGCGTCGGGCGCGGGGTCACGTGGTGGCTGTTGGCGTAGAGCTTGATGCTGGGCAGGTCGGCGGTCTTGCGCCCGGTCAGCGGATCGAACTCGACGATGGCCTCGATCTCGTCGCCGAACAGGCTGACGCGCCAGGCGCGGTCCTCGTAGTGGGCGGGGAAGATCTCGATCGTGTCGCCGCGCCGGCGGAAGGCGCCGCGCTCGAAGCTGGCGTCATTGCGCTTGAACTGCAGGGCCACCAGGTCGGCGATCAGCTTCTTCTCGTCCACCCGCTGGCCGACCTCCAGCTGGATGGTCATGGTGGAATAGGTCTCCACCGAGCCGATGCCGTAGATGCAGGAGACCGAGGCCACCACGATGACGTCGTCGCGCTCCAGGATCGCCCGGGTGGCCGAGTGGCGCATCCGGTCGATCTGCTCGTTAATCGAGGAGTCCTTCTCGATATAGGTGTCGGTCCGCGGCACGTAGGCCTCGGGCTGGTAGTAGTCGTAATAGGAGACGAAGAACTCCACCGCATTCTCGGGGAAGAAGCTCTTCATCTCGGAATAGAGCTGGGCGGCCAGGGTCTTGTTGGGCGCCAGGATCAGGGCCGGTCGCTGGGTCTGCTCGATGACCTTGGCCATGGTGAAGGTCTTGCCCGAGCCGGTGACGCCCAGCAGCACCTGGTCGCGCTCCTTGCCCTCCAGCCCGGCCACCAGGTCGGCGATGGCGGTGGGCTGGTCGCCGGCCGGCTCATACTCGCTGACCAGCTTGAACCGGCGCCCGCCCTCGGACTTCTGCGGGCGGTCGGGCCGGTGCGGCACCCACAGCATGGGCGCGCTGGATTCGTCATAGTCGAACACGGCCGGCGCCTCGGCGACGCCGGACGCGGGGGCGGACTTCGGGGGACGGGGCATGAGGTCGAATTTAGGGTGCATGACCCCGGAAGGCTAGGGCGCCCCGGTGACAGGATGTGGCAGCAGCAAGATTGGGCTCCCACACCCCGTCCGTCATCCCGGATCGGCCTGACGGCCGTCCGGGATGACGGGATGGTTTGAGAGATCAATGCACCCCCAACCCCCGCACATGCGTCACCAGCGCCCGCCGGAAATCCTCCGCCATCGCCACCATGGCCATGTGGCCGCCGCCCGGGATTAGAACCATCTGCTTGGACGGCGCGGTGATGGCCGCGCAGTATTTCGCGACCTCGGAGGTGGGGGTCTGGATGTCCTCCTCCCCCTGGATGAACACCACCGGGACCGCGAAGGGGGCGCCGGAGTCGCGGTAGGCCATCAGGGCCGGCGCCAGCTTCCCGGCGGCGAAGTAGGGCGCCTTGCCGTGCAACCAAGCCGCCCGCAGGGACAGGCCCGGCAGGAACAGCATGCCCAGGATCAGCCGCCCCATGACGCCCTTCTCGCTGGCCGGGGGGAAGCGCTGCAGGATCTTCCGCTGGGCCAGCAGGGTCTTGAGGTCCGCATAGGGGGGCGGGCCGATGGCGGCGAGCGCCGCGGCGGCCCTGGCGTCGCCGGTGCGGGCGATGCGGTCGGCCAGGCCCTGATAGCCGACGGCCTCATTGGCCTGCATGTCGATCACCTGGCCCGCGCCGACATAGGCGTGGAACAGGTCGGGGCGGCGGCGGACCATCTCCACCCCGAGGATCGTCCCCCAGGAGAGGCCGGCCAGGATCACCTTGGACTGGCCGAGCGTCCGCGCCGCGTGCTCGGCGACCTCGATCCCGTCGGCGGCCATGCGGTCGATGGAGAGTTCGCCCTGGCCCCGCGGCCCGCCGCGGATGAAGGTGCGCCCGGCGCCCCGCTGGTCCCACTGGACGACGGTGAAGTCCTTCTCCCAGGACCGCCAGGCCAGGTAGGTGAAGGGCAGCATGCTGCCGCCCGGCCCGCCGTGCGCCACCAGCAGGATCGGATTGGCCCGGTCCTCGCCGCGGATCGAGATCCACTGCGGGAGGCCGCCGATCTCGACGAAGCCCGCCTGGTCGATCCCGTTCGGCGCGCGGATCGCCAGCCGCCGGGCCACGCTCAGCCTGCGCCAGGCCCGGTAGACCAGGGCCGCGGCCAGCAGGCCGGCGAGCGCGCCGAAGATCCCGAGCATCGCCGTCATGGCGGCGTCCCCCTGGCCCGCACCTTGGCCACCACGCGGGCGATGGCCTGGGCCACAAGGTCAGGCTGGGTCTGGGCTATGGCGTGGCCGGATCGGGTCGCGACCACGGTCTCGCTGTCGGTGGATAGGGTCGCCAGCCGCGCCTGGCCGGCGGCCCAGCCATCCTCCATCCAGGCCTGGGGGCCGGCGAAGGGCCGGCCGTGGGCGATCACCGCCAGGGGCCGGTCCCCCAGGCCGCCGAAGCCGCCGGCCACGCGCTGCTCCGGCGGGGTCAGCTCATAGGCCTGGATTTCCTGGGGGAGGGCGGCGAGATAGGCCGGGCGGTTGAACAGGGCGGCGAAGCGGCGGCGCTCTTCCAGGGGCATGCCGGGCGGCAGGCCGGCCTGCTCGGGCCGATGGACGATGAACCACCGGGTCAGGCCCAGGCGCGCGGCGACGGCGTAGGCCTTCAGCTGGGACCGCTGCGCCTGGAACCTCGCCAGCTTACTGAAGAAGAACTGTTCCTCGGCGGCGTCCACCAGCACCACGCCCGCCACCTCGTCCGGATAGAGCCGCGCGAAGGTCCGCGCCACCAGGCCGCCAAAGGACTCACCGGCCAGCACATAGGGGCCGCGCTCGCCGGCCGCCGCCAGCAGGGCGTGCAGTTCCCGGGCGCGGTCCTCGAAGGATCGCCCGTCAGGCGCCGGGTCGCTCCAACCTAGCCCCGCGCGGTCGTAGCTGCAGACCCGCGTGGTTCGGGCGACCCGATCCTGGACCGGGAAGGCGAGCATGGCCGGATTGCCGCCGCCGGCCTCCAGCACCACCGTGGGTTCGCCGTGGCCCAGGCAGCGGAGATGCAGCCGACGCCCCTCCACCGCGATCATGCGTCCCGGCGGCGGGTAGAGGGCGGCGTCGCGCCGACGCGCCAGGCTCTCGGCCAACAGGGCCATGCCCAGGACGACACCGGCCACGACCATGAGCCCCAGCCCGCCCTTGATGACCCAGCCCATCGCGCCCTCCCGAGAATATACTCGCAGTATATTATACCCATGGTATGTGGCAACCCATGACAGAGGACGCTCCCGCACCCGGCTCCGGAAAGCGCGACAGAACCCGGGCCCGCCTCATCGCCGCCGCGCTCGAGGTGGTCCTGGAGAAGGGCTTCGTGGGCGCGGGCCTCGACGAGATCGCCGCCCGCGCCGGCATGACCAAGGGGGCCATCTACGCCAACTTCGCAGGCAAGGCCGACCTGATGTTCGCGGTGGCGCAGAGCCAGTCCCTGACCCTGCAACCGGCCTATGTGGCCGGCGGGAGCCTGGCCGACCAGCTGCGCGCCACCGCCGACGCCCTGGTGGCCACCCTGCCGCGGGTGGGGGGCGTCGAGCGGCTGATCGTCGAGTTCCAGGTCTATATGATGGCGGAGCCCGAGCTGCGCCGCCGCGCCGCGGCCCTGCAGCTGGAAGGCCTGGCGGCCCTGACCGCGGCGGTGGAGGCGAACTATGCCGATGTCCTGGTCATGCCCGCCGCCGACCTGGTGGCGGCGCTTCAGGCCCTCAGTCTCGGCTTCCTGCATCAGCACCAGCTCACCCCGGACGCGGTGACCGAACAGGCGATCCGCGCCGCCTTCGACGCCCTGGCCCGCGGCGCGGTGCGCTAGCCCTACTTCTTGCGCTTCCCCGCCGCGGCGATGGCGGCGTCGAGATCGGCCAGGGAGACGACACCGGCCGCCAGCTTCACTCCGTTGACGTAGAAGGTGGGCGTGCCGTCCACCCCGCGGGCGATCCCCTCGCTGACGCGGGTCTCCAGGGCCTCGCGGTTCGCCGGGTCGGCGACGCAGGCGGTGACCTGGGCCTCGCTGAGGCCGGCGGCCTTGGCCACGTCCAGCAGCACCGGGCGCAGCTGGCGGGTTTCGTAGATCTCGGCCTGGCGGCGGAATAGGCCGTCCACCACCTGGAAGTACTTGCCCGCCCCGGCGCAGCGGGCGGTGATGAAGCCCACGGCGGCCACGTTGGCGGGCTCGGTGATGAACTCCTTCAGGGTGTAGCGGACCTTGCCGGTGTCCACGTACTTGGCCTTGAAGGCCGGGAAGATCTCGTTGTTGAAGTGGGCGCAGTGGGTGCAGCTCAGGGAGGCGTACTCCTCCACCACGATCCTGGCCTTGGGCTTGCCCAGCGACAGGTCGCCGGCGGGGTAGGGGGCGGGCGCCGCGGCGGTGAGCAGCAGGAGGGCGAGCAGGGGGAGGCGCAAGGGAAGCTTCCTGGAACTGTGACCGCTCCAGGACACCGGGCGGGGCTCGCCTGTCAACCGAGGCCGTTGGCGCCGGGGGCCGCGAGCCGTCATAGTGGGGCGCGGCGGATTCATTGCCCGCCGTGGGACCCTTTTCAGTCGCGTTCATTCCTGGGGACTTCATGTCGGTTTCGACCGCGGCGCAGAGCGCCGCACCGCCGCCGCGCTGGCCGGACGGCTTCTTCACGGTCAGGGACGGTGCCCGCCTGCACTATGTGGAGGCCGGCGCCGGCGTTCCGGTGATCCTGATCCATGGGGCCCGCGGCAGCGCCATCGGCAACTGGTTCTCCAACGGCATCGCCCCGAGGCTCGCGGAGACCAACCACGTCTATGCCCTGGACATGCGCGCCCACGGCCTGTCGGGCGGCGCCCGCCACAGCCACTTCAACATGGCCGACGACGTGCTGGAGTTCATGGACCAGATGGGGATCGGCAAGGCCCACATCGCCGGCTACTCCATGGGCGGCGGGGTGACCCTGCAGCTGCTGGCCCGGGCGCCGGAGCGGTTCATCACCGCCTGCTTCCAGGGCTCCGGCGTCAGCGAGACCGCCGAGTGGAAGGACAAGGTCCCGCCCGATGTCACCGGCGAGGCTCCCGACGAGGCCGCCGCCAACGCCCAGGTCAAGGCGCGCCGCCAGGCCAAGGGCGAGGAGGTGGGCAACGACCTCGGCGACAAGATTCGCGCCAAGGTCCAGGCCGTCGCCGGAGCCGGCGCGGTGCGCAAGATGGAGGACATGGCTGGGCGCATGATGGCGACGCTGCACAAGCTCGACCTGACGCGGATCGACTTCCCGGTCATGGCCATCAACGGCGAATACGACCGCCCCAACGCCCGCACCCACCGCCTGGCCCGGGAGCTCGCGGACTTCACCAACCTAGTCCTGCCCGGCAAGGGGCACCTGAGCGCCATGATGGCCGGCTTCATTCCGGCCGAATATGTCGAGGGCTACGCCGCCTTCGTGGCCCGCAACAACCCGCCGCAAGCGGGACTGTAAAGGAATGTAACCTGGGCCAGAATTCAGGGGCCGGACGAACCGGCGAAGGTTAAGCTTGCCGCCAGTCGAACGTGTCGTGGGAAGCGCAAGGATGAACATCGCCGTCCTGGACGATGACCAGGCCCACAACGACCTGCTGGCCGCCATGCTGCGCCAGGCCGGTCATCGCTGCCATGTCTACGAAAAGCCGGCGGCCCTGCTGGCCGACCTGCGCCGACAGACCTTCGACCTGCTGATCATGGACTGGAACATGCCGGAGATGAGCGGCATCGAGGTCCTCAAGCGCCTGCCTGAGCTGCTGCCCGCCACCCCGCCCGTCCTGCTGGTCACCAGCCGCTCGGTGGAGAGCGACGTGGTTGCCGGGCTGAACGCCGGGGCCGACGACTATCTGGTCAAGCCCTTCGAGCCCTCGATCCTGCTGGCGCGGGTGGCCGCCCTGCTGCGGCGGGCCTATCCGACCTCGCCCCCCACCAGCGGCGAGACCCATGAGGGCTGGACCTTCGATCCGGCCACCGAGACCGCCACCCGCGACGGCAGGACCGAGCAGCTCACCTCCAAGGAGTTCCAGCTCGCCGTCACCCTGTTCCGCAACATGTCCCGGGCGCTCAGCCGCGACTACCTGCTGGAGCGGGTCTGGGGCCACCGGGCGGACCTGGAGACCCGCACCCTCGACGCCCACATCTCGCGCCTGCGCAGCAAGCTCTCCCTGCGGCCGGCCAGCGGCTTCCGGCTTGTGACGGTCTACGGCTTCGGTTACCGGCTGGAGCGCTGCCAACCGGTCCTGGAGGACGCCCAGTGAAGGTGCTCGCCCTGCTCCTGGCGCTCGCGGTCCCCGGCGCCGCCCTGGCCCAGCAGGGACCGCTCCCCGCTCCGGACGCCCGCTATGTGGTGAAGAAGGGCGACAACCTCTACGACCTCGGCCGACGCTACTTCGCCCGCCCCGGCGACTACGAGACCGTGCGGCGGCTGAATCGCATCCCCAATCCGCGGCGCCTGCGGCCGGGCGCCACCGTGGTCGTGCCCTACCGGGTGATGCGGACCGTCCCGATCACCGCCGAACTGGTGGCCTTCTCGGGCGCGGTTCGGATCGAGCAGGGCGGCCGGCCGGTGACGCCGCGGGTGGGCCTGCCCATCGTCGAGGGCATGACCCTGAGCACCCAGGCCAACGGCTTCCTCACCGTCGAGCTTTCCGACGAGAGCCGCCTGACCCTGCCCTCCAATTCCAGCGCCCGGGTCCGCCAATTGCGGGAGGTCCCGATGACCGGCGGCCTGCTGCGGGTCTTCGACCTGGACACCGGCCGCAGCTCCACCTCGGCCACCCCGGGCGCCAATCCCAATTCCCGCTTCCAGATCCGCACGCCGCTGTCGGTGTCGGCGGTGCGGGGCACCGAGTTCCGGGTCGCCGCCCTCGGCGGGGGGCAGGCCACCACCGAGGTGCTGAAGGGCCTGGTGGGGGTCAGTGGCCCCGGCGGCGAGGTGGCCGTGGCCGAGACCTTCGGGGTCAGGGTCACCCCCGACGCGGTAGGCGCCCCCACGCCGCTGCCCCCGACCCCCAGGCTCGCCCATGGCGGCCGGGCCCAGGAAGACGCGGTGGTGACCTTCGAGATCGAGCCGGTGGCCGAAGCCGTGGCCTACCGCCTGCAACTGGCCAATGACGCGGGCTTCATCGACACCTTCGCCGAGACCCGGACCGACAAGACCGTGGTCACCTTCGACGGCGTGCCGGACGGCGCCTATTTCGTGCGCGCCACCGCCATCGACGCCCAGGGCCTGGAGGGCGCGGCCTCCAACTACGCCTTCGAGCGCGACCTCAACATCCTGGAGCCCGGCCAGGCCACGCCGGAGAGGTCCGGCAAGCTGCGCCAGTACCTGTTCCGGTGGACGGCCACCGGCCAGGGGGTGCGGACCTACCGTTTCCAGCTGTTCGGCGAGGCCCAGGCCACCACCGCCCTGGTGGACCAGCCGGGACTGGAGGCGCCGCAGGTGGTGCTCACCGACCTGCCGCCGGGCGCCTACTATTGGCGGGTCATCGCCACGCGGCTGAACCGCGGCAAGATCACCGAGAAGGTCGGCGGCCTGCAAGACCTCGTCGTCGGGCGATAGCCCATGCCGGAGCCCGGGCGATCGCCGGCCTTCCGACGACTGCTCCTGGAGTGGCTGCTGGTGGCGGTCCTGGCCACCGCCGCGGCCGGGCTCGCCAGCTGGAACGGGCTGCTGGCCCGCGCCGACGGGGCGGTCTACGACGCCCTGGCCCTGATCAACGGCCGGCCCGCCGATCCCGATCTCATCATCGTGGCCATCGACGACCGCAGCCTGGCCGAGCTCGGCCGCTGGCCCTGGCCGCGCGCCCGGCACGCCGAGCTGCTGAGGGTGCTTGCGCCCATGGCGCCGAGGGCGGTGGTCTACGACGTCCTGTTCACCGAGCCCGATCCGGCCGATGCGGACCTGGCCCGGGCGATGACCGACCTGGGCCCGGTCTTCCTGCCGGTGCTTGTGGAGCAGGGCTTCAACGGCGCGGGCCTGCGGGAGGTCCCACCGGCGGGGCCCCTGGCCGTGGCCGCTGAGGGGGTCGGCCAGGTGATCATGCGCCCCGATCCCGACGGTGTGGTGCGACACCGCGAGCGCTGCGCCCGGCCGGCGCCGCGTCCCCTGGCCGAGGTGGTGCTGGGCCAGCGCCGGCCCCTGCCCGCGGCCGGGGCGGCGCCCTGCGTCGGCGAGTTGATCCCCTTCGCCGGCCCCCCGGGCGCCTATCGGACGGTGAGCTTCGGCAGTGTGCTGCGGGGCGAGGTTCCCGCCGCCTTCTTCACCGGCCGCCGCGTGCTGGTGGGCGCCACGGCCCTGGGCATGACCGACCACTTCCAGACCCCGATGGACCGGCTGGGCGGCGGCATGTCGGGGGTGGAGCTGCAGGCCAATATCCTGGACGCGCTCGACCATGGCCTGACCCGGGACGAGGCCGGGCGGCCCTGGCGGCTGGCCCTGGCGATCCTGCCGCTGTGGGCCCTGATGGCCGGCTTCCTGACCCTCAAGCCCGCCCAGAACCTCGGCCTCGCCGCCGGACTGGGCGCGGCCGTCCTGGCCCTCAGCGTCGGCCTGTTCGGCCTGGCGCACCTGTGGCTGTCGCCGGTGACGACCCTGGCCATCCTGCTGCTGGTCTTCCCGGTCTGGGGCTGGCGGCGGCTGGCCATGGCCAGCGACTTCCTGAAGGCCGAGTTCGAGCGGCTCGGCGGCCGCCTGGAGACGGCGGCTCCCCCGGCCGCCACCGCCCACGGCCCGGTGGCCGACGTGGTCGCCAGCCAGGCCCGGGCGCTCAGCGGCGCCATCTCGCGCATGGACGCCCTGCGCCGCTTTGCCGACGACATCCTCGCCAGCCTGCCGGACGCCACCCTGGTCACCGACGCGCACGGCGTCGTCATCCAGGCCAACGCTCCGGCCCAGGCCCTGCTGGGGGAGGGCCTGGTGGGCGTCCCCCTGGTCGACCTGCTGCGCCGCCTGGAGCCGGTGGCGCTGGAGGCCGGCGACCTGACCGGACCGCAGTCGCGGCCCCTGGCCCTGCGGGACGGCCGCACCCTGCTGCTGCACACCGCCCCGCGCCGGGGCGAGGGGGAGGGGCCGGCCGGGGAGGTGATCGGCCTGGCCGACGCCACCGAGCTGATGGCCACCGCCCGCCAGCGTGAGCAGGCCCTGCAACTGCTGACCCACGACATGCGCTCGCCCCAGACCTCGATCCTGGCCCTGCTGCAGCAGTCTCCGGGGCTGGAGCCCACCGTGGTCGGCCGCATCGCCGCCAACGCCCGCCGCACCCTGGCCCTGGCCGACGGCTTCGTGCAGTTCGCCCGGGCCGAGGCCGCCCCCCTGGGCCGCGAGCCGGTGGACCTGGCCGACATGGTCTGCGAGATGGCCGACGAGCTCTGGCCCCAGGCCCAGCAGAAGAAGGTGACCTTCGTCCAGGCCGGTTGCGACGAGCCGGCCTTCACGCTGGGCGACCACTCCCTGCTGGCGCGGGCCTTCGCCAATCTGTTCGACAACGCGGTGAAATACAGCCCGCCCGGCGCGAGGATCGCCGTGGCCCTCACCCGCGAGGCGGGGCGGATCATGGTCTCGGTGACCGATCAGGGCCCCGGGCTGACGCCGGAGGAGGCCGCCGCCGTCTTCGAGCCCTTCCAGCGTTTCGACCGGCCCCAGGCCGGCGATCCGGGGGCGGGGCTCGGCCTGGCCTTCGTGCGCTCGGTGGTGGTGCGCCACGGCGGCCAGGTGCGCTACGAGACCGCGCCCGGCGGCGGCGCCCACTTCACCGTCGACCTGCCGGAGATGGCCTAGGGTTTGGCGAGGGCCGCGGTGACCAGGCGATCCACCGCCGCGGCGGGCTCGCCGTGGGCGCGTTCGGTGGCGGTGGCCGAGAAGGTCGCCTTGCCGGTCCGGGTGTCGATGGCCGTGAGGCTAAGCGCATAGGCCGGGCCGCGCAGACCCCAGCGCCGGCCCGCCTTCGGATCGGCCAGCCAGTCTCCGGCCTTGTCGCGCATCACCCCGACGCCCTTGGGCAAGGCGGCGAAGGTCACCTGCAGGAGGTAGTCGGCGGCGGCCGGATCGCCGAGGCGGGCGTTCCGGGCCTTGAGGCGGTCGAGCGCCAGGGCGCCGGCCTGGTCGATCCGCGCCCTGTCCCCCGGCGTGGCGGCGCTGGGGGCCAGCGCCAGGGTCTTGCCGTCGGCGAAGGCGGGATCGCCGGCGCGCACCACCCGGGGCGGGGTGGCGCATCCGGCCAGCAGGGCCGCGGCGGCGAGGCAGGTCAGGATCTTGGCGGCCATGGGGCGACTCTCCGATCCGGCGGCGGCGGCGTCAATCGGAGACCAGCGGCAGCAGCACCTCGCGCAGGATGAAGATCCAGGCGGCGAAGTTCACCGCCAGGGCGAAGGCTAGGAGCAGGCGCCGGAGCAGCGGGTTCATGACATCAGGCATGGAAGAGGGCCAGGCCGAGGACGAGGCCGCAGACGGAGGCCGAGGCGGCGACCAGCAGGGCCAGCCTGAGGAAGGTGGGGATCGAGGTCATCGCGAACAGGCCGGCCGGGCCAGGCTGAGGGGGCCGCGCTCCAGGAAGCTCTGGACGTCGCGGGTCAGGGCCCACCGGTGGGAGCCTTCGCCGAAGGGCAGGAAGATCATGCTGGGCTGGCCGGTCCGGGCCGCGCCCTCGCAGTGGGCGTCGAAGGCCTCGAAGATCTCGCGCCGCAGGCCGTCGGAGATGCGCTCCTCGGTCCGGCGCATGGCGATCCGTTCGGCCACCAGGTTGCGGTGGGCCGACCCGCCATAGATCAGCAGAATCTCGACGATCTCGGCCACCAGCGGATTGATGTTCCACGTCTTGGCCAACTTCATGCGCCGCGCCAGGGCGACTTCATCTGTGTCCGGCATCTGCGTGCGACCTTGCGTTGAGGGATACCCTTAACGAAGTCCTAGCAGAGCTTGAGCGTGGAAACCCCTGTGCAGGTCTCGATTTTACATTGCTTTACAGTTGGTCGCCGCGGCCGATCGCCGCCGCAAGGCCAGACGTCTCGGACCAGGGGCTCGACCCTGGCGGGCGCCGGGGGCTAGCGCGAGGCCATCCGCTCCAGGGCGTCGCACTTGGCCTCGGTCACCTCCGGCCAGGGGCCGCGATCCGAACCGATCACGCGCAGGGCGTCCTCGCGGGTGATGCGGTTGCGGCGGGCCAGCAGGTCGGCGGCGCGGTCGGCGAAGGCGCGGCCCGAGGCCATGGCCCTGACGTAGTTCACCCGGCCGGGCTCCTCCCGCCAGGCCGTGGCGGCGGGCCGGCCGCCATAGGAGACCTGGGCGGTGTCGCGTCCCCAGGCGGTGGCGAAGGCCGGGGTGGCGCCGAGATAGCGCTTCAGGGCGCAGGACTGCTGCACGCGCCAAGCCGGCGCGGCCTCGGCGCCCGAGGCGCAGACGGTGAGTCCGGCCAGGAGCAGAAGGGGCAGGCGGCGTTTCATGCTCAGAGAGGATGCCCGCCCAGGAGGGTGATCGCAACCACGACGGCCAGGGCCAGGACGGCATAGATGACGTGTCCCACGGCGGGGCCCCCAGAATCGCGTTTGGAAACACGATCCTAGTCAGGGGCCAGCCGCGGGCATGACGCAGTTGGACTATGGCCCCGCGCGAGGCGGGGCCAGGCTGGTCCTACTTGTCGACCGACTTGCTGACGGCGGTGCCGACCGCTGCGCCGGCGACGGCGCCGACGGGGCCGCCCAGGACGGCGCCGGTGGCCGCGCCGGTGGCGGCGCGTTGTTCGACGTTGTGGCCGCAGGCCGCCAGGGTGAGGGCGACGCCCGCGACGGCGATCAGGCTCAGGGTTTTGCGCATGACATGGCTCCGGTTGAAGGGTCTCGGGCGGAGGAACGGCGGACAACGGTGGAGGTTCCGGACGGGGCCGCCCGGCAAGAAATCCACAGGCAATTTATGCTGCGCTGCAATATGGGGTTGCGAATCGTGAAGCTAGCCGTCATAAGCACCGGCAACTTCGCCATGGCTTGTCTTCCGACGTGTAAGGAGCAGGCCCGCCGCGAAACGCCGCCAGCAAGTGCAGGGGCGTCTAGCAGCAACGATGTCTGGGGGCGCCTTCGCCCTCGCCACACGGGACAACCACCCTTTGCTAGCTAAACCTCAGGCGCGCGCCGATTGGCGAGCGTTGACCAGCGCTGTGTTGCTGGGTTCAGGCGTCGGCCTGGCCCTCGGCGCGGCCTATCTGGCCGGCGGCATGGCCCGCGCGACCACCGATCACCAACGCGCCGCCCGGCTGGCCGAAGCCGCCGCCGGCGGTTTCTCCGAGTCCGTTCTTCAACGCGAAGCCGCCGCCATGGATCCCGGCGTGCTGCGTATCGCCCGCCGTCATGACCCCTTCACCGTGGCCGGCGGCGCCGAGCGCGACCGCCAGACCGCGATCCTCACCGCCCGCCTCGAACAGCGCGACCGCAACCCGGCCTCGGCCCTTGTCCTGCGCGCCGCCTTCGCCGGCCCCCTCGCTCCCGCCGCCGCGCCCTTCCGAATGGCCGGGGTCATGGAAAGCTCGCGTGAGCTCGAATGCCTGACCCAGGCGGTCTATTTCGAGGCCCGCGGCGAGGCCGCCACCGGCCAACAGGCCGTGGCCCAGGTCGTCCTCAATCGCGTCCGTCACCCGGCCTATCCCAAGAGCGTCTGCGGCGTCGTGTTCCAGGGCGCCGCCCGGGCGCGCGGCTGCCAGTTCAGCTTCGCCTGCGACGGCTCCATGCGCCGGGGCCGCGAGGCCATCGCCTGGAACCGCGCCAAGCAGGTCGCCGCCCGCGCCCTGTCGGGGGCCGTCATGGCCTCGGTGGGCGACGCCACCAACTTCCACACCACCGGGGTCTCCCCCAACTGGGGCGGTCGCATGATCCGCGTCGCCCAGGTGGGGACTCACGTCTTCTACCGCTTCGGCCGTGGCGCCGCGCCGGCGACCTATGTGGCCGACTCCCGCGCCGGTGGCCGCGATCTGAACGAAGCGCCGGTGGCCTATGCCAGCCTGGCCCCGACCCCGGCTTCGAGCTCGGTCGCCAGCGGGCCGGACTTCCGCCTGGCCTCGGCCGTGGTGGTCTCCGGTCCCGCCGACAGTCCGCTGGTCAAGGCCTCCGAGGCCGCCGAGGTCCTGCCGCCCGCGCCGGACGCCAAGGCCAAGGCCGAGGCGCCCAAGGCCAGGCCGGCTCCCGCCGCGCCCGCCAAGCCGGCCGAGACCGCCATGAAGACCAGCTCCTCGGCCGCCAGCTCCTGACGGTCCGGCGGCTTCGCCGCAATCCGGACGCCTGAACGGCGCATTGCCGCTTGCGGCAGGGCCGCGCGCGCGATGATGCTCGCGGCCTCGGAAGCCTGAGCGAAGGAGTGCGCCGTTGAACGCCTTGGAACGGAACGCCGAGCTGGCCCAGGCCCTGCTGGGCTGCAGCTACGAGGACCTGACGCCGGTCCAGCGCAGCGTCATCGACCTGATCGCCACCGAGGCGCCCAGCGGGCTGAACCCCCAGCTCACCAATGACGACCGCACCTTCTGGCAGCGGCTGGCCGACACCATCGCCGAGGTGGGGGGCTCCTGGCGGTTCATATTCGGCTTCCTGGGGGTCCTGATCGCCTGGGTGACCTGGAACGCGCTCACCAAGACGCTCGCCTTCGACCCCTATCCCTTCATCTTCCTCAACCTGGTGATGTCGATGATCGCGGCCCTGCAGGCGCCGGTGATCATGATGAGCCAGAACCGCGCCGCCGCGCGCGATCGCGCCAACGCCGAACACGACTACGTGGTCAATCTGCGCGCCGAGCTGGAGATCATGCACCTGCACGACAAGCTCGACGCCCTGCGCAACGAGGAGCTGGTGAAGCTGGTCAAGGCGCAGAACGAGACCCTCGACCTGCTGAAGGCCCAGATGGCGGCCATCGCGAAGACGAAGGACGACTAGGCCCGCGCCGCGCGCCTCAGGGCCTGGGGCGGCTGGCCGAAGGCGCGCAGGAAGGCCCGGCGCATGCGCTCCGGATCGCCGAAGCCCACGCTCTGCGCCACCCTGTCGATGGGATCGGCCGACGCCTCCACCCGTTCCCGCGCCGTCTCCAGGCGTAGGCGCTCCACGGCCTTGGCCGGCGTCATGCCGGTCTCGGCGGCGAAGGCGCGGGCGAAGTGGCGCGGGCTCATGGCCGCCCGGTCGGCCAGCTGGTCGACCGTCAGCGGCTCGGCCAGGTGTTCCCGCATCCAGTCCAGCAGGCCCGAGAACCGCCCGCCCTGGCCGCCCATCTCGATCAGGGCGGAGAACTGAGACTGACCGCCGGGCCGGCGATGATAGACCACCAGGGTCTGGGCCGTCTGGCGGGCCACCTCTTCCCCCAGGTCCTCGGCGATCAGGGCCAGGGAGAGGTCGATCCCCGCCGTGATCCCGGCCGAGGTCCAGATCGGCCCCTCGCGCACGAAGATGCGGTCGGCCTCCACCCGCACCTCGGGATAGCGCTTCTGCAGTTCGGCGCTGCGGGCCCAGTGGGTGGTGGCGCGCTTGCCGTCCAGCAGGCCGGCCTCGGCCAGCAGATAGGCGCCCGAGCAGACGCTGGCCGTGCGGCGCGCCTTGGCGGCCACCGCCTGGATATAGGCCTTCACGCGCGGATCGCGCGACGCCTTGCTGGCGCCGATGCCGCCGGAGATCACCAGGGTGTCGAGGTCCTCGTCCAGGGCCTGCGCCCCCAGGCCGGCGCCCGAGGAGCTCATCACCTGGCCGGGCTCGGCGGCCATCACCTTCAGGCTGTAGGCCTCGGGCCGGTAGCGCCCGGCGATCTCGAAGGCGCCCAGGGGACCTGCGGCGTCCAGCAGCTGGAAGTCGGGGAAGATCAGGAAGCCGATCCTGCGGGCCATGGCGGAATCCGAGGTAAGATTGTCATTTCGGCCAGACCCTAGGGCTGCGATCCTCCCCGCGTCAAACTTTCAGGGAACCGCCGCCATGTCCGACCTGACCATCGTCTTCCCGCTCTATCCGGGCGTCACCCACCTCGACTTCACCGGCCCGCACCAGGTGATGTCGCGGATCCCCGGCGCCAAGATCATCGTCGCCTCGGCCGGCGGCGCCGATATCGAGGCCGACGGCCTGACCTTCACCGGCCTGACCGACCTCGCCAAGGTGGAGGCCTGCGACGTGCTCTGCATTCCCGGCGGCTTCGGGACCACCGCGGCCATGCTGGACGAGGCCTTCATGGCCGACATCAACCGGCTGGCGGCCGGGGCCAAGTACCTCACCAGCGTCTGCACCGGCTCGCTGATCCTGGCGGCCACCGGCCGGCTGAAGGGCAAGCGCGCCACCTGCCACTGGGCCTGGAAGGACCAGCTCAAGCCCTTCGGCGTCATCGTCACCGAGGGCCGGGTGGTGCGCGACGGCAATGTCATCACGGGCGGCGGGGTCACCGCGGGCCTGGATTTCGCCTTCACCATGGTGGCCGAACTGGCCGGTGAGACCCTGGCCCAGTCCATCCAGCTTGGCCTGGAATATTCACCGGCCCCGCCCTTCGACGCCGGCAGCCCAGAGACGGCCCCGCCGGAGATCCTGGCCGCCGTACGGGCGATGATGTCGGGCGCCATGGCGTCCCGCCAGGGCGCGGCCGAGGAGGCCGCGCGCCGGCTGGAGGCCGCCGCGCCCTAGTGGGCGGCGCTGGTGTCCACCTCCCGGGCGGGCTTCGGCGTCAGCCAGACCAGGGCGGCGGCCAGGGCGAAGACCCCGGCGCAGGCCAGGAACAGCTGGTTGGTGGCCAGCATCACAGCCTGGGAGCCCACCAGGTTGTTCACCGCGCCGAGGGCTTGAGCCGCCCCCAGGGACGGGGTCAGGCCGTCGACCGTGGCCTGGGCGTTGGGCATGGCGCTCACCAGATCGGCGTGGTTGCTGGTGGCGTTGTTCTCCCAGACCGTGTTGACGATCGAGGTGGCCACCGCGCCGGACATGGTGCGGATGAAGTTGAGCAGGCCCGAGGCGTCGGCGGTCTCCTCCGGATCGACCGCGCCGAGCGCCACGGTGGTCACCGGCAGGAAGAACATCGGCATGGCCGCCCCGGCCACGAACAGCCACAGCGAGATCTGGCCGAAGGTCATCTGGCTCTCCCCATGGCTGCGCATGAAGGTGGTGAAGGCCAGCCACGAGACCCCGATGAACAGGATCCTGCGCGGGTCGACCCGGGCCATGACCTGGGCGGTGATCGGGGCGCTGAAGATGGCCAGGATGCCGATCATCCCGGTGACGTAGCCGGCCCAGGTGGCGGTGTAGCCCATGTTGGACTGCAGCCAGAGCGGGGTCAGGACATTGGTGGCGAAGAAGGCCCCCATCACCAGGGACATGGTGATCATCGAGGTGCTGAAGCCGCGGTGGCGGAACACCTTGAGGTTCACGATGGGGTTCTTCTCGGTGAGCTCCCAGATCATGAAGGCCGCGAAGCCCACCAGGGCCACCAGGCCGAGCGCCACGATCAGGGGCGACTGGAACCAGTCGCGCTCCTTGCCCAGGTCCAGCAGAATCTGCAGGGCCCCGATCCAGATCACCAGCAGGGCCAGGCCCACCCCGTCGAAGGGCGCGCGGCGGGTAAGGCCCTCGTAGCGCGACAGGGTGCGCCAGACCATCACCCCGGCCAGGATGGCGACCGGCACATTGACCAGGAAGATCGAGCCCCAGCCGAAGGTGTCGCACAGATAGCCGCCGAGGATGGGGCCGCAGACCGGCGCCACCAGGGTGGTGACCGCCCACAGGCCCATGGCCGCGGGGCGCTTGTCCGGCGGGAAGATCTGCATCAGCAGGGTCTGGGAGAGCGCCATCAGCGGCCCGCCGCAGATCCCCTGCAGCACCCGGAAGAACACCAAGAGCCCCAGGGACGGCGCCAGGCCGCAGAGGGCCGAGGCGATCCCGAACCCGATCAAGGCGGTGGCGAAGGTGCGCACCGGTCCGAAGCGGGCGGCGAGCCAGCCGGTCAGCGGCACGGTGATGGCCTCGGCCACGGCGTAGGAGGTGATGATCCACACCCCCTGGCTGGTGGAGGCGCCGAGCGCGCCGGAGATGTTGGGCACCGAGACATTGGCGATGCTGAGGTCGAGCACCGCCACGAAGTTGGCGAGCGCCAGCAGGATGCCGGCGCCCCAGAGGGCCGCGCCGCTCAGGGGCTGGGCGCGGCCGTTGGCGACTGTTGCGAGAGCCATGACGGATCTGGCCTCAGCGGCCGGTGGTGATCTGGGCGCTCATGGACATGCCCACGCGCAGGGGATGGGCCTTGAGGTCGGCGGGGTCGATGGCGACGCGGACGGGCAGGCGCTGCACGACCTTGATCCAGTTGCCGGTGGCGTTCTGGGCCGGGATCAGGGCGAAGGCCGAGCCGGTGCCCCCGGAGACGCCGACCACGGTTCCGCGATACTTCACGCCGCCGCCATAGAGGTCGGACTTCAGTTCGACTGGCTGTCCGATGCGGACCTTGCGCAGCTGCTGCTCCTTGAAGTTGGCGTTCACATAGGCCTGCTCGACCGGGACGATGCTCATCAGGGCCTGGCCCACCTGCACCCTCTGTCCCACCTGGACGTCGTTCTTGGCGACGACGCCGGCGATGGGCGCGCGGATCACGGTGCGGGCGAGGTCGAGCCTGGCCTGCTCCACCCGGGCGCGGGCGGCGGCCACCTCGGGATTGTCGGCCTGGCCGACCCCGGAGATCAGGGCGCTGTTGACCGCCCTCTGACCCTCGGCGGCCCGCTCCTGGGCCACGGCGGCGGCCACGGCGGCCTGGGCGGTGGCCAGGGAATTCTGCGCCTGGGTCAGCTCGTCGCCGGAGACCGCCCCGCCGGCGGCGAGGGCCTTGCGGCGGTCATAGTCGACGCTGGCGCGGGCCAGGTTGGCCCGGGCGCTCTGCACCTGGGCGGCGCGGGCGGCCACCTCGGCGCGCAGGGCGTCGTCGCTGGCGTAGTAGCCCACGACGCGGCGCTGCACCTGGGCCAGCTCGGCCTCGGCGCGGGCCAGGGCCAGGCGGGCGTCGGCGCTGTCCAGCACCACCAGGGGCTGGCCGGCCTTGACCGCCTGGGTGTTGATCACCGGCACGGCTGTCACGGCGGCGGCGGTGAGCGGCGTCACCTGGGCGGTGGCGGCGTCCACATAGGCGTTGTCGGTCTCCACACGCTTGCCGCCCTCGGCGACGGTCCAGCCGCCGGTCAGGAGGGCGGCCAGGGCCACGGTCCCGCCCAGCAGGGCGAACAGACGGCGGCGGTTGGAGGCGGCGACGGGCGGGGCGGCGAGCGGAGCGGCGATGGCGGCTTCGGCGGGAACGTCTTCGGAATCGTACATGGCGGGGAGGCCTTGAGGAGGGGGAGGGGAGAGGTCGGTCAGGCGGCGGCGAACCCGCCGCCAAGGGCGCGGGTCAGGGCGATGTCGATCAGGAAGGCGCGGGTCTGCAGGTCGGCCACGGTCCGCTGGTTGGCGATCAGGGCGTCCTGGGCGGTGAGCACGTCGAGATAGGTGGACAGCCCGCCGCGATAGCGCGCCACGGCGACGTCGTGGGCCTGGCGGGACGCCTCCAGGGCCTGGCGGCTCTGGGCGAGGCGTTCGGTCAGAGCCCGGCTGCTGGCCGCGGCGTCGGCGACCTGGCGCAGGGCCTGGACCAGGGTGGCGTCATAGTCGGCCACCGCGGCGTCGTAGTCGGCGCCGGCCGCGCCATAGGCGGCGCGGAGCTGGCCGCCGTTGAAGATCGGCAGGGTGATCGCCGGGCCGATGCCGCCGATATCGGAGCCCTTCATCGTGAAGGCGTCCAGACCGAGGCTCTGGCGGCCGAAATAGGCCGAGAGCTGGATGTTGGGATAGAAGTCGGCCTTGGCGGCCTTGATCTTCTGGCCGGCGGCCTCGGCGCGCAGCCGGGCGGCCGCCAGGTCGGGACGGCGGCCAACCAGGGCCACCCGGACATCGGACGGCAGGCCGAAGGCCCGCAGGCCGCCCACCTGGGGCCGAACGATGGTCAGGCCGCGATCCGGGCCTTCCCCCAGCAGGGCGGCGACGCGGTTGCGGGTGAGGGCGACCGATTCCTCCAGGGCCGCGACGTCGCCCCTGGCGGCGGCCACCCCGGACTGGGCGCGTAGCAACGCGCCGCGGTTCTCCAGCTGACTGGCGAGCCGGTTGTCGATCAGGGTGGCGGTCTCCTGGCGGATGCGCAGGGCCTCTCGGGCGGCCTCGAGGTCGGCATGGGCCTGGGCCAGGTCGCCATAGGCCTCGGCGACCGCCGCCGAGAGGGCCAGGCGGGCGGCCTGGCTGTCGATGGCCGCGGCCTTGGCCTGGCCGACGGCCGCGGCCAGGGCCGCGCGCTTGCCGCCCCAGAGATCCAGGTCATAGGCCAGGTTCAGCGCGACCCGGGCGCTGTTGTCATAGCCCTTGGGGACAAAGGCGGCCGGGAAGCCGTTGTTATAGCTCTGCTTCACCGCCTGGACCTGGCCGGTGGCGTCGATCCGGGGCGCCAGGGCCGCGCGGCTCTGGCCGGCCAGGGCCTCGGCCTTGACCAGGCGGGCGCGGGCGGCGGCGAGGTCGGGGGACTGGGCCAGGGCCTCGTCGATCAGGGTGTCGAGCTGCGGGTCGCCATAGGCGCGCCACCAGCCGTCCGCCGGCCAGGCGCTATCCTTGGCGGCCAGGGTCTGGCCGGAGGCGAGAGCTTCGGCCGCGAGCGGCGTGGCCCGCTGGGGGGTCGAGGGGAGGGTGGCGCAAGCGGCGAGCGCGGCGACCACGGCCGCGGCGCTCGCCGCGCTCGCCAGTCGACGAGGCCATGCGCCGCCTTCGCGGCGGGGGAGGAGAGACAGGTGACGCATGGGGGGAGCTCGTTAACCAGGAACAGAACCGTACAGTACGGTTCATATTTTCGCCTTACCCCTGCGTCAGGACTTGCGTCAAGGCGAAACTGTACGGTACGGTACGATTCATGAAACCAGGGATCGCGCAGAGCATCCGCGACCAGCGCAGGGAGCGGATTCTGGAGACTGCGCGCGAGGTGTTCTTCGAACACGGGTTCGCGGCGTCGACGATGTCGATGATCGCCGAGCGCCTCGGGGGCTCCAAGGCGACCCTCTACGCCTACTTCAAGAACAAGGAAGACCTGTTCTCGGCGATCATCACCGAGCAGTGCTCGGTGATACAGAGCGCCCTGGTCATGGACGATGGCGGCGCCGACGTCCGCACCACCCTGACCAAGCTGGGTATCGAGCTGATGACCGCCATCGTCTCGGACCAGGCCGTGCGGACCATGCAGCTGGTGATCGAGGAAGGCCCGCGCAATCCCGAGCTCGCGCGCCGCTTCGACGAGGCCGGTCCGCAGGAGGGATCCGCGCGGCTGGCGGCCTATATGGCCCAGGCCCATGAGCGCGGCACGATCCACGCCCCCGATCCGCTCCAGGCCGCCCACGTGCTGAGCGGCCTGCTGAAGGGTGAGATGCACCTGCGCCGCATGCTGGGCATCGAGCCCGAGCCGTCGGCCGAGCGTATCGCGCAGGAGGTCGAGATCGCGGTGAACGTCTTCCTGGCCGCCTACGGACCGAGGTAGCGTTCTCCCTCCCCTTCATGGGGAGGGTGGACGGCGGAACGCCGGACGGGTGGGGAAACCTGTCAGACTCCCCCACCCCGGCCGGCAAGCCGGCCTGTCCCTCCCCATGAAGGGGAGGGAGGGTTCTAGTCGGCGATGTGGATCAGCATCTTGCCGATGTTCCGGCCCTCGAACAGGCCGATCAGGCCCTCCGGCGCGCGTTCGAAGCCGTCGAGCACGGTCTCCTGGTATTTGATCTTCCCGGCCTTCAGCCAGCCGGTCATGTCGGCCAGGAAGGCCTGGTTCAGGTGGGGGAAGTCGCTGGCCACGAACCCTTCCATCCGCACCCGGCCATAGATCAGGTTGAAGAGGTTCTTCACCCCCTCGCCGTCGCCGTTATAGGTCGAGATCATGCCGCAGACCGGGATGCGGCCGCGCACGTTCATGCGCGGCAGGGCGGCGTCCAGGTGCGCGCCGCCGACGTTCTCGAAATAGACGTCGATACCCTTGGGCGTGGCGGCCTTCACCGCCTCGGCGAGCGGCTGGGTCTTGTAGTTGATCACCGCGTCCAGCCCGACCTCGTCACGCAGCCAGGCTGCCTTGTCGTCCGAGCCGGTGGTCCCCACCACGTAGCAGCCCTTGATCTTGGCGATCTGGGCGGCGACCGAGCCCACGGCGCCGGCGGCCGTCGAGATCATCACCTGCTCACCGTCCTTCAGGGCGCCGGTCTCCAGCAGGCCGCCATAGGCGGTGATGCCGGTGCCGCCCAGGGCGTGCATGTAGACGGTCAGGGGCAGGTCGGGATCGGGATGCAGCACCGAGACGCCGCGGCCATCGGAGACGAAGACCTCGCGGAAGCCCGCGCCGTGGCGAACCAGGTCGCCTTCCTTGAACTTGGGATTCCTGGACTGCACGACCCGGCCGATCCCGCCCCCCAGCAGGGGCGCGTCCAGGGCCTGATCGGCGTCCAGGCGCGGCCGCATATAGGGGTCCACCGACATCAGCAGGGCGGTGACCTGGATCTCGCCTTCGCCGGCGTCGGCGACGGGCGCCTCCACCAGGGCGAAGTCCTGGGCGACGGGCTTGCCGTTCGGGCGGCGGACGAGATGGATCTGGCGGGCGGTGGTCATGGAGCGTCCTGAAATGATTTCAAACAATCGTTCGGACGCTAGCCGGGCCCTGACCTCGGGTCATGCCAGAAAAACTCAAGCCGCTCAGTCGCCGCGGGACTTATGCTGAACCGTGTCGACGTTCTGGCGGATGTTTCCCTGCGATCCCTCCTCACGCAGGTTCGGGTCCCCATCGCCGGTCTGAAGACTGGCGTCGCCTCGGTCGAGGCCGTCGCCCTTGATATCGGTCTTCGCGCCACCGCGCGGCTGCTGTGCGGGCGGGATGGGAGGGGCTTTGGACATGGTCTGGGTTTCCTCGTCTGGAAGGAGAACCCCTTCACGCTGCCGCTTGTTCCCGGATTTCAGACCGCGTCGAGGCCGATGTCGAGGACCGGGGCCGAATGGGTCAGGGCGCCGACGCTGATCACCTGGACTCCGCTCTCGGCGATGGCGCGCACGGTCTGCAGGTTCACGCCGCCCGACGCCTCCAGGACCACCCTGCCGGCGGTGAGGGCGACGGCCGTCTTCAGGTCGTCCGGGGTGAAGTTGTCCAGCATGATGACGTCCGCGCCGTGGGGCAGGGCCTCGGCGAGTTGCTGAAGGCTGTCGACCTCGACCTCGATCTTGGTCAGGTGGCCGGCGGCGGCGCGGGCGCGCTTGAGCGCATTGGCGACCCCGCCGCAGGCGGCGACGTGGTTGTCCTTGATCAGGATGGCGTCATCCAGGCCGAAGCGGTGGTTCACCCCGCCGCCACAGCGCACGGCGTACTTCTCCAGGTGGCGCAGGCCCGGGGTGGTCTTGCGGGTGTCGACGATGCGGGCGCCGGTCCCGTCGATCCGATCCACATAGGCCCGCGTCAGGGTGGCGACCCCGGAGAGGCGGCCCATCAGGTTGAGCGCGGTGCGCTCGGCCGAGAGGATGGCGCGCGCATTGCCGGTGACCTTGGCCAGGACCGCGCCGGCCTGGACCGACTGACCATCGGCGGCGATCGCCTCGAAGCTGGCCCCGGGGTCCAGGGCCAGGATCGCCAGCCGCGCGCAGGCCAGGCCCGAGACCACGCCGGCCTGGCGGGTGGCGAACACCACGCTCATCACCGCGTCGGCGTCGATGCAGGCCTGGGCGGTGACGTCGCCCGCCCGGCCGAGGTCCTCGGCGAGCGCCAGGCGCACGATAGGTTCGATCAGCAGGTCGGGAAGGGGTTCGATCATTCGGCCGCGAAGCTCAGGGGATCGCTGGCGGCGACCTCGGCGAGGGTGACGAAGGTCCGCTTGGGCGGCAGGGGTTCGGGATAGTCGCTGCGGTAGTGGCCGCCACGGCTCTCCTTGCGGTCGAGGGCGCACTGGGCGACCAGGCGGGCGGCCACCAGCGGGCCGGCGCGGCCGTGTGCGGCCTCGAAGCGGTCGATCTCGGACAGCAGGTTGGTCAGGCCCGCGGCGTCACGGACCACCCCGGCGTCGCGGCTCATGCCGATGCGCAGGGCGGCCAGGGCCTCGGGCGGCAGTTCGGGGGTCAGGATGCGGCGCAGGGGACCGGTGGGGACCTCCCGCTGTTCGCGGGCGGCCTTGCCGGCGCGCGTCCCGAAGACGGCGGCCTCCAGCAGGGAGTTCGACGCCAGGCGGTTGGCCCCGTGCACGCCGGTCGACGCGCACTCGCCGGCGGCGAACAGACCCTCGAGCGAGGTCTGCCCGTTGGCGTCGGTGACGATGCCGCCCATGTGGTAGTGGCAGGCCGGGGCCACCGGGATCGGCTGGATCCGCGGATCGATGCCCCCCGACAGGCAGGCGGCGAAGACGGCCGGGAATTCCTCGGGGAAGTGGGCGCCCACGGCGGCGCGCGCGTCCAGGAAGGCGCCGCGGCCGGCGGCCAGCTCGGCGTGGATGGCGCGGGCCACCACGTCCCGGGGCGCCAGCTCGGCGTCGGGGTGATAGGCCGCCATGAACAGCTCGCCGGCCGAATTGATCAGCTTGGCGCCCTCGCCGCGCAGGGCCTCGGTGGCCAGCGGCGCGGGATCGCGGCCGATGTCGATGGCCGTGGGGTGGAACTGCACGAACTCGGGATCGGCGATGGTGGCCCCGGCGAGCGCCGCCAGGGCCAGGCCCTCGCCCTGCAGTTCGGCGGGCGTGGTGGTGACGGCGTAGAGGCCGCCGATGCCGCCGGTGGCGAACAGGGTGGCGGGCGCGGTGATCTCGATCAGGCGTCCCGCCTGCTCGGCCACGACGCCGCGGATGCGACCGCTCAGGTCGTGCAGCACGCCGCGCAGGCGCATGCCGGCCCGGACCTCGATATGGCGCGAGGACAGGGCGGTCTGGACCACCGCCTCCATGATGGCGCGGCCGGCCTGGTCGCCCTTCACCCGGGCGACGCGGCTCCGGGAGTGGGCGGCCTCGAGGCTGGTGGCGAAGGCGCCGCTGGCGTCGCGGTCGAACGGGGCGCCGAGGTCGGCCAGGTGGCGGACGGCGGCGGGGCCCTCCTTGGCCAGCAGGTGGGCCATGGCCGGATCCACCAGCCCCGCGCCGGCGGCGATGGTGTCGGCGGCGTGCAGGGCCGGGGCGTCGTCGGCCGACAGGGCCGCGGCCATGCCGCCCTGGGCCCAGGCCGAGGAGCAGCCCTGGTTCAACGGCGCGCCGGTGAGCAGCAGCACGCTGCGCGGCGCGGCCGAGAGCGCGGCCGACAGACCGGCCAGGCCCGCCCCGATAATCAGGACGCCGTCATGGTGGATGCGGTCGGCCACCTCAGATGAGCTCCACGTCCACGTGGTGGCGGGCCTTGACCAGGTCGTAGCGGGCCGGAACCAGGGGCGGGGGCAGGTCGATCATCCGCTGCACGGCCAGGCGGGCGCGGTCGGCGATCGCCGGATCGACGGTGACCTCGTAGCGGTTCTCCACCAGGGCCTCGTAGATGTTCTCCAGGGTGATCTTCTTCATGTGCGGGCACAGATTGCACGGCCGCACGAATTCGGTGTCCACCGCGTCGATGGCGACGTTGTCGGCCATGGAGCACTCGGTGATCAGCACCACCTGCTTGGGCTTCCGCGTCAGGACATAGTCGTTCATCGCCGCGGTCGAGCCGGCGAAGTCGGAGACCTCCAGCACCTCGGTCGGGCATTCCGGGTGGGCCAGGATCTGCGCCTGCGGATAGGCGGCCTTCAGCTCCAGGATGTCGGCGGCGGTGAAGCGCTCATGCACCTCGCAGCGGCCCTTCCAGGCGATGATCTTGATGTCGGTCTGACGGGCGACGTTGCGGGCCAGGAACTCGTCGGGGATCAGGATCACCCGGTCGACGCCCCATTCGCGGGCCACATGCTCCACCACCTGGACGGCGTTGGCGCTGGTGCAGCAGACGTCGGTCTCGGCCTTCACCTCGGCGGTGGTGTTCACATAGGTCACCACCGGCAGGCCCGGATAGCGCTGCTTGATCAGGCGCACATCGGCGCCGGTGATCGAGGAGGCCAGGCTGCAGCCGGCGCGCAGATCGGGGATCAGCACGGTCTTGTCGGGCGACAGGATCTTGGAGGTCTCGGCCATGAAGTGCACGCCGGCCTGGACGATGATGCTGGCCTGCGACTTGGCGGCTTCCTTGGCCAGGCCCAGGCTGTCGCCGACATAGTCGCCGACCCCGTGGAAGATCTCCGGCGTCATGTAGTTGTGGGCCAGGATCACCGCGTTCTTCTCGCGCTTGAGCCTGTTGATCTCGGCGATCAGAGGAGCCTGCAGACGCCACTCCATCGGGGTGACGTGGCTCTTCACCTTTTCCCACAGGGGCAGGGTGGCTTTGTCCACTTCCGGCGTGAACGCGAACTGGAAACCGTCGGCCACTGGCGTCCTCCTTATGCTCAATGTGAGCATTTCTTCCGCCTCAAAAAACGCCGGGAAACACTCTCGGCCTCCTCGGCGTCTTGGATATGCTCAATTAGAGCAAAACCAATGACAGTCATATAGACCCGTGTTCACCGCATCACAAGGGGCGTTGTTCACGGCGGCGCGGCCAGGGCGTGGGGCCGGTCGGCCATGACCGCCTCGATGGCCTGGGCCAGGTCGTCGGCGGAGTAGGGCTTGCGCAGCAAGGGCCAGGGCGCGCCGTCGGCCGAGGACAGGGTCTCACCCGTATAGCCGGAGGAGAGGATCACCGGCAGGCCGGGCCGCGCCTTCACGGCTTCGTGCGCGAGGTCGACCCCGGTCTTCGTCCCCGGCATGATCAGGTCGGTGAGCAGCAGGTCGAAGGCCTGGCCGCGGGCCATGAACCGCTCGAAGGCCACGGCGCCGTCGGCCCGGTACACCTGGTGGTTCAGGTCCTCCAGCATGGCGGTCACCAGGTCGCCGACCTCCGCGTCGTCCTCCACCAGCAGCACCCGCAGGCCCGGTCCGCGCGCCGTGGCGGCCGCCTCCGGTTCGGCCGCCTCCGGCGTGAGCTCGGAGCGGGGCAGGTAGAGCCGCACCGAGGCGCCCTTGCCCGGGGCGGAGTCGATGGCCACCCCGCCGCCGCTCTGGCGGGCGAAGCCGTAGACCTGGGACAGGCCCAGCCCCGTGCCCTTGCCGATCTCCTTGGTGGTGAAGAAGGGGTCGAACACCCGGGCCATGGTGGCCTGGTCCATGCCGATCCCCGTGTCGTGCACGGCCACCCGGACGTAGCGGCCGGCGGGCATCTCGGGAACCTCGCCCTCGGCCAGGTCGCAGGCGGCGCTCTCCACCCGGATGGAGCCGCCGCTGGCCACGGCGTCGCGGGCGTTGACCACCAGGTTCATCACCGCGGCCTCGAACTGTCCGGTGTCGACCATGGCCACGGCGCCGGCGGCGCCCGGGGCCATGATCAGGCTGACCGCCTCGCCCACCGCCCGGCGCAGCAGGGGCTCCGAACTGGTTAGCAGGTCATCGACCCGCACCGCCTCTGGCTTCAGAGCCTGGCGGCGCGAGAAGGCCAGCAGCTGGCCGGTCAGGCGCTCGCCGCGCCGCGCCGCGCCCAGGGCCGCCTCGATCATCCGGTCGCGGCGCTCGGCGTCCTCCGGGCGGCGCTGGATCAGGTCCAGGGCGCCGATGATCACCGTCAGCAGGTTGTTGAAGTCGTGGGCCACCCCGCCGGTGAGCTGGCCCACGGCCTCCAGCTTCTGGGCGTGGCGCAGGGCGGCCTCGGCCTCGTCCCGCTCGGCCAGGGCGGCCTGAACACGCTCCGCCAGCAGGTCGTTGATATGCTTGAGGTCCGCCTCCGCCCGCTTGGCGTCGGTGACGTCGAAGGCGATGCCGATGAAGCCGATGAACTCCCCGTCGGGGCCGTAGCGCGGCTGGGAGGCGGAGCGGATCCAGCGCAGTTCCCCGTCGGCGCGCCGATAGCGGGCCTCCAGGTTGAACAGCTTGCGCGACGCCTCGCCGGCCACCTGTTCCTGCAGGATGCGGGGCAGGTCGTCGGGGTGCAGGCGCTGGCGCCAGTCGAACCTCAGGGCCTCCTCATAGGGCGCGCCCAGGAAGTCCAGATAGGCCTGGTTGGCGAACTCCCGCTGGCCGTCGGACTTGGAGACCCACAGCAGCACCGGGGCGCTGTCGGCCAGGGCCCGGAAACGGGCCTCGCTCTCGCGCACCTGCTCGAAGGCCATGCGCCGCTCTGTGACGTCGATATTGACCCCCACGGCCCGCACGATCCTGCCCTCGTCGTCCCGCAGCATCTCGCCGCGCGACAGCAGCCAGTGGACCGAGCCGTCCGGCCAGATCACCCGGTACTCGATGGGATCCATGCGGCCTTCCTTGACCGCGGTGATGTTGACCTGGCGCACCCGCGCCCGGTCGTCGGGATGGACCATGTCCAGCAGGCTGCGGACATCGGCGTCGCGCACCGGATCGAGGCCGAGATTTCGGTAAAGGGTTGGGGACCAGACGCCCTCGCCGGTGGCGACATCCCAGTCCCACAGGCCCACGCTGCCGGCGTCCTGGGCCAGGCGCAGCCGCGCCTCGCTGCGGTCCAGGGCGGTCTGGGTGGTCTCCTGGTCGCGGCGGGCCGCCTCCAGGCGCACCAGGCTCTGGCGCAGGGCGTTGGCCACCATGACCGTGACGGCCCCGGAGACCATGAACATGATGAAGATCCCCGACTCGGAGATCCCCACCGGCAGGCTGGCCCGGTTCGTCAGGCCCAGGAGCAGGGCCGCCGCCAGCCCGCCCCAGCCCCAGCCCTGGCCGCCATAGAGCGTGATGAAGATGAAGGCGGGGAAGTAGGTGGTCGAGAGGCCGGTGGCGTTGGGCCAGCCCAGCAGCACGCCGCGCACGCCGATGGCCAGGGCCATGGCGGCGAAGCTCAGCGCCAGGGCGGCCAGGAAACCGGGCGGACGTCGCGGGATCAGTCGGAACGGCCACTCGTCGGGCGTCATGGCCAAGGATCCCGCGGTCCCGGTTCTCGTTGCCCCGAGCATGGGACGGCTGGCAGGCGCGCGCAACTGAGGATATTCCCCGTCCCGCAGCCTTTCCCTGGTTTCGCCCGTTGGCCGTCGAATCTCCGCCGCCTTCCCTGCTAGACTGACCGACCCGAACACCGAAAAGTGCGCAAGCTGAGCCTTCGTTCCCGCCTCGACCGCCGCGCCGCCGCCATCGCCCTCCTGGGCGTCGTGGCCCTGCTGGCAGGGTGCGCCACCACCTACTACGTCCCGCGCGGCGACGGCCGGCTGAAGGGCGTGGCCACGGTCGCCGACGGTCTGTCCGACCAGGGGCTCAGGCGCCTGACCGCCGACATGGACCCCGCGATGTTCGCCCTGGCGCGGCGCCACGATCCGGTGCGCAAGCCCGATCTCTGGGGCCGGCCGGTCGGCTGGGCGAGCCTGGATCTCCGCACCCCGCCCGACCTCGGCTTCGGCGCGGCGGTAGACCAGGCGGCCGAGGAGATCAATGCGCTGCGGCCCTTCTCCACCCTGCCGATCCGGCCGATGAAGCCCTTCAAGCTGGCCGTCGACAGCCAGGACGGCAGCCGGGCCCTGAAGTGCCTGGCCCAGGCGGTCTACTACGAATCCGCCCGCGAGCCGCAGCTGGGGCAGGAGGCCGTGGCCCAGGTGGTGCTGAACCGCCTGCGCCACCCGGCCTATCCCAAGAGTGTCTGCGGCGTGGTCTATCAGGGCGCGGCGCGGGCCACCGGGTGCCAGTTCACCTTCACCTGCGACGGCGCCCTGGCCCATGCGCCGGAGCCCGGCCTGTGGACCCGGGCGCTGGACGTCGCCCAGCACGCCCTCAATGGCTACGTGGTCAAGAGCGTGGGCTCGGCCACCCACTATCACGCCGTCTATGTCGCCCCCTACTGGGCGCCGACCCTGGTGAAGATGAAGCAGATCGGGGCCCACATCTTCTATCGCTGGACCGGCCCCTGGGGCGAGCCGCCGGCCTTCACCGGCCGCTATGCCGGGGGCGAGGCCTATCTGTCGCCGGCCATCCTCGGCGGCCTGGACGCCCGCACCCAGGGCCTGTTCGATCCGGAGGGCCAGGGCGTGCCGGCCGGCCGGACGGTCACCCTCTCCGTCGCCGGCGAGGTCCGCACCTACAATGTGGTCGATCCCCTGGCGGTGGGGGGCGAGCGCACCCGCGTGCTGGGAACCCTGTTCGCCCCGCGCCGCAAGCCGACCCCGGAAGAGATCAAGAAGATCAACGAGTCCCTGGCCGCCATGGAGGCCCCTGTCGCCACACCGGCCGCGCCCCTCGCGGTCCCGCCGCCGGAATAGGGATCAGCCGAAGGCGTCGGGATAGGCGACCATCACCGGCTCGGCCAGGGCGCCGTCCTCGATCTCCAAAGCCATGAAGGCCGGGCTGCCGGAGTAGGGGGCCTTCACCGTCCTGGCCGCCTCCGGGGTGAAGCCGAACCTGGGATAGTAGTCCGGATGGCCCAGGACGATGACCGCGTGGGCTCCGAACTCGCGGGCGGTCTCGATGGAGGCCTTCACCAGCTGCGAACCGAGCCCGGACTTCTGCCGGTCGGGGCGCACGGCCATGGGGGCCAGGGCCGCGTAGAGGTTCACGCTGTCGGCCCACAGCCGACTGTAGAGGATGTGGCCCACCACCGCGCCGTCCTCCTCGGCCACCAACTCGAAGACCTTGTCGCCGTCGGCCCTCAGCCGCTCGATCAGGTCGGCCTCGTCGGGTTGGCCGAAGGCGGCGACATTGACCTCGCGGATGGCGGCGTGGTCGGCGGCGGTGGCGTGACGGATCATGCCTGAACTCTACGCTCGTCCTATTTCAAGGGAAGGCAAAGCTCGGTCAGCAGGTCCGCCGGCGCGGTCTTGCGGGGATCGTTCAGATTGACCTCCACGCAGGGGGCGTGGGCCGGCTCCTCGCCGCTGGCGGGCAGCCAGCCGAACAACTCTTCGTAGCCCTTGCCGATCTGGGCGTAGGGGCCCCGATAGAGCAGCACCGCATAGCGGCCCGCCGGGACTTCGTGGATCGTCACCGTCTCGTCGCCGGCCACCTCCGGCCCGACCGTAATCCCGGCCAGGGCCCGCTGTTCGGCGGGCGGAACCACCGACATGTCGTCCAGATAGACCGCCACCCCCACGGCCGGGGGCATCACCACGCCCTTGGGTCCGGCCCAGGCCATCAGCCGGTCGAAGGCCTGGCCGATCTGCTGCGGAGGTCCCTTGTGCGGCACGGTGGCGATCCGCATCGGCGCGCGGTCCTGAATCTCGACTGTCATGGGCTCGGCTCCCGAATTTCGGCGCCGCGCCGCGCGAAAGGCGGCGGGCGTCTGGTCATAGGCGGCGCGGAAGGCGCGGGTGAAGGCCGGGTTCGAGGCGTAGCCGGCGCGGACGGCGATCTCCCCGATCGGCGCCTGGCCGCGGGCCAGCTCCATCGAGGCCCGTTGCAGGCGCAGGCGGCTCACGGTCTCGGCGACGGTCTCGCCCATCATGGCGCGATAGATGCGGTGAAAATGGAAGGGTGACAGGCAGGCGACCTCCGCCAACTGCGCCAGGTCCAGGGGCGCGTCCAGGTGCGCCCAGATGTGCTCCGCCACCCTGCTCAGGCGGCGGGCATAGGTCTCGCGGGTGACGCGCCGGTTCATCGGAGGAGCCTAGCCGAACCCCCGTTGATCGCGCTTGCGGAGTTTGGGGGAGCTTCCGTGGGGATTGATGCGTCTCAAAGCGCCCCGTCACGCCGGGCGGCATGCTGGTATCGAAGCGACCCGCAAAGCGGCCGCAATTCCGGATGGAGATGAAGGTGAAGACGAACGAAGGCGGTCTCGACCGCGCCCTGCGTGTTGTGGTCGGCCTGTGCCTCCTGGCCCTGGTCTTCGTCGGGCCCAAGACTCCCTGGGGCTATGTCGGCCTCGTGCCGCTGCTGACCGGCCTTGTCGGCTACTGCCCGCTCTACGCCCTGCTGCGCATCAACACCTGCGGCCGCGCCGGCTGAAGGCGATCAGTCCCCCGCCACCCACGACACGTCGGCCCCCAGCGCGTTGAGGTTCTCGACGAACTTGGGGTGGGCGCGCTGGATGGGGGTGGCGTTGAGGATGGTGCTTTCGCCCTCGATGCTGGCGGCCAGCATGAACAGCGCGATGGCCACGCGGATGATGTAGGGGCTCTCCACCGCGGCCGGCACCAGCGGCTTGCCGCCGAAGGTGATCAGGCGGTGCGGGTCGCAGAGCAGGGAGTGGGCGCCGAACTTGCCCAGTTCCGAGGACCAGCCGAGCGCGCCTTCATAGACCTTGTTCCAGAACATACACTGGCCCTCGGAGCGCACCCCCAGCGCCACGAAGATCGGCAGCAGGTCGGCCGGCACGTAGGGCCAGGGCGCGGCCTCCACCTTCTGCAGGATGTTGGCGGTGAAGGGCTGGCGCACCCGCATGCCGCCGCCGTCCACCTTGGCGCGGCTCCAGCCGTCCTTGTGGGTGATCTCGACGCCGAACTTGGCGAAGGTGCGGTCCAGCAGGGGGAACTGGTCCACCGAGCCGTTCTTCACGGCGATGTCGCCGCCGGTCATGGCGCCCATGGCCAGGAAGGTCGCCACCTCGTGGAAATCGTCGGCGAAGGTGAACTCCGCCCCCGACAGGCTGCTCACGCCCTCGACGATGATCCGCGAGCCGCCGACCCCCTCGAGCCGGGCGCCCATCATGGAGAGGAAGCTGCAGAATTCCTGCACGTGAGGCTCGCAGGCGGCGTTGGTGATCTGTGAGCGGCCCCTGGCGGTGGCGGCGCAGAGGATGAAATTCTCGGTGGTGGTGACCGAGGCGTAGTCCAGCCAGTGGTCGGTGGTGGCGAAGCCCTTGGGCGTCTTGATGAAGATCGCTTCGGGCTTGCGGTCGATCTGCGCGCCGAAGCTCTCGAAGACCTCGATGTGCGGGTCGATCTCGCGGACGCCGAGGGTGCAGCCGGTGACGTCCTCCTCGATGCTGGCCGCGCCGAACCGGTAGAGCAGGGCCGGGATCAGCATCAGGGTCGAGCGCATGCCCAGCGGCAGGTGCGCCTCCTTGGGGTTCAGTCCCTCGCCATGCCGCAGCTTGAGCGTGCCGGTGGCGTAGTCCATGTCGACGGAGGAGCCCAGTTTCCCGAAGAATTCCAGGATCTTGCGGACGTCCGTTATGTCCGGGACGCGATGCAGGACAATGGGCTGGTCGGTCAGCAGGGTGGCGCAGAGGACCGGCAGCACCGCATTCTTGTTGGCCGAGGGCGTGATGGTTCCGCGCAGGGCGCGTCCGCCTCTCACGATCAGGTTGGTCATGGCCGGCGGCCTCGTCTTTTCGGGCGGAAGTGTTGGGTCGGACTAGATCAGGCCGGGTGGAAAGTCACCAGACGCCGATGCGTTCGGCCTCGTGGTGGCTGATGGGATGGTTGTCCCGCGCGTGGTCTTCCTCGGCCAGCAGGCGCACGGCCTCCAGGGCGGCCATGCAGCCCATGCCGGCGGCCGTGACCGCCTGGCGGTAGACGTCGTCGGTGACGTCGCCGGCGGCGTAGACGCCTTTGATGGCGGTGGCGGCCGAGCCGGGCTTCACCTTCAGATAGCCGGCGGCGTCCATCTCCAACTGGCCCTTGAACAGCTCCGAGGCCGGGGCGTGGCCGATGGCCACGAACACGCCGTCGCAGGGGACCTCGCGGGTCTCGCCGGTCTTGACGTTCTTCAGCCGCACGCCGGTCACCCCCATGGGGTCGGTGTCGCCGGTCACCTCGTCGACGGCGGAGTCCCAGATCACCTCGATCTTGGGGTGGGCGAACAGGCGCTCCTGCAGGATCTTCTCGGCGCGGAACTCGTCCTTGCGGTGGACGATGGTGACCTTGGCCGCGAAGTTGGTGAGGAACAGGGCCTCCTCGACGGCGGTGTTGCCGCCGCCCACCACCACCACGTTCTTGCCGCGATAGAAGAAGCCGTCGCAGGTGGCGCAGGCCGAGACGCCGAAGCCCTGGAACCTCTGCTCGCTCTCCAGGCCCAGCCACTTGGCCTGGGCGCCGGTGGCGATGATCAGGGTCTCGGCCAGCCACGTCTCGCCGCTGTCGGTGGTCAGGCGGAAGGGCCGGTGCGACAGGTCGGCGCTGACCACGATGTCGTTGATGATCTCGGTGCCCACGTGCTCGGCCTGGGCCTGCATCTGCTCCATCAGCCAGGGGCCCTGGATGGCCTCGGCGAAGCCGGGATAGTTCTCCACCTCGGTGGTGATGGTCAGCTGGCCGCCGGGTTGGATGCCCTGGATCAGCACCGGCTTGAGCAGGGCGCGCGCGGCGTAGACGGCGGCGGTGTAGCCGGCGGGGCCGGAACCCACGATCAGGCAGCGGACGGAGCGGGGGGCTTTGGTCTCGGACATGTCGCCTATGTAGGAGAGATTCCGCCTTTGCGCACCCTGGGGCCGACGATCGGCCCGCGCCAGAAACATCCCCGCAACATGACGCCAGGACAACTTCAGCAAAAGGCCTGTGACCGCGGAGGTCGCGGCGCCAGAACGTGACTTGGTCGAGGCGCGGAATTCAGGCGCAATCGGCTCAGGCAAAAGGAGGAAACCTCGTGAGCGACGTCGCGGCCCGTCGGCCCAAGCTGACCCTGCCCATCAAGCTGGCCTATGGCTTCGGGACCGTTGCGTTTGGCGTGAAGACCCAGCTGATGGGTCTGCTGCTGCTCTACTACAACCAGATCGTCGGCCTGCCGCCGCACTGGGTCAGCATCGGCCTGGCGGTCACCATCCTCTTCGACGCCCTCTGGGACCCCTTCATCGGACAGATTTCCGACAACTGGCGCTCCCGCTGGGGGCGGCGGCACCCGTTCATGTACTTCGCGGCCCTGCCGGCCGCCGTCACCCTGGTGGCCCTGTTCCATCCGCCGCAGGGCTGGTCCGACGCGGCGATCACCGGCTACATGATCGTGATGGTCATCGCCGCCAAGGCGACCATCAGCCTCTACGAGGTGCCGGCCACGGCCCTGACCCCGGAACTGGCGCCGGCCTATCACGACCGCACCCAGCTTCTGACCTTCCGCTACTTCTTCGCCATCTTCGCCAGCAGCGCGGCCGCGGTCATGGGCTGGCTGGTCTTCCTCAAGGACAAGGTGGGGCCGAACGGCGAGAGGATCCGCGGTCAGCTCAATCCCGAGGGCTACGCCCCCTACGCCCTGGTGGTGGGGGGACTGATGATCTTCTCCATCCTGGTGGCCTGCCTGGCGACCCAGAGGTTCATCCCCTTCCTGCACCAGCCCGCGGCGCGCAGCATCAGCATCCTGACGGTGGTCAAGGAGATGCTGGTCACCATGTCCAACCGCAACTTCCTGGTGGTGTCGCTCTCGGCCCTGTTCGTCGGGGTCGGCGCCGGCCTCAGCAATGGGCTCAACATCTACTTCCAGACCTATCTGTGGGGCATGGGGTCGGGGAACCTGGCCTTCATCGTCGGGGGGACCATGCTGGGCAGTCTGCTGGCCCTCATTCTCGCGCCCCTGGTGTCGCGCCTCTACGGCAAGAAGCGGGCCTGTGCGATCCTGATGGGTCTGGCCCTGGCGACCACTCTGACCCCGATCACCCTGCGCCTGCTGGGGATCATTCCCCAGTCGTGGAACGGCACCAGCGGGCTGACCGCCATCCTGCTCCTGGACCGGACGCTCTACGGCGCCTTCGCCACGGCCGCCGCCATCCTCACCGCCTCGATGATCGCCGACGTGGTGGAGGAGTCGCAGCTCGCCACCGGCCGCCGCTCGGAAGGCCTGCTGTTGTCGGCCGACAACGTCCTGCAGAAGATCGCCGGGTCGGTGGCCAGCATCATCCCAGGCTTCCTGCTGCTGTGGGTGGGCATGCCGGACAAGGCCAAGCCCGAGACCCTGGACCCGGCCGTCATGACCCACCTGGCCCTGCTCTACCTGCCGTCCACCGCCCTGTTCGCCCTGATGGCCATAGGCGCCATCATGTTCTACCGCCTCGACCGCGCCGGCCACGAGGCCAACCTCGCCAAGCTCGAGGAGGTCGCCGCCCTAGGGGCGGTCGTGGTGGAGACCGAGGGCGGCGTCGACGGTTCGGACCTGGCGGTCCCGGGCGCCAAGCCAATCTAGGACCGCCCCTCGTCATCGTGAGGGCGTGGCAGGCCGCCGCGGGCGAGCACTCTTGACGTGTTGCGGCCACCCCTTTCTATCGGAGGTGGGGATTCACGCATGTCGATCATCGGAACGATCGGGCCCGACACCTTGGTCGGTACTCCGGACAATAGCTCCATCCGCGGCGGTGGCGGCGACGACAGTCTGTCCGGCGGGCAGGAAGCCTACGGCGACGCGGGGAACGACACCGTGGTCGGCGCCGCCCACAACCCAGCCTATGCTGCCTGGCTTCACGGCTGGATCGGCAACGACAGCATCGTCGGGACCGAGCAGACTGACGCCATATTTGGAGGGCAGGGCGCCAACACGCTAAGTGGTGGTGGGGGCGACGACGTCTTCTTCATCATCGACCACTCGACGATGAGCGGTGGGGCGTCCGAGAATCGCATCGACGGCGGGCCTGGCCGGGACACCATATCGTTTGGGACCATACGCGACGGCCAGTCACCCTTTGCAGGGAATGTGATCGCCGACCTGTCACTAGGCTTCGCGCAGAGCGCGGAGGGCTGGGGCCGAAGCGGGCCCTTATACGACTACTACCCGAGAACCTTCGCCACCTTCGTTTCCATCGAGGGCCTGGAAGGCGGCGAGGGCAACGATTCCCTGGTGGGTTCGGCCGCCGCCGACACCCTGGGCGGAGGGCTTGGCTCTGACACCCTGATGGGGGGAGACGGGGATGACATTCTATTTGCGGGCGCGGGTGTCAACGGGGTGGAGCCGGCCGGTGGCTTCAACCTCCTGCGCGGTGAGGCCGGCAATGACAGTCTGACCGGCGGCGAAGCCTTCGACGACATGCACGGCAACATGGGGAACGACACCCTGCGGGGGGGGGCGGGTGACGACTGGGTGGTCGGCGGCAAGGACGATGACCTGCTGGTGGGCGAGGCCGGTGGAGACGTGGTCTACGGCAATCTCGGCGCCGACACTTGTCTCGGCGGGGACGGCGATGACTGGGTGCGCGGCGGGCAGGCCAATGACAGTGTCGATGGCGGCGGTGGGAACGACCTGCTCTGGGGCGATCGGGGAGATGACACCATCTCGGGCGGCGCGGGGGCCGACATGTTCCACGCATTCGTCGACGGTGGGCTCGATCGGGTGATCGACTTCAACTACGCCGAGGGTGATCGGGTGATCGTCGACGGCGCGCCACCCTACAGCGTCCATCAGGAGGGCACCGACACGGTGATCGACCTCGGCGGCGCGGATCGCATCGTCCTCGTCGGCGTGACGGCCTCTGCGCTGCCTTCCGGCTGGATCTCCCTGGGCTAGACGCCGGGTCGCGTGGTTAACGCCTGCTTCAACGGGGGGGGCTAAGGTCGGGGTTCAAGCTTTCCGGTCGCCCCATGCCTGACGCCCCCCATATCGAGATCGCCGGCCGCAGGATCGGCGCGGGCTACTCGCCCTATGTGATCTGCGAGTTGTCGGGGAACCACAACGGCAGTCTGGACCGGGCGCTCACCATGATCGACGCGGCCGCCGACACCGGCTGCGACGCCATAAAGATCCAGACCTACACCGCCGACACCATCACCATGGACGTCGACCGCCCGGAGTTCAAAATCCACGGTGGCCTGTGGGACGGGCGCAGCCTGTACGAGCTCTACCAGGAGGCCCAGACCCCCTATGAGTGGCACGCGGCCCTGTTCGCGCGCGCCGCCGAGCGGGGGGTGACCCTGTTCTCCAGCCCCTTCGACGAGACCGCGGTGGACCTGCTGGACAGCCTGGGCGCGCCGGCTTTCAAGATCGCCTCCTTCGAGGCGATCGACCTGCCGCTGATCGCCTACGCCGCGGCCAGGGGCAAGCCGCTGATCATCTCCACCGGCATGGCCAACCTGGCTGAGATGGCCGCCGCCCGCGATACGGCGCTCGCCGCCGGCGCGCCCGGCGTGGTGCTGCTGCACTGCGTCTCCAGCTATCCGGCAGCGCTCGAGGACGCCAATGTTCGCACCGTCGCCGACATGGCCCGGCGCTTCGATTGCCCCATCGGTCTCTCCGACCACACCCATGGGGCCGCGGCCTCCATCGCCGCCATCGCTCTGGGCGCCTGCGTGATCGAGAAGCACTTCACCCTGGCGAGGTCGGACGGCGGGCCGGACGCGGCCTTCAGCCTGGAGCCCGCGGAATTCACCGGCCTGGTGCGCGACTGCAAGGACGCCTGGACGGCGCTGGGCGTCGCCCACTACGACCTGCTGGGCTCGGAAAAGGCCAACCGCCAGTTCCGCCGCTCCCTCTATGTCAGCGCCGACGTGAAGGCGGGGGAGGTGCTGAGCCGGGCCAATGTCCGCTCGATCCGGCCGGGAAACGGCCTGCCGCCGGCCGATCTCGAGAAGGTGCTGGGCAAGCCCGCCGCTCGCGATCTCAAGCGGGGCGAGCCCCTGACCTGGGAAATGGTGGGTTAGGCGGCGACCGCCTCGGCCTGCTGCAGGTCGAGCGCGCGGACGAGGGACGCCGAGATTTCCGCCAAGGAGGCCGATGGGTCCTGGGCCTCCCAGGCCCCGGCCACGAAGCTGGCCCCCTGGCTGCGGGCCAGCGCGCCGTGCAGGACCGACAGCTTGCGCGCGGCGTCCACAGAGTGCTGACCCCAGCGCGGCTCGATCTGGATCGACAGGGTCTCGTCCAGGTGCAGGGACGCGCCGCCGAAGCCCGACATCAGCCGGTGGACCTCGCGGCGCAGGTCGCTGTCGGACACCTCGGCCACGCACTCGGCGCTCAGCAGGGCCTGACCGCGGCACTCATAGAGGTGGATCCGGAAGACCGCGCCCTCGGCGGTGAAGTTGCGCACGTGGAAGGGCAGGGGACCGGCATAGCGGGCCTTGAAGATGTAGCTCACCAGGCTCTTGGCCAGACGTTTGGGCGGCTCCAGATCCAGCGGCGAGAACAGCGGGGTCGGGTCAGCCGCCCAGACCACCAGCTCGCCCGCCTCGCGGGCGGCGAAGGCCCGCTGCGGCGAGACCATCGAGGCGGTGTGGATCGTCACCCCCAGCCGCTCCAGGGACGCGCGGCAGCGCTGGAAGAAGGTCTGGAAGCCCTCCGCCGGCAGGCTGGCGGTCAGGTTCTGCAGCCGGCCCCACAGGGCGCGGGGGATGCCGTACATGCCGTCATAGATAGGGTCGGCGCGCTTGGCCCGCGCCAGCTCGCAGGTCTCGATCTGGGTGGCGTGGACGCGCCTGATCCCCAGGGGCATGGCCGCCTCGGCCGAAACTTCGTCGAGCCAGGCGCCCAGGGCCCACTGGCAATAGCGAGTCAGTTGCTGGGCGATATCATGGGGATAGGCGCGGATCCTGTCGGCCAGGCTGTCGCCGGTGACCGGCCCCAGGTCCAGCTTTCGGGTGCGCAGGGCCGGGCCTTCGAAGTCGTGGGTGAAGACCAGGTCGCCGCCGGGGGCCGGGCTGACCGAGCCGAAGCGGTTCTCGAAGTCCTCGAAGGCCAGGCCGTTGGCCTCCAGAAGGGCGCGGGCCGGGTCGCCGGCCTGGCCGAAATAGAGGCGCTCGGGGCGCAGTTCCAGGCCATGGTCGCGGCGGGGCCAGGCGCTTCCGCCGAGTTGGTCGAAGCGCTCGTGGAGTTCGATGCGGCGACAGCCGAGGCGATGGGCCTCGAAGGCGGCCAGTATGCCGGTGAGCCCGCCGCCGATGATGCGGACGCTCGGAGCCTGCGAGCTCCGGATCAAGCCAAGTTCGTCCATACCGTCGTCATGGGGCGCGTTCGGCGCCCTCCCCGCGTTTCGAGGATCGTGCGCCCCCGGTTGCGAAAAGAGCGTTAAGGTTGAGACGGCTCGGGGTGAGGCAGGCTGTCGCGGCTGGCGATCACCTGCAGGAAGGCCTCGGCCGCCCGTCCGGCCCCCAGGCCGTCGCAGATGGCGGCGCTGGCGGCGCTGAGCCGGGCGCGCAGGGGGGCGTCGGTCATCAGCCGCACGATGGCCCGGTCGATCCGTCCGTCCAGATTGTCGGCGTTGACGTCGATCACCAGGGCGGCCTCGCGCTCGGCGAGGGCGTCGGCGGCGCCCTGCTGGTTCTGGGCCAGGACCAGGATGGCGGAGGGCAGGCCCAGGACACAGCGTTCCCAGATGCTGGAGCCCGCCGCCCCGATGGCGATATCGGCCTCGAGGATCAGTCGCGCCATCTCCTGGGTGTCGACGTGGATGGTCATGCGCGGGTCGCGGGCGGCGATCTTCAGCAGTCCAGGCAGGCTCGGCGCGCCGGCCCCCAGCACCACGTCGAGGGCGACGCCGCTCAGCCTCTGCCGCAGGCGCTCCACCACCCGGGCGGTGACGCCGCCGACGTCGGTGAGGCCGAGCGCCACCAGCACGCGGCGCACCTCGCCCCCGCGCCGCGACAGGGCGGCGTTGCGAAGATGGGCGAACTCCGGCCGGACGGGGGCGTATTCGGGGCCCAGCAGCAGGCGGGTCTTCTGGTCGGTGAACAGGGCGTAGTCACTGGCCTGGCGGCCGGGACCGGAGTCCAGCACCACATTGGCCGCCAGCGGCCGGTCGGCCAGATCGTCGATCACCAGGCTGGAGCGCCCCTTGGCCAGGGCCTCGTGGTGGCCGCGCGACAGGCCGTAGTGATCGAAGACCACGGCGTCGAAGCGCACGCCGGTCAGGGCGTCGGCGATGTCGTCGGGCTCGAGCGAGGTGGCCTCCTCGCGGGGTATCTCCGGGCCGAAGACCTCCAGCAGGGCCGCCACCGCCGGGGTGCAGACAAAGGCGCAGTCGGCGCCCCGCTCTCCCAGGGCCCGCGCCAGGGTGATGCAGCGCATGACGTGGCCGCCGCCGACCTCGGGGCCGGCGTTGGCGACGAACAGGATGCGGGGGCGGGCGGGAATCATTTCCCGTGCATGGAAGGCCCAAAGCGGGGCGCTGGGAAGGCGGCTCTAAAGCACAGGCTGTGGAGGATCAGGTCCGGTTGATGGAGACACCTCCGTCCACCAGCATGGCCGTCCCGGTCATGAAGCTGGAGGCGTCGGAGGCCAGGTGAAGCACCGAGCGGGCGATCTCCTCCGGCTCGGCCAGACGCTTCAGCGCGTTCAACTGGGCGATGAAGGCGCGGGCCTCCGGCGTGTTGGCCACTTCACGGCCAGCGGCGGTGTCGGTCCCGCCGGGCAGGATGGCGTTGGCGCGGACCCCTTGGGCGCCGAATTCCGCGGCGATCACCTGGGTCAGCCCGACCATGCCGGCCTTGCTGGCCGCATAGGCCGCCATGCCGGGGAACCCGACCGTGTGGCCGACAAAGCTGGAGGTGAAGATGATCGAACCGCCTCCGCGCAGGACCATGGCCGGAATCTGGTGCTTGGCGCAGAGGAAGGCGCTGGTGAGGTTGGTCTCCAGGGTGGCGCGCCAGCCGTCGGCCGAAATCCCCGGCGCGGGAGCCATCTCGCCCAGGACCCCGGCGTTATTGAACGCGATGTCCAGACCGCCGAACCGGGCGGTTGCGGTCGCCACGAGGGCCTCGGCCAGGGCCTCGTGGCGGACGTCGCCTGGCACGGCGACCGCCTCGCCGCCGTGACGCGCGATCTCCTCGACCAGGGCCGACAGTTCCGCCGCACGGCGCGCCGTGACCACGACCTTTGCGCCTTCGCGGGCAAAGAGCCTGGCTACGGCTTCCCCAATTCCTGAGCTGGCGCCTGTGACGATGGCGACCTTGTTGCTGAGCACGGCCATGAGACCACCCTTCCGACATGAGCGGGCCGGAGGGGCCCGCCGAGGTGGGGTTCATAGGCGGGCGTAGAGACGGGGTCTGGCGGCGACCGGACCCGGCATCGGCCCCTAACTGGCGGCCTCGATGGCGGCGTCCAGGGCGTCGCGGAAGATCACGAAGAACAGCTCCGGATCGCCGGGGTCGAGATTCTCCACCATGCCCGAGACGCGGTAGCCGCGCGCCACCAGCAGGGTGCGCATGACCTCATTGGACTCGTTGCAGGAGACGAACATGCGGTCGCCCTCGAAATTGGCCTCGATATTGGCCATCAGGGCGGCGGCCACGCCCCGGCGCAGGAAGCGTTCGCCGGTGTAGATCCGCTCCAGGAAGGGGTGGCCGAAGAACTCGGCCATGATGGCGTAGCCGGCGACCTCGTCGTCCAGCACCAGCACGCGGACATCCATGCCCCGGTCGCCGGCGACGGCGCGGCTGACATAGTCGTGGCGGCGCTCCTCGCGGCGGGCCACCGGGTCCAGGGCCAGGATGGCGGCCAGGTCGGCCGGCGTGGCGGGGCGGATCTCGACGCTCACGCGGGAGTCCGTTCGTCATAGCGGCGCAGCACCTCGGCGGCGGCGCGGTCGGTCTCGGCCAGCGGCGGATATTTCCACTTGTGGAAGGCGCCGCCGAAGGGTCGGGCGGCGCCAAGCCGTTCCAGGTCCTCGTGGAACAGGCGGAACTTCAGGCTCTCCCCCTCCATCTTGACGATGAAGACCGGCTTTCCCGTGGAGGCCGCGTCGGTGGCCATGTTGGTGGAATCCTCGGTCACCAGGATGTAGTCGGCCGCCGCCAGGAAGGCGAAATAGGGGTTCTCGCCCTCGCCATCCCAGATCACTCCGGGCATGTGCTTCAACCGCGCGGTCAGCAGGGCCCGGGCGGCGTCCGGGGTGCGGCGGGAGAAGGTGACCATCACCGAGCCGCCCTCCTGGGCGATCGGCAGCTCGATCTCGTGGGCGATGGCCGCGGCGCGCTCCACCGACAGGTTGTGGGCCTTGGACTTGCCGCCGATCACCACGGCCACCCGGGGCCGGGGCAGGGGATCGATCAGCTTCTTGAAGCGGGCGAGTTCGGCCTTCAGGCGCTTGGCGTTGATCCCGTTGGGGGAGCCGGTGATGGGAAAGACGTTCTCCCCCTGCAGCCGGTCATGCTTGGGCGGGATCACCAGGTCGAACAGGCCGGTGGGCATCCGCGGGTCCTGGGTCTGGACCACGAAGGTGGTGTTCTTCGACCAGGCCTTGAGGCGGATGGAGAGCGGCAGGGTGGCGCGGCCGGCGGCCAGCCAGATGTCGGGCCACGGCGGAACGATCCCGCTCTCAGGCTTGAGGGCCCGCAGCGGGAAGGGATTCAGCCACCAGGGCAGACGGCCGATGCGGCCCTTCCAGGCGACGCGCTTGACCACCACCTGCGCCTTGCGCTTGGCCGCGATGGCGTTGGCCAGGCCCACGACCTGGCTTTCCATCCCGGCGCGCCCGTCGGAGACGGCCCAGATGACGAGCGGCGGCGTGTCGGGGGTTTTCGCCAAGCGCAGGTTCCGTGTTCAGGCGCGAGTCGGGAAGCTGACTCTCGCCAGCTTCACAATAACGACCTTTTTGTCTCAGCTAAGACCTAGCTAGACCCACTCGACCTTGAGGATCTCGTAGGCCTTGGTGCCGCCGGGGGTGTTGACCTCGACGACATCGCCCATCTCCTTGCCGATCATCGCGCGCGCGATCGGAGAGGCGATGGAGATCTTGCCCGACTTCACGTCGGCTTCGTGCTCGCCAACGATCTGGTAGCGAGCCTCGTCCTCGGTGTCCTCGTCGACGACGGAGACCGTGGCGCCGAACTTTACCTGAGTGCCGGAAAGTTTGGACACGTCGATGACCTGTGCGCGGGCCATCCGATCTTCAATGTCGGCGATTTGGCCTTCAATCCAGCCTTGGCGCTCCTTCGCAGCGTGGTATTCGGCGTTTTCCGAGAGGTCGCCATGCTGGCGAGCTTCCGAGATGGCCGCGATCACTGCTGGTCGCTCCAGGGTTTTCAAACGCTTCAGGTCTTCGTCGAGGGCTTGATAGCCCTCGGCGGTCATCGGGACTTTTTCCATGGCAGATAGGTGACTCGGGTTCGCCCTTGGGTTTGTGTTCCGGCCGCGGGCGCAGGCGACCGGGGGGATAGAGGATAGAAGCCAGGGTGTGAAAACTCAAGGGGTGCAATGCAGCATAATCCCCGCGGCCAGATTTGCGTCGCAGAACCGGGACGCAAACGGCGGCGCGCGGTGGCGCCGGTCTGACGGGGCGCCTAGATTGGCGCTGCAACGAAAGACGACACTTAATGGCCGCCAAACGAGGGATCACCCTCTACCACTCGCCCGCCAGTCGGGCCTTCACGGCCTACTGGCTGCTGGAGGAGCTGGGCGTCGCCTTCCAGGTCCAGACCGTCGACATCGCCAAGGGCGACCAGAAGAAGCCTGAATACCTGAAGCTCAATCCGTCGGGAAAGGTGCCCACCATCACCGACGGCAAGGTGGTGGTCAGCGAGAACCCGGCCATCTGCCTCTACCTGGCCGACCGCTACGGCTACGGGACCCTGGCGCCCAGGATCGACGAGGTGGAGCGCGGCGCCTATCTGAAGTGGATGGTCTATTCGACGGCGGTGCTGGAGCCGCTGCTGGTGCTGCACGGCAAGCACATCGACCTGCCCGGCCGCGAGACCGGCTTCGGCGACTATGAGGACGTCGTCCACGTCCTGACCGAGAGCCTGAAGGGCCGAGACTACCTGCTGGGGGACCGGTTCTCCGCCGCCGACGTCATGTTGGGCTCGGTGATCTCCACCTCGCTCTACCGCAAGGAGCTGCCGGAGCATCCGGTGCTGCTGGACTACAACGCCCGCCTGACCCACCGGGAGGCCTATCACCGGGCCGCCGACGCCACCTGGCCGGCCCACCTGTTCCCGCCGATGCGCTGAGCGCGGTCAGGCGCTCTCGGAGACGATGGCGCCCCTCAGCTCCTCGGCCTCGGGCGCCTCATAGACGCCCTCGATGAAGTCGAACATGTCGGGGCTGACCTCGATGGCGAAGGTCTCGCCGCGCACCTCGTTGCGCTCCAGGACCCGCGCGCGGCGGACCTCCGGGGCGGCGGTGACGAAGTGGAACTGGATCGGCAGTTCGCAGGCCTCCGCGATCTCGGCGACCCGCGCCCGGTCCGACCGGCGCATCAGGCCGAGGTCCAGGACCACCGAGGTCCCGGCGGCCATGGCGGCGGCGGCCACCGACCAGATCTGCGCCTCGCAACGCTCGACCCGGCTCATCATCCACTCGAACTCCAGCGGCTCGGGCATGTCGGCGGCGAACAGCCGGGCCATCCACTCGTCGATGGCGAAGCAGATCGCCGGCTCGCGGCGGGCGAGCTGCTGGGCGTAGGTGGACTTGCCGGCGCCCGAGGGGCCGAAGATCACGTGCAGGGTGGCGGTCATGGGCCGCCGGTTACTTCACCGAGAGGCCGCCGTCGATGACCAATTCGGCCCCGGTGACATAGCGGCTCTCGTCGGAGGCCAGCCAGAGGACGCCGTTGGCGATGTCCAGGGGATATCCCTTGCCGCCCAGGGGCACCGCGTCCGCGCTCATGGCGTCCAGCACCTGCGGCCGGGGCGGGCGGGCGTTGTCGCCGGGCTCGCCGGTGCCGATGATGTCGTCCCAGATCGGGGTCTCGATGATGCCCGGATGGACGGAATTGACCCGGATGCCGTCCTTGGCGTTCCCGCACTCCATGGCCACGGCCTTGGTGAACAGGCGCACGCCGCCCTTGGTGGCGCAGTAGCCGGCCAGGATCGCCGAGCCCTTGAGGCCGGCCACCGAGGACATGTTGATGATCGAGCCGCCCTGGCCGCTGAGGCGCATCACCGGGATGGAATGCTTCACGCCCAGGAAGACCCCGTCCAGATTGATCGCCACCTGGCGCTGGAAGTCGCTGAGCGCCATGTCCAGCACCGAGCCGGAGATGCCGATGCCGGCGTTGTTGACCAGGATGTCGAGCCGGCCGTGGTCGGCCTTGATGGCCGCGGCCACCTTGATCCAGGCCTCCTCGGAGGTGACGTCGTGGTGATGGTACTGGGCCTTGCCGCCCTTGGCGGTGATGGCCGCGGCCAGTTCCGCGCCCTTGTCGTCCTGCAGGTCGGTGATGACGACGATCGCGCCTTCCTCGGCCAGACGCTCGGCGCAACCGCGCCCGATGCCGCTCGCCCCGCCGGTGATCAGCGCCACCTTGCCTGAAACGCGTCCCGTCATGTCGTTTCCCCAGACCTGTTGTTCGAACTTGCCTGACGCCTAGCGCAGGGCCGGGGTCTTCGCCAGCATCACGCAGCGTCAGCCGTGCTAGATGCGCGAGCATGAGCATCACGATCCGGCCCTGCGGCCCCGGCGACGCCGCGGCGCTCGCCCTGGTGGGGCAGGCCACCTTCCTCGAGACCTATGCCGGGACCCTGCCGGTGGCCGACATCCTGGATCACTGCGCGACGGAGCATGGGGAGGCCTATTACGCCCGGGCCCTGGCCCGGCCCGATCATCGGCTGTGGATCGCGGAGATGGCGGAGGGCCAGGCGCCGGTGGGCTACGCCGTGCTCTGTCCGCCGGACCTGCCGACACCCTCGGAGGCCGGCGATGTCGAGCTGAAGCGGATCTACCTGCTGCACAGGTTCCACGGCTCGGGTCTGGGCGGGAGGCTGATGGCGGCGGCGCTGGAGGGCGCCCGGGCGGCGGGATCTGGCCGCATGTTGTTGGGGGTCTATCGCGAAAATGAGCGCGCAATGGCCTTCTACGCCCGCCAGGGTTTCGTGGAGGTGGGCGTGCGCAAGTTCAAGGTGGGCGCCAGGGTCTACGACGACCCGGTGCTGGCGCGGACGCTCTGAAGCGCGTCCCGCGGCCAGACCAGGCCGCCGGTGGGCTCTAGCGCATCCAGGCGGGCGTCGAGTCGCCGGTGGTCATGACGCCGTAGATCAGCCCGATGGCCAGCACGACGACCGCGGCGACCATCAACACGCCGATCAGCCCCTCGAAACGTTCATAGAGGTGCCGGTTCTTGTGGTGATGGACGGCGCCTTCGCCGGTCTTGAGATCTTCTGACATGGCGTTTCCCTCGCATTCTGTTGGAGGAACAAGTCCTCACGCCAGACTGCGACAGGCGCCCTCTAGGGCTTAGTCCGGTCAGTCATCAGGGGCCGCCGGAAGCACGCCCTTCGCGCCTGCCGAAGCAAGGCGACAACCGAAGCGTGCTCCCCAAACCGCGTTCGGTCAATTGTCGCGGCCTCTGGTCAAGCTGTTGTGTAGCGGGCGCGGACTATGAGATGTCGAGGCATGGACATCGACAAGGGCGAGAACGCGCGCAGGGCTCCGGCTTCAAGCCCGGCGGAGGCGACCACCACGGCGACGCGGCGGCGGTTCAATCCCTTCACCGCCCTTGGTCCGGGTCTGATCACCGGAGCGGCCGACGAGGATCCGGGCGGCATCGCCACCCACAGCCAGGCCGGCGCCCAGTTCGGGCTGGGCATGCTGTGGACCGCCTTCCTCACCTATCCCTTCATGGCGGCCTTCCAGTCGGTCTGCGGCCGGATCGGGCGGGTGACGGGCCGGGGCCTGGCGGCCAATATCGGCCGGACGTTCCCGCGCTGGGTGGTGCTGGGCGTCGTGGGTCTGCTGCTGCTGGCCAATGTGCTCAACATCGCCGCCGACGTCGCGGCCATGGGCGAGGCCGCCCAGCTGGTGTTCGGCGGAAGCCGGCACGTCTTCACCCTGGGCCTGGCGGTCTTCTCCCTGCTACTTCAGGTTTTCGTGCCCTACCACCGCTATGTGGGCTTCCTGAAGTGGATGACGCTGGCCCTGTTCTCCTATGTGGCGGTGGCGTTCGCGACCCACATCCCCTGGACCGAGGTGGTGGCCCAGACCATCGCGCCTCGGATCCAGCTCGACCTGGCGACGGCCACGGTGGTGGTGGCGGTGTTCGGCACCACCATCAGTCCCTACCTGTTCTTCTGGCAGACCGCCGAGGAGGTGGAGGACGTCACCCTTCACCCCAACGAACACCCCCTCACCGAGCACCCCGAGGAGGCCGAGTACGAACTCAAGCGGATCGGCTGGGACACCTATCTGGGCATGGCCTACGGCAACGGCATCGGCTTCTTCGTGATGCTGGCCACCGCCGCCACCCTGCACGCGGCCGGGATCACCCAGATCCAGACCGCGGCCCAGGCGGCCATGGCCCTGCGGCCGATGGCCGGGGACCTGGCCTTCATCCTGTTCGCCCTGGGCATCGTCGCCACCGGCCTGCTGGCGGTGCCGGTGCTGGCGGCCTCGGCGGCCTATGCGCTCTCCGAGGCCATGGGCTGGAAGGCCAGCCTGGAGAGCCGCTTCAGCGAAGCCCACGGCTTCTACGGGGTGATCGGGGTGGCGATCCTGGCCGGGGTGATCCTCGACTATTCGCCCCTGGACCCGATCCGCGCCCTGTTCTGGAGCGCGGTGATCAACGGCGTGATCGCCGTGCCGCTGATGGTGGTGATCATGCTGGTGGCCACCCGCAAGTCGATCATGGGCGCCTTCACCGCCACCCCGGTCCAGCGCGTGGTGGGCTGGGCGGCGGTGGCGATCATGGCGGCGGCGGCCGGGGTGATGTTCGCCCAGATGGCCGGGGCGCTCTAGCCGATCAGGCGTAACTCTGCAGCGGACGGACCTCGAGGGGCGCCTTGGCGGTCTCGGCGATGGCCTGGGCGGCGGCGAGGGCGCCGGCGGCGGTGGTGAAGTAGGGGGTCTTCATCATCAGGGCCGTGCGGCGGATCTCGAAGCTGTCGGCCACTGACTGCTTGCCCTCGGTGGTGTTGAAGACCAGTTGGACCTCGCCGTTCTTCATGGCGTCGACGATGTGGGGCCGGCCCTCCAGCACCTTCTTCACATGCTCGACGGCCAGGCCCTGTTCGCCCAGATAGGCCGCGGTGCCGCCGGTGGCGAGGACCCGGAAGCCCTGGCCCAGCAGCAGGCGGATCGGCTCGACGATCCAAGGCTTGTCGGCCTCGCGGACCGAGACGAACACGCAGCCGGTCTTGGGCAGGGTGACGCCGCCGCCGAGCTGGGCCTTGGCGAAGGCGCGCGCGAAGGCCGGCGCCAGGTCCTCACCCTCGCGACGCCAGTCGAGGCCCATGACCTCGCCGGTGGAGCGCATTTCCGGGCCCAGGATGGTGTCGACCCCGGCGAAACGGGCGAAGGGGAAGACGGCTTCCTTCACCGCGATATGGTCATAGGGAGGCTCGCTGGTGTCGAACTCCGACAGGGGCCGGCCGGCCATCACCTTGGCGGCGATGGCGGCCAGGGGCTTGCCGATGGTCTTGGCCACGAAGGGCACGGTGCGGCTGGCGCGCGGGTTCACCTCCAGGACGAAGATCCGCGGGGTCTCCGAGTGCGGCTCCTCGATGGCGAACTGCACGTTCATCAGGCCCTTCACGTTCAGCGCCAGGGCCATGCGCACGGTCTGGGCCTTCAGCTCGGCGATGGTTTCCGGCTTCAGGGAGAAGGGGGGGAGGGAGCAGGCGCTGTCGCCCGAGTGCACCCCGGCCTCCTCGATGTGCTCCATGACGCCGGCCACGAACACGTCCTTGCCGTCGCAGATGGCGTCGACGTCCACCTCGGTGGCGCGGCTGAGATACTGGTCGATCAGGACCGGACTATCGCCGGACACCTGGACGGCGGTGTTGACGTAGCGCTCGAGCTGCTCGTCGTCCCGGATGATCTCCATGGCCCGGCCGCCGAGCACGTAGGAGGGACGGATCACGATGGGGTAGCCCACCGCGTGGGCGCCGGCGAAGGCCTCGTCGCGGCTGCGGGCGATGGCGTTGATCGGCTGGGCGATCTCCAGCCTGTGCAGCAGCTGTTGGAAGCGCTCGCGGTCCTCGGCCAGGTCGATGGCGTCGGGACTGGTGCCCAGGATCGGGATGCCGGCGTCCTCGAGGGCCTGGGCCAGCTTCAGCGGGGTCTGGCCGCCGAACTGGACGATGACCCCCAGCAGGGTCCCGTTGCGCTGCTCGACGGCGATCAGCTCCAGCACGTCCTCGGCGGTCAGCGGCTCGAAATAGAGGCGGTCGGAGGTGTCGTAGTCCGTCGACACGGTCTCCGGGTTGCAGTTGACCATGATCGACTCGACGCCCAGGTCGGCCAGGGCGAAGGCGGCGTGGCAGCAGCAGTAGTCGAACTCGATCCCCTGGCCGATCCGGTTGGGACCGCCGCCCAGGATGATGGCCTTCTTGCGGTCGGTGGGGTCGCTCTCGCACTCGGGCTCCTGGCCAAGCGCGCCGGTCTCGTAGGTCGAATACATGTAGGGCGTGGCGGCGCGGAACTCGCCGGCGCAGCTGTCGATGCGCTTGAAGACCGGGCGGACGGCCAACTCCTGGCGCAGGGCCCGGACCTTGGCCTCGGGGGTATTGGTGAGCTTGGCCAGGCGGGCGTCGGAGAAGCCCTGCGCCTTCAGGGCGCGGAAGCCCTGTGCGGTGACGGGCAGGCCGGCGGCCCGGATGTGGCCCTCGGTGCGCACCAGGGTCTCCAGCTGGCGCAGGAACCAGGGCTCGTAGGAGCAGGCGCCGTGGATCTCCTCCACCGACAGGCCGTGGCGGAAGGCCTGGGCGATCACCCGCAGGCGATCAGGGGTGGGCATGCCGAGTGCGCGCAGCACGGCGGCGCGGCCGGTGTCCGGATCGTCGGCGCCCTCGATGTCGATCTCGTCCAGGCCCGTCAGGCCGGTCTCGAGGCCGCGCAGGGCCTTCTGCAGGCTCTCGGCGAAGGTGCGGCCGATGGCCATGACCTCGCCCACCGATTTCATGGCGGTGGTCAGGTGCGGCTCGGAGCCCGGATACTTCTCGAAGGCGAAGCGGGGGATCTTGGTGACGACATAGTCGATGCTGGGCTCGAAGGAGGCCGGCGTCGCCCCGCCGGTGATCTCGTTCATCAGCTCGTCGAGGGTGTAGCCCACGGCCAGGCGGGCGGCGACCTTGGCGATGGGGAAGCCGGTGGCCTTCGACGCCAGCGCCGAGGAACGCGACACCCGCGGGTTCATCTCGATCACCACCATCCGGCCGTCGGCGGGATTGACCGCGAACTGGACGTTGGAGCCGCCGGTCTCGACGCCGATCTCGCGCAGCACGGCGATCGAGGCCGCGCGCATGATCTGGTATTCCTTGTCGGTCAGGGTGAGGGCCGGGGCGACGGTGATGCTGTCGCCGGTATGGACCCCCATCGGGTCGATGTTCTCGATGGAGCAAACGATGATGCAGTTGTCGGCCTTATCGCGGACCACCTCCATCTCGTACTCCTTCCAGCCGAGCACGCTCTCCTCGATCAGCACCTCGGTGGTGGGGGAGAGGTCCAGGCCGCGGGCGACGATCTCGTGGAACTCCTCGAGATTGTAGGCGATGCCGCCGCCGGTTCCGGCCAGGGTGAAGGACGGGCGGACGATGGCCGGCAGGCCGACGAACTCCAGGCCCTCCAGGGCCTCGTCCATGGAGTGGGCGGCCTTGGACTTGGGGCTCTCGAGGCCCAGCTTGTCCATGGCGTCGCGGAATTTCTGGCGGTCCTCGGCCTTGTCGATGACGTCGGCCTTGGCCCCGATCATCTCCACCCCGTACCTGGCCAGCACCCCGGAGGCCTCGAGGGCCAGGGCGGTGTTCAGCGCGGTCTGGCCGCCCATGGTGGGCAGCAGGGCGTCCGGGCGCTCCTTGGCGATGATCTTCTCGACGATCTCCGGGGTGATCGGCTCGATATAGGTGGCGTCGGCCACATCGGGGTCGGTCATGATCGTGGCCGGGTTCGAATTGACCAGCACGATGCGGTAGCCCTCGGCGCGCAGGGCCTTGCAGGCCTGGACCCCCGAATAGTCGAACTCGCAGGCCTGACCGATGATGATGGGACCGGCGCCGATGATCAGGATCGAGGAAATGTCTGTCCGTTTGGGCATCGTTGCGTCCGCGCGTAAGGGCGGCTGCGCGTTGCCGCGCGCCGTTCCCGTTCAATCTGTAGGTTAAGGCGCCCGTTTAGAGAGGGAGTCGGGCCTGCGCAAGCGGGCAGGGGCTCGCAGGCGAGGATGCGGCGCGGCCGGCCAAAGAAAATGGGCCGGCGCGGGAAGCGCCGACCCATTCCTGTAGGCTTCGTCAGGGCGCGAGGCCCGCAGCGAAGCTAGACTTGCAGGTTGCCCGCAGACATCTTGCCGCTGCGCTTGTCGCGCTCGAGCTCGTAGGTGACCTTCTGGCCTTCGTTCAGCGAACGAAGCCCGGCGCGTTCAACGGCGGAGATGTGCACGAACACGTCCGCGCCGCCCTCATCGGGTTGAATGAAGCCATAACCCTTGGTGCCGTTGAACCATTTCACGGTGCCGGTAGACATAGAGATATTCGTCCTTGGATAGATATTCCCCGCGCCCGAAGCTCTCGGACGGAGGATCAAATTTCGGGGGGATCGGAAGCAGGTCCGGTGCGTCCATGGACACGTCGAAAGTCAGCCGAACCTACGAGTTTGACCTCTCCATCTTGTCGCAAAAGCCGCCTGAAAGCAAGACGGGCGGGCGTTGCTGACGAGCCCCTGATAGACAGAGCAACGCGCGCCCGCGCCGCCCCATTCGGAGCCAACTGCACATGACGAAGCTGTTCCCGCTGGCCGCCGCCCTGGCCCTGTTGGCCGCGCCGGCCGCCGCCCAGGCCCCGCCCGGCGCGATCGCCAAGCCCGTGGCGGTGATCGACACCACCATGTCGGGCCAGCCGATCCTGCTGCCCCAGGGGCCGATACGGGTCACGGTCACCGAGACCACCCTCCCGGCCGGGGGCGTCATCGCGGCCCACAAGCATCCCTTCCCGCGCTACGGCTATATCCAGGAGGGCGCCTTGGAGGTCACCAACCTCGACACCGGCACGGTTCAGGTGCTGCGGGCCGGAATGTTCGCGGTGGAGTCCCGCGACCAGTGGCACCAGGCGGTCGCCCTCGACGGCAAGCCGGTGACGCTGCTGGTCATCGACCAGGCGCCGCCGGGCCAGGTCAATATCGTCCGCAAGGCGCCCTAGGACCCGCCAATCCGTAACAAATGTGACATGAAAGCCGCAGTGCGAACTCTCTTCGCAGGCGAGCGGAACCCGCCCTGGGGTTGATCTGGTTTCACCCTTGGGTTGGGGAAACGACCGCTTAGGTCGCCACGGGTCCGTGATTTCCCCTGACATATCAAGGGGAGTCACCTCGTGCTGTTGAAATCACATCTGCTGTCCACCTCGCTGCTGTCGGGCGCGGCGGCGCTGCTCCTGGGGGTCTCGCCGGCCCTTGCCCAGGAGGACGTCTCGGTCTCGGAGGTCGTGGTCACCGGGTCGCGGATTCCGCGTCCCAACCTCGACCAGCCGACTCCGGTGACCACGGTCGGTTCGATCGCCATCGAGAACGCCGGCACCTCCAGCCTTGGGGATGTCCTGGCCCAGCTTCCGGCGCTCGCCTCCTCGGGCACCGTGCGGGCGAATTCCGATTCCGGGGCCAATCTCGGGGGCCTGAGCTTCCCCGACCTGCGGGGGCTGGGCACCTCGCGGACGCTGACCCTGGTGAACGGCCGCCGCCATGTCGCCGGCGACGCGGGCGACACCGCCGTCGACCTCAACAGCATTCCGACGGCCCTGGTGGACCGGGTCGAGGTGGTGACCGGAGGCGCCTCGGCCATCTACGGCTCTGACGCGGTCTCCGGTGTGATCAACATCATCCTCAAGGATCATTTCGAGGGCTATGAGGTCCGCGCCGAGTACGGCTCGCCGATCAATGGCAACTACGGCCAGAATTACTCGCTGTCGGCCACCGGTGGCTGGAACTTCGCCGACGACCGCGGCAACGTCACCCTGACCCTGTTCGGCGACAAGCAGGAGCGGGTGCGCGGCCCGAATATCGACGGACTGGCCGACTGGGCGACCATCGAGAACCCCGCCGACACCGGACCCCGCGACGGCGTCCCCGACCGCCTCTTCCGGCCCTATGTCCTGACCGAGTACTTCAGCCGCTACGGCAACATCGTCGGCGGCGGCAGCCTGACCCCGGTGACCGGTTTCGACGCGGCCGGAAATCCGGCGGCGATCCCGCCGCGGACCGGGGACAACAACCTGTTCTTCGGCTCCTTCGCCGGCCCCTGCGCGGTCTGCGAATCCAGCGACGAGGGGGCGGTGGTGATCCCGCGCCTGGCGCGGTTCGGGGCGGCCTCGACCTTCCGCTACGAGTTCAGCGACAGGCTGCGGTTCATCGGCGACGTGAAGTATGTCGAGACCCATGTCCTGGACACCTTCAGCCCGTCCTTCACAACCTTCGAATACGGACTGGATCCCGACAACGCCTTCATCACCCCGGCCATCCAGGCTCAGCTCGACCGGTTCCCCACCGAGCCCTTCTTCTATGTGAACCGGGTCAATTACGACATCGGCGGCCGCAACGACGACACGACCCGCAAGACCTTCCGCGTGGTGGGCCAGCTCGAAGGGGAGGTGGACGCCGGGTTCGCCGACCTGAAGTGGGAGACCTCCTACAACTTCGGCCGCACCAAGAACGCCTTCCACGGGACCAACGGCCTGATCCCGGGCAACTTCAACTCCGCCATCGACGCGGTGGTGGACCCGGCCAGCGGCCAGATCCGCTGCCGCCGCGACGTGCCCTCGGCCTGGTATCCCGGCTACGCGCCCGTGCCGGCCGACCAACTGCTGGGCGGGCCCTGCGTGCCCTTCAACCTGTTCGGGGCGCAGAACTCCCGGGCGGCCATCGACTATGTGAGCTTCGAGGCCGACCGCAGCCACACCATCACCCAGCAGGTGGCCGACGCCACCTTCACCTTCGACACCAGTCGGTTCCTCAACCTGCCCGGCGGTCCGCTGGCCTTCGCCGGCGGCCTGGAGTGGCGCAAGGAGCAGAGCCGCAACATCAACGACCCGCTGGTTCAGAGCGGCATCACCGAGACGGCGCCGCAGCCCGACGCCATCGGCGGCTTCGAGGTCAAGGAAGCCTTCCTGGAATTCAACGCCCCGATCCTGCGGGACCGCCGGTTCTTCCACGAGCTGACCCTGACCGGGGCGGTGCGGCAGGCCGAGTACAGCCACGCCGGGGACGCCACCGCCTACAAGATCGGCGGGACCTGGGCGCCGATCGGCGACCTCAGCTTCCGCGGCACCTATTCCAAGGCGGTGCGCGCGCCGAACATCACAGAGGCCTTCCTGCCGGCGACGGCCGGCTTCAGCGGCGTCTTCGATCCCTGCGAGGCGTCGTCCCTGGCGGTGGATCCCAACCGCCCGGCCAACTGCGCGGCGCTCGGGGTGACCTTCCAGGACGCCACGGACAACCAGTTTCCGGGGGTCACCAGCGGCAACGTCAACCTGAAGCCCGAGACCGCCGAGACCTGGACGGCGGGCTTCATCCTGCAGCCCCGCTTCGCCCCGGGCCTGGCCCTGACGGTCGATTATTATGACATCCAGATCGAGGACGCGATCAGCTTCCTCGATCCGCAGGACGCCGCCGACAAGTGCGTCGACGGGCCCACCCTGGCGGCCCAGTACTGCGCCCTGATCATCCGCGATCCGGTGAGCAAGCAGATCGTCTCCTACCGGTCGAGCTTCCTGAACCAGGCGGCCCTGACGACGGCGGGCTACGACATCCAGCTCACCTACAGCCGGGCGATCGGCGACTGGAGTCAGGACTGGTGGGGGCCGATGAAGCGGCTGGACGGGCGGATCAACTCCTCGATCACCGCCAACTACACCGAGAAGCTGCGCACCTACGCCTTCGCCGACAGTCCAGACGAGGTGGACCGCCAGGAGGGGGAGCTGGGCAACCCGCGCTGGTCGTTCATCTCCTCGGTGGCCTACAGCCAGGGCCCGTGGACCCTCACCTGGGAGAGCCAGTACATCGACAAGGTCCGGCGCAACAAGGACACCTCCCTGGAGCGCAACGACCGGCCCTATGTGGAGGCCGTCTGGTACCAGGACTTCATCGCCCGCTACAAATTCGACTATGGCGCGGGGACCGAGGTCTATGTCGGGATCAACAACGCCTTCGACAAGCACATCCCCGTGGGCCTCACCGGCAACACCTCCACCACGGCGGCCTATGACATCTACGGGCGCTACGTCTTCGCCGGGGTGAAGGCCCGCTTCTAGCCAAGACCTCGCCCCGGCCGACCTGGGCCGGGGCGAGACCTTAGGCCGCCGTTAACCATGATTTCATGCGCCGAGCGCAGCTTCGACCTGACTGAGTCAGGCTGGGGAGATCGCTATGTCTGCATTCGCGCGCAAGCTGGGGCCGCCGGCCGAGACCGCCACGCCGCAGGCCGAGGCCGGGGCGGGGACCTCTGCCTCCCTCGTGGCCCTGACCCGCTACGGGCTGGAACGCCAGGCCCGGGGCGATTTCCAGGCCGCCGTCGAGGCCTTCCGAGCCGTGGCCGACGCCGCGCCGCGGCAGCCGATGGTCTGGAACAACCTGGCCCTGGCGCTGGGGGGCTTGGGCGATCACGAGCAGGCGGTCGAGTTCCTGCGGCGCTCCCTGCACCTGGATCCCACCCAGACGGCGATCTGGGTCAGCCTGGCCGCCGCGGCCCTGCAGTCCCAGCGCTTCGAGGAGGCCGAGGCGGCCTGTGACGCGGCCATCCTGCGGGAGGCCGACAACGGCGGCGCCTGGCAGATCCGCGCCATGGTCCGCGCCGGCCGCGACGACTTCGCCGGCGCCGCCGAGGCCTTCGCCCGCACGCTCGCCATCATCGGCGAGGACGGCCCGCTGCGCGCCAACCTGGGGGTGTCGCTGTTCAAGTGCGGCCGATTCCACGAGGCCGAGCGCGACCTCGAGACCGCCGCCGCCCTCTGCCCCGACGACGCCGACATCGCCCAGATGGCGCGGCTGTCCAAGTTCGTGGTGGCCGCCCTGGAGGACGACATGTCCCGGGCCGCCGCCCTCTGCGGCAAGCTCGCCGCCCCCGCCGACGTCCTGTTCAAGGCCGCCCTGCTGTGCCTCGACTGGGCCGGCGAGCCGCAGGCCGCGGGCCGGGTCGCGAAGGCCTGGGTGGCCCAGCGTCCCGACAACCTGGAGGCGCGCCACCTGGCCGACGCCGCCCTGGGCCGCAAGGTGGCCCGGCAGCCCGCCGCCCTGGTGGCGCAGCATTTCGACGGCCTGGCCGAGGACTTCGAGGAAAAACTGGTGGGCCGCCTGGGCTATCAGGGTCCCGACCGCCTCCAGGCCCTGATCGCCTCGAAGATTCCCGCCGACGGCGCCCTGGCGGTGCTGGACGCCGGCTGCGGCACCGGCCTCTGCGGCCCGGTCCTGCGGCCCTACGCCCGCGCCCTGGTCGGGGTGGATCTCTCGCCCGGCATGTTGGCCAAGGCGCAGGCGAGGGGGCTCTATGACGCCCTCGAGGTGGCCGACCTCACCGACATGCTGCGCCAGACGCCCGACCAGTGGGACCTGATCGCCGCCGCCGACGCCTTGCCCTATCTTGGCGCCCTGGACGAGGTCTTCGAGGCCGCCGCCGGAGCCCTGAAGCCCGGCGGCTGGTTCGTCTTCTCCACCGAGGGCGGCGACGGCGGCAGCTTCTCCCTGCGCCTGAACGGCCGTTACACCCACGCCCGGGGCTATATCTCGGGCCTGGCGGCGGGTCTGTTCGAGATCGTCGACCAGTCCACCGGCGTGCTGCGCCAGGAAGCCGGTGCGCCGGTGCGGGGAGACTACTTCCTGTTGCGCCGTTCCCCCTTGCCAGCGGACCACGGCATGGGGCAGCTTCGGGGCTGACCTCCCACAGCAAAGACCTTCCCTTGCCCGCGACCTCCGCGATCGATCCGCTTACCGAGTTGATGCCGAGGATCGCCGCGGGCGACCGCGCGGCCCTGCGACAACTTTACCAGGCCACGTCCTCGAAGCTTTTCGGCGTCTGCCTTCGTATCCTCTCCAACAGGGATGAGAGCGAAGACGTGCTGCAAGAGGTGTACATCACGATTTGGCGTCGCGCCGACCGCTTCGAGGCGGGCCGGGCCAGCGTCATGACGTGGATCTCCACCATCGCCCGCAACCGCGCCATCGACCGGCTGCGCGCCCGCGGGCCCTTGGCCTACGCCGAGCCGGTGGAAGAGCTGGAGATCGAGGACGGCGCGCCGCGCGCCGAGGCCCTGCTGGAGGCCGCCCAATCCAGCGAGGCCCTGGGCAAGTGCCTGTCCGAACTCGACGAGCGCACCGAGAAGGTGATCCGCACCGCCTTCTTCGACGGCGTCACCTATGAGGCCCTGGCCGCGCGGATGGATGCGCCGCTCGGCACGGTGAAGAGCTGGATCCGCCGGGGCCTGGCCAAGCTCAAGGGGTGCCTTGAGTCATGAGCGAGCCCCTGACCCCCAACCTGCCCGAGGACGAGGCCCTGGCCGCCGAGCACGCCTTGGGCGTGCTGACCGCCGCCGAGCGCGCCGCGGCCGAGGTGCGCATGGCTCGCGATCCGACCTTCGCCGCCCACGTCGACGCCTGGCGCGAGCGCCTGGCCCCCATGCTGGCGGCCATCCCGTCCGTCTCGGCGCCGGTGGGCCTGTGGCCGCGGATCGAGCGCGCCCTGCCGGCCAACGACAACGCCGGATCCAGCGTGAAGCTGTGGCGCGGCCTAGCCATGGGCGGGATGAGCGTCGCGGCCGCCAGCCTGGTGGCGGTGATCGTGCTCGCCGTGCGGCCGCCGCAGGTGGTGACGCCGCCCCAGCCTGACTTCGCCCAACTTCTCAACGCCCGGCTGGACACCAGCGGTGGCCAGCACCTGTTCGTCGCGGCCTATGACCCGGTGCGCAAGAAGCTGATCGTCACGTCCCTGGTGACCCCGGGGACCGACCCGGTGCACGTGCACGAGCTGTGGCTGATCCCCGCCGACGGCAAGGCGCGCTCGCTCGGCCTCATCGAGCCGGGGACATCGAAGACCCTGCCGGTGCCCTCGGGCCTCTCGGCCCTGGCCAAGGAAGGCGCGTCCATCGCCGTCTCCGTCGAGCCGCCGGGCGGCTCGAAGGCGGACGGTCCCTCGGGCCCGGTGGCGGCGATCGGCAAGCTGGCGAAGATCTAGGGCTTAGCCCTTCTTGGCGTCCATCAGGTCGGCGAAGCGCTGGAAGAGGTAGAGGGAATCGGTGGGCCCGGGGGAGGCTTCCGGGTGGTGCTGCACCGAGAAGACCGGGCGGCCCTGGAGCTCCAGGCCGGCATTGGTGCCGTCGAACAGGGAGACGTGGCTCTCCTTCACCGGCTCGGGCAGGCTGTCGCGGTCGACGGTGAAGCCGTGGTTCATGGAGACGATCTCCACCTTGCCGGTGGTGAGGTCCTTCACCGGGTGGTTGGCCCCGTGGTGGCCCTGTTCCATCTTCACCGTCTTGGCGCCGAGGGCCAGCGCCATCATCTGGTGGCCCAGGCAGATGCCGAACACCGGCGTACCGCTCTCCACCAGCTTGCGAATCTCAGGCACGGCGTACTCGCCGGTGGCCGCCGGGTCGCCGGGGCCGTTGGACAGCAGGACGCCGTCGGGCTTGCGGGCCAGGACCTCCTCGGCGGTGGTCGAGGCCGGCACCACGGTGACGCGGGCGCCGATGGAGACCAGGGAGCGCAGGATGTTGCGCTTCACGCCGTAGTCCATGACCACCACGTCGTACTTGGGCGTCTCGGCCGGCTTGGCGTAGCCCTCGGGCCAGGAATACAGGCCCTCCTCATAGACGAAGGGCTGCAGGCAAGAGGCGTCCTTGGCCAGGTCCAGGCCCTCGATGCCGCCCCAGGCCGCCGCCTTGGCCCTCAGAGCCGCCAGGTCGAACTTGCCGTCCGGCGCGTGGGCGATGACCGCGTTGGGCATGCCCTTCTCGCGGATCGCCCGGGTCAGGGCCCGGGTGTCGACCCCGGCCAGGCCAATGACGCCGCGCCGGGTCATCCAGCCCGCCAGGTCGCTGTCGGCGCGCCAGTTGGCCGGGGCGGTGGGGACGTCGCGGAAGATCGCGCCGCGGGCCGCCGTGCTGGCGCCGCCCGACATCTGCTCCAGGTCTTCGACATTGGTGCCGACATTGCCCATGTGCGGGAAGGTGAACGCGACGATCTGGGCCATGTAGGAGGGGTCCGTCAGGATCTCCTGGTAGCCGGTCATGGCGGTGTTGAAGCAGACCTCGCCCACCGCCTCGCCGGTCGCGCCGACCCCGAAGCCTTGCAGAACGGTCCCATCGGCGAGGACGAGGACCCCGGTGACGCCAGGCAGCAGCTCGCTCATGTTCCGGGGCTCCATCTTGTCGCAAAGGGGTGGGCGTCGAGGCCCGCCCGGCTATAGCATCTGCGCCGGGTAAACGGGCGCGTAGGTAGTGAGTCCCGGACCCTGGGTCAATGCGATCCTCTGGAGGAGCCAGCCATGAGCGGACATATCGACCCGGATCGCCAGGCCTGGGAACTGTTCAAGTCCCTGCCGCGCGACCAGCCGATCCAGATGCTGAACCTTGTGCGGGTGCGGGCGAAAGCCGAGTACCCGGAGGGGCATCCCGACCACGGCAAGGACATCTCCGGCCTGGAGGCCTATCGCGCCTATGGCCGGACCACCGCGCCGATCTTCAAGCGGCTGGGCGGGCGGCAGGTCTGGGCGGGCAAGCCGCAGGTGATGGTGACCGGGCCCCAGGACGAGGTCTGGGACCTGGCCTTCATCGCCGAGTATCCCAGCTCGGAAGCCTTCATGGCCATGGTTCGGGACCCCGACTACCGGGAGTTCGTCAAGCACCGCACCGCCGCCGTGGCCGACTCGCGCCTGCTGCGGCTGGAACCGGTCGAGCCCGGGGAGGGGTTCGGGGAATAGGGCGGAAATCGAGGGAACCACGTCATTTCGGCCAAGTCCCTTCGAGGCCATGATGATCGGCAGACGCCCTGGAGATTCCCATGCTCGCCCTTCGCCCCAACTGCGAATGCTGTGACCGCGACCTGCCGGCGGACAGCGCCGACGCCCGCATCTGCACCTTCGAGTGCACCTTCTGCGCCGACTGCGCGGATGGTCCGCTCGGCGGGGTCTGTCCCAACTGCAGCGGGAATTTCGCCGTGCGACCGATCCGGCCCGCGGCCCTGCTGGTGAAGTACCCGGCCTCCACCGAGCGGGTGGTCGGCAAGCACAAGACCCGCGCCTAGGGCCTATAGTCACCAGCTCTACACTACGGCCGATACAGCCTTGACGGGAAACCTTGGCCCCGCCTTAGTGGCTTGGTTGCGGAATGGCGCGGTCATCGATGAAGCGCATCGCGCTGGTTGCGGCGGTGATTGTCGCGCTCTTTCTGGTTTGGCAGTTCGTCGAGGCCTACAACGCAAACGCGAAGAGGCAGGCGAGGGAGCAAGCCTTCGCGGCCGAGCGTGCGACGGATATTCATGTGACGAGAAATATACTGCATCGATTTCCTCTAAATTTCTCGACGATCGTGGAAATGTACTCAATAGTGTTGAGGTCGGTTCGGCTATTTCCAACAATCGTATCCCTTCTGTAAATATTTCTGATGATCAGTCCTTGGCGTATGCCTGCAACAACGCCAGCTCCGGGCTCGGGTTTGAGACCTTCTCTGGGGTAATGCGTCATGCCAATCTCTTGGCGCAACAGAGCCAGCGCCGAACTTGAGAGGCTGCGTCGTCCCGCTAGGATCGAGTGATTGGGGGGCTTGTCTTGGCTGCGGACATCGACGACCGCTATGCTGGCGACTACCGGGATCTTTCCCCCTGGACCCGGGCTCTGACCGCCGTCTCGCTGCTTTGCCTGGTGCTGCACGCGGGCCGCGCGGGGCTGATGACGTTCGCGGCCGCAAGCGCCGGCGAAACCTGGCTGAACTCGTCGGTGGAGACGCCGGTGGATCTCGCGCTAAAAGGCCTCTTCTTGGCAAGCGCCGGGGTCGGGCTTGCCTGGCTCTACCGAGCGAGCGCCAATGCTCACGCCCTTTCACCCGGTATGAAGCACTCTCCGCGCGCGGCTGTCGGCTGGTTCTTTGTACCGGCTCTGAACTTCCTCTTCAGTCTGTCGGTCGTCTACGAAATCTGGACGCGGAGCGGTGGCCCGGAGCGGGCGAAGATCCTCATCACATGGTGGAGCTTCACCGTCCTATCCATCTACGGCGGCTCAGTATGGATCTTAGGTTTCGAGGCGCCTCTGTTCATTCAAGGCGTCTTTGCGGGATCGACGCTCAGTTTTCTCATTCTCGCCCGCCGCATTGACGGCTTCCAGCGGCTCGCTGCCATGGCGGCCGAGTTCGGCGAGGCGCCTGAGCAAGATCACGTGGTCCCCGAGGACCCTGCCTTCCGACCACCGCCCACCACCGTGGAGACGGTTGATCCTCCCCGCTTCGTTGAGGCCGGCAATTCGTCCCTGCACCTCTCCCGGCGGACGCCGACCTTGAGCGGTCCGGGCGTGATCCTGGTCAGCCGGCCTTCGACGCCCCCACTCGAACCACCAGCGGACGCCTAGGTGGCGGACCCGCGCCAGAGATTCGACCTAGTCCAGAACCCCGGAGATCGCCTCGAACAGGGCCTCGGCGCGCAGGGGCTTGCCGATGTGGCGGTCGGCGCCGGCGGCGGCCGAGGCCTCCACGTCGTCGGTGGAGGTATTGGCGCTGATGACGATGATCGGCGCCCGGGGCAGGCCAGCCCCCTCGGCCTTGCGGATCGCCCGGATGGCGTCCAGCCCGTCCATCACCGGCATCCGCAGGTCCATCAGCACCACGTCGAAGGCGCCGCTGCGCCACGCGTCCACCGCCTGCTGGCCGTTCTCCACGCTCACCACCTCGGCGCCGGCGGCGCCCAGCATCAGCTCCACCACCTTGCGGTTGGTGGGGTTGTCGTCGGCGGCCAGAACCCGCAGGGGCGGGGCGTCGGGCGCCTCATGGCCGTGGACCTGGGCCGGCGGGGCGGCGTCGGCGGCGCGGGCGGCGTCGCCATAGTCCAGCAGTCCGCTCACCAGGCCGTCGAGGTCCTGGGCGCAGGCCAGCATGTCGCGGAGCAGGGCCTGTTGCTGCCCGGTCAGTTCGGTGGCCGCCAGGGCCTGACCCAGGCCCATGACCCCGTTCAGCGGCGTGCGCAGTTCATGGCTCATGTCGGCGACGAACTCGGTCTTGGCGCGGCTGGCGGCCTCGGCCCGGTGCAGGGCCTCCTCCAGGGCCTCGGCTTGACGCTTCATCTGGGTGATGTCGACCCGCAGGCCGATGACCCCGCCGTCGGAGGTGCGCTTCTCCTCGATCATCAGCCAGCGGCCGTCGGCCAGCCTTTGCTCGTGGCGCTCGCCCGAAGGGTTCTTCAACTTGTCCAGACGCTCGGCCAGCCAGGCGTCCTCGCGGCCGATGGCGTCGGGATAGTCGCCCCGCGCCACCCCCATCTTCAGGGTGTCGAACAGCCGCTCGCCCGGACGGAAGAGATCGGCCGAGCGGTGGTAGATTTCGGCGTAGCGCTTGTTCCAGAGAATGTAGCGCCCCTCGGCGTCCAGGAAGACGACGCCCTCCGGCAGCAGGTCGATGGCCTCCCGCAAGCGGTCCTGGGCGATGGCGGCGTCGGCCTCCGCGGCCGCCACGGCGTGGTCGCCGAGACGTCGGCTGAGCCTGCGAAGCAAACGCCCGAACCAGCCGGAAAACCCAGCAACCGCCATGCACAAAGTCCCCGGGGGAGGAATCAATCAGACTACGGGGCGCAGGACAGCCGGAATTGGTTGCGAAAGTGCGACCCGCGCCATCCCTGATAGCAGGATCGTTCCGGCGCCTGCCGATTGGGCAGAGCTTGGCCGTTGGCGCCGCAGGCGTGACCGGCTTCCATTCTCGGCCCGGCGCGGCGTATTCAGGGGCCATGTCCGCGACCATCACCACCGTCGGCCTCGATGCCGACGACACCCTCTGGCACAACGAGACCCTGTTCCGCCTGACCCACGATCGGTTCAGCGCCCTGCTGACGGGAGTCGCCGATCCCGCCGAGGTGGAGGCCCGCCTGGCCGAGGTGGAGAAGCGCAACCTGCGGCTCTACGGCTACGGGGTGAAGGGCTTCACCCTCTCCATGATCGAGACCGCCATGGAGCTGACCGACGGCGAGGCGCCCCCCGCCGTGATCCGCGAGATCCTGGCCGCCGGCCGCGAGATGCTGACCGAGCCCGTGGAGCCCCTGCCGGGCGTCGAGCGCTGCCTGGCCGCGCTCGCCGAACGCTACCGCCTGGTGCTGATCACCAAGGGGGACCTGCTGCACCAGGAGCAGAAGCTGGCGGCGTCGGGGCTTGGGGACCTGTTCGCGGCCGTGGAGATCGTCAGCGAGAAGGACGCCGGCACCTATGAACGCGTCTTCGCCCGCCATGGGTCGGGCGCGGCGGAGGCGGTGATGTGCGGCAACTCCATGCGCTCCGACATCCTGCCGGCCATCGCGGCCGGGGCCTATGGCGCCCACGTGCCCTATCCCCTGACCTGGGCCCACGAGATGGCCGACGCCCCGGTGGACCATCCGCGCTTTGTGGAGCTGGCCTCCATCGAGGACCTTCCGGCCTGGATCGCGAAGATTCCCTGACCTGATGTCACAGCCGCCCGGTCCGCCCCGTCCTAGGGGTGTTGATCGGGAGGATTTCGATGACACGCATCATCGCCGGGGTTCTGGCCGTGGTCCTGGGCGCCAATGCGCTCGTCCAGCTGGGGGCGCCGCTCTGGTGGTATGACGCCGTGCCGGGCGTGCCGAGCACCGGCGCCTTCAATCCGCACTTCGTCCGCGACATCGGCGCGGCCTATCTGGTGACCGCTCTGGGCCTGGCCTGGTTCGCCTGGCGGCCGGTGCAGGGTTGGCCGGCCCTGGTGGCCGGAGCGACCTTCCTGGCCCTGCACACCGGCATCCACCTGTTCGACGCCAGTTGCTCGGCCAGCCCCGTCCCCGACCTGATCCGCGATTTCCCGGGCGTCTACCTGCCGACCCTGCTGGCCGCCGCGATCGCCCTTGTCCGCAAGCCGAAGGAGATTTGAGATGCTGAGAGCCCTGCTGAAAGGCCAGATCGACAAGATGGAGCGCACCTGGGGCTATGACGCCTCGTACATGCGCGACGTGCTGCGCGCCTCGCCGATGAGCTTCCTGAAGTTCGGCTTCGTCAGTCAGATGGTGGACCGCAAGGCCGCCCCCGCCGCGGCCCTGGCCGCCGCCGGCATCGCCGGGACCCTGGCGGAGGACTGCGGCCCCTGCACCCAGATATCCGTGGACATGGCCGCCGCCGGTGGGGTGAAGCCCGCGATCCTGCGCGCCATCCTGGCCGGCGACGAGGCGGCCATGGGGGAGACCGCGGCCCTCGCCTGGCGCTTCGCCCAGGCGAGCCTGGCCCGGGACATGGCGGCGGCTGACCCCCTGCGCGACGAGATCGTCCGCCGCTGGGGCGACAAGGGCCTGGTGGCCATCGGCCTCGCCCTCACCACCGCGCGGATGTATCCCACCCTGAAATACGCCCTCGGCCACGGCCGCGCCTGCTCCCGTGTCACGGTGGCCGGCGAGGCCGCGCCGGTGGTCCACAAGCTCGCAGCCTGATCCATGACGGACACCGACGCCTTCGAAGCCCAGCGCCCCCGACTGATCCGCCTGGCCTACCGCATGCTGGGTTCGGTGGCGGAGGCCGAGGACGCGGTGCAGGACGCCTGGCTGCGCTGGACGCGGGCGGGCGAGGATGTCGCCGACCCCGCCGCCTGGCTGGTGCGCGCCACCAGCCGCCTCTGCCTCGACCGGCTGCGCGCCGCCAAGACCCGGCGCGAGGCCTATCGCGGCCCCTGGCTCCCGGAGCCCCTGATCGAGGACCTCGCCGTCGATCCGGTGGAGCGGGCCGAGGATGTCTCGGTGGCCTTCCTGCTGGCCCTGGAGCGGCTGTCGCCCCTGGAGCGGGCGGTCTTCCTGCTGCACGACGTCTTCGATGAGGACTATGCGGAGGTCGCCGAAACCCTCGGCAAGACCGAGCCCGCCGTGCGCCAGCTGGCCACCCGCGCCCGGGCCCACGTCAAGGAGACCAAGCCCCGCTTCACCGTGAGCCAGGCGGACGCCGCCAAGCTGGCCGCGGCCTTCATGGCCGCCGCCGCCCAGGGGGATATGGCGGCCCTGTCGGCCGTGCTGGCGGAGGACGCGGTGATGGTCACCGACGGCGGCGGCAAGCGGAAGGCGGCCCTGCGCCCCCTGATCGGCCGAGAGGACATCGTGCGCCTGCTGGAGGGACTGGCCTGGCGGGGCGCGGAGGCGTTTCCCCTCAGCTTCCGTTCCGTGCGGATCAACGGCTATCCGGGCCTGGTGCTGATCCGCGAGGACGGCCCGATGACCGTCGCCTTCCAGCCCGGCGCGGACGGCAAGCTCGCCGGCATCTACATGGTGCGCAATCCCGACAAGCTGGGGCATCTGCCGCACTGAGGTTGTCGACCGGCGCTTAGCGAGGGCCTAGATAGGCCGTGCGCTTCGACGAACGCTTCCTCGACGAGATCAAGTCCCGCCTTCGCCCCTCCGATGTCATCGGAAAGACGGTGAAGCTGCGGCGGCAGGGGCGCGAGTATGTCGGGCTGTCGCCCTTCACCAAGGAGAAGACGCCCTCCTTCTATGTGAACGACGACAAGGGCCAGTTCTTCGACTTCTCCTCCGGCAAGACCGGCGACCTGATCAGCTTCCTGCAGGAGACCGAGCGGCTGTCCTTCGTGGAGGCCGTGGAGCGGCTGGCGGCCGAGGCCGGCGTGCCGCTGCCCGCCGTCGATCCCCGCGCCGCCGAGCAGGAGAAGGTTCGCCAGGGCCTGTCGGACTGGCTGGAGCTGGCGGCCCAGTGGTTCGAGGCCGAGCTGCGGCGCCCCGTGGGCAAGGCCGCCCGGGACTATCTGGAACGCCGGGGCCTGCCGGAGAGCGAGTGGGCCCGTTTCCGCCTGGGCTATTCCCCCGCCGGCCGTACGGCCCTGAAGGACTATCTGATCGCCAAGGGCGCCTTGCCCGGTGAGCTGGTGGAGACCGGGCTGCTGATCGCGCCGGAGGAGGGCGGCTCGCCCTATGACCGGTTCCGCGACCGCATCATCTTCCCCATCACCGACCCCCGGGGCCGGGTGGTGTCCTTCGGCGGCCGGGCCCTCGATCCCCAGGCTCGCGCCAAGTACCTGAACGGCCCCGAGACCTCGCTCTTCCACAAGGGTCACCTGCTCTACGGCCTGGCCGAGAGCCGCAAGATCCTGGCCGCCGCCCCCTCCGGCGAGACCCCGCCGCTGGCGGTGGTGGAGGGCTATATGGACGCCATCGCCTGCCAGCGAGCGGGGATCGCCGCCGTGGCGCCCATGGGCACGGCCCTGACCGAGGAGCAGATGGAGCTGCTGTGGCGCCACCACGCCGAGCCGACCCTCTGTTTCGACGGTGACCGCGCCGGCGTCCAAGCGGTCGGCCGCGCCATTGACCGCGCCCTGCCGATCCTCAAGCCCGGCAAGAGCTTCCAGTTCGCGGTGGTGGAAGGCGGCAAGGACCCCGACGAGGTGCTGCGCGAGCAGGGACCCGCGGCCCTGCGCGGCCAGCTGGCCGACACCATTCCTTTCGTCGAGGCCCTGTTCGCCCGCGAGCGGGACCTGGAGAACCTGGACACGCCGGAGCGCAAGGCCGGCTTCAAGGCCCGCCTACGCCAGATCTCCGCGACCATCGCCGACAAGGACCTGCAGCAGGCCTATCGCGAGGAACTGCTAAAACGGTTCGACGCCGCTTTCGGCCGCCCGCCGCAGCAGGCCTTCCAGCCCCAACAGGGGCGCAGGCCCTACACCAAGGGGCGGTTCTGGAAGCCCGAGGACGAGGCCATGCGCCCGCAATCGGCCCTGGCCCAGACCCGGAACATGGTGGCCACGGGCTCACGCCTTGATCCGACCCTGGCGGCCCTGGCCCAGTACGCCCTTAACGATCCGGCGGTCCTGGACGACCATCTGGAGGAGTCCTTCACCGCCAAGGGGTTCGGCGATCCGGCCCTTTCGGAATTGGCGAAGGAAATCATCCGTCTGCGTCTGGAGGCCGAACACCTTGACTCTGCGACCCTCACACGCCATCTGGCGTCTTGCGGGTTTAACGCGCTCCTGACAGACATCGACCGGGCCGCCACGCAAGCGGGCGCGCCCTTCATGAAACCGGATGTCTCCCTCGAAGCCGCTAGATCGCAGTGGTCGCAGGCCTTCGCCCGCCTTTCCAGGCTGGCGGCGCTCGACGAGGCTATCGGATCCGCCAAGGGCAACCTTCGCGGCCGCTCCGACATGGAGGTCCTCGAGCGCCTGAAGGGTGAACGCGACGCACTGAAACGCGCCATCAGAGAATGGAACGATTAGGGCGGATGACGGGTCGTACTTGGGTGCGATCCTGTTTTGACCGCCATTCACCATCTTCGGCCCGACCCTTGCATGAGGGTCGCGGCTGAATCGGAGACCTAGATGAGCACGACCACGGCTGAAGCTGAACCGACGGAAACCACTGGCGGCGACGGGCCCCTGCTCGACCTGACCGATGCCGGCGTCAAGAAGTTCATCAAGCAGGCCAAGGCCCGCGGCTACGTCACGATGGACGAGCTGAACAAGGTGCTGCCGAGCGAGGAAGTCACCTCCGAGGCCATTGAAGACACGCTGGCCATGCTCTCGGAGATGGGCGTCAACGTCGTCGAGGCCGAGGAAGACGCCGAGGGCGGCGAGGTCGCGGTCCGCGAGGAGACCGCGGTCGTCGAGACCCCGAAGGAAGCCGCCTACGACCGCACCGATGACCCGGTGCGCATGTATCTGCGCGAGATGGGTTCGGTCGAACTGCTGTCGCGCGAGGGCGAAATCGCCATCGCCAAGCGGATCGAAGCCGGCCGCGACACCATGATCCGGGGTCTGTGCGAGAGCGCGCTCACCTTCGAAGCCATCATGGTGTGGCGCGAGGAACTGGGCACCGGCCGGATCCTGCTGCGCGAGGTCATCGACCTCGACCTCACCTATAACGGCATCAACGCCGCCGCCGCCGCCGAGGCCCTGGCCAACGCGCCGCCCGAGGAAGAAGAGGCCGAGGAGGCCGAAGCCGAGGTCACCGCCGACGGCGAGGCCGTGGCCAAGGGCGAAAGCGACGACGACGACGACTTCGACGACGGGGCCGGCCCGACGATCAGCGCCATGGAAGGCGAACTGCGCGAAGGGGTCATGGCGACCCTGGACGCTATCGCCGCTGAGTTCGACGCCTTCCGCGCCCTGCAGGAAAAGCTGGTGGGCAAGCGTCTGAAGGGCGAGGACCTCTCCGACGCCGACCGCAAGGCCTACGAGACCGCCAGCCTGGCGATCGTTCAGCACCTCAAGACCCTGAAGCTGAACAACAACCGCATCGAGGCCCTGGTCGAGCAGCTCTACGCCATCAACAAGCGCCTGATGGGCCTGGAAGGCCGCCTGCTGCGCCTGGCCGACAGCTACGGCATCAGCCGCAACGAGTTCCTCAAGGCCTATTTCGGCTCCGAGCTGAACCCGGCCTGGTCCGACCAGGTCAAGCCCCTGGGCGTGCGCTGGACCAAGTTCGTCGAGAATGACGCCAGCCAGATCGGCGACATCCGCCACGAGATCGCGGCGCTCGCCACCGAGACCGGCGTGCCGATCGACGACTATCGCCGCATCGTCCAGACCGTGCAGAAGGGCGAGCGCGAGGCTCGTCAGGCCAAGAAGGAAATGGTGGAGGCCAACCTTCGCCTGGTGATCTCCATCGCCAAGAAGTACACGAATCGCGGCCTGCAATTCCTTGATCTTATTCAGGAAGGCAACATCGGCCTGATGAAGGCGGTCGACAAGTTCGAGTACCGCCGCGGCTACAAGTTCTCCACCTACGCCACCTGGTGGATCCGTCAGGCGATCACCCGTTCGATCGCCGACCAGGCGCGCACCATCCGCATCCCGGTGCACATGATCGAGACGATCAACAAGATCGTCCGCACCAGCCGCCAGATGCTGCACGAGATCGGCCGCGAGCCGACTCCGGAGGAACTGGCCGAGAAGCTGGCCATGCCCCTCGAGAAGGTCCGCAAGGTCCTGAAGATCGCCAAGGAGCCCATCAGCCTCGAGACCCCCATCGGCGACGAGGAAGACAGCCACCTGGGCGACTTCATCGAGGACAAGAACGCGATCCTGCCCATCGATGCGGCCATCCAGTCGAACCTGCGGGAAACCACCACCCGCGTGCTCGCCTCGCTGACGCCCCGTGAGGAACGCGTCCTGCGGATGCGCTTCGGCATCGGGATGAACACCGATCACACCCTCGAAGAGGTGGGCCAGCAGTTCAGCGTGACCCGCGAACGCATCCGTCAGATCGAGGCCAAGGCGCTGCGCAAGCTGAAGCACCCCAGCCGCTCGCGGAAACTGCGCAGCTTCCTGGACAGCTAAGCCGTCAAACCCCGCCTTTCCGGCGGGGTTTTTCGTTTCAGTGCGTCGTCCCGGTGGCCATCTGGAACAAGGTCAGGGCCACCTCCAGCAGGATCAGCCCCACCACGATGGCCTCCAGCCGTAGGGAGCGTTGGGTGTCGATGAGGTCGGTCATCACGGTGACCGTGTCGCCGATCAGGTCCAGCTTGCGCCCCAGGGTCTCGGCCCGCTCCACCAGTTCGTATTCGTCCTCCAGCCGGGCGTAGAGGCGCTCAAGGTCCGGGCGGTCCCAGAGGATGTCGGGCTTTTCGCGCACGGCCACCCGTTCGGCCACCCGGTGCTGCACCAGCAGGGCCGAGCCGATCAGCTTGACCATGGCGCGGCGGCCGCTCGGGCTGCGGCCCTGTTCGGCCAGGACCCGGGCCCAGGGCTCGATGGTGTCGAACACCTGGGCGACCTGGCGTTCGTCGTGGGCGAGCGCGGCGCTCTTGGCCACGGCGTCGGCCACCACCAGCAGCTTGTCGGGCGACAGGGCCCCGATGCGCACCACGCCGTCGGGCTGCACGCCCTCGTCCAGATCGTCCCGGGCCGCCAGGCGGATGGTCTCTTCCTCGTGGATATCCAGGTGGCCCTGCACCCTCGGGCGGATGCCGCGCAGCACCTCGTCCTCGGCGATGGGGTCCAGGCCGATCAGCACCGCCACCCCATAGCGGAACACCACCACCAGCCCATGGCCGACCCGGAAGGACAGCGGGGCGGTGGACAGCGCGTCGCGGCGCTCCAGGCCCGCGGTGTCGATCCGCTCGCCCAGCACCACCGCCCGGGCGGTGAGCGGCTCCAGGCCGACGGGGACGGGAAGCGGCGCGGTGTCCATGGCCTACACCACCACATGCGCGGTCAAGGTTGAAGCCTCCCTGCGGGGTAACATCGGCCCGCCGCGTTACAGCAACTTAATCCCCCGCCCCGCGGAGCTCCTCTAAGCTCGCCCCAACAAGCGGGGAGGCGGCGATGAGTCTGGGCAAGGTGATTGCGTCGGTGTGCGCCCTGGCCCTGACGGCGACCTCGGGGTGGGCCGCCGAGCCCTCCGCGGCCGAGGTCCAGAGGAGCGCCGACAACATCAGGGCCCACGTCACCTTCCTGGCCAGCGACCTGCTGCAGGGGCGCGAGGCGGGATCGCCGGGCTACGACATCGCGGCGGCCTATGCGGCCTCCCAGATGGCCCAGCTAGGCCTCAAGCCCGGCGGGGACAAGGGGACCTATTTCCAGCACGTGCCGATGGTGGCCTACCAGGCCGCCGACCAGGGGACCTTCGTCCTGCGTGACAAGGCGGGCAAGGCCGTGCCCCTCGTGTTCGGCGAGGACTACATCGTCAGCCGCAATCCGGTGGCGGCCCAGACCCGGGTGTCGGCGCCTCTGGTGTTCGTCGGCTATGGCGTCGTGGCGCCGGAGCACAAGCGCAACGACTATGCCGGTCTGAACGTGAAGGGGAAGATCGTCGTGGCCCTGAGCGGCGCGCCGCCCTCCTACCAGACCGAGGAGCGCGCGTACTACGCCAGCGGGCGCACCAAGCGGGCCCTGGCCGAGGCCCGAGGCGCTGTGGGCTTCGTCCAGGTCGGCACGCCCGGCGACGAGAAGCTCTATCCCTTCGCCAATTCCGTCCGCCAGTGGAAGACCTGGGGCATGAGCTGGCGCACCACCTCCGGCGCCGCCTTCGCCGTGGCGCCCAAGACCCCCCTGCTGGCCGCCATCAGCGTCAAGGGCGCCGAGAAGCTGTTCGCCGGCGCGCCGGCCGACCTCAACCGCATCGTCGAGATGGCTCAGTCCAAGGCCGCCGACCCGCCGCGCTTCGCCTTACCGCTCACCCTGGAGGCGGCCTTCGCCACCACCATCAAGCCGGTGGAGAGCTCCAATGTCGTGGGCCTGATCGAGGGCGCCGATCCCGAGCTGAAGGACGAGGTGGTGGTGCTCAGCGCCCACCTCGATCACCTGGGGGTGACCGAGCCGGTCAATGGCGACGCCATCAACAACGGCGCCCTGGACAACGCCGCGGGCAGCGCCACCACCCTGGAGGTGGCCCGCATGTTCCGCGACTCCGGCCAGCCGCCCAAGCGGACCATCCTGTTCCTGCTCGACACCGGGGAGGAGAAGGGCCTGGTGGGCGCCGAGTACTTCGCGCGCAATCCCACCGTGCCGCTGGCCAGCATCGTCGCCGATGTCGACCTCGACATGCCCATCCTGACCTATGATTTCACCGATGTGGTGGCCTTCGGCGCCGAGCGGTCGAGCATCGGGCCGGCAGTGCGCCGGGCGGCGGCGGCCATGAATGTGGCGCTGTCTCCCGACCCCATGCCCGACGAGGGGCTGTTCACCCGCTCCGACCACTATCGGTTCGTGGAGGTCGGCGTGCCGGCGGTGTTCTTCATGACCGGCTTCGCCAACGGCGGAGAGAAAGAATTCCGCACCTTCCTGGCCGAGCGCTACCACAAGCCCAATGACGACCTCAGCCAGGCGATCAACTGGTCGGCCGGCGCCAAGTTCGCGCGGCTGAACTACGAGGTGACGCGGGACCTGACCGATGCGCCCGAGAAGCCGGCCTGGAACCGGGGCGACTTCTTCGGGACGAAGTACAGCCGCAAGCCCTAGCGCCAGCCGTAGTTGAAGCTGATGGAGATCCGCTCCTTGCGGGCGGCGTTGGGCGGCACCTCGTGGCGAAGCCAGCTCTCCCACATCAGGATCGAGCCCGGCTCCGGTTGCAGATAGACGAAGGTCCTGGCCGTTTCGGCGGCCTCGGCCAGCCGCGGCGGGGCGGCCATCATCAGCGGCAGGCGGGGATCCTCCAGCTTCAGGGCGCTGGCGCCCTTGGGGGTGGCCACATAGACGGTGCCGGAGATGACGCTGTGGGGGTGGATGTGGCCCGAATGGGCCGCGCCCGGCTTGAGGATGTTCACCCAGAGGCTGTCCATCCGCAGCCGGCCGCGCCCGAGATCCAGCTCGAGGGCCTTGGCGTAGGCCTGGGCGTGCTTGTCGAGCTTGGTCTTCAGCGCCCCGAACACGCTGGCCCGCTGGGGCAGGTCGTCCAGGGAGGCGTAGGAGGTATAGCCGCCATAGGCGTGCTCGCGGCACCAGGCCTGGCCCGCCAGGTCCTCGTCGGCCAGCATGTGGGCGGCCTCCTCGAGCTCGGCGTTGAACTCGGAGAAGCCGCGCTCGGCGGCGAGGGTGGCCTCGTAGACCTGGGTGACGAAGAGCGGACGGGTGGACATGCGACCGGCGCTAACCGGCCCCACGGCCAATGTCAAAGTTCGCCGGACCCCGCCTGCAGTCGGAGCAGGTCGGTCATCATCTCGGCGGCGAGCCGTCCGACCTGGGCCTGGGCCTGGGCGTGATGGTCGGCGACCCGTTTGGCGGCGATGGCCCGGCCGAGCGGCGAGGGGCCGGCGCCGTCGGTCAGGGGCAGGGTGGCGATGTCAGGCGCGGCGGCGGACCTCGCGGCTTGCGAGGTGCGGTTGAACTGCTCCACGGCCAGGAAGAAGCCGTACTGCGCGGTAATGATCGGGTCCATGTTTCAACCTCCACGCACGGTGTAGAGGCGGCGCGGTTAAGCTATCGCGCATGGAATTGGTCAAAGAGCTTTATGTATATTCACGCTCGAAATGAGTATATCCATTTCGGGTATAAAGCTTTCGTTGTCAGGCTAGGATATCCAGCAGGTCGCCGGTCATCTCGTCGGCGGTGCGGATCACCGCCAGGTTGGCGCTGAACTCGTGCTTGGCCGTGATCTGCTCCACCACCTCGTTGGTGTAGTCGACGTCGGCGGTGGGGTCGCCCATCTGCGCGGTCCGCTGGGCGGAGGCTTCGAAGCGGCGGGTGGCGGCGAACAGGCCATACTGGGCCGTGGCGATGGGGTTCATGATTCAGCCCTCCTGGACCCTAGCCTGAACCCTCCGCGGTAAAGCTTTCGCCAGCGAAGATGGTGAACGAAATCAGGGGGTGTGCGAGCCCCGCCTCGGGCTCTCGGAGCCTCGCCTCCGGAACTCCCAGACGCCCCGCCTGAAAAGCGCCACGGTCGAGGTGTGGTGTCTCTCCGAAATCGTGGAGGAAAACGTCGATGATCCGTATCTCGATGATCGTGGCCCTGGCCCTGGCGCTGGCGGGCTCGGCGGGCGCGGCCCTGGCCGGGCCGATGAGCAATCCGCCGAGCGAGCGGACGATCTGCATCGACGTCGGCGGCCAGAGCCTGCCGGCGGTGTGCAAGGTCCCGGCCAGCCGGCTGGATAAGCGCGAGGACTTCTGCCTCTGCCACCAGGGCGTCAAGGTGACCGCGCCCGTCTGCGGCCCCGGCCAGAAGGCGCCCGGCGAGACTCTCGCCTATGAGAAGGCGCGCAAGGCCGCCGCCCGCGATGGCAGCCTCATCGGCGACCTCTATCAGGGCCGCCCGATGTGCGTCGCCGCGCGCGACCCGCTCAGCAACAACTAGGGCGCTATTTCCCGAGCGCGCCGTAGACCAGCTTCTGGAAGACGGGCAGGGCGACGCGGCCGCCCATGCGCTGGCCGGTGGCCAGCTGGCTGGCGGCTTCGGGTCCGAGCGGCATGGAGTTCTGGATCAGGTAGAGCATGACCATGTCCTCGGCCGGGTCGGCCTGCCACCAGGTGCCGAAGGCGCCGGGCCAGCCGAAGGCCCCCTTGGAGCCGGCGCCCATCCAGGCCTGCTTCTCCGGGTCGGTGATCACCGAGAGGCCGAGGCCGAAGCCCTGGCCCATCCAGAAGGGGATGCCCATGAAGGGGATCTCGCGCTGGGCGTCGGTGAGGCGGTTGGCGGTCATCAGCTCCACGGTTTCGGGCTTCAGCAGCCGCACCCCGTTCAACTCGCCCTTGCCCAGCATCAGGCGCGCGAAGGTCAGGTAGTCGTCGGCTGTGGAGATCAGGCCGCCGCCGCCGCCGCAGAAGGCCGGGGGCGCGTCCTCATGGACGAAGGAGACGTCCTGCAGCTTGTCGGTCTCGGGGTCGACCCGGTAGAGCTTGGCCATCCGGTCGCGCTTCTCCGGCGGACACCAGAAGTCGGTGTCGGTCATGCCGAGGGGCCCCAGAATCCGCTCCATCAGGAATTCGCGGAAGCCCATTCCGGCGATGCGGCCCACCAGGAAGCCGAGCACGTCGGTGGCGTGGCTGTAGTGGAACCGATCGCCCGGCGGATAGGACAGCGGCAGCTCCGCCAGCCGCTCCATCCAGATGTCGGGGGCGTGCGGGTTGCCGATGGGGGAGCCGAGCGCCTTCTCATAGGCGTGCGCGATGGGCCCCACAGAGGTGAAGCCATAGGCCAGGCCCGAGCGGTGGGTCATCAGGTCGTCGATGGTGATGTCGCGGGGCGCGTCATAGACCTCGTCCAGCGGGCCGCTGGCGGACTTCAGCACCTTCATGTTCGCGAATTCGGGCGCCCACTTGGTGATGGGGTCGTCGAGGCTCACCTTGCCCTCTTCCACCAGCATCATCAGGGCGACGGAGGTGATCGGCTTGGTCATGGAGGCGATGCGGAACATCGTGTCCCGGGTCATCGGCTTGCCGCCGGCGATGTCGCGCATCCCGATGGTGTTGACCTGGGCCACCTCGCCCTTGCGCCACAGCAGGGTGACGAATCCCGACAGGTCGCCGGCGTCCACGACGCCCTGCAGGTTGGGCGCGATCTGCGCCAGACCCTCGGTGGAGAAGCCGCCCAAAGACTGATCGCCGTCCATCGTCATTCCACCCTGTTGGTCCCGGGTCCATGATGCCCCGCGTTCTGTGACGTGATTGCGTCGGGTGACGCAGGCGCCGTCAAGCAAAAGGGGAGGGCCGGCATGGCCTATGAACGAGTCGGCGAGCCCGTCGCGCCGCATTGGGTGTTCATCTTCCGCCTGATCCGCAACGTGGTCCTGGCCCTAGTGCTGATCACGGGCTCGCTGGCGGCCGGGATGTGGGGCTACCACACCTATGAGGCCAAGCCCTGGATCGACGCCTTCGCCGAGGCCGCGATGATCCTGTCGGGCATGGGGCCCCTGAGCGCGCCCGACACCGACGCCGGCAAGCTGTTCGCCGGGGGCTATGCGATCTATTCGGGCCTGTTCCTGGTGGCCACCGCCGGGATCATCCTGGCGCCGGTCCTGCACCGTCTGCTGCACCACATGCATGCGTCCGACGAGGACGAGAACCCGTGAGGGCCACGCTTGCGTCCGCCGCCGACGCCTGAGCGTAAAGGGAGCGAGCCTTCCACCCGCCTTCAGCTCCTGGACCCGATGCCGCGCTCGATCCGTCGTCCCCTCCGCCTTGGCCTGGCCGCGGCCACCGCCGCCCTGACGGCGGCCTGTTCGCCGCTCACCCTGTTCTCCACCTTCACGCCGAAGGATCCCGCCAGCCGTCTCAACTCCGGCACGGCCTATGGCGCCCTGTCGCGGCAGAGGCTCGACGTCTACGCCCCCCGCCGAACCAAGGCCGGCGCTCCCGTGGCCGTGTTCTTCTATGGCGGCTCCTGGGATTCCGGACGGCGGCAGGACTACCGCTGGGTGGGTCAGGCCCTGGCCGCCCAGGGCTATGTCACCGTGGTCCCCGACTATCGGATCTATCCGGAGGTGACCTATCCGCACTTCCTCGAGGACGGGGCCGCGGCGATCCGCTGGGCCGTGGACCACGCCGCCGCCTATGGGGGCGATCCCAGCCGCATCGTGCTGATCGGCCATTCGGCGGGCGCCTACAACGCCGTGATGCTGGGCCTGGACGGCCGCTACCTGAAGGCCCAAGGCGTCGACATCCATCGCATCCGCGCCGTGGCGGGCCTGTCGGGTCCCTATGACTTCGTGCCCCTGGACGGTCCGATCACCCGGCGCACCTTCGGCGGGACCCCCGACCTCGCCGCCACCCAGCCCGCCACCTATGTCAGCGCCGCCAGCCCGCCCGCCTTCCTGGCCACCGGCGACGCCGACCGCACGGTCTTTCCCCGCAACACCAAGGCGCTGGCCCGAACCCTGCGCGGCGCGGGGGTGCGGGTGGAGGAGCGCCACTATGCGGGGATCGACCACGCCGGCATGGTCCTGGCCCTGTCGCGCCCCTTGCGGGGCCGGGCCCCGGTGCTGGCCGAGATGAGCGCCTTCCTGGACGCCGCGGTGAAGCCGGACGCCGATTGACAGGCGAGGCTCCGCGCGACTAAGCGGAGCCATGGCCTCCGCCCTGACCCGCGCCCAACAACAGCAACGCCACCTAATGGCGGTGCGGGTGCGCGCGAGCGGTTCGGTCTAGGTCCCGATCCCTCTTCAAATGCGCCACCCACCCCGCCCGGCCGGCGGGGGCGTCCTGCTGTCCGGACCCTCGCCAAAGGAGACCCCATGACCAAGTTCTTCGCCACCGAGGCGGCCGTCGAACGCATCGGCGCCGGCCTGCTGGACCGATCCCTGCCCAAGGCCGACTGGACCCACGCGGCCCACTTCGCCGCGGCCCTGTGGCTGCTGCGCCGCCACCCCCATGCCGAGGTGTCGGCGCGGATGCCGGACCTGATCCGGGCCTACAACGCGGCGGTGGGCGGGGTGAACTCCGACACCGAGGGCTATCACGAGACCATCACCCAGGCCTCGATCGGGGAGGCCGCCCGCTTCCTGGCCGGACGGCCGGCGGCCGAGCCGCTGCATGAGGTGGTGGATCGTCTGATGGCCTCGCCCCTGGGCGACCGCGACTGGCTGCTGGCCTACTGGAGCAAGGAGCGCCTGTTCTCCGTGGCGGCGCGGCGGGGCTGGGTGGCGCCGGACCTGGCGGCTCTGCCGGAGGGTTGATGGCCTGGCCGCCTTCCGCCACCGTCGCGGCCATGGACAAGAGCTCGAACCGCCCCGCCCAGGTCATCATCCTCAACGGCGTGGGCAGCGTCGGGAAGAGTTCGACGGCCCGGGCGCTGATCTTCGGCTTCCGGCCCTACTGACACGCCTGTCCGGATCGCTTGCGGTCGTAGGCCGCCACCAGGCTCTGATAGGGCGGCAGGAAGGTGTGCAGCTTGACCGCCTTGCCGTCCGTGGAGGTCCCGGCGACCCCGGCCCGGATCTCGAAGTGCATGTGGATGGTGGTGGGGGTGCCGCCGAAGTCGTTGGAGGCCTTGCCCAGGTTGTCGCCGGCCTTGACCGAGGCGCCTTCCTTCACCGCCAGCTGGCTCATCCGCATGTGCAGGTAGCGATAGACGCGGTGCGGGGCGGCCGAGCCGGTGAGGGTGACGGTGTAGGTCCCGACGTCGGTGATGATCCCGTCCTCGGCGGCCACCACCCAGTGGACGTCCTTCTTGCAGGTGGCCGGCCGGATATCCTGGCCCTGGTGGCCCTTGCCGGACACGCAGAGCGGGCTGGCGTAGCCGCGGCTCTCACAGAAATTGTCGCGCCAGGGCAGGCTGTAATTGCTGGAGTCGCACTGGTTGGGCTTGTCCTTCGGACCCATGCCGCCCCCCGCGCCATAGACCTGGGAGTTGGCGAAAGCGTCCTCGGCGAAGGGGAAGCAGAGGTTGGGCGACCAGACGGTGCGGTCGAGATAGCCCGAGCCGGATTTCGGGACCAGATCGCCGGCCGGGAAGTGGCCGAAGCTGCCCGCCGACGGGGCGTCGGGAGTCTTGGCCGGATCGGCGGCGGGTTGGGGCTGGGCCTCGTCGGGAAGCTGCTCGACGCCGCCGTCGCCCACGGGCTCCTCGGGCTCGGCGGCCGGGCCCGAGGGCGTCGTCGCGCCAGAGGCGGCGGGGGTGGGAGAGGGGCCGGCGCCGGGGGCGGGCGGGCTTCCGAACCAGCCGGAATTGTAGCCCACCAGGGCCAGGACCGCGATGACGATCAGGATCAGGATGATGAGCGGCGCGCGCATCTAGGCCCCCAGTCCGGCGGCCTGACGGGCGGCCTTGCCCATCACCACGACGGTGCTCTTGGCCACCAGGCCCCGCACGAAGCCGTCGGTGCGGCAGCGGGCGTCCGACGGCGCGTCGCAGCGCAGCTCGACGGTGTAGAGCACGCCGTAGCGCACGAAGCTGGCGAGCTGGCCGTCCACCGTGCGCTGGACCACCAGCTGCTCGGGTCCGACGGCGGGCAGGTTCAGCTTGGAGCCGGCGGGCAGGGGCGTGGTCTCCGCCGTGCCGGTCAGCGAGACCCGCGCCGCGCTCAGATTGGCGGTGATCGAATAGTAGTCGCCGAAGGAATAGATCCGCGCCCCGCTCATCAGGTCGGCGTCGGCTGGCAGGAGGATCGGCAGCTTGGTCTTGTCCACCGCCGCCGGGTCCAGGCCCCGGCCGAGGCCCGGGCCGGCATTGCCGCTCTGGCGCAGGCCGCCGACCGCGCCGCGCCAGTCGATCCCGTCCGGGCTCGGGGGGCGGGGGCCAATGGCCGCGGGCGCGGCCAGCCCGCCCGGACGGGTGAGGGCGGGCCGTGTCGGCGCCGTCTGGGCGCTGGCGGTGACGCAGGTCAGCGCCGCGCCGACCGCGATCAGAGCTTGGATCCTTGGACTACGCATTGGCCACCCCCGCGTCAGAGCCAAGCTTGGCGCATTTGACGCATGCTGTTAACCCTCGGTTGCAACCCAATACGGTTTTCCCCCTATCGCGCCGAAAAGACTGGCGAATTCTCCTGTTGATTGAACCGGCCCGGGCGTCATTGCTTGACCTAGGGGCAGGCTTGTTGCGCCGCCGCAATTGAACCGGCGCCGGTTGCTGGCTATATGCACAGCCGTTGTCGACGCGGGTTTCGCGCCAGTGTGCGCCCGCGCCTTGTGTAAGGAAGCGCCATGCTCGTCACCCTGATGAAGGCCAAGCTGCACCGCGCCACGGTGACCCAGGCCGACATGGACTACGAAGGCTCCATCGCCATCGACCGCGAGCTGCTGGACGCCTCCGGCATCCTGCCGCACGAGCAGGTGGACGTGCTCAACATCACCACCGGCGCCCGCTTCACCACCTACGCCATCGAGGCGCCACGCGGCTCCAAGGTCATCGGCGTCAATGGCGCGGCCGCGCGCCTGGTGCAGAAGGGCGACAAGGTCATCATCGTGACCTACGGCCTGCTGCCGGCCGAGGAGGCCCGCAACTACTCCCCCACCGTCGTGCTGCTCGACGACGCCAACGACATCAAGAAGGCCGCCTGATGCGCGCGCTCGTCCTGCTGGCGGCGGCGGGCCTGAGCCTCGCCGCCTGCTCGCCGGGCGCGCCCAAGGGCATCGACAAGGCCGCCCTCGACGCCGCGGTCAACGAACGGGTCGGAGACCCGGGCACCTGCGTGCTGATCGGCGAGACTGGGTCCGGCGAGGTGGTCTATCGTTTCGGCTCCAACGTCACCTGCGGCCGGGTGCTGCCGGCCTGCAATGGGGCCACCCGCACGGTCGACGCCCTGCTGAAGGTCACCGCCAAGAGCCGGGCGCCGGCCAATATCAGTTGCGACAGCTCGCCGGATGGCGCCCGGACCGTGGCCTGGGCCGCCGGCGGGGTCGAGACCCACGACGAGCTGGTCTACGCCGCGGCCATGGAAGGCGACAAGACGCCCCCCGGCGTGGTGATCGCCGACAAGCTGGCCGCCGCCTTCGCCGCGGCCGGCCTGATCAAGAAATAGGGGCTTCGGCGCCCGCTTCCGGTGATCGTCATCCCCGGGACAAGCCGGGGATGACCACCTTCGATCTTAGCGCGTCAGCTCGTAGAGCCCGGTGACGTCGATACGCACCCGCAGCTCGCCGCCCGCCACGGGGGTGGACTCGGCCTTGTCCATCCGCGCCATGGCCATGACCGGCATCGGGGGGGGCGCGCTGTAGCCGCCGCCTTCACTCAGGGTCACCAGCCGGCCGATGCGGTAGCCGGTGGCCCGGGCGTAGAGGTCGGCCTTGGCGCTGAGCGCCTTGACCGCGTCCTGGCGGGCGGCGTTCTCCGCCGCCGTGGGATCGTTCAGGCCGAAGGAAATGCCGTTCACCTGGTTGGCGCCGGCGTTGACCGTGGCGTCGACCGCCGAGCCCAGGCGGGCCAGGTCATGGACGGTGACGGTGACCTGGTTGCTGGCCTGGTAGCCGCGCAGGCGGGGCGGGTTGTTCTCCACATAGTCGTACTGGGCGTTGAGGTTCAGACCGGAGGTCTGGATGTCCTTGTCGGCGATGCCGGCGCGGCGCAGGGCGGCGAAGATCTTGTTCATCTGGGTCGCGTTGGCGGCCATGGCGGCCGAGGCGGTCGGAGCCTCGGTGTTGACCCCCAGATTGATGGTGGCCATGTCGGGCGCGACGCGGGTCTCGCCATAGGCCGACAGGTTCAGGGTGGTGGCCCGGAACATGGAGTCGGCGGCGGGCGGGGCGGCCTGGGCGAGGGCGGCGGGCGCCGCGACCGTGGTGGCCAGGAGCAGGCTGAGCGCGCCGGCGCGGACGAAGGTTTTCATCGATATCTCCCAAAGGGGTGCGAGCTTGACTGTACCACCCCGCTTTCGAACGATGAACGCGGGACTGGGTTCCTTGATGACAAGGCCAAGCTGAACGGCGGCTTTAATGGACGTGCAGCCCATGGTAACCCGCAGGCCGCTGCAGGGGCCTGTAGCTCAATGGTTAGAGCCGACCGCTCATAACGGTCTGGTTGTAGGTTCGAGTCCTACCGGGCCCACCAGCACGCTTCCACCCACGCCTGGCGGACGTGCGGAGCGCCCTGCCTTTGCCGCCGGCGGCGGTGGGCGCGCCTCGTCGATCCGCGAACGCTTCCCCAGGGCGGTCCAGGATGGTCTGTTGGCGACTTCCTGGTGGGACTGGAGCCATGCCGACGCCCTCGACGCCGACGCCTTCGTCGAAGAGTACGGCGGCGTCCGGCCTGCTGGCGCTGGTGGTCGGCCCCTCCGGCGTCGGCAAGGACACCCTGCTGGACGGCGCCCGCGCCGCCCTGGCCGATGACAGCCGCTTCGTCTTTCCCCGCCGGGAGATCACCCGGCCCGCCGAGGCCGGGGGTGAGGCGCACATCGCCGTCAGCGAGGCGGACTTCGCGGCTCGTGAGGCGGCTGGGGGCTACGCCCTGTCCTGGCGCGCCCATGGCCTGGCCTATGGCGTCCCCTCCGCGATCCTCGAGGACCTGGCCGCGGGCCGCACGGTGGTGGTGAATGTCTCGCGCAGCGTGCTGGACGAGGCGCGCGCCCGGTTCGGCGACGTCCGCGTGATCGCCATCACCGCCGATCGCCAGCTGCTGGCCGATCGCCTGGCGCGACGCGGCCGCGAGACCCCCGCCGAGATCGCCGAGCGCCTCGCCCGGGCCGAATCCTTCGCGGTGACGGGCCTCGACGTGGTGGTGGTGCGCAATGACGGGACCCCGGCCGACGGTGTCGCCCAACTGCTGGCGGCCCTCAAGCGCCGCCCAGGGTGAGCCGGGCGGAGCAGAGCGCCAGGGGCGCCGGCCGATGGCTGACGATCACGGCGCCCTGGCCGGTCCGGCGCAGCCGCCGGTCGAGGGCTTCCAGGAGCTCGGCTTCGGTCGCCGCGTCGAGTCCCTCGGTCGGCTCGTCGAGCAGGAGCCAGGGGGCGGGCCGCAGATAGGCGCGCGCCAGGGAGAGGCGGCGGCGCTCGCCGCCGGACAGGACCTCGCCACCATCGCCGATCCAGGTCTGCAAGCCCTGGGGCAGGCGGCGCACGCGGGCCTCCAGCCGCGCGTCGGCCAGGGCGTCCCACAGGGCGGCCTCGTCGGCCTCCGGCGCGGCCAGGCGCAGGTTCTCCGCCACGGCGCCGGTCAGCAGGCGGGCGTCCTGAGGGGCGTAGGCGAACAGGGCGCGCGCCCATCCCGTGGGCTCGGCCTCCAGGGGCCGCGCGCCGATGAATATCCGTCCGGGCGGCGCGGGCCGCAGGCCCACCAGGGCCTCGAGGGTCCGCGTCTTGCCGCCGCCGGAGGGGCCGACGATGGCCAGGCGGTCGCCGGGCGCCAGCCGGTGGCCGTCGATCTCAAGGGTCGCGTCGGCCGGCGGGTCGCCCCGCGGCGGGCCGGCGTCGACGAGGAGCGCGTCCAGGCGGGAGACCGCCTCGCGATAGGCGCCCTGCTGCTGCGCGGCCCGCAGCAAGGCCGTCACCCCCTCCAGGCCGGCGAGGGCGGCGAGCACCGCCAGGGCCGCCAGGGGGAGGGCGGCGCGGGCCGACAGCGCCGCCACGGAGATCACCGTCAGGGCGGTCAGCGCAGCCTGGACAAGTCCCAGGAGGGACTCCGCGTCGCTGCGCGCCAGGTTGGCCCGCCCCAGGTCGGCGTCGTGCGCCATCAGCGCCTCCACCGCGCGGTCGGTCAGGTCGAAGCAGCGCAGTTCCGGGGCGGCCAGCAGATAGGCGCCGAGGCCGTCCTTGAGCCGTCCGGCGGCGCGCAGCTGGTCGCGGCCGGCGTCGCGGGTCAGGCGCTCGGCCAGGCGGCGGCCCAGGCCGATCTGCAGCGCCAGGCCCGCGAGGAAGGCCGCCGAGGCCCAGACCGAGGCCAGTCCCATGACCGTCGCCGCCGCCCCGGCCGCCGCGGCCGCGGCCCAGGGCGCCGAGCGGCGCACGAACAGGGTCTCGACGGCGTTGACGTCCTGCACCAGGCGGGTCGAGGCCTCCCCGGTCGACAGGGTCAGGGACTGCTGCGGGGGCGACGCCGCCAGGCCCGCGAACAGGGCCGGGCGCAGGGCGGCGAGGGCGCGGAAGGCGGCGCGATGGCCAAACAGCCGCTCCCCGTAGCGCCCGGCGGTGCGGAGGATCGCCAGGCCCCGAAGGCCCGCGCTGGGCAACAGGTAGTTGAAGGCCTGGACGGCGGCGGGGCCCGCCGCGCCCGCCAGGGCCGCGCCGGCGAGAAACCAGCCCGAGAGGCCCAGCAACAGGGTGGTGGCCGCGGCGGTCGCCGCGCCGGCCAGGCCGGCGATCAGCAGGTCGCCGCGGCGCAGGCGCACTTGGCGGGCGAGGAAGTCGCCGATGGGGGAGGGACCGCTCACGTCAGCCTCACGACATGGTCGGCGGCGGCGGCGAGAACCTCTGAGTGGGTGGCGACGATGATCGTGCGCGCCCGCGACGCCGCGCGGATCAGGGCCACGATCTCGGCCTCGGCCACGGGATCGAGATCGGCGGTGGGCTCGTCCAGCAGCAGCAGGGGCGCGGGCTTGAGCAGGGCGCGCGCCAGGGCCAGCCGTCGGCGCTCCCCGCCCGACAGGCCAGAGCCGCGCTCGTCCAGCCGGGTGTCGGCGGCCAGATCGCGACGGGCCAGGGCCGGCGTCAGACCGACCCGATCGGCCATGGCCAGGGCCGCCTCGGCCGAGACGCCGGGGGCCGCGGCCATCAGGTTGTCGGTGATCGTGCCCGGCAGGAAGGCCGGCGTCTGACCGGCCCAGGCGGCGAGGCCGGCGAAGCCGCCGGTGTCGGCCAGCCGCAGCGTCCCGACCTCGACGGACCCCGCCTCCAGAGGCGAGAGGCCGAGGATCGCCGCCAGGACGGAGGACTTTCCCGACCCCGTGGGGCCGACAAGGGCGGTCAGGGCGCCGGCCGGGGCCACCGCGTCGAGCGGGCCGATGACCAGATCGCCGAACCTCAGGGTGAGATCGCGCAGCCGCACCTCCGGCGCGGTGTCTAGGCCAAGGTGCGTGATCGGCGCAGGCGGGCCGTCGGCCAGCAACGGCCGCAGGCGCGCCGCGGCGGCCTCGCCGAGCTGCTTCTCGTGATAGGCGGCGGCGAGCCGGCGCAGGGGCGCGTAGAATTCCGGGGCGAGGGCCAGGGCGAAGAAGGCGTGCCGGAAGTCGAGGCTCTCCGGAACCTTGAACGGCAGCAGGCCCAGCAGGGAGAAGCCGCAATAGACCGCCACCAGGGCCACGGCCAGGGCGGCGAAGAACTCCAGGGCGGCCGTCGAGATGAAGGCGATCCGCAGCACCCCCAGGGTGCGCTGGCTGACCTCCTGGGCGGCCTGGGCGACCCTGGCGGTCTCCCGCGCCTCGGCTTGGAAGGCGAGCACCACCGGCAGGGCCCGGACCCGGTCGACAAAGTGGCCCGAGAGCCTGGCCAGGGCCTCGAACTGGCGGGTCGCCTCGGCGCCCGCCGCGCCGCCGGCCAGGGCCATGATCGCCGCGAAGGGAACCAGGGTGGCCAGCAATATCCCCGCCGAAACCGGGCTGGCCAGGGCCACCGCGCCGGCGATCATCAGGGGCCCGATGCGGGCGTCCAGAGCGGCGGGCTGGAATTGGCTGAAATAGCCGTCGAGGGACTCGATCTCGTCGACGACGGCGCCGGCGGCTTCCCCCACCGAGGCGGCGTCGCCCCGTCCGCGGCCCAGGGCGACGGACAGGGCCTCGCGGCGCAGCCGTGTCTTGACCCGCAGGGCGTGCCGGGCCGCCGCCCGGCTGGCGCCCCATCCCGCCAGGGCGCGCGCCGCCTGGGCCGCCACGAGGCCCGCCAGGGGCGGCAGCAAGCTGTCGCTCGTCAAGATTCCCGTCAGGGCGAGGGCGAAGCCCGCCGCCGCGGTGGCGTTGACCAGCGTCAATGCGCCCAGGACCGGGGAGGGGGCATGTGCCGCGCGGCCAAGGGCTTTGAGAAAATGACGATCGGCGTCAGAGTCGGCGGCGTTCATCGGGCTACAGATACATAGATGCGTATCTTAGCATATGATGATGTTGCATTGCGAAGCTGGCAGGCGCTAGGTGCGGCCAAGCTGAAGGATTGAGTCATGGATATGGGTGTCGTCGAGCTCTCTCGGCTGCAGTTCGCCTTGACGGCGATGTACCACTTTCTCTTCGTGCCGCTGACGCTCGGCCTGTCGTTCCTGCTGGTCATCATGGAGAGCATCTATGTCATGACCGGTCGGCCGATCTGGCGGACCATCACGCGATTCTGGGCGACGATCTTCGGCATCAATTTCGTGCTCGGCGTCGCCACCGGCCTGACCATGGAGTTCGAGTTCGGGACCAACTGGTCCTACTACTCCCACTATGTCGGAGACATCTTCGGCGCGCCCCTGGCGATCGAGGGTCTGATGGCCTTCTTCCTGGAGGCCACCTTCGTCGGCCTGATGTTCTTCGGCTGGGAGAGGCTTTCGAAACAGGGCCACCTGTTCGTCACCTTCATGGTCGCCCTGGGCTCCAACCTCTCGGCCCTGTGGATCCTGATCGCCAACGGCTGGATGCAGAACCCGGTCGGCGCGGCCTTCAACCCCGACACCATGCGCATGGAGGTGACCAGCTTCCGCGAGGTGCTGTTCAACCCCGTGGCCCAGGCCAAGTTCGTCCATACGGTCAGCGCCGGCTACGTCACCGCCGCGGTCTTCGTGCTCGGCGTCTCGGCGATCATGCTGCTGCAGGGCAAGTGGCCGCGGGTCGCCAAGCGCTCCTTCGCGGTCGCCGCCTCCTTCGGCCTGGCCGCCTCCTTGTCCGTCGTCGTGCTGGGGGACGAAAGCGGATATGCGCTCACCGACAACCAGAAAATGAAGCTCGCCGCCCTGGAGGCCATGTGGGAGACCGAGCCCGCGCCGGCGGGGCTGACGGCCTTCGGCATTCCGGACATGGCGACCCGCACCACCAAGGCCGAGATCAAGATCCCCTATGTCCTGGGCCTGATCTCCACCCGCAGCCTGGATCGGCCTGTGGCCGGCATCCTGCCCCTGGTGGCCGTCGCCGAGACCCGCGTCGAGCGCGGCATGAAGGCCTATGACGCCCTGGAGCGGCTGAAGGCCAATCCCGCCGACCCGGCCGCGCGCGCCGACTTCGAGCTCAATCGTCGCGACCTGGGCTATGGCCTGCTGCTGAAACGCTACGTCGCCGATCCGCGCACGGCCGACCGGGCGACCATCCAGAAGGCGGCCTGGGACACCGTGCCCAACGTGCCGGTGATGTTCTGGGTGTTCCGCATCATGGCCGGCATCGGCTTCCTGCAGATCGCCGTCTTCGCCGCGGCCTTCGTCCTGGTCACGATGCGCAAGTGGGACGCCAAGTGGATGCTGTGGACCGCGGTGGCGATCATGCCCCTGCCCTGGATCGGGGTGGAGGCCGGGTGGCTGCTGGCCGAACTGGGCCGCCAGCCCTGGGCGGTGGAGGGCGTGCTGCCCACCTTCCTGGGGGCTTCCAGCCTGACCGTGGCCCAGCTCTGGACCACCATCGTCGGCTTCACCCTGCTCTACGGAACCCTGGCCGTCGTCGAGGTCGGGCTGATCGTGCGGACCATCCGGCGCGGGCCCTATGCGCACCACGACCAGCCGGACCATGGCGAGGCGGCTCCCATCCGTCTGGCCCCGGCCGAATAAGGATCCCTGACGATGAACATCCCCCTCGACTATGAGACGCTGCGGGTCATCTGGTGGGGCCTGATGGGCGTGCTGCTGATCGGTTTCGCCCTGACCGATGGCTTCGACCTGGGCGTCGCCGCCCTGCTGCCCTTCGTGGCCCGCAACGACGGCGAACGGCGGATGGTGATCAACACCATCGGCGCCACCTGGGAAGGCAACCAGGTGTGGTTCATCCTGGGGGGAGGGGCGATCTTCGCCGCCTGGCCCTTCGTCTATGCCGTGAGCTTCTCGGGCTTCTACCTGGCGATGTTCGCGGTGCTGGCGGCCCTGATCCTGCGGCCGGTCGGATTCAAGTATCGCTCCAAGCGGCCCTCCAAGACCTGGCGCGCCACCTGGGACTGTGCGCTGTTCATCGGCGGCTTTGTGCCGGCCCTGGTGTTCGGCGTGGCGGTGGGCAATGTCCTCCAGGGCGTGCCCTTCCGGCTCGATGGCGACCTTCGCGCCACCTATGAGGGGACCTTCCTCGGGCTCTTCACCCCCTTCACCCTGGTCTGCGGCCTGCTGTCGGTGGCCATGCTGGTGACCCATGGCGCGGCCTGGCTGACCATCAAGGCCGAGCATGGTCCGGTGCGCGACCGGGCGCGGACCTTCGGCCAGGTCGCCGCCCTGGCGGCGATCGTCCTGTTCGCCGTCGGCTACGCCTTCGTCGCCTTCGGGGACCTCGGCTTCCGGCTGGACGGCGCCGTCGACCCGGCAGGCCCCTCCAATCCGCTGCGCGCCGGGGCCCTCGCCCAGCCGGGCGGCTGGCTCACCAACTTCGCGACCTATCCCTGGATGTGGACGGCCCCGGCGCTCGGCTTCCTGGGGGCGATCCTAGCCTTCGTGGGCATCCGCGCCGGCCGTGAAACGCCGGCCTTCGCCGGCTCTTCGCTCTCGGCCCTCGGGATCATCTCCACCGTCGGGCTGTCGATGTTCCCCTTCATCCTGCCCAGCAGCATCGATCCGAGGTCCAGCCTGACGGTGTGGAACGCGTCGTCCAGCCACATGACCCTGTTCATCATGCTGGTGGTCACCGTGGTCTTCCTGCCCATCGTGCTGGCCTATACCGCCTGGGCCTACAAGGTGATGTTCGGCCGCGCCTCGGTCGGCGACCTCACCACCAATCCCGACCTCTACTGAGACAAGGAGCCTCGACCATGTGGTACTTCACCTGGGTGCTCGGACTGGGCCTGGCCGTCGCCTTCGGGATTCTCAACGGGATCTGGCACGAGTTCCATCTCGTCGATTCCGGCGACGACGGCCGCGACGATGAGTGAGGGCGAACCGGCGGCGCGGATCGTCGTCGTCTCCGACACCGGTCCCAGGCCCTTGGGCGCGGAGATCGCCATCGGGCCGCACCACCTACTGGCCGACGAGCCGGAGTCCGCGGGGGGCGGCAACGCCGGGCCCGATCCCTTCGAGCTGGTGATGGCGGGGCTGGGCGCCTGCACCACCATGACCCTTCGCCTCTATGCCGGCCGCAAGGGCTGGCCCCTGGAGCGGGTCGTGGTGCGGGTCACCCATCCCGTCCGCGCCGCCGCCGGCGCGCCGAAGGACATCTTCGACCGCGAAATCCTCCTGGAGGGGGACCTTTCGGCGGAGGAACGCGCGCGCCTGCTGGAGATCGCCGATCGCTGCCCGGTCAGCCGGACCCTGGCCGGCGGTTCGATGATCCGGTCCCGTCTCGCCGACCTCGCACCCGTGGGCGAGGCCACCGCCTAGCGGCGTCGTCCTTCAGTAGGCGACCTTGAGGGTCACCGAGAGGGTGCGGGGCCGAAGCGGGGTGAACTGGCGCGAGGTCCTCAGGGTGAAGGGGTTGCCATAGGCGAAGGTGTCGCCCCGGGAGTCGGCGGGATTGTCGACCGCCAGGGTCAGCCGCCACGGCGGAGCCACCAGACTGGCGCTCAGCCGGCCCGTGGCGTAGTCGCCCATCTTCGGCGAGGTCTGCGCGTCGAAGGTCAGGCGCGAGACACCGACATAGCTGTAGCGGCCATCAAGTTCGAGGCTGCGGTCGCCGGCCAGGGGCCAGGCATAGTGGGCCGAGACCCCGGCCGAGACCTCCGGCGCGCCGGCCAGGCCCAGGTCGGCGCGGGCCGGGAAGGCCGGATTGGCGTGGTCGAGTTCGGGGCTGTTGACCAGGATCTCCCCGCGCAGAACCAGCGGGCCGTCGTGATAGGCGGCCTCCACCTCGACCCCCCGGTTGCGGCCGTCGCCGATATTGGCGGTGAAGGGGAGGGCCGAGGGCAGCAGCTGGTCGCTCTGGATGTTGCTCCAGAAGGCCTCGAAGATCGCCGCCCGCACCGTCAGACGATCCTGCAGCAGGCGGAACCGGCCGCCGGCCTCGAAGCTCCAGAGTTCGTCGCCCTGATAGGTTCGGTAGGGCTGGGGACCACCCGGGAGGTTGAACACCTGCCCCGGCGCCCCGGTGGTGTTGATCCCCCCCACCCGGTAGCCCTCCGCCGCCTGGAGGTAGACCAGCATCGCCGGCGAGCGCGCGTAGGAGATCACCACCTTCGGCGCGAAACCGGTGCGCTTGAACCGGCCGGTGAAGGCCGTGGCGGTTCCGGCCAGGGGGGCGGAGATCGCGCTGGTCACCCGGCTGTCTGAGGTGAAGAGCCGACCGCCCAGGGTGAGGCGGATCGACGGGCTCAAGGGCAGGTCGGCCTGTCCGAAGATGGCGGCTTCGTCGAGACGGTCGCGACGGGCCTCCTCGAAACCCGTCACGGGCGCGCCGCCGACGGTGGTGAGACTCAGGCCGATGTCCTGGCGGGTGCGGGCCAGGAAGGCGCCGGCCAGCCAGGGATTGGCCGCCTCGGCCCGCGAGGCCACGGTGGCCTCGGCCACCAGGCTGGTGATGTCGTCCTCGTCATCGAAGGCGGCGGGGCCGGGGGGCATGGGGAGCGGCGGGGCGGCGGTGGCGTCGTAGCGGCTCGACACCTGATGGCGGACCACGGCGGTGGAGGCGTGAACCTCTCCCCAGTCGAAGCGGCCGCCGAGGTTCAGATGGATCTCGGCGAAGTCGTTGTCGTGCGGTTCGCGCACCTGGTTGCGCCGAGTATAGGCCGCCTCGCTCGCCAGGGCGTACTGGGTGTCGTCGGAATTGATGGTCTGGGTGACCACCCCGCCGGTCACGGTCCAGCGGTCGCCGAGGTCGAGGCGGCCCGTCAGGCGCAGGCCGGCGCGCACCGAACGGTTGACGTTGCCGAGCGCCAGGCCCGTGTCGTCGATATAGCCGCCTTGGACCTCGCGATAGGCGGTCAGCCGCGCCGCCCCCGCGCCGCCAGCCAGGGGCAGGTTGAGCATCCCCTCCAGCACGCCCGACGGATCGCCGCCCCGGGTCGCGCCGGCGCTGGCCGAGGCCCAGGCCGCGCGCCGGCCAGGGTCGGGCGCGGCGGTCACCAGGTGCAGGACCCCACCGAGGGAGCCCGCGCCATAGAGGGCGCCCTGGGGCCCCCGCAGCACCTCCACCTGAGCCATGTCGGTCAGCCGCAGGTCGGGGTCGGGGGCGTTGTAGGTGAGGCGGACGTCGTCGAGATACAGCCCCACCATGGACTGGGTGCGGCCGGTCAGGGGGCCGTCGGACAGGCCGCGCAGCAGGATCTTGTCGCGTCCGGGCCCGAGGTTGGTCACCGTCATGGCGGGTGTCGTGAGGGCGAGGTCCGTGGCGTCGCGGACACCCAGGGCGGCCAGGGTCTGTTCGTCCTGGGCGCTGACCGGATAGGCCAGGCGGTCGGCGCGGGTCGGGCGTCGGGTGGCCACCACGATCAGTTCTGAGAGATCGGCCTCCGCGGGGGGCGGGGCGGGCGCCGGCCCGGACGGGGACGGGGGCGGGGCCGGGGGCGGCAGGCGGACGATCTCCACCGCGCCGGCGTCGATCAACCGGTAGCCGCAGCCGGTTCCGGCCAGCAGGCGGGTCAGGCCCGCCTCGAGCGTGTAGCGCCCGGTCAGCGCGCGGGGGGCCTGGCGACAGTCGGCGGCCCGGCGGGTGCTGATGGAGACCCGCGCCTGAATCGCCATGTCCACCAGGGCGGCCGAGAGGGGCTTGGGCGCGATATGGAAGTCGATGACCCGCGGCGCGGCGACAGCGGCGCCCGAGACCGCGAGACCGGCTGTCAGGCTCAGGACCAACGCCATCGGGCGCCACGGAACAGACGGCAAGGCGAACGCCCTCGAAACGGAGCCGGGGCGTCAGCGTAGAGTGATTTCCCCGCCGGTGCGATCCACCGACAGCGACATGTAGCGCGAAAGTCGATCCACCAGCAGCCCCTGGTCGCCGAGGTCGAGCACCCCGGAGAACCGCCGCCGGCCGGCCGCCTCCGACACGCGGATCGGGGTCGGGTAGCGCCGGTTCAGCGCCGCGACGATCTCCGACAGCGGCTGGTCCTCGCAGACCAGGCGGCCCTGGGTCCAGGCGAAGGCGGCGTCGGGCGCCACGGCGGAGACCTGGGAGGCGCGGGCGCCCTCCACGTGACGCAGGGCCTGGCCGACGGTCAGCCGCGCCACGGGAGCGGGGCCCAGGGCGGGTTGGCGAACCTCCACCACCCCGCGGCGGACGCTGACCACCACGGTCTTGCCGTCGTGGCGGATGTTGAACTCGGTGCCCACGACCCGGACCTGCTGATCGCCCACCGAGATCAGGAAGGGACGGGACGGATCCTTGGCCACGTCGAAGGTCGCCTCGGCCTGGGCCATCTCGACCCGCCGGGCGCGCCAGCCCAGGCGCACGGTCAGCCTGGAGCCGCCGTTCAGACGGATGTGGCTGCCGTCGGCCAGGGCGATCTCGCGAGTCTGGCCGACGCCGGTCTCGTAGGTGGTCGCCGGCCCCTGATAGGCGCGCCAGGCGAGCGGCGAAACCACCAGGACGGCGGCCGCCGCGGCCAGGGCGGCGATGAAGCCCCCACGTCGGGGTGCGGCCGGCCGGGGCCGGAAGGGGAGCACCTGGCCGGTGGACGGCGCCAGGCGCGGGGCGATCTGGGCGGCCTGGTCGGCGACCTCGGCGGCCAGGGCCTCGACGGCCTCGAAGGCGGCCTGATGCTCTTCGGAAGCCTCCAGCCAGTCGGTCAGGGCCGACCAGTCCTCGCCGGTGGCTGCGTCGGACTGCACGCGCACGAGCCAGGCCAACGCCTCGTCGCGCAGGGCGTCTGTCGCGCTCTGGTCGTTGCGCGGACTCATTTCGGCATCGGGCTTGTGGTGCGGGTCATCATGGGTCTCGCCCCAAAGACGCCACAAACCGCCAGGCGCCTCCAAGAAATCTTCGTCCTCATCGTCCCACCTTGGCCAGGATGCGCTTGAGGCTGGCCATGATGTGTTTCTCCACGCTGGACCGGGAGATCTTCATGGCCGCTGCGGTCTCCGCGTGGCTGAGCCCCTCCAGCTTGTGCAGGCGGAAGGCCTCCCGCACCTGAGGCGGCAGTTCGTTGACGGTCTCGATGATCTGTTCGAGGCGCTGGCGGGCGGCGAGCGCCTCGTCGGCGGGCGGGGTCTCGGAGATATCCTCGCCGCCGGCCGCGCTGGTGTGGACGTCGCGCCAGGCCGCGTCGCGATGGCCGGCGCGCCTCGCTTGCTTGATCTTGTCCAGCATCAGGTTGGAGCCGAGCCGGTAGAGATAGGCGGCGGGATTGCCGATGTCCTCCGGCGGGCGGCCCGAGATCTTCAGATAGATGTCCTGCACCAGATCCTCGGCGGCTTCCTCCGAGCGCAGCCGGACGCGGAAATAGCGCACCAGCTCGGCGCGCCGCTCCAGGTAGACGGCCAGCAGGGGATCGCGATCGTCCAAGGCGGGCGGAAATCCTTCGGCCCCGGGGAATCCGGTGTGCGGGCGCGATGTTCCCCATGCCGCCGCGCGACGCAATCCAAAACCTTTGAGGCGGTCTGGAGGACGCGTCGTCCTTACCGGTTGAAGGGCCTTGGGGCGCTCACACGGACCGGAGACGAGCCGCGATGGAAGTGATGATGGTCGATGACGGGGCCCTGCAGGGCCGCCTGCAATTCGACGCCGAGCGGGTGAGGCGCTTCACCTCGGTGGAGCCGCGGGTGATCTCGATCCACCACCTGCTGGCCCCCGAGCGCCTGCGGGTCGAGGCCTTCCTGGAGGCGGCCTATGACCGCGCCTTCCAGGGCAGGATCCGCAGCCACTACCCGACCCTGATGAGCGTGCAGGACCGGCAGGGGACCATCCTCGCCGCGGTCGGCTTCCGGTTCGCCGGCCTCGGCCCCCTGTTCCTGGAGCAGTATCTGGACGAGCCGGTGGAGGCCGCGCTGACCTCCAGGCTGGGGGCTCCGACCGACCGCGCCGCGGTGGCCGAGATCGGCAACCTGGCCTCGGAGAGTCCCGGCGCCTCGCTGTTCCTGTTCCTGGCCCTGGCCCGCCACCTGGACCAGCGCGGCTGCACCCACGCGGTGGCCACCGCCACGCGGCAACTGCGCCGCAGCTTCGCCCGGGTCGGTTTCGCCACCCAGCCCCTGAGCCGCGCCGAGCCCGCCCGGCTGGGCGGCGCCGCCGCCGACTGGGGCGTCTATTACAGCCGCGATCCGGAGGTCCTGGCCGGCGCCATCGCCCCGGCCCTGCCGGCGCTCGCCCAGATGCTGACGGCCGATCCCATCGCCGAGGCCGACGTCATCCCCCGCCTGCACCCGGCCTGGCGGGGAGACGTGCGATGAGCCGGGTCCTGGGGGCCATCGCGGCCCATGCCGAAGCCAAGCCCGACGCCGTGGCGCTGAGCGGCCTCGATCAGGCCTTCACCTATGCCGAGCTGGCCCTGGCCATCGAAGACGCCGCCGCGCAGCTCGCGGGGCTGGCGCACCTCAAGGCGCCCGACGCGCCGGTGGCCGTGGTGCTGGAGAACGGCCCGGCCTGGGTGATCCTCGACCTGGCCCTGGTCCGGCTGGGCTGGCCGAGCCTGCCGATCCCGGGCTTCTTCACCCCGGCTCAGCGCGACCACGCCGTCGCCGACTCAGGCGCAGGCCTGTTGATCTCGGCCGAGGACGCCGGGGCCCAGCTGCGGATCGCCGGGACCGATCTGACGGCCACGCCCCTGGCGGGTGGGCTTCCGCGCCTGCCGGCCGGGACCGCCAAGATCACCTACACCTCCGGCTCCACCGGCCAGCCCAAGGGTGTCTGCCTGTCGCAGGATCAGATGGAGGCGGTGGCCGCCTCCCTGGTGGAGATGATCGGCGCCGACTATGCGGGCCTCCATCTGCCCCTGCTGCCGCTGTCCATCCTGCTGGAGAACGTGGCGGGTCTCTACGCCACCCTGATCGGCGGCGGCCGCTATCACGTCCTGCCGCCCGCCACCTTGGGCCTCGACAACCCCTTCCGCCCCGACCTCGCCCGCCTCACCGCGGCGATCGCCGGGGAGGGGGCCACCAGCCTGATCCTGGTGCCAGAGCTGCTGCGCGCCCTGCTGATGGTGATGAGCTTCACCGGCGCGCGGTTCCCCAACCTCAACCTGGTGGCGGTGGGCGGGGCCAAGGTCGCCCCGCAGCTGCTGGTCCAGGCCCAGGCCCTCGGCCTGCCGGTCTATGAGGGCTACGGGCTCAGCGAGTGCGCCTCGGTGGTGACCCTCAACACGCCCTCCGCCCAGCAGACGGGGGCGGCGGGCCGGCCCCTGCCGCACCTGAGCGTGGAGATCGACGCCGACGGTGAGATCATCGTCAGCCCGCGACCCTTCCTCGGCTATGCCGGCGGCGAGCCCGCCCTGGGTCCGGTCCGCACCGGCGACCTCGGCCGGTTCGACGCCGACGGCTTCCTGCACATCGACGGGCGGCGCGCCAACACCATCATCAACGCCTATGGCCGCAACATCGCGCCGGAATGGGTGGAGAGCGAACTCCTGGCCCAGGCGGAGATCCGCCAGGCCATCGTGTTCGGCGAGGGCCAGGCGCGGCTGGGCGCCCTGCTGGTGCCGCTGGCCCCCGACATGGCGGCCGCCGACCTCGAGGCCGCCGTCCAGCGCGCCAACCGCAACCTGCCTGCCTACGCCCAGATCGGCCGCTGGCAGGTGCGCGCCCCCTTCGATCCCGCCGCGGGGGAGCTGACCGGCAACGGCCGGCCCCGCCGCGCGGTGCTGCTCGCCCATCCCTTTGTCGAAGCCCAAGCCTAGGAACCGCCAACGTGACCTTCTTCGAGAGACTGATCACCGAAACCCTTGAGGGCCAGGCGACCCTGGCCGCCGTGCCGCAGATCCAGGACGGCCTGGCCGGCAGGATCTCGCGTGAGACCTACATCGCCTATCTGACCGAGGCCTATCACCACGTCTGTCACACCGTGCCCCTGATGCAGGCGGCCAAGGCGGGGCTCGACGACGCCCATGCCGGCTTCCGCGAGGCCCTGGACGAATACATCGCCGAGGAGACCGGCCACGAGGCCTGGATCCTCAACGACATCCGCCATTGCGGCGGCGACGCCGAGGCGGTGCGCCGCGGCCCGCCGCGCCCGGCCACCCAGGCCATGGTGGACTACGCCTACGACTACATCGCCAAGGTCAATCCGATGGGCTTCTTCGGCATGGTCCTGGTGCTGGAGGGGACCAGCGTCCAGCTGGCCACCCAGGGCGCCTCGGCCGTCGCCAAGAGCCTGAACCTGGGGCCGGAGTGCTTCAGCTATCTCACCTCGCACGGCGCGCTGGACCAGGAGCACCTGGTCTTCTTCCAGAAGCTGATGGACCGGCTGGACGATCCCGCCGACCAGGCCGCGATCATCGAGGTGGCCAAGGGGATCTTCGACCGCTTCGCCGCGGTGTTCCGCGCCATTCCGCACGACCGGGAGCTTGCCCATGCGGTTTGAGGACAAGGAGATCCTGCTCACCGGCGGCGCCGGCGGACTGGGGGCGCTGATCAGCGCCCAGCTCGCCGCCGAGGGCGCGCGGGTCACGGTGTTGGACCGGGTCGCGCCTGCCCAGGCGGTGGGCTACCTCAAGGCCGACCTCTCCACGCCCGAGGGCCTGGAGGCCGCCGCCACGGCGGTGTCGGGCAAGGCCTGGGACATCGTCGTCAACCTGGCGGGCATTCAGCACTTCGGCCCCCTGGAGCGGCAGTCCCCCAGCCACCTGCTGGCCAGCTACATGGTCAATCTGGTGGCCCCGGTGCGCCTGACCCAGGCCGTGCTGCCGGCCATGAAGGCCCGCGGGCAGGGGCAGATCGTCAATGTCGGCTCGGTGTTCGGGTCCATCAACTTCGCCCACTTCGTCACCTATTCCAGCGCCAAGGCCGGACTTCGCGGCTTCAGTCAGGCCCTGCGGCGGGAGCTGGCGGGGACCGGAGTGGCGGTGACCTATGTGGCGCCGCGCGCGGTGCGCACCGCGCTCAACTCCGCCGAGGTGATGGCCTTCGCCAAGCTCACCCACATGAACATGGACGAGCCCAAGCTGATCGCCGCCCGCATCGTCGACGCCATCCGGGGCCGCCGGCGGGACGTCTATTTCGGCTTCCCGGAAAGCCTGTTCGTCCGCCTCAACGCCGTCTTCCCCGGCCTCGTCGACCGCGCCCTCTCGGCCAACGACCGCAAGGCCGCCCGGCTGTTCGCCAGCTGATCCCCCAGGACCCATGAGACCGAAACCCATGAAACTCGCCGCCTGCCTCCTCGCCCTGTCCCTCACCGCCAGCGCGGCCCAGGCCGCCGAGCCCTTCGACGGTCGTATCGACGGCCTGGCGCGCGGCTGGGCCCACGTGAACTACGAAGTCCGCGACAAGGCCGCCCAGGCCGCCGAGGCCGAGCGCCTCGCCGGCCAGGCCGAGGCGCTGGCCCGACAGTACCCCAACCGCGCCGAACCCCTGGTCTGGGAGGCCATCGCCCAGGCCACGGAGGCCGGCGCCAAGGGCGGCCTTGGCGGCCTGGCCCTGGCCAAGAGCGCGCGGGATTTGTTGCAGAAGGCCGAGAGGATCAATCCGGCCGCACTCGGCGACGGCTCGGTCTACACGACCCTGGGCTCCCTCTACGCCCAGGTGCCGGGCTTCCCCATCGGCTTCGGCGATCCCGCCAAGGCCCGGACCTATCTGGCCAAGGCCCTGGCGGCCAACCCGACCGGGGTCGATCCCAACTTCTTCCAGGGCGATTTCCTGCTGCGCCAGGGCGACGCCGCGGGCGCCGTGAAGGCCCTGGACCGCGCGCTCGCCGCCCCGCCTCGCCCGGGCCGGGAGCTCGCCGACCGCGGCCGCCGCGCCGAGGCCACGGCCCTGCTGGCCAAGGCGCGCCAGAAGCTCAAGTCCTGAGGCCCCCATCCTCGTCTCTTCCCAACCTGAAGGATCATCATCGTGAGCATTTCCAGCGTCGGTCCCGTGACCCCGCCCAAGACGCCTGAAGCGGCCGAGGCGAGCGGGCCGGAGATCCGCAACGACAACGACGCCGACGACGCGCAGAAGCCTGCTCCGAAGGCGACCCCGCCCAAGGGCCAGGGGACCATCCTCGACACCAAGGCCTGACGCCGGGAGGGGCGAGACGACGCCAGCGCCGTCTCGCCCCGCCGCCGGGGTGATCATCGTCGGCGAACGGGTTGACCGCCATCAAGGCGCGTCCGGCGCGCGCGGCCTAAGGCTTGCCATCGACCTTGATGGAGCCTGCCCATGGATTTTGGCCTTTCCGAGCGTGAGACCATGTGGCGCGATCGCGTCCGGACATTCATGGCCGACCACGTCTATCCCGCCATCCCGGTCTATCAAAAGCAGACCGACCGCGAGGGCGCCGCCCGCTGGAGCGTCATCCCCATCGTCGAGGAGCTGAAGGCGCGCGCCTTCTCCGAGGGGCTTTGGAACCTGTTCCTCAATCCGTCGGAGGAGGATGAGGAGGACTACAAGGGGCCGGGCCTCAGCAACCTCGAATACGCGCTCTGCGCCGAGGAGATGGGCCGGGTCGGCTTCGCCTCGGAGGTGTTCAACTGCTCTGCGCCGGACACCGGCAATATGGAGGTGCTGCGCCAGTACGGCTCGGCCCGGCAGAAGGCCCAGTGGCTGCGTCCCCTGATGGACGGCGAGATCCGCTCGGCCTTCCTGATGACCGAGCCCGACGTGGCCTCCTCCGACGCCACCAATATCCAGACCTCGATCCGCCGCGACGGCGACAGCTATGTCATCAACGGCCGCAAGTGGTGGTCCTCGGGCATTGGCGATCCGCGCTGCAAGATCGCCATCCTGATGGGCAAGACCGACCCCGAGGGCGCCCGCCACTCCCAACAGTCGCAGATCCTGATCCCCACCGACGCGCCAGGCTTCGAGGTGGTGCGCATGCTGCCGGTCTTCGGCTATGACGACGCCCCCCACGGCCACGCCGAGGTGATGCTGCGCGACGTCCGCGTGCCCGTCGAGAACCTGATCCTGGGGGAGGGGCGCGGCTTCGAGATCGCCCAGGGCCGTCTCGGCCCCGGCCGCATCCACCACTGCATGCGCGCGCTCGGCGCCACCGAGGTGGCCCTGGAGAAGATGGTCGACCGCCTGCTCTCCCGCGTGGCCTTCGGCAAGCGCCTGGCCGACCAGTCGGTCTGGGAGGAACGCATCGGCGAGGCCCGGCTGGAGATCGAGATGACCCGGCTGCTATGCCTGAAGGCCGCCGACATGATGGACAAGGTGGGCAACAAGGCCGCCCAGCTCGAGATCGCCATGATCAAGGTGGCCGCGCCGCGCACCGCCCTGAAGGTGCTGGACGACGCCATGCAGGCCCACGGCGGGGCGGGGCTGTCGGAGGACTTCGGCCTGGCCCGGGCCTATGCCGGCATGCGCGCCCTGCGGATCGCCGACGGTCCCGACGAGGTGCACAAGCGGGCCATCGCCAAGCTGGAGATGGGCCGCCACGGCGCCCGCCTGCGGGCCTGGCGCGAGGGCGCGCCGCTGGACGCCGGGCAGGTCCCGACTCCGGCCTAGACCCATAATCCTGGAACCCGACACCCCATGAAGACCGGCATCGACGAACGGCTGCCCTTCCATCCGCTGAACATCGCGGTCCTGACCATCTCCGACACCCGCACGGAGGTCACCGACACCTCCGGCGGCCTGCTGGCGGACCGGCTGACGAGCGCGGGTCACGTCCTGGCCGGCCGCGCCATCGTGGCCGACGAGGTCGAGGCCATCGCGGCCCAGGTCCGCGCCTGGGCGGCGGCGGCCGAGGTGGACGTCATCCTGACCACCGGCGGCACCGGATTCTCGCCGCGCGACGTGACGCCCGAGGCGGTTCAACCCCTGCTGGACCGGACCATGGACGGCTTCTCGGTGGTCTTCCACCAGGCCAGCCGCGGCACGGTGGGGGTCTCGACCCTGCAGTCGCGCGCCCTGGCCGGCCAGATCGGCGAGACCTTCATCTTCTGCGTCCCCGGCTCCACCGGCGCCTGCAAGGACGCCTGGGACCTGGTGCTGGCCGAGGAGTTCGACAGCCGCTTCCGCCCCTGTTCCCTGGTGGGCCAGATCCCCCGCTATCGGGGCGTCTGCAATTGATCGCCTTCGACGACGCCACGGCCCTGGTCTCCCGGCTGGCCCGGCCCCTGGCCCGTGAGCGCGTCGGACTCGACCAGGCCGACGGCCGGGTTCTCGCCGTTCCCGTCCTGGCGCAGAGGTCGTCCCCGGCCGTCGCGGTCTCGGCCATGGACGGCTACGCCGTGCGCGAGGCCGATCTGTCCCACGGGCCCGTCCGCCTGCCGGTGATGGGCGCGGCCTATGCCGGCCGGGGTTTTGAGCATCCTCTCGCGCCCGGCGCCTGCGTGCGCATCTTCACCGGCGCGCCGGCGCCGGCCGGAACCGACCGGGTGGTGATGCAGGAGGCGGTGCGCGACGAGGGCGAGGTGGCCTTCTTCGCCCAGGCGCCCTGCGGCGGTCGGCACGTCCGCGCCGCCGGCTGCGACTTCCGGGCCGGCGACGAACTGCTGGCCGCGGGCCTGCGGCTCACCCCGCAACGGCTGATCGCGGCGGCCGCCGCCGATCTGTCCGAACTGGAGGTGGTGGCCCGGCCCAGGGTGATGATCCTCAGCACCGGCGACGAATTGCACGACCCCGGTCATGGACCGGGCGGCGGGGCGTCGATCCCCGAGAGCGTCTCCTTCGGCCTGGCCGCCCTGGTGCGCGCCTGGGGCGGGGAGGTGATCGGCCGACGGCGGCTGGGGGACGACCTGCCGGGGCTGCAGGCGGCCGCGGGCGCGGCCCTGGAGGCCGCGGACCTGGTGGTGGTGACCGGCGGCGCATCGGTCGGTCAGCGCGACTACGCCAAGGCGATGTTCGCGCCCTTCGGCCTGGACTGCGTGTTCGCCAAGGTGGCCATCAAGCCCGGAAAGCCTGTCTGGCTGGGGCGGGCCGGGGGCAAGCTGGTGGTGGGCCTACCAGGCAATCCCACCGCGGCCATGGTGACGGCGCGGCTGCTGCTGGCGCCGCTGATCGCCGGTCTGGGCGGGCAGGATCCCGACCGCGCCCTGGCCTGGCGCCGGGCGCCCTTGGCCCAGGCGCTGGAGGCGTGCGGCGATCGGGAGACCTTCCTGCGGGCGCGGACCGTCGCGACCGGAGTCGCGCCACTGTCGGATCAGGACTCCTCGTCACAGAAGGCCCTGGCCTTGGCCGAGCTGCTCATTCGCCGGCGGCCCGGCGACCCCGCCGCGGCGACGGGGGACCAGGTCGAGGTCCTCGACTTCTGAGGACCCCGGCTACAGGAAGTGGGGGAAGAGGACGTCGTTCTCCAGGCGCATGTGCTCGCGCAGGTCTCGATCGAGCTTCTTGCAGGCCTGGGAGAGGGCGCGCCAGGTCTGGCAGGCGCCCTGGGGCGGGGTGAAATCCTTGGTCAGGGCCGCCAGGCGGGCCAGCTGCTCATAGACGTCGTCATGCTCGGACATCATCCGCGAGATGGGGAAGCGCAGCACGCCGCAGGAGCCGGCCAGCATGGTGGGGAAGAGGATGTTCTCCTCCTTGCGCTGATGACCCTCGAGGTCGTCGGCCATGATCGCCAGGTGGTCGGCGAGACCCCTGGGGCAGTCGGGGTCGGTGGCGTGAACCCGCTCGACCGTGCGGGCCAGGTCGATCGCCTTGGGGAACTCCTGGCGATGGGTCTCGTGATAGCGCTCCAGGATGTGGTCGATCAGCTTGGCGGCCGCGCGGTCGCCGGCCTTGTCGCCCCGCGACGCCAGGGTCAGGTCGCGCTCGAGTTTCTCCACCGTGGTCAGGGGGCCCTGGACGCGGAAGATGTCGTTGGCCTCCGGCGATCGTTTGACCATCTCGCGGGCCCAGAGATTGAGTCCAGGGGTGGGGATAGGGATCATGGCGGTCTCCTCAATGAGGTCAGACTAGGCCCCCTTCGTCGCGAGCGCCTTGAACGGGGCGGGACGCCGGCTTGATTTTCGCCAAGTCCAGGCCTGGCCGATTTCGCCGCCTGCGACACCCGTTGCGCGACCCTGACGCCGCAGGGAATCGGCCAGCCTCGCTCTCCCCACGCAGAGAGACCGCCATGGCCTTCGATAATCCCCTCGCCGGAGAAATCTGGTCCAGCAAGTACCGCTTCGCCCCGCACGGCGGGGGCGGAGACGCCAGCCTCGCCGAGACCTGGGCGCGCGTCGCCCGCGCGGTGAGCGAACCCGAGGCGCCCGAGCGCCGCGAGACCTTCCGCGCCGAGGTGATGGACGCGCTCACCGACTACAGGTTCCTGCCGGCCGGCCGCATCCTGGCCGGAGCCGGCACCCAGCGGTCGGTCACCCTGTTCAACTGCTTCGTCATGGGGAAGATTCCGGACGACCTGGGCGCCATCTTCGAGCATGTCCGCGAGGCCGCCGTCACCCTGCAGCAGGGGGGCGGGGTCGGCATGGACTTCTCCTCCGTGCGGCCCAGCGGGGCCCTGGTCCGCGGCGTCGGCGCCGACGCCTCCGGGCCGCTCAGCTTCATGGATGTGTGGGACTCCATGTGCCGCACCATCCTCTCGGCGGGGCAGCGCCGCGGGGCGATGATGGGGTGCCTGCGCATCGATCACCCCGACATCGAGGCCTTCATCGACGCCAAGCGCGAGCCCGGCCGCCTGCGCAACTTCAACCTCTCGGTCCTGGTGAGCGACGCCTTCATGCAGGCCCTGGCGGCGGACGCCGAATGGCCGCTGGTGTTCGACGGCAAGGTCCATCGCAATGTGCGGGCCGCCGACCTCTGGGCGCGGCTGATGACCGCCACCTATGACGCCGCCGAGCCCGGCGTGATCTTCATCGACCGCGTCAACGCCAACAACAACCTGGCCTATTGCGAAGAGATCCTGGCCAGCAATCCCTGCGGCGAGCAGATGCTGCCCGCCTACGGCGCCTGCCTGCTGGGATCCCTGAACCTGGCTCGGCTGGTGGAGGCGCCCTTCTCCGACGGGGCCGAACTGGACGCGGCGCGGCTGGGGGGACTGACGCGCACCGCCGTCCGCATGCTGGACAATGTCATCGACATCTCCCGCTTCCCCCTGGAGGCGCAGGCGGCCGAGGCGCGCGCCAAGCGGCGGATCGGCATCGGCGTCACCGGCCTGGCCGACGCCCTGCTGTTCTGCGGCGCCCGCTATGGCGGCCACGAGGCCGTGGCCCTGACCCAGCGCTGGCTCGGGGTGATCAAGCGCGAGGCCTATCGCGCCTCGGCCGAGCTGGCCGCCGAGAAGGGCTGCTTCCCGCTCTACGACCCGCAGATCCTGGACCGCCCAAACCTGCGGGACCTCGACGAGGAGACCCGCGCCCTGATCGCCGAGCATGGGCTGCGCAACGGCTGCCTGACCTCCATCGCGCCAACCGGCACGACCTCGCTGCTGGCGGGCAATGTCTCCTCCGGCGTCGAGCCGGTGTTCGCCTATGCCTATACCCGCAAGGTGCGCCAGCCGGACGGCTCCTCGCGCGAGGAGCAGGTGGAGGACTATGCGCTCACCGTCTGGCGCGGGCTGAAGGGCGAGGCCGCCCCGCCGGCCGAGCTGTTCGTCAGCGCCCAGGACCTGACCCCGGCCGACCACTTGCGGATGCAGGCCGCGGCCCAAGCCTGCATCGACAGTTCGATCTCCAAGACCGTGAACTGCCCGGAGGACATCGCCTTCGCCGACTTCTCGGACATCTACCTGGAAGGCTACCGCCTGGGCTGCAAGGGCCTGACCACCTACCGGCCCAACGCCGTCACCGGCTCGGTGCTGTCGGTGGCGCCGACCCCGGAGGCGGCCGCGCCGACCGAACCCAAGCTCTCGCCACGGCCCGACGTCCTGCAGGGCGCCACCTACAAGATCAAATGGCCGCAGAGCGCGCACGCCGTCTATGTGACCATCAACGATGCCGACACCGGGGAGGGGCCGCGACCCTTCGAGATCTTCGTCAACTCCAAGAACATGGAGCACTACGCCTGGACGCTCGGCCTGACGCGGATGATCTCGGCGGTGTTCCGCCGGGGCGGGGACGTCGCCTTCGTCGCCGAGGAGCTGAAGGCGGTCTTCGACCCCAGCGGCGGCGGCTGGATCGACGGCCGCTACGTCCCCTCGCTGCCCGCCGCCATCGGCGGGGTGATCGAGCGACACCTGAGGATCGAGGCCGCCGCGGCCCCGGCTCACGCCGCCGCGGCCCCGGCTCACGCCGCCGCGGCCCCCCACGCGCACACCGCCGGCAAGGCCTGTTGCCCGCAATGCGGAGGGTTCGAGCTGGTCCGCAAGGAGGGTTGCGACACCTGTTTCGGCTGCGGCTACTCCAAATGCGCATGAGAAGGGTCGGCGCTTGATGTCCGACAAGGGCGGTGGGGCCGGACAGGCCTAGAAGGGGGCCTGTCCTCTAGATGACCGGAGTCGCCCCATGGCCACCGCCGCCGATCGGCGCGCCTACCGGGGGCCCAAGCTCTTCAGCTACGGCTTCCGCCCCTTCTTCCTCGCCGCCTCGATCTGGGCGACGCTGGCCGTTCCCCTCTGGCTGCTGTCCTTCACCGGTCACCTGCCCTGGGCCGCCCTCTCCCGCGAGTGGCATATCCACGAGATGCTGTTCGGGGTCCTGGCCGGCATCGTCGCCGGCTTCCTGCTGACCGCCGTGCCCAACTGGACCGGCCGCCTGCCGGTGATGGGCGCCCCGCTCGTGGCCCTGTCGTCCCTGTGGCTGGCCGGACGCCTGGCCATGCTGGCGGCCACCGAACTCGGGGTCTGGGCCAGCGTGATCGACAGCGCCTTCCTGGTGGTGTTCGCCGGCGTGATCTGGCGCGAGGTCCTGGCCGGGCGCAACTGGCGCAACCTGGCCGTCTGTGGGCTGGTCACCGTGCTGGCCTGCGCCAATATCGCCTTCCATCTGGGGGCCCCGGAGGCGGTCGGCCAGCGGGCGGCGCTGGGCGCCATCGCCCTACTGATCGCCCTGATCGGCGGGCGGGTCACCCCCAGCTTCACCCGCAACTGGCTGACCCAGCGCGCCCCCGGCCCGATGCCGGCCCCCGCCGACCGCGCCGACATGGCCGCCCTGATCCTCACCGGCCTGGGCGGCGCGGCCTGGGTGGCGGCCCCCGAAACCCCATTGGCCGGCGCGCTGCTGACGGCCTCGGGGCTCGCGGCCCTGGCCCGCCTGGCGCGCTGGCAGGGCCTGAGGACCCTGACCGAGCCCCTGGTCTGGGTGCTTCACCTTGGATACGCCTGGCTCGGGGTCGGGCTGATCCTGATCGGCCTCACCATCCTGGCGCCCGACATCGTGCCGCGGACCGCCGGGGTCCACGCCCTGACGGCCGGCGCGGTCGGGGTCATGACCCTGGCCATGATGACCCGGGCCACCCGTGGCCACAGCGGCCGTCCCCGGGTCGCCGACGGCTGGACCCTCGCCATCTATCTGCTGGTCAACGCCGCGGCCCTGGTGCGGGTGTGCGCCGGCTTCGGCGGACCCGGCAGCACGGTGCTGCTGGCGACCTCCGGCGTCCTGTGGAGCGCGGCCTTCGGCGGCTTCGCCCTGGCCTATGGGCCGATGCTGCTCGGATGGCCCGTCAGCCCGCGCGGCAAGGCCCGGCCAAGTCCGGCTTAACCGAAATCAAGGCCCACGCCGTCAGCCGTCATACCCCGGGCGCGCAGGCCCCCCTAGGCTCACCCTCGATCCGCCCGTCGTGCGCGACGCCATTCCTCCCTCCGGCGTCGGCTTGGGTGACGTCGACACCGGCGATCCGCCGGGTCTTGGGGCGCCGGGAGACCGGCGCCTCTTCTGTCCCGTGAGGAACCTGTCCCATGGACCCCCTGATCGACGGGTTCGGCCGCCGCTTCCGCTACCTCCGCCTCTCGGTGACCGAGGTGTGCAATTTCCGCTGCACCTACTGCCTGCCCGACGGCTACCGGAAGACCGCCGGGCCCGCCTTCCTCGGCGTCGACGAGATCGGCGCCCTGGTCTCCACCTTCCAGAGACTGGGGATCGAGAAGGTGCGCCTCACCGGGGGCGAACCCACGGTGCGCAAGGACGTCGGCCAGATCATCGCCCGGGTCGCCGAGGTTCCCGGGATCGCCAAGGTCGCCATGACCACCAACGGCTGGAACCTGGATCGCCACGTGGCCGGCTGGCGCGCCGCGGGCCTGACCAATCTCAACGTCTCCATCGACGCCCTGGACCGCCAGGCCTTCGCCCGCCTGACGGGCCACGACCGCCTCGATCAGGTGGTGGCCGGCCTGGACCAGGCCCTGGCCATCGGCGTCCCCACGGTGAAGGTCAACGCGGTCCTGCTCCGCGACAGCCTGGAGAACGGCTTCGCCGATTTCGCCGAGTTCGTCCGCCGCCGTCCGGTGGCCGTCCGCTTCATCGAGCTGATGCGCACCGCCGACAACGCCGCCTATTTCACCGACCAGCATGTGAGCGGCGAACGCCTGAAGACCTGGCTGGCTCAGGAGGGCTGGAGCGCCCGCCCCCGCGCCTCCGACGATGGCCCGGCCACGGAGTACGAGCATCCGGACTTCGCCGGGCGGATCGGTCTGATCGCCCCCTATGGCGCCGGGTTCTGCGACGGCTGCAATCGCCTGCGGGTCACGGCCCAGGGCCTGCTGCGCCTATGCCTGTTCGGACAGGGCGGCGTGAACCTGCGCGACCTGCTGGCGGCCGATGCGGGGGAGGGGGCTTCGGACCTGCTGGCGGCGCGGGTCGCTCAAGCCCTGACCGGCAAGCCCCTGGGGCATGACTTGGCCAGCGGCCAGGCCGGGGACACCCGCAACCTGGCGCAGTTCGGCGGCTAGAGCCCTTTCCGATCCGATTGCTTCAATCAGATCGGAAAGGGCTCTAATTCAAAAGGTTAGAGCATTTTTCGATCCGATAACCGTTTCACACTTATCGGAAAATGCTCTAGCCGGCGCGGCTGGCGGGCCAGAGCTCCCGCTCGGCCTTGCCGATCGGCGTGGCGCTGGGGGGCTGATGATTGTCGATCAGCGGATCGGGCTTGGCCAGGCGCTCCAGCACCACGGGCCGGGCGATGGTGACCTCGGGTCCGTTCACCACCACGCCGTAGCCGGTGAGGGTGGCGAAGGCGCGCGACAGGTTCTCCGGCGTCATGCCCAGCAGGGAGGCCAGCAGGCGCTTCTCGTGGGGCAGGGTGAAGGTCTCGGCCCCGCCCTGGCGCACCTTCTGGGTAATGAGATAGTTGGCCAGGCGCTCGGCCCCGCCGCGCAGCTTCTGGTTCTTCAGCGACCGCACCAGGCCACGATAGCAGCCGGCGAGTTCCAGGGTGGCGGCGTAGCTGAAGCGCGGGTCGGTCTGCATGGCGCGGCGCAGGGCCTCGCCCGAGAGCATCAGGATGTCGGACCGTTCGACGGTGCGCGCGCTCATCAGGGCGTCGGCGTCCAGGGCGACGGCGGCGAAGATGAAGGTGGAGACCGGGCGCAGGACCGCCAGCGTGGTCTCCTTGTCGTTCCAGGTCCCCTCCAGCTCAACCAGACCGTCGAGCAGGACATAGAGGAAATCGACCGGATCGCCTTCGTGCAGAAGGGTGGTGCCCGCCGGGAATTTCTGGAGGAAGGCGCCCGCCGTCACGGCGCTGAAGGTCTCGTCCGAGACACCGGAGAACAGGGACAAACCCTTTACGCGCTCCACGTCCACGACTCGCATCGACATTCCTATGGTCCCCTTGCGTCAACCTCACTTCGGCTTCGCAGGCGAGTCTGGCCTTGACCTAGATCAAGCGGCGCCAATGGGTCGCGGTCGCCGGGGCTGCTTGATGTCCGTCAATCGCCGCAGCCAACAAAAGTAATCGGGCCAACTACGTACGTAAACCGCACCCGCTATTCCTGATGCGGAGCCGATAAACCTAGCAACATCGGCGGCTGGATTTGATGATCGTCAATCCAAAGAGTCGCCGCCCGCTCCATAAACTTGGCCGAAGCGAGGGCGTCTGGCACCCGCAGCGAAGAGGCCGGGGGACAAGTTGAGCGTCGCAGTCACACCGCCCACCACAGAGAACGCCCCGGGCGCCGGCATGGCGCTCTGGATGAGCACCTTCTCCTTCACCGCCTGTTTCGCGGTGTGGACGATCTTCTCGATCATCGGCGTGCAGATTAAGCAGAACCTCGGCCTGACCGAGGCCGAGTTCGGCCTGCTGGCCGGCACGCCCATCCTCACCGGCTCCCTGGTGCGCGTCGTCCTGGGGGTCTGGGCCGATCAGTACGGCGGCCGGGTGGTGAACCTGGTGGTGATGCTGTCGGCGGCCCTGGCCACCTTCCTGCTCTCCCACGCCCAGACCTATCCGCAGTTCCTGCTGGCGGCCCTCGGGGTCGGCATGGCGGGCGGCTCCTTCGCGGTCGGCGTGGCCTACGTCTCCAAGTTCTTCCCCAAGGAAAAGCAGGGCACGGCCCTGGGCATCTTCGGGGCCGGCAATGTCGGCGCGGCGGTGACCAAGTTCGCCGCCCCCTTCGTGATGATCGCCTATGGCTGGCAGACGGTCGCCCAGGCCTGGGCCGCGGCCCTTGCCGTGATCGCGGTCGTCTACTTCCTGCTGACCCGCGACGATCCGGAACTGGTGGAACGCCGCCGGACCGGCGCCAAGCCGGTCGCCGCGGCGATGCAGTTCGCCCCGCTGATGAAGCTGCAGGTCTGGCGCTTCGCCCTCTACTACTTCTTCGTCTTCGGCGCCTTCGTGGCCCTGGCGCTCTGGCTGCCTCACTATCTGGTGGCGGTCTATCACCTGGATATCCGCACGGCCGGCATGCTGGCGGCGGCCTATTCGATCCCCGGGTCGCTGTTCCGGGTGTTTGGCGGCTGGCTCTCCGACAAGATCGGCGCGCGCAAGGTGATGTACATCACCTTCAGCATCAGCGTGGTGGCCACCTTCCTGCTGTCCTATCCGCCCACCAGCTATGTGGTGGACGGGGTCCATGGGCCGATCGCCTTCCGCCTGGCCACGGGCCTGATCCCCTTCATCATCCTGCTGTTCTGCCTCGGCTTCGCCATGAGCCTGGGCAAGGCCGCGGTCTACAAGCACATCCCGGTCTACTATCCCGGCACCATCGGTTCGGTGGGCGGCCTGGTGGGCATGGTGGGCGGTCTCGGCGGCTTCGTCCTGCCGATCGCCTTCGGGGCGCTCAACGACCTGACCGGGGTCTGGACCAGCTGCTTCATGCTGCTGTTCGTCCTGGTGGCCAGCGCCCTGACCTGGATGCACTTCGCCATCCGCCGGATGGAGCACGCCGGCGCCCCGCAGCTGGGTGAGCTGCCCGAACTTCCCGAAATGGCGTCCCTGCACGCCGATCTTCAACCGCGCCCGGCTTCCGGTGCGCCCGCCCGCGCTCGCGCGGCGACCCCAACAAGAGGAGCGCCTTGATGGCTTCCCGCAAACCCGCCCGTCACGTCCTGACCGACTGGCGCCCCGAGGATTCGGCCTTCTGGTCGGGGTCCGGCAAGGCGATCGCCCGGCGAAATCTCTGGATCTCGATCCCCAACCTGCTGCTGGCCTTCTCGGTCTGGATGGTCTGGTCGATGGTCGTGGCCAAGCTGAAGCTGGTGGGCTTCAAGTTCACCACCGAGCAGCTCTTCTGGCTCACCGCTCTGCCGGCCCTGTCGGGCGCGACCCTGCGGATCTTCTACAGCTTCATGGTCCCGATCCTCGGCGGCCGGCTGTGGACGACGCTCACCACCCTGTCCCTGCTGATCCCGGCGATCGGCATCGGCATGGCCGTGCAGGATCCCACCACCCCCTATGAGGTGTTCGTGGTCCTGGCCCTGCTTTGCGGGCTGGGGGGCGGCAACTTCGCCTCCTCGATGTCCAACATCTCCTTCTTCTACCCCAAGGCCGAAAAGGGTAACGCGCTCGCCCTCAACGCCGGCTTCGGCAACCTCGGCGTCAGCGTCATGCAGTTCCTGGTGCCGGTGGTGATCGGGCTGGGGATGTTCATGCCCCTGGTGGGCGCGCCGCAGACGGCGATGGACAACGGGGTCGCCTCGACCATCTGGCTGCAGAACGCCGGCTTCGTCTGGGTCCCCTTCATCCTGGTGGCCGGCAGCCTGGCCTGGTTCGGCATGAACGACATCGCCTCGGCGCGGGCCTCCTTCGCCGAGCAGTCGGTGGTCTTCAAGCGCAAGCACAACTGGGTCATCTGCTGGCTCTACCTGGGCACCTTCGGCTCGTTCATCGGCTTCTCGGCGGCCTTCCCCCTGCTGATGAAGACCCTGTTCCCCGGGACCCACGCCATGCAGCTGGTCTTCCTGGGCCCGCTGGTCGGCGCGGCCTCACGGGCGCTCACCGGCTGGGTCTCCGACAAGTTCGGCGGCCACAACGTCACCCACTGGGTCTTCATCGCCCTGGCGCTCGGGGTCCTGTCGGTGATGCACAGCGTCGGCGGCTTTGGCGCGGCGCCCTCCTTCCCGATCTTCTTCGCCAGCTTCATGTGGCTGTTCTTCTGGACCGGGGTCGGCAACGCCTCGACCTTCCAGATGATCCCCGCGATCGTCCGGGCCGACATGCCCCGGCTGCTGCCGCAGGCCGATCCGGCCGCGCGCCTCAAGGCCGCGGACATGGAGTCGGCGGCCATCGTCGGCTTCAGCTCGGCCATCGGCGCCTTCGGCGGCTTCTTCATCCCGCTGGCCTTCGGCGACTCGATGAAGGCCACCGGCGGGCCCGGCACCGCCCTGCTGGTCTTCCTGGCCTTCTACCTCAGCTGCGTCGCGGTGAACTGGGCCTTCTACGCCCGCAAATCCTCGCTGCTGCACGCGCCCCAAACCCCTTCGAAGATGGAAATCGTGGCATGAGCCATACCCTTGATCGCCTCACCTTCTTCGCCCGCAAGACCGAGCTGTTCTCCGAAGGCCACGGCGTCCTCACCGACGAGGACCGCAAGTGGGAGGAGGCCTACCGGCGCCGCTGGCAGCACGACAAGGTCGTCCGCTCCACCCACGGGGTGAACTGCACGGGCTCCTGTTCCTGGAAGATCTACGTCAAGGGCGGGATCGTCACCTGGGAGACCCAGCAGACCGACTATCCGCGCACCCGGCCGGAGCTGCCCAACCATGAGCCGCGGGGCTGCGCCCGGGGCGCCAGCTACAGCTGGTACCTCTATTCCGCCAACCGGGTGAAATACCCGCTGATCCGCTCACGCCTGCTGAAGCTGTGGCGCGCCGCGCGCGCCACCCGCAGCCCGGTGGCCGCCTGGGCCTCGATCCAGCAGGATCCGAGCCAACGCGCCTCCTACGTCACCATGCGCGGGGCCGGGGGCTTCATCCGGGCGACCTGGGACGAGGTCACCGAGATCATCGCCGCGGCCAACGCCTACACCATCAAGGAATGGGGCCCGGACCGGATCTTCGGCTTCTCGCCGATCCCGGCCATGTCCATGGTCTCCTACGCCGCCGGCGCGCGCTACCTGCAGCTGCTCGGCGGGGTCTGCGGATCCTTCTACGACTGGTACTGCGACCTGCCGCCGGCCTCGCCCCAAACCTGGGGCGAACAGACCGACGTGGCCGAGAGCGCCGACTGGTTCAATTCCGGGTTCATGATCCTCTGGGGCTCCAACGTCCCGCAGACCCGCACCCCGGACGCCCACTTCTACACCGAGGCCCGCTACCGCGGCGCCAAGTCGGTGGTCATCTGCCCCGACTATTCGGAGGCCTCGAAGTTCTCCGACCTGTGGCTGCCCGTGAAGCAGGGGACCGACGCCGCCCTGGGCATGGCCTTTGGCCACGTGATCCTCAAGGAGTTCCACATCGACCGCCAGGTGCCCTATTTCCGCGACTACCTGCGGAAGTACTCGGACCTGCCGATGCTGGTGCGCCTGGTGCCGCAGGACGGCGCCTATGTGCCCGAGCGCCTGCTGCGCGCCGCCGAGTTCGACCAGGCGCTGGGCGAGACCAACAACCCCGACTGGAAGACCGTCGCCCTGGACGAGACCACCGGCGAGGTGATCGTCCCCAATGGCTCCATCGGCTTCCGCTGGGGCGAGGACGGCAAGTGGAACCTCGAGGAGAAGGACGGGGCCGGTCGCGAGACCACCCTGCGCCTGGGCCTCAAGGGCGTCCACGACGAGGTCGCCGCGGTGCGCTTCCCCTATTTCGGCGGCGCGGCCACCAACGGCTTCGCCATGACCGACCACCCCGACGTGCTGGTCCGCAACGTGCCGGTCAAGCGCATGATGCTGCCCGAGGGCGAGACCCTAGTGGCCTGCGTCTACGACCTGTTCCTGGCCAATTACGGCGTCGACCAGGGCTTCGGCGGCGACCACATGCCGGCCAGCTACGACGAGGTGGAGCCCTATTCCCCGGCCTGGGCCGAGGCGATCACCTCGGTGCCGAAGGACCAGATCATCGCCGTGGCCCGCGGCTTCGCCGGCAACGCCGAGAAGACCAATGGCAAGTCGATGGTGATCATCGGCGCGGCCATGAACCACTGGTTCCACATGGACATGAACTACCGCGCGGCCATCAACATGCTGGTCATGTGCGGTTGCGTCGGTCAGTCGGGCGGCGGCTGGGCTCACTATGTGGGCCAGGAGAAGCTGCGGCCGCAGACCGGCTGGGCCCCGCTGGCCTTCGCCACCGACTGGGTGAAGCCGCCCCGCCAGCAGAACTCCACCTCCTTCTTCTACGCCCACTCCGACCAGTGGCGGTACGAGACGGTGGAGATGAGCGAGATCCTCTCGCCCACCGCGCCGGAAGGCGTGTGGGACGGGGCGATGATCGACTTCAACGCCAAGGCCGAGCGGATGGGCTGGCTGCCCTCGGCGCCCGCCCTGCAGACCAACCCCCTGGAGGTGGCCAAGGCGGCCGCGGCGGCGGGTCAGGACCCCAAGGCCTACGCCCTCGACCAGCTCAAGAGCGGCGATCTGAAGATGTCCTGCATGGACCCCGACGATCCCGCCAACTGGCCGCGCAACATGTTCGTCTGGCGCTCCAACCTGCTGGGCTCCTCGGGCAAGGGCCACGAATACTTCCTCAAGCACCTGCTCGGCGCCTCCCACGGCGTCCAGGGCAAGAACCTGGGCGAGGACGGCCGGCGCAAGCCCAACGAGGTCGTCTGGCATGACGAGGCGCCGGAGGGAAAGCTCGACCTGCTGGTCACCCTCGACTTCCGGATGTCCACCACGGCGGTCTATTCCGACATCGTCCTGCCGACGGCCACCTGGTACGAGAAGAACGACCTCAACACCTCCGACATGCACCCCTTCATCCACCCGCTGTCGGCGGCCGTGGATCCGGCCTGGGAGTCGAAGTCGGACTGGGAGATCTTCAAGGCGATCGCCAAGACCTTCTCCGATGTCTCCCCGGAGGTCCTGGGGGTCGAGCAGGACGTGGTCCTCACCCCTATCCAGCACGACAGCGCCGCCGAACTGGCCCAGCCCTTCGACGTTCGCGACTGGTCCAAGGGCGAGTGCGAGGCGATCCCCGGCAAGACCATGCCGCAGATCACCGTGGTCGAGCGCGACTATCCCAACACCTACAAGCGCTTCACCGCCCTTGGTCCGCTGCTCAAGGCCACCGGCAACGGCGGCAAGGGGATCGGCTGGAAGACCGACCATGAGGTCGACCTGTTGACCGCCCTCAACGGCGCGGTGCTGGAGGAGGGCCAGACCCAGGGTCTGGCGCGGATCGATACCGACATCGACGCCTGCGAGACCATCCTGATGCTGGCGCCAGAGACCAACGGCGAGGTCGCGGTCAAGGCCTGGGAAGCCCTCGAAAAGCAGACCGGCCGCGAGCACACCCACCTGGCCCTGCCCAAGGAAGACGAGAAGATCCGCTTCCGCGACCTGCTGGCCCAGCCGCGCAAGATCATCACCTCGCCGACCTGGTCGGGCATCGAGAGCGAGAAGGTCTGCTACACGGCCGGCTACACCAACGTCCACGAGTTGATCCCGTGGCGGACCCTGACCGGCCGCCAGCAGCTCTATCAGGATCACCTGTGGATGCGGGCGTTCGGGGAGGCGCTCTGCGTCTACCGTCCGCCGATCGATCTGAAGACCACCTACGTCAAGGGCCTCAAGCCCAATGGCGAGAAGGAGATCGTCCTCAACTTCATCACCCCGCACCAGAAGTGGGGCATCCACTCCACCTATTCCGACAACCTGATGATGCTCACCCTCAACCGGGGCGGACCGGTCATCTGGGTCTCCGAGACCGACGCCAAGAAGGTCGGCTTGGTGGACAACGACTGGGTGGAGGCCTTCAACGCCAACGGGGCGCTCACCGCCCGGGTGGTGGTCTCCCAGCGGATCCGTGAAGGCACCACCTTCATGTATCACGCCCAGGAAAAGATCGTGAACACGCCGGGATCCCAGATCACCGGCAAGCGCGGCGGCATCCACAACTCGGTGACCCGCACGGTCCTCAAGCCGACCCACATGATCGGCGGCTACGCCCAGCTCGCCTACGGCTTCAACTACTACGGCACGGTCGGCTCGAACCGCGATGAGTTCGTGGTCCTGCGCAAGATGACCAAGGTCGACTGGTTGGAAGAACCTCTCAACGCCAAGGATTTCGCCCAATGAAGGTTCGCGCGCAAATCGGCATGGTGCTGAACCTCGACAAGTGCATCGGGTGTCACACCTGCTCGGTCACCTGCAAGAACGTCTGGACCAACCGCGAGGGCGTTGAATACGCCTGGTTCAACAACGTCGAGACCAAGCCCGGCGTCGGCTTCCCCCGCGACTGGGAGAACCAGAAGCGCTGGAACGGCGGCTGGACCCGCAAGGCCAACGGCAAGATCGAGCCGAAGATGGGGGCCAAGTGGCGGATCCTGGCGAAGATCTTCGCCAACCCGGACCTGCCGGAAATCGACGACTACTACGAGCCCTTCGACTTCGACTACGCCCACCTGCAGACGGCGCCGGAGATGAAGGCCTTCCCCACCGCCCGGCCGCGGTCGAAGATCACCGGCCAGCGGATGGAGAAGATCGAGCGCGGGCCCAACTGGGAGGAAATCCTCGGCGGCGAGTTCTCCAAGCGCTCGGCCGACTACAACTTCGCGGGCGTCGAGAAGGAGATCTACGGCGCCTTCGAAAACACCTTCATGATGTACCTGCCCAGGCTGTGCGAGCACTGCCTGAACCCCACCTGCGTCGCGGCCTGCCCCTCGGGCGCCATCTACAAGCGCGAGGAGGACGGCATCGTCCTGATCGACCAGGACAAGTGCCGCGGCTGGCGGATGTGCGTCTCGGCCTGCCCCTACAAGAAAATCTACTACAACTGGGAATCCGGAAAGTCGGAGAAGTGCACCTTCTGCTTCCCGCGCATCGAGGTCGGGCAGCCGACCGTGTGCTCGGAAACCTGCGTCGGCCGCATCCGCTATCTCGGCGTCCTGCTTTACGACGCCGACCGCATCGAGGCCGCGGCCTCGACCCCCGATGAGCAGGACCTCTACCAGGCCCAGCTCGACGTCTTCCTGGATCCCAGCGATCCGGCGGTGATCGCCCAGGCGCGCGCCGACGGCGTGCCGGAGGCCTGGCTGGAGGCGGCCCGCAAGAGCCCCGTCTACAAGATGGCCATCGATTGGAAGATCGCCTTCCCGCTGCACCCGGAATACCGGACCCTGCCCATGGTCTGGTACGTGCCGCCGCTCTCGCCGATCCAGTCGGCCGTGGCCGCCGGCGCCCTGGAGATGGACGGCGACATGCCCGACGTCCACTCGCTGCGGATCCCGATCAAGTACCTCGCCAACCTGCTGACCGCCGGCAAGGAAGCGCCGGTCCAGCTGGCCCTGGAGCGCATGCTGGCCATGCGCGGCTACATGCGGGCCAAGACGGTGGAGGGGGTGATCGATCACGCCCTGGCCGAACGGGTCGGCCTGACGGCGGCGGAGATCGACTCCATGTACCGCTACCTGGCGATCGCCAACTACGAAGACCGCTTCGTCATCCCCTCGGCTCACCGCGAGACCGCCGAGGACGCCTACGACATGCGCGGCGGCTGCGGCTTCTCCTTCGGCAATGGCTGCTCCGGCGGCCGCACGGAGCTGGGCCTGTTTGGTCCCAACAAGCGCTCGCGCGCCAAAACCCCCATGGAGGTCTGAGACATGGCCCGCACCTACAAGGCGCTCGCGCTGCTGCTCACCTATCCCAACCGCGATCTGCAGGCCTTCGCCCCCGAGGCGCTCGCCGTGATCGAGGCCGAGGGCATGCTGAACAAGACCCTGGTCCAGGCCCTGCGCAAGCTGGTGGTGGAGATCACCGAGGACGACATCTACGACCTGCAGGAGCGCTACACCGAGCTGTTCGACCGCACGCGCTCGCTCTCCCTCAACCTCTATGAGCACGTGCACGGCGAGAGCCGTGATCGCGGTGAGGCCATGGTGGCCCTGCTGGAGCTCTATCGGGCTCAGGGGCTCGACCTGGCGGCCAACGAGCTGCCGGACTTCCTGCCGGTGTTCCTCGAATTCCTCTCGACCCTGTCCGAGCCCCAGGCCGCGTCCCTGCTGGGCGAGGCCAGCCACGTGCTGGAGGCCATGGGCGAACGGCTCAAGACCCGCGGCAGCGCCTATCGCGCGGTGTTCGGGGCCCTGGCCCGCCTGGCCGATACCCAGGCCGATCCGGGCGTGCTGGCGGCCCTGCTCAGCGAGCCCGAGGAGAACCCCAACGACCTGGAGGCCCTCGACAAGGCCTGGGCCGAGACCGCCGTCACCTTCGGCCCGTCCGACTCCGACTGCCCCAAGGCCAGCGCCCTGGTCGAGGCCATGAACGCCGAACCGCCGCGCGCGTCACGCCGCGCCGGCGCGACGGCCTGAGGAGCCCCCTGAGATGCAACTGCTCAATCAGATCCTGTTCGGCGTCTATCCCTACATCGCCCTGACCGTCCTGGCCCTCGGATCGGTCATCCGCTTCGACCGCGAGCAATACACCTGGCGCTCGGGCTCATCGCAGCTCCTGCGGCGCAAGCAGCTGGTGCTGGGCTCGGTCCTGTTCCACGTCGGGGTGCTGATGATCTTCGGCGGCCACTTCGTGGGCCTGCTGACCCCTATCTGGGTGTTCGACGCCCTGGGGGTGCCGCACAGCGCTAAGCAGCTGCTGGCCATCGTCGCCGGCGGGTTCGCCGGGGCCCTGTGCCTGGTCGGCGGCCTGATCCTGCTGCATCGCCGGCTGTTCGATCCGCGCATCCGCCACAATTCCAGCTTCGGCGACACCGCCATCCTGATCCTGCTGATGCTCCAGCTCACCCTCGGCCTGGCCACCATCCCGGTCTCCCTCGGCCACCTGGACGGGCACGAGATGGTCAAGTTCATGATGTGGGCCCAGGGGGTCTTCACCCTCCAGCCGGGGGTCGCCGACTACGTCTCCGACGTCCATCCGATCTTCAAGGCGCACCTGGTGCTGGGCATGACCATTCTGCTGGTCTTCCCCTTCACCCGCCTGGTGCACATGCTCTCGGCGCCGATCTGGTACCTCAATCGCCGGGGCTGGCAGCTGGTCCGGACGCGGCGTCCCCTGCCGCATCGCCGCGACAAGGGCGCCCCGGTCTATCCGACCAAGCCCGGCGTTCAGCCCGCCGCCGTCCATCCGACCAGCCAGGCGGTCCGGCCCGCGCCCCTCAAGGCCGCGGAGTAGCCCCCATGACCGCCACAGCCGCGACCGCCACCGTCGTCGTCGAAGGGGTGGAGATCCCCGAGTTCCTCATCGCCGAGGAGGTCCAGAACCATCCCAGCCTGTCGGCCGCCGAGGCCCGCGCCGCCGCCGGCAAGGCGCTGGCGGTCAAGGCCCTGCTGCTGCACCGGGCCGACGAGCTGGGCCTGACGCCGAACCCCATCAAGGACGAGGCCGGCCGGGAGGAGACCAATGAGGAGGCCCTGATCCGGGCCGTCCTCGACGCGGAGATCGAGATCGAGTCTCCCAGCGAGGCCGAATGCCGCCGGGTCTATGACACCCAGCGCGCGCACTTCACCAGTCCGCCCCTGCTGGAGGCCGCCCACATCCTCATCGAGCCCCAGGGCGAGGACGCCGAGGCCCTCGAGCAGGCGCGCCAGACCGCCCAGGGCGTCCTGGACCGCTGCCTGGCGCAGCCGTCGCAGTTCGCCCACCTGGCCAAGACCCTGTCGGACTGTCCCTCGGGCAAGGTCGGCGGGTCCCTCGGCCAACTGGGTCCCGGCGACGTCGTGGGCGAGATCGAGCGCGCGCTCGGTGGCCTGCAGGCCGGGGACATCTTCCCGCGCCCGGTCGGTTCGCGCTTCGGCTGGCACATCCTGAAGCTGGAACGCCGGATCGAGGGCCGCGAGCTGCCCTTCGACTATGTGGAGGACAAGATCGCCCTCCACCTGGAGAGCCGCGCCTGGACCGCCGCGGCGACCCGCTATGTCTCCGACCTGGCCGACCGCGCCCGCGCCCAGGGCGTGGCCTTCAGTCTCAGCCGCGACGGCCGGTTCGCCACCGGCTCCCTGTCGCTGGGCGAACTGCTGTCCCAGGGCGGCTCGGCCGACGAGCTCGAGGCCTGGCTCGACGCCACCGACCCGGAGCTGGCCGGGCGCGTGCGGGCCGCGGCCCTGGCCGACAATCTCGACGTCCCGGCCTTCGTGCGCCGGGCGGTGGCCCACTTCGTCGACAACGCCGGGGACGAGAGCTGGACCCACCTGATCTCGGCCGCCCAGGGCGCCAAGGACCCGGCCATCGCGGCCATGGCCTCCCTGCTGAGGACCAAGCTGACGCCCAAGGCGCGCACCTACACCATCGTTCGGAGAGTCTGAGTCATGCGTCTTCTTCCCGGCCTCCTGGGCCTGGCGGCCCTGGCCGCCCCGTCCCTGGCCAGCGCGGCCGAAGCGCCCAAGGGCCTGATCCTGGAGTCGCGGTTGCGCTATGAGACCGTGTCCCAGGACGGGTTTTCCAAGGACGCCCAGGCGGTCACCCTGCGCACCCGGCTGGGCTACGAGACCCCGGCCTTCCACGGCTTCAAGGCCCTGGTGGAGGGGGAGAACGTCACCGCCCTGTCAGATCGCTACAACAGCAGCACCAACGGCAAGACCGCCTATCCCCTGGTGACCGATCCGGAGACCACCGAACTCAACCGCGCCCAGGTGTCCTGGACGGGGACGCAGGGCGAGGCGGTCGTCGGGCGCCAGCGCCTGATCCTCGCCAACGCCCGCTTCGTGGGCAATGTCGGCTTCCGCCAGAACGAACAGACCTTCGACGCGGTCAAGCTGGTCTACCGGCCGTCCCCCAAGGTCAGCGTCACCTACGCCTATATCGACAAGGTCCACCGGATCTTCGGCGAGGATCATCCGCAGGGGAACTGGCGCAGCGACTCCCACCTGGCCCAGGTGGACGCCAAGACCGGCCTCGGCCAGGTCTCGGCCTATGGCTACCTGCTGGACTTCGCAAATGCGCCGACCCAGTCGAGCGCCACCTGGGGCGCGCGGCTGACGGGCGCCCGCCCGCTGAAGGCCGGCCTCAGCGCCACCTATGAAGCCGAGTACGCCCGCCAGACCGACTACGGCAACAGCCCCACCAGCTTCGACCTGGACTACATCGCCCTCTCAGCGGGGCTGAAGACCAAGACCAACGCCGTGGCGCTCGGCTTCGAGCAGCTGGACGGCGACGGCCGCCGTGGGTTCTCGACGCCGCTGGCCACCCTGCACATCTATCAGGGGTGGGCCGACGTCTTCCTCACCACCCCGGCGAACGGCGTGCGTGACCTGAGCCTGACCGGCAGTTCGGTGCTCAAGGGTCCGCGTGGCAAGCCGGTGAAGATCCAGGCGGCGCTGCACCAGTTCGACGAGTCCGGCGGCGGCGCCGGGCTCGGCCAGGAGCTCGACGCCTCGATCTCCATGCCCCTGACCCCGAAGATCGGCGCCGAGCTGAAGGCGGCCGCCTTCCAGGGCGACCGGCCCGCCTTCCCCGATCGGACGAAGATCTGGCTGACGCTCGAATTCAAGCTCTGACCCAAGGTCGAGAGGAGCCGGTGGTGAAACAAACGACCGAAATCGAGGAGGTTCCCTTGGAGCTGCTCGCCGAGCCTCTCGACTGGTTCTTCGCAGAACACTATCGCCACCGGCAGCTCTGCCAGATGATCGACGAGGTCTGCGCGGCCACGGTGTTCGACGGCGACAAGATCGGCAAGGTGGTGGCCTTCCTGGGCCACGACCTGGCCCTGCACGTCATCGACGAGGAGGAGGATTTCTTCCCCCTGCTGCGCCGCCGCTGCCTGCCGGAGGACGAGGTCGAGGCGGTGCTGGGCATGCTCTCGGCCGAGCACCGCGCCGATGTCGCCAAGGCCAGCCAGGTCAGCGACCTGCTCAAGGCCTGCCTGTCGAAGCAGTGCGCGCCCGGCCTGGATCCGGGCCGGCGCAAGATCCTCTCGGAGTTCGCCAGCCAGGAGCGCCGGCACCTGGGGCTGGAGAACGCCGTCATCCTGCCCATCGCCCGGCTGCGGCTGGACGCCGACGACCTGGCGACCCTGGGGCGGCGGCTGGCCGCGCGCCGCGGGCGCGTGCTCCACGAGCCCGACGCGTGACCCAGGCCCTGTTCCGCCGCAACCTGGCCTGGGCGGCGGCCAGGGCGCGCGACGACCGGAACTTCTTTCCCGACCTGGCGGCCCAGGAGGCGCCGGACTATCTGTGGATCGGCTGCGCCGACAGCCACCTGCCGGCCCATGACCTGACGGGCCTGGCGCCGGGCGAACTCTTCGTGCACCGCAACCTCGCCAACCTGGCCCCGGCCCAGGACGCCAACTTCCTCTCGGTGCTGCAGTACGCCCTGGAGGTCCTCAAGGTGCGGCACGTGATCGTCTGCGGCCACTATGGCTGCGGCGGGGTGCGGACGGCCCTGAGCGGTGAGCGTCATGGCCTGGTGGACCACTGGCTGCAACCGGTGCGCAGCCTGTTCTGGCGCCATGCCGGGGAGCTCGACGCCATCCTCGACGTCGAGACCCGGGTGAACCATCTGTGCGAACGCAACGTGGTGGAACAGGTGATCAGCCTGGCGGGCAATCCGCTGGTGCATGACGCCTGGCGGCGCGGCCAGCCCCTGACGGTGCACGGCTGGATCTATTCCATCCATGACGGCCTGCTGCGCGACCTGGAGACCACCGTCGCCGACCTGCCCCAGGCCCGGGCCCTGATCGGGGCGCCCGCCGGCGCCGATCCGCGCCGCAAGCCCGCCAGGACAAGAACATGACCGGCGTCGCCGTGGTGCTGGCCGGGGGCGAGGGCCGCCGGATGGGGGGCGGCAAGCCCCTGCGCGCCTGGGGCGGCCGGCCCTTGCTGGACCGCGCCCTGGAGCTGGCCGCCGGATATGCGCCCCACGTCGCCGTCGCCGTGCGGGACGTCGGCCAGGCGGGGCAGGGGGCCGCTGTCCCCCTGCTGTTCGATCCGCCGGACATCGGCGGGCCCCTGGCGGGTCTGGCCTCGGCCCTGGACTTCGGCCGCCGCCACGGCGCGCTCTGGGTCCAGACCCTGGCCTGCGACATGCCCTATCTGCCGGCCGACCTGAGCGACCGGCTGGCGCGGGCCCTGGAGGCGGACGTCGGCGCGGTCCTGCCGGTGAGCGGCGGCCGCCTGCATCCGGTCTGCGGCCTCTGGCGCGTCGCGGCGCGCGATCGCCTGGAGGCCTATCTGGCCACGGGACGCTCGTCCCTGAGGGGCTTCGCCCAGGACGTGGGTCTGCGGGAGGTGGCCTGGGACGCCGCGGGTCCCGACCCCTTCGTGAACCTCAATACGCTGGAAGACCTGGCGGCCCATCAGCCATCACGGGCGGACCTCGCCCTGGCGGGATGATCGGGCCGGCCGCCTCGCCGAGACGGCCGGGATCGTAGGCTGCGGAGACCACGCCATGGTCGGTCAGATCCTGGGGCGCGCGGCGGCCCCGGACCAGGGCGCTGGCGAGCCGGGCCACGGCCGGGGCGGTCTGGATGCCGAAGCCCCCCAGCCCCGCCAGCCAGAAGAACCCCGACGCCGTCTCGGACCAGCCGATCACCGGGGCGCGGTCGGGCGCGAAGGTGCGCAGGCCCGCCCAGCGGTGGTGGATGCGCGTCACCGGGTGATCGGCGGCGTCATGGAAGCGCATCATGGCGCAGGCGATGTCCAGTTCGTCGGGGGCCGCGTCGCAGGGCGGGCTCGGGGTCTCGTCGGCCGGGGTGATCAGCAGGCGTCCGCCGAAGGGGCGGAAGTAGAACCGCTCGTCGATGTCCTTCACCACCGGCCAGTCGTGGAAGCCGAGCTCGCGGGGCGCGTCCACCAGGATGGCGGTCCTCAGCAGCGGCGACAGGCCCTTGGGGGCGAGGCCGGCGTCGCGGGCGGTCTCGTCGGCCCACGCGCCGGTGGCGTTGACCAGGGTCGGGGCGATGAGGCTGGCCTGGCGGGTCCGCACGCGCCATCGCGACTCCTCGCGGGCGATGTCGGGCCTGCCGGCGTCGGCGAGGATGACGGCGCCGGCCTCGCGGGCCCGGCGCACCATGCCGCCATGCAGCCGCGCCACGTCCAGGTCTCCCGCCCCGGTCTCCAGCAGGGCGGCCTGGACCGCCTGCGGCCGCAGGATCGGCGCCCGGCTCAGGGCGCCCTCGCGGCCCAGCCGGCGCAGGGTCGCGCCGGGCGTCCTGCGCGCGAAGGCCTCCAGGCGCTCGGCCTGGTCGGCGCGGGCGATGTGCAGCACCGGCCGCGGGCTCAGCAGGCGCCCGGCGAAGCCGCACGGCGGGTCCTCGAAGAAGCCGCGGCTGGCGGCGGTGAGGGGCTGGACCGCGGGGCCGCCATAGGAGGGGATGTACATGGCGGCGGAGCGCCCGGTGGTGTGGTAGCCGAGCTGCGGTTCCCGCTCCACCAGGGCCACGCGGCGGTCGCCCGCCAATTGGGCGGCCAGGGCGGCGCCGGCGATGCCGCCCCCCAGCACCACCACGTCGAAGACCTGGCGCGAGGGACAGGCGGTCATGACGCCGGCGCCCAGTCGACGCCCGCGCGGCCGTGCAGATAGCCATTGACCAGGGGCCCCGGCGGCCCGGCTTCCCGCACCTGGGCCCCCAGGTCCTGGGGCGAGAGCCGCCCCTGGCTGAAGCCGCGGAAGGCGGCGATGACCTTGAGCATGTCTCCGGTGTGGGGCGACAGGCGCAGGGCCCCGATCCCGGCCGCGCGGAGGTCGGCGACCGGCAGGTCGGCCACCTGCACCCCATGGGAGAGGGTCTGGACCCCATTCACGGCCAGGAAGTCCTGGCCCTCCAGGGTCCGCACCGCCAAGCCGTCGGGGTCGCGGTCGCAGACCAGCTGGCAGGAGTCCTTGTGCAGGCCCTGGACGCGGGCGTGATAGCAGCGCCCCGACAGGGCGAGCGGCAGGCGGCCATAGGCGAAGAGTTCGATCTCCAGCGCCGGACAGGCCTTGGCCAGGCGGCCGATGACCGGGAGCGACAGCTCCACATTGGGGCACAGGCGCACGCAGCCGCGGGCCATCAGCTCGCGGGCGGCGGCCTCGTTGTAGATGTTGAGCAGGGGGCCGGCCACGAAGGGGGCTCCGAAGGGACGCTGCGCCAGGGCCGAGACGTCGTTGATCTCCACCAGGTCCTCGCCGGCGGCCATCTGGGCGATCCCGCGCCGGTCGCGGGGCGTCGCCGGCAGGGCCAGGGTCGACCAGACCACGGTCTTGCCGGCCCGGGTCAAGCGATCGGCGGCCTCGGCCAGGGGCCCGGCGATGAAGGGCTCGCGCTTGCCGCAGACCACCTCGCCCAGATAGACGCGGTCGAGGTCGCTCTCCTCCGCGACGGCGGCGTAGAAGTCGGCGATGCGGTCGGCTGACCAGTTGAACAGCAGCGGCCCCAGGGCGATCTCGATCGGCGCGCCGCTCATCGCCAGGTCTTCCGGTAGGCGCCGACCGTCTCCCGCCCGCCCTCGGCCAGCCCGGTGAGGCGCGCCTCATAGGGGGCGGTGGTCTCGCCGCGATCCAGGGCGTCGAGGGCGGCCCGGAACGCCGCGGCCACGCGGGCCACATAGGCCTTGCCCCGCTGGCGCCCCTCGATCTTCACCGCCCGCACCCCGGCGGTCCGCAGCTCGGCCAGCAGGGCCATGGCGTTGAGGCTGGTGGGGTCCTCGAACAGGTGGGAGGCCGTTCCCTCCGCCTCGAAGCGGCCTTTGCACAGGGTCGGATACCCGGCCGCCGCGCCCGGCGCGACCTGGTCGATCATGAAGCCCCCGAGGCGCGGGGTGAGCAGGCCGTCGGTCTCCTCCAGGGAGACGGCGTCCGGCGGGGAGCAGACCCCGGAGAGGTTGGGGGACTTGCCGGTGGCGTAGGAGGAGAGGGCGCAGCGCCCCTCGGCCATCACGCACAGTCCGCCATAGACGAAGGCCTCCACCTCCACATCGGTCTCGCGCACCAGGGCGGCGATCTCGGGCGCCGACAGGACGCGGGGCAGGACCACCCGCTTCACCCCATAGGCCTGGGCGTAGAAGGCGATGGCCTCGGCGGTGCCGGCGGCGGCCTGGACCGAGAGGTGCAGCCTCAGGCCGGGATGCTGGGCGTGGGCGTAGGCGAGCACCCCCAGGTCGGCGACGATGATGGCGTCGGCGCCGGCCGCCGCGGCGCTGTCGACCGAGGTTCGCCAGGCGTCGACGTCGCCGGCGCGGGCGAAGGTGTTGACCGCCACCAGAACCTTGGCGCCGCGCTCGCGCGCCCAGAGGACGGCGTCCTTCAGCTCGGCGGGGGAGAAGTTCAGGCCGGGGAAGTTGCGCGCGTTGGTCTCGTCGCGCAGGCCGCAATAGACGCTGTCGGCGCCGGCCTCGATGGCCGCGTGCAGCATGGCCGGCGAGCCGGCGGGACAGACGAGTTCGATCGTGCCCATCTCAGGCCCACGCGGCTTTGGCGGCGGCCGCCTGGCGGACGAAGCGGACGGCGGCGTTGGCCAGGTCGCTGGCCGACCCCGTCAGGCCCAGCAGGTCGGCCAGGGTCAGTTCGGCGGCCTCCAGGGTGTTGTGCAGGGCCATCACCGCCTCGATGTCGCCGCTCACCCGGATGGCCCGCGAGAAGAAGGCGGAGTCGGCGTCCAGGGAGCCGTCGAACAGGCCGAGCAGGGCGCCGAGCGGCCCCTCGATCCGGGCGGCGCAGGGCGAGCGGTCGTCGCGCCGGCGCACCTGGACGCCGGCGCAGGCGCCCTGCGGCGCCAGCCGGAAGGCCACCGGCGAACCGTCGGGGGCGATCAGGAAGGCGGCGTCGCCAAAGGCGCCCAGCCGCTCGAACACCTCGGGCCGCCGCCGCGCCAGCCGCCGCAGGGCCGCGCTCAGCATCCACTCGGCCGGCGGCCGCAGGGCCATCAGCACCTCGCCGGGGTCGCCCGGGCGCGGGGCCCGGGGCCTATGTCTCGTACGCATGACTGGAACCTCTTCAGGCGCCAACCTGCGTCACGCCCTGCGGCGTGGGGAACGGGGCGATCGCCGCCGCACCCGGAGAACTTGCTCAAGTCAGGCTTTGCCGATCATCAAGCCGGGATGATCTTGCCGGGATTTAGGACGCCCTTCGGATCCAGGGCCGTCTTCAGCGTCCGCATCAGGGCCAGTTCCTCGGGATTGCGGGAATAGGCGAGGTAGGGGCGCTTCTGCAGTCCGACGCCGTGCTCGGCGGAGATCGACCCGGCCCGGGCGCGCAGCGGCCCATAGACCATCTCCTCGATCTCCGAGCGGGCGCCTGGCTCGGCGACGCCGATGATCAGGTGCAGGTTGCCGTCGCCCAGGTGGCCGAAGACGGTCATCCCGGCCCGGGGCCAGCGGGCGGCCAGGGCTCCGCGCACCTCGGCGACATAGGCCTCCATCGCCGCGATCGGCAGGCTGACGTCGAAGGTGATGATCGGGCCGTTGCGCGCGGTCTGGGCCACGTCGTCGCGCAGGGCCCACATGCTGTCCCGCTCGGCCTGGGACTTGGCGATGGCCGCGTCGGAGACCAGCCCGCTCTCCAGGGCGTGGGTCAGCACCTGTTCGAACCGCGCGGCGTCGTGGGCCAGGTCCGGGCCCAAGGCCTCCACCAGCACATAGTAGGCATGGCCGGCGGGCAGGATGGGACGGCCCGCCGCCGGCGGCGTGGTGACCAGGTCGTAGAAGGCCGGCCACATCACCTCGAAGGCCGACAGAGAACCGGCGAGGGAGGATTCCAGGGACCGCAGCAGGGGCGACAGGGCCTCGAACCGGTCCACCGCCAGCCAGGCGGTGTCCTGCGACACCGGCCGGGGCCGCAGGCGGAACACCGCCCGGGTCACGATCCCCAGGGTGCCCTCCGAGCCGATGAAGAGCTGTTTGAGATCATAGCCGGCGTTGTTCTTGATCAGGTGGTTGAGGGCGGAGATCACGGTCCCGTCCGCCAGCACCGCCTCCAGCCCCAGGACCGACTCCCGGGTCATGCCGTAGCGCAGCACGCGGTTGCCGCCGGCGTTGGTGGAGATCACCCCGCCGATGGTGGCCGAGCCCCGCGCGCCGAGATCCACCGGCAGGAACAGGTCCTGCGCCGTCGCCGCCTCGCAGGCGGTCTCGAGCACGCAGCCGGCCTGGACGGTCATGGTGGCGCCGACCGGGTCGATCTCCTCGATGGCGGCCATGCGGTCGAGGCTGAGGGCCAGGGCGCCCTCGGCGAAGGCGCCGTCCACCAGGCCGGTGCGCCCGCCCCAGGGAACCACCGCCGCGCCGGCGGCGTGGGCCAGGCGCAGGATTCCCGACACCTCCCGGGTGCTCGCAGGCCGCAGGATCGCCCGCGGCGTCCCCAGCCGGGTCCAGGGGCTGAAGGCCCAGGCGGTCGCCGCCGCGCCGGTCAGCACGTGGTCGGCGCCCAGCAGCGCCTCAAGGTCGGCCAGCAAGCTATCCATTCCGCCTCCGGGGGTTTGGGCGGCAGTCTCGACCCGCCTGGGCCAGGTCCGAATGATCGGGATCAAACCGGCGCGCCTCGTCCTCGGGTGGGGGTGCGACATGCGGCGGCGCATATCGGTCGAGGGGTGTCGCACCCCCCGGCAGACATCAAGGGCGCCGTTGATGGCCGGCAAAGGTGCTGGGCGAAGTCTGGTCTAGCTTCGGGGTGTCATCAAAGGAGGCCCACATGCCTGCCAACCGCACCACCACCCCCACCCGCCGTCTCGCCGCCCTGGCGTCCAGCTTCCTGGCCGGCGCCGCCATCCTCGCCACGGCGCCCGCCGCCCAGGCCCAGGAACTGTCGAGCGTCAACGTCAGCCGCGCGCCCACCAGCGAGGCCATCAACATTCGCGGCAAGGACGTCGTCGTCGTCCGCCACGAGGTCCGGCAAGCCGCCGGCCGCGTCTGCCGCAACGCCTTCCTCAATCACGAGCTGGAGGCCTTCTACGTCGACTGGTGCAGCACCGCCTCGGCCGACAAGGCCATGACGCGCTACCGCGCCATCGTGAAACAGAACCGCCTGGCCGGCGGCGACTTCGCCCAACTTTCGACGAGGATCGTGCTCTCGGCGCGATAATCCTCACCGGGGGCCACCCGGCTGGTCGGCGAGGGTTGCGCGCGCCGATCGGCCGGGTTCGGGCCGCGGAGTCTTCGGCCCCACTGAGGGCCCCGCGGTTCTCTTAGCCACGGTCGCCTCGGCGCACATCTCGGAGCCTGAAACAGGATGTGGATCGAACAGCAACGCCCGCGACCGCGCGCGACCCTGACCGCACAGCCGAGACGCGCGGTCAGGGCCGTCCGGCGCTCCACCAAGGGGGACGCCACCCGCCGGCGGATCTTGGACGCGGCCATGACCGTCGTCGCCGACGAGGGCTATCACGCCGCGACCCACCAGCGGATCGCCCAGGCCGCGGGCCTGGTCCGCACGGCGATCAACTATCATTTCCCCGACCAGGACTCCCTGGCCGACGCCCTTGTCGATCATCTCCATCGGCTGAAGGCCGAGCGGGTGATGGCGGCGATCGGCCGGTCCCTCGACGACCACCCCGCCCTGGCCATCGAGGCCTACTGGGCCCTGCTGCAGGAAACCCCCTTCGTCGCCATCGCCGAGCTCGAGTGCTGCGCGCGCACCGACGCCGCCCTGCGCGGCCGGCTCGCCGCGGCCAGGGAGCGCCGCCCGCCGCCGGCCGTCGAGGGTGACGGGCTCTATGGCGTCAGCCTGCGCCTGTTGGAGGACATGGCCCGGGGCGGAACCCAGCATGACGGCGCCCATCGCCTGCTGGACCTGCTGAAGCGCGCCGTGCTGGCGCCGGACGGCCTGCTGTCGGCGGCCTAGCCTAGAGCTGGGCGGCCAGGATTTCCGCGACCAGGGCCTCGACCCCCGGGCTGGCGTCCAGCACCCGCCAGGCGGGGCTCAGATGCTGGGGCTCGACCTGGGCCGCGGCGATCTCGGGGGTGGCGTCGGAGGCGTCGCCTCGGCGGCCGGCCACGCGGGCCACCCGCACCGCGGTCGGCGCCTGGAGCCAGAGGCCGGTGAAGGGATGGCCAGCCGCGGCCGCCTCGATCTCGGCGCGGGGCGCGTCCTCGCGGTAGGTGGCGTCGGCGATCACCGAGCCGCCGGCGGCCAGGGCCTCGCGAGCCCGCCCCGCCAGCACCTGATAGACATTGGCCCGGCCCACCTGGCGGTAGGCGTCGTCGGACAGCCGTTCGTTGGGCTCCACCCCGGCCAGGGCCTTGCGCAGCAGATCGGTGCGCAGCAGGCGCGCGCCGCAGGGACCGGGCAGGCGCGGGGCGAGCGCGCGGGCCAGGGTCGACTTCCCGGTTCCCGAGAGCCCGCCTATGGCCATCAGCCGCGCGGGGGCTGGCGTCAGAAGCCCCAACCCCAGCTGGCGATAGCGCGCGGACTCCGTGAGGTCGCCGGCCTCCACCGCCACGGCCATGCGGATGGCGGCGCGCAGGGCCATGAACAGCGGCAGCAGCGCCAGCGCGTCCTCCGCCTGGCCGGCGGCGTCCCAGTAGCGGTTCATGGCGGCGTTGGCGAGGTCGTCCAGGCCCCTGGCCCGCAGGTCCATGAACAGGAAGGCCACGTCATAGAGGACATCGCCGGTGGCCAGGACCGGATCGAACTCCAGGGCGTCGAAGGGCGTCACCCGGCCCTGGTAGACGCAGATGTTGCGCAGGTGGAGGTCGCCGTGGCCGCGCCGCACCCAGCCGGCCCTGCGTCGCGCCTCGATCAGGGGCGACTGTCGGGCGAGCTCCTGCTCCAGGGCGGCGAACAGGGCCTCCGATCCGGGCTGGAGGCCCAGGGCGGCCGCCCCCTCGGCCTCCGTCCGGCGCAGGCCCTCGAGGATCCTGCGATAGTCGGCGGCGTGGCCGGCGTCGGTCCGATGGGGCAGGCGCGCGTGGAAGGCGGCCACCTGCTCGGCCGCCTCATGGACCAACGCCGGGGTCAGGCGCCCGGCCCGGGCGATCTCGTCGAGCAGGGCGCCGTCGGGAAACCGCCGCATGGTCACCACCCAGTCCACCACCTCGCCCTCGCCGCCGACCCGGATCGCGCCGTCGGTGGCGCGGACCACGGGAAGCACCGCCTCGTAGAGCTCGGGGGCCAGGGCCTTGTTGATGGCGAGCTCGGCTTCGCAGGACTGGCGGCGAGCCTCCACCGTCGACATGTCGGCGAAGGGGTGGCGGCGGCTCTGCTTGAGCTTGTAGACGCGGCTCTCCCCCAGGAAGAGGTGGGACATGTGGGTGTCGATGCGCTTGAGCGGGCCCTGGCCGGTGGCCGCGCCGCTCTCCAGGGCGCGGACGACCGCCTGCTGGTCGATGTCCTTGGGCATGGCGACGGCGCTCCGGTGCGCGGCGAAGATCAGGTGCGCACCAATCTCGAACCTTGATCATGATCAAGGCGGTGCGTCACGGCGGCGCCCACCTTGATCTCATGACCGCACTTTTCACAGATCGCGCCGAAGCCGGGCGCTGGCTCGCCGAGAAGCTGGCGGTGCGTCACCTGGGCGAGGTGATTGTCTACGCCCTGCCGCGCGGGGGCGCGCCGGTCGCCTTCGAGATCGCCCAGGCGCTGAACGCCCCCCTGGATCTGGCTCTGGTTCGCAAGATCGGCGCCCCCGGCCAGCCGGAGTTGGCGGTGGCCGCGGTGGTGGACGGCGACAATCCCAGGATGGTGGTGAACGAGGAGGTGATGCGCGTCACCGGCGCCACCCCCAAGTACCTGGCCTGCGAAAAGGCCAAGGAACTGATCGAGATCGAACGCCGCCGCAGGCTCTATTTCGGCCATCGGACGCGGCCCGATCCCAAGGGTAAGACCGCCATCATCGTCGACGACGGCCTGGCCACCGGCGCCACTGCGCGGGCGGCGATCCAGGGCCTGCGGGCCCAGGGCGCCGCGCGGGTGATCCTGGCCGTGCCCGTGGCGCCGCCCGACACCGCCGCGGCGATGCGGGAGGAGGTCGATGAACTGGTCTGCCTGGCCGAGCCCACGCCGTTCTGGGGCGTCGGGCGCTTCTACGCCGACTTCCACCAGCTGGACGATCAGGAAGTGCTCGACCTGCTGGCCCGCGCCGAGGCCTTCGGCGGGCCGACCTAAGCCCGAGCTCGAGCCGCCGCGACGAGGTGCTCGGAGAACCAGGCGAGGGCCAGGTCCACCACGGCCTCCAAGGTCCCCGGCTCCTCGAACAGGTGGGTCGCGCCAGGAACGATCTCCAACCTTGACGGCCCGCCCAGACGCCGCTGCGCCTGCTGGTTCCAGGCGATCACCGGTTCGTCGCGGCCGCCCACGATAAGCAGGGTCGGGGCGGTCACCTCAGGCAGGGCGGCGGCGGCCAGGTCGGGACGTCCGCCGCGGGAGACGACAGCCGCCACCCCTTGCGGCCGCGCGGCGGCGGCGGTCAGGGCGGCGGCGGCGCCAGTGCTGGCCCCGAACAGGCCGATCGGCAGGGCCGCCAGGGCGGGCGCGGCGCGGGCCCAGTCGATGGCCTGGGTCAGGCGCTCGGCCAGCAGATCGATGTCGAAGACATTGGCGCGGTCATCCGCCTCGTCCTCGGTCAGCAGGTCCAGGAGCAGGGTGGCGAATCCGGCCGCGTTGAGCGCCTGGGCGACCTGCTGGTTGCGGGGACTGAACCGGCTGGAGCCGCTGCCGTGTGCGAAGAGGATCAAGCCCTTGGCCCGGCCCGGGAGGTGCAGGTCGCCAACCAGCCCGAGGGGCGGAATCTCGACCGGGACGGTCGCGCGGATCGCGGCCATGGCGCACCTCGCAGGTTGGCCGCCGACACGGCGGCGCATTGGAGATTGCCCCCGCGCCGGTTGGATGGCGTTGACCAGGGTCAAGGTGACTTGTTCAGATTGCGCTGACCTGGGCATGGCGCTCGCCCTGGAGCCATGCCGATGATCCTGCCCGCCGACCCCGATGTCGAAGATCTGGTGGCCCTCCTGCGCCGGCGCTCCGATCCCTTGCCCGAGATCGGTGACGAAGCCTTCGCCGCGGCCTTCGACCGCTTCGGCGACGCCCGGGTGGTGCTGCTGGGGGAGGGGACCCACGGAACCTCCGACTTCTACCGGGCGCGGGCCGCCATCACGCGGCGGCTCATCGACCGGCACGGCTTCCGGATCGTGGCGGTGGAGGCCGACTGGCCCGATATCGCCGAGCTCGACCGGTTCGCCCGCAACCGGGGCGTCTGGGGCCAGAAGGACAGCTTCCCCAACTTTCCCCGCTGGATGTGGCGAAACGAAGAGTTCGCCGCCTTCGTCCGCGACCTGCGGACCTGGAACCTGGCGCGCGACGCCGAGGACCGGGCCGAACTGCGGGGACTCGACGTCTACAGCCTGACGGAGTCCCGCGCCGAGGTCCTGGCCTACCTGGATCGCGTGGATCCGTCCGCCGCGGCGGTGGCGCGCCAGCGCTACGGTTGCCTGACCCCCTATCTCGACGAGCCGCAGCGCTATGGGGCGGCGGCGCGGTTCGGGGCGGCCGACTGCGAGGACGAGGTGGTGTCCCAGCTCGTCGCCCTGATCGAGCGCCGGCAGGTCTATGCGGGCTTCGACGGCGGCGACTATCTCGACGTCGAACAGAACGCCCGGGTGGTGAAGGCCGCCGAGGCCTATTACCGCGCCATGTATCGCGGCTCGGTGGAGAGCTGGAACCTGCGCGACAGCCACATGTTCGACACCCTCTCGCGGCTGCTGCAGGCGCGCGGGCCCGACGCGCGGGCGGTCGTCTGGGCCCACAACTCCCATATCGGAGACGCCTCGGCCACCGCCATGGGGCGGGCCGGGGAATACAACATCGGCCAGCTCTGCCGCGAGGCCTTCGGGCGCGACTGCGTGTCCATCGGGTTCGGAACCGACCGCGGCCGGGTGCTGGCCGCCGACGACTGGGGCGGGGCGGCGCGGGTCAAGGAGGTCCTGCCGTCTCGGGGCGACAGCTGGGAGCACCTCTTCCGGCAGGCCGGCCTGGGACGCGCCCTGACGGACTGGCGGGCCGACCCGGAACTGGCGGCGGCCGTGAGCCGGACGCGCCGGGAGCGGGCGATCGGGGTGATCTACCGGCCGGAGACCGAGCTGCGCAGCCACTATTTCGACGCCGTGCTCTCCCGGCAGTTCGACGCCTTCGCCTGGTTCGAGGAGACCGGGGCCGTGACCCCGCTGGCAGGCGCGCCGCCGGAAGGGGCGCCTGACATCTATCCCTTCGGCCTCTGAGCGCCTCGAGTCCCTTGAGCCCTGTCAAGGACAGGGGCGAACCGGACCCTCAGGATGCCGCCCGTAACTGGGGAGACCTCTCATGGCCGATGCTGAGATCGCGCGCCGCGGCGGTCCGCGGCTGTTCGGGATTCAGATCCGGGTGCAGCCGAGCTGGCTGATCATCGCCCTGCTGCTGGCCTGGTCGCTGGCGGCGGGGTCGTTCCCGCAGATCTATGAAGGCCTGCCCAGGGCCTCCTACTGGAGCATGGCGGTTGTCGTCGTGGTCGGCCTGGCGGTGTCGCTGGTCCTGCACGAGATGGCCCACAGCCTGGTCGGGCGCGCCTTCGGGCTCTCGGTGGACCGCATCACGCTCTTCATGTTCGGCGGGGTCGCCGAGCTGCGCCAGGAGCCCACCGCGCCGCGGGCCGAGCTGCTGATGGCCCTGGCGGGCCCGGCCCTCAGCCTGCTCCTGGCCCTGGTGTTCGGCGCCTTGGCGGAAGCGGCCAAGGACTCCGGTCCGGAGATCGCCGGCTCGCTCGGCTATCTCGCCACCCTCAACCTGGTGCTGGCCGTGTTCAACCTGGCGCCGGCCTTCCCCATGGACGGCGGCCGGGTGCTGCGCGCCCTGCTGTGGATGGCCACGCGGGACGCCGACCGGGCCACGCGCATCGCCGCGCGGGTGGGGGAGGGCACGGCCCTGCTGCTGATCCTGGCGGGCGTCGGCCTGGCCCTGACCGGCCAGGTGGCCGGCGGCATCTGGTGGGCCCTGATCGGCATGTTCCTGCGAACCGCCGCCAAGGCCTCGGCCTTCGACCTGCACGCCCGGCGCCTGCTGAAGGGCTATCCGGTGGGCGAATTGATGGATGACACCCTGGAGACCCTCTCGGGCGACATGACGGTGGACGACTATGTGGCCCGGCGGCTCTATGCTGGACAGCACGGGATGTATCCCGTCGCCAAGGGCGGGGCGACGATCGGCGTGGTGGAGGCGGAGAACATCTTGAAGACGCCCCGCGATCGCTGGTCGAAGGCGACCCTGTCGGAGGTTTGCACGCCCCTGGACTGCGTCTCCACCGCTCGCTCGATCGATGACGCCCACGCCGTGCTGGACCGCATGACCCTGGAAAGCCGCAGCCGGCTCCTGGTGCTCGATCACGACCGGGTGGTGGGGGTCATCACCCTGCGCGACCTGCTGGAGCGGCTGGAATTGGCGGCGCAGTTCGAACGCGGCGCGGGCCGGCGGAGCGAAAGCTAGTTCATGTCGGACGATGGGCGACGATCAGGCCTGGACGAGGCCGAGGCCGCCCGTCGGCTGCTCCAGTTCGGACCCAACGAGCTCTATCGGGCCAAGAGCCGCGGCATCCTCACCATCCTGCTGGGCGCCCTGCGCGAGCCGATGTTCCTGCTGCTGCTGGGCGCCTCGGTCCTCTACCTGGTGCTGGGGGACCTCGGGGAGGGCCTGTTTCTCACCGGCGGCGCCTGCATCGCCATCGGCCTGGTGATCTTCCAGGAGGCCCGCAGCGAGCGGGCCCTCGCGGCGCTGCGGGAGCTGGCCGAGCCCGAGGCGCGGGTCATCCGCGGCGGGGTCGAGCGTAAGATCCCGGCCCGCGACCTGGTTCCCGGCGACCTGGTCCTGGTGGGCGAGGGGGACCGGCTGGCGGCCGACGCCCTGCTGCTGCGCGGCGACATCCTGAGCGTCGATGAGTCCACCCTGACCGGGGAGTCGGTCCCCGCGGCCAAGTCGCCCGACGCGGCGGCGGCCGCCGTCGAACCCTATCCGGCGCCGGGGGGCGAGGGCGGGGCCTTCCTCTTCGCCGGGACCCTGATCGTTCGCGGTCACGGCGCGGCGGAGGTGGCGCGCACCGGCGCCCAGACCGCCCTGGGACGCATCGGCGCCTCCCTGGCCGGAATCACCGACGAGCCGACGCCCCTGCAACGCACCGCCGGCCGGCTGGTGGGCCTGCTGGGCCTGGTGGCCCTGGCCTTCTGCGCCGTGCTGGTGGTGGTCTACGGCCTGATCCGCGGCGACTGGGTGGAGGGCGCCCTGGCGGGGATCACCGTCTCGATCGCCCTGATCCCCGAAGAATTCCCGATGGTGCTGGCGGTGTTCCTGGCCATGGGCGCCTGGCGCCTGGCGCGGCACAATGTGCTGGTGCGGCGCGCCGCCGTCATCGAGGCCCTCGGCGGGGCGACCCTGCTCTGCGTCGACAAGACCGGCACCCTGACCGAGAACCGCATGCGGCTCGCCCGCCTCTGGGTCGACGGGACGGAACACAAGGTGGGCCGCGGATCGGTCCCGGCGGTCGGCGCCCTGCTGGAGGCCGCGGCCCTGGCCTCCGCCTCCCGGTCCGCCGATCCCATGGACCGGGCGATCCTGGAACTGCATTCGCCCGCGATCGTGGGGCCGCATCATGAGCCTCTGCGCACCTGGCCCCTGCGTCCGGAGCGTCTGGCGGTCATCCAGGTCTGGCCGGGCGAGGGCGGCCAGATGGCGGCCGCCAAGGGCGCCCCTGAGGCGATCTTCAAGCTCTGCCGGCTTTCGGCCTCCCAGGGCGCGCGGCTGCACAAGGTGCTGGACGACCTCGCCGCCGAGGGGCTGCGGGTCCTGGCCGCCGCCTCCTGCCGCTCAGCCGGGGCGTTTCCCGAGACCCCGGAAGAGGCCGCCTGGGTCTTCGAGGGCCTGCTGGGTTTCCAGGATCCCCTGCGCGCCGACGTTCCCGCCGCCCTGGCCGAGGCGCGGGGCGCCGGAATCTCGGTGGCCATGATCACCGGCGACCATCCCGCCACCGCCCTGGAGATCGCCCGCCAGGCCGGGATCGACACCCGGGCCGGGGTGGTGACCGGGGCGGAGATCGCGGCCCTGAACCCCACCGACCTGGCGCGGCGGATCCGCGACGTCCGGGTCTTCGCCCGCATCGCGCCCGAACAGAAGCTGCAGCTGGTGGAGGCCTTCAAGGCCGATGGCGAGATCGTCGCCATGACCGGCGACGGGGTGAACGACGCCCCGGCCCTGGAGACCGCCCATATCGGCATCGCCATGGGCCGCCGAGGCACCGACGTGGCCCGCGAGGCCGCCGACCTGGTGCTGCTGGACAACAGCTTCGCCTCGATCATCGGCGGGGTGCGGCTGGGCCGGCGGATCTTCGCCAACCTGCGCAAGGCGCTGACCTATGTCACCGCCATCCATGTGCCGATCGCGGGCCTGGCCCTGCTGCCGATCCTGATGGGCCTGCCGCCCATGCTGTTCCCGATGCACGTGGTGCTGCTGGAGCTGGTGGTCGATCCGGTCTGCTCCATGGTCTTCGAGGCCGAGCCCAGCGAGGCCGGCGCGATGCGGCGGCGGCCGCGCAAGGCGTCGGAGACCCTGTTCGGCCCCCGGGAGATCGGGCTGGCGGTGCTGCAGGGCCTGATCGTGCTGGCCGCCGTGCTGGGGGTCTATGCCTGGGCCCTGCAGGCGGCGACCGAGCCCCAGGCCCGGGCGGCGGCCTTCGCGGCCCTGATCCTGGCCAACCTGGTCCTGGCCCTGTCGGACTCGGCCTCGGTGGGGGTCCGGCTGTTCGACCGTCACCGGCTGGCGTTCTGGGCGATCACCGCCACGGCGGTGGCCGTGCTGGCGGCGGTGCTGTTCGTGCCGATGCTGGAGTCGATCTTCCGGATCTCGACGCCTCGGCCCGGCCTGCTCGCCGTCGCCATCCTGGCGGGCCTGGTGGCGGGCGGATGGTTCGGTCTGACGCGACTCCTGCGGCGGCTGGCGCCCTGGGGCCGTTCGGCCCAGGGTGCGACCTAGGAGGCTCCCATGTTCGCCATGTCGCTTCCCGCCGACCGGACCGTCCTGGCGCCCGAGACGCGTCCCGATCCCGAGCCGGGGCCGGGCGAGGTCCGGCTGCGGGTGAAGGCCTGCGGGGTGTGCCGCACCGACCTGCACGTCGTCGACGGCGACCTGCCGCGGCGGCGGACGCCGATCATCCCGGGCCACGAGGTGGTGGGGATCGTCGACGCCGTCGGCCCCGGCGTCGCCGGCGTGGCGGTGGGCCAGAGGATGGGGGCGGCCTGGCTGGGGGAGACCTGCGGCGCCTGCCGCTACTGCCGCGAGGGCCAGGAGAACCTCTGCGACACGCCGGGATTCAACGGCTGGACCCGCGACGGCGGCTATGCCGACACCATGATCGCCCGCGCCGACTTCTGCTTCCCCATCCCCGAGGGCCTGTCGGATACCGAGGCCGCGCCGCTGCTCTGCGCCGGTCTGATCGGCTTCCGGGCCTGGCGGATGGCCTGCCGCCCCCGGCCGGTGAAGACCCTCGGCCTCTACGGTTTCGGCGCGGCGGCGCACCTGCTGGCGCAGTTGGCGGTGTTCGAGGGGCAGTCGGTCTACGCCTTCACCCGGACCGGCGACGCCGCGGCCCAGGCCCTGGCGCGCGAGGTCGGCTGTGTCTGGGCGGGAGGTTCCGAGGCGCCGCCGCCCGAACGCCTGGACGCCGCCATCATCTTCGCCCCCATCGGCGCCCTGGTTCCGGCCGCCCTGGCCGCCGTGCGCAAGGGCGGGATCGTGGTCTGCGGCGGCATCCACATGAGCGACATTCCGAGCTTCCCCTACGCCCTCCTGTGGGAGGAGCGGCAGGTGGTCTCGGTGGCCAATCTGACCCGCCAGGACGGACTGGACTACCTGCCCTGGGCCGTCCGCGCCGGCGTGCGGCCGCACGTGACCACCTATGGGCTCGATCAGGCCAACCGGGCGTTGGAGGATCTGAGGACCGGCGCGTTCACCGGCGCGGCCGTGCTCGTTCCACGGGAGGAAGGTTCATGACTCCGGAGGACATGGCCCGCCGCCAGCGCCTGGCGCCGGGGACGCCGGTGGGGATCGACGAGGCGATGATCCATCGCCTGGTCCACGCCTTCTACGCCAAGGTCCGCCGGGACGCGGTGCTGGGGCCGATCTTCGACGCCGCCATCGGCGATCGCTGGGACGAACACCTGGCGCGGCTGTGCGACTTCTGGTCGTCGGTGATGCTGATGACCGGGCGCTTCAAGGGCACGCCGATGTCGGTCCACATGGCGCTGCCGGACATCCGCCGCGGCCACTTCGCGCGCTGGCTGCACCTCTTCCAGCAGACGGCCGAGGAGACCTGTCCGCCGCAGGCCGCGGCCCTGTTCCGGGCCAAGTCCGAGATCATCGCCCAGAGCCTGCTCATGGGCGTGGAATCCCAACGCCGGACCTGACCACGTCAGGCCCGGCGTCAGGGTTCAGGAGGGCGTCAGGCGGCGGCCTTGCGCCAGTTGGGGGTCAGCTCCACGTGGGGCGGGCAGGGGGCCACCGCGCCGAGCGGCAGACCCACGAGGTCGTTGGCGAAGCCATGATTGACGTCGCGGTGATGGGCCTCGTCGGCGCGGACCACCAGGATCACGTCGCGCAGGGTGGCGTCGGCCGGCAGGTCCCAGTAGCGGATGGCGATGGCCGGGGCCGGGACGTTGGGCGAGCGGCCCTGGTCGATCTCGGCGAGGTAGTGGGTGTAGCTGATCACCGCCTCTTCCTCGAAATAGCCCACCAGCCGGTGCGCGGTCTTCGGCGCGACGATGTAGAGGCCGAAGAAGAACAGGTAGAACACCCACTGGGCGGCGAGGACCATGAAGCGCTCGAAGGCGGTGGGCTTGCAGACCTCGATGAAGGTCATCAGGTGCATGCGCTCGTTCTCGGCCTCGTCCATCAGGGTGCGGATCCAGCCGCGATCGTCCTCCATCCGGCGCAGGCATTTCAGGTGGTTGAGGGTGGCGCCCACCATGCCCGGCACGGCGGCGACCGTCTCCAGGACCACGGCCCGGTGGCCGTAGCGCTTGGCGAAGAAGGTGTCGGCGAACAGGCGCAGGAACTTGGTGACCCCCAGGGCGAAGCGGTCGGACAGGCCGCTCGGCTGATAGTGGACGCTGAGATCGACCAGGGGCGCATTGGGGGTGGACATCGGAAACTCCATTTCGAACTGGCCCCTGGATAGGCCTGTCCCACCGGCCGCGAAATTCGGCGCCTTCCCCTAAGGGTTGCTACCTAGGCCAAGCCTGTTTCGCCTAGCCAGCGGCGGGCGGGGGCGGATATCTGGGACCGCGAAGCCCGGCGCGGGCCGGGGCGGAGACCTCATGGCCGATCATTTCGACTACATCATCGTCGGCGGCGGATCGGCCGGATGCGTCCTGGCCAACCGGCTGTCGGCCGATCCGCGCCGCCGTGTCCTGGTGCTGGAGGCCGGGGGCAAGGACGACTGGATCTGGTTCCACATCCCGGTGGGCTACCTCTTCTCCATCGGCAATCCCCGCGCCGACTGGATGTTCGAGACCCAGGCCATTCCCGGCCTGGACGGCCGCAAGCTGGCCTATCCGCGCGGCAAGGTGATCGGCGGCTCCTCGGCCATCAACGCCATGATCTACATGCGCGGCCAGGCCGCCGACTATGACGGCTGGCGGCAGCTGGGGCTGGCGGGCTGGGGCTGGGACGACGTCCTGCCGCTGTTCCTGGCCCAGGAGGACCACATCGCCCCGTCCGGCGACCATCACCGCAGCGGCGGGGAATGGCGCGTGGAACACCCGCGCATGCGCTGGGCCGTGCTGGACGCCTTCGCCCAGGCCGCAGAGATGGCGGGGATTCCGCCAGTGGGCGACTTCAACGCCGGCGACAACTTCGGCTGCGGCTATTTCCAGGTGAACCAGCGGGCCGGACGCCGGTGGAGCGCGGCCAGCGGGTTCCTCAAGCCGATCCTCAATCGGCCCAATATCAGGCTGGTGACCGGCGCCCAGGTCACCCGCGTGCTCATCGAGAACGGACGGGCGGCGGGCGTCGCCTGGACGCAGGGGACCGAGAGCTTCGAGGCCCGCGCCGACGGCGAGGTGGTGCTGGCGGCCGGGGCGGTGGGCACGCCGCAGTTGCTGGAGCTGTCGGGGATCGGCGACGGGGGGCGGCTGTCGACCCTGGGGATCGAGACCCGGACGCACCTGCCGGGCGTCGGTGAGAACCTGCAGGACCACCTGCAGATCCGGCCCTATTACGGCGTCACCGGCGTGCCGACCATGAACGAGCTCTACGCCTCCTGGTGGCGCAGGCCGCTGATGGCGGCGGAATACGCCCTGTTCCGCAAGGGGCCGATGTCCATGGCGCCCTCCCAGCTCGGCGCCTTCGCCCGGTCCTCGCCGGACCAGGCGACGCCGAACCTGCAATTCCATGTTCAGCCTCTCTCCCTCGACCGGTTCGGCGAGGCCCTGCACGTGGCCCCGGCGATCACGGTCAGCGTCTGCAACCTGCGTCCCGCCAGCCGGGGCTCGATCCATGCCGCCAGCGCCGATCCCCGCGCCGCGCCGCTGATCCAGCCCAACTATCTCTCCTCCCCGCAGGACGAGCGGGTGGCGGTCGACGCCATGAAGCTGGTGCGCCGGATCATGGCCCAGCCGCCCCTGGCGCGGTTCTCGCCGGTCGAGCGGCGGCCGGGGGCGGAGGCCAGCTCCGACGCCGACCTGCTGGCCGCGGCGCGCGCCTTGGGAACCACCATCTTCCATCCGGTGGGGACGGCGAAGATGGGCCTGGAGAGCGATCCCGTCGCTGTGGTGGACGCGCGGCTGCGGGTGCGCGGCGTGGCGGACCTGCGGGTCGCCGACGCCTCGGCGATGCCGACGATCACCTCGGGCAACACCAACTCCCCCACCATGATGATCGCCGAGAAGGCCGCCCGGATGATGGTTGAGGACGCTTGAACCAGCTCGGCCATTGCGGCGCGCGCCGTGACGCGCTCTTTTGGCCGCCAACGAGACGCAAGCATTAGGGAGACGCCGGATGGCGAACGAAACTCAAGGCCTGGAGCTGCGCTCCCTGGTGAAGTCCAGCGGCGAACTGGAGCTGTCCCTTGCGACCGTCTCCATCCCCGATCCTGGTCCCGACGAGATCCTGGTCCGCGTCCAGGCCTCGCCGATCAACCCGTCGGACCTCGGCCTGCTGCTCGGTCCGGCCGACATCAGCCAGGCCAAGGTGGCCGGCGCGCCGGACCGCCCGGTGGTGACCGCCCCCATCCCGCCGGCCTTCATGCGGGCCATGGCGGCCCGGGCCGACGAATCCATGCCGGTGGGCAACGAGGGCGCGGGCGAGGTGATCAAGGCCGGCGCCAATGCGCAGCACCTGTTGGGCAAGACGGTCGCCATGCTGGGCGGGGCCATGTACGCCCAGTATCGCCTGTTGAAGGCGGCCGATGTCCTGGTCCTGCCGCCCGGCGCGACGGCCGCCGACGGCGCCTCCTGTTTCGTCAATCCGCTCACGGCGCTGGGCATGGTGGAGACCATGCGCCGGGAGGGGCACACCGCGCTGGTCCACACCGCGGCGGCCTCCAACCTTGGCCAGATGCTCAACAAGGTCTGCCTCAAGGACGGGGTGGAGCTGGTGAACATCGTCCGCAGCCCCGAACAGGTGAAGATCCTCAAGGACATCGGCGCCAAGCACATCGTCGACTCCAGCCGGCCCGATTTCCAGGAGGAGCTGGTCAAGGCGCTGGTGGCCACCGGCGCGACGCTCGCCTTCGACGCCATCGGCGGCGGCAAGCTGGCCGGGCAGATCCTGAACGGCATGGAGGTGGCGGCCAACATGACCGCCAAGACCTATAGCCGTTACGGTTCAACGACCTACAAGCAGGTCTACATCTATGGCGGGCTCAACACGGCGCCCACCGAACTCAGCCGCGCCTTCGGCATGTCCTGGGGCCTGGGGGGCTGGCTGCTGACCCCGTTCCTGATGAAGATCGGGGCCGAGGCGGGCGCCAAGCTGCGCCAGCGGGTCCTGGACGAACTGAAGACCACCTTCGCCAGCCACTACTCCCACGAGATCTCGCTCGCCGAGGCCCTGAACCCCGAGATCATCGCCGCCTACAACCGCCGCGCCACCGGCGAGAAGTACCTGATCAATCCGAGCAAGGGCCTCTAGCCTTGGGGACGCCCCGCCTGACCCGACGCGACGCCGCCTCGGCGATCGGCGGGGCGGGGGCCTTGCTGCTGACGGGCGGCCTGGCGGCCGCCCAGACGCCGCCGGAGGCCCCGGTCGTCGACGACGACCAGGCCAGCGTCGAGCCGACCCAGGTGGCGAGCGGCAAGGACGCCTTCGCGCGGATCACCGTTCCGGTGACCATCAACGGCCAGGGCCCCTTCGCCTTCATGGTGGACACCGGCGCCAACCGCTCCTGCATCTCCACCGAGCTGGCCAAGGTCCTGGCCCTGCCGGACGGGGGCAAGGTGGTGGTCAACACCATCATGGGCCGCCGCTCGCGCAACAGCGTGCTGGTGGACCGCCTGCAGGTGGGCAGCCGCGCCCAGCGGCGGGTGAAGATCCCGGTCCTGCCCTTCGTGGGCACCGACATCGACGGCCTGCTGGCGGTGGACTGGCTGAAGGGCCAGAGGCTGATCCTGGACATGAAGCGCAAGCAGGTCTCGATCACCGCCTCGCGCCGCGACACCAGCACGCCGGACCGGGTGGTGGTGGCCGCCCGCAAGCGCATCGGTCAGCTGACCATCGTCGACGCCGATCTCGGCCAGAAGTCCATCAATGCGATGATCGATTCCGGGGCTCAGCTCTCCATCGGCAATCCGACCCTGAGGGCCATGCTGGACAAGCGCCTCGAAGGAAAGCTGGAGAAGGTCACCATGGTCTCGGTGACCGGGGAGACCTTCGTCGGAGACATGCTCTACCTGCCGTTCCTGCGGCTGGGGGGCGTTCAGCTGGGCAATGTCCCGGTGGTGTTCGCCGACCTGCCGGTGTTCGGGCTGTGGGGCCTGGCCAACAAGCCGGCCCTGGTGCTGGGCATGGACCTGCTGGCCGCCTTCACGGTGGTGTCCCTGGACTTCGGCCGCTCGACCGTGACCTTCGAGATCGGCTGAGCGGCTATTTCGCGGGCTTGCCGATGGTGGCGTCGATGAAGGCGAAGACCTTGGCCAGGACCTGGTCGTTCACCGCGGCGTTCTTCTCGGGCGAGCCCATGACGAAGCTGTGGTCGGCCTCGGGGATAGGCATCAATTCCACCGGCACGCCCTTGGCCTTCAGGGCCGCGGCCAGCAATTCCGACTGGCCGTAGGGCACCGTGCGGTCCTTGGTCCCGTGCACCAGCAGGAACGGCGGGTCCTTGGCGTCGACATAGGTGATGGGGCTGGCTGAGGCCACGAGGCCGGGGGCGCACAGGGCGGTCTGGCAACCGAGATACTGGCCCGCGGTGGTCAGCGGGGCGTTGACGGGCACGCTGGCGTCCATGGCCGCCAGGTCGGAGATTCCGTAGAAGTCCACCACGCCCTGGACGCAGTCGGAGGTCGCGCCGCCGCGCACCGTGCCGGCCTCCACCGCGCCCTCGTTGGGCAGGGGGCCGAGGGTCGCAACGCCGCAGGAGGTTCCCGCCAGCGCCACGAGCTGGCCGCCGGCCGAGCCGCCCCAGAGCAGCACGCGGCTCGCGTCGATGTCGTACTTGGCGGCGTTGGCGCGCAGCCAGCGGATCGAGGCCTTCACGTCCTGGATGGCGGCGGGGAAGCGGGCCTCGCCGCTCAGCCGGTAGCTGACGCTGGCCACCACGTAGCCACGGGCCGCGAGCCTGGCCAGGATGGCCGGCCAGGAGTCGAAGGTGCCCGCCAGCCGCTGGGTTCCCCCGGTCCAGCCGCCGCCGTGGACATAGATCACCAGGGGCTTGGGCCCCGGCGTGGCGGGCAGGTAGAGGTCCAGCTTCATCGGCCGGTAGCCGGGAATGGTCTGGTACATCAGGTCGGGCACGCCCACGACGCCGGCCGGGAAGGCGGCGTTGTGCGGCGGATAGACCTCGGTGCGGGGCACCACCTGAGACAGGGCCGAACCGACCAGGGTGAGGCTGAGGGCGAGCCCGCCCAGGATCGTCGCGAGACCTTGGCGGCCCATGGTTTCCATCCCCTCGTCTTCTTGCCTTCAGCTAAAACGTACTAGTTCGTACATGTCAATCATGGCAGTCTTGGCGTGGCGGCGCTATTCGTATGTAATACAAACGAATAGCGCGACGTAGGGTGAGGACACGGTCATGGGATTCAGCAGTCGGCGGGCCAATCCTGTGTTCAGCGAGGAGTACCAGCTGCTGCGGGAGATCCTGGTTGAGGCCCGGCAGGCGGCTGGCGTCAGCCAGCGCGGCCTGGGGGCGAGGATCGGCAAGACCGCCAGCCACGTCTGCATGATCGAGACCGGCCAGCGGCGCATCGACACCCTGGAATTCTACAAGGTCGCCCGCTCGGTGGGGGTGGAGCCGGTGGAGCTGTTCGAACGGCTCTCGGCCCGGCTGGACGACCTGGCCAAGGCTGAGGGCGCCTAGCGCGCGCTGGCGCGGCCCTGGGCGGCCATGCGCACCGGGGCGTTGACCGCGCCGTAGTCGTCATAGGCGCCGACCCGCTGCACCACCTCGAAGAAGAAGCGGTCCTGGAACATCTGGGTGTAGACGTGCAGGAACTCCGCGCCCCTGGCGTCGCGGTCATAGAGCACGTCGTGAGCGCGCAGCTTGTGGATCAGGTCGTCGTCGAGACCCAGGCGCGCGGCCAGATCGTCATAATAGTTGGCGGGGATCGGCAGCAGGGCCACCCCCTTGGCGCGCATGTTGGCGACGGCGGCGAAGATGTCCTCCGTCAGGAAGGCCACCTGGTTCACCCCGGCGCCGGCGAAGGTGGTGAGCGCGCGGGCGACGATGGTGCGGCTGCTCTCGGAGAAGCTCAGCGGCAGGCGCACGGTGCGGCCGGGATTGGTGAGCGCGCGGCTGCGCACCAGGCCGTAGGGGTCGGGCAGCACCCAGCTCTCCTGGGGCTGCAGGCCGAAGACCGCGCGGTAGTAGAGCAGCCAGGAGTCGAACTGGTCTGCGGGCACCGCCTGGGCCACGTGATCGACCACCGAGATATTGCCCTGGCCGACGCCATCCTCCCGATCGCGCACGAAGTCGGCGGCGGGGTCGAAGTCGGGCTCCACCAGATAGACCAGGCTGCCGTCGGGCGCCCGGACCGCCGGCATGGGAATCTCGTGCGGGCCCACGCGCTCCTCGAAGCGCTTGCAGCCGAACAGTTCGGCGCGGGTCAGCAGGCTCTCGCGGTCCTCCACCCGCAAGCCGATGGCGCAGACGCTGGCGCCGTGCAGCAGGTAGTAGGCGTGGGCGAAGCTCTCGCTCTCGGCGTTGAGCGCGATGGCCATCTCCCCCTGGTGATAGAGGGTGACGTCCTTGGTGCGGTGGCGGCCGACCTTGGAGAAGCCCAGTCCGGTCAGCCAGACGGCCAGGTCGTCGCGGGCCCCATGGTCGACGGCGAATTCCAGGAAGGCGACGCCGGAGATGACCGGCGGGGCGGGGGGATCGATGAGGTCGACGCGCTTCAGGCCGCGGACCTGGGCGGGTTCCAGCGCCGCCCGCCGCCCGCGGATCTGTTCCTCCAGATAGAGCAGCGAGCGCATGCCGTCGCGGGCGGTCTGGGAGGCCGGAGAGGCGCGGAACTCGTCGTTGAAGATCTCCAGGGAGAGGGGGCCGGTATAGCCCGCCGCGATGGCCTGGGCGGTGAAGCCGGCGACGTCGAACTCTCCCTGGCCGGGGAAGCAGCGGAAGTGCCGGCTCCAGGACAGGACGTCCATGTTCAGCTTTGGCGCGTCGGCCAGCTGGACGAAGAAGATCTTCTCGCCGGGGATGTCGGCGATGCCGGCGGGATCGTCCCCCAGGGCCAGGGTGTGGAAGCTGTCGAGGATGACGCCGAGGTGGGAGTGGTCGGCCTGCTTCACGATGCGCCAGACATCGCCATAGGTCTTTACGTGGGCGCCCCAGGCCAGGGCCTCGTAGCCGATCCGCAGGCCGCGCCGGGCGGCGCGCTCGGCCAGTTCGGCGAGCTGGGCCGCGGCCCGCGCGTCGTCGTCCACCGCGGCGGGCGAGACGTTGGAGCAGACCAGCATGAGCTGGGTGTCGAGCTCGCCCATCAGGTCGAACTTGCGCTCGGCCCGATCGAGGTTGCGCTTGAAGATGTCGTCGGGCACCGCCTCGAAGTCGCGGAAGGGCTGGAAGAGGGCGATCTTCAGGCCCAGCTGGTCGGCCAGGCGGCGAACGTCACGGGCCTCGCCGTCGAAGAACAGCAGGTCGTTCTCGAAGATCTCGACGGCGTCGAACTTGGCCGCGGCGATGGCCAGCAGCTTTTCCTGCAGGCCGCCGCTCATGGACACGGTGGCGATGGAATGGCGCAAGACGCAGGCCTCCGACTCCGGCGCGGGCCGCGCACGGATGAAGGCGTCAGGCTAAAACTAACCAGTTAGTACGTCAAACCGAGGCGACGTTAGGGGGCCACCGAGCGGAGGATCATGTCCGTCACCGACTCCCGCCGGGCGGCGGATGCGGCGGGGGTGGTCATGTCCACCTTGAAGATGGTCGAGAAGGTGTGGCGGTTGCCGACATTGAAGAAGCACAGGGCGCTGATCGACATGTGCAGGTCGATGGGGTCGATGTCCTTGCGCATCACGCCCTCCGCCACGCCCCGGGCGACGATGTCGCGCAGGGAGTCGATGGCGTCGAGATTGGTGGTCTGCAGGCTGGGCAACTGGGCGATGTGCTCGCCGTGGTGGATGTTCTCCACCATCACCATGCGGATGAAGTCCGGGTTGGCGAGCTGGTAGTCGAAGGTGAAGCGCACCAGTTGGGCCAGCGCCTCAAGGGGCGGCTTGGTCTTGAGGTCCAGGGTGCTCTCGATGGTGCGGATCCGGCGGTAGCAGTCCTCGAGCACGGCCCGGTACAGGCCCTCCTTGCTCTCGAAGTAGTAGTAGATCATCCGCTTGGAGGTGTGGGTCCGTTCGGCGATCTCGTCGATCCGCGCGCCGGAGAGCCCCTTTTCCGAGAACTCGTGGGTGGCCACGGCGATGATGTTGGCGCGGGTGCGGTCGGGATCGTTGGTGCGGGTCTTCTCCCGCGGAGCCTCGGCTTTGGGCGGGGCGGGCTTGGCGCTCTCGCCGCGGCGTTTCACCGAATCACGCGCCATGTCGTCCATTCCCAGATCCCAGTGATCCCCGTCTACTTATCGCGCCGGTCGGATCACGCAACCGGGAGCTTCCCCAATCCGCGGCCCCACCTCCCGGAGCCCGGGGGCCAGGCGCCCGATGGCGAGAGGAAACATCCTACACGCTTGTTGTACGAACTGGATCGTATAATAGTTTACGCGAGAGCTTCGGAGGAAGGGCTCGGGGACGGGAAACAGGCCGGCGCGCGACGCCGCGTCCGCCGTGGTCCGGTCCGAACGGATTGATGGAATGGCGGACGCCCAGCCCACGAAACTGCTGACCGGCCTGATCGGCCAGGGGATCCAGGGCTCCAAGAGCCCCTTCCTGCACATGGAAGAGGCGCGCGCGCTTGGGCTCGACCTGACCTACGAAATCCTCGACCTGGACCGGCCGCCGGTGGAGGGAGGCCTGGCCGCCCTGCTCGACCACGCCCAGGGCCGCGGCTTCCTGGGGGTCAATGTCACCCACCCCTGCAAGCAGGACGTCATCGCCCTGCTGGACCGCCTGCCGGCCGAGACCCAGGCCCTCGGCGCGGTGAACACGGTGGTGTTCCGCGACGGTGAGCGCATCGGCCACAACACCGACTGGTGGGGGTTCGCCGAGAGCTTCCGCCGCGGCCTGCCCGGCGCCGACATGGGCCGCGTCGTGCAGCTGGGCGCCGGCGGGGCCGGGGCGGCGGTGGCCTACGCCACCCTGACCCTGGGCGCCGAGACCCTGGCCATCTTCGACCTGGACCGCGACCGCGCGGGCCATCTGGCCGAGGCCCTGGGGCGTAGCTTCGGCGGTGGCCGTGTGTCGGTGGTGGAGGATGTCGCCGCCGCCGTCGCCCAGGCCACGGGCCTGATCAACGCCACCCCCATCGGCATGGCGCAGTATCCCGGCCTGCCGCTCTCCAAGAGCCTGCTGCGCCCGGAGATGTGGGTCTCCGAGGTGGTCTATGTGCCCCTGGAGACCGAACTCCTGAAGGCCGCCCGGGCCATCGGCTGCCGCACCTGCGACGGCGGCGGCATGGTGGTGTTCCAGGCCGCCGAGGCCTTCCGCCTGTTCACCGGGGTGACCCCGGACGCCGAACGCATGCTGGCCAGCTTCGCCCGCGCCCGGCCGCTGTCGGCGGTGGCGGACTAGAATCTCCCCAAGGCCGGCCATCACGAAGGAGAGGGCACCGCCTATTCCCCCTCGAACTCGACCCGGCGCACGTCTCCCACCACGAAGATGTAGGACAGCGCCCCGATCAGGGCGATCACGCCGATGAAGGCCAGGGCGTAGAAGAACGAGCCGGTGGCCGCGACGATGAAACCCACCACGATAGGGGTGATGATCCCGGCCAGGTTGGCGCAGAGGTTGAAGACCCCGCCGGTCAGGCCGATCAGCTTCTTGGGCGCCACGTCGGTGATCAGGGTCCAGCCCAGATTGACCATGCCCTGGCCGAAGAAGGCCACGCTCATCACCGCGATCACCAGCTTGTCGGAGGAGACGAAGTTGGCCACCACGATGGTCGAGGCCAGCAGCAGCCCCGAGATGATCGGCAGCTTGCGCGCCAGGTTGGCCGATCCCGTCCGCTTCAGCAGGATGTCGGAGATCAGGCCGCCCACCACCACGCCCACCGAGGCGGCGATGAAGGGCAGGACCGCGTAGATCCCCACCTTCAGCCAGCCCATGTGCCGCTCGGTGGCCAGGTAGGTGGGGAACCAGGTGAGGAAGAAGACCAGGGTCGAGTTGCCGGCGAACTGGCCGATGGAGGCGCCGACGATCTGGCGCTGCTTGAGCAGGAAGCCGATGTGGCTCCAGGCGAACTTGGTCTTCTCGCCCTTGGGGGCCAGGCCGCCGCCGGCGGCGATGTAGTCCAGCTCCGCCTGGTTGGCCGACTTGCTGTCGTGGGGGTCGCGATAGGTGACGAACCAGATCAGGCCGAAGACGATGCCGATGGCGCCGACGATCAGGAACAGGGCCCGCCAGCCGAAGGCGCCGCTGATCCAGAAGAGCACGGGGCTGAGGAAGGCCAGGCCGAAATACTGGCCCACCGAATAGACCCCCGTGGCCCGCGCCCGCTCCTGCTGCGGGAACCAGGTGGAGAGGATGCGGCTGTTGGAGGGGAAGCAGGGCGCCTCGGCGACCCCCAGGCCCAGGCGGTAGAGGATCAGGCTGGGCAGGCCGGTGACCAGGCCCTGCAGCATGGTGAAGCCCGACCACAGGGTGATGGACAGGAAATAGGTCAGGCGCACGCCGACCCGGTCGAGGAAGACCCCGCCGGGAATCTGGGCCGCGGCGTAGGTCCAGGAGAAGGCCGAGAAGACGATCCCCATGACCGCGGCGCTCAGGCCCAGCTCCTTGGTCATCAGGGGCGCGGCCACGCTGATCACCGTGCGATCCAGGTAGTTGATCATGGTGCCCAGGGTCAGCAGGAGCAGGATCACCAGGCGGGCGCGGCTGGCGCGCGGCCGGGTCGCCGAGGGGCTCGAGGCGGTCATGGTCTCAGCCCTTCCTGGCGATCAGATGGGCGATGTGCTCGACCCCCAGGACGTAGCCGTGGACGCCCAGGCCGGTGATCATGCCGGTGGAGACCGCGGTCATGATCGACTTGGACCGCCACTCGGCCTCCCGGCGGTGGATGTTGCTGATGTGGACCTCCACCAGGGGGCAGTCGCACATCTTCAGGGCGTCCAGGACGGGCACCGAATTGTAGCAGAACGCGGCGGGGTTATAGACCACGCCCGCCGATTTCCGGGCCGCGTGGAGCTGCTCGATCATCACGTGCTCGGCGTTGGTCTGGGCGAAGACCAACTCCAGGCCGTGGCGGGCGGCGGCGGCGCGGCACTGGGCCTCGACGTCGGCCAGGGTCTCATGCCCGTAGATCGCCGGCTCCCGCTCGCCCAGCAGGTCGAGATTGGGCCCGTTGAGGACATGGACGGTCTTCGACATTTGTTTCGCTCCCCGGCCGCCGCAGCTTATGCGCGGCTTGCGCGACCTTGATAGCCGCTTCGCTGTTGTATGAACATACCAGTTCGTACAATATGATTCCAAGCGTCGTCGAAGGCCTGGGGAGAAACATCATGGGCGCAACGAGCCTTGTCAAAGCCCGCGCCGCGCTCGCCGCCCTGGCGTTCGCCGCGGCCGGCCTGAGCGGGCAGGGAGCCCGGGCCCAGACCGACTGGCCCACCTACGGCCATGACGCCGGGGGGATGCGCTATTCGCCCCTGACCCAGATCACTCCCGCCAATGTGGCCAAGCTGACGCCGGCCTGGACCTATCACATGAAGCCGGCGACGCCGGCCGCCGCGCCGCCCCCGGCCGGCGCCTCCGACGCCCAGCGCGCGGCCGAGGGCGCCGGCGCGCCCCGGGGCCGGGGCCGGTTCAACCGCCAGCCCTCGTCCCAGGCCACGCCCCTGGTGGTGGGCGGGGTCATGTACCTCACCAACCCCTACGGCAAGGTGGTGGCCCTGGAGCCGGAAACCGGACGGCAGATCTGGTCCTATGACGTGACCGGTCCCGGCCAGCCGTCCCAGCGCGGGGTCGAGTACTGGCCCGGGGACGGCAAGGCTGCGCCGGAGATCCTGTTCGCCACCCGCGACGGCCGGCTGCTGGCCCTGGACGCGGCGACGGGCCAGCCCGTGGCGGGCTTCGGCGACAAGGGGGTGGTGGACCTCAAGACCCCCGAGGTCATGCAGGGCTACACCGGCGGCCAGTACGGCCTGACCTCGCCCCCCATCGTCTACAGGAACCTGGTGATCACCGGCTCGGCGACCCAGGAGTTCCCGGCCATGGGGGCGGCGGGCGACGTGCGCGCCTGGGACGTCCGCACCGGCAAGCTGGCCTGGACCTTCCACACCATCCCACGCAAGGGCGAGTTCGGCCGCGACACCTGGGCCGGCGACAGCGGCGACGGCCGCTCGGGGGCCAATGTCTGGGGCTTCATGACTGTCGATGTCGCCCGGGGCATGCTGTTCATGCCGGTGGCCGCGCCGACCTGGGACCGCTTCGGCGGCGACCGGCTGGGGGCCAACCTGTTCTCCAGCACCATCGTGGCGGTGGACGCCAACACCGGCAAGCGCCTGTGGCACTTCCAGGTGGTGCACCACGACATCTGGGACCTGGACAGCCAGGCCCCGCCGGCCCTGATCGAGCTGAAGCGCGGCGGCAAGACCATCCCGGCCGTCGGCGTGGTGTCGAAGTCGGGGATGTTCTTCCTGCTCGACCGCCTGACCGGCAGGCCGCTCTACGACGTGGAGGAGCGCCCGGTTCCCAAGAGCGACGTGCCGGGCGAGGTCGCCTCGCCGACCCAGCCCTTCCCGGTGAAGCCGCCGCCCTTCGCGCGGCAATCCTTCTCCCTCGACGACATCGCCACGGTGACCCCGGAGCTGGAGGCCTTCTGCCGCGACTTCGTGGTCTCCAACAAGATGCGGTTCGGCGGGCCCTACCTGCCGCTCGGCTTCAACACCCCCACCATCAACTTCCCCGGCCGCCAGGGCGGCGCCAACTGGGGCGGGGGCGCCTTCAACCCGGCCCTGGGCTACTTCTTCGTCAACGCCAACAACCTGGGCCAGGTGGAGCAGCTCACCAAGAACCCTGACGGGACCCTGAGCACCCAGGGCGACAGCTCCGGCCGCTTCTCCGACCGCGACAAGAAGCTGATGTGCCAGAAGCCGCCGTGGGGGACGCTCACCGCCATCAACGTCAACACCGGCGAGATCGCCTGGCAGAGCACGCTCGGGGTCAGCGACAACCTGCCGCCCGAGGTGGCCAAGACCGGCCGACCCAATATCGGCGGCGCCATCGCCACCGCCTCGGGCCTGGTGTTCATCGGCGCCACCGACGACAGCCGCTTCCGCGCCTTCGACGCCAAAACCGGCGCCGAGCTGTGGACCGTCAAGCTGGACGCCTCGGCCCACGCCACCCCCATCACCTATCAGGGCAAGGATGGCCGCCAGTACGTGGCGGTGGTGGCCACCGGGGGCAGCTTCCTCGACAGCCCGATCACCAGCGACGCCCTCAATGTCTTCGTCCTGCCCTAGAGCGAGAAACGCCATGACCCTCCGGTTCGCGGCGCTCGCCGCCATCGCCCTCCTCGGACTGGCCCTGCCGGCCGCGGCCCAGGCGCCGGCCGCCGCCGCCCCGGGCGTCCGCCCGCCGTGGCGCGACCCCTATGCCGGGCAGAAGAAGGTCCTGATCATCGGGGACCTGCACACCGGCAACCAGATCGCCCACGACTCCGTCAGCCACGCCATGGCCACCCTGGAGCAGCTGGGCCGCAAGAGCGGGGCCTATGTGGCCTTCCTGCGCACGGACACCCAGTGGGTCACCAAGGGCGAGACCTGGGGGACCGGCGACTACGCCAAGGGCGGCCGGCGCCAGGCGCCGGGCCGCAACCTCGACTATTTCGACGCCGTGGTCTTCTACACCAACGGCGATCTCGACCTCTCCGACAGCCAGAAGGCCGATCTGCTGGCCTTCGTCCACGAGGACGGCAAGGGCTTCGTCGCCGTCCACACCGCCACCGCGACGGCCAGCAAGTGGCCGGAGTACGGGGAGATGGTGGGGGGCTATTTCGACGACCATCCCTGGGGGATCTTCGACGCCCCGGTGATCGTCGAGGAGCCCGACTTCCCGGCCATGAAGCACCTGCCCAAGAGCTTCACCTTCAGGGACGAGATGTACCAGTACATGACCCCCTATTCGCGGGAGAAGGTCGATGTCCTGGCCCGCCTCGACGCCAGCAAGCTCGACCTGACCAACAAGCGGGTCCACCGCACGGACGGCGATTTCCCGATCGCCTGGGTCAAGACCTACGGCAAGGGGCGGGTGTTCTCCTCGACGATCGGGCATCCGGACGCGGCCTGGGACGACCCCCGCGCCCAGACCATGTACCTGGAAGCCATCAAATGGGTGCTGCGGGAGACCGACGCCCCAGTGAGGCCGCACCCGCTGCCGAAATAGGCCCGCGCGCGACGGGCCGGGACGGGGCGATGGCGGCGAGGAAGTCGGCCACGTCGCGGTCCCCCTTCAGCCGGACCACCGGGCCCCGCGCGAGGCTGTGCAGGGCCTGCGACACCTGAGGCGTCCAGCGCCCGACGCGCAGGATGGCCAGCGCGTAGTCCAGGCCAAAGGCCTCCTCGCAGCCGTCCGGGCGGTCGCTCCGGCTCCGGCCCCGATGGACCACGGTCTTTCGCCAGGCCCGGAACAGCCGCCGCCAGGCCGGCTGGTCGATCCACAGCACCAGGTCGGCCTGCGGCAGGATCAGGTCGCCGAGTTCGGGATAGGCGCCGTCCACGATCCAGCGGCCGGAGGCCAGGGCGCGCGCCAGGTCGGCCCGGACTTCGCCGGTCTCGCGCAGCGTCCAGTCGGGGCCATAGACCAGCCGGTCCAGGTGGATCACCGGCAGGCCCGTCCGTTCGCCGAGCCCGCGCGCCAGGGTCGACTTGCCCGAGCCCGCGCCCCCCAGGATGGCGATGCGCGTCATCGGGCCGCCGGCCCGCGGCCTGGCGGGGGGGACGTCTCCGGCCGGCAGGCTCGCGATGCGCACCCGCGTCCATCCTCCGCCGCGCCAGATCAGCGCCAGGGCGACGGCTTCCACCAGGGCCAGGCTGAACTGCACGGCCACCACGCCGTTCAGCCCGTAGCCCAGCTTGACGCCGACCCACCACATCAGCGGCAGCTGGGCCAGCCACTGGACGACGAAGGGAATGATGGTGGCCGACTTGGTGGCCCCGGCGCCGCGCAGGGCGAAGCCCAGGATGCGGCCGACGGCGTCGATCGCGACCCCCAGCCCCAGCACCTGGACCGGCCAGACCGCCAGCTCCAGGGTCGCGGGCTCGGTCAGGAAGAAGCCCAGCACGGCGCGCGGCGCCAGGGCGGCCAGCAGGCCCAGGGGGAGCATCACCAGCGCGCCGCCGATGGAGACCTGCCAACCCCAGCGCCGGGCGTCCTGAGGATCGCCCCGGCCGAGCGCCTGGCCCACCAGGGCGCCGGCGGCGACCCCCAGCCCCGTCGCCATCTGGATCGGCACGAGCGTCAGGGAGGCCAGCACGTTCAGCACCGCCGCCTGGGCGACGCCCAGCTGGGAGACGATGGCGAAGGCCAGCATCAGGCCGAATTGCAGCAGGCTCTGCTGGGCGCTCACCGGCCAGCCGATCCGCAGGATGGTGGCGACGCCGGCGGCGTCCGGGCCCCGCCGCAGGAAGCCGGGCGCCGGCCTCAGGCGCAGGACCAGGGCGGCCTGGATCGCCAGGCCCGCCAGGGCGGCCAGCGAACTGGCCAGGCCCGCGCCCCCGGCGCCGCCGGCCGAGACCAGCGGCCAGGTGATGGCGATCTGCAGAGGGGCGACGAGGCAGGTCACCAGGAAGGCGATGGCCGGCCGGCCCGAGGCGATCCAGTAGGCGTTCGCCGGAATCGTCAGGCTGAGGAACAGGATCGAGGGGGCGGCGGCGCGCAGATAGGCGGCGCCCGCAGATGCGGCCGCCGGATCCTGCAGCAGCAGGGCGACGGCGTGGGGACCCAGCGCGGCGGCCACCAGGGCCAGCAGCAGGCCGATCGGCGCCGAGAGCGCCAGGCCGTCGGTCAGGGCCTGCCCCGCCTGGGTGGCCTGGCCCGCGCCGGTCTTGCGGGCCACCACCGCCTGGACCCCGGTGTCGAAGCCGAACAGCAGGGCCAGGAGCAGGCCGAAGACCGCGCTCCCAACCCCCAGGCCCGCGAGGGCGCCGTCGCCCTGCTGCCCCACCCGGGCCACGGCGAACAGCTGCACCGCGTTCTGGATGAGGAAGAGCGCCGTCAGCGGCGCGGCGAGACGAACGACCGATACGGCGCGGCCGGGGGGAGGGGGGAAGGACATGGCTGCGAGCTCCTGCGCTTCGGGCCACGGTGGCCCTGAACGCCAGCATCGGACGCCATCTCCCCACGAACGAATGATATCAGTGCAACAGTGAATGCAGATTCATTCAAGTCGGCGGCGGCAGGGCCTTTTCCAGCACCACGAATTCGAGATCGTCCCGCAGGGGCTGGCCGAACCTCTGGTCGCCATAGGGGAAGGGCCGGGTCTCGCCGGTGGGGTCATAGCCGCGGCGGGCGTACCAGGCGATGAGGGTGTCGCGGATATTGACCACGGTCATCCGGATGCGGCGGGCGCCACGGCGCTCGGCGAAGGCCTCGGCGGCGTGCAGCAGGGTGCGGCCCAGGCGCCGGGCCTGGAGGTCGGGTCGGACGGTGAGCATGCCGAGGTACCAGACCCCGGGCTCGGCGGGCTCCAGCCAGACCGTGCCCAGGATCGGGGCCTCGGGATCATCGCGCCAGACCATCAGGGCGGCCTGCGGCTGGACGGCCAGGTCGCGGGTCAGGGTCTCCAGATCGGTTCGCTGGCCGGCCAGATAGTCGGCCTCGGTGGTCCAGCCCTGGCGGGAGGTCTCGCCGCGATAGGCGGAGTTCACCAGGGCGACGATGGCGGGCAGGTCTTGTTCGGCGGCGGGCTGGAGCGGCATGCGAACCCTAAAGTCACGGGTCGCGCGCCCTCGCAAGTCCAAGCTCGGCAGGGCGTCTTCGCCGTTGACTAACGAACTGGTTAGTTTGAAATGTGAGTCCGGAGATGACGGCGCCAGGAAGACGCGCCGCGCGGTGAGGAAACGAAGATGACATCCATGATCGGCCGTGCGCGCCGCGTGACCCTGGGCGCCCTTGCGGTCCTGGCCCTCGGCGGGGCGGCGAGCGCCCAGGTGGTGGAGCGGCCGGCCGGCGAGCCTGTGGCCACCGAGAGCGGCCTGGTGGCGGGCAAGACCCTGGCCTCCGACGTCCGGGCCTATCTGGGCGTGCCCTACGCCAAGCCCCCGGTGCGCGAGCTGCGCTGGCGCGAGCCCCAGCCCGTGGCGCCCTGGAAGGGGATCTACAACGCCGACCGCAAGAGCCCGGAGTGCATCCAGGTCCTGCGCGCCCACAACCTGAACCACTACTTCGGGGAGGAGGCCACGAGCGAGGACTGCCTCTATCTGAATATCTGGACGCCGCCGGCCGCCAAGGCGCCGGCCAAGGCCCCGGTGCTGGTCTGGATCTATGGCGGCGGCTTCACGATCGGCTCGGCCGGCATGGCCAACTATGACGGGGAGGCGATGGCCAGGAAGGGCGTGGTCTTCGTCAACCTCAACTACCGGGTCGGCGCCCTGGGCTTCCTGGCCCATCCGGAGCTGACCGCGGAATCGCCGCATCACGCCTCGGGGAACTACGCCCTGCTGGACCAGGTGGCGGCGCTGAAGTGGATCAGGGCCAATATCGCCAGGTTCGGCGGCGACCCCGACAACGTCACCATCATGGGCCAGTCGGCCGGGGCGGCCTCGGTCTCCTATCTGCAGGCCAGCCCGCTGGGGAAGGGCCTGTTCCAGCACGTGGTGGCCATGAGCGGCAGCGCCGTCGGCTCCAACCGCACCTCCGACCTGGCGGCCGGGGAGGCGACGGGCCTGGCCTATCAGAAGGCGCTCGGGGCGGCCTCCCTGGACGCCATGCGCCAGCTTCCCGCCGACCGCATCCTCAGCCTGCAGGCCGACTGCCAGCTGGGCTGCGCCGGCTCGATCCGGGTGGGACCGATCGTCGATGGCTATTTCCTGCCCAAGTCGCCGCGCGAGATCTTCGTCGACGGGACCCAGAACGATGTGCCGATCATGGTGGGCTTCACCCATGACGAGAGCGGCGGCCCGCTGAAGGCGGCCAAGACGGTGGCGGCCTACGAGGCGGCCGCCCGCGACCTCTACAAGGACAAGGCCGACGCCTTCCTGAAGGCCTATCCGGTGAAGAGCGACGACCAGATCCGCGCCGTGGGCGGGGACGCCGCCCGCGAGACCGCCGTGGAGGCGGCCATGCGCAACTGGGCCCTCCTGCAGGCCCGCACCGGCAAGGCGCCGGTCTACATCTACATGTTCTCCCGGGTGCATCCCTATACGCCGGGCGTGGTCTTCGCCGACCATGATCCCAAGACCGTTGGCGCCTATCACACCGCCGACGTGCCCTACTGGTTCCAGACCCAGGACAGCCTCAACCTGTTCCGCCAGACCCGCACCTGGACCGACTATGACCGGGCCCTGTCGGACCGGATGTCCAACGCCATCATCGCCTTCGCCACCTCGGGCGATCCCAGCGCCCCGGACATGGCCTGGCCGAAGTGGACGCCGAAGTCCGAGAAGCTGATGGAGTTCGGCGACAGCGTCCGCGTCCTGCCGATGAACACCAAGCGTCTGGATTTCGCCGCCACCCTGCCACAGCCGGCCCCGCCCGCGCCGGTCCCCGGCCGCCCGCGCGACTGATCCCTCGAACCCCCGAACCGGAGCGCCCCATGCGTCTCGCGACACGTCTTTGCGGGGCGCTCGCCGCCCTGGCCTTCGCCGCCTCCGCCCAGGCCCAGGTGGTGGAGCGCGAGGTCCCGGAAGGACCCGTGGCCATCGACAGCGGCCGGTTGGCCGGCAAGGTCCTGGACTCCAGCGTGCGCGCCTGGTTCGGCGTGCCCTTCGCCGCCCCGCCGGTGCGCGAGCTGCGCTGGCGGGCGCCGGCGCCGGTCAAGCCCTGGGCCGGGGTGTTCAACGCCGACCGCTTCGCGCCGGAGTGCCCGCAGGGCCTGCGCGCCCACAATATCAACCACTACTTCGGGGAGGAGGCCACCAGCGAGGACTGCCTCTATCTCAACATCTGGGCCCCGCCGCAGAAGGCCGAGAAGCTGCCGGTGATGGTCTGGATCTATGGCGGCGGCTTCTCCGGCGGCTCGGCCAGCATGGCCAACTACGCCGGCGAGAGCCTGGCGCGGAAGGGTGTGGTCTATGTCAGCCTGGCCTATCGCCTGGGCGCCCTGGGCTTCATGGCCCATCCGGCGCTGAGCGCCGAGCAGGGCCACTCGGGCGACTACGGCCTGATGGACCAGGTCGCGGCCCTGCAATGGATCCAGCGCAACATCGCCAGGTTCGGCGGCGACCCGGGCAACGTCACCATCATGGGCCAGTCGGCCGGGGCCATGTCGGTCTCCGACCTGCAGGCCAGCCCGATGGGCAAGGGTCTGTTCCACCGGGCGGTGGGGATGAGCGGCAGCCAGCTCGCCCCCTCCGGCTTCGGGTCCGTAGGGGACAGGGTCCAGGGGGAGGCCAGCGGCCTGGCCCTGCAGAAGGCGCTCGGCGTCGGCTCCCTGGCCGAGATGCGCGACCTGCCCTCCGACCGCATCCTGCAGGCCGCCCGCCAGCTTCCGGGCCAGGCCTTCGCCCCCATCGTCGACGGCCATGTCCTGCCCGACCAGCCGGCCGCCCTGTTCGCCAAGGGTCAGCAGAACGACGTGCCGATCCTGATCGGCTTCACCCGTGACGAGGTGTTCAGCGCCATCGGCCGGCCCCGCACCCTGGCCGACTACCGGGCCGAGGCCGCCCGGTCCTATGGCGACCAGGCCCAGGCCTTCCTCAAGCTCTATCCGGCGAAGACCGAGGCCCAGGTGCGCGCCGTGGCCACCGAGGCCGGCCGCGACTCCTCGGTGGGCCTGGCCCAATGGAGCTGGGCGCGGGGGCAGGGGAGCGGCAAGGCCCCGGCCTATGTCTTCCTGTTCTCCCGGGTTCACCCCTACGCGCCGGGGATCACCTTCGCCGACCATGACCCGGCGAGCGTCGGCGCCTATCACACCGGCGATGTGCCCTACTGGCTGCAGACCCAGGACGCCCTGAACATCTTCCGCCAGACGCGGGTCTGGACCCCCTATGACCGGCAGCTCGCCGAGCAGATGTCCAACGCCCTGGTGACGTTCGCGCGCACCGGCGATCCCAGCGGCGGGGGCCTGGCATGGCCGCGCTACGAGCCCCGCGGCGAGAAGCTGGTGGAGTTCGGCGACTCGGTGGCGGTCCGCGCCTGGCCCAATCGGGACAGGCTGGGCTTCTTCGCGGCGCATCCGGCCCAGTCGGGGGCCCCCGCCGCGCCCCCTGCGAACCGGGCCCGGGATTAGGATCGCGGCGTCCCTGCCGGTGTGTCGCGGCCGAAACGAGTGTCTTTTTATTGACATGTACCATCCGGTTAGTACCATGCCGACAACTAGAGATGAGCGGCTCGCACGCTCCGGTGACGGGGACCCCATGGGTCGCCGTCGGCGGGCATAGGGGCGCCTCAGGGGAAACGAACGGACTTTCGAAATCAGCGCGTCACCGCGCGTGTGAGGCCTGATCCGCCAGGGTCCGGCCGCGCCCGCGCAGAACCGCGCCCGAGAAATGAACGAACCAGACAGTTCGTAATCATAAGGCCAGTCCCGGACACTCGGGACGGCCGCCAAAACGGGGAGGCAGGTATGCTTATGGAACGCCAGGACGGCCGGATCGGCCGCGCGACGAAGTGGATGTGCGGCACGGCGCTGAGCGTCGTCTCGGTGCTGGCGGCGCCTGTCGCCTTCGCCGCCGACGCCCCGACCCAGGTCGAGGAGATCGTGGTCACCGGCACCAGCATCCGCGGCGTGGCCCCGGTGGGGTCGAGCGTCGTGGCCGTCGGCCAGGACCAGATCCAGTCCACCGGCGCCCAGACCATCCAGCAGGTCCTGAAGTCGGTGCCGTCGGTCGTCGGCCTCGGCGCCGCGGGCCAGGGCGCCTTCGGCAGCGCCGACGGCGCGGGCACCAACGCCCCCACCATCCACGGCCTCGGCGCCAGCGCCTCCAACTCCACCCTGATCCTGATCGACGGCCACCGCCTGCCGCTCTCGGGCATCAACCACGCCCTGGCCGACCCCAACATCATCGCGCCCCTGGCCCTGGAGCGGGTCGAGGTGCTGTCGGACGGCGCCTCGTCGGTCTACGGCTCCGACGCCGTGGCCGGGGTCATCAACTTCATCACCCGCCGTGACTTCGACGGCTTCGAGGCCTCGGCCCAGTACGGCTTCGGCCAGGACTACCACACCACCAGCGCGGCCTTCGTGGCCGGCAAGACCTGGGACGGCGGCTCGGTCCTGGCCAGCTACGGCTATTCGGACCGCGCGGCGCTGAGCGCCGGCGACCGGGACTACACCCACGCCGATCACCGCAGCCAGGGCGGCAGCAACCTGGCCAGCTTCGTCTGCGCCCCGGCCAGCATCCAGCCCGCCGGCTCCAGCACGATCTACGGCTATCCCTATACGTCGGGCGTCAGCAACGCGGCGGCCAACGCCTTCTGCGACTACACCGGCATCGCCGATCTGATCCCGGCCGAGACGCGCCACAGCATGCTGGTGAAGATCCAGCAGGACGTCGGCGACCGCCTCAGCCTGACCGGCGACGTGGTCTATTCCAAGCGCGACAACCAGGCCAAGACCACGCGGGGCAACGTCACCGCCACCATCTTCGGCCCGGGCAGCGGCAAGGGCGGCCAGATCAACCCCTTCTATGTCTTCCCCACCGGCAGCACCGCGACCACCGAGACCGTGCGCTTCCAGGGTGACGATCTGCTGGGCCCCGGCGCCCACACCGACTCCGGCGAGGAGACCTTCTACGTCTCCGGCGGCGCGGAATTCCGCATCAACGACAACTGGCGCGCCACCCTCGGCGGCGTCGTCGGCAACAGCCAGTCGCGGCAGCAGATCCTCGGCGCCCTGTGCACCAGCTGCGCCCTGCTGGCCCTGAACGGCACGACCAACGGCGGCGGCAATCAGACGACCCCGTCGATCCCGGGCACCTCCACCATCATCTTGAACTCGCCCCTGACGGCGACCAACGCCTTGGACCCCTTCCATCCGCTGGGCTCCAACCTGACATCGGCGGCGGTCCGCGCGGCGCTGACGGACTCCACCCAGACCTCGCTGGCCAAGCAGACCATCAAGGACGCCACCTTCAAGCTGGATGGGACCCTGTTCGACATGCCGGCCGGCCCGCTGCGGGTGGCGGTGGGCGCCGAGACGATCCGCTACACCATGAAGCAGGACAACACCCGGCCCCTGGGCATCGGCCCGGCCACCGCCGGTTCGGCCACCACCAACCTCACCTATGAGCGCTCGGTGAACTCGGCCTTCGTGGAGGCCCTGGTCCCGCTGGTGGGGCCGGAGATGAACGTCCCCCTGGTGCGTCGCCTGGATGTGAACCTGTCGGGCCGCTACGATAAGTACAGCGACTTCGGCGAGACCTCGAACCCCAAGATCGGGGTGAACTGGGAAGTCATCGACGGCCTGAAGTTCCGCGCCAACTACGCCGAATCCTTCGTGGCCCCGGCCCTCACCAGCCGCGGCGACGCCAACGGGATCACCGGGGAGTCCGGCTTCGGCAACTACGCCCTGGGGACGGTCAATGTGCCGCTGGCGGCCTATCCGTCCCTGGCCGGGGTCCCCGGCTGCACGGCCGGCGCCACCACCTGCCAACTGGGCAGCACCATCACCGGGGTCCAGATCACCGGCGGCAACAAGAACCTCAAACCCCAGACCGGCAAGAGCTGGAGCGTGGGCGCCGACTTCCAGCCCGCCTTCGTCCCCGGCCTGCGCCTGTCGGTGACCTACTGGAACACCCAGATCGAGGGCGGGATCACCGCGCCGAGCGCCGCCCTGGCGGTCAACGCCGCGGGCCTGAACAACCTGCTCACCATCTATCCGGCCGGCGCGACCCCGGCCCAAATCGCCGCGGCCACGGCCGGCCTGCCCCAGACCAGCTCCCTGCCGCCGGTGGTCTACTTCACCTACAACTTCCAGCAGCAGAACGCCCTGAACCTGTGGGTGGCCGGCGTCGACGTCTCGGCCAGCTACAACTTCGACACCCCGATGGGCGGCTTCTCCATCGACGCTATCGGCTCCTACAAGACCCGCTTCCGCCAGCAGGTGGGCACGGGCGGCGCCAAGTTCGACGTGCTCAACACCACCGGCTTCAACACCACCTTCCCCTCGGTGAAGCTGGAGACACGCGTCGGCCTGGGTTGGGAGCACGGCGACCTGTCGGCCAACGTCTACTGGAACCACACCGGCTCCTACCGCAACTACAGCGGCACGACCGTCACCCCGCTGACCCGCAACGCCTCTGGCGTGCCCACCGGCGGCGGCGACAAGGTGGACGCCAACAACACCTTCGACCTGCACGTCCAGTACGACATCCCCGGCGACAACTGGATGGGCAAGACCGAGGTTTTCGTCGACGCCTCCAACCTGTTCGACAAGGACCCGCCCTTCTTCAACGCCACGGCCGGCTACGACAACTTCGTCTCCAGCCCGATCGGTCGCGTGATCACGGTGGGCGCGCGCCTGAAGTACTGATCCCCCGAAGACGCGCCGGCGCTCTCGGCCGCCGCGTCTTCGGGAACTCCCGACGGCCCATCCCCCAAAGGGGGTCGTCACCCCTAGGACTGGGCGGGCTTCGGTCCGCCCTTTTCTGTTTGGAGCCCCCATGACCCCGCACGAGGCGCCGCATCTGAGACCGCCCCGGCGCGCCGACGCCGGCCGCCTGCTGATCGTCGAGACCGCGGCGCCATCGGGTCTCGCCGACTACCTGGCGGGCAAGGGCTACCGGGTGGAGACCGCGCCGCGCTGGCGGGCGAGCGCCTGCGACCTGGTGATCAGCGACTCCGTGGCGGAACTCGAGGGGCGGGCGGGATGGTGCGTCCATCCCGACGGCCCGGCGGTGATCTTGCGCCGCCGGCCCGACGCCGCGCTCAGCCGGGTCGAGGTGCTGGAGCTGGGCTTCGACGACTGCGTGGAGGAGACCTGCACGCCGCGGGAGATGCTGGCCCGGGTGCGGGCGATCCTGCGCCGCCGGGCCCGGTCGCGGGCCGCGCGGGGCGAGGGCGCGCGGCGCTACCTGTTCGCCGGCTGTCGGCTGGAGGTCGCCAGCCAGACCCTGTTCGACGCCCGAGGGCGGCGCATCCTGCTCACCAGCGGCCAGTTCGTGCTGTTGCGGGCCTTCCTGGAGCATCCCGGGGCGGTGCTGACCCGCGACGAACTGGTGCGCCTGACCCAGGGGGACGAGGCCCAGGTCTTCGACCGCGCCGTGGATGTCCATGTCAGCCGCCTGCGCCAGAGGCTGCTGGACGCCGGCGCGGCCGACGTGATCCGCACCCTGCGCGGCAGCGGCTACATGCTGGACGCGCAGGTGGAGAGGCCCTTCGGCGGCTAGCGCCCGAACGGGGCGTCGAGGCTGTCCTGCGGCTGGGTGAACCAGGCCGCCCCGTCCTGAGTGACGTGGAAGTGGTCCTCCAGCCGCACGCCGAAGGTCTCGGGGATGACGATCATCGGCTCGTTGGAAAAGCACATGCCCGGCGCCAGCGGGGTCTTGTCGCCGCGCACCAGATAGGGCGCCTCATGGATCGAGAGACCGATGCCGTGGCCGGTGCGGTGGGGCAGGCCCGGCAGGTCGTAGTCGGGGCTGAAGCCTTCGGCGGCCAGGACGCGGCGGGCGACGGCGTCGATCTCCTCGCAGGGGACGCCGGGCTTCACCGCGGCGAAGGCGGCGGCCTGGGCGCGCTTCTCGACCGCCCAGACGCGGGCCTGTTCGGGGGTGGCCTGGCCGAAGACATAGGTGCGGGTGATGTCGGAGTTGTAGCCCTGGACCCTGCAGCCGGTGTCGATGAGCACGAGCTCGTCCTGCGCCAGGCTCTGGTCGCCCGGCAGGCCGTGGGGATAGGCGCTGGCCACCCCGAACTGCACCGCGCAGAAGGACGAGCCGTCGTCGGCGCCCAGCGCCCGGTGCGCCTGGTCGATGAAGCGGCGGACCTGTGTGGTGGTGATCCCCGGCGCCAGGATGCGGGCGGCGCGGCGGTGGACCTCCAGGGTCATGGCCTTGGCCTGGGACATCAGGGCCAGCTCCGCCGGCGACTTGATCATCCGGCAGCCGTCCACCACGGGCGTCCCGTCCAGCAGGGCGAGGTCCGGGGCGGCCAGGCGCAGGCCATTGAAGACGAAGAAGGGCAGGGCGGGGTCGATGGCCAGGGACCTCGCGCCCAGCTCGGCGAGGGCCTTGGCGGCCAGGGTGTAAGGGCTTTCATGCTCTTCCCAGAGCAGGTCCTCGGCCTCCACCAGCAGGGACGCCTGAAGCGAGCCCAGCTCGAACCGGGGGCAGATCATCTTCAGGGGGCCGCTCAGAGGCAGGACCAGGGCCACCAGGCGCTCGGTGGCGTTCCAGGCGACGCCGGTGAAGTAGCGCAGGGAGGGCCCCGCCCCGATGATCAGGGCGTCGGCGCCGATCTGGCCCATCAGCTCGCGGGCCCGGGCGATGCGGGCGGCGCGCTCCTCCGCGCCGATGGACGGCGCCTTGGGCCAGGGCTTGAGGTCTGCCAGCTGTTCCTCCGCCGTCGATCCGCCGATCCCGTGGGTCATCTGATGCTCCTGGTCTAGCCGCAGCCGTTCCGCCTCCATACAACTGCACGCCATGGCAGGCAGTCAGGATTTCGCCGTCGATCCGCGCAACGCGGCGGCGCGGCTCTATCTCAACGGCGATCTCGTCAAGCGCGAGGACGCCAAGGTCTCGGTGTTCGACGCGGGCTTCGTGCTGGGCGACGGAGTCTGGGAGGGCTTGCGCCTGCACAAGGGCGCCCTGCTGTTCCTGGAGGCTCACCTGGACCGGCTCTATGCGGGTCTCAAGGCCATCGCGCTCGATATCGGCATGACCCGCGACCAGCTCACCGCCGAGATCTGGAAGCTGCTGGACGCCAACGGCATGACCGACGGCGCCCACCTGCGCCTGATGATCACCCGGGGCGAGAAGGCCGCCGCCAACCAGGACCCGCGCAACTGGCTGGGCAGGCCCACCATCGTGATCACGGCGGAATACAAGGCGCCCAGCCCCGAGATCGTCACCCGCGGCCTGTCGCTGTTCACCTCGAGCATCCTGTGCACGCCGGCCCAGATGTTCGACATGCGGCTGAACTCCCACAGCCGCCTCAACCTGATCACCGCCCTGCTGCAGGCCATCGAGGCCGGCTGCGACGAGGCCCTGATGCTGGACCCCGGCGGCTTCGTCTCCAGCTGCAACGCCACCAACTTCTTCTTCGTCCGCGACGGGCGGGTGATGACGTCGACTGGCGACTTCTGCTTCAACGGCGTGACCCGGGCCAATGTCATCGCCCTGTGCCGCGCCAAGGGGATTCCCATCACCCTGGGGGACTTCGTCCTGGACGATGTCTATGACGCCGACGAGGCCTTCGTCACCGGCACCTTCGGCGGCCTGACCCCGGTCCGGGAGATCGACGGCCATGTCCTGCCAGCCGCCCTGCCGGGGCCGGTGACCAGGTTGCTGCGGGCGGCCTATGAGGAGCTGAAGGACGCGCAGGCGGCATGAGCGATCCCGTGCGCATCGCCATGTGGTCGGGGCCGCGCAACATCTCCACGGCCATGATGCGCAGCTTCGAGAACCGTCCCGACACCGCTGTCGTGGATGAGCCCTTCTACGCGGCCTACCTGGCAGTCACCGGCCTGGACCACCCGATGCGCGAAGAGGTCCTGGCGTCCCAGCCCCAGGACTGGCGCGAGGTGGCCGCCGCCATGGCCGGGCCAGCGCCGGGCGGCGCGGCGGTCTTCTACCAGAAGCACATGACCCACCACATGGCGGAGGGCTTCGGCCTGGACTGGACGGCCGCCTGCGTCAGCGCCTTCCTGATCCGCGACCCCGCCGCCGTCCTGGCCTCCTACACCGTCAAGCGCGCCGAGGTGACCCTCGCCGACATCGGGGTGGTGCGGCAGCGCGAGCTGTTCGAGCGCGAGGCCGACCGGCTTGGCCGCGCCCCGCCCGTGGTGGAGGGGTCCGACATCCTGGCGGCGCCGGAGCGGGGGCTGTCGACCCTCTGCGCGGCGCTGGGGATCGCCTTCCGGACCGAGATGCTGGCCTGGCCGGCCGGTCCGCGCGACACCGATGGGGTCTGGGCGCCGGCCTGGTACGACGCGGTGGAGCGTTCCACGGGCTTCGAGCCCCCCGGCGCGGCGCCGCCACGCGCCCTCGGCGACGATCTGCGGCGTCTCGCCGACCAGGCGCGGCCCCATTACGAGGCCCTGGCGGCCTATCGTCTCACCTTCTGAAATCGGCTTGGCCATAAACCTGATCTCAACGCTCAGCGATCATGTTCGCCGAAGGTGTGGGGATTTCGGGGCGAATGAGCTCTCAACGACTGCTGCCAAGTTCGAACCTGACGCCTGACGATCTGTCGGGCCTCAAGGTCTTGGTCGTGGACGACCACTCCAACACCCTGCGCCTGATCACCGACGTGCTGCGGGCGGGCGGGGTGGGGGAGGTCTATACCGCCACGGACGGCCAACGGGCCCGCGAACTGCTGCGCCACCGCTGCCCGCACATGATCTTCACCGACTGCAAGATGCCGGTGATGGACGGGTTGGAACTGGTCCGCTCGATCCGCCGCGCGGCCATCTATCCCGACCCCCTGGTGCCCAATCCGGAAGTCCCGGTGATCATGGTGACCGGTCAGCGCAGCGAGCGCGACGTGCAGATCGCCCGACTGGCCGGGGTCAATGAGTTCGTGATCAAGCCCTTCACCCCGGCGGCCATCCTGTCGCGCATCCAGCTGGTCCTGCGCCGGCCGCGGCCCTTCATCGTCAGCGAGGCCTATGTCGGCCCCGACCGCCGCCGGAAGGTGGAGCTGAACTATTCGGGGCCCCTGCGCCGCACCTGCGATCCTGACGAGGTGGCCGACGAGGTCGAGCGCGAGGTGGCCCGCGAGACCATCAGCGTCGAGCTGGAGGCCATGCGCCGTCTGATCTCGGCCCGGGGCGGGGTGGATCGCTCCACCCTGCAGATGATCTACCGGGTCATGCAGCACACCACCTTCCGCGCCCGCCAGGTGCGCGACAAGACCGTCGAGCGGGCTTCGCAGTCCATGATCGCCTATGTGGACGCCATGGGCGGGCCCGACGCCTGCGATCCGGCGGTGATCGAGATCCACTTCGACGCCATCCGCAACCTGCTGTCTCAGACCGAGATGGATCCGACCGAGGCCGACCGCATCGGCCGCAACCTGGAAGCCGTGGTCAGCCGCAAGAGCGCGCGGCGGCTGGTGGCGATCGGCTAGCTGGCTATATAAGGCCGCCATGGCCGAAGCCTTCAACGACCTGACCCTGCCCGACGACAAGGCCGCGCGCTACGCGACGGTGGCGCAGGAGATCGCCTCGGTGCTGGACGGCGAGCCCAACCGCACCGCGCGGATGGCGACCATCGCCTCCATGCTGGCCGCCAGCTTCGACCACTATTTCTGGACCGGCTTCTACGTGGTCGACCCGGACAAGGATCGCGAACTGGTGGTGGGCCCGTACCAGGGCACCCTGGGGTGCCTGCGCATCGCCTATGGACGCGGGGTCTGCGGGGCCGCGGCGGCGACCGGCCAGACCCAGCTTGTACCCGACGTCCACGCCTTCCCGGGTCACATCGCCTGCGACGGCCGCTCGGCCAGCGAGGTGGTGGTCCCCGTGTTCGATGCGCAGGGCGAGCTGATCGCGGTCTTCGACGTCGACGCCACCGAGCCGGCCGCCTTCGACGAGGTCGACGCCGCCTGGCTGGAGACGATTCTGAAGGCCGCCTTCAGCTAGATCGCGCCTGACGCGAAACGGCACACGTCCCAAGGCACGTGGATTGCAGCGCGCGGTCCACCTTTCCCTAACCGGGATGAGCTAGGGCTTGAGACCATGCTGACCGCCGAGACCTTCCATCCGAGCGCGTTGCCGCAGGCCGATATCGCGACCTGGCGCGCCCTGTGCGCCAGCCGTCCCGAATTCGCCAATCCCCTGATGGGGCCCGATTTCGCTCTCGCGGTCGGCGCCGTGCGCCCCGACGCCCGGGTGACCGTCTGGCGCTGGCCGGGCCGGACCGCCGGCTTCCTGGCCTATCACCGCCGCCCCGGCAGCTTCGCGCGGCCCATTGGCGCGCCGCTGTCGGACTATCACGGCCTGGTCTCCGAGCAGGGCCTGGACGCCGACGAGGCCTTGGCGCAGGCCGGGCTGTCGGTCTACCGCTTCACCGGCCTGACCGATCCCAACCGCGCCTTCGCGGGTTTCGTGGCCTCGGAGCGCGAGAGCTTCGTCATCGAGCTGGAGTCCACCGCCGAGGCCTATCTGGAGGCCCTGCGCGCCGCCAGTCCCAAGCGCTTCAAGAACTATCGCCGCCTGGACCACAAGCTGGACCGCGAGGTCGGGACCCTGACCATCAAGGGCGCCGACCACGACCAGGCCGCCTTCGACACGCTGCTCCGCTGGAAGCGCGAGCAACTGGCCCGCACCGGCGCCCACGACTTCCTCAGCCCGGTCTGGACGCGGGACCTGCTGCAGGCGCTGTTCGAGCGCCAGGACGGCGCGTTCCAGGGCCTGATGGTCACCCTCTACGCCGGCGACCGGCTGGTGGCGGGCCACTTCGGCATCCGCCAGGGCGGGGTCTACCATCCGTGGATCGCCTCGACCGACCCGGAGCTGGCCGCCTGGTCGCCGGGCCAGGTGTTCCTGGGCCGGGCCATCGCGGCCATGACCGAGATGGGTCTGACGACCTACGACTTGGGCCCCGGCCACGAGCACTACAAGCGGCCCTATGCGCTCTCCATCCGCACCATTGGCGAGGGCGTGGCCACCGCCGCCAACCTCGGCGGCCGCGCGGCCCAGATGTCGGAGCAGGCCTGGAGCCTGGCCGGCGCCCATGGTCAGGGCGCGGTGGGCAAGCTCCGCCGCCGCCTGGACATCATCGCCAGCACGGAACTGTCCTTCGCCGGTCGCGCCCGCGGCGTGGTCCAGGCCATCGGCAGCCGCACCCGTCGCGCCTCGGGCGAGATGGAAGTCGCCTGATCCCATGCCCGCGCCGCGCGTCAGCCTGATCATTCCCACCCAGCGTCGCCTGGACGGACTGGCCACGGCCGCGCGCTCGACCTTCGCCCAGGTCGGGGTCGACCCCGCGGCCCTGGAGCTGGTGGTGGTGGACAACGACCAGGTTCCCTCGGCCCAGGCCCTGGTGGAGAGCCTGGCGGCCGAAGCCCCGTTCCCGGTGGTCTATGTCCACGAGCCCGAACCCGGCGTCGCCAACGCCCGCAACGCCGCCATGGCCCGGGCCCGCGGCGACTTCATCGCCTTCCTGGACGACGACGAGGAGGCGCCGGCCGGCTGGCTGGCCGCCCTGCTGACGGTCCAGGCCAGGCATCAGGCCGATGTCGTGTTCGGCCCGGTCCGAGGCCGCGCCCCGGCCGGGGTCGGCAAGCACCGCGCCTATCTGGAATGGTTCTTCTCGCGGCTCGGCGACGGGCCGGCCGAGGGGCCCATCGACCACTATTACGGCTGCGGCTGCTCCCTGCTGAAGCGCGCCAGCCTGCCCGATCCCAAGGCCCCGTTCTCGGCCATCCGCAACCATATCGGCGGCGAGGACGACCTGCTCTTCGGCGGCATGAAGGCCAGGGGCGCGCGGTTCGCCTGGGCCCCGGAGGCCTGGGTCTGGGAAGATCCGGTGCCCAGCCGCCTGACCCTGGACTACACGATCGCGCGCGCCTTCGCCTACGGGCAGGGGCCCTCGGCCCACTGCGCCATCAGCACCCCGCCCGACCGCCTGGGCGTGGCCCGCTGGATGGCCATCGGCGTGGCCCAGGCCGGCGTCTACGGCCTGCTGGCGGGCCTGCAATGGCTGGTCCGCAGCCCGCGCTTCGCCTTCACCCTGGACCGCGCGGCCCGCGGCCTGGGCAAGACCCTGTGGTGGGGTCCCTTCAAGATTCACTTCTACGGCCTGAGGGCTCCGACATGAGCATCATCACCGACTGGACGCCCGAGAAGGGCGCCGCCTTCACCAAGGCGAACCTGGCCTTCGAGCACGGCCTGCACGAGCGGCCGATGTTCAAGGACGAAGGTCTCGAGGAACTGCTGGACCGCTATCCACGCGACCAGATGGGGGTCTTCACCATGGGCGAGGATCCCGTGGCCTGGACCACCTGGCGGCGCGGCACGGCGGGAAACCTGTCGGGCTCGCGGCTGCTGGAGGCCGCCCAGTCGGGGCGCATCTGGCTGAACCTGCGGCAGACCAACCTGCACCTGCCGGAATATGCCGCTCTGGGCGACGAGATCTTCGCCGAGAAGCACGCCCACGTGCCGGGCCTGCGGACCTTCAAGCACGACCTGGGCATGCTGATCTCCTCGGCCAACGCCCAGGTCTTCTACCATCTGGACGTGCCCCTGGTGTCGCTCTGGCAGCTTCGCGGACAGAAGCGGGTCTGGGTCTATCCGGTGGCCGACCCCTATGTGGGCGACGAGGCCCTGGAGAAGATCGTCCTGCGGGAGACCGCCGAGCAGTTCGCCTTCGATCCCGCCTGGGACCAGGGCGCGGAGGTCCATGACCTGACGCCGGGCAAGATGGTCACCTGGGCCCAGAACGCCCCGCACCGGATCGAGAACGGCCCGATGCTGAACGTGTCGCTGTCCATCGAATTCATGACGCCCGAGGCCCTGATGCGGGCCAATGTCATCTACGCCAACGGCGTCCTGCGCCGCCGGCTCGGGGCGCGGCGCCCGCGCATCCAGCAGGGGTTCACCCCCGGGGCGCTGGGCAAGCTGGCGGTGGCGCGCGGCGCCAAGGCGCTGAAGCTGCAGAAGCCCAACCCGCGCGTCCTGCCCACCAGCTTCAAGCTGGACGGCGAGCGGCCGGGGGCCTTGCTGCCCGTCTAGCCCGCCACGAACAGGTAGTCCTCGACCCCGGCATAGCCGTCGACCGCCACGAAGTCCGGGGCCTTGAGGGCGCGGTAGCCCAGGGGCCGAAGGATGTCCCAGATGTCGGTGGGGCGGGCGCCGGCCCGCGCCAGGGAGGCGTCGGAGACCTCCAGGAAGAGGGCGGGCCTGTACTTCGCCAAGGTCTTCAGGCCGCCCTTCAGGACATTGACCTCCCAGCCCTCGACGTCGGCCTTCAGGAAGTCCAGGCGTGTCAGGCCCTCGGCCTGGGCGAAGGCGTCCAGGGTGGTCAGGGGCACGACCTGATCCATGGTGTCGCGCGCATCCTGTCCGTCCTCGCCGAAGTGGGCGATGCCGAAGCCGAGGCCGCCCCGGGCTTTGATTGGGGTGTGCAGGATCAGCTCACCGGGGGCGTCGGACAGGCCCATGGGGATCACCTTCACATGGGCCAGCCGGTTGAAGGCCAGGGATCGGGTCAGGATCGAGCGGGCGTAGGCCGAGGGCTCGAAGGCGTAGACCTGGCCCCGGGACGCCATGCGGGCGAACAGCTTGGAGAACTGGCCGGCATGGGCGCCGACATCGATCACCACCCCCTCGGCCGGGATGTGCGGGCCGAAGACCGGGACCAGCTCCCGATGATGCTGGCGGAGCGTGGCCTTCAGCAGGTGGGCCAGGAAATCGACACGGCGCTTCAAGGTCATCGGGTCGGCTCCGCGGGCTTGTGGTGGTGCTTGTGGCCTATTTCGCCGACGCTGTAATCTAGCCGTGTCGGGGGCCCGGTTGGCTTCCGTGACGGCGCCCGCCTAGAGTGCCCGTCGACGCGTTAGACGCGCAATTCCAAAGGGAGCGGAACCATGGGCGAAGCCTATATCGTCGCGGCCTCACGCACGGCCGGCGGCCGCAAGGGTGGCAAACTGAAGGACTGGCATCCGGTCGATCTGGCCGCCAATGTCCTCAATGACCTCATCGACCGCACCAAGGCCGACCCGGCCCTGGTGGAGGACGTGATCATGGGCTGCGTCGGCCAGGTGGGCGAGCAGGGGATCAATGTCGGCCGCAACGCCGTGCTGGCCTCGCGTCTCCCCGAGAGCGTCCCCGGCACCAGCGTCGACCGCCAGTGCGGCTCCTCGCAGCAGGCCCTGCAGTTCGCGGCCCAGGCCGTGATGAGCGGCACCATGGACATCGTCATCGCCGCCGGCGTCGAGAGCATGACCCGCGTGCCCATGGGCCTGTCGGCCGCCCTGCCGGCCCAGAACGGCTTTGGCACCTATATGAGCCCGGGCATCCAGGCGCAGTACCCCAACATCCAGTTCTCGCAGTTCGTCGGCGCCGAGATGGTGGCCAAGAAGTACGGCCTGAGCCGCGATCAGATGGACGAGTTCAGCTTCCAGTCCCACCAGCGCGCCATCGCCGCCACCCAGGCCGGCGCCTTCAAGAACGAGATCGTCGCCATCGAGGTGACCGACGCCGAGGGCAACAAGACCCTTCACACCGTCGACGAGGGGATCCGCTTCGAAGCTAGCCTCGAGGGCATCAAGGGCGTGAAGCTCCTGCGCGAGGACGGCGTCCTGACCGCGGCCTCCTCCAGCCAGATCTGCGACGGCGCCTCGGGCGTGATGATCGTCTCGGAAAAGGGTCTGAAGGACCTGGGCGTGAAGCCGCTGGCCCGCATCCATCACATGAGCCTGCTGGGTCATGACCCGGTGATCATGCTGGAAGCCCCGCTGCCGGCCACCGAACGCGCCCTGAAGCGCGCCGGCATGAAGGTCGACGACATCGATCTGTTCGAGGTCAACGAAGCCTTCGCCTCCGTGCCCGTCGCCTACATGAAGTCGCTGGGCGTGCCGCGCGAGAAGATCAACGTCAACGGCGGCGCCATCGCGCTCGGCCACCCGCTGGGCGCCTCGGGCACCAAGCTGATGGCCACCCTGCTGAACGCCCTGGAATCCACCGGCGGCAAGTACGGCCTGCAGACCATGTGCGAAGGCGGCGGCATGGCCAATGTGACCATCGTCGAACGCCTCTAGACCTCTCTCTTCGCTTGGCTTCCTTCGCCCCCTGCGGGAGAAGGGAGCTAAGCGGAATTGGGGACTGACTTGAGCACGCCACGCATCGTCGCCGTCACCGGCGCGCACGGAATCCTCGGCTCGGCGGTGGCCAAGGCCGCGGCCCGGCAGGGGGCGAAGGTCGTCCTGATCGACCACGCCCCGCGCGCCCCCGAGGGTCTGGTGGAGGCCTGCGGGCCGGACGCGCTGGAACTCTCCGGCGTCGACCTCACCGATCCCGCGGCGGCCGGCGCCGCCATCGACGCGGCCGCCGCCCGGTTCGGCGGCCTGGACGCCCTGATCAATGTCGCCGGCGGCTTCGCCTGGCAGACCCTGGCCGAGGGCGATCCGGCGGTCTGGGACCGGCTCTACGCCATGAACGTCAAGACCGCCGCCAACGCCAGCCGCGCGGCCATTCCCCACCTGAAGGCCAGCACGGCCGGGCGCATCGTCAATATCGGCGCCAATGGCGCGGTGAAGGCCGGAGCCGGCATGGGCGCCTACGCCGCCTCCAAGGCCGGCGTCCATCGCCTGACGGAAAGCCTCGCCGAGGAGCTCAAGGGCCAGGTGACGGTGAACGCCGTCCTGCCGTCGATCATCGACACCCCCACCAACCGGGCCGACATGCCCAAGGCCGACTTCGCCACCTGGGTGACGCCGGGCGAACTGGCCGCCGTGATCCTGTTCCTGGCCTCCGACGCCGCCAGCGCCGTCACCGGCGCGCTCATTCCGGTCACCGGCCGCGTCTGACCGCCGCGCGCGTTACGTCAAAGCCGCACGCCGGATCGAATCGCGCCATCCACATCAAGGCGGCTGGCGAGGGCTTACGAAGTAAGCCAGAACCGTCTGGTTCCTGGGGAGGGGCGGTTCGATGGGTATGCTGATGATCGCCGCGGCGGCGGCCGCGCTGGCCGCGGGGGAGCCCTCGGCCCCCGCGTCGCCCGCGCCCGGGCGCGCCGCCGCCGAGAGCGGGGTGCTGGCCTATCCCGCCAGCTTCTTCGCCGAGGCCTCGCCCTCCACCGCCTATGACATGGTCATCCGGGTGCCGGGCTTCTCCTTCGACAAGGGGACGGTGGTCCGCGGCCTGGCGGGAGCAGGCGGCAACGTCCTGATCGACGGCGAGCCGGCGGTGGCCAAGAACGACGCCCTGGACGAGATCCTCAAGCGCATTCCCGCCGCGGCCGTGGCCCATGTCGACCTGATCCGCGGCGGCGCGCCGGGCATCGACATGCAGGGGCGCACCGTGATGGTCAACGTGGTGCGCAAGTCGACGGCGGGGTTCCGCGGCGCCACGACGGCCGGCGGCTACCTGGTCTATGACGGGCGGGTCCTGGGCGGAACCCGGGCCGAGGGCCAGTGGCGCTGGGCGGGGGGACGCGCGGCGGAGGCCTCGATCATCCTGGGTTACGGCCCCGACGACCAACTCGGCGACGGCCGCCGCATCCGCTACGCGCCCAACGGCTCGGTCCTGATCCTCTCCGACGTGGACGCCGACGGGAAGGGCCTGAAGACCTGGACCACCGGCGCCTTCGAGACCCCCCTGGCGGGGGGCAAGCTGCGGCTCAACGCGGCCTACATGCTCAGTCCCTATTCCTCCGAAATCACCGACCGCATCCGCTATCCGGGCGGCAAGGAATATCAGTACGACACCCAGGACCGCCTGCAGGCCGAGGTGGGCGGCCGCTACACACGCAACCTGTCGCCGCGCCTGGCGCTGGAGGCGGTGGCCTTCCAGCAGTGGAACAATAACGACACCAAGTCCCGCTTTGAGGCCGCCAACCTGACGCGCCAGTTCGAGGGCGACCGCAAGACTACCGAGAGCGTCGGCCGCGGCCATCTGCGCTTCAGTCAGAGCGCGAGGATCACCTGGGAGGTCGGCGGGGAGGGCGCCTACAACAAGCTCGACAACACCACCTCGCTTTTCCAGAACGGGGTGAAGGTGCGGGTGCCCGCCGCCAGCGTCCTGGTGACGGAGAAGCGCGGCGAGGTCTTCGCCACCGCCACCTGGCGGCCCACCGCCCAGCTCTCTGTGGAGGCCGGCCTGCGGCAGGAGGGCTCCACCATCACGTCGGAGGGCGACGTGATCCTGGAGAAGTCGCTGTCCTTCACCAAGCCGCGCCTGGCGGTGACCTGGTCGGCCAGCCCCACGACCCAGCTGCGCTTCCGCTTCGAGCGGGAGGTGGGGCAGCTCAACTTCGACGACTTCGTGGCCCCGTCCTCGGTGGCCAACACCGGCACGGTGATCGCCGGCAACCCGGACCTCTCGCCGCAGCAGGCCTGGGTGACCGAGGCCGCGGTGGAGCAGCGGTTCTGGAAGAGCGGCGCCGTCGTCCTGACCCTGCGCCACTACGCGCTCACCGACGTCATCGACCGGGCGCCCATCTTCGGCCCCGGCGGCAGCGTCGCCGACGCGCCCGGCAATATCGGCGAGGGGACCAAGGACGAGGTCCAGGCCAGCCTCAGCGTGCCCCTGGAGCGCTTCCACATTCCCGCCGCCCAGCTCAAGGCCCAGGCCGTCTGGCGGCGCTCGGAGGTGACCGATCCCCTGACCCTCAAGCCGCGCGAGATCTCAGGGCTGCGCCACATGGAGTGGGACCTGCACTTCAGCCAGGACCTGCCGCGCCTGAGATCCAATTGGGGGATCGACGTCAACAAGGGCGGCTCCAACGCCAATGACGCCTATGGCTGGCGCGACCGCGCCTATCGCCTGTCGGAGATCGAGACCCGCAAGCTCGACACCTGGGTGACCCTGTTTGGGGAGTACAAGCCAAGGCCCGACCTCAGCCTGAGGGTGGAGCTGCTGAACCTCACCGAGCGCAGCGTCCAGCGCATCCGCGAGGTCTATGCCGGACCGCGCGACCGCAGCGCGCTGGCCTATACCGACGTGCGCGATCTGCGCTGGGGCCGGATCTGGAACATCCGGTTGCGCAAGAGCTTCTAGGGCTTCGGCGCGGCCGGCGGCGGGGTCGCATAGGCCACCCGCCAGACGGCGTCGCCGCTGTCGTCGGCCACCAGCAGGGCGCCGGTCTTGTCCACCGCCACGCCCACGGGGCGGCCCTGGGCCTCCTCCTTGGCGTTGAGGAAGCCGGTCAGGAAGGCCTGGGGCGGGCCCGCGGGCTTGCCGTCCTTGAAGGGGATGAAGACCACCCGGTAGCCGTTCAGGGGCCGGCGGTTCCAGGAGCCGTGCTGGCCGATGAAGACCCCGCCCTTGTAGGCGGCCGGGAAGGCGTCGGCCTTGTAGAAGGCCAGGCCCAGGGAGGCGGTATGGGGGCCGAGCGCATAGTCGGGCGCGATGGCCTTGGCCACCAGGGCCGGCTGCTGCGGACTGACCCGGACATCGACGTGCTGGCCGTAATAGCTGTAGGGCCAGCCGTAGAAGGCGCCGGGGGTGACGCTGGTCATGTAGTCGGGGACCAAGTCATTGCCGATCTCGTCGCGCTCGTTGACCGCGGTCCACAGCTTGCCGGTCACCGGCTCCCAGTCCATGCCGTTGGGGTTGCGCAGGCCGGTGGCGTAGGGGCGGCTCGGCCCCTCCGGCAGGGTGAACTCGACGATCTGGGCGCGTCCGGCCTCGGCGGCCATGCCGTTCTCGCCGACGTTCGAATTGGAGCCGACAGTGGCGTAGAGCTTCTGGCCGTCGGGACTGGCGATGATGGTCTTGGTCCAGTGGTGATTGATTGGTCCGCCGGGCAGATCGAAGACCTTCACGCCGGGGCCCGAGACCTGGGTCTGGCCGTCGGCATAGGGGAAGCTGACGATGGAGTCGTCGTTGGCCACGTAGAGGATGTTCCCCACCAGGGCCATGCCGAACGGTCGCTTCAGCCCCTGGGCGAAGATCGCCTTGGTGTCGGCCACGCCGTCGCCGTCGGAATCCCGCAGCAGCATGATCTTGTTGGGACTTTCCGCCAGGGCGCCGGCGCGCTTCTGGATCATCTGGGCGACCCAGTCGCGGAACCCCTGGGGCTTGGCGGGCTCCGACGCCGACTCCGCGGCCAGCACATCGCCATTGGGCAGGACCAGCAGCCAGCGGGGATGATCGAGGCCGTCGGCGAACTTGGTGACCACGAAGCCGGGAGGCGCGACCGGCGCCGCGCCCTTGGGCCAGCCGACGAACTTGGCGACATGGACTGTGGGCAGGACGCTCTTGGTCGGGGTCGGCAGGTCAGGCTTGGGCCCGAAGCCCGCGAAGGGGCCGGCCGCGCCTTGGCTGCAGGCCGTCAGGCCAAGCGCCGCGATCGCGGAAGCCAATAGAACCGAACGCATGGACGTCTCCCAAATCCCCACGCTGCCCTAATGCGCGGCGGGGAACCGGGTTCAGTCTAGCACGCCGCCAGCCTAGGCCGCGGCTTCGTGCTGGGCCCTGGGCACGGCGCGGCGCAGGTCGCCGGGGCGCAGCTCCACCAGGGAATCGTCGCCAGCCAGGGCGCGGACGGCGAGAATCTCGCGCGCCCGCAGGCAGGACAGCACGGGATAGACCCCCGCCATCAGGGCGATCAGGAAGCCGAGTTCGCCCTCGCGATAGCCCTTTCGGGAGATGTAGCACTTGTAGAAGCGCCGGAAGCCTCGGAACACGTTGTCGCCGACGCCGCCGGGCTCGCCCAGATCGGCCAGGTCCTGGGCGCGCAGCGCGGTGTAGCGGTTCAGGCGATCGATCATGTCGCCGATGTCGTCGTCCACCACGTGCTTGATCGGGGTCTTCAGCGACCCGGCGAGCGTGCCGGTGAAGGTGACGCCGGGATGGACCCGCTGGCTCTTCCAGTGCTTGACGCCGTTCCGATAGAGCCGCGCGACCGAGGAGGTGCCGAAGGACCCGCCCCAGCCCTGACGCACCAGGCGATGGCCGACATAGTTGTCCACCGGGATCTGGAAGTAGTCGCCGGCGACGATGGTCTCCACGCTGGCGCGAATCTCCTGCGCCAGCTGAGGGCTCACCCATTCGTCGGCGTCGATCTCGATGATCCACTGGCCCGAGCAGGCCGCGACGCCGGCCTCCTTGCGGGGCCCCTCGAGGGGGAAACTGCCGCTCACCAGGCGCGCGCCGTATTCCAGGGCGATCGCTTCGGACCGGTCGGAGCAACGGTCGGCCACCACGACGATCTCGTCGCAGAAGCCCAGCCGACCGAGGCAATCGGCGAGCCGCGCCTCTTCATCGTGGACGCACACCAGCGCCGACAGTCTGGTCATCACGAACCTCTCCGCCCCCCGGCGTGACAGAAAACGAGACGGGGGATGGCGCTTGGGCGGTCCCTTGGGGAGGGCTGCGCAGGCGGTTCCAACACCCCTTGTCCTAGGCATGACGACGCCAGCAACGAACGCCCTCACCCCCGGCGATGGGAGGGGTCAGAAACTCTTTGAAAGGAGGATGCTGAGGGTCCGCGGCCTCTGCGGCGTGACCTGGCGAACCTGCCCGAAGCTGAAAGGATTGCCGTAGGCGAAGGTGTCGCCCTCGGTGTTGTTGGGATTACTGACGAAGGCCGCGATCCGCCAATCGCGACCCTTGAGCTGGATCGAGACCCTGCCGGTGAAGTAGCCCCCCATGACCGGCGACAGGGCCGGGTCGAAGGTCAGGCGCGAACGGCCGACATAGCCGCCCTCGCCGGTGAGCAGGAGGGACAGGCCACCGCGCAGCGGCCGCTCATAGAGCGCCAGGGCGCCGATGGAGGCGTCGGGAACCCCGGGAAGCCGGTCCTGGACCCGGGTGGCGAAGGCGCGATTGACCCGTGTCACCTTGGGCGCGTTCAGCAGGGCGTTGGCCAGGACCGTGAGGCGCGGGGTGACCTTCAGGGTCGCTTCGATCTCCAGGCCGATGTTGCGGCCATCCCCGACATTGGCGGTGAAGGGCAGGCCCGAGCCCAGGTACTGGTCGGTCTGGATGTCGCTCCAGAGATCGTAGAACACCGCCGATCGCACATCGAGGCGGCGATCCAGCAGGCGCAGCTTGGCGCCGGCCTCGAAGTTCTGCAGTCGATCGGGCTGGTAGGTCCGCCGCGATGGCGACGGGGCGGTGATGCCGCCGGAGTTGAAGCCGCCCGCGCGGTTGCCCTCCGACATCAGGGCGTAGAGCAGTCCGCCGGACGGCAGGTCGTATTGCAGGGTGACCTGCGGTGACCAGCCGCGGAACTGGTCCTTGCGGGTGAAGGCCCGGGTCTGACCCACCAGGGGCGACTGCACGTTGGAGCTGGTGCGCAGGTCGATGTCGAACACCCGCGCCCCGGCCGCCACCGTCCAGCCGCCGCCAAGCGCCAGCGAGGCCTGGCCGTAGACAGCCAGGGTGGTGACGCGGTCGGTTCGCCTTTCCAGATAGATGGGCCGAGGCGGCCCGGTGGCGCCCCGCACCTGCAGGACCGAAGGGCTCCGTTCCAGGCTCCAGGCGGCGTAGGCGCCCGCGAGCCACCGCAACCGCCCTTCGTCGGGGGAGGTGAGGACCGCGTCCTCGACCAGCATGTCGATCTTGGTGGCCTCCTCGAAGACCCCCAGGTCCGTGGCGCTGGAGCCGTAGAGGGAGAGGGCCGCCGAGGCGTCGTAGAGGCTGGAGAAGCTGTGGCGCACATAGGCGGTGGAGGACTCGAACTGACCCCAGGCGCCGGCGCCCGTGACGCGCACGGCGGCCTCGCCGAAGTCGTTCTTGTGGGTCTCGCGAACCCGGTTGGCCCGGCGCAGGCCCATGCCCGGGGTGGTGTACTGGGTGTCGTTGGAGTCGAGTTGCTGGATCGCGCCGCTCACCGTCACCGTCCAGTCGGGGGTGACCTGGGCGCGCAGGGCCGCCCGGCCCCCGACCCGCAGCGTCTCGTCCACGTTCGACAGGCGCAGGTTGACGTCGTCCAGATAGCCGCCCTGGAGCTCGTGATAGGCCACGACGCGCAGGGCCAGCCGCTCCTTGACCAACGGCAGGTTGATCACGCCCTCCGCCTCGCGGCTGGGGGAGCCGGACTGGGTCCAGGCGCCCAGCAGGCTGAGGCCGCCCTCGAACCGGTCCAGCTCCGGCTGGCGGGTGACGATGCGATAGACGCCGCTGAGCGAGCCCGCGCCGTAGAGCGCGCCCTGGGGCCCCCGCAGCACCTCGACGCCCTCGACGTCGGCAAGGCGCAGGTCCGGGTCCGGGGCGTTGTAGGTGATCGGCACGTTGTCGAGGAAGGTGCCGACCGTGGAGCGCGTGCGGCCGGTGAAGGCCCCGTCCGAGAGGCCCCGCAGCAGGATCTTGTCCCGCCCGGCCCCCAGGTTGGTCATGGTGACCCCGGCCACCTGCCGCATGGCGCCGGCCGCGTCGATCGCGCCGGTGGTCTCGAGCTGACCCGCTGAGACCAGGCTGAGGGAGGCCGGCAGGCGATCGAGGGGCGCCGCCCGCTTGGTGGCGGTGACCAGGAGTTCGGAGACCTGGGCGCCCTGCGCGGCGCGGATCGGCGGGGCGGGGGGCGGCGGAGTCTCACGCGCCGGCCGGGTGACCGCCGGGCGGATGCGCACCGTCTGGGCGTCGATGATGTCGAAGCTGCAGTGTCCGCCCGCGGTGAGGCGGATCAGGGCTTCGCGCAGGGTCAGCCGTCCGGATATTCGCGGCGCGTGTCCGCCGCAGGCCGAGACGCCGCCGATGGAGATCCCGGCCTGGAGCGCGAGGTCGATGAGCGCCTCGGAGGCGGGCTTGGCGGCGATGGAGAGTCGGTAGCGCGTCGGCGCGGCTTCGGCCGCCCCCGCCGCCAGGGTGGAGGCGAGGACGAGGCCCGTCAGAGCGAAACGAATTCCGCGACGTCGACCCGAAATGACGAACTTCCCCGACCAGAGACCCGCGTTACTGCGCGCGAAGCAGTATGACGTCTTTGGCTGGAACGGAAGCGATGGGCGCGAGCAGGACAAGACGCTGCACCACCCTGTCCTCGTCGTCGACCATCAGGACGCCGGAGAACTTGAGCTGGGCGGTGCGCTCGTCGGCCAGCTTCAGCGGCGTGGCGACGTAGCGGTTGAGATCGGCCACCACCTCGCGCAATGGGCGGTCGCGATAGATCAGGCGTCCGCTGCGCCAGCTGAACACCTCCTCGGCGGCGGCGGCGCTGACCTGGGACTCGGCGGAGCCCTCCACATGGTCCAGCCGGCGGCCGGGAGTCAGGCGGACGGTGTCGCCGACCGCGTCGGCGGCGGGGCGAACCTCCACGACGCCGCGGGCCACGGTGACGGCCAGATGGCCCTCGCGCCGGCGGACGTCGAACTGGGTGCCCACCACCCGGACCGTCCGGTCGCCGCTGGCGATCAGGAAGGGGCGCTGGGGATCCTTGGCCACGTCGAACACCGCCTCGGCGTCCTCCATGACCACCCGCCGCTCGCGGGCGCCGAGCCTGACGCTGAGCCGGGAGCCCGCGTTCAGGTCGATGCGTGTCCCGTCGGCCAGGAGGATGGTGCGGCGCTCGCCCTTGCCGGTGGCGTAGATGGTGGTGGGGGTGGTGAGGTCGCGCCAGGGGACGATGGTCACCACCAGGGCCGCGGCGGCCAGGCCGGCGGCCAGGGTCCAGCGCCGCGACGGGCCCATGGGCGGGGGCGGACGTCGCGATCGGGCGCTCGGGCCGGCGGGATCGAGGGCGGTCTTCAGGGCCGGCGCGGCGGCGTCGAGGTCTTCCCAGAGGGCCAGGACGGCGTCATAGGCGGCCGGATGGGCGGGCGAGGCCTCCAGCCAGGCTTCGAAGCCCAGCCAGTCGGCCTCGTCGACCTCGGGCCGACGCATGCGCATCAGCCAGTCGGCGGCTGCGTCGCGGACGGCGTCCAGATTCTCGTGCGGCGACTGGTTCATCGATCCGTACAGCTTCTGCGGGTAGAACCGCCTTCCTGACATCCTGACGTCACCGGCGGGAGTCGCCCCCCGTTCAACGGGCGAAAAAAGCGCATCAGGCGAATCTTTCCGCTCATCCCAGTCTCGCGAGCAGGGCCTTGAGAGCCCCGCTGATGTGTTTTTCCACCGCGCTGGTGGAAATCCCCATGGCGCGTGCGGTGTCAGACTGGCTGAGCCCGTCCAGCTTGTGAAGTTGGAACGCGCGCCGCATCCGAGGGGGCAGTTCCTCCAGGGCGCGGACGAGTTGGGCCAACCGCTGGCGGGCGGCGAGCGCCTCGTCGGCGGCGGGCTCGTCCACCACGTCCTCGCCGCCGATCGAGGTCCGGCCCGCCCGGATCCAGGCGTCGTCGCGCACCACTGTCCGGCGCTCCTTGCGCAGACGGTCGAGCATGAGGTTGGACCCCATGCGGAACAGCATGGCCGAAGGGCTCGCGATGGGCTCGCCCGGCTCCAGGGCGGCCACCTTCAGATAGAGGTCCTGCGCCAGGTCCTCGGCCAGGGCCGCGGAGCCGAGGCGCGCGGCGAAGAAGCGCACCAGATTGGCCCGCTTCTCCAGGTAGACGGTCAGGAGGTCTGGCGCGTTCGGGTCTTCCAGCGGGATTTGTCCCAAGACGGTCGGCATGGCCGATGATCCTGCTTCAGATGCATGGTTCGGTCCGGGGCGACAAGACGCCTTGCGGCCAATCGGCCGCGATCTGTGAGGGATGGCGGGGCGGGCGACGTCTTTGCCTTGAGCCGACATCGCGAGGCGAGGTCGGGGAGATGGTTTCGGACCGACATGCGCTGGATGCTGCTGCAACAGGAATTGGGCCGCTGGCGAAAGGCCGGGCGCAAGCCGACGCTCTGGTGGCGCGATGACGACGCGCGGGCCCCGACCCCCGAACTCGACCGGCTGCTGGCGATCGCCAACGCCAACCGCACGCCCCTGGCCCTGGCGGTCATCCCCGATGGAGACCTGGCGGCCCTGGCCGCGCGGCTGAGGCGCGAGACCCTGGTCACCGTCGTCCAGCACGGGGTCGATCATCAGAACCGGCGCGACGGCCCGGCCGCGGGGGAGTTTCCGCACGCCTGGATGCGGATCCGGGTGGCCACCCAGATGCGGGCGGGATGGACGAAGCTGGCGGCCCTGCCGGGCGCGGCGCAGATCTTCGTGCCGCCGTGGAACGACATCCATCCCGAGCTGCCGGCCGTCCTGGCCGATTGCGGCTATCTCGGCTGGTCGGCCTGGGACGAGACCGCGCCGATGGCCAGGGTTCCGCGAGTCGACGCCCATGTGGACCTGCTGCGCTGGCGGGGCGGGGCGCGGTTCCGGGGGGAGGGCCGGGTGCTCGAACGCCTGCGCGAGCTGCTGGTCGAGCGGCGGCAGGCGGGGCTGTGGTCGGCGCCCATCGGTTTGCTGACCCACCACCTCGACCATGACGAGGCGGCCTGGCGGTTCCTGGACCGGTTCCTCGCCTGGTCGGCGGCCAATGGCGACCTGGCCTGGCGCAGCCTGCCGGACATCCTGGCCGGCGCCGCCCACGCGGCGCCGGCGATCGTCGAAGGTTGACGCTCCGAGCCGTGGAGCGGAAGCTTCCAAGGTGAAGCTTCGACAGGAAGCCGGAATCGGGGGGCGAGACATGAGCGTTGAACTGACGATGCTGACCTATGCGGTCGGCCTGCTTTTCGTACTGGTCTTCATTCAGACCCTGGCGGGCGTCCGGGCCCAGGGGGCGGTGCCGCTCTCCAATTCCCGCGACGACCTGCCGCCGCCCAGTGGCTTCCACGCCCGCATGAAGCGGGTGGTGGACAACCATCGCGAGGGGCTGACGATCTTCGCGCCGCTGGTCCTGACCGCCGCGGTGGTCGGGGTGTCGAACGGGACCACGATCCTGGGCGCCCAGCTGTTCTTCTATTCGCGCGTGGCGCACGCGGTCCTCTACGTGCTCGGCGTGCCGATGGTGCGGCCCCTGGCCTGGGCGGTCGGCGTGGTGGGCACGGTGATGGTGTTCGCCGCCCTGGTGGGTTGGGCGACCTAGCGGGTCTCGCCCGCCCTTGACGGGGCGGGCGGCCGCGGCCGAGAAGGCGGCATGACCCGCCATCCCGGTTCCTGCCATTGCGGCGCGGTGACCTTCGTCCTCGAGGCGGAGATCGATCACCTGACGGCTTGCGACTGTTCCCTGTGCGTGAAGAAGAACGCGCGGATGGTGCGTGTCGCGGCGCAGGCCCTGACGATCCTGTCCGGCGAGGACCAGCTCGGCGCCTATGAGTGGAACACCCACCGGGCGCGGCACCACTTCTGCCGGACCTGCGGCATCTACGTCTTCCACCGCAAGCGGTCGGCGCCCGACCTCTACGAGGTCAATGTCTTCTGCCTGGACGGCTTTGATCCCTCGGGCCTGCCGGTGCGGGCCAGCGAAGGCGTGGGGATGTCGGTGGTGGCGGAGGGCGCGCGGGATGTCTGGCCGGGACCCCGGGGGGGCTGAGTCGGGGTTGCGGCCTTCGCCGCGCGGGGGTATGGCGCGGCCATGCTCGATGACCTGAAGGCGAACAACAAGGCTTGGGCCGCCCGCAAGGTTGCGGCCGATCCGGGCTTCTTCAAGCGGCTCAAGGGCCAGCAGGCGCCGGACTATCTGTGGATCGGATGTTCCGACAGCCGGGTCCCGGCCAACGAGATCGTCGATCTCGATCCCGGCGAACTCTTCGTCCACCGCAACGTCGCCAACCTCGCCCCGCCGCAGGACGCCAACTATCTCTCGGTGCTGCAGTTCGCGGTCGATGTGCTGAAGGTCAAGCACATCATGGTGGTGGGCCACTATGGCTGCGGCGGCGTGGCCGCGGCGGTGGACGGTCAAAGGCGCGGCTTGGTGGACCACTGGCTGCACCCGATACGTGAAGTCCACGAGGAGCACCGCTGCGAACTGGACGCCCTGGTCGGCGGCACGGCGCGGCTGGACCGCCTGTGCGAGCTGAACGTCATCCGTCAGGTCCAGAACGTGGCCACCGACGTCTTCGTCCAGGACGCCTGGGCCCGCGGCCAGAGCCTGTGCGTGCACGGCCTGGTCTATTCCCTGGAAAACGGCCTGTTGACCGACCTCAATGTGTCGGTGGGCGATCACTGCGAAGACTAGCGGCGGCCTAGGCGCCGCGTCGGCCAATTCCAGCTGGGCGGGGCCGAGCAGGCCGATCCGCCCGCGCCCGCCCATTCCTGACATCATCGCGCCGATGGCCGGCGGGCGCCTTCACGCCTGGGGCAGGATTAAGGACGTCGGAGCTCAGCCCGCCTCGTCCTGAGCGACCTCAGGTCAATTCCGCCGCTGTCCAAAGTCTAATTAGAGTATAACGAAATACAGATACAATTAAGCCCTTATTCACCGTGAAGATGAACTCGACTTTAAGTCCGAGGTGAGAAAACCCGCCTCGCAAGTTTCAACCTAAACAAAACACAAATTCAGTCGGGAAGAATTCTCATGAACAAGTTCGCCGCTCTCGCCCTCGCCGCCACCGTCTCCGCCTTCGGCATCTCCCCCGCCCTGGCCGCCGACGCCTCGCATGTGGACGTCCAGACCGTCCGCATCTCGCTGGTGGGCAAGACCGACGCCCAGGTCCGCGCCGAGATCCGCGACGCCGCCGCCACGGTGTGCGGCGAGACCGCCGGCGACTGCGTGACGACCTCGATGCGCAAGGCCAACGCCCAGTTCAACGCCATCACCCGCAAGCGCGCTGCGGCCGAGACCCCGACCCGCACCGCCAAGCTGGAAGACGGCCGCGCCGCCGTCGCCAGCGTCCGCGTCGCCCTGGTGGGCCGCTCGCCCGCCCAGATCGAGGCCGACATCAACGCCGCGGCCGACACCGTCTGCAAGGCCACCAACGACTCGGCCCCCGACTATCGCGCCTGCGTCTCCGGCGCGGTGCGCTCGGCGAAGTTCCAGCTGCGCCAGCTGGCCCAGGCCGAGCGTCCGACCCAGGTCGCCTCGCGTTAGGACCAGACACCTCCAAGCCTTCGAACCGCCGGCGCTGTCCTTCAGCGCCGGCGGTTTTCGTTTGGGCGCGCGCCTGCCGCCACGTCACACTTGGCCTGTGCGCCACGAGGCTTAGACTGGGGTCAACTGAGACCCGCGGGAGGAACCGACATGGCCGATTTCGGAAGCGACCTTGAGCTCGAGGAATTCCGCGGCCAGGCGCGCGCCTGGCTGGAGGCCAACTTCCCCGCCTCGCTGAAGGGCAAGGCCTTTCTTGCGGCGACCGAGGTGACCACCACCAACGCCGAACTCAAGGCTTGGCGTAAGGCCATCGGCCTGAAGGGTTGGGCCACGCCCACCTGGCCGGTGGAATACGGCGGCGGCGGTCTGACGCCCCAGCAGGCCCGGGTCCTGACCCAGGAGATGGGCAAGATCGGCGCCTTCAACCCGCTGATGTTCGGCATGGGCGTGACCATGATCGGCCCGACGATCCTGGACTACGGCACGGAGGCCCAGAAGAAGCAGCACATCCCGCCCATCGTGCGCGGAGAGGTCCAGTGGTGCGTCGGCTATTCCGAGCCCGGCGCCGGGTCGGATCTGGCCTCCCTGCAGATGAAGTGCGAGGACGTCGGCGACCACTACGTCATCAACGGCCAGAAGACGTGGACGAGCGGGGCCCAGTACTCCGACTGGTGCGGCGCCCTGGTGCGCACCGACTTCTCGGCCAAGAAGCATGAGGGGATCAGCTTCATGCTGATCGACATGCACCAGAAGGCCATTGATCCGCGGCCCATCGCCCTGATCGCCGGGGCCTCGCCCTTCTGCGAGACCTTTTTCACCGACGCGCGAGCCGAGAAGGACGGGCTGCTGGGGCCGCTGAACGGCGGCTGGACCGTGGGCAAGCGTCTGCTGCAGCACGAGCGGGCCAGCCAGACCGGCGCCTCCAACGGCGGCCGGGCCACGCCCCTGCAGGACATCGCCAAGCGCTATGTCGGCGTCGACGCCGCAGGCCGCCTGGCCGACAGCGACCTGCGCACCCGCCTGACCCGCCACCTGATGGACACCAAGATCCACGGCCTGACCCTGGCCCGGGTGATGGCGGAGTCCAAGGAGGCCTCGGGAGCCACCAACGGCGCCTCGGTGCTGAAGAACTCCGCCACCGCGGTCTCCCAGACGCGGGCCGAGCTGACCCTGGAGATCATGGGCCACCAGGGCCTCGGCTGGGCCGGCGACGACTTCACCAGCGAGGAGATCGAGACCGTGCGCGGCTGGCTGTCGGGCAAGGCCATGTCGATCTATGGCGGCTCCTTCGAGATCCAGAACAACATCATCTCCAAGCGCATCCTCAACCTGCCCGACACCACCCAGTCGACCTGACGATTTTCGCGCGGGGAATTCGGTTCGCCTTGGGGAAAGGCCCCCAAGGCGGAGCTGCACGCCCTGCTCGGCGATCCCGATCCCGGCCGGGCGCAGCGGGCCACCCAGGCCATGCTGCAGATGACGAAGCTGGACCTGGTGGCGATGCGCGCGGCGGCGGACGGCGCCTGATCACGAGGTCGTTCGTCATTCCGACTTAATCGGCGTGCTATGTCGGGGCTCATACATTGCGAGATCGCACCCCTTGCCGACCCCCGACACGCGCCCTTGGCGCAAGCGCCTGGCGGCCTACCAGCAGCCCAGCGCAGCCCGCTCCATCCTCGAAATCCTCCTGAGCGCCGTGCCCCTGGCGGCGATCTGGGGCGGCGCCTGGGTGGCGGCGGCCTTCGGGCTCTGGTGGCTGGCCCTGTTGCTGGCCGCCCCGGCGGCGGCGTTCCTGGTGCGGCTGTTCATGGTGCAGCATGACTGCAGCCACCGGTCCTTCTTCCGAAACCGGGCGGCCAACGACTGGATCGGCCGGGTGATCGGGGTGCTGACCGTGACCCCCTACGACTGCTGGCGTCAGACCCACGCCATCCACCACGCCACCTCCGGCGACCTCGACCGCCGGGGCCTGGGGGATATCTTGACCCTGACCGTGGCCGAGTACCGCGCCCTGCCATTCTGGCGCCGGCTGGGCTATCGCCTCTATCGCCACCCGGTGGTGCTGTTCGGGGTCGGGCCGGCCTATGTCTTCCTGCTGGAGCAGCGCCTGCCCAGCGGCCTGATGAAGGGCGGCTGGCGGCCCTGGCTCAGCGCCATGGGCACCAACCTGGCAATCGCCGCCTTCCTGCTGGTGGTGGGTCTGCTGGCCGGCTGGCAGGCCCTGCTGCTGGTGAACCTGCCCACCCTGGTGATCGCCGCCTCCATCGGGGTGTGGCTGTTCTATGTGCAGCACCAGTTCGAGGGCACCTACTGGGCCCGCCGCGGCGACTGGGACCTGACCGAGGCGGCGCTGAGGGGCGCCTCGCACTATCACCTGCCCGCGCCCCTGCGCTGGATGACCGCCAATATCGGGGTGCATCACGTGCACCATATCGCCAGCCGCATTCCGTTCTACCGGCTGCCCGCCGTGCTACGGGACCATCCGGAGCTCAGCGCGGTCAGCCGCCTGAGCGTGCCCCAGAGCCTGCGGGCCATCCCCCTGTCGCTGTGGGACGAGACCAGCGAGCGGCTGATCTCCTTCCGTCAACTGGCCCGCGCCGACCGCGCCGCGCGCGCCGCCTAATCCATCGCGCCCTGCTGAGCGGACGGCGCCGACCTCTTCGCGCCGGCTTTCGAGATTGTAATCTTGCAATGAGACGAGAGTCTCATTAAGGGTCGCCGCGACATCGCAAGCAAGGAGCACGAGAGATGGCGCTGACCCGTCAGGAGATGGATCGGAAGATCGACGAACACTTCGCCTTCGAGGCGGCCGACGACGTGGAGGGGGTGCTCTCCACCCTGGCGTCCGACGTCGAGCACGACATCGTCGGCTCCCCGACCGGCCCGACCCACGGGCCGGAGGGGGCGCGGCCCTTCTATGAGGGCCTGTTCGGCGACCTGGCCGACGGTCAGGTCAAGGTCCTCAAGCGGCTTTACGGAGAGGACTTCCTGGTGGACGAATCCCTTTGGTCCGGACGCGCGGTGGGGCGGCCCTTCGGCCTGGAGGGGCGCGGCCGGCCCCTGGCCTTCCGCCTGCTGCACGTGATCGAGTTCGCCGGGAGCGGCGACATCAAGCGCGAGAACGCGTGGCTCGACATGGGCGCCATCCTCCAGCAGCTGCCGCAGGACTGAGCATGGCCGTCCCCGTCAAGACCGGCCGCCCCAACCAGCGCAACCGCACCCGCAAGGACCTGCTGCAGGCGGCCGCCCGCCTGATGGCGGCCGGCCGCAAGCCCGACCTGGAGGAGATCGCCGCCGAGGCCCAGGTCTCGCGGGCCACGGCCTACCGCTATTTCCCCGGGGTGGAGGCCCTGCTGGTGGAGGCGTCCCTCGACGTCGTCACCCCCGAGCCGGAGGTCCTGTTCCAGGGCGCGGAGGGGGAGGGGCCCGTCGCCCGCGTCGAGCGGGTCAACCAGGCTCTGCACCAGATGATGGCGGCCAATGAGGGGCCGCTGCGGATGATGCTGATCAACGCCCTGGAGCAGTCCCTGAAGGCGGAAGACGCCGACACCCCCGCCCGCCAGAACCGCCGCACCCCCCTGATCCAGGCCGCCCTGGCGCCGGCCCGGGATCAGTTCGACCCTGTGGCCCTGGCCCGGCTGGAGGCGGCGCTCGCCCTCATCGTCGGCACCGAGGCCATGGTGGTGTTCAAGGACGTCCTGCGGGTCGACGACGCCGAGGCCCAGGCCGTGAAGTCCTGGGCCATCGAGGCCCTGGTGTCCGCGGCGCGGCGGAGGGACGCCTAGAGGTTCAGCTTCACCACCGCGGCGTCGAAGGCGGCCATCTCGGCGGCGGAGCCGACGGTGATGCGCGAGCGGGTGGGCCAGATGGGCCAGGAGCGGCCGATGGCGATATTCTCCTTGGCGAAGGCGGCCTGGACCTCCTTGGCCGGCTTCTTCCAGTCCACCATGAAGAAGTTGGCGTCGGCGGGCAGATGCTCGATCCCGCGCTTGTCCAGCAGGGCCAGGGTCTTGGAGCGCACGGCGATCATCTCGTCGCGCCGGGCCTTGATCAGCTTGGCCTCGGTGAGGCTGGCCGTGCCGCAGACCAGGGAGGGGTTGGGCAGGGCGTAGCTGGCCATCAGCCCGTCATAGCGCAGGGTCTTGGCCATCAGGTCGGGCCGCGCGATGGTCGCCCCCAGCCGCATGCCGGCCATGCCGAACAGCTTGGAGAAGGTGCGAAGGACGATCACCTCCTTGTCCTGGGCCGCCAGATAGGCGCCGGGCCTGGCCTCCGAGAAGTGGATATAGGCCTCGTCCAGCAGGACGACGGAGCCGGCCGGCTTGTTGGCGATCAGCCACTCCACGTCGGGCAGGCTGGTGGTGGTCGCGCTCGGATTGTTGGGGGTGCAGATGTAGTAGACGCCCGCGTTGGGGTCGGCGGCCAGCATGGCCCTCACGTCGTGGCCGTAGTCGGCCTTCAGCGGGACCTTGGCCACCTTCACCCCCATGTAGCGGGCGACGCTTTCGGCCAGCTCGAAGGTGGGGTCGGCGGTCACCAGGCCCCGGGTCGGCGAGCAATAGGTGACGATGATCCGGGCCATGGGATCGCTGGAGCCCGGCCAGGCCATGACGTGGCCGGGGGGCACGCCCTCCACCGAGGCCACCGCCTTGGCGAAGGCGTCGCGCTGGGCGCCGGTGTAGCGGTTGCCGGTGGCGATGGCCGCCGCCGCCGCCGCCGCGCCGGGCGCGAGCGGGCCGGTCCAGCACTCGTTGGCGCCGATCATCACCATGCCCTTGGCCTCCTGGGCGACGGCGGGCGCGGCGAGGGCCGAGCCGAGAGCCGGGGCGGCGGCGAACAGGCTCAGCACCTTGCCGATGCTGCGCCGCGAATAGCCGCGGCTGGTGAGGTCGGAGAGGGCCTCGTCGGAAAGCTCGGTGCGCGCGGTCATGTGGAAGTCCCCCAAGGCGTAGCCCTGGTGGGAGCTTAGGCGCGAGCCCGGCGCCGGCAACGGCCTGAGAGGCGCCTGAGGAGGGAAGGGCGCGACTGCACGTTTGTTGAGCTTCTCCCTGCCCGTGAAGGGGAGGGTGCGGCGCCCTTGACCTCTCCGGTCATCAGTTTATAGCTGGTCGGCAATATAGAGAGATGGCGATATATGCAGGCGGCCCAGATGGATCTCGTGTTCGGCGCGCTCGCCGATCCGACGCGGCGGGCGATCCTGGCGCGGCTGGCGGACGGGGAGGCGACGGTGAACGAGCTCGTCGCGCCCTTCGGCCTGGCGCAGCCGACCATCTCCAAGCATCTCAAGGTCCTGGAGGGCGCGGGTCTCGTCTCGCGGGGCCGCAACGCCCAGTTCCGGCCGGTGCGGCTGAACGCCAAGCCCCTGGCCGAGGCCGCCCGCTGGATCGGCGACTACCGCCGGTTCTGGGACGAGAGCCTCGACCAGCTCGAAGTCTATGTGAAGGGCCTGCAGGCCAAGGGAGAGCCGTCATGAGCCAATCCGAACCCGCCGCCGCGCGCGAACTGACCCTCACCCGCGTCATCGACGTCCCGGCGTCCCTGCTGTTCGAGGCCTATTCCCGGCCCGAGCACATCATGAAGTGGTTCGGTCCCGTGGGTTGGCCCGTGACCCTGGCCGAGATCGACTTCCGGGTCGGGGGCATGTTCAAGTTCGCCATGACCGGCCCCAGTGGGGTTCAGAACGAGCCCTTCGGCGGGACCTATCTGGAGATCGTTCCGGACAGGAAGATCGTCTACGACAACGGCTTCAACTTCGAGAAGATGATGGTGGTCACCGTCACCTTCGACGAGCTGGAGGGCGGGAAGACCAGGCTGACGATGCACACGGTGTTCGCCAGCGACGAGATGGCGAAGATGCATATCGGCGGCGGGTTCGAGGCGGGGACCAATTCCGGCCTGGATCAGCTGGAGGATCTGGTCGCCGACCTCGCCTCGCGGATCGGCGGCGGCTGACGGGCGCCGACTTGCGAATCTGATCATGGCCATGCGGCGAAATTATCGCTCGCGGTCTTGAGGCCGTCGCGGTCCGCCCCATATCGGTGGGGCGGGCCGGGCCCCTCTGACGATCGCCGTGATCGTGATGTCGGACCGCATCGGGTGCGCCCGATGCCGGGTCCATCTCCAGCCCCCGGCGCCGGGCGCATCCTCCCAACAGAGGAGGTATGCGACATGTCCCACAAACTCTCCAACAGGCGGCCCACGAGCGCCAGCCTGAAGACCGAGGCCTGGACCCCCGGCGACAAGCTGCAACTGGACGCCCTGGTGGGGGCCTGCGCCCTCGTGGCCCATGCCGACGGCTGGGTGACCGCCGAGGAGCGGCGGCGCCTGGTGGCCCGGGTCCAGGGCCTTCCGGCCCTCGGATTGTTCGGGGTGGATGAGGCGGTGCAGGCCTTCGAGGCCCTGATCGATCGCTTCGACAAAGACCCCGACGACGGCGAGGCGGTGGCCGAGGCGGCGATCCTGCGGCTGCGCGGGCGGCCCGGTCCCGCCTACCTGCTGGTGGCCGCGGCGTGCTCGATCGCCGCCGCCGACGGGGGCTTCGACGCCGAGGAGCGGGCGGCGATCCTGCGGATCTGCGATCTCCTGGACCTGGAGGCCGACGCCTTCGACCTGGTGGCCGCCAGGGGCCGGCGATGAGAGTCTCGGCCTCCGCGACTCCGGTGACCTGGCGGCGGCTTGAGCCCCTGGTCCTGGCCCAGGCCAGCACCCTGGCGGCCTCCCACGCCAGCTCCCCCACCGATCGGCCGGTGGAGGGGCCCGCGCCGGTGGCCTCCAACCTGGCGCCGCGCCGGGCCACCGGCCACACCCTGGACATCCGCGTCTGAGGCGGACGGGCTAGGGCCACCGCGGGCCGACCTGATTTCCTTTCGCCGGCGCGTGGCGACGCGCGCCGGCGACCCATCAATCCTTCAGCGGACCGGGCCCCTCTGACGATCGTGCTGATCGTGATGTCGGACCGCCCCGGGGCGTGATGCGCGCCCCTGTTTCGGGGAACAAGATCTTGGACACACTTCTCTCGCCCTTGCTGGGCAAGCCACTCTGGATGTGGCTGATCTTCGCCGCCGTGGTGATTATCCTGCTGGTGCTGGACCTGGGGGTGCTGCACCGGAAGCAGAGGACCATCGGGGTGCGCGAGAGCCTCGCCCTGTCGGCAGGCTACCTCTTGATGGGCCTGGGCTTCGGGGTCTGGGTCTGGGGCGAACTGGGGGCCCAGGCCGGGGTCGAATACCTGACCGGCTTCCTCGTGGAGAAGAGCCTGGCCCTGGACAATGTGTTCGTCATCGCCAGCATCTTCGCCGCCTTCGCCGTGCCCACGGCCTACCAGCATCGGGTGCTGTTCTGGGGCGTGCTGGGGGTGATCCTGCTGCGGGGCCTGATGATCGGGTTCGGCGCGGCCCTGGTGGCGCGGTTCGACTGGGCCCTGCTGGTGTTCGCGGGCTTCCTGATCCTGATGGGCGCCAAGATGTTCCTGGCCAAGGGAGAGGCCAAGGATCCGCGCGACAATGTCGTCTATCGCTGGGCCGCCTCCCATCTGCGGCTGACCGACGGCTTCCGTGGCTCACGTTTCATGGTGCGCGAGCCGGGGCCGGGCGGGCGGCAGGTGCTGTTCGCCACCCCGATGCTGATGGTGCTGGTGATCATCGAACTGGCGGACCTGATCTTCGCCGTCGACTCCGTGCCGGCGATCTTCGCCATCACCACCGACCCCTACCTCGTCTACACCTCCAACATCTTCGCCATCCTGGGCCTGCGGGCGCTCTACTTCGCCCTGGCCGCGGTGGTGGATCGCTTCGCCTATCTGAAGCAGGCCCTGGCGGCGTTGCTGGTGTTCATCGGCGGCAAGGTCTTCGTGGCCGAGGCCATGGGCTGGGAGAAGTTCCCGGCGCCGGTGTCCCTGGGGGTCACCGCCGCCCTGCTGGCGGGGGGGATCGGCTACTCCGTCTGGCGCACCCGGCGGCCGGCGGCCGCCGGCTGATGCGAGGGGCGCGCGGCGAAAGCGGCCTCGTCCCCTGGGCAGACCGCGTCGGCCCCCCTATGTGCGGGGACGCCCGGCGCTGGACCGGCGCGCCCAGTCCAAGGACCGCCCATGCCCTCGCTCTTCGATCCGCTCGTCATCGGCGACCTGACCCTGCCCAACCGGGTGATCATGGCGCCCCTGACCCGCAGCCGGGCGGGCGACAGCCGCATCCCCAACGCCCTGATGGCGACCTATTACGAGCAGCGCGCCACCGCCGGCCTGATCATCTCCGAGGGTGTGCCGGTCGATCCCATGGGGGTGGGCTACGCCGGCGTGCCGGGAATCTGGTCCGATGAGCAGACGGAAGGCTGGAAGCAGGTCACCGCCCGGGTGAAGGCGGCCGGCGGCCGCATCTTCATGCAGATCTGGCACGTCGGCCGCATCTCCGATCCGATCTTCCTCGACGGCCGCGCCCCGGTCGGTCCCAGCGCCATCGCCGCCAAGGGCCATGTCAGCCTGCTCCGTCCCGAGCGGCCCTATCCGACCCCGCGCGCCCTGGAGACCCGAGAGGTCCAGGACGTGGTGGAGGCCTTCCGCCTGGGCGCCCAGAACGCCCAGAAGGCCGGCTTCGACGGGGTGGAGCTGCACGGCGCCAATGGCTACCTGCTCGACCAGTTCCTGCAGGACAGCGCCAACCAGCGCACCGACCAGTACGGCGGCTCCATCGAGAACCGGGCGCGCCTCATGCTGGACTGCGCCGACGCGGCCATCTCCGTCTGGGGCGCCGATCGCGTGGGCATGCACCTGGCGCCGCGCGGCGACGCCCACAGCGTCGGCGACAGCGACCTGGCGGCCACCTTCACCCACGTCGCCACGGAGCTGGGCAAGCGCAAGCTGGCCTTCCTCTGCGCCCGCGAGGCCGAGGGCCCCGACAGCCTGGGGCCGCAACTCAAGAAGGCCTTCGGCGGGGTCTATATCGCCAACGAGAAGTTCACCAAGCAGAGCGCCCAGGCGGCCCTGGACGCCGGCTGGGCCGACGCCGTGGCCTGGGGCAAGGCCTATCTGGCCAATCCCGACCTGGTGGAACGCCTGCGCATCGACGCGCCCCTGAACAAGTGGATCCCCGAGACCTTCTATTCGCCCGGCGCGGAGGGCTATACCGACTACCCGTCCCTGGCGGAGCTGGCCCCCGTCGGCTGAGGCGCCGTTCCGGGGGCTTCCCGTGTGGCGAAGCTTCGGTCTACTCTGCCGCCATGGGTAGAGTGATCTTGCTGCTTGCGGTGGCCCTCTGGGGCGTGGGGACGGGCGCGCAGGCCGCGCCGGGCTGTTCGCTGATGAAGATCGCAGAGCTGCCGGTCAAGATGAGCGGGCTGCGGCCCATGGTGCCGGCCAAGGTCAACGGCCAGGACGCCCTGTTCCTGGCCGACAGCGGGGCCTTCTACAGCCTGATGAGCGAGAGCGCCGCGGCGCGGTTCGGCCTGAAGCGCGGCACGACGCCGCCCGGCCTGCTGGTGCGCGGCGTCAACGGCGCCGCCTCGGTCCAGATCTACACGGCCAAGGATTTCACCCTGGCCGACGTGCCCTTGAAGAATGTCGACTTCCTGGTGGGCGGCCGCGAGGTGTCCGACGAGGCCGCTGGCCTGCTGGGCCAGAACATCCTGGGCGCCGCCGACGTGGAATATGACCTGGCCAACGGGGTCATCCGGCTGTTCAAGCCCAAGGACTGCCCCGACAAGGCCAACCTGGCCTATTGGGCCGGCGGCAAGGTGGCCTCGGCCCTGGTCCTCGCGCCCACGACCCTGGCCGAGCCGCACATCACAGCCTCGGCCAGCGTCAACGGCAAGCCGATCCGGGTGTTGTTCGACACCGGGGCCTCCACCTCCGTCCTCAAGCTCTCGGCGGCCGAGCGGGTGGGGATTTCGCGGGACGACGAGGCGGTGCGCGGGGCGGGGATCGGCTACGGCCTGGGACGGCGGGGGGTGGAATCCTGGATCTCTCCGGTGGACAGCTTCGCGATCGGGCAGGAGCAGGTCAACAACACGCGGCTGCGGGTCGGCGACATCACCCTGGACGGCGCCGACATGCTGATCGGGGCCGACTTCTTCCTCTCCCACCGCATCTACATCTCGCGGACCCGCCGGCGGCTCTACTTCACCTACAACGGCGGTCCGGTGTTCAAGCTGGACCGGGAGACGCCGGTGGTCGCCGCGGCGGCGGCCCCATCGGCCAAGGCCGGGGACCCCGCCCCCGCCGACGCCGCCGAGCTCGGCCGCCGCGCGGCCGCCTACAGCGCGCGGCGCGACTTCCCCGCCGCGATCGCCGACCTGACGGCGGCCATCAAGCTGGAGCCGACGGTGGCGCAGCACTACTACGACCGCGCCGTCGCCCGATTGGGCGCCCAGCAGCCGATCCCGGCCATGGGCGACCTGGACCAGGCCCTGAAGCTGAAGCCCGAGGACGGACCAAGCCGGGTGCTGCGGGGCGAGCTGCTGCTGGCGAGCGGCGACACCGAGCGGGCCCGGGCCGACCTGGAGGCCGCCGCCAAGGCCGCCCCGAAGGACGCCATCCGCCTGCGGGTGGCCGGCGTCTATCAACGCGCCGACATGTTCGAGCCCGCCCTGGTCCACCTCGACGCCTGGATCGCCGCGGCCCTGCCCAAGCACGACCGGCTGGCGGAGGCCTATAACGCCCGCTGCTGGACCCGCGCCCTGTGGGGCCGGCAGCTGGACCTGGCCCTGAGCGACTGCAACGCGGCGATCAAGCAGGGCCTGCGCAACTCCGCGGTGCTCGACAGCCGCGGCCTGGTGCATCTGCGGCGCGGCGAGTTGCAGGAGGCCATCGCCGACTATGACGCGGCGCTGAAGCTGCAGCCGAAGTCGGCCTGGTCGCTCTATGGCCGGGGCCTGGCCAAGCAGAAGGCCGGGGCGACGGCGGCGGGCGCCGGCGACATCGCCGCGGCCCTGGCCCTGTCGCCGGACCTCGCCAAGGCGGGCAAGCGCTACGGCCTGACCGATCCGGTGGTGGCCTCCGGCGGCTGAGGGCGCCGAAAAACCGGGAAAAATCCGTCGCGATCGCGTAAGAGCCCGCCTGCGCCGTCCCAACCCCAGAGCCCGACACCCCTTGCCGTCTTCGTCCTCCCACCGCCTGTCCGTGGCCCCCATGATGGACTGGACCGACCGGCACTGCCGGGCGTTCCACCGGGTGCTGACGCGGCAGGCCCTGCTCTATACCGAGATGGTCACCACCGGGGCGGTGCTGCACGGCGACCGCGAGCGGCTGCTGGGGTTCGATGACGTCGAGCATCCCGTCGCCCTGCAGCTGGGGGGCTCGGAGCCGGCGGACCTGGCGGCGGCGGCGCGCATCGGCGCCGACCTCGGCTATGACGAGATCAACCTCAATGTCGGCTGCCCCTCCGACCGCGTGCAGAGCGGCCGGTTCGGCGCCTGCCTGATGCGCGAGCCGGAACTGGTGGCGCAGGGCATGGCGGCGATCGGTGCGGCGGTGTCGATCCCGGCGACGGTGAAGTGCCGCATCGGGGTGGACGACCAGGACCCGGAGGAGAGCCTGTTCACCCTGGTGGACCTCTGCGCCCAGGCCGGCGTCACCACCTTCATCGTCCACGCCCGCAAGGCCTGGCTGAAGGGCCTGTCGCCCAAGGAAAACCGCGACGTGCCGCCCCTGGACTACGGCCTGGTCCACCGGCTGAAGCGGGAACGGCCGGACCTGAGCATCGAGATCAATGGCGGGATCGGCTCCCTGGACGAGGCGCAGGCGCAACTGGCCCATACCGACGGGGTGATGCTGGGCCGGGCGGCCTATCATACGCCCGGCATCCTGGGGCAGGCCGACCGGCGGATCTTCGGAGCGGCGGCGGACGTCGACCCCTTCGAGGCCGTCGAGCTCTACAAGCCCTATATCGCCGGCCAGCTGGCCCGCGGCGTCCACCTGGCGGCGATCACCCGCCACATGCTGGGCCTGTTCCACGGCGCGCCGGGGGCGCGGACCTGGCGGCGGATTCTCACCGTCGAGAGCGTGAAGCCGGGCGCGGACCTCAGTGTGGTCGATGCAGCCCTGGCGGCCGTATCAGGGCTGAAGGATCAGCGCGGTGCGGGTCGCCTGGAAGCTGGAGAGGCGGCCTAGATAGGTCATGCCCAGCAGGGAGGCGTCGAGCCCCTTGTCCAGGACGAGGGCGTCGACATCGGCCAGCTTGGCGCCGGCCACCGAGACCGAGGCCAGCTTGACGGCGGCGGCCTTGGCCTCGCCGTTGGCGGTCATCACCTTGTAGGCGTAGTTCAGCTTGTCGGGATCGAAGCCCAGTCGCTGGGCGTCGGCGGCGGTTAGCGCCACGGCGCTGGCGCCGGTGTCCACCAGGAAGCGGACGCTGGAGCCGTTGACGTCGGCCTGGGCCCAGTAGTGGCCGTCGCTGGCCTTGGCGATGGAGGCCGCGCCGCCCACGGCGGGCGCCGGCTGCGGTTGCGGGTTGAACGAGGCGACCGCGGCGCGCAGGCCGTCGGAACGGGTCGTCGGGTCGAGACTGACCACCGCCTGGGCCGCGCCCACGGCCGACACCGCGCCGATCAGGGCCATGGCGGCCAACTTGATCATACCAGACACCCTCGCCACCCGGCGTTCGCGACCGTTCCCGGCCCTGTTGAACGGGCAGGTTACAAGGGCGGGTGTTTGCAACCGGTGAATCCGGACGCTTAATTCCGCCTTGGGCTAGCTGAAGATGGCCAGCTTCTCGGGGCGGATTCGTGACCGTCGCGTCGGCAATTCGGCCATGATCCGCGCGCGGTCCGCCTCGCTGAGCTTTTGCCAGGCGGCGACCTCGGTCAGTTCGCGATAGCAGCCCATGCACAGGCCGGTCTCGCCGTCGATGACGCAGACCTTGATGCAGGGGGTCTTGATCGGGGCCGGGGGGCGGGGGGGTGTGTCGCTCATGAGGGGATAGCGTAGGTCACCGTGGCCTGGGCCGCCAGTCGGTCCTCGCTCTCGGTCCAGAGGCGTACGTCGCAGACGGCGATGCGGCGGCCCAGGCGCAGGAAGCTGGCCTCGGCGTGCAGGTCGCCGGGGACCGCGCCGCGCAGGAAGTTCATCAGCAACGAACTGGTCACCGCCATCAGCTGGTCGCCGATATGGGCCAGGATCAGGGCGTAGGCGGCGGTGTCGGCCAGGCTCATCAGGTTGGGGCCGGCGATCACCCCGCCGGGGCGCAGCATGCCGGGGCCGTAGGGCCGCACGATGTGGGCGCGGCCGGGCGCCAGCTCGGTCACCTGGGGCAGGGCCTGGGGCGAGGCTTCGGGAAAGGCGCGCGCCATCAGGGCGTTCACGCCGGCGACGTCGAGCTTGAGGTCGGGCTGGGCCATATCCATGTTCTGCCGAAGGCCGCGTAACATTACAAGATGTTTATGTTACTTAAGTAACGTCGTTCGTCGATTAAGAATCCGTAATCTATCAATACTCAATGTTGCTGCGAATTCATTTGAAGCGTCACCGCCCCGAGAGCAGTTTCCCGTCATCTTAGTTCGAGGGAAAAACTCCATGCGTCTCGCCACTCTCACGCTCGCCGCCGTCACCGTGATGACCGCCGGCTCCGCCCTGGCCGCCGGTTCGGTGACCGATGTCGACTATCTGAAGGCCAGCCGCTGCCGCGGCATCGCCGGCGTCACCGCGCCCGACACCACCGCCCTCGACGCCTGGCTGAAGGCCGCCAGCAAGACCCGCGACTCCTCGGTCCTGGCCAAGGGCGCCAACACCCAGGACGCCGCTCGCCGCGAGGCCAAGACCACCAACCCCGAACGCAAGGCCCGCCTGGCCGCCGAGCTGAGCGGCCCCTGCCAAGCCTTCAAGGGCTAATCCCGACCCCACCGGTCCTTGATGTTGGAGCGCGTCCGGCCCCCCAGTCCGGGCGCGCTTTCTTTTTTGCAGCCGGCGCGCGGTGGGCCTTGCACGGACTCGACGGGAACCCGACCAAGGCGCAGGCTTTCTTGCAGCGTGCCGCGTAGTGGGGTTTCGAACGGGCGATGAGCGTACTGATCCCCGACGACACGGTCTGGCGCGTCGCGCGCGCCAACCGCGCGGCCTTCCTGGTGGACACCGAGGCCTATTACGCCGCGGTGTTCGAGGCGCTGCGCAAGGCCAAACGCTCGGTCCTGCTGCTGGGCTGGGGCTTCGATCCGCGCACCCGGCTGTTCCCGGACGGCCAGGAAACCCCCGACGATCCCGACGAGGCCGGCCGCATCTTGGTGGAGCTGTCGCGCGCCCGTCCCGACCTCGACATCCGCCTGCTGATCTGGAAGTCGGCCCTGCCGATCGCCGCCAGCCAGGAGTTCTTTCCCCACAAGGCCCGCAAGTGGTTCGAGGGCACCGGCGTGCATTTCCGCCTGGACGACTCCGTCCCCCTGGGCGCCTGCCATCACCAGAAGCTGCTGGTGGTGGACGACAAGCTGGCGATCTGCGCGAGCGGCGACATCTGCGTCGACCGCTGGGACACGCCGGGCCACCGCGACCATGAACCTCGCCGGATCATGCCCGACCAGGAGTGCCACGCGCCGCGCCACGAGGTGATGCTGATGGTGGACGGGCCGGTGGCCCGGGACCTGGGGGACCTGGCGCGGGAACGCTGGCTGCGGGCCACCAAGCAGGCCCTGTCGCCCCCGGCCGAGGTGGAGGGTGATCCCTGGCCGGCCCACGTCCCGGCCCACATCCTGGACATGGACGTCGGCATCGCGCGGACCCTGCCCAACTGGCGTCACGCCGCGCCGGTGGAGGAGATCCGCCACCTGACCCAGGTCTCGATCGCCTCGGCGCGGGACATCATCTACCTGGAGAACCAGTACTTCACCTCGCCCCTGGTCGCCGAGGCCCTGGCCGCGCGTCTGGCCGAGCCGGACGGGCCGGAGATCGTGCTGGTCTCCACCGGGGCCAGCCCCAGCTGGTTCGACCAGCTGACCATGGACCGCGCCCGGTCCAACATGCTGTGGCGCCTGCGGTCGGCCGACGTCTTCGGCCGCTTCCGGGCCTATTATCCGGTGACCCCGGCCGGGACCAAGATCATCGTCCACTCCAAGACCACGGTGATCGACGACACCCTGGCCCGGGTCGGCTCGGCCAACCTGAACAACCGCTCCGGGGGGTTCGACACCGAGCTGGAGCTGGCCATCGAGGCCACCACCGACCGGGCCCGGCTGAACATCGCGGCCTTCCGCGACCGCGCCATCGGCCACTTCCTGGGCTATACGGGAGACGCGGTGGGCAAGGCGCGCCAGGAGCGCGGCGGCTTCATCGCCGCCATCGACGCCCTGAACCGCGAGGGGCGGCTGTCGCCGATCCTGCCCATGAAGATGACCAAGTTCGGCGAGTTCATCGCCGCCTATCACCTGGGCGACCCGGTCAATGTCAGCGACTCCTGGCGGCCGGGACGCCGGCGCGAGCGCCTCTACGCCGAGGCTAGGTCGCTGGGCCAGCGGGGCCTGTTCACGGCGGGGGGGCAACCTCCGCCGCCGGCGAAACCTCGAAGTCCATGACCAGGGGCAGGTGATCGGACGCCGCCCGGGTCAGCGGGTTGAAGGGGGCGAAGACGTCGGTCACCCGGATCTGCGGACTGACGAACAGATGGTCGATCCGCAGCACCGGCAGGGCCGAGGGGAAGGTCGCCGTCGGCGACTTGCGCGGCGACAGCGGGCGCACCGGGGCGAGCTTGGCCGTCAGGGTGCGATAGACCACCGAGGTCGCGGTGGCGTTGAAGTCCCCCAGCAGGATCACCGGTCCCTTGCAGAGGGGGTGGCTCAGCCAGGCGGGTCCGGCGATGCAGGTGGCCTGGAGCTGCTGCTCCCGGGGCACCAGGCCCAGGTGGGTGTTGATGATCTGCACCGGCGCGCCGTCGATTTCCACCTGGATCCAAAGGGCGCCGCGAGGCTCCAGCTGCGGGATGCGGCCATAGCCGGGCAGGGGCCCGACCTGGACCAGGTGCTCGGGATAGGTGGTGAGGATGGCGTCGCCATAGAGCTCCTCCTCCACCTGCATGGCGGCGTGGAAGTGGAAGGCCATGTCCAGGCGCTGGGCGATCTCGTGGGCCTGGTCCACATTGTTGGTGCGCAGGCGGCCGACGTCCAGTTCCTGCAGGGCCACGATGTCGGGCTTCAGGGCGGCGATGACGTCGGCGATCCGGCCCACATCCAGTCGGCGGTCGGCGCCGACGCAGCGGTGGACGTTGTAGGTAAGGATTCGTGGCATGGCCCAGGGATGCGCGCCTCGCGCGGCCGAGGCAAGATGAGCAACGGCCGTAGAGCCTGTCCGTTTCAGATGGACTCATCTGGAACGGATAAACAGGCTCGTTCCTTTGAGTTAGAGCGTGACGGGCGCCTGAACCGGTGTCGACGTCAGGCTGTCACGCTCTAGCGCGGCGATGGTTCTCGCCGCGGACCGCCAATCGCCTGGAGACCGCCCATGATCTGGATCGCCCTGGCCGCGGCCTTGAGCGCTGCGCCCCAAGCGCCCGAGCGGCAGGGCCTGGCGGTGGTGCGCTGCCAGGTGAGCGCGGCCGGCGCCCTGCGCGCCTGCGTGGTGGTCTCCGAAACCCCGGCCGGCGCCAATGTCGGCGCCTTCGCCCTCAAGCTGGTGAAGGCCTACCGCATCCAGCCCCGCGACCGCCGGGTGAAGAACGGCGCCATCGTCATCCAGATGAAGTTCAAGCTGCCTTGACGCGGGGCGGCCCGCGCCCGGAGATAGGGCCCATGCAACCCACCGTCGACTTCATCCGCGGCCTGCCCAAGGCCGAGCTTCACCTGCATATCGAAGGCAGCCTCGAGCCCGAGCAGATGTTCGAGTTCGCCCGCCGCAACCGCATCGACCTGCCGTTCAAGAGCGTCGAGGCGGTCCGGGCCGCCTACGCCTTCTCCAACCTGCAGGACTTCCTGGACATCTACTACCAGGGGGCCGGCGTGCTGCAGACGGAGGAGGACTTCCGCGACCTGGCCCTGGCCTATTTCCGCCGGGTGGCGGCCGACGGGGCGGTCCACGCCGAGATCTTCTTCGATCCCCAGACCCATACCGACCGCGGCATCCCCTTCGCCGTGGCCGCCGAGGGGCTGCTGGCGGGCATGGCCCAGGCCCAGGCCGAACTGGGGATCACCTCCAAGCTGATCCTCAGCTATCTGCGGCACCTGTCGGAGGAGGCCGCCTTCGAGACCCTGAAACAGGCCGAGCCCTATCTGGACCGCATGGTGGGGGTGGGACTGGATTCCTCGGAACTGGGACATCCGCCCAGCAAGTTCGCCAAGGTCTTCAAGGCCTCCCGCGAACGGGGGCTGAAGCTGTCGGCCCATGCGGGCGAGGAGGGGCCGCCGGAATATGTCTGGGAGGCGCTCGATGGCCTGGCCGTCGACCGCATCGACCACGGCAACCGCTCCCTGGAGGATCCGGCCCTGGTCAAGCGCCTGGTGGCCGAGCGCATGACGCTCACCGTCTGCCCGTTGTCGAACCTGAAGCTCTGCGTCGTCGACGACCTGAGGAACCACCCGCTCAAGCGCATGCTGGACCTGGGGTTGAAGGCCACCATCAATTCCGACGACCCGGCCTATTTCGGCGGCTATCTGGCCCAGAACTGGATCGACACCACCCGGGCCCTGGACCTCACCCGCGACCAGCTCGCGATCCTCGCCCGCAACAGCTTCACGGGGTCGTTCCTTGCGCCCGACGAGATCGCCGCCAGGGTGGCGCAGGTGGACGCCTACGTGGCCAAGGCCTGACCCCTCGCTTCGCCGGGCACGAGCGGTTCGGCGAAGTTTTGGATGACGCTGACGTCAACGTCATCTTCCCAAGCCAGGGGCGTTTGCGTATGGTCCGGCCGCACGCAATACGCTGTAAGCGGAAGCGCCAGGGAGCCTTGTGATGAACCTCGATTTTTCGCCTGAAGACAACGCCTTCCGCGAGGAGGCTCGCGCCTTCATCGCCGAGAACTATCCCAAGGCGCTGCGCGAGAAGCAGGACCGCGGCGAGACCCTGGGTCGTGAGGACTACCTGTCCTGGCACCGCATCCTGGCCAAGAAGGGCTGGTCGACGCCGTCCTGGCCCAAGGAGCTCGGCGGGACCGATTGGACCCCCACCCAGAAGTACATCTGGTCCGAGGAACAGGCCCGGGCCGACACCATCGGCATCCTGCCCTTCGGCGTCGCCATGCTGGCGCCGGTGCTCTACACCTTCGGCACCCCGGAGCAGAAGGCGAAGTTCCTGCCCGACATCCGCGACGGCAAGATCTGGTGGTGCCAGGGCTATTCCGAGCCCGGCGCCGGCTCCGACCTCGCCTCCCTGAAGACCCGCGCCGAGCGGATCACCGGTGACGACGGCAAGGAATACTACCTGGTCAACGGCCAGAAGACGTGGACGACGCTGGGTCAGCACGCCGATTGGGGCTTCTTCCTGGTCCGCACCGATCCCGACGCCAAGCCCCAGGCCGGCATCAGCTTCCTGCTGATCGACATGAAGACCCCGGGCATCACCGTGCGGCCGATCATCACCCTGGAGGGCGGCCACGAGGTCAACGACGTCTTCCTCGACAATGTGAAGGTGCCCGTCGAGAACCGCGTCTTCCACGAGAACCAGGGCTGGACCTGCGCCAAGGCCCTGCTGGCCCACGAACGCTCCGGCATCGCCGGGGTGGCGCGCTCCAAGCGCGGCCTGGAACGGGTCCGCGAGATGGCGTCGACCGAGCTGTCGGACGCCGGCGGCGCCCTGATCGCCGACCCCTTTTTCAAGCGCAAGGTGGCCGAGCTGGAGATCGACCTGACGGCGCTGGAATTCACCGAACTGCGGACCCTGGCCGGCGAGAGCAGCGGCAAGGGCCCGGGCACCGAGAGCTCGATCCTCAAGATCAAGGGCACCGAGATCCAGCAGCGCCTGCAGGAACTGGCCCTGGAGGCCGCGGGTCACTACGGCGCGCCGTTCCTGGGGGAGGGCGGCCACAACTCCGGCGTCGGCCCCCTGCATGCCATCGACACCGCCGGCGACTACTTCAACGGCCGCAAGACCTCGATCTATGGCGGCTCCAACGAGATCCAGCGCAACATCATCGCCAAGATGGTGCTGGGCCTCTAACCACCGACGTAAGAACACTGACGGGCCGCCAGGGAGGACGCCGGCGGCCCCTACCCTTGGGGACGAACGATGGATTTCAGCTTCACCGAAGAACAGTCGATGCTGCGCGACACCGTCGCCAGCTACCTGGCCGACAACTACAGCTTCGACCAGCGCCGCGCGGCGCTGAAGACCGAGGCCGGCTGGCGGCCGCAGGTCTGGAAGGCCTTCGCCGACGAGCTCGGCATCTTGGGGGCGTCGTTCTCCGAGGCCCAGGGCGGCCTGGGCGGCGGGACCACCGACAACATGGTCATCATGGAGGAGCTGGGTAAGGCCCTGGTGGTGGAGCCCTACCTGCCCACCGTGGTGATCGGCGGCGGCTTCCTCAAGCACGGCAAGCCGGCCGGGGCCGACGACCTGATCGGCAAGATCATCGCCGGCGACGCCATCTTCGCCTTCGCCTATGCCGAGCCCCAGGGCCGCTACACCTGGAGCGACCTGAAGACCACGGCCAAGAAGGACGGCGCGGGCTATGTCATCAATGGCCACAAGGCCGTGGTGATCGGCGCCCCCTACGCCACCCATCTGATCGTGACGGCCCGCACCGGCGGCGGCCAGCGCGAGGCCCAGGGCGTGTCGGTGTTCGTCGTGCCGAAGACCGCCAAGGGCGTCACCACCCGGGACTATCCCACCGTGGACGGCTTCCGCGCCTCGGAGGTCTATTTCGAGAACGTGGCCGTCGGCGCCGACGCCATCGTCGGCCCCGAGGGCCAGGCCCTGCCGCTGGTGGAGCAGGTGATCGACGAGGCCATCGCCGCCACCTGCGCTGAGGCCTGCGGCGTGCTGCGCCAACTGCACGAGGGCACGGTGGAATACGCCCGCCAGCGCAAGCAGTTCGGCCAGCCGATCTCCAGCTTCCAGGTGCTGCAGCACCGGATGGTGGACATGTTCATCCAGCTCGAACAGTCGATCTCCATGACCTACATGGCCGACATCAAGCTCAGCGAACCGGCCATCGAGCGCGCCAAGGGCGTGTCGGGCGCCAAGGTGCAGATCGGCAAGGCCTGCAAGTTCGTCGGCCAGAACGCCATCCAGATCCACGGCGGCATGGGCATGACCGACGAGATGGCCATCGGCCACTACTTCAAGCGCGCCACCATGATCGAGGGCGCCTTCGGCTCCACCGACCATCACCTGGCCCGCTACGAGACCCTGTCGCTCGGCAAGGCGGCCTAGGACTCAAGCGCTCCTTCTCCCCGTTCGGGGGGAAGGAGCCGCTCGCGCCGCGCCCGCGAATATAGGCCGTACACGAATTATTCCAGACAGAGTTCTTCCGGTGCGATTCCGTGTCGAATTGGGCTCCCCGAGCGGTGTGTCCTGGGCGCGACACCTCGCCGCGATCGGCTATGCGAACGTGAATTCAAATCGCATAAAATCAAAGACCTATGGGATATTCCGTAGGCTGATTTAGTCCGTGAGCGGATCTTTTTCTTGCATTTTTCGAGCGTCGGCGGACCCTGAGACTCCGACGCGCTGACGACTAGGAGGGTGCAAGCCCCTGGAAGCCGCTTCGCGTCTCTTTCTGGCTCGACCAGCTGGTCAAGGAGACGCCAAATGACTGTGACGAAGATGGACCACGCCCTGTTGTCCTTCGCCTTCCTGGGCAATCTCTCGGCGCCGGCCCGGCGCAATCAGGGCAAGCCGCCGCCCGCGCCCAGGGATGCCAAGACACCCAAGCGCTAGACTTGCGCGGCCCCGTCCGCTTGGCCAAGCTTGGCGCGGATGGGGAGGGACGCCATGGGCAAGGACGCTCAGGTTCGCGCGAGGTTCGCCGACGGCGAGGACGCCGGCCGCCTGCAATATGAAGCGCCCAAGCTCCTGTTCCGCGGCGCCCAGCGCCGGGTGTTCCAGGGCGACGACCTGACCGGCGTCCGCGCCGAGGCCGGCGACCTGGTCCTGGCCGACGGCTCGCGCTTCACCCTGGGCGAGAAGGCCGCCGCGAGCTGGGCCGACGCCATCCTCAATCCCAAGGGCCGGCTGGACAAACTGGGGGTGAAGGCCGGCATGAGGGTGGCCGTGCTGAACGTCGCCGACGACGCCCTGGCCGACGAACTCACCGAGCGGGACGCCGCCCCCGTCGGCGACCTCGCCGACATCGACATCCTGTTCTACGCCGCCGACAGCGCCGCCGAGCTGGACCGCATCCCCGACCTGATCCCGGCCCTGGCCGACAAGGGCGCCCTGTGGATCGTCTCGCGCAAGGGCAAGGCGGCGGCGCTCAAGGACGTCGAGGTGATGGCGGCGGCCAAGGCTCACGGCCTCGTGGACTCCAAGGTCGTCGGCTTCTCCGACACCCTCACGGCGCTGCGGTTCACGCGACGGCGGAGCTAGGTCATGTCCGACCTTGTCCTCTATCGCGGCGTCGCCACGCGGTCCTTCACGGCCTTGTGGATGCTGGAGGAACTACGGGTCGCCTACCGCACCGAACTGATCGACCGGCGGTCCGGTAAGCCGCGCCCCGAAGCCTATCTGCGGCTCAATCCCACTGGCGAGGTCCCGACCCTGACAGACGGCGAGGCGGTGGTCCGAGAGACACCGGCCATCTGCCTCTATCTCGGCGATCGCCACGGCTACGGGACCCTGGCGCCCAGGATCGAGGATCCGCGCCGGGGCGCCTATCTGAGCTGGATGGTGTGGTCGACGGCGGCCCTGGACCCCGCGCGGGCGACGGCCGGGGTCACCCTGCCGCAGAAGCCTGGAGGCTGGGGCGCCGGCTGGCGGCCTCTTCCCGAGGCGATGCGCATTCTGGCCGAAGCCTTGGCGCACGGCCCCTACCTGCTAGGCGACACCTTCACGGCCGCCGACATCATGGTCGGCGCGACCCTCGCCATGGGGCGACACACCGGGGAAATCCCCGCCGATCTCGTGCTGGACGCCTATGTTCGGCGTCTGGAGGCGCGGCCCGCCAACCAGAGGGCCGGCGCCTTGAATTGGCCGCCCGATATGTTTCCAGCGGCGTGAGCCGACAAACATTGGCGCCCTGTCGCAAACACGCTCTAAGCCCGGATCATGTCGCTTCGGGATTTCGCCCTGCTGGCCTTCGTCTGCGTCGTCTGGGCGGCCAACAACATCGTGTCGAAGTTCGTGGTGGCCCATCTGGGCGTGCCGCCGATGTTCTATGCCGCCGTGCGCTTCGCCGTGGTGCTGATCGCGGTCTTCCCCTGGCTGTTGCCCATGCCCCGTCCGCGCTGGCGGATGCTGGTGGTGGGCGTGCTGATGGGGGCGGGCACCTTCGCCCTGGTGTTCATCGGCCTGAAGACCGCCAGCCCCTCGGCCGTGGCCATCGTCAGCCAGGTCGGCGTGCCGATCACCACCCTGCTGTCCTTCCTGATCCTGGGGGAGCGGCTCACCGGGCGGCGGATCGCCGGCATGCTGCTGACCCTCACCGGCGTGCTGGCGGTGATGTGGGATCCCCACGGCTTCAAGATCTCGGGCGGCCTGTTGTTCATCGTCGCGGCCTCCTTCCTGGGCGGGCTGGGGGCGGTGATGATGAAGCAGATGGAGGGCGTGAAGCCCCTGCGCCTGCAGGCCTGGGTGGGACTGTCATCGCTCATACCCATGGTGGCCCTGAGCGCGGCCCTGGAGCCCGGCCAAGTCCAGGCAGGCATCACCGCCGGCTGGCCCTTCGTGGCCTCGGCCCTGTTCTCAGGGCTCGTGGTCTCGGTCCTGGCCCACACCCTCTATTACAGCCTGATCCAGAAGTATGAGGCCAACCTGATCTCGCCGCTCACCCTGATGACGCCCCTGGCCACCATCGGCATGGGGGTGATCTTCACCCACGACGTCTTCGACCTGCGGATGGCCTTCGGCACCGCCATCGCCCTGGCCGGGGTGCTGGTGATCGCCCTGCGACCCAGCCAGGCCGTGGCTTTGCTGGTGGCCTTGCGCAACCGGTCGCAATAACCTCGCGCCCATGACTCCGATCCCGGCGCCCTCGCCCAATTTCGACGTTCGCAAGACCCCGCCGGACATGATCGTCCTCCACTATACCGGCATGCAGACCGGGGAGGGGGCCATCGCGCGCCTGCGCGATCCCGAGGCCAAGGTCTCGGCCCACTATGTGGTGGAGGAGGACGGCCGGGTCTTCACCCTGGTGGCCGAGGAGCGGCGGGCCTGGCACGCCGGGGTCTCCTCCTGGAAGGGCGAGCGCGACATCAACGGCCGCTCGGTGGGGATCGAGATCGTCAATCCCGGCCACGAGTTCGGCTACCGCCCCTTCCCGGAGGCGCAGATCGCCGCGGTGATCGAGCTGGTGAGCGAGATCCGCACCCGCTGGACCATCGAGGACGGCGCCATCGTCGGCCATTCCGACGTCGCGCCGGACCGCAAGCAGGACCCCGGCGAACTGTTCCCCTGGAAGCGGCTCGCCGAGGCCGGCCACGGCCTGTGGGCCGAGCCCGCCGCCGCCCCGGGCCTGCCCCTGGCCGAGGGGGAGGAGGGGGCCGCGGTCTTCGCCCTGCAGGCCGGCTTCACGCGGCTGGGCTATGACTGCGCCCCGTCCGGGAGCTTCGACGCCCACACCACCGCCGTGGTCACCGCCTTCCAGCGCCACTGGCGGCCGGAGAGGGTGGACGGGATCGCCGACGGGGAGACCCGGGCCCGGCTGATCGCCCTGCTGCGGATCGGCGCCTGATGGCCGGGACGCGGCGGCCGTGAGCCTGGGGCTGGCCAGCTGCGCCCTGATCGTCGGCGACTACCGGCTCGCCCCCCTGCAACGCGACGACGCCGCGGGGCTGTTGGAGTTGTTCGGTGACCCTTTCGTGGCCGAGTACATGGACATCGCCCCCCTCACCAGCCTGGCCCAGGCCCACGAGATCATCGACTGGGGGACGGAGCTGGCGGCCGGCGACGGCGGGGTGCGCTGGACGATCCGGCGGGCCGGCGACCCGGCCCTGATCGGCACGGTGGGCTTCAACAACCTGGTGTTCGACCGCGCCCGCCGCGGCGAGGTGGCCTACGACCTGCGCCGCGCCGACTGGGGGCGGGGGGTGATGAGCCAGATCCTGCCCCACGTGCTGGCCTTCGGCTTCCGCGACCTCGCCCTGCGGCGCATCGAGGCCATGGTCACCCTCGGCAACGCCCGCTCCTGCGCCCTGCTGGAACGGCACGGCTTCTCGCTGGAGGGGACCCTGCGCGACCACGCCCACTGGAAGGGGCGCTACTGGGACCAGTTGGTCTACGGCCGGCTGGCCGATTGACCCCGAGGGCGTCTGCGCCCATCTAACGCGCGGACCAGATGGCTGGGCGGTCGCGCCTGCTTCGGCAGGCGAGGAAAGTCCGGGCTCCACGACGACATGGCGGTGGGTAACGCCCACCGGGGGTGACCCTAGGGATAGCGCCACAGAGAGCAGACCTCCCTGCTCCGCCAAGGCTCCGCAGGGCTTGCCCTCCGAAGCTGAAAGCGCAGGAGGGGAAGGGTGAAAGGGTGCGGTAAGAGCGCACCGCGGACCCAGCAATGGGGACGGCATGGCAAGCCCCGCCAGGAGCAAGACCGAATAGGGGTGTCGCGCCGGTTCGCCGGTAGGGCTGTCGTAGGCCCGAGACACCCGGGTAGGTCGCGAGAACCGTCCAGCGATGGGCGGTCCAGAGGAATGATCGCCAATGCCCGCCTCGGCGGGCGGCACAGAACCCGGCTTACAGGCCGTCTGGTCCATCATTTCCCGCCGGCGAGACGCGTAGAGCAAGGGCGCTGGCTCAGCCTTCGCGCGCGACTCTAATTCTCCACAACCTATGCGACGTTCCGCCGCTATATTTAACGAGTTCTCTGTATGTTCTGTGGAGTGTTTACCGGCGTTAACCATACTTGTCTGCGACATCTTTGAATCCGCGCCAAATAGTCATTCAGAGGCATTGTCGCCCAGTTGAGCCCGTGTTAACCCAATTCTTGTTCGCTGAGTGCTGGGGCCGCGTCGGTTTGGGTCCTCTAGGCGGAGTGAGGGCGGCCCGATCGGGGGCGAGAAACTGGGGCGCGGCGGGATGTTCGTCTCGACGTTCGAGAAGCAGCTGGACGCAAAGCGGCGCATCGTTGTGCCGCAGGAATTCCGCGCTCTCGCCTCTGGCCCCTTCGACGGAATCATCTGCTTCCCTTCCATCGAGGCCGACTGCATCGAAGGTGGCGGCAAAGCCCTGTTGGACCGTTACCTAGGCGTGATCGACGAGATGGATTTCGGCGACCCCCTGCGTTCGGCCCTGGAGACCTCGATCCTCGGCGGCCTGGCCAAGATGAGCTTCGACACCGCCGGCCGGGTGACCCTGCCCGAGGGGCTCTGCGACATGTTCGGCCTCAGCGACTGGGTCGTGGTCGTCGGCCTCGGCGACCGGTTCCAGATCTGGGAGCGCGAGGCGTTCCAGGCCCACCGCGCCGCCCAGCGCGAGATCGCCCGCGAGGGCCTGGCCCAGCTGCGCGGCGCCCAGCGCGCCGCCCGCGCCGGGGCCGGTTCATGAGCGCCCCCCACGTCCCCGTCCTGATGGCCGAGGTGATCGAGGCGCTCAAACCGGGTCCCGGCCAGCGCATCGTCGACGGCACCTTCGGGGCCGGGGGCTATTCGCGGGCCCTGCTGGCCACCGGGGCTGAGGTCATCGCCTTCGACCGCGACCCCACCGCCCGCCGGTTCGCCGAGGGGCTGGGCGACCGCTTCCAGCTCATCGAGGCCTGCTTCTCCGAGATGGACGACCGGCTGGGGGAGGGCTCCGTCGACGGCGTCGCCCTGGACCTGGGGGTCTCCTCCATGCAGCTGGACGAGGCCGACCGCGGCTTCTCCTTCATGCGCGACGGCCCGCTGGACATGCGGATGGGCGCCGAGGGGCCCACCGCCGCCGATCTGATCAACACCGCCGAACCCGCCGAACTGTCGCGGATCTTCTGGGTCTACGGCGAGGAGAAGAAGGCCCGCCGCATCGCCGGCGCCATCGCGCGCCGCCGCGAGGAGCAGCCCTTCGCGCGCACCCTGGAGTTCGCCGACTTCGTCGAGCGCGTCCTGGGCGGCCGCCGGGGCGCCAAGGTTCACCCCGCCACCCGCACCTTCCAGGGGCTGCGCATCGCGGTGAACGACGAGCTGGGCGAGCTGGAGGCGGGCCTGGTCGCCGCCGAGCGCGTCCTCAAGCCGGGCGGCCGCCTGGCGGTGGTGACCTTCCACTCGCTGGAGGATCGCATTGTGAAGTCCTTCTTCATCCCCCGGGCGGGCCAGACCCCGGCCGGCTCGCGCCACCTGCCGCCGGCCCAGGCCGGCGCCGCCCCCAGCTTCGAGATGATCTTCAAGGGGGCCCGCGCCCCGTCCGAGGCCGAGATCGCGGCCAATCCCCGCGCCCGTTCGGCCAAGCTCCGCGCCGCGGTCCGCACCGCCGCGCCGGTCTGGAAGGAGGCCGCATGAGCCTGCTGGATCGCCGGGTCCGGGGCTTCCGCCTCGTCGACGTCGTGGCCCTGGCCCTGCTGATGGCCCTGGTGATGTCGGTCTATCTGGCCAAGACCATCGCCGGGCGCGAGCGCTCCGAGATCGCCCTGGTGGAGCGCCAGATCGCCGCCGAGCACGACCGCATCCGCCTGCTGAAGGCCGAGGTCAGCCACCTGGAGCAGCCCTCGCGCATCGAGCAGCTCTCCACCGGCTATCTCGGCCTGGCGCCCATCTCCGCCAAGCGTGAGGTCACCCCCGACGCCCTGGCCGAGATCGCGCGCAAGGAGCCGGCGTCGTGAGCCTGGCCCATCCCAACTTCCAGGCCCCCGGCTGGGGCTGGCTGAAGGCGCGGCTCTGGGGCCTGGAGCACGCCTTCGAGCGCGCCAAGGCGGCCGGCAAGGCCGAAGACGACACCCGCATCCGCATCTTCTTCGTGGCCGCCATGTTCGCCGCCGGGTTCGTCACCCTCGGCGTCGGCGCCACCCGCATGGCCCTGTTCTCCGACGCCGGCCGCGGCAATGGCCTGGCCGGCCCGGTGGGCGCCGCCCGCGCCGATCTCACCGACCGCAACGGCGCCATGCTGGCCGCCGACCTGCTGCACTACGGCCTCTATGTCGATCCGCGCGAGATCTGGGACACCGCCGAGACTCGCCGCGCCCTGCACGCCGCCCTGCCGGGCCTGTCCCCGGCGCGGCTGGAACGCGCCCTGCGCGGCGAGCGCCGCAGCTTCCTGGTGGGCGGCCTGACCCCGGAGGTCCGCGGCCGCATCCACGAGCTGGGCCTGCCTGGCGTCACCTTCGAGCCCGAACAGCGCCGGCTCTATCCCCTGGGCACGACGGCGGCCCACCTGATCGGCTTCGCCGACACCGGCGGGGAGGGGCTCTCGGGCGCCGAACTGGCCCTCAACGACGCCATCCGCGGCGGCGCCCCCAGCCATCAGGCCACGCCGCTCTCCATCGACCTGCGGGTGCAGGCCGCCCTGGAGGACGAACTCTACAAGGCCGCCGCCGCGCACCAGGCCAAGGGCGCGGTGGGGATCATCACCAATGTCCACACCGGCGAGATCCTCGGCATCGCCTCCTATCCGACCTTCGACCCCAACCTGGCCGGCAAGGCCACGCCCGAGCAGCTGATCAACCACGCCGCGGCCTCGGTCTATGAGATGGGCTCGACCTTCAAGGTCTTCACCGTGGCCATGGGGCTGGACTCCGGCACCGCGACGCTCGCCTCCACCTTCGACGCCCGCCAGCCGGTGAAGATCGGCAACCAGGTGATCCACGACTACCACGCCGAGAACAAGATCATGTCGGTGGCCGACATCTTCATCCACTCGTCGAACATCGGCACCACCAAGCTGGCCCTGCAGGCCGGCTCGGCCACGGTGCAGAAGTACTTCAAGGCCTTCGGCCTGACCCGGGCGGCCCCGGTGGAGCTGTCGGAGAGCGCCAGGCCCATCGTGCCGCGGCACTGGAACGAGAACGACGTCGCCTCCACCTCCTTCGGCCACGCCATCTCCGTCTCGCCCCTGGCGGTCGCCGCCGGCATGGGGGCGATCCTCAATGGCGGGACCTATGTGCCCCTGACCATCCGGCCGATGAAGCCGGGAACCCGGCCCGAGGGGACCCGCGCGGTCTCCGAGGAGACCTCCCGGGCCATGCTGGACCTGATGCGGGTCAACGTCGTGCGCGGCACCGGCGGCAAGGCCAATGCGCCGGGCCTGCGGGTCGGCGGCAAGACCGGCTCGGCCAACAAGGTGATCGGTGGCCGCTATTCCAGCAACATCCTGGTCTCCTCCTTCGCCGCGGTCTTCCCCACCGACGGTCCCCTGGAGGCCGACCGCTATTTCGTGCTGATCCTGATGGACGAGCCCAAGGGCACGCCGGAGACCTTCGGCTTCGCCACGGGTGGCTGGACCGCCGCCCCGGCCGCGGGCCGGGTGATCGACCGCGTCGCCCCCTTCCTGGGCGTGGCCCGCCGTCCCGACCTGGTGGCCGCGACGCCCACGGACGCCGTCGTCCCCATCGAGAGCGAACACTGATGGGCGTGCGGCTGTCAGAGCTGGTGGCCCGCGACCTCGCCGTCGATCCCATGATCGAGGGCGTGACCGCCGACAGCCGCAAGGTGAAGCCGGGCTTCCTGTTCGCCGCCCTGCCGGGGACCAAGGCCGACGGCCTGGCCTTCGTGCCCAGCGCCGTGGCCGCTGGCGCCGCCGCCGTGATCGCCACCGCCGAGGCGCCCGGCGTCGATGCGCCCTTCATCGTGACGCCCGATCCGCGCCGCGCCTATGCGCTCGCCGCCGCCGCCTTCTGGAAGGTGCAGCCGGCCACGGTGGTGGCGGTGACCGGCACCAACGGCAAGACCTCGGTGGCCGCCTTCTGCCGCCAGATCTTCAACGCCGGCGGCCATCGCGCCGCCAGCATGGGCACCCTGGGCGTCTACGCCACCGGCCCGGACGGCTTCGAGGCGCAACTGACGCCCCCCGGCCTCACCACCCCGGACGCCGCCGACGTCGCCGAGCTGATGAGCAAGCTGGTGGACCTGGGCGTCACCCACCTGGCCCTGGAGGCCTCCTCCCACGGGGTGGACCAGCGCCGCCTGGATGGGGCGCGGATCTCCGCCGCCGGCTTCCTGAACCTGACCCAGGACCACCTCGACTATCACGTCACGATGGAGGCCTATCGCGACGCCAAGCTGCGCCTCTTCAACGACCTGCTGCCGCGCGGCGGGACCGCCGTGCTGAACGCCGATTCCGACGCCTATGACGCCTTCGCCGCCGCCGCCGTGACCCACGGCCAGAGCGTCATGTCGGTGGGCGAGGCGGGGCAGGGCCTGACCCTGGTCTCCCGCATCCCGACCCCGGAGGGCCAGCGCCTGACCATCGCCGCCCAGGGCCGGACCTATGAGGTCAACCTGCCCCTGGTGGGCGGCTACCAGGCCTCAAACGCCCTGGTGGCGGCCGGCCTCTGCATCGCCGCGGGCGAGCCCGTGGCCGGCGTCATGAAGGCCCTGGAGACCCTGGAGGGCGCGCCGGGCCGGCTGCAGCTGATCGGGACGAGTCCGAAGGGCGGCGTCGCCTATGTGGACTACGCCCATACGCCGGACGGCCTGGAGACGGTGCTCAAGGCCCTGCGGCCGCACGTCGAAGGCAAGCTGATCGTGGTGTTCGGGGCCGGCGGTGACCGCGACCGCACCAAGCGTCCGCTGATGGGGGCCATCGGCGCCCAGTACGCCGACGTCGGCATCGTCACCGACGACAATCCCCGCAGCGAGGACCCCGCCGCCATCCGCGCCGAGGTCATGGCCGGGACGACCGGCCTGCAGAACATCGGTGACCGCCGGTCGGCGATCCGCGCGGGCGTGGCCCTGTTGGGGGCCGGCGACATCCTCGTGGTGGCCGGCAAGGGCCATGAGCAGACCCAGACCATCGCCGGCGTGGTGCATCACTTCGACGACGTGGTCGAGACCGAGCAGGCCCTGCGAGGCGAGCCATGAGCCTCTGGACCGCAGACGAAATCGCCCGGGCGACCGGCGGCCAGGTGGTCGGCGACTTCGCCGTGGACGGCGTCTCCATCGACACCCGCTCCATCGAGACCGGCGACCTGTTCGTGGCCCTGGCCGGGGTCCGCGACGGTCACGAGTTCGTCGCCCCGGCCCTGGCCAAGGGCGCGGCCGGGTCCCTGGTCAGCCAGGCGGTGGATGGCCCCCACGTCCTGGTGAAAGACACCTTCAAGGCCTTGGAATTGCTGGGGGAAGCGTCCCGGGTTCGCGCGCCTCAGGTGCGCCGCGGGGCGGTCACCGGCTCGGTGGGCAAGACCAGCGTCACCCAGGCGGTCCGCGCCGGCCTGATGCTGGCGGGCAAGGCCCATTCCTCGGTGAAGAGCTACAACAACCACATCGGCGTGCCCCTGACGCTGGCCCGCATGCCCCGCGACACCGAGCGCGCCGTGTTCGAGATCGGCATGAACCACGCCGACGAGATCACCCCGCTCACCCGCTTCGTGCGGCCCCACGCCGTGGCCATCACCACCGTGGGCCCAGTCCATGTGGAGAACTTCCCGGACGGCGAGATCGGGGTGGCCCGCGCCAAGGCCGAGATCTTCGACGGCCTGGAGCCGGGCGGCGTGGCCATCCTCAACGCGGACAACAAGTGGTTCGACCTGCTGAGCGACGCGGCCCGCGCCGCCGGCGGCAAGGTGCTGAGCTTCGGCGCCGGCGAGGCCTGCGACGCCCGTCTGATCGACTTCCAGCCCCAGGCCGGCCACGCCGTGGTCCAGGCCCGGCTGCACGGCAAGGCGCTGGACTTCCCGATCCTGCAGACCGGTTTCCACTGGGGCCCCAACAGCATGGCGGTGCTGCTGATGCTGGAGGCCCTCGACGTCTCCCTCGGCGACAGCCTGGCGGCGCTCGGGTCCTTCGAACCCCTGGAGGGTCGCGGCGCCGAGAAGATCATCCGCCTGCCGGGTGGGGCCTTCACCCTGATCGACGAGAGCTACAACGCCAACCCGATCTCCATGACCGCGGCCTTCGCGACCCTCGGCGCCCGCAAGGCCTCGGGGCGGCGGATCGTCGCGCTGACCGACATGCTGGAGCTGGGGGAGGGCGGCCCCGCCTTCCATGCCGGCCTGGCCGAGCCGCTCGAAAAGGCGGCCATCGACCTGGTGTTCTGCGCCGGTCCCCTGATGAAATCCCTCTGGGACGCCCTTCCGCCGACTCGGCGCGGGGGGTACGCCGAGTCTGCGGCAGAGCTGGCGCCGCAGGTCACCCGGGCCGTAGAGCCTGGCGACCTGGTGATGGTGAAGGGGTCCAACGGCTCGAAGGCGGGCGCGGTGACAGCCGCGCTGGTCGCCCTCGATGCGCGTTCCGGGGAGGCGGGCTGATGCTCTATTGGCTGTATGAGCAGATGTCGGCGGGCGGCCATGTGCCGGTCCTCAACCTGCTGAAATACCTGACCTTCCGCACCGGCATGGCGCTGTTCACCGCCCAGATCGTGGTGGTCCTGATGGGCTCGCGCTTCATCCGCTGGATGCAGGCCAAGCAGGGCAAGGGCCAGCCGATCCGCGCCGACGGCATCGCCCGTCACGTGGTGGAGAAGGCCGGCACCCCCACCATGGGCGGCGTCATGATCCTGGCCGGCCTGCTGGTGGGCACCCTGCTGTGGAGCGACCTGTCCAACGTCTATGTCTGGGCGGTCCTGCTGGTGACCGTGGGCTACGGGATCCTCGGCTTCACCGACGACTACGCCAAGGTCACCAAGCAGACGACCGAAGGCGTGTCGGGCAAGGTCCGCCTGCTGCTGGAGGCCGCCATCGCGGTCGCCGCCGTGGCCCTCATCGTCATCTATGGCGGCCGCCCGCCGGAAGCCCCGGAGCTCGCCACCTCGGTGGCCTTCCCGATCTTCAAGGGCCTGCTGCTGAACATGGGCTGGTTCTACCTGGCCTTCGGCGCCTTCATCATCGTCGGCGCGGCCAACGCCGTGAACTTCACCGACGGCCTGGACGGCCTGGCCACCGTGCCGGTGATGATCGCCGCCGCCGCCTTCGGCCTGATCACCTATCTCGTCGGCAACTATGTCTTCGCCCGCTATCTGCAACTCCACTTCGTCCCCGGCGTGGGGGAGGTGGGCGTGTTCTGCGGGGCCATGATCGGGGCCGGCCTGGGCTTCCTCTGGTACAACGCCCCCCCGGCCAAGATCTTCATGGGCGACACCGGTTCACTCGCCCTGGGCGGCTCCATTGGCGCCGTGGCCGTGGCCACCAAGCACGAGATCGTGCTCGGCATCATCGGCGGTCTCTTCGTGCTGGAGACCCTGTCGGTGATGATCCAGGTCGCCTCCTTCAAGCTGACGGGCAAGCGGGTGTTCCGCATGGCCCCGATCCACCACCATTTCGAGAAGCTCGGCTGGTCGGAATCCACCGTGGTGATCCGCTTCTGGATCATCGCCGTGGTCCTGGCCATCCTGGGCCTCGCCACCCTGAAGCTGCGGTAGGGAGGGCGTGAGCAGATCATGATCCCGGTCCGCGGCTTCGAAGGCAGGACGGTCGCCGTGTTCGGCCTGGCCCGCACGGGTCTCGCCGCCGCGCGCGCCCTGGTGGCCGGCGGCGCCCAGGTGGCGTTGTGGGATGAGCGGCCCGAGGGCCGCGCCGCCGCGGAGGCCGAGGGCCTGCCCCTGGTGGACCTGTCCACCGCCGACTGGAGCCAGTTCGCCGCCCTGATGCTGTCCCCGGGCGTGCCGCTCACCCATCCCGAGCCGCACTGGACCGTCACCAAGGCCCGCGAGACCGGGGTCGAGATCGTCGGCGACATGGAGCTGTTCGCCCGCACCGTGAACGCCGCTCCCGAGCACAAGCGCCCGAAGATCGTCGCCATCACCGGCACCAACGGCAAGTCCACCACCACCGCCCTGATCGGCCACATCTGCGCCACGGCCGGCCGCGACACCCGCGTCGGCGGCAATATCGGCGTCGGGGTCCTGGACCTCGAGGACATGCACGGCGGCGCCGTATACGTCCTGGAGATGAGCTCCTACCAGCTCGACCTGACCACCAGCCTGAAGCCCGACGTCGCCATCCTGCTCAACGTCTCCCCCGACCACCTGGAGCGCCACGGCGGCATGGAGGGCTATGTCGCCGCCAAGCGCCGCATCCTGCTCAACCAGGGCAAGGGCGACACCGCCGTCATCGGGGTGGATGATCCCTGGGGCCAGCGGATCTGCACCGAGATCACCGCCGCCAACCGCCGCACCATCGTGCCGATCTCGGCCTCCAAGGCCATGGGCCGCGGCGTCTACGCCCTGCAGGGCCTGCTCTACGACGCCACCGGCGAGCGCGCCGTCGAGGTGGCCGACCTGCTGCGGGCCCGCTCCCTGCCGGGCCGCCACAACTGGCAGAACGCGGCCGCGGCCTATTCCGCCGCCCGCGGCCTGGGCATCTCGCCCGAGGACGCCGCCGAGGGCCTGATGAGCTTCCCGGGCCTGGCCCACCGCATGGAGACCGTCGGCCAGCTCGGCCGCGTCCGCTTCGTCAACGACAGCAAGGCCACCAACACCGACGCCGCCCGCCAGGCCATGTCGAGCTATCCGAAGTTCTACTGGATCGCCGGCGGCCAGCCGAAGACCGGCGGCATCGACGCCCTGGCCGACCTGTTCCCCAAGATCGAGACCGCCTACCTGATCGGCGAGGCCTCCGAGGCCTTCGCCGAGACCCTGAAGGGCAAGGCCCCGACCGTCGCCTGCGGGACCATGGAGGTCGCCGTGGCCAAGGCCTATGCCGACGCCGCCGCCAAGGGCCAGGACGCCGTCGTCCTGCTCTCGCCGGCCTGCGCCTCCTTCGACCAGTTCGCCGACTTCGAGGCCCGGGGCGAGGCGTTCCGCGCCGCCGTCCAGGCCCTGACCGCGCCGGCGGCCAAGGGAGCCCGCGCATGAACCCCACCCAGGCTCACGCCTTCGCGCGCAGCGACCGCACGCCGGTGGGGGTCTGGTGGTGGACCATCGACCGCTGGATGCTGGGCGCGCTTGGGGTCCTGATCATCCTGGGGGTGATGATGTCCTTCGCCGCCAGCCCGTCGGCCGCGGCGCGGATGAATGTCGGCGACCCCTTCCACTTCGCCGTGCGCCAGTGCCTGTTCGCCGCCGTCGGCTCGGTGATCCTGATCTCCACCTCGATGCTGGACACCAAGGGCGTGCGGCGGGCGGCCTTCTTCATCTACATCGCCGCCATCGCCATCATGGCGGTGCTGCCCTTCATCGGCCACAACGCCAAGGGGGCGACCCGCTGGCTGGAGTTCGCCGGCTTCACCCTGCAGCCGTCGGAGTTCATGAAGCCGGCCCTGATCATCCTGGTCTCCTGGATGTTCGCCGAGGGGCAGAAGGGCCAGGGCGTGCCCGGCGTCACCATCGCCTTTGGCCTCTACCTGCTGTCGGTGGGCCTGCTGCTGATCCAGCCCGACGTCGGCCAGACGGTGCTGATCACCGTGGCCTTCGGCGCGGCCTTCTGGATGGCCGGCGTGCCGCTCTCCTGGGTCATGCTGCTGGGGGGAACCGCGCTGGCGGGCCTGTCCTCGACCTATTTCCTGTTCCCCCACGTGGCCAGCCGCGTCGACCGCTTCCTCAGCCCCGACCGCGCCGACACCCACCAGGTGGACCGCGCGGCCGAGGCCATCGCCGCCGGCGGCTTCTTCGGCCGCGGTCCGGGGGAGGGGGTGATGAAGCGCCACGTCCCCGACCTGCACACCGACTTCATCTATTCGGTGGCGGCCGAGGAATACGGCCTGATCTTCTCCCTGATGCTGATCTCGCTGTTCGCCTTCGTGGTGATCCGCGGCCTCTACAAGGCCATGAAGCTCAGCGATCCCTTCCAGCAGGTGGCCGCGGCCGGCCTGTTCGTCCTGGTGGGCGAGCAGGTCTTCATCAATGTGGCGGTGAACCTCAACATGATCCCCACCAAGGGCATGACCCTGCCGTTCATCTCCTATGGGGGCTCCTCCATGCTGGCCATCTGCCTGACGCTCGGCCTGGCGCTGGCGCTCACCCGGCGCCGTCCCGGGGCCTATTCCCAGGGCGAGGGCCTCGCCAAGTCGGCGGCGTTCGCCTAAAGCGCACCCATGCGCAAGATCGCCGTCGTCGCCGCCGGAGGCACCGGTGGGCACCTCTTCCCCGCCCAGGCCCTTTCCGAGGCCCTGATCGCCCGGGGCTGGCGCATCGTGCTGGCCAGCGACGAGCGGGTGGCCGCCTTCGCCGAGAGCTTCCCGGCCGAGGAGCGCATTGGGCTCTCGGCCCGCACCTACAAGCCCCGCGACCCGGTCGGCATGGCGCTGGCCGGCCTCTCCATCCTGCGCGGGGTCATGCAGGCCCGCGCCGCCTTCCGGCGCATCCAGCCCGACGTGGTGGTGGGCTTCGGCGGCTATCCCTCCGTGCCGGGCCTGCTGGCCGGGATCACGCTGAACCTGCCCACCGTGATGCACGAGCAGAACGCGGTCATGGGCCGCGCCAACCGCCGGCTGGTCAGCCACGTGAAGGCCGTGGCCTGCGCCTTCCCCATGCTGCAGAAGGCCCCGCCCAAGGTGGCCGACGCCGCCGTGGTGGTGGGCAATCCGGTGCGCCCGGAGATCCGCGCCCTCTACGACCTGCCCTATGAGCCGCCCACCGCCGACGGGCCCATCCGCATCCTGATCACCGGCGGCAGCCAGGGCGCTCGCCTGCTGTCGGAGCTGATGCCCGAGGCCATCCGGATGCTGCCCGAGTCCCTGCGCGCCCGCCTGAAGGTGCAGCAGCAGACCCGCGCCGAGAGCATGGACAACGCCCGGAAGATCTATGCCGACGCCATGGTGGAGGCCGAGATCGCCCCCTTCTTCCGCGACATGGCCGGCCGCCTGAAGGACGCCCACCTGGTGATCGGCCGCTCCGGCGCCGGCACGGTCTGCGAGTTCGCCATCGCCGGCAAACCCGCCATCCTCATCCCGCTCGCCATCGCGCTGGACGACGACCAGGGCCAGAACGCCAAGGTCATGGCCGACGCCGGCGGCGCCCAGGTGGCGCGCGAGCACCAGCTCACCGTCGACTCCATGGCCAACGCCCTGGAAAAGCTGCTGACCAACCCCGACCGCCTGGCCCGCATGGCCGCCGGCGCCCGCTCCATCGCCAAGCCCGACGCCGCCGAGCGCCTGGCCGACCTGGTCGAAAAGACCGCAGCCCGACAGTAGGCCGATCCCATGAACCGCCGTCCTGTCCCGTTTCCCGTCGGCCCCGTGCACTTCATCGGCATCGGCGGGATCGGCATGAGCGGCATCGCCGAGATCATGTTGCGCATCGGCTATTCGGTGCAGGGCTCCGACGCCAAGGCCGGCGCCAACACCGAGCGGCTGGAGAAGCTGGGGATCAAGGTGTTCATCGGCCAGGGGGCGGCCAATATCGAGGGCGCCTCGGCCATCGTCTATTCCACCGCCATCAAGGCCGACAATCCCGAGATGCTGGCCGCCCGCGAACGGCGCCTGCCCCTGGTGCATCGCGGCGAGATGCTGGCCGAGCTGACGCGCCTTCAGTTTTCCGTGGCCGTCGGCGGCACCCACGGCAAGACCACCACCACCTCCCTGGTGGCCGCCCTGCTGGACGCGGGCGGCATGGACCCCACCGTGGTCAATGGCGGCATCATCAACGCCTACGGCACCAACGCCAAGGTCGGCGAGGGCGAGTGGATCGTGGTGGAGGCCGACGAGAGCGACGGCACCTTCTTGAAGCTGAAGTCCACCTGCGCCATCGTCACCAATATCGACCCCGAGCACCTGGACTATTACGGCGACTTCGACGCGGTGAAGAAGGCCTTCCAGGACTTCGTGGAGAACGTGCCCTTCTACGGCTTCGCCGCCGTCTGCACCGACCACCCCGACGTCCAGGCCATGGCCGCCAAGGTCGTCAACCGCCGCCTGATCGCCTACGGGACCAATCCCCAGGCCGAGGTCCGCGCCGAGAAGATCACCATGGGTCCCGACGGCTCGCGCTTCGACGCCGTCATCGCGCCGCGCGACGCCGAGGCGATGCGCTGGGAGGATCTGCACCTGCCCATGGCGGGCCACCACAACGTCATGAATGCGCTGGGCGCCATCGCCATCGCCCGCGAGCTGGGGGTGTCGGAGGCCGACATCCGCAAGGGCCTGACCACTTTCGGCGGGGTGGGGCGGCGCTTCACCACCGTCGGCGTGGCGGGCGGCATCCGCATCATCGACGACTACGGCCACCACCCGGTGGAGATCTCCGCGGTGCTGAAGGCCGCCCGCGCGGTCACCGGCGGCCGGGTGATCGCCGTCGTCCAGCCGCACCGTTATTCGCGCCTGCACGACCTGTTTTCCGAGTTCTGCGGCTGCTTCAACGACGCCGACGTGGTGATCGTGTCGGACGTCTACACCGCCGGCGAGAGCCCCATCGAGGGCGCCAATCGCGACGGCCTGGTGGCGGGTCTGCGCCGCTTCGGCCACCGCCGCGCCGTGGCCCTGGAGAGCCCCGCCGCCCTGGCCCGCGTCATCGCCGACGAGGCCAAGCCGGGCGATCTGGTGGTCTGCCTGGGGGCCGGCGACATCACCAGCTGGGCCTACGCCCTGCCGGCGCAGCTCGAGGCCCTGGCGCCCAAGTGAGCTGGCGCGATCGCCTTCCCAAGGTCCGCGGCAAGCTGCTGCGCGACGAGCCCCTGGCGCCCTTCACCTGGTTCCGGGTCGGCGGTCCCGCCGAGGTTCTGTTCCTGCCGCAGGACGAGGACGACCTCGCCGACTTCCTGAAGGGCCTGGATCCCGCCGTGCCGGTGACGGTGCTGGGCGTCGGCTCCAACACCCTGGTGCGCGACGGCGGGGTCGCCGGCGTGGTGATCCGCCTGGCCGGCCGAAGTTTCGGCAAGATCGAGCCGCGCGGCGACAACCGCATCTATGCCGGGGCCGCGGCCCTGGACGCCCTGGTGGCCCGCGAGGCGGCCAAGGCCGGGATCGCCGGCCTGGAATTCTATCGCGGCGTGCCAGGCTCCATCGGCGGCGCGGCCATGATGAACGCCGGCTGCTACGGCGCCGAGACCAAGGACGTCCTGGTGGAGGCCTATGCCGTGACCCGGAGCGGGGAGCGGGTGACGCTCTCCAACGCCGAGATGGGCTTCTCCTACCGCAAATCCGCCAAGGCCGCGGAGGGCGGGCTGATCTTCACCGGCGCCCTCTTCGAAGGAACGCCCGACGACCCCGCCGCCGTCGAGGCCCGCATGGCCGAGATCACCGCGCGGCGCGAGACCACCCAGCCGATCCGCGAGAAGACCGGTGGCTCCACCTTCAAGAACCCCCCCGGCCATTCCTCCTGGAAGCTGGTGGACGAGGCCGGCTGGCGCGGCAAGCCCTTCGGCGGGGCGATGTTCTCGCCCCTGCACGCCAACTTCCTGATCAACACCGGCGAGGCCACCGCCGCGGACCTGGAAGGGCTGGGGGAGGCGGTGCGCGCCGACGTGAAGGCCAAGACCGGGATCGAGCTCGAATGGGAAATCAAGCGCATCGGCCGGCCCTGATCCTGATCCGGCACGCCGCGCCGGCCCAGGACCCGGATGTTCCACCGCCCCAGTGGTCGCTGTCCGACGAGGGCCGGGCCGCGGCGAAGGCCCTGGCCGCCAAGCTGAAGCATCTGAAGCCGGCCGCGGCCGTATCGAGCCCTGAGATCAAGGCGCTGGAGACCGTGCGCATCCTCATCGAAGGCCTGGGCCTGACGGTGGAGACCGACGCCGCCTTCGCCGAACTGCACCGCCCGACCTGGCCGTTCACCGACACCGCGACCTTCGAGGCCCGGGTGGCCCGGCTGCTGGAGAACCCCCGCCTTGGCATTGAGGGCGCGGAGCCTGCGGGGGAGGCGGCGGCGCGGTTCGGCGGGGGGCTGTTGCGCCATCCCGCGCGACCGCTGATGGTGGGCAGTCACGGCACGATCCTGGCCGCCTACCTGGGCCGGGAGAGCGGGCGGTGCGACGCCGAGCTCTGGAAGACCCTGCGCCTGCCCGAGGCCCTGCTGCTGGACGCCGGGAACCGGCTGATCGCGCGGGTCGGCGTCTGACCCGCCCCGCCGCCGATCGCCCCTTGGCGCCCCCTACGGCAGGGGACTAGCTGTCGCCCGACATCCGCGTTGGGAGGCGCCGGTCATGGGCAAGGTGGTCAGAATCGGCGGGGCCGGCGGCTTCCTGGGGGATTCCTCGGTGGCCGCGCCGCAGCTGCTCAAGGGCGGCAAGCTCGACTACATGATCCTCGACTACCTCGCCGAGGCCACCATGTCGGCCCTGGGCCAGCTCAAGGCCGCCCGCCCCGACCAGGGCTTCGCCCGCGACTTCACCGAATGGGTCTGGAAGGACAATCTCCAGGAGCTCAAGGCCCAGGGGGTGAAGATCGTCACCAACGCCGGCGGCCTCAATCCCCACGCCTGCCGCGCGCGCATGGAGGAGCTGGCCGCGGCCGCCGGTCTCACCTTCAAGATCGCCGTCGTCGAGGGCGACGACCTGATGGACCGCCTGGACGATCTGTCGTCCCGCGGCCTGACGGAGATGTTCACCGGCGCGGCCTTCCCGGACCCCGCCCGCGTCTTCACCGCCAACGCCTATTTCGGCGGCCGGCCGATCGCAGAGGCGCTGGCCGCCGGCGCCGACATGGTGATCACCGGCCGGGTGGTGGACTCAGCCCTGGCCCTCGGTCCCCTGATGCACGAGTTCGGCTGGACCGACGGCGACCACGACCGGCTCTCGGCGGGCTCCCTCGCCGGCCACGTCATCGAGTGCGGCGCCCAGGCCACCGGCGGCCTGTTCACCGACTGGGAGGAGGTCCCCGACTGGGCCCACATCGGCTATCCGGTGATCGAGTGCCAGGCCGACGGCAGCTTCGTGGTCACCAAGCCCCCCGGCACCGGCGGCCTGGTCTCACCGGCCGCCGTGGCCGAGCAGATCCTCTACGAGGTGGGCGATCCCCAGGGCTACGCCCTGCCTGACGTGGTCTGCGACTTCACCCAGGTGCGGGTGGAGGCGCTCGGCCCCGACCGGGTCCGGGTGACGGGGGCCAGGGGCTATCCCGCCAGCGGCGCCTACAAGGTCTGCATCACCTTCGAGGACGGCTACCGCTTCATCGGCGCCATGCCGGTTGTGGGCCGCGACGCCGCGCGCAAGGCTCAGCGCCAGGCCGAGGCCCTGCTGGAACGGCTCGGCGACATGCTGCGCGACCGCAACCTGCCGCCCCTTCGCGACAGCCGCATCGAGCTCTTGGGGGCGGAATCCTCCTACGGCGCCCAGGCCCGTCCCGAGGCGATGGCCGTCCGCGAGGTGGTCGCCCGGGTCGGCGCCGAGCACGAGAGCGCCGAGGCGCTCGCCCTGCTGGCCCGCGAATTCGCCTCGCCCACCACCTCGATGAGCGTCGGCTCCACCGGCTGGTTCGGCGGCGCGCCGACCATCACCCCGGTGGCGCGGGTCTATTCCGTCTTGCTGCCCCGCGCCGAGGTCCCGGCCACGGTGTCGGTGGGCGATCGAACCTTCACCGTCGAGGCGCCGCCCCCGGCCAGGCCCTTCGATCCCGCCATGGTCGTCCGTCCGCCGGCGCCCGCCGCCCCCGCCGACGAGGCGGTGGTCCAGGTTCCCCTGATCGAGGTCGCGTGGGCCCGGTCGGGCGACAAGGGCGACGCCTTCAATATCGGGGTCATCGCCCGGCGCCCCGACTACCTGCCCTGGATCCGCAAGGCGCTCTCCCCCCCGGCGGTGAAGGCCTTCTTCGCCCACGAGTTCGAGGGGGCCAAGGCGCCCCAGGTGATCGCCTACGACCTGCCGGGCCTCCAGGCCCTGAACCTGCACTGCATCCAGGCCCTGGGCGGCGGCCAGTTCTCCAGCCTGCGTCTCGACCCGCTCGCCAAGGGCAAGGCCCAGCAGCTCCTCGACATGCCCATCCCCATCCCCGCCCGCCTGCTGGCGCGGTGATGCCAGGATTGGTCAGGATGAACGTGCGGCGGCGGCTCAGCTGTCCTTCTCCCCTTGCGGGAGAAGGTGGCCCTGCGCAACAGGGTCGGATGAGGGGTCGCACGGGGCCCGCACATCTACCCTCCACGTCATCCCGGCCGCAGCGAAGCGGAGAGCCGGGACCCAGGAGCCCAGCCCAGTCACCTGGCTCCCGGGTCTCCCTGCGGTCGCCCGGGATGACGGAGTTTGTTTCGGGCAGCGGAGCGCGCGCCCTCATCCAGCGTGCTCCTCGCCCGCCACCTTCTCCCGCAAGGGGAGAAGGACAGCCATCTCGATCCATCGTTTGCGAAAGGCCCACGCCATGAAACTCGACTCCAGCATCTCCGCCGTCATCACCGGCGGCGCCTCGGGCCTCGGCGCGGCCACGGCGCGGCGCCTGGCCGCTCACGGGGTCAAGGTGGCCCTCTTCGACCTCAACGAGGAGCTCGGCGAGGCCCTGGCCAAGGAACTCGGCGGCGTCTTCTGCAAGGTCAATGTCACCTCCAGCGAGGAGGTCGACGCCGCCTTCGCCAAGGCCCGCGCCGCCATCGGCCAGGAGCGCATCCTGGTCAACTGCGCCGGGGTCGGCGGCTCGGTGAAGACCGTCTCCCGCGACCGCGAGACCGGGGCGATCAAGGAGTACCCGCTGGAGAACTTCGAGCGCATCGTCCAGATCAACCTGATCGGGACCTTCCGCTGCATCACCAAGTCGGCGGCCGGCATGCTGACCCTCGACGTCCTGCCCGACGGCGACCGCGGCGCCATCGTCAACACCGCCTCTGTCGCCGCCGAGGACGGACAGATCGGCCAGGCGGCCTATACCGCGTCGAAGGCCGGCATCGTCGGCATGACCCTGACCATCGCCCGCGATCTCTCCAGCGAGGCCATCCGGGTCAACACCATCCTGCCCGGCATCTTCGACACCCCGCTGCTGCAGCGGGCCAGCGAGGCGGTGAAGGCGGGCCTGGCCGCCCAGGTCCCGTTCCCCAAGCGCCTGGGACAGCCGGAGGAATACGCCCATCTGGCCGAGACCATGATCGTCAACGGCTACTTCAACGGCGAGGACGTCCGCTTGGACGGCGCCATCCGCATGGCCCCGCGCTGAAACGGGTCTAAGACCCCATCGGACAGGCGAACAACAAGGAACCCCGCGACATGAATCTCGGACTGGACGGCAAGGTCATCTTCATCGCCGGCGGCAGCCGCGGCATCGGCCTGGGCATCGTCGAGGCCTGCCTGGCCGACGGCGCCAAGCTGGTGATCACCGCCCGCGGGGCCGACGAGCTGGAGGCCACCCGCGCCCGCCTGGCGGCGATCCACGGCCAGGACCGCCTGATCGCCATCAGTGGCGACATGCGCGACACCGCGGTGATCGAGGCCGCCGTGGCTCGCGCCGAGGACGAGTTCGGCCCGATCTTCGGCGCCGTGGCCAATGTCGGCCTGCACCCCTGTCCCCCCGGCTTCGAGGTGGACGACGAGACCTGGGACGCGGGGTTCAGCCAGAACCTGGACTCCGCCTGGCGCCTCTCGCGGGCGGCCCTGCGGCGGATGACGCCGCGCGGGGAGGGGTCGGTGCTGCTGATCAGCTCCATCGCCGGCCTGGGCGCCCTGGGCACCCCGCTCACCTACGGGACCTCCAAGGCGGCCATGAACCACCTCACCAAGGAGCTGGCCCGCATCGCCGGCGCCAGCGGCGTGCGGGTCAACGCCATCGCGCCCGGCAACATCGTCTTCCCCGGCGGCGACTGGGAGAACCGCGCCAACGGTCCCCGCGCCGCGGCCTGGAAACGCTGGATCGACCGCGAGGTCCCCCTTCAGCGCTTCGGAACCCCGGCCGAGATCGGCGCCGTCGCCGCCTTCCTGATGAGCCCCCTCGCCAGCTTCGTCACCGGCGCCGTCGTGCCGGTGGACGGCGGCCAGACCCGGTAGGGCAGGGGGCCTCTCGATCAGCGGAACATGGTCGGGTGAAAGGCGGCCAGCGACGATCAGCGCGGCCCGCATATCTCGCTCGCAGGCCCGCCCCACACCGTCGCCGCCACGTCGCCCGGATCACTGCGCGCGGGATGTCGCTGGCCATTTGCAGAATCCAACCAGCCGCTGGGATCACACCTCGAACCCGTGTTACCTGCCACGACTGTGGGGTGGGTTGGTTCCGCCGAAAACCCGCGAGTTCGGATCTCAGGAAGGCGCAAAATCATGGATGTTCTCGCTCTCGTCCGCGCCGGTCGGCATGCGGAGGTCATTCGGGAATTGGAGCCGAAATCCCGAGGCGGCGATGCCTCGTCATCGAACAACCTTGCGGTCGTTTATCGTCTGATCGGCGACAGTCGCTCGGAACTCGCCTACGCCGGCATCGCCTACCAGCAGGCCCCGAATTCCCTGGCCGCCCTCAACACACTGTTCCGGGCCCTCTATTCCGCCGGCCAGTTTCGCATGTTGGCCGACATTTACGCCGCACACGTGGGGCCGACGCGTCTCAATCACCACCACCACATGCTGGCGGCCCTGGCCCTCATCCGCGTCAACCGGACCGACGCCGCCATGCAGACCCTCGCGCGCGCGCCGGGCTTCCCAAGCGCCACGACGGCCGATGTCGAGGTGAAGTACATGCTGGCGTCGGCCCTGTCAGATTATGGGCAGGCCCTGGCTTGCCTCGACCGGCTTGAAGCCGCTGGACTGAACGTTCAGGCGCGGCGCATCTCCCAGTACTTCGCGGCCGGCGACATGGCGGCGGCCCTAGCCATCTTCGAGGCGCATCGCGACACGACCCCGGAGGTCGCGGCCCTTAGTAAGACCGCCTTGCTGTGCGCTGTAACCCTCGGCGATCGCGCCCGAATCGCATCGCTGAATGTCGGCATGCCCAAGGGGGTGGCAAAGGTCGCGGCCGACTACCTGGCCGGCGCCCAGGAGGTGGAAATTCAGGGTCGGACGCGAACCTACCGCTTCCCCTTCAGCCCCGAGAACCTGTCCATCTCTCTGCAGCACGCACGCGGCAACTTCTATGAGATGGTCGCGCTGGAGAACCTGCGGCGGCTGCTCACGCCGGGCGACCTGGTGCTCGACGTCGGCGCCAACATCGGCAACCACACCATCTATTTCGCCGGCGAGGCGGGATGCCGGGTCGTCGCCTTTGAATGTAATCCGAAGCTGCTTCCCCGCCTGCGCGCGGCGGTGAGCTTGGCGGGGCTGGAAGACCGGGTGAATCTCACACATCTGGGCGCGGCGATCTCCGACACGGTTGGCACCGCGCACTTCAATTTCATCCGCGACGACTTCTCTAATGTCTCGCAGGCGGCCAGCGACCACACCGAGGAGGTCCCGGCGATCACCCTCGACAGCCTGGGCTTCAGCGCGTGCCGACTGCTCAAGATCGACGTCGATGGCGGCGAACGTCCTGTCCTGGCCGGCGCTCGCCAGCTTCTGACCACCTGCCGACCGATCGTGGCCATCGAGGTCATGAACTACAACATGACCCACGTCTTGGAGCTGTTCTCAAGCCTGGATTACGACATCTACCGGGAGGATAGCGACCCGGAAACCTACAGCGATATCGTCTTCGCGCCTCGGGAAATGACCCTGCCGGAGTACTGACCGGCTAACGGAGTAGTAGTCTAGCATTCTGGGTTCGGTCAGTCCGGTGGCGCCTAGCGAGAGGGAAACTCGCTCTCCAAGGGCGCGAAGAGGAAGTCGCTATAGGTCGCGGGGCTGAAATCCTCACGTACGACTCCGTAGCCCTGCCTCTCCATGAAGGCGAGTATCTCGACCGTATTGAAGTTGCTGACCTCGATGGCCACGATCGGTCGATGCGTTGAGAGCAGCCCTTCGGCGCCCCTGAGCACCAACACCTCGCCGCCGTCGACATCGATCTTCAGAAGCTTGCAGGAGTCGACCGCCAGGCTGTCGAGGGTGATCGACGGAACCTTGGTCGCCCCCTCGATCGGCGCGCGAGAGATGCTGGAAAAGTCGTCGCGCAGCAGGTTGAAGGTGATCTCGCCCAGCGCATCGGAGACGGCCTTGCCGAGGTGAGCCAAGTCCACGAGGTCGGTCAGCTCCGCCGTCTCCACAGCGGCCATGAGCCGTGGAACGAGCCTGGAGTTGCACTCAAGGGGCAGCACCCGACATCCCGCTTCTCCGGCGAAGTAGATCGTGTGGTTGCCGATGTTGGCGCCGACATCGATCACCTGATCCCCGGGGGTCAACAGGCCCTTCAGCCGCCGTAGGGTGCGCGCCTCGTAGAACTGGCCCTGGGCGTGGGACATGGCGACGGTCAGGTTGGTCGGTTCGAAGGGGAACCGGTATCTGCGTACGTCACCGCGCACCTCCACATCCTCGGCTTTGTCGAGATAAAGACGCGCCAGCGCGAAGGCGTCTCCGGCAGTCGCCGGCATCAGCCGCGACACCTTTTCGCGGTCGCCCAGGATGATCGCGGAGAACATCGCTAAAGCCGCTTTGGCCGCGACGGACGGGTGCGAGTCCGCGTGGGTCTCGAAGCACCGAACGGTAGCGGGAAAGTCGCTGGCTGCGAATAGCTCCACCACCCGCTGACCCTCCACATCCTGTCCGAGGGCCCCCAGGCGATCCAGCAAGCGCAGAACCTCGGCGTGCTCACCCGCCGCGGCGGCGTGCCGCATCGCGACCCGGAGGTCTCCGGGCTGGTCCCTGGGAAAATCGCAAATGCGGTCGAGGGCGGCCTGCGCCTCGGCGATGCGGTTGATCCGGCAATAGGCCAGGGTCGCATAGAGGTGCTGATCGCGCCCGAGCCGCCCCTTGTTGGGAAAGGCCGCGTAGATGTCGGTCAGCAGGCGCGGTTGGTCGCCGGCCATCAGGGCCGTGAACAGCGTCGACACGCCGTCGACGGACGAGGGATCCTGCTGATAGGCGCGCAGGGCGTAGAATTGTTGCTGGGCCTTGTCGCCAAGCCAGCGATGAACGATCGCCAGGTTGCCCGACGCCGCGTGACTCCCCGCGTTGGACTGCGGCTCAAGCGCAGCGAAGATCTCCGCCTGGCGTCCGGCGCGGACGAGCGCGGCAAAATCCATGATCCATCCTTCGCACGTATGACGTGCTTCTTAGAGCGGCGCTTCGGCATGCTCAATGCGTTGACGCCTCTCACCGGCTGCCTAGGCCTGGCCGCCCGCCGCATTGGGTGGTGCTCGGTCGGGAAGCTGCACCTCGGTTGCGGGCCCGCGCCAGGGGCGCAAGCTTGACTTTGGCGGGGCGTCGCCCCACGCCGGAGGCATGAAAACCCTGTTCACGGCGCTGGCGCTCGCCGGCCTCCTCGCCGCCTCGACCGCCGCCGCCGAGCCGGCCCGCCGTCAGCGCGTCGCCGCCGACACCGCCGCCGAGTTCGACAATGTCGACGCCCGCACCGGCGGCCTCAGCCTCAGCTACGAGGCCTTCTCCAGCTCGGGCGTCGGCTATCGCCGGACCTACCGCTCGCCGGCCGCGCAGGTCTTCCCCGGCCACGGGGTGTTCGGGGAGGGTTGGGGCTCGATCTTCGACACCACGGCCCTGCCCCTGCCCGACAACACCATCGTGGTGATGGAGGAAGGGTACGGCGGGATCACGATCTACGGCGTCCCCTCCCAGGCCCAGGCCCTGCGCGGCGCCACGGCCCTCGCCGACGTCGCCATCGCGGCCAAGGATCTCCCCGCCGCCGAGCGGGCCGAGATCATCGCCGGCCTGATGTCGTCGCTGCCGGCCCGGGTGGCCTTCACCGCCCGCCATGGCGTCGCCGGAACCCTCGGCATGGCCGGCGCCCTGCCCATCGATCCGCGGTCCCCGTCGCCGGAACCGGTCTGCGCCCAGGCCCAGCTGGACTGGAACGGCGACAAGACCCAGAGGACCAGCCGGTACGAGCGGCGCCGGTGCGATGGGGTGACCGAGCGCTTCGACGACGAGGGCCGCCTCGACGTCCGCCACCTGTCCGACGCCCAGAGCGCCCAGGTGGTGTCTTGGGAGCCGAAGACGGGGCTGCTGGAGTCCTTCACCCAACACGACACCCGCAAGCCCTGGGGGCATGCCACCGACCGGACCCTCACCTTCCGTCACACCCTCTCCGGCGAGGTCCGCACGATGATCGTCACCAGCCAGGCCGGCGAGACCGTCACCTACGCCTTCGACCGCCAGGGCCTCAACACCCGGGTCAGCAGCCCCACCGGCGACACCTACGACTTCGCCTATGACGCGGCGGGCGCCCTCACCGACATCGGCTTCATCGACACCACCCATCGCCGCTTCGCCTATGACGCCGAGGGCCGGGTGATCGCCGTCACCGGCCGCAACGGCGAACGCACCACCTTCGTCTACCGCACCCGGGGCGGGCGCCCCGAGACCGAGGTTCGCCGGACGGCTCCGGGTCGCGGGGAGGACGCGGTGATCCTGGAGTTCGACGCCTGACCCCGCGAGACCTCGACGGTCACATGTCGGCCCCCGTCGGCCGGCCGCCAAGCCCGCAACCCCTTGCGCCGCAACACCTCGCGGCCCATGCGGGGTCGTCAAAGGGCCTTGTCTTCCATCCACGCCCACCGACAGGTGAAACGGGGCGTCCGGCTTGACTCTCCGCCCCACCTGTCGCACCGCCGAGACATGAAAACCCTGCTGACCGCGGCCGCCTGCGCCGCCCTGCTCACGGCCCTCCCGGCCCAGGCCGCCGACCTCGCCGCCACCGCCGCGAGCCTGCGCGACAAGGCGCTGACCGACCCCACCGCCTGGGAGGTCCTGGAGAGCCTGACCACCGAGGTCGGCGGCCGCCCGGTCGGCTCGCCGGCCATGGCCCGGGCCAAGGACTGGAGCGTCGCCACCTTCAAGCGCCTGGGCTTTTCCAACGTGAAGGTGGAGACCTTCCAGACCGGCGCCTGGTCCCGCGGGGCCGAGAGCGCCGCCATCGTCTCCCCCTATCCCCAGCCCCTGCACATCCTGGGTCTGGGCGGCTCCTCGCCCACCCCGGCGGGCGGGCTTGAGGCCGAGATCGTGGTCTTCTCCGCCTATGCCGACCTGCTGGCCCAGCCCCCCGGCGCCCTGAACGGCAAGATCGCCGTGGTCACCCAGAAGATGACCCGCACCCAGGACGGCTCGGGCTACGGCGCCATCAACGCCCAGCGCACCTCTGGCCCCGTCGAGGCCGCCAAGCGCGGGGCCGTGGCCTATCTGACCCGTTCCCTCTCCACCGACGACACCCGCCTGCCGCACACCGGCGGGGCCGCGCCCGCAGGCATTCCGGCCGCGGCGCTGTCGACCGTCGACGCCGAGCTGCTGGACCACATGGCCGCCCGCGGCCGGCCGATCCGCATCCGGCTGGACATGGCCTCCAGCTTCGATCCCAAGGCGACGGCCTGGAACATCTCCGGCGAGATCGTCGGCCGCGAGAAGCCCGACGAGGTGCTGGTGATCGGCGGCCACCTGGACAGCTGGGACCCCGGCACCGGGGCCGTCGACGATGGGGCGGGCGTCGCCATCATGACCGGCGCCGCCAAGGTCATCGCCAGCCTGCCCAAGGGCCCGCGCCGCACCCTGCGCGTGGTGATGTTCGGCTCCGAGGAGCAGGGCGGCAGCGGCACGGCCTACGCCGCGGCCCACAAGGACGAGATCGGCAAGATCGTCCTGGTGGGCGAGAGCGACGAGGGGGCCGGCCTGATCTGGCAGGCCGACCTGCCCAAGGGGGCCGCCGCCGCGCCCGAGATGAAGGCCTTCGCCAAGGTGGTCGCGCCCCTGAAGGTGATCGTCACCGGCGACCCCAGCCGCTTCGGCGGCTCCGACGTTGGCCCCATGGTCCGCCTGGGTGCGCCGGTCGTGGACCTGCACCAGGACGCCAGCCGCTATTTCGACCTGCACCACTCGGCCGACGACACCCTGGACAAGGTCGATCCCAAGGAGCTGGCCCAGAACGTCGCGGTCTGGACCGCCTTCCTCTACACCGTCGCCGACAGCGACATCGATTTCCGCAAGCTCGCCTCGGAGGCCAAGTGAGCCAACCCCTTTCCGGCCACCACGTCGCCCTGCTGCTGGGCGGCCTCTCCTCCGAACGCGATGTCAGCCTGGTCTCGGGTCGGGAATGCGGCGACGCCCTGGAGCGCCTCGGCGCCAAGGTCACCCGCGTCGACGCCGGCCGCGACCTGGCCCAGGTCCTGGCCAAGCTGAAGCCCGACGTCTGCTTCAACGCCCTGCACGGGGAGTGGGGGGAGGACGGCTGCGTCCAGGGGGTTCTGGAGACCCTGGACCTGCCCTACACCCACTCGGGCGTCCTGGCCTCGGCGCTCGCCATGGACAAGGCCAAGTCCAAGGCCGTCCTGGCCGCCGCCGGGGTGACGGTGCCGGGCGGGGGGCTGTTCAACCGCTTCGAGGCCGCCGCCGGCCACGTGATGGCGCCACCCTATGTGGTGAAACCCAACGCTGAGGGGTCCTCCGTCGGGGTCTATATCGTTCTGGACGGCGCCAACCGGCCGCCGCAGGAGATCGTCGCGCCCGAATGGACCTTCGGCGAAGAGGTGATGATCGAGCCCTATATCCGCGGCAAGGAGCTCGCCGTGGCGGTGATGGACGGCAAGGCCCTGACCGTCACCGACATTGTCCCCAGATCGGGTTTTTATGACTACGAGGCCAAGTACGGGGAGGGGGGCTCCGAACACATCCTGCCGGCGCAAATTCCCTTGCCCGTCTTGGAAAAAGCCATGGCGCTCGCCGAGCGCGCCCATGCTGCGCTTGGTTGTCGCGGGGTTACCAGATCCGACCTTCGTTATGACGACATTAACGACATTCTGGTCCTTCTAGAGGTCAACACCCAGCCCGGCATGACGCCGACTTCGCTCGTCCCCGAGCAAGCGGCGCTGAAGGGCGTGGACTTTGACAACCTGGTGCTTTGGATCACGGAGGACGCTTATGCCCGCGGCGCTGCGGGGGGGATCGCGAGTTTCGGCGAAACCCCGGGCTAGAAAGCCCGCTGGCTCCAAGTCTCGCTCCCAGGCCAAGGCGCCTGCGGGGTACGCCCCCGCGAAGCTGGGCGCCGCCCGCGGCGTCGGCCTCTCCCCGCAACATGCGCTGATCGGCGCCGGCGGCGTCCTGGCCATCGCCCTGATCGCGACCCTGGCCACCGGCGACCGCGCCCACAAGCTGTCCCAGGCCATCAATGGCGCGGTGGGCGGCCAGTTCGCCCATCTCGGCTTCCGCCTCAACGCGGTGCACGTCCAGGGGGCCTCGCCCATGGCCACCGCCGACATTCTGGCCGCCGCCGGGGTCTACAAGGACCAGCCGATGCTGGGCCTGGACCTGGAGCAGCTGCGCCAGCGCATCGAGGCCGTGGGCTGGGTCAAGGAAGCCCGCGTCATCCGCCTGCTGCCCGACACGCTGGTCCTGGCGGTGGTGGAGCGCAAGCAGCTCGCCGTCTGGCAGCACAACGGCCAGAGCCACGTGATCGACGACCACGGGAAGATCATCCCCGAGGCTCGGTCCGACAAGTTCCCCAGCCTGCCGCTGATCGTCGGCGAGGGGGCCAATGAATACGCCGCCGAGATCCTGCCCGAGGTGGCCGCGCGACCGCGGCTGATGGAGCGGATCGAGGCCCTGGTGCGGGTGGACAACCGCCGCTGGGATCTGCGGCTGAAGGACGGATCGCTGGTGCAGCTTCCGGCGGTGGACGAAGACGGCGCCCTGATAAAACTGGAGCAGCTGGATCAGAGCCAGCGCATCCTGGAACTGGGTTTCGAGCGGATCGATCTGCGTGATCCGAGCGTGGTGGCGGTGCGGCCGCGCGACGGGGCCCTTCCCGGGCAACTCGTCGCGAACGGCGTTTGAGGAAGAGGGCAGACCAGTTGGCGACCCGTGTTGAGGACCGCAAGGAGAGCCGCGAGGGGCTGAAGGCCGCGCTTGGCCGCCAGCCGGTGATCGCCGCGGTGGACCTTGGCGCGTCCAAGGTGAGCTGCTTCATCATGAAGCATGACGGCGTGCGCCGGTCCGACCGCACCCTGACGGCGGCCGGCGTCGGCTATGTCCAATCGCGCGGCGTGCGCGGCGGGGCGATCGTCAATCTGGACGAGGCGTCCGACGCCATCGCCCAGGCCGTGGAGCGCGCCGAGAACGTGGCCGGGGTCCAGGTCCAGGGCGTCACCGTCGCCACCGGCGGCGGCCAGCTCACCAGCCACCGCATCTCCGGGCGTGTGTCGCTCGGGGCCCGCGCCATCTCCGACAACGACCTGGTGCGCGCCATCCAGGCCGCCTTGGCCCAGGTCAAGCTGCCCGGCCGCCGCGCCGCCCACATCCTGCCGGTCGCCTGGAGCGTGGACGGCCAGTCGGGCATCCGCGACCCGCGCGCCATGTTCGGCCGCGCGCTCGCCGTGGAGCTGCTGGTGGTCTCGGTCTCCGAGGCCGTCTTCCAGACCCTGGGCGCCTGCGTGGAGCGGGCGCACCTGCAATTCGACGGCGTGGTCGCCGCCCCCTTCGTCTCGGCCCTGGCCGCCCTGGAGGAGGACGAGATGGACCTGGGCGCCGTTTGCATCGACATGGGCGGCGGCTCGACCTCGGCGGCGGTGTTCTCCGGCGGCAGCCTGGTCCACGTCGAGACCCTGCCGGTGGGCGGCAGCCACGTGACCGCCGACATCGCGCGGGGCCTATCGACCTCCATCGCCGGCGCCGAGCGGATCAAGACCCTGCACGGCTCGGCCATCGCCTCGGCCAATGAGGACCGCGAGATGATCGAGGCGCCGCCGCGCGGCGACGATCCCGGCGCGGGTCCGGTCATCGCCCCGCGCTCCCTGCTCAAGGGCATCATCGCCCCGCGGGTGGAGGAGACCCTGGAACTGCTGCGCGACCGTCTGAGGGCGTCGGGCGCGCCCGTGGAACCGGGCGCGGGCCTGGTCCTGACCGGCGGCGCCAGCCAGCTGGCCGGCGTCCGCGAAGTGGCCGTGCGGGTGTTCGACCGCCCGGTGCGGCTGGGCCGGCCCCGTCGCGTGCCGCACCTGGCCGACGCCGCCTCCGGTCCCGCCTTCTGCGCGGCGGCCGGCGTCCTGCATCGCCATGCGTTCGGCCCCCGCGAGGCGGTCTCGGCCAAGGCCCTGGCTTCCGCCAAGCTGCGGCGGGAGCCCCTGGATCCAGGCGCCAATCCGGTGGCCAAGGCCGCCGCCTGGCTGCGCGAGAACCTCTGATCACAATGCAGGGACGCGAAGGCGCCTGAACGGACGATCCGGTCCGGCGGCGCCGATTGGAGCGATTTTTGCGGCGTCTCCTGTGATTGCAACACAGGGGCGGCGCAGGTCTTGTCACTCAACCTCGAACCATCTTCTTCTGGCACAGTCCATGCCAGGAGTGGGACATCGCGAAGCGTCGCCCTCGATTTCCTGCGGTTCGCGGCCGCCGGCCTGGTGGTGCTCTACCACTACCAGAGCGAGGGGCCCTTTCCCCTGTCGCGGCTCAGCCCGGTCTTCCTGCGGGGCTATCTGGTCACCGACCTGTTCCTGATCCTGTCGGGCTATGTCCTGGGTCGGGCCTATGGCCGGCAGGTGGCCGCCAGCGCCATCAGCGACGAGGACTTCCTGCTGCGCCGGGTGCTGCGGATCTGGCCGGCACACCTGGCGATGCTGACCGCCTTCGCCGCGGTGGTCTTCGCCGCCGGCTTGGCCGGCCGGCCGCCCGCTCGGCCGGAGGCCTTCCAGTGGGGCGAGCTTCCCGCCCAGGCTCTGCTGGCCCATGCCTGGTCTGGCCATGGCGGCGGCTGGAACCTGCCGACCTGGACCCTCTCGGCCCTGGTGATCTGCTACGCGGCCTTTCCCATGGTCTGGCGCCGCCTGCGCGGGGTCGGGGATGGCCTGCTGCTGTTCCTGGGGGGCATGGGCCTGATCTGGCTCGCCGATCTGGCCGTCCGCCGCGCCTATGGCCAGACGATCTACGACCTGCACTTCAATCTGGGCGTCCTCCGCGCCCTGCCGATGTTCGTGTTCGGGATGTGCGTGGCCCGCGCCGCCGAGTGCGACTGGCCGCGAGCCGAGTGGGCGACCGGCCTGGCCCTGGCCGCCGGGACCGCGGCCGCCCTGCTGCAGGCGCTGGGCCGCTTCGACCTGCTGAGCGTGGCCCTGCTGGGGCTGACCATCGCCGCCTGCGGGCGGATGCGGATGACCTGGGGCGCCGACCTCGCCGCCCGGGCGGCCCGGATCTCCTTCGCCCTCTACATCACCCACATCCTGGTGGGCATGCTGTGGTTCAACGCCGAGCGCGCCCTGGTGGGCCGGCTGCATCCGCCGGTCTGGGAGCAGTGGGCCTTCTGGGCCTGCGCCCTGCCGGCCGCCCTGCTGGTCGCCACCCTGTTCGACCGCTGGGTGGACCAGCCGATGCAGCGCGGCGTGGCCCGCGTGCTGAAGAATCGGCTCAAGCCGGCGGGGCCGAAACCTGGGCCGGCCGGCCTGCCCTCGGCATGACGCCGGGGCAGGTGACGCAGATCCACTGAGTCGGCGCCCGTCGACTCACAATCGACTCAGTTGAGTCGCCAACCTGTTCCTTGAATATGTTCAGCGGCTTGACGAAATCTGTGAGTCAGGGTGTCGCAGTTGGCGGTCGTGAATCTCACCTAAGCCTTATGCGCCAACAAATTTTGCACGGTTGGCGCCTCGACGGACCTCCGACTCGCCTTATGCAGTTAACCGCCAATTAACGATGGTAGGCGTTTCCTTAACGCCATCCGTCGCGGGAGCCTGGCGGGCGGGTCGCCTCGTCTCCCACGAATGACTGACGGAGGACGTAGAGGTCCCAATGGCTATTGCACTTTCCGCGCCGCGCGCGACTGAATTGAAGCCGCGCATCGTTGTGTTCGGCATCGGTGGGGCAGGCGGTAACGCCGTCAACAACATGATCGAGGCGGGCCTCGAGGGCGTCGAGTTCGTGGTCGCCAACACCGACGCCCAGCAGCTCTCGTTCTCCAAGACCGACCGTCGCATCCAGCTCGGCGTGCAGGTGACCCAGGGCCTCGGGGCCGGGGCGCACCCGGAAGTCGGCATGAGCGCCGCCGAGGAATCCATTCCCGAGATCGGTGAGCACCTCGACGGCGCCCACATGGTCTTCATCACCGCCGGCATGGGCGGGGGCACCGGCACCGGCGCAGCTCCGATCATCGCCAAGTGCGCCCGTGAGCGGGGCATCCTGACCGTGGGCGTGGTCACCAAGCCCTTCCACTTCGAGGGCCGTCACCGCATGCGGCTGGCCGACGCCGGCATCAGCGAACTGCAGCGCTATGTCGACACCCTGATCGTTATTCCGAACCAGAACCTTTTCCGGGTCGCCAACGAGCGGACCACCTTCGCCGAGGCCTTCGGCATGGCCGACCAGGTCCTGCACTCCGGCGTCCGCTCCATCACCGACCTGATGGTGCTGCCCGGCCTGATCAACCTCGACTTCGCCGACGTCCGCACGGTCATGACCGAGATGGGCAAGGCGATGATGGGCACCGGGGAGGCGTCCGGCGAGGACCGCGCCCTGATGGCAGCCCAGAACGCCATCCAGAACCCGCTGCTGGACGAGGTCTCGCTGAAGGGCGCCAAGGCCGTGCTGGTCAATGTCACCGGCGGCCTGGACATGACCCTGCTGGAAGTCGACGAGGCGGCCAACGCCATCTCCGAGCAGGTCGACCCCGAGGGCAACATCATCTTCGGCGCGGCCTTCGACCCGAGCCTGGAGGGCATGATCCGCGTGTCGGTCGTGGCCACGGGCATGGACGGAGCCTCCATCGCGGCGATCGAGCCGAAGATGGAACGCCGCCCGCTGACCGCGCCGCCGCTGCGCGCCACCGAGCAGTCCTACGCGCCGCAGCCGGCCCCGGTCGAACCCGTGCGGTCGATCTACGCCACCCCGGCCGCCCAGGCGCCCGCGCCGCGCTACGAAGCCCCGCGCCAGGAGGCTCCGGTCTATCGCGCTCCGGCCGCCACGGCCCCGGCGCCTGCCCCGACCCCGGCGCCCGCCGCCTATCTGGACGAGGACGCCGAAGCCCAGGGCGACCTGTACGCCGCCCCGGCTCCGGCGCCGGCGCCCCGTGTCGAGCCCCAGATCATCCAGGCCGCGGCGCCCCAGCCCGCCGCCCCGCCGCCCATGACCCGGATCGTCGATCCGTCCGTGGCCGACGAGGAGGACGAGCCCCTGTTCACCGACGCGGCCTTCGAGGACCGCCGTCCGCAACGCAGCGGCGGCTTTCTGAGCCTGTTCGGCAGCCGTCCCCGCTACGACGCCCCGGCGCCCGCCCCGGCGGCCCGTCCCGCGGCGCGCGGCGGCGCTCAGCCCGCCGAGGCCCCGGCCCCGCAGGAGCAGGCCGACAGCCAGGAAGACCTGGAAATCCCGTCCTTCCTCCGTCGTCTGGCCAACTAGGCTCAGGCTCAAGCTTCAGAACTGGCGCATGGCCGGGCTCACGCCCGGCCATGTTGCGTTTCAGGCCCCGGTTCGCGCCTCAGGCGAAGATGCTTACCATTTGAATCGACTGGCAATTCCCGACGTCCCGATTCGAAACATTCGGAAACAGGACGTGTCTTGCGGCGCCGCAGCATAGCCCTTAATCGGGCATCTCTGGCGTATCGTGGCCGTCTTGGCCGCCTGCGAAGCACGAAGGGTTCCGGTCTTGGCCGCATCTGCGTTTCAACACACCCTGCAGGGCCCGGCGATCTTCGCCGGCGTCGGCGTGCACACCGGCGCCCACACCCGGGTCGCGGTTCGACCCGCGGCCGCCAATACGGGAATCGTCTTCGTCCGCACCGACGTGACCGACCGCGACAACCGCGTGCCGGTGACCGCCGAGGCGGTCTGCAAGACCCAGCTGGGCACCGTGATCACCAACGCCGCCGACGTCACCGTGGCCACCATCGAGCACCTGATGGCCGCCTTGGTGATGCTCAACATCGACAACGCCGTCGTCGAGCTGGACGGCCCCGAGATGCCGATCATGGACGGCTCCTCGCAGCCCTTCATCGAGATCCTCGACCGCGCCGGCCGCCGGGGCCAGGACGCGCCGCGCCGCTATATCGAGATCCTGGAGACCGTCGAGGTCGTGGAGGGCGACAAGCGCGCCACCCTCAGCCCGGCCGACCAGTTTGAGGTGGCCTTCGAGATCGCCTTCGACTCCAAGGCCATCGGCCGTCAGCGGGTGGACCTGCCGATGGACGAGCGGGCCTTCCGCAGCGAACTGGCCAACTGCCGCACCTTCGGCTTCCTGCACGAGGTCGAGGCCCTGCGCGCCATGGGCTTGGCGCGCGGCGGCTCGATGGAGAACGCCGTCGTCATCGAGGGCGACCGCATCCTCAATCCGGAGGGCCTGCGCCGTCCGGACGAGTTCGTGCGCCACAAGGCGCTGGACGCCATCGGCGATCTCTTCGTGCTGGGGGCCCCGGTCCTGGGCCGCTTCGAGGGCGTGCTGGCCGGCCACGGGATCAACAACGCCGTCGTCCGCGCCCTGGTGGCCCGTCCCAACGCCTGGCGCTATCGCAGCCTGGTGGACAACCTGGCCCAGGCCGTCTGAGCCGCTAGGCTAGGCCGCGAAGCTGCCGGCCGCGGGTCTGACCCGCTCGCCCAGTCCGATTTCGAAGTCGCGCAGGATTTCGTGCGCCTCTTCCCCCGACGCCTCGATCCTCGCGCCCTCCGGGAACCGGAACCGCCAGAAGCTGGCGATGTGCGACAGGGCGCCCATGGTCTCGCCCAGGGCGAGGAACATGTCCGGGGCGCTGATCAGGAACTCGCAAAAGGCCTTGGGATTGCCGTTGACCGTCAGGTCGCGGAAGGCGTCGTCATAGACCCCCATGGCCCGGTTGACCGCCGAATAGGCGCGCCCAACGGCGCGGCGGATCCGGACGCGGGCCTCGTTGACATAGGTGACGGTGTCCGGCTCGCACGGCCTGTGCAGCTTCAACTCCCCCAGTTCCACCAGGGTGTCGCGAATGCGCGGCCGCAGATCCTCCATCGACCACTTGTAATAGAGGAAGCCCTTCCAGCTGAAGACGCCCTCGCTGAAGGCCGAGGGGGTCATGCCGAAGGTGAGGCGCAGAGGCTCGAGCTTCGAATCGATCCGGGTCGAGAGCAGGGCGCTCACCAGCCTGGTGGTCTGCTCCGGATCGCTGGCGCCGACGTCCCCGAAGGCCAGGGTGATCAGCTCGGTGACCTCGGCGCCCACGAAGGCCCGCATGCGCTCGACGTCGGCGGGGGAGATGGCGAAATAGCAGGCGGCCACGTCCACCTTGTGCCGGCTCAGATGCTCCCGCAGCAGGAAGGGATCGAAGGACGGCAGCTTGTTCATGATGCGCAGCGTGTTGACGTCGTGCTTCAGGTCCGAGCCCTCGCCACAGACCTCGGCCAGGGTCTCGCGCCACCCGGGGTGGTCCAGCATGACCGACTGACCCCCCAGCTCCAGTTGTTCCCGGTGCAGGGGCAGGATGATCTTGGTGGTGATCTGGTTTTCGCAGGTCAGGACATAGGCCTCGTCGCGCCGCAGCCTGTGCTTCACGAACAGGGCGGTGTTGAGGATCCGGGACCGGAAGAAGGGCTGGGCCGAGTACTCGGGCGTGTCGGACCATTCACGCGCCACCGACACCAGGTTCAGGACCCTAGCGGTGGAGGCGGTCGCCTCAAGATTTCCGAGATTCCTGACGCCGTAGGAGGAGGGTGTCGGGAACCCGTACGAAGCATTGCTCATGGTGCGTGATCACATTCCGACGCCAGGATAAGGTGTAGCTTTAAACCGAAGGTTTACAGAGGTCCGGCGCCGCCATGGGGCTCCAGACGGGGCCTGGCGTCCCCGCCGGTTGAATCTCCGGGCGTCGCGGCCCTGTCATGAATGGCCCGGCGCCCCGCCTTCCGTTTGCGCCCCGCCAAGCGTGGTGTAGAAGCAAGGTCACGCGGCGCGGGGGCGCGCATTTGGTCTTTTTGAGGTGACGGTGTCCTTGCTTCGCAATTCCTGGGGTCGCCCGGCGCTTGTCGCCTGCATGGTCGCCCTTGCCCTCGCCGGGTGCGCCGGCAAAGCCAAGCGGCCCAAGCTGGCCTATGAAGAGCGCCCCGTGGAGCTGCTCTACGCCACCGGCGCCGACCGGATGGACCGCGGCCTCTGGAACCAGGCCGTCGACTACTTCCAGGAAGTGGAGCGCCAGCACCCCTATTCGGAGTGGTCGCGCCGGGCGATCCTGATGACCGCCTACGCCCACTACCAGGCCAACAACTACGCCGAGGCCATCGGCGACGCCGACCGCTTCATCTCGCTCTATCCGGGCAACCCGGCGGCCACCTACGCCCACTATCTGAAGGCCATCTGCTATTTCGAGCAGATCGTCGACGTGGGCCGCGACCAGGCCGCCACCGGCCAGGCGCTGGAGAACCTGCGCGAGGTCGTGCAGCGCTATCCCCGCACCGAATACGCCGCCGACGCCCGCCTGAAGATCGACATGGTCAATGACCAGCTGGCCGGCAAGGAAATGACCATCGGCCGCTGGTACCTGCGTCAGGGCGACACTATCGCCGCCCTGGGCCGCTTCCGCACGGTGATCGACCGCTATCAGACCACCACCCATGCGCCGGAAGCCCTCTACCGCCTGGTGGAGGCCTATCTGACCCTGGGCCTGGCCGAGGAGGCCAAGCGCAACGGCGCGGTGCTCGGGTTCAACTATCCGGGCGATCCCTGGTACGCCGACGCCTACAAGCTGCTGACCGACAAGGGCCTGCGTCCTGCGGTCGAGCCGGCGGCCAAGAAGCGGGGGATGCTGTCGCATCTGCCGTTCCGCAAGGACAAGACCGCGACCCTCAAGCCGCCGTCGACTCCAATTGAAGAACCTAAGGCGAACTGACCGCTTCCAGCGCGTCTGATTCCGGGCGATCTTCCCCGACATGCTGATCGGACTTTGGATCCGCGACGTCGTGCTCATCGAGGCCCTGGACCTGTCCATCGGGCCGGGCCTGACGGCGCTTACCGGCGAGACCGGGGCGGGCAAGTCGATCATCCTCGACGCCCTGGGACTGGCCACCGGCGCGCGCGCCGACGCCGGCCTCGTGCGCCAGGGCGCGAGCCAGGCCATGGCCTCGGCCGTCTTCGCCCCGCCGCCGGACCATCCGGTCTGGGACGTGCTGGAGGAGAAGGGCTTGGCCTACGCCCGCGACGAGGACCTGGTGCTGCGCCGGACCCTCTCCGTCGACGGCCGCAGCCGCGCCTTCGTCAACGACCAGGCCACCAGCGTCGGGGTTCTGAAGGAGCTGGGCCAGCACCTGCTGGAGGTGCACGGCCAGCACGAGACCGTCGGCCTGCTGGACGCCCGCACCCACCGGCCGCTGCTGGACGCCTATGGCGCCCTGACGCCCCTGGCCAAGGCCGTGGGGTCGCGCTGGACCGCCTGGCGTGAGGCCCGCGTCCGGGCCGATGCGCTGCGGGAGGCCGTGGACCGCGCCGCCGCCGACGCCGAGGAGCTGACCCTGCGGCTCTCCGAGCTGGACCGCCTCGATCCCCATGAGGGGGAGGAGACGGCGCTCGCCGAGGAGCGCGCCATCCTGGGGGCGGCCGAGAAGGCCATCACCGACATCAATGACGCGCGGGCCGCCTTCGAGGGCCTGACCGGCAAGCTGGCCGCCGCCGTCCGCGCCGTGGAGCATGCCCGGGCCCGCGCCGTCCAGGCCGGCGCCGCCGAGGACGGGGCCGCTGTCAGCCGTCTCACCGCCGCCAGCGCCGCCATCGATCGGGTGTTCGGCGAGGCCCAGGAGGCCGAGGCCGCTGTGGACGCCGCCGCCGAGGCCTTCGACTTCCGCCCCGATCGGCTGGAAAAGGCCGAGGAGCGGCTCTTCGAACTGCGCGGCATGGCCCGCAAGCTGCAGGTCTCGGTGGAGGAATTGCCGACCCTGCGCGTTCGCTTCGCCGAGCGCCTGCGGGCCATGGAGTCCAGCGAGGACGACCTGAAGGCCGCCGACGCCGCCGTGGCCCAGGCCCGCGCCGCCTATCTGGCCGACGCCGAGAAGCTGTCGGCCGCTCGCCGCGCCGCCGGCGACCGCCTGGCCGCCGCGGTCATGACCGAGCTGCCGCCGCTGAAACTGGACAAGGCCCGCTTCCGAGTCGCCGTCGAGGCCCTGGCCGAGGACCGCGCCGGACCGACCGGGACCGACCGCGTCGCCTTCGAGATCGCCACCAATCCGGGCGCGCCCTTCGGCGACCTGGGCGCCATCGCCTCGGGCGGGGAGCTGGCGCGCTTTGCGCTCGCCCTGAAGGCGGCGCTCGCGGGCCGCGCCGAGGGCGTGCAGCCGCTGATGATCTTCGACGAGGTGGACCAGGGGGTCGGCGGCGCGGTGGCCGACGCCGTGGGCCTGCGCCTGCGCCGCCTGGCCGCCGACGCCCAGGTGCTGGTGGTGACCCACTCGCCCCAGGTGGCCGCCCGCGCCGACGCCCACTGGCGGATCGCCAAGGCTGGGGACGGAGACCGCCTGCGCACGGCGGTGGAGACCCTGTCGCCGGCCGATCGCGAAGAGGAGATCGCCCGCATGCTGGCCGGCGCCCAGATCACCGACGCGGCCCGCGCCGCCGCCCGGGCGCTGATGCATGCTTGAGACCGCCAAACCGGTCGCCGAGCTGGAGGCGGGCGAGGCCGTCGAGGAGCTGACCGCTCTCGCCGACGAGATCGCGCGCTACGATATCGCCTATTATCAAGAAGATGCGCCGAGGATCTCGGACGCGGAATATGACGCCCTGAAGCGCCGCAACGCGGAGATCGAGGCGCGGTTTCCCGAGCTGGTGCGGGAGAATTCGCCCTCCCTGCGGGTGGGAGCGGCCCGGGCCGAGCAGTTCTCGCCGGTCGAGCACGGCGTGCCCATGCTCAGCCTCGACAACGCCTTCTCCGACGAGGAGGCCGTGGAGTTCGACGCCCGGGTGCGGCGCTTCCTGAAGGCCGGCGGCGAGCCCATCGCCTATACGGCCGAACCCAAGATCGACGGGCTGTCGGCCTCCCTGCGCTACGAGAAGGGGATCCTCGTCCAGGGGGCGACCCGCGGCGACGGACGGGTGGGGGAGGATGTCACCGAGAACCTGCGGACCCTTTCGGAAATCCCCAAGCGGCTGGCGGGCTCGGGCTGGCCGGAGGTGATCGAGGTGCGCGGCGAGGTCTATCTGGGCCATGCCGAGTTCGCCGCCCTCAACGCCTCCGCCGAGGCCGCGGGCCAGAAGACCTACGCCAATCCCCGCAACGCCGCCGCCGGCTCCCTGCGCCAGATCGATCCGAGGATCACCGCGACCCGACCCCTGCGGTTCTTCGCCTATGCCTGGGGCCTGATCAGCGGACCCTTCGCCGACACCCAGTGGGAGGCGCTCGCCAAGCTCAAGGCCTGGGGGTTCCAGACCACGCCCCAGTCACAGCGGGTGGTGGGCGCGCAGGGGCTGCTGGCCGCCTATGGCGACATGGAGACGGCGCGGCCGAAGCTCGCCTTCGACATCGATGGCGTGGTCTACAAGGTCGACCGGCTGGACTGGCAGCAGAGGCTGGGCTTCATCACCCGCACGCCGCGCTGGGCCATCGCGCGGAAGTTCCCCGCCGAGCGCGCGCGGACGGTGCTGGAGGCGATCGACCTGCAGGTGGGCCGGACCGGGGCGGTGACGCCGGTGGCGCGGCTGCGGCCCGTCACGGTGGGGGGCGTGGTGGTGGAGAACGCCACCCTGCACAATGCCGATGAGATCGCCCGCAAGGACCTGCGGGTCGGGGACACGGTGATCATCCAACGGGCCGGCGACGTCATCCCGCAGGTGGTGGAGGCGGTGCTGGCCGAACGGCCCGCCGACGCCGTCCCCTTCGAATACCCGACCCACTGCCCCTGTCCGCTGCATACGCCGCTCGCCCGGGAGACCACGGCCTCGGGGGCCGAGACGGTGGTGCGCCGCTGCACCGGCGAATTCGCCTGTCCCTTCCAGCGCATCGAGCACCTGCGCCATTTCGTCGGCCGCCGCGCCTTCGACATCGAGGGCCTGGGGGAGAAGCAGCTCACCGCCTTCTACGAGCGCGGCTGGATGCGCGAACCCGCCGACATCTTCCGGCTGGCCCGGGACGAGGAGCGCCTGACCGAGCTGCGCGGAACCGAGGGCTACGGCGAGACCAGCATCGCCAACCTGGTGGCTGGGATCGACGCGCGCCGGCAGATCCCCCTCGACCGCTTCATCTTCGGCCTGGGCATCCGCCACATCGGCGAGACCACGTCCCTGGCGCTTGCGCGCCACTACGAGACCGTCGAGGCCTTCATCCGCGCGGGTCAGGCGGCCGCCGAACAGCGGCCGGGTCCGGATTACCTGGCGCTCTCGACCCTGGACGGCATTGGCCCCACGGCCCTGGAGGCGATCATCGCCTGGGGGCGGACGAAGCCCGACACCTTGATCCCGGCCGGGGCCTCGATGGATGAGCGGCTGCGACTCTCCATCCCGAAGATCAACAGCCGGGCGCGGCAGGCGCTGATTGACCTGTTCGGCGACTGGGCGACCTTCGAGGCCGCCGTGACCCAGGCCGCGCGCCAGGGGCCCGGCGAGGACTTCCTGGAACTGGCCACGGTGGACGCCGTCGGCGTGGTGGCCGCCCGGATGATCGCCGAGTTCTTCGGCGAGCCGCACAATCGCGACATGGTGGCCAAGCTGGCGGCCGAACTGCGCGAGGTTCAGGCCGTCGCCAAGCCGAAGACCGACACCGCCGTGGCCGGCAAGACCATCGTCTTCACCGGCGCCCTGGAGAAGATGACCCGCGACGAGGCCAAGGCCCAGGCCGAGGCCCTGGGCGCCAAGGTTTCCGGCTCGGTGTCGAAGAAGACCGACCTGGTGGTGGCCGGCCCCGGCGCCGGCTCCAAGCTGAAGACCGCCACCGACCTTGGGATCGAGGTGATCTCCGAGGACGAGTGGCTGGCCCTGGTGGCGCGCTGATGACGAGCCCGACGCCCGAGGCGGCCCTGGAGGAGGAACTGCGGATCGGGCAGGGGCGGTTGCGCGGCCATATGCTCAACCTCGCCGAACTGATCTTCCGGCGGGTCCTGGCCAAGGCGCCGGAGAACCTTACGGCGTTGCGTCTGCTGGGGGTCACCCTCCACAAGCTCGGTCGGAGCGATGAGGCGATAACCCACCTGCGCGCCGCCACGGAGGTGGCGCCGGAGGTTCAGTTCAGTTGGTGGGACCTGGCCGTGGTCCTGCGCGACGTGGGCCAGGGCGCGGCGGCGGCCGAGACCCTGGCCCGCGCCAACGGTCTGGTCGGGCGCGATCCGGCGGCGACAGGCCTGCCGCCGCTGGCGGCTCTGACCCTCTCGGATGATCGCACCGTCCGCAAGGTGACCGTCGTCGACTACCCCTACGAGATGGCCATCCGCTATGGCGCGGGCCGCCCGCCTCATCCCGAACTGTTCGACCTGATCGGCCGGGGACGAGATCGCTATGCGGCGTTCATCGACCAGCTTGGCGACATCCAGCCCCAACTGGCCGATATCCCGCTGGGCGGCTCCTACGCGGATTCCAAGCCGTTCTGGTTGAACAGTTGGTTTCCCGCCCTGGACGGCATGGCGCTCACGCAGATGTTGCGCCGCCACGCGCCCGCGCGGTTCCTGGAAATCGGTTCAGGTATGTCCACCAAGTTCGCCCGGCGCGCGGTGGAGACCTACGGGCTTTCGACGACCCTGCTGTCCATCGATCCTCAACCGCGCGCCACCATTGATCGGTTGTGCGACGAGGTGATCCGCCGGCCGCTGGAAACCTGCGATGCTGCGATGTTCCAGACCCTGGAGGCCGGCGACATCCTGTTCCTGGATTCGTCGCACCGCGCGTTTCAGAACTCCGACGTCACGGTCTTCTTCCTCGAGATTCTGCCGCGCCTGAAGCCCGGGGTGATCGTGCACATCCACGACATCTACCTGCCGGACGACTATATCAGCGGTCACGTCTACCGGATGTGGAACGAGCAATACCTTCTGGCCACCGCCCTGTTGTTCGGGGGCGACAGCTTCGAGATCCTGTTCCCCTGCTGGTTCGTGGGCCAGGACCCAGCCCTGTCGGCCAAGGCCAAGGCCCTGCTGTGCAAGGGTCCGCTGAACGAGCTGGATCTCTACGGCGCCTCGTTCTGGCTCACCAAGACCTGACGGACGCCCTCTGGCGCGGAGGGCGCCCGTGGGGACCGTCGTCAGGCCGAGCGCGCCGTGACGATCCAGGTGGCCGAGGGCAGCTTGACGCCGTCAGGGCCGTCGTGGGCGGCCAGGGCCTCGCGGACGGCGGCGACCACGGCGTCGCGGCGGTCGGGATGTTCCCGCAGCATGGCGCCCAGGGGGCCGACCTTGAGGGACACGGCGAGGGTCTGGTCGAGGTCGCCGCTGCCGATCTTCTGATCGTGACGGGTCAGCTCGACATCCGTGAAGCCCGCCGCCGCGAGGATGCCGCGCACCCGGTCGGGATCGGCGAAGGCGAAGGGGCCCGGCGCGTGGGGATCGGGCGCCGGAGGCGGGACCGCCGGGGCCGGCAGGTGGGCCATGGCGGCGGCCATGGGCAGGGACATGAAGGGGTTCTCGTCGGGCGCACGCCAGCAGACGAAGGCCAGGCGGCCGCCGGGCTCCAGGGCGCGGCGGATATTGGCGAAGGCGGCCGGCGGATCGGAGAAGAACATCACCCCGAAGCGCGAGAAGGCGGCGTCGAAGCTCGCGGCCTCGAAGGGGGCGGTCTGGGCGTCGGCCTCCTGGAAGGTCAGGCCCGCGAGGCCCTCGCCCCGGCGGCGGGCGACCTCCAGCAGCGGATGGGAGATGTCGACCCCCAGGACCGAGCCCCCAGGGGCGACGGCGCCCGCCAGGGCCAGGCTGGTCTGTCCCGCACCGCAGCCGACATCCAGCACCCGCTCGCCGGGCCTTGGGGCGAGGGCGGCCATGGCGCGCAGACCGAGCGGTTCAAGCTGGTGGTCGAGGCGGTCCTGCAGGCTGGCCCAGGTGTCGCCGGCGCCGGCGTTCCAGTAGGCGGCCTGATCGGCGTTGGGGGTGGGGTTGCTCATGGTCTGACCTCAGAGCGGCGCGCAGGCGGTTTCCAGCCAGGCGCGGACATCGGCGGGCGCGCGAGGGCCGACCACCTTCAGGACTCGGGCGTGATAGGCGTCCATCTGGGCGCGCTCATCGGGGGTGAGCAGGGCGACCTCGATCAGACGCCGGTCGATCGGCGCCAGGGTCAGGGTCTCGAACCCCAGCATCGGCCGCTCGCCGCCGGGAATGGGAGCGGGCTCGGTGACGTACTGCAGGTTCTCGATGCGGATGCCGTAGGCGCCTTCCTTGTAGTAGCCGGGCTCGTTGGAGACGATCATGCCGGGCTGCAGGGCCACGAAGTTGGGCAGCTTGGCGATCCGCTGCGGGCCCTCGTGGACGCCCAGATAGGATCCGACCCCGTGGCCGGTGCCGTGGTCGTAGTCGAGGCCGCGGGCCCAGAGGTGCATGCGGGCGAGCGCGTCCAGGGCCGAGCCGGTGGTGCCGGCGGGGAAGCGGACGGCGGCCAGGGCCAGGTGGCCCTTGAGCACCAGGGTGAAGCGCTCGCGCATCTCCGGGCTGGGCTCGCCGATGGCCACGGTGCGGGTGACGTCGGTGGTGCCGTCCAGGTACTGGGCGCCGGAATCCACCAGCAACAGGGAGCCCGAGACGGTCTTCTTGTTCAGGCGAGTGATGGGCCGGTAGTGGACGATGGCGCCGTTGGAGGCGGCGCCGGCGATAGTGTCGAAGGAGAGGTCCTTCAGGGCGCCGGTCGCTTCGCGGAAGCCCTCCAGCCGGGTCACGACCTCCAGCTCGTCGGGCAGGCTGGTCTGGGCCTCGGTGGCCAGCCAGTGGAGGAAGCGGGCGAGCGCCACGCCGTCGCGGGCGTGGGCTTCGGTCGTCCCGGCGATCTCGGTCCTGTTCTTGGTGGCCCGGGGCAGGGCGCAGGGATCGTCGCCGCGCACCACCTCCGCGCCGGCCTTGGCCAGGGCCTCGAAATACCAGGCCGAGGAGAGGCCGGGATCCACCAGGACGCGGCGGCCCTTCAGGTCGGCCAGGGCGGCGGGCAAGTCGTCGGGGGTCTCCAAGGTCACCTGGTTGCCGAGCCAGGCCGGCAGGTCGGGGGTCACCTTGGCGGGGTCGAGGAACAGGCGGGCCGTGCCGTCCTTGTTGAGGATGGCCTGGGAGAGGGGTAGGGGGGAGCGGATCACGTCGCCGCCGCGGATGTTGAACAGCCAGGCGATGGAGGAGGGCGCGGTGAGCACGGTGGCGTCGGCGTTCTTGGCGGCCAGCGCCTTGCCGATGCGCAGGCGCTTGTCGGCGGAGTCCTCGCCGGAGTGCTCCAGGGGCTGGGGCACGACGGGGGCGGTCGGCTGGGCGGGGCGCTGGGCGCCCCAGGCCTGGTCCAGGGGATTGGCGGCCACGGCCTTGAGCTCGGCGCCGGCCTTGGCGGCCGCGGCCTTCAGGCGATCGAGCGCGTCGGGGCTGTGCAGGCGGGGATCGTAGCCCACCACCTGGCCCGCGGCCGTGGCGGTCTCGAGGTAGGCGGGCACGCCGCCGTCGACGAGGTCGCGGATCTCGAAGGTGGTCTCATCGACCTGATCGCGGACCTGCAGGGTGTAGCGCCCGTCCACGAAGACCGCCGCCTTGTCCTTCAGGATCACCGCGGCGCCGGCCGAGCCGGTGAAGCCTGTGGCCCAGGCCAGGCGGTCGTTGGCCTCGGGCAGGTACTCGTTCTGATGCTCGTCCTCATGGGGGACGAGGAAGCCGTCCAGGCCCTGGTCGGCCATGGCCTTGCGGATCAGGGGGACGTGGCGGGGCCCGAAGGAGCGGTCGGTGGTTTCTTCGAAGGTCTGGCGCATGGCAGGCATGTAAGCCGTTCGGCGCGGGGCCGCAAAGGGTCGAAGCTTGCAGATCACGCCCCGGCTCGGCTAGAACCTGCCCATGGTTCGCGCTTACGCCCTGGCTTGCAGCAATTCCAACGGTCCCATCGGGGTCGTTCGAACGCGCATGCCTTGAGCTAGAGCGCCTTCGAACCAGACCCCGCCAACATCGGCCGGGGTCTGAAAGACAAGAGAACCCGTCCGATCTTCCCACATCGGAGCGTTCCCATGACCACCAAGACCGAAGATACGCCGCCCTGGTTTCCGCTGGAGACCGAGCGATTGCGCCTGCGCCCCTTCCGGCCCGAAGACTATGACGACGTCCACGCCTACGGCTCGGACCCGCGGGTCTCGCGCTTCATGGAATGGGGCCCCAACACGCCCGAGATTTCGAGCCACTTCCTCAATCTGCAACTGAAGCAGCAGGAGACCTGGCCCCGCCCGGATGTCAGCCTGGCGGTGGAGGTAAAGGCGAGCGGGACGGTGGCCGGCTCCATCCGTCTCTGGACGGTGGACGAGGCCCACCGCACGGCTGAGCTCGGCTACAGCCTGGGACGCCCTTACTGGCGGCAGGGGATCGGCAGCGAGGCCGCCCGCGCCATGCTGACGGCCGGATTCGAGACGCTGGGCCTGCACCGGATCATCGCCACCTGCGACGTGCGCAACCGAGGATCCTGGGGGGTGATGCGCAAGCTGGGCATGCGCCGCGAGGCCAGGCTGCGGCGTGATCGCATCGTCAAGGGCGACTGGCGTGACACCTATCTCTACGCCTTGCTGGCCGACGAGTGGCGGGCTAATTATACCCGGATATAATTGACATCGGGCGGGAGCGGGGCTAGGTCTCCGTCTCCCGCCCGAGGATCAGACCGTGGACAAGCAGCGTCGCAAGGACATCGCCCAGGCCTACAAGGAGCGGAAGGTCCCGATGGGAATCTTCCGCCTGCGCTGCGAGCCGACCGGGGAGACCTGGGTGGGGATGAGCCGCAACCTGGACGGGGCGGCCAATTCGGTGCTGTTCGGCCTGCGCATGGGCTCGCACCGCAACACCGCCCTGCAGGCGGCCTGGAAGGCGCACGGCGAGGCCGCCTTCGCCTATGCGGTGCTGGAGACCCTGGAGGAGGACCTCAGCCCGATCGGCCAGGGAACCTGGCTGAAGGAACGCCTGCGACACTGGATCGCGGCCCTGGAGGGGCGCCCGGTGGTGGCCTGAGTCCGGTCGGTAGGTGTTTGGTAAGCGGCGCGCCGCAGGCTTGCCGTCCACTCGATCGGAGCGCCCATGACCTGTTGCCCACAACATTCGACCTGGCCGCCGCTGTCGCGCCGGAGCCTGATGGGCGCCATCGCCCTGGGGGGCGGCGTGGCCCTGATGAGCGGTCTGACGCCTGGCATGGCGCGGGCGTCGGGTCATGCCGAGGCCCTGTTGCTGACCTGCATGGACTATCGCCTGGTCAACGAGGTCGAGGCCTACATGACCGCGCGCGGCATGCGGGACAAGTACGACCACATGATCCTGGCCGGCGCCTCCCTGGGGGCGCTGAACGACAAGTACGCCGTCTGGAACGAGGTGTTCTGGACCCACCTGGACCTGGCGGTGCAGCTGCACGAGGTCCACCGCCTGATCGTCATCGATCACCGCGACTGCGGCGCCTACAAGCTGGTCCTGGGGGAGGCGGCCGTGAAGGACGCCGATACCGAGTTCAAGAGCCACGTGAAGCAGCTCTACGCCCTGCGCTCGCAGGTCACGACCAAGCATCCGCACATGGAGGTGGAACTCGGGCTGATGGGGTTGGACGGGGCGGTCACCCAGATCGTCTGACCGCCCCGATCCGGTTACTGCTGCGGGGGCGCCGTGGTGGCGTCCTGGGCGGCGTCCTGGGCGCTGGCGGCGGCGTCGCGGGTCGCCTCGGCCGTGCGGTCGGCGGCGGCGCGGGCGCTGTCAGCGGCGGCCTGGGTCGCGCCGGCCATGCTTGAGGCGGCGTTGGCCGAGGCCTCGGTGGCGGCCTGGGCGGCCGTCTGGGCCTGGGTCGCGGCGGTCTCCATCATCGCCTGGCTGCGGCCGGCGTCGGTGGCCGCCTGCAGGTCGCTCTGGGTGGTGGAGTTGTTGTTGAACACGAAGATCAGGCCGACGATGGCCACCACCGCGACGATGGCGGCGATCCACCAGCCGGCGTTGCTCGAGCCGCTGGAGGCCGGGGCGGCGCTGTATTCCGTGCGAACCGTGGCCGGCTGCTCGACGACGGTCTTTTCGACATAGGGGTCGTTGGGATTGCTCATGGGTGTGTCCTCAGTTCGGCGGTGAAGACCACCGTCGAGGCGAGAACGCCGGGCCCTGAGCCGAGTTCCTAGCTCCGCCGCAGCACCAGGGTGGCCCAGGCGTCGCGGTGGATGCGGCGGACCAGGGTGAAGCCCTTGGAGCGGTAGGCCGCGAGCACCCGACGCTCCTGGGTGCGCAGCAGGCCCGACAGGATGGCGATGCCGCCCGGCTTGAGGGCCAGCTTGATGTCGTGGGACAGGGCCACCAGGGGCGGAGCCAGGATATTGGCGAAGACCAGGTCGTAGGGCGCCTTTTCCCGCACCGAGGCGTGGCCGAGGCCCGAGGCGTGCAGGAAGCGCACCTTGGCCTTGTTCAGCACCGCGTTCTCGTTGGCGATGCGGACCGAGGGGGCGTCGATGTCGGTGCCGACCGCGATGGGCGTGCCGGTGCGGGCCGCCGCGATGGCCAGGACCCCGGTGCCGGCGCCGACGTCGAGGACGCGTGCGTAGCGGTGAGCCTTGAGCAGGTCGTGATAGGCCTGGAGACAGCCGACCGTGGTGCCGTGGTGGCCGGTGCCGAAGGCGGCGCCCGCCTCGATGCGCAGGTTCACGGCGTTGACCGGGGCGCGGCCCTTGTCGTGGGCGCCGTAGACGAAGAAGCGGCCGGCCCGCACGGGGGGCAGGCCCGACAGCGCCATGGCCAGCCAGTCGGCGTCGGCCAGCTTCTCCACCAGCACCTTGAGCTTGGGATAGACGGCGAGCGCGGCGGCGAAGTCGCGGGACTCGTCTTCCGAGGTGGGGAAGGCGTCGATGCGCCAGACGTCGCGGTCCTCGTCCTCCTCCAGAATGGAGTAGGTGACCCCCTCCAGCATGGGATCGGCGTCGATGGCCTCGGCGGCGGCTTCGGCCACAGCGCGGGGGCCACGGGCGATGATCTGAACTGCGTCTGTCGTCATGCGCATCCGTCTAGAGGCGCAGGCGCGGAAAGGCGAGAACTTAGGCGGGCGGCGGCTCGGCCGGGGCGTCCTCCGGCGGGGTCGGGGGATAGCCGTCGGCGAGGCCCGCCAGGATGTCGCCGCCCATGGAGGGATAGGTGGGGGGCGGGGCCGGTTCGGTCTCGTATTTCACCGGGGCGACGGCCAGGCGGACGGGGGCCTCCTCGCGGACGACCTTGGCGGGGGCCGGTTCCGGCTCGGAAGCCGCCATCTCGGTGGGATATTCGGGATGGGTCCAGTCGGTGCCGATCACATAGTCGGGGATATGGCCGGCATAGCTGGTCCAGCTGGCGTTCTGCTGCAGGCCCGGGGGACTGCGGACACCGGACACGCCGACCAGCATCTGGGGCCCATCCAGGTCGGTGAGCTCCCGCAGGGTCGGCTTGAAGGCGCCGCCGATCGCCAGACCGGTGACGGTGGCGATGGCCATGCCTAGAAAGACGTGCCGCAGGTCCCGCATCTCGACTCCCTCGCTGCTCACTATAGCGCGCGAGGGGGCGTCTGGTTCAGCCTTTGGCGGCGTTGTGCCAATTCGGCGCGGCCAAGCCTGACGGCCCGGCGGGGTGGGACGGAATTCGCCTGACAGGGGCGCGGCGGCCGGCGGGGTTCAACCCCCTGGGCATGTGCGGCGGCGATCGGCTGGCCTGCCTCTTGCGCTGAGCCTCCGGCGCGATTGCGCGCGCCGACCGACTGGAGACCGCCATGACCCCTCGAGTTCCCGAGACCGACCAGATTTCCTGGGTCGCCAGCCTGGCTGTCCAGACGCTCAACGCCGTGGGCCTGGTGCTGATGATCGTGCTTTGGCCGGCCCTGGCCCTGGCCGACCGGCTGCGCCGTCCGGCGATCGTGACCATCGTCGTGGCGCCCGAACACCTTCCGAGGCGGGCGGCGGCGTCGACTCCCTATCCGCGCGACGTCCGCCTGGCGGCCTAGACCCCTTCGCGGGCCCGAGCCGTGGCCCGCTCGATGAGGTCGGCGATGCGCGGAACGAGCTGGGCGGGGAGGTCGTGGCCCATGCCCGGGATGACGTGCAGCTCCGCGCCGGGGATCACCGCGGCGGTGTCGTGGCCGCCCTCCACCGGAACCAGGGGATCGGCGCCGCCGTGGATCACCACGGTGGGGGCGCTGATGGTGGCCAGGGCCGCGCGGCGGTCGCCGCTGGCGACGATGGCCGCCATCTGGCGGCTGCGGCCGACGGGATAGTAGGCGCGCCGGGCGTCGGCGCGGATGCGTTCGGCGAGGATCTCGTCGGGGGTCGGATAGTCCGGGCTGCCGATCACCTTCTGGCTCTCGATGCCGTTCCAGACGTGCTTGTCGAGGTTCTCGGCCGGATCGACGCTGGGCTTGGTGAGGGCGGCCATGGCCTCGGGCTTGGCCGGGGGCAGGGCGGGATTGCCGGTGGTGGACATCACCGAGACCAGGGACATCACCTTCTCGCCGTGGTTGGCGGCCACCATCTGGGCGATCATGCCGCCCATGGAGGCGCCGACGATGTGGGCGCGCTCGATGCCCAGGGCGTCGAGCAGGCCGGCGCTGTCGGCGGCCATGTCGTTCAGCAGGTAGGGGACCTCCGGGGTCTTGCCGCTCATCAGGGCGGTGTAGACGGCGGTCATGTCGGGTTCGCCGTGCTCGTGGAAGCGGTGGGAGAGGCCGACGTCGCGGTTGTCGTGGACGATGACCCGGTAGCCGCGGTTGGTGAGCTCGCGGATGAACTGCGGCGACCAGCGGGTCATCTGGGCCCCGAAGCCCATGATCAGCAGGATCACCTCGCCCTTTTCCGGCCCGTAGACGGCGTATTCGAGGGGGATGCCGTTGGCGATGATCTGGGGCATTTGGCCCTCCCGAAGGTCTCAAGTTGTGGGCGGCCACCCTGGCCGCGAACCGCCCGCCGGACAAGGGCGCGGCGGGCTGCATCCCTTTGCCGCACAGCGATCCTAAGGGTTTAACTTTCCCGACGACTCAATCGAAGGTCAATGGACCGATGATCGGCGTCCTGTGGGACGTTGCGCCGTCGCGCCCCGCCTTCGGGGCCGCGAGACTGGGAGACGAGAGCGATGAGATCGCCAGCCGACATGGACATCGTCCAGATCGACATCAGCACCAAGTGCCACCTGAAGTGCTCCAACTGCACCCGGCTGATCCCGCACCAGACCCAGCGCGCCGATATGGAGCTGGAGACCTTCGAACGGGCCGTGAAGAGCATGGAGGGCTGGAACGCCCCCAACAAGCTGATCGGCATCATCGCCGGCGAGCCGACCCTGCACGCCAATTTCGAACAGATCTCCCTGCGGTTCGCCGAGCTGTGGGGCGGGGAGAACACCAATAACGGCAAGTTCCCCATCAAGGATTTCAACGACTTCGCCACGGAGCGCCTGTTCGACCGCTCCAATGGGCGGGGCCTGTGGACCAGTCTCGGGGCGGGCTTCTACCGCAACTACGAGACCATCATGTCGGTCTATAGCCACTTCAACACCAACACCCACGAGTCCGCCGGCCAGCACCAGGCCCTGCTGATCACCCGGGCCGACTACATCGCCGCCACCGGCATCTCGGAGCTGCAGTGGGAGCAGAACCGCGACAACTGCTGGGTCCAGAAGCTCTGGTCGGCCACCATCAACGACAAGGGCGCCTATTTCTGCGAGGTGGCCGGGGCCATCGACCGCCTCTACTTCAACGGCAAGCACGCCTGGCCGGTCGAGCACGGCTGGTGGCAGCGCCAGCCCGGCGACTTCGGCGACCAGATCGAGCTGTGCAACTACTGCGCGCTCGCCCAGCCCGGCCCCTCGCAGCTGGACATCCTCGAGCGCGACATCATCAGCCCGCAGCACCGGGACATCCTGCGCAAGCTGGGCAGCCCGGCCATCAAGAAGCACAACTACGAGATCTTCGACCGCGAACTGCACAAGCAGAAGCGCGAGGTCGAATCCCGCGACAACTATGTCGGCAATGACGGCGCCGGCCGCCGCGTGGGCATCGGCCACAACTCCACCAAGCCCAAGAGGCTCTCGGGCGTGCTGGTCTCGGTGGGCTACGGCGACGCCCTGGCCGAGACCCTGCCCAAGAACATCGACCACTTCGACGAGCTGGTGGTGGTCACCACCAGCGACGACCTGCGCAGCCAGGAGGTTGCCAAGGAACACGGGGCGACCCTGGTCATCTCCGACCGCTGCTTCGACGACGACCACGCCTTCAACAAGGGCCGGATGCTGAACGACGGTCTGGCCGTGCTGAAGGAAGCCGACTGGGTGATCTTCACCGACGCCGACATCATCGTGAACAAGGACCTGCGCGACGTCTTCTTCGCCCACTCCTGGAACCCGGGCTGCCTCTATTTCACCGCCCGGCGCGACTCCGCCCCGGTGGAGGGCCAGTCGGACAAGGTCAACCTGGAGCCCAACGGCTACTTCCAGCTGTTCAACGTGCGGGCCACGGCGATCCGCGACTCCTGGCCCAATATCGTCTCCGAGGCCTTCTGCTCGGCCGGCAGCGTCGACACCTGGTTCTTCCAGCAGTGGAAGAAGGAGAACCTGATCGGCATCACCGATATCGAGGTGGACCACATCTCCTCGACCTCGATCGGCCTGAACTGGAACGGGGTCGATCCCAAGCCCGGCAAGTGGCGCCAGCTCGGCATCCTGACGACCCGCGGCTTCTCCACCTTCCTGAAGATGGAAAACCTGCCGCCGGTGATCAAACTCACCGACACCCTCTATGGCCAGAGCGTGGTGATCGAGCAGAAGAACATCGATTCCTACGCCCGCATCCTGGAGAGCGGCCTGGAGTTCCTCGGCAAGGAGCTGGGGGACAAGCACATCCACGTGGCCTTCAAGGACGGCGGCGACCCGCCGGTCATCGACCCGGTCCCGGGGGCGGTGGCGGAGCCCGCGGCGGTCGAAGCGGTGCCCGCCTAGGCCCAAATCCGCTCGTCCCGGCGAAGGCCGGGACCCAGGTGAAACCCACTCCGACCTGGTGGGAAGCCTGGGATGCGGAGGAGGCCTGTCTCTGTGGGCCCTGGATGAATCTGGGTCCCGGCCTTCGCCGGGATGAGCGGTGGGGGCGGGCGCGTCACCCCTTCTCCACGAAACTGTCGATCACCTTCTTCTCGCCGGCCTTGTCGAAGGCGACGGTGAGCTTGTTGCCGTCGACGCCCTTCACCTGGCCGTAGCCGAACTTCTGGTGGAAGACGCGGTCGCCGCGCTTGTAGTCGCTGGCCGCCGAGCTCTCGGCCACCAGGCGGCCCTCGCCCTCGATCACCTGCTGCCGGCCCGGATGGCTGCCCTGGTAGCCGCGGGCCTGGGCGCGCTGCCAGCCGGGGGAGGAGTAGCCGGAGCCGAAGGCCGGGGTCGCGTCCCAGGTGCTGCCGTGCTGCTGCTGCATGCCGGGGCCGCCGCCGTAATAGCCGGTCTCCGACGAGGCCTCGACATTGGCCAGGGGCAGTTCGTCGACGAAGCGGCTGGGGAGCTGGCTGGTCCACCGGCCGTAGACCATGCGGTTGGCGACGAAGGAGATGCGCGCCTCCTCGCGGGCCCGGGTGATGCCGACATAGCCGAGGCGGCGTTCCTCCTCGAGGCCCTTCTCGCCGCTCTCGTCCATGCTGCGCTGGGAGGGGAAGACGCCTTCCTCCCAGCCGGGCAGGAAGACCAGGGGGAATTCCAGCCCCTTGGCGGCGTGCAGGGTCATGATCTGCACCGCGTCGGCCTGGGGCCCGCGGTCCATGTCCATCACCAGGGAGACGTGCTCCAGATAGGACTGGAGATCGTCGAAATTGCCCATCGACTGGACGAGCTCCTTCAGGTTCTCCAGGCGGGTCTGGGCGGTCGGCGTCTTGTCCAGGCGGAGCGCGTCGGTATAGCCGCTCTCCTCCAGGATCTGCTCGGTGAGCCGGGCGTGGTGCAGGGTCTGGGCCTGGGCGCGCCAGCGGTCGAGGTCGCGCAGGAAGTTGGAGAGCGCCGTGCGGGTCCGAGCCGCCAGCTCGTCGGTCAGCACCACCTCGCGGGCGGCGGTCATCACCGGCACGCCGTTCAGGCGGGCGATCTGCAGCAGCTTCTGAACCGTGGTGTCGCCGATCCCGCGCTTGGGGACATTGACGATGCGCTCGAAGGCCAGGTCGTCGTCGGGCGACTGGATCAGCCGCAGATAGGCGTGGGCGTCGCGGATCTCGGCCCGCTCGAAGAACCGGGGGCCGCCCACCACCGTGTAGGGGATGGAGAGCAGGACGAAGCGCTCCTCGAAGGCGCGCATCTGGAAGGAGGCGCGCACCAGGATGGCCATGTCGCGGTACTTGCGCGGGTCCTTGTCGGTGCTCCCCTTGTGGGCGCGCTCGATCTCGTCGGCGATCAGCCGGCTCTCGGCCTCGCCGTCCCAGACCCCGCGGACGATGACCTTCTCGCCGCCGTTCTGCTCGGTCCACAGGGTCTTGCCCAGGCGGCCCTTGTTGGCGGCGATCAGGCCGGAGGCGGCGGCCAGGATGTGGCTGGTGGAGCGGTAGTTGCGCTCCAGGCGCACCACCGTCGCGCCCGGGAAGTCGCGCTCGAAGCGCAGGATGTTGTCCACCTCGGCGCCGCGCCAGCCATAGATCGACTGGTCGTCGTCGCCGACGCAGCAGACGTTCTGGCTGGCCTGGCCCAGCAGGCGCAGCCAGAGGTACTGGGCGACGTTGGTGTCCTGGTACTCGTCCACCAGGATGTAGCGGAACCGGCGGTGGAACTCGGCGAGCACCTCCGGCTGGCTCATGAAGATGGTCAGGTTGTGCAGCAGCAGGTCGCCGAAGTCGCAGGCGTTCAGCACCCGCAGGCGCTCCTGGTAGAGGCGGTAGAGGGCCGGGCCCTTGCCGACCGCGAACTCGCGGCCCTCGTTGGCGGGCAGGCGGTCGGGGGTCCAGCCGCGGTTCTTCCAGTGGTCGATGAGGCCGGCCAGGGTCTTGGGCGTCCAGCGCTTGGCGTCGACGTTCTCGGCCTCCAGCACCTGCTTGATCAGGCGCTCCTGGTCGTCGGTGTCGAGGATGGTGAAGTTGGACTTCAGCCCCACCAGCTCGGCGTGGCGGCGCAGGACCTGGGCGGCGACGGAGTGGAAGGTGCCCAGCCAGCGCAGGCCCTCGGCCTGGGGCCCGATGATGGCGGTGATCCGCTCGCGCATCTCGCGGGCGGCCTTGTTGGTGAAGGTGACCACCAGCAGTTCCCAGGGCTTGGCCCTGCCGGTGGCCAGGATGTGGGCCAGGCGGGTGGTGAGCACCCGGGTCTTGCCGGTGCCGGCGCCGGCCAGGACCAGGACCGGACCCTCGGTGGCCTCGACCGCCGCCCGCTGCTCGGGGTTCAGCCCCTCCAGATAGTCAGGACCGCGCACGCGGGCGAGATCGCTGACGCGCGGGGCGGGGAGGTCTTCGAACGAGTCATAGGACGACATTGGAACATATGTAGCACAGGGCGACGCCGACTTAAGGGCCGTGGCGCCGCAATCTCCGTCCACGGAACCGGCCCGAGCCGGGTTCGTTGTGCTCCCGACATAAATCTAGGGAGGCTTTCGTGGCTGAGAATTCTGGCAATGGTTCGACCCCGGTCCTGGCCTTCATCGTGGGCGGCCTGCTGGTCGTGGTCGCGGTGATCGCCTTCATGATGTATTCTGGCGGCGGCTTCGGACAATCCAAGAGCGTGGATGTGAACATCAAGGCGCCTGACATCTCCATGCCGGCCAAGCCGGCGGGCTAGGCATGGCCCAGAGCTCCAACGGCAATGGCCCCTGGCTGGCCTTCCTGGTGGGCGGGCTGGTGGTGGCCGTCGCCATCATCGCCTACTTCTTCTATGCCGGCCGGCAGGCGGCGCCCGACCTCGCCAAGAGCGTCGACGTGCATGTGAGCCTGCCCAAGGCGCCGCCGATGCCGGAGGGGCCCAAGCTGCCCGACATGCCGATCCCGGTTCCGAAGTAGCGACATGAGTTCGCAGGACGACGAGCCGACCCCACCGCGGGCGCAGGTCCCGGCCCTGGTCTGGGCCGGCCTGGCGGTGATCGTCGTCTTCCTGTTCCTGGTGGTGCTGCGCATGCTGAACCCACCGAGCATGGGGGCCACGCCCTCGACCCCGGACATCGTGGTCCCCGCCGCGGCCAAGCCGGCCGCCTCGGCGACCCCCAAGCCCTGACTCAGCCCCGCGCGAAGCCCAGGGCCGCCACCCGGCAGGCCGAGGCCAGGGGGCGGTCGCCGCGCGTCTCGTCCAGGCGGGCGATGAGGCCGGCCAGGCTGAGGGCCTGATCGCGCGCCATCTCCTCCAGCACCGCCCAGAACTCCGGCTCCAGCGCCATGGAGGTGGCGTGGCCGGCCAGCAGGATCGAACGTTTACGCAATCTGGGCATCTGCATCCTAGTTTCGGGTCTCGCGGCCGCGATGCAACCGTCTTCTGACGGTCCGGCGCTGGCGAAAATGGGGACTTGCCAAAAAATGACGCTGGCGTCATCTTTAATCCGAACCTGGTTCAGAAGGTCCCACCCATGACCGCCGACGTCGTCGATCTCAAGCCTGCCCAGCCCCTGGAAAAGCCGCGCCTGCAGTGGGGCGCGGCCCTGCGCGCCCTGCGGCGGCTGCTGAACGACAAGGAGGACACCGGCCAGGTGTTCGAGATCATGCGGGCCCTGAACGGGACCGCCACCCGGGACGGCTACAACCGCCTGCTGACCACGGTGCAGGGGGGCCGCATCGCCTATGAGCGCCAGGAGTTGGCCGCCAAGCTGATGGATGACGCCTGGCTCGACAGCTTCGCGCCGGGGACGGTGGGCGCCTCCTATCGCGACTTCGTGCGCAGCGAGCAGCTGTCCGCCGAGGGCTTGGCGGAGGTCAGCCGGATGGGGGAGAAGGGGATCGACTTGCAGCATCCCTATGCCTGGTTCGGCCGCCGCACCCGCGACGTGCACGACATCTGGCACATCCTGTCGGGCTATCACCGCGACGGCCTCGGCGAGGCCTGCCTGGTGGCCTTCTCCTACGCCCAGACCGGCGGCCTGGGCTGGGCGCTGATCGGCGTCGGCGCGGCCTTCCGCACCCGCAAGGGCGACCAGCCCTACGCCCGGGCCATCTGGCAGGGCTACCAGCGTGGCAAGGCCGCGGCCTGGCTGCTGGGGGAGGACTATGAGCGCCTGCTGGGCGAGCCCCTGGAAGCCGCCCGCCGGCGGCTGAACATCACCCCGGCGACCCTGTACAACGCCATCCCTGTGGCGGCGCGGGACTGGTCCACGCCGATGGCGATGGCCGCCTAGTCCTCATCGCGCTTCGCTCCGTCCAGGAGGCGGACGACCTTCTCGGTCTCGGCCTTGACGAGCGCCTTCTGACCCTTGGTGCGGCCGAACTTCACGCGGTTGGCGGCGGCCTGGGCCTTGTCGGCTTCGCGCGCCTTGGCCTTCCGGGCCTTGTTGAAATTGACGATGTCGTTCATCGCGCCGCGCTCTCCCGGGGCTGGATGACCACGGTGGATTCCAGATGCAGCGGCCGGCCCACCGGCACGGCGTAGGGCGCGCGGCCCGGGAAGACGCAGTTCTGCATGGAGAGCTCGCGGCGCAGGATCCAGCGGGTGAGGGGCTCGCCCTGCGCCTTGCAGGCCAGGCCCACGGCCCAGGGCGGATAGGCCGCCCCCACCGGCCAGGCGAAGCCCATGGCCGGGCCCGCCGCCACCGCGCCCACCGCCGGGGTCACCGCCTCGCCACGGGAGGCGAAGCTCAGGCGGTCGGGCTGGACCAGGCGCATGGAGAAGCCGCCATAGCCCTTCTCGTCGTCGCTGCCCCCCAGGGACAGGCCGTCGACCCGGGCGGTGAGGGTGGTGTCGAACTCGATCCTCTGGCCGGCGGTCGTGGCGGGGCGGACGGTGACCCTGGTCACCTCGCGGGCCACATAGATCAGCTCGGGCCTGGAATTGACGATCCAGTCGACGTCGAGGGTCAGCACGCCGGAGCCGTCGGGCTGGCCCTGGAACTTCGTGCCGCGCACGAAGAAGGTCAGGCCCTTCATGAACCAGCCGTCGGCCACCACCTCGTCGCCCAGGCGCACCTGATGCCAGCTCCAGAACAGGCCCCGCTGGTGCAGATGGTCGGCGGGGCGATCCTCGGTGAGCACCGTGCCGTCGGGCGCATAGAGCGGATGGACATAGTTGAGGCGGCCGGGCTCTGCCGGGTCGTTGGTCCGGGTGCGGTAGACCAGCACCGTGCGGCCATTGTCGGTGAGGGTGACGCTGTCGGGCGCCAGCTTGGCGTCGATGGCCGCCTGGGCGGCCCCGGCGGTCGACAGCATCAGCAGGGCGGCGAGGGCGGAGGCGAGCTTGATCATGGGGCCAGCCTAGCTTCGCGCGCGCGCCTCCGCATCCGCTCTGTGACCGCCGGGGATTAAATCCCGGCCATGAAACTTGGCCGGAGGCCGGTTCGTTTGATGCGCATCCCAACCAGAGGAGACGAAGATGATCCAGGCGTCACAGATCCGCGAACACATGGACGTGGTGGGCTCCGACGGCGGCCATGTCGGCAAGGTCGACCACGTCATGGGCGACGAGATCGAACTGGCCAAGTTCGACCTCGGCTCGGGCCTCAGGCACCACATGATCCCCCTGACCTGGGTGGAGCAGATCGCCGGGGACAAGGTGCAGCTCAACATGACCAAGGACGCCGCGAAGGCGGCCTGGCGCGAGAAGCACTAGTCCCCGAGGTCTTCCTTCCGGAAGGCCGCATACAGCGGCGCGGCGAGGCCCTCGATGCGGGGCTCGCCGTCGCCGCGCCACACGGTGCAGACCACGGCGGTCAGCACCGCCCCGGCGTCGGCCAGATGCACGGCGGCGTCGCGCACCGCGCCGCCCGTGGAGATGACATCCTCGATCATCACCACGCGGCGGCCTCGGACCTCCGAGCCCTCCACCGCGAGGCAGGTCCCGTAGGTCTTGGCCTGCTTGCGCACGAAGCAGGCGGGCAGGCCGCCCAGCAGCGACATGGCTGTGGCGATGGGCACGCCGCCCAGCTCGACGCCGGCCAGGATCTCGGTGTCCGCCGGAAGCAGGGGGATCATCGCCTCGGCGACTCGCCGCAGCAGGGCGGGGTCGGCCTCGAAGCGGTACTTGTCGAAATACTCGCTCGCCACCGTTCCCGACCGCAGGACGAAGGATCCCCGCAGCCGGGCGACGGCGTCGATGTCGGCCGCCAGGGCCTGCTTGGCCGCGGCCTCCATGCCTATTTCAGCGAGGCGCAGAAGCGCTGGATGCGCCCGCAGGCGTCCTCCAGCACACTGTTGGCCGTGGCGTAGCTGATGCGGAAGAAGGGCGAGAGGCCGAAGGCCGCGCCGAACACCACCGAGACGCCCTCCTGCTCCAGCAGCTCGACGGCGAAGTCGGCGTCGCTGGTGATCACCTTGCCGCTGGGGGCGGTCTTGCCGATCAGCTTCTCCACCGACGGATAGACGTAGAAGGCGCCTTCCGGGGTGGGGCAGTGCAGGCCGCTGGCCTGGTTGAGCATGGAGACCACCAGGTCGCGCCGCTGCTCGAACAGCTTGGCGTTGGGCTTGATGAAGTCCTGCGGCCCGTTCAGGGCCTCCACCGCCGCCCACTGCGAGATGGAGGAGGGGTTGGAGGTGGTCTGGCTCATGACCTTGGCCATCAGCTTGATCAGCTCTTCCGGGCCGGCGGCGTAGCCGATGCGCCAGCCGGTCATGGCGTAGGCCTTGGAGACCCCGTTCATGGTCAGGGTGCGGTCATAGAGGCCCGGCTCCACCTGGGCGATGGTCCAGAACTGGAAGTCGCCGAACACCAGGTGCTCGTACATGTCGTCGGTGAGGATCCAGACGTGCGGATGGCGCATCAGGACGTCGGCGATCGCCTTGAGTTCGGCCTTGGTGTAGGCCGCGCCCGAGGGGTTGGACGGCGAGTTGAGGAAGACCCAGCGGGTCCTCGGCGTGATGGCGGCCTCCAGGTCGGCGGGCTGCAGCTTGAAGCCGGTGGCCGCGCTGGTGGGCACGGCCTTGGGTTCGCCGCCGGCCAGCAGGACGATGTCCCAGTAGCTGACCCAGTAGGGCGTGGGGATGATCACCTCGTCGCCGGGCGACAGGGTGGAGATCATGGCGTTCCAGATCACCGGCTTGCCGCCGGGGGAGACGTTCACCTGGCTGGTCTTGTAGGTCAGGCCGTTCTCGCGCTGGAACTTGCCGACGATGGCTTCCTTCAGCTCCACGATGCCGTCGACATTGGTGTACTTGGTCTTGCCATCGCGGATCGCCTTGATAGCGGCTTCCTTGATGTTGTCGGGCGTATCGAAGTCGGGCTCGCCGGCGGCCAGCGAAATCACGTTCCGGCCCTGCGCCTTGAGTTCGCGGGCTTTCGCGTCCGCCGCCAGGGTGGCGGAGGGCTTCACGCGAGACAGCGCGGCGGATTCGAGCGACATGGCGGGTCAACTCCCGGTCGAAGGTTTAAGAGGAACGGGGCGGGGTGTAGCCGAAGGGGCTGCGAAGGCAAAGCCGCGAACCGTCCCGGAACGTCCATTCCTGACCCCCGTTTGCCCAAAGGTCACAGGAGCCGCCATGAAACCCGTCTTGATCGCCACGCTCGCCCTGCTGTCCCTCGCCGCCTGCGGGCGCAAGGCCGAGGGTCCGCCGCCTCCGCCGCCCATCGGCGCCGCGCCGCCGCAGCCGCCCAAGCCCGCCGTGGTTCCGGCCTCCTATATCGGCCGCTGGGCCGCCAGCGCCGACCTCTGCGCCAAGGGCGCCTGGCTGTTCGAGGCCGACAAGGTCTCGACGGCCGGTGAGGTGAGCTGCGCCTTCAAGTCGGTGAGCCCCACGGCCACGGGCTATTCCATCGACGCCACCTGCACGGCCGAGGGGCCGCCGGAGGCCAAGACCTTCACCCTGAGCTTCCCGCCCGCCACTCCGCCGGCCATGACCGTCGCCGGCGGACCGTGGGGGGCGCCGGTCACCCTGAGGCTCTGCGCGGGCTAGAGGAAGGCGCCGGCGTCGATGTTGTCGAGGGTCCGGCCCGCCAGGACCACAGCAATGTCGGCGCCATTGGCCGTCACCCCGTCGGTATCGGCGAAGACCACGACGTCGCCCCCGACCTGGGCGGCGACATAGGCCTTGCCCTGGGCGATGAGCAGGTTGGCCAGGGCAAGGGCGCCCGAATAGTCCCCGGCCGTCACCTCGGCGTAGTCGGCGGGGGTGGGGGCGTGGACCGACATCTGCTCGAACGCCAGCTTGTCGCTGCGGCCCCAGTCGCGGATCTCGTCGTCCTGGCCCTCGGCGGGGCGCTGGTAGGAGAGGAACTCGAAGAGGTCGGCGCCCGCGCCGCCCAGCAGCACGTCCTTGGCCGCCGAGGCCGACAGGATGTCGTCGTCGCCGTCGTCGCCGTCCACCGTGGCGCCGCCGCCGCCATAGACGATGATCTGGTCGGCGCCGTCGCCGCCGGAGATCAGGTCCTTGCCGCCCCCGGAATAGAGGATGTCGTCGCCCGCCCCGCCGAACAGGCTGTCGGCGCCCTGGCCGCCGCGCAGCTCATCGTTCCCGAGGTCGCCGCTGAGATAGTCGTCCCCCAGGCCGCCATTGACCTGGTCGTGGTCGCGGCCGCCCAACAGGACGTCGTTCCCGGCGCCCCCGGTGATCGTGTCGTTCCCCATGTTGCCGTTGGCGAAGTCCCCGGCCTCGCCGGCCACGCCCACCCCGGTGCGGATCACGTCGTCGCCCTGGCCGCCATGGACGACGTCTGCGCCGTGCTCGGTGGACAGACGGTCATTCCCCTGGTTGCCCTGCAGGACGTCGTCGCCGCCCTGGCCCTGGAGGTTGTCGTCTCCGGCGCCGCCGAACAGGGCGTCGTCATGCACCCAGCCCAGCAGGCCGTCGTTCCCGGTCCCGCCGATCATCAGGCGGGAATCGTCGGGAAAGGTGAGGCGGCCCTGTTCGCTGACCTCGAGCAGGTTGAGCCCGAACTCCACCGAGCGCCCCTCGAAGGTCAGGGTGACGGTGGCCGGTCCCACGATGGGGATGTTGTAGGCGACGCCGACCCCGCGGGCGGGACCGGCGGCGAAGGAGAGGCTGTCGCTGGCCTGGATCGCCAGGGCCTGGGTCGGGGTGATGGTCTCGAACGCATAGGTGGTCACGGGGGGCTTCTCCTTCGCGCCCGAACAAGCTTGAGTTGAGGGCTCGATCTAGAAATATTGCGTAACAACGCAACTTAAAATTCTGCAATGTCGCGGGCTGGCGGGGCCGGCCTCGCTTGACCGTTCGGCGGCGATAGGCGAGGGCAGGCCATGCGCCGCCTCTTCCGCTTCGTGACCGAGATGGACGCCCAGGCGTGGCGGACCGTGGGGGTGTCCTTCGTCCTGTTCGGCGGGGTGGGGATCGTCTTCCTGTTCGGGGCCCAGGTGCTGGGCTTCAACGGCGAGGCCACGGTGGAGCAGTGGCTGGGCGCCGCCAGCGGCGCCTGGGCGCTGCCGACGGCGGTGGCGGCCTTCGCCCTGCTGGCCTTCATCGGCGTGCCGCAGTTCATGCTGATCGCCGCCGCGGTGGTGGCCTTCGGGCCCTGGACCGGCTTCGCCTACAGCTGGATCGGCACCATGGTGTCGTCCCTGGTGGGCTTCTATCTGGGCCGGTTCGCTGGGGCCAAGGCGCTGCAGACCCTGTCGGGGGAAAGCATGCAGCGGTTCATGGGGCTGGTGGGGCGCAACGGCTTCCTGGCCAGCCTGATCGTGCGGCTGGTGCCCTCGGCGCCCTTCATCGTCGTCAACATGGCCGCCGGGGTGACGCCGATGCGGGTGGTGTCCTTCGCCGCCGGGACGGCGGTGGGCATCGTGCCCAAGATCGGGCTCACCGCCTTCGCCGGCAACTCCATCGTCCAGGCCCTGAAGGGCGGCAACCTCAAGCACGTGGCCTGGCTGGTGGGCGTCGCCGCCCTGTGGATCGGCATCGGCTGGTTCGCCCGGCGCTGGCTGAAGTCGCGGGAAGCTGACAACGAGATCGGCGAGAGCTAGTCTCAGCGTCGGAGGCGACATGACCGTGCATGTGACACTGGAACTGACCGATGAGCAGAAGACGCGGCTGGATGATCTGGCCCGGCTCCAGGACTCTCCGGTCGAGACCTTGCTCATGAACGCCGTCGAACGGGTGCTGGATCACGACGCCTGGTTCCGCGCCGAGGTGCAGAAGGGGCTGGATGACCTGCACGCCGGACGCACGGTTTCACACGAAGAGGCGCTGGCCGAGAGCCGGGCCCGCCGCGAGATGCTCCAGGCCAGGAAGGCCGCGCGTTGAAGGTCGTCGGGCGGCGATCGCCCGGGATGACGTCCGTCGCATCGTTCTCCATATCGCCGAGGACAACGTCGACGCCGCCCTTCGCATCGAGGACAGGATCGAGTCGGTGGTGGACCGCCTGACCACCATGCCGCTGCGAACCCGACCGGGCCGGGTGAGGGGTACGCGAGAGCTGGTTGTGACCGGAACGCCCTACGTGGTCATTCTCGCCGTCTCAGATGACGTCGTCGGCGTGGTCCGTGTACTGCATGGCGCGCAGTCGTGGCCGCCGCAGGAGACCTGATTCATGCTGAAGCTCTATTCCTTCCCCGGCACCGTCAGCCTGGCGGTCCACATCGCCCTGGAGGAAGCCGGCGCCGACTACGAGCTGGTGAAGGTCGACTTCATGACCAACGCGCAGCGGTCGCCGGAGTACCTTGCCATCAATCCTAAGAGCCGGGTCCCGGCCCTGGCCACCGAGCGCGGGGTGCTGACCGAGGCGCCGGCCCTGCTGACCTATGTGGCGCAGAGCTTCCCCGAAGCGAACCTGGCGCCGCTGGACGATGCCTTCGCCCTGGCCCAGGTCCAGGCCTTCAACACCTATCTCTGTTCGTGGGTGCACCCGGCCGCCGCGCACCGGCACCGCGGCTATCGCTGGGCCGACGACCCCGCGGCCATCGCCGACATGCGCCGCAAGGCCCCGGAGGTGTTCGCCCAGGGCATGGAGGTGATCGAGGCCGAATACCTGCGCGGGCCCTGGGTGATGGGGGAGGCCTATTCGACCTGCGACCCCTATCTCTTCACGGTGGCGGGCTGGCTGCCGCGCGACGGGATCGACATGGCCCGCTTCCCGAGGATCGCCGAACACTTCGCGCGCATGGGCGAGCGGCCGGCCGTGAGGAAGGTTCTTGCTCAACTGGCCCCCTGAGGGCCTCCAGGCGCAAGACTCTTGCGGTGAAGCCGCGAATTCGATAGATCATCTACCCATGCGATCGCATCCGCACAGCCAGCTTCTTCTTATGCTGGGGCTTAGCCGCCCCTGGGCGCCTCTTTAGGCTGCGCTTCTTCGCGGCCGGGCGCTTCAGGGGATGACCCCGACGTCCGAGCCTTCTAAAACACCCCCGCGAAGAATGAAGTGATCCCATGACCGTATCCCCCGCCGACCAGGCCACCGCCAACGATTCGACCCGCAAGCCCAGCGACCGGGTTATCGTCTTCGACACCACCATGCGCGACGGCGAGCAGTCGCCCGGCGCCTCGATGTCGCTGGACGAGAAGCTGGAGCTCGCCAAGATCCTGGAGGAGATGCGGGTCGACGTGATCGAGGCCGGCTTCCCGATCGCCTCTAACGGCGACTTCGAAGCGGTCCGCAAGATCTCCGAGATTGTCACCGAGAGCACGGTCTGCGGCCTGGCCCGGGCCGGCATGGCCGACATCGAGCGCTGCGCCGAGGCGATCCGCCCGGCCAAGCGCGGCCGCATCCACACCTTCCTGTCCACCAGCCCCAGCCATCGGGACCACATCCTGCGCGCCAGCCAGGAAGAGATCCTGGACATGATCACCAAGTCGGTCGGTCACGCCCGCAACCTGTGCGACGACGTGGAATGGTCGGCCCAGGACGCCACCCGCACCGAGCAGGATTTCCTGCGCCGCTGCGTCGACGCCGCCATCAAGGCCGGGGCCGGCACGGTGAACCTGCCCGACACCGTGGGCTATTCCTATCCGAGCGAGTACGCCGACATCTTCCGGGACATCCTGGAGAACGTCGACGGCGCCGACCGCATCATCCTGTCGACCCACTGCCACAACGACCTGGGCCTGGCCGTCGCCAACAGCCTGGCCGGCGTGCAGGGCGGGGCGCGTCAGGTGGAGGTGGCCATTAACGGCATCGGCGAGCGCGCCGGCAACGCGGCCCTGGAAGAGGTCGTCATGGCCCTGAAGGTGCGCGGCGACCGTCTGCCCTACTTCACCGGCGTCGATCCGCAGCACATCACCCGGGCCAGCCGCTATGTCTCGGCCATCACCGGTTTCCCGGTGCAGTTCAACAAGGCGATCGTCGGCAAGAACGCCTTCGCCCACGAGAGCGGCATCCACCAGGACGGCATGCTGAAGGACCGCGGCACCTACGAGATCATGTCCCCGGAGACGGTGGGGCAGGGCGCCTCGAACCTGGTGATGGGCAAGCACGCCGGCCGGGCCGGCTTCCGCGAGAAGCTGCGCACCCTGGGCTACGAGCTGGGCCAGAACGCCCTGAACGAGGCCTTCCAGCGGTTCAAGGACCTGGCCGACAAGAAGAAGCACGTCTTCGACGACGACATCGTGGCCCTGGTGGACGACGCCCTGGCCAGCGGCGCCGACCGCATCCAGGTGAAGTCCCTGCGGGTGATCGCCGGGACCGAAGGGCCCCAGCAGGCCGAGCTGACCGTCACCGTGGACGGCGAGGAACGCTCGGGCGCCGCCACCGGCGACGGTCCGGTCGACGCGGTGTTCAACGCCATCCACGAGGTCGTGCCGCACGCCGCCATCCTGCGCCTGTTCCAGGTGCACGCGGTGACGGAAGGGACCGACGCCCAGGCCCAGGTCTCGGTACGTCTGGAGGAGGACGGCCGCATCGCCACCGGCCAGGCCGCCGACACCGACACCCTGACCGCCTCGGCCAAGGCCTATGTCAACGCGCTCAACAACCTCTTCGCCCGCAAGGAAAAGAGCGCGCCGGACGCCATCGCGTCGGGGTTCTAGGCCCACCACCGTGTGTCATCCCGGTTTCCGCGCAGCGGAAGACCGGGACCCATACTCACTGATCTTGCCTGATGACCCCGCGCGTCTGGGTCCCGGACAAGCCGCGTGCGCGGTCCGGGATGACTGTGGGTGTGCGTCCGGCTGAGGACTTCCCATGCTCTGGATATTTCTGACCGCGGCGGCCGCGCCGCTGCAGGTGGCGCGCAATGCGCTGCAGCGCGGCCTGGTAGGGGACGCCGGGCCCTGGGGCGCGACCCTGGTGCGGTTCCTGTTCGGCCTGCCGTTCTCCCTGGCGATCTTCGCGGTGGTGGCCCTTTCGACCCCGCAGGCCGATCCGCACCTGTCGGCGAGGTTCGTCATCGCGGTGACCGCCGGCGCCATCGCCCAGGTCAGCGCCACGGCGGCCCTGCTGATGGCCATGCGCCACTCCGGTTTCGCGGTGGCCACCTTCATGCAGCAGGCCTCCCTGCCGATCGCCGCCATCATGGGCTACGCCCTGTTCGGCGATCACATGAGCGCCGTGCAGTGGGCGGGGCTGGCGGCCACCACCGTGGGCCTGCTGGTGCTCTCCTGGCCCAAGGGGGAGGCCGCGGTGGCCGGGGCGCTGAACGGCTCGCTGTTCGGCCTGGCCTCGGGGGTGGCCTTCGCCGTGGCGCTGAACGGCTATCGCCAGGCCGGCATGGCCCTGGAGCCCCGGCACCCGATCTATTCGGCGACGGCGGCGCTGTGCGTCGCCCAGACCCTGCAGTCCATCGTGCTGAGCGCCATACTGGCGGTCACCCGCCCCCAGGCCCTGCGCTCGGTGGCCGGGACCTGGAAGCAATCCCTCGGCGCGGGGTTCTTCGGCACGGCGGCCTCGGCTTTCTGGTTCTCGGCCCTGGCGCTGGCGCCGGCCGGCCAGGTCCGCGCCATCGGGGTGATCGAGGGCCCGATCGCGGCGGCGGCGGGGCGCAGGCTGTTCAAGGAGAGGCTGAGCCTGGCCCAGATCGCCGGCGGTACGGCCACGGCCATCGGCGTGGTGATGACAGCCCTGGGGTAGGGCGGGTTATGCTGCGGCAGCCGCCGGCGGAGCGGGGAGGGAACCATGGACGTCGACGCCCACACCGAACGGCTGCACAGCGACGGCTATACGGTGATCGAGGACTTCTGCGACGCCGACACGCTGGCCGCCATCCGCCGGGGCCTGGCGCCGCACATGAGCACCCACCGGGGCCGCAACGACTTCGAAGGGTTCGAGACCGAGCGGGTCTACACCCTGGTGGCGCGGGGCCGGGTGTTCGAGCAGGTGACCGAAGATCCCCGCGTTTTGGCGATCCTCGACCGGTTCCTGCAGCCGGGCTACCTGCTCTCGGCCAGCCAGGCGATCTGCATCTATCCGGGGGAGACCGCCCAGGCGGTCCACACCGACGACGGCTTCTACCGCCAGAAGCGGCCCCGGCCGCCGGCCTCCATGAGCCTGATCGCGGCGGTGGATGAATTCACCGAGGAGAACGGCTGCACAGAGGTGATCCCCGGCAGCCACCTGTGGAGCGACGACGAGGTTGCGGCCCTGGATCCCGCCGACCTGCCGGCCCTGCTCAAGCCGATGGTGATGCCGGCCGGCGCGGCCATCGTCTTCCAGGCCACCCTGCTGCACCGGGGCGGCGCCAACCGCAGCAAGGCGCCACGGCAGGCCTTCACCAACCAGTATTGCGAGCCCTGGGGGCGGACCCAGGAGAACTTCTTCCTCGGCGTGCCGCGCGAGCTGGTGAAGACCATGTCGCCGCGACTGCAGCGCCTACTGGGCTACGACATCTGGCCGCCCTTCATGGGCCACGTCACGGCCTCCCACCCGCTCAAGACCCTGGAGGAGGGCTACGTGCCGCCGGTGCTGAAGGATCGGTTGGTCGAGGGCTAGGGACGGGAGCGCCGTGGCGCGCGAGGGGGGCAGATGCGACTGAGCGTGATCGAGGCGCTGTGCGAGCCGTCGGCGGTCCACAACGAGGACGCCTGGGGCCGATCTGGCCAGGCGGTCTGGGTGCTGGACGGCGCAACGGGCATCGGTGATCGGCCACATCTTTCCGGCCCGACGGACGCGGCCTGGTTCGCGGATCGGATAAACACCGAACTGTTCGAGGCCTTGGCGGCGGCGGGGGATGTCGGCGCGGCCCTGAACCGCGCCGTCGAGGCGGTCCGTCGGGCCGCGGCGTCCCTCTGCGACATCGACCGTCTGCCGAACTTCGAGCTGCCCTGCGCCAGCTTCACCCTGGCGCGGGCCGTCGGCGAGACCGCGCTGGAGTTCGCCAACCTGGGAGACTGCCGCCTGGCCTGGCGCATGGGGCAGGGACCGGTCGCCACCTTCGGGACCTCGGGGGTCGCCGAACTGGACGCCCGGATGGAGCGCCTGGTGGCGGAAAACTTGGCGCGGGGCTTGACGCTGGAAGAGGTCGCGGCCGCCGCCAAGGCGCTGGCGCGCGAGCATCGCAAGCTGATCAATATCCCTGAGGGCTACTGGATCCTCGATCTCAGCGGCGCCGGCGTCCCGCACCTTCAGTTGGAGGTCCAGCCGGCCGGGGAGCCGATGGACGTCCTGCTGATGAGCGACGGCTTCTCCCGGCTGGTGGACGTCTATGGCCGCTACGACTACGACTCGCTGCTCGCCGCCGCCCTGCGCCTTGGCCTCGCGACCCTCTATGCGGAACTCCGCGCCATCGAGGCGGGCGACCCCGAGTGCCGCACCTTCGCCCGCAACAAGACGCGCGACGACGCCACGGCGGTGCTGTTGCGGTTCGCTTGAGCGATGCGTTATGTAGTCAGACTACATAACGCGAGTCCCCGCCCTTGGCCGCCCTGCACGCCCTGACCGCCGCCCTGTCCCTGCGCCGCGACGGCGCGCGGGTGGGCGGCGAGCGCATCGCCCTGCTGGAGGCCATCGGGGCGCTGGGCTCGATCACCGCGGCGGCCCAGCAGCTCGGTCTCTCCTACAAGGGCGCCTGGGACGCGGTGCAGGCCCTGAACAACCTGTTCGAGGCGCCGCTGGTAACCACCCAGGCCGGGGGCAAGGCAGGCGGGGTCGCGTCCCTGACCCCGCGCGGCCGGGCGGTGATCGCCGCCTTCCACCGCGTGGAGGCCGAGCTGGGCGCGGCCCTGGCGCGGCTGGAGACCAACCTGGCCGACGCCCCCGACGACGATCTCGGCGCCCTCTTCTGGAGTCTCGGCATGAAGACCAGCGCCCGCAACGCCCTGCGCGGCGTGGTCAGCCACGTCAGCGACGGGGCGGTCAGCTCCGAGGTGTCGCTGAGGATCGCCGAGGGCCTGGAGATCGTCGCCGTCGTCACCCGGCGCAGCGTCGCCGAGCTGGGCCTCAGCGTCGGCAAGCCGGCCATCGCGCTCATCAAGTCCAGCTTCGTCACCCTGGCGGTGGGGGAGGGGCTGCGCACCTCGGCCCGCAACCAGCTTCGCGGAAGGGTGCTGGCCCGCGAGGACGGGGCTGTGAACACCGAGGTCACGATGAGCCTGGCCGACGGCAAGAGCCTGACGGCCACCATCACCCGGGAGAGCGCGCAGGCGCTGGACCTGAAGCCGGGGGACGCGGTCACGGCCCTGGTCAAGGCGCCGCACGTCATCCTGGCGGTGGAGTAGGGTCCATGCGTCTCCTCGCCCTGCTTCTCGCCGCCTGGATGCTTGCCGCCCCGCCGGCGCTCGCCGCCGACAGGCCGGTGACGGTGTTCGCCGCGGCCTCCCTGAAGAACGCCCTCGACGAGGTGGGCGAGGTCTACGCCGCCAGGACCGGCGGGGAGGCGCGGTTCGCCTATGCCGGCTCCTCGGCCATCGCCCGGCAGATCGAGCAGGGGGCGCCGGCCGACCTCTACATCTCCGCCGACGGCGACTGGATGGACTATCTGGCCGGCAAGAAGCTGATTGTGACGGCCAGCCGCCGCGACCTGCTGAGCAACCATCTGGCCCTGGTGGCGCCGGCCGACTCCAAGGTGAGGCTGAAGATCGCCAGGGGCATGCCGCTCGCCAGGGCGCTCGGCGCGGGCCGCCTGGCGGTCGCCGGCCCCGACGTGCCGGCGGGCCGGTACGCCAGGGCTTCCCTCGCCAGTCTCGGCGTCTGGGGCAGCGTCTCGGGCAGGTTGGCCCAGGCCGAGAACGTCCGCTCGGCCCTGCAGTACGTGGCGCGCGGCGAGAGCCCGCTGGGGATTGTCTACGACACCGACGCCAAGGTGGAGCCCAAGGTCAGGATCGTCGGCCTGTTCCCCGACGCCAGCCATCCGCGCATCGTCTATCCCGCCGCCCTGGTGGCCGGGACGAAGAACCCGCAGGCGGGCGCCTTCCTGAGCTTCCTAAGCGGGCCGGAGGCAGGCGCGGTGTTCCGGAAGTACGGGTTCACGGTGCTGGCCAGGCGCTGACTACTGCGCCTCGAAGAACGCGTCGGGTCCCTCGACCTCGACCAGCTTGCCGCGCCGGATCTCCACGAAGCGGTTGGCCGCGGCGCGGGTGAAGTAGCGGTCGTGGGAGACGAACAGGCAAGCGACGTCGGAGCCCTCGAGCTGGGCCTCCAGATCCTCCTGGCCCTCGATGTCCAGGTGGTTGGTGGGTTCGTCCAACAGGTAGAGGTTGGGCTTGGCCAGCCGCATCTTCAGGAAGGTCAGGCGCGCCCGCTCCCCGTGGCTGAGGTCGGCGATGGGCCCCTTGATGCGGTGATAGGGGAAGCCCGCCTTGGCCAGCAGGGCGTTGGCGTCCTTGCTGGTGGCCCCGTCCACGGCGGTCAGATAGTCCAACAGGCTGGTCTTCAGGGGCAGCTCGGCCATCTTCTGATCGAAGTAGACGAGGCGCGCCTGTGGGTTGAAGCGCACCGTCGCCTGGCCGTCATAGTGCTCCTGGTCGGGGTCGTAGGCCCGGGCGATGGCGTTCAGCAGCATGGACTTGCCGGCCCCGTTGACGCCGAGGATGGCGATGCGGTCGCCGGCCGCCACGTTCAGCCGGTCGATGGCGAACAGCTTGCGGCTGCCGTCGGGCACGGTGACGGTGAAGCCGTGGACCCGCAGAGCGACCTTTGCGTCGATCTCGCCGTCGTGCAGCTCCAGGCGCCGCTCGCGGGCGACATAGCTCTCGGTGCGCTCGGTCTCGATGCGGTCGATGCGCTTCTCGGTGGCCTTGGCGCGCTTGTGGAACTTGTCGTTCTTCACGCCCCAGATCCGGTAGCGGGTGGCCATCTTCTCCAGCCGCTCGATCTCCTTGCCCTCCAGCTGCCGGCGCACGGCGTCGGCGGCGTCGCGGTGCAGCAGCTGCTCGCGCGCCCGGCTGAAGGGCACGCTGAAGGAGTGGGCCCCGTCGGAGCGCAGGAAGATGGTCCGGGTGGTGGTCCGCTCCAGGAACTCCCGGTCATGGCTGACGATCAGCATGGGCAGGCGGTCGTCGTCGGCCAGCCAGCCCTCCAGGGTGTTGATGTTGGAGAGGTCCAGGTGGTTGGTGGGTTCGTCGAGGATCAGCAGGTCGGGCTCGGCCAGCTTGGCGGCCGCGGCGATCAGCATCAGCCGCTGCCAACCGCCGCTGAGGGACCCGAAGGTCTGCTGGGCGGTCTCGTAGCTGACCCCGATCTCGTCCAGCAGGACGTCGACCTTCCAATCCTCGCTGCCGTCGGTGAGGGGCAGGGCGCTTTCCAGCACCTCGCGCACGGTCTTGCCCGCCAGGCCTGGCGGCACGTCCTGGGGGACGTAGCCGATCTTCAGGCCCCGCGACTTGATGATCTGGCCCTCGTCCAGCTCAAGCTCGCCCAGCAGGCACTTGAGAAGCGTGGATTTTCCGGCCCCGTTCTCGCCCACCAGGGCGGTGCGCGCGGCGTCGAGCTGCAGGGACACGCCCTCGAAGACGCGGCTGGCCCCGTAGTAGAACCGGGCCTTCTCGACCCCGAGGACCGCCTGACCGGACATGTGAGCGCCCTCCGGCCGCAAGCTTCAGTTGAGGCGGTTCATAGGGTGAAACGGCCCGGAATGCTGTGCCCGCGAGGAAACAAGTTCGCGGCTTTCGTCCGAATGCCTCGAAAATTTCCCCGACTCGGCGGAACTTTCGGCGGTCCCGCCGATTTGAGGCATGTGCCGCGGGGGACTCTGAGCTTCATGCGGACGCCGACGGGGGATGTTCATGCATGATTTGCGCGAGCTGGCGGACTCCACGTCGTCCTCGGGCTTGCAGAGCGCTTTCCGGTCCTGGTCGGCGTTGCTGGAGCGTCTGCCGATCGGCGTCTATGTCTGCGATCGCCAGGGCCTGCTGATCAATCACAACCGCCGGGCCGGCGAACTCTGGGGCCGGGTCATCGTCAGCGGCGACGGCCTCACCCGCTACTGCGGCGCCCTGCGGGCGTTCGACGCCAAGGGCGAACCGCTCGGTCTCGAAGACTCCCCCATCGCCCGCGTACTGCGCACCGGTGACCCGGTGCGCGATTGCGAGATCATCATCGAGCAGCCGGACGGCGCGCGCCTGACCCTGCTGTCCAACGCCGAGCCGCTGTTCGACGAGACCGGCGATCTGGTGGGGGCGGTGAACTGCGTCCAGAACATCACCGAGCTGCGCATGGCCCGCGACCAGCTGCGGGAGCGGGCGGGCTGGGGCCGGCGGATCGTCGAGCATTCCCCCATCGCCATCTACACCACCGACGGCGACGGCCGCCTGATGAGCTTCAACTCCGCCGCAGCCGAGCTCTGGGGCCGCGAGCCGGTGATCGGCGAGGACCGCTGGTGCGGCAGCCATGCCCTCTATCACCCGAACGGCGACCCCATGCCCCTGGGCGAATGCCCCATGGCCCAGGCGATCCGCAGCGGCCAGCCGGTTGAGGGCGCCGAGGCGATCTTCGAGCGGCCGGACGGCAGCCGCGGCGCCTTCCTGGCCTATCCGACCCCCCTGGTGGGGAGCGACGGCAAGGTGGCCGGGGCCATGAACATGCTGGTGGACATCAGCGGCCGCAAGGCGGCCGAGGACCTGCAGAAGTCGCTGCTGGACGAGCTGAACCACCGGGTGAAGAACACGCTCGCCACCGTCCAGTCCCTGGCCGCCCACAGCTTCCGCGAGGACCGCGACGCCGATGAGATGCGGCGCTCCTTCGAGGCCCGGCTGATGGCCCTGAGCCACGCGCACAATCAACTGGCCGCCCGCAACTGGGAGGCCGCCGACCTGGCCCAGATCGCCGAGGCGGTCCTGGCCCCCTATCACGACGCCGACGGCCGCCTCGTTCCCCAGGGCCCCTCGACCCACCTGTCGGCGCCCGCGGCCGTAACCCTGGCCATGGTGCTGCACGAGCTGGCCACCAACGCGGTGAAGTACGGGGCGCTCTCGCGGCCCGAGGGCCGGCTCTCGGTCCGCTGGGAGGCCGGCCCCGAAGGCGCGGTGAAGCTTGTCTGGCGCGAATCGGGCGGGCCGGCCGTCCGTTCGCCGTCCCGCCGCGGGTTCGGCGTGCGCTTCATCGAGGGGGCGCTGACCCGCGAAATGGGCGGCGAGGCGAGGTTCGAATTCGCCCCGGATGGCCTGTGCTGCACCATCTCGTTCCGCCGCGCCGTGTCCGATTGAGCCGCTCTACGCCAGGTAGTATTCGCGTCATAGCCACGCGGATGAGCGGCGTTTGTCATTAAGCCTTGAAATCAACCCATTGGCAGGGCACACGCATGGGGTCCTGCAAGCGAAGACTGGAGTGCTGGGCGGCTTGATTCGACGAGCCGCCAGTGGTGGTGGTCCAGGCTTCGCAGACCCGCAGTCACCGTTCCCCACCCTCCAGGGCTCTGCATGATCTCGTCCCTCTTCGGCGCCATCTCCAACGACATCGCCATCGACCTCGGCACCGCCAACACGCTCATCTATATGAAGGGCAAAGGCATCGTGCTGAACGAGCCATCGGTGGTGGCGCTGCGCAATGTGGGCGGCCGCAAGATCGTCCACGCCGTGGGCATAGAGGCCAAGCAGATGCTGGGCCGCACGCCGGGCCACATGGAGGCGATCCGCCCCATGCGCGACGGGGTCATCGCCGACTTCGAAGTCGCCGAGGAGATGATCAAGTACTTCATCCGCAAGGTTCACAACCGCAAGGGCTTCGTGAACCCCAAGGTCATCGTCTGCGTGCCGTCGGGCGCCACGGCGGTGGAGCGTCGCGCCATCAACGACTCCTGCCTGAACGCCGGCGGCCGTCGCGTGGGCCTGATCGACGAACCCATGGCCGCGGCCATCGGCGCCGGCCTGCCGATCCACGAGCCCACCGGCTCCATGGTGGTGGACATCGGCGGCGGCACCACCGAGGTGGCGGTCCTGTCCCTGTCGGGCATCGTCTATTCGCGCTCCGTGCGGGTCGGCGGCGACAAGATGGACGAGGCGATCATCAGCTACATGCGCCGCAATCATAACCTGCTGATCGGCGAGACCACCGCCGAGCGCATCAAGAAGGAGATCGGCACCGCCCGGGCTCCGGCCGACGGCGAGGGCCTGTCCATCGAGGTCAAGGGCCGCGACCTGATGCAGGGCGTGCCGCGCGAGGTGCGCATCAGCGAGAAGCAGGCCTCGGATTCGCTGGCCGAGCCGGTGGGTCAGATCGTCGAGGCGGTGAAGATGGCCCTGGAGGCCACGCCGCCCGAACTGGCGTCGGACATCGCCGACAAGGGCATCATGCTGACCGGCGGCGGGGCGCTGCTGCGCGGCCTGGACGCCGAGATCCGCGACCACACCGGCCTGCCGGTGACGGTGGCCGACGACCCGCTCTCCTGCGTGGCGCTCGGCTGCGGCAAGGTGCTCGAACATCCCAAGTGGATGAAGGGCGTGCTCGAATCGACGCTGGCGTAATACTTGCAAATCGGCGTGGGGGAGCGAGGCTTCTCGATCTCCTGAAGACGGGCGGCTAGGTGGCTTTTCGAGAAAGTCCGTTTGGCGAACTGAAGGTGCCGTTGGCGTGGACCGCCGCGGTGGCCCTGATCGTGGCCGTCGTCGTGGCCGTCGCCCTGCTGCTGTCGGACCGGCGCGAGACCTTCCAGTCCGAGGCCTATGGCGTCACCCGCCAGGTGGGCGACAGCATCGCCGCCCCGGTGAGCGGGGCGCTGGCCGCCCCCGGCCGCTGGACGGGCCTGGGGATGGAGACCCTGCGGGACTACTTGTTCGCGGTCTCCGAGAACCGCCGGCTCAAGGCCGAGCTGAAGGAAGCCCGGCAGTGGCGCGATGTCGCCATCGCCCTGCGCGACACCAATGACCGCTACAAGTCCCTGCTGGGCCTGAAGACCGAGCCGCCGATCCCCATGGTCGCCGCCCGCACGGTGAGCGACAGCCGCGGCCCCTTCGCCAACACCCGCCTGGCCAACGCCGGGATGGAGAAGAATATTCAGCCGGGTAATCCGGTGATGAGCGAGAGCGGCCTGGTGGGCCGCGTCATCGGGGTGACCCGGGGCGCCAGCCGCATCCTGCTGCTTACCGACATCGCCTCGCGCACCCCGGTGATGATCGACCGCACCAATGCGCGCGCCATCCTCACCGGCGACGGCGGGCCCAATCCCAAGCTCGACTACCTGCGGGGCAAGGACCCGGTGAAGCAGGGCGACCGGGTGCTGACCTCCGGCGACGGCGGCGTGCTGCCGCGCGGCCTGCCGGTGGGCGTGGCGGTCAAGGGCCTGGACGGCCGCTGGCGGGTGATCCTGGCCTCCGACGCCGCTCCCATCGACTTCGTCCGCATCCTGCTGTTCCAGGACTTCTCCCAGCTGGCCAAGGCCCAGCAGGAGGAACTGGACAAGATGCCGGTGCCGCCGCCGGCCTCGCCGGTGGTCGGCCTCGCGACGCCGGGCGCGCCCGCCGCCAAGCCCCCCACAACCATCACCGCGACGGTGACGACCCCGGCCGCGCCGAAGCCCGCCGCGGCGAAAACGGCGACGCCCAAGCCCGCGACCCCCAAGCCCGCCGCCAAGCCGGCGGCGCCCAAGCCCACCACGGCCGCGCCAGCCGCCAACCCGCCACCGCCCCAGGCCGCCGCGCCGGAGGTGCCGTTTTGAGCCTTTCGGCCGCCCGTCCTCTGGATCCGTGGCGCTGGCTAGGCTTTCCGATGCTCCAGTGCCTGGGCTGGACCCTGCTGTTCGGCATCCCGCTGCGGGTCTTCACCCTGCAACTGCCTGAGCCGGTGTTCTGCATGGTCCCGGCCTTCGCCTGGGCGGTGATCCGGCCGTCGATCATCGCGCCATTCGGGGTCCTGCTGATGGGGCTGATCCTGGACATCTTCTGGGGATCGCCGCTTGGGCTGTGGGCCCTGTCCTTGCTGACCGCCTATGGCGTCGTCCTGCTCTGCCGCAACTGGATGGTGGGTCAGAGCCGCCCGATGATGTGGGCCTGGTTCGCCGCGGCCTGCGGCATCGCCAGCCTGGCGGGTTTCCTGTTCACCCGCCTGGACGCGCGGGCCTCGCCCAGCCTGATCGCGGTGTTCTGGCAATTCCTGGCCACAATCCTGCTGTACCCCTTCGCCCACCGGCTGATCGACAGGTTCGAGGACGCCGATGTGCGGTTCCGTTAGGATGTCGGGCGCATGAGCGAACCGTCCATCTTCTTCACCGAGGTCAATGAGCGGCAGGGGGTGTTCCACCGCCGCGCCTTCCTCATGGGCGGACTGTCGGGCCTGGGCCTGCTGGCCCTGACCGGCCGCCTGGCCCACCTCCAGCTCGTGGAGGCCCAGCGCTATGAGAAGATGTCGGCCTCCAACCAGTTCAATTTCCGGCTGGTGCCGCCGCCGCGCGGCCTGATCGTCGACCGCAACGGCGTGATCCTGGCCTCCAACCGCCCGAATTTCCGACTGCTGGTCTCCAAGGACGGCAAGCTCGACCCGGCCGAAACCCTCAAGACCCTGGCCAATTTCGTCCCCCTGGACGCCGAGCGTCAGGCCCGCCTGACCAAGGATCTGATCCGCGCCCCCAAGCGCTCGCCGGTCTCGGTGATGGAGGACATGAGCTGGGAGCAGTTCTCGGCCATCAATGTCCGAGCCCCCGAGCTGCCCGGCGTCACCGCCGACATGGGGGAGGTGCGGGTCTATCCGCATGGCGGGGCCTTCGCCCACGTCATCGGCTACGTGGCCAAGGTCAACAAGGAGGACCTGGCGCCCACCGGCCCGAACTCCGAGGCCATCATGCTGCACCCCGGTTTCCGGATCGGGCGGCAGGGGGTGGAGAAGGCCTTCGACCTGCCGCTGCGCGGCCGGCCCGGCGCTCAGAAGGTCGAGGTCGACGCCAACGGCCGCGAGGTGCGCCAGGACTCCGGCGGCGACATCCCGGCCACCCCGGGCAAGGAGATCCAGCTCTCCCTCGACGCCGACATCCAGAACCGCGCCCTGGAGGTGATGGGGGACGAGAGCGGGGCGGTGGTCATGCTCGACTGCCGGACCGGCGACGTGCTCTGCATGGCCTCGGCGCCCAGCTTCGACGCCAACCGCTTCGTGCGCGGCATGACCGGCGCCGAATACCGGGCCCTGGCCAATTACGAGCGCAAGCCGCTGCTGGACAAGGCCATGTCGGGCCTCTACCCGCCGGGCTCGACCTTCAAGCCCACGGTGGCGCTCGCCGCCCTGGAGGCGGGCGTCGATCCCGAGCAGAGGGTCAACTGTTCCGGCGGCTGGTACTATGGCGGTCGCACCTGGCGCTGCTGGAAGCATGGGGGGCACGGCTCCCAGAACATGCACGACGCCATCAAGAACTCCTGCGACATCTACTTCTATCAGACCGCCCTGCGGGTCGGCCCCGACCCCATCGCCCGGGCGGCCCACGCCCTGGGCTTCGGCCAGGTCTTCGACCTGGGGATTCCGGGCCAGAAGAAGGGCATCGTCGGGTCGCGGGAGTGGAAGCGGAAGGCCGTCAAGCGCGAGCCGGTCTGGCAGCCGGGGGACTCGGTCAGCTACGGGATCGGCCAGGGCTATATCAACGTCAACGCCCTGCAGCTGGCGGTGATGACCGCGCGCCTCGCCAATGGGCGCAAGGCGCTCAACCCGCGTCTGGTCCGCTCCATCGGCGGCAAGGAGCTGCCCAGCGGCGCCGCGGTGCCCGACCTGCCGTTCAAGCAGGAGAACATCGACTATGTGCGCGGCGGCATGATCGCCGTGGCCAACGACGTCACCGGCACCGCCTATCGCCAGAGCCAGCTCGGCCTGGGGGACGTGATGATGGCCGGCAAGACCGGCACCGCCCAGGTCCGCAGCTATGACAATGTCGCCAATCGCAACAGCGCCAGCGTCCAGTGGAAGCTCAAGGACCACAACCTCTTCGTCGCCTTCGCGCCGTATGACGCGCCGCGCTACGCCCTGTCGGTGATCGTCGAGCACGGTGGCCTCGGCGGCGCCACGGCCGGCGCGCCGCGGGCCCGCGAGGTGATGCGCGTGGCCCTGCTGAAGGACCCCGAGATCCGCGCCCGCATCGAGAAGCCCCTGCCCATGCCGGAACTCACTCCCGACGGCCTGGCGGAGGGCGCCGCGCCCGAGGCGCCCGTCGCCGGCGCGCCGCCCAACCTCCCGCCGCCCGGAGGCCACATATGACCGTCAGCGCGCTCACCCGGCCCGGCGAACGCGACCGCCTGGTGGTCAAGTTCAGCGAGATCGACTGGCTGTTCTCCCTGGCGCTTTGCCTGATCGCCGGGGCCGGAGCCCTGATGATGTTCTCCATCGCCGGCTCCTCCTGGGAGCCCTGGGCGGGGCCGCACCTGCTGAGGTTCGGCATCCTGTTCGTGGTGATGGTGATCCTGGCCATGGTCGACCTGCGGGTGTGGTTCGCCATCGCCTATCCGCTCTATGGCGCGGGCCTGGTGCTGCTGGTGCTGGTGGAGGCGATCGGCGACGTGCGCATGGGCGCCCAGCGCTGGCTCAACCTCGGGCCGCTGGGCAGTTTCCAGCCGTCGGAGGTGATGAAGCTGGGGATCGTGCTGGCCCTGGCCCGCTTCTACCATTCCATCTCCGCCGAGGACGCCCGCTTCTCCTGGTGGCTGCTGGTGCCCATCGTGATGATCGGCGCGCCGGTGGGCCTGGTGGCCCTGCAGCCGGACCTGGGGACCGCCATGCTGATCGCCATGACCGGGGTGGCCATCGTCGTGCTGGCCGGCCTCGACTGGCGGGTGATCGCGGCGGGGATCGGCGCCTTCGTCCTGGCCGTGCCGCCGGTGATCATGTTCGTGCTGCACGACTACCAGCGCAAACGCATCTTCACCTTCCTCGACCCGGAGAGCGACCCGTCCGGCTCGGGCTATCACATCCTGCAGTCCAAGATCGCGCTCGGCTCCGGGGGCTTCCTGGGCAAGGGCTACGGCCTGGGCTCGCAGAGCCAGCTCAACTTCCTGCCGGAGAAGCAGACCGACTTCATCTTCGCGACCCTGGCCGAGGAGTTCGGCTTCGTGGGCTGTTTCTCGGTGCTGTTCCTCTACGCCGCGGTGATCTTCATGGCCCTGCGCACCGCCTCGCTGGCCCACTCCCACTTCGGGCGGCTGTCGGCGGCCGGGGTGACGGCGACCTTCTCCCTCTATGTGATGATCAATGGCGGCATGGTGATGGGCCTGGCGCCGGTGGTCGGCGTGCCCATGCCCATGCTCTCCTACGGCGGCACGGTCATGGCCACGGTGATGATCGGCTTTGGCCTGGTCCAGGCCGTCCGCGTTCACCGCTACTCCGAAGTGACGAGCGGGAAGGGCAGCTTCCTGTAGCCGTTGACAACAACCCTGAGGCGCAACAGCTTAGCCTTGGGGGTGGCCGATGTTTCGCATCTTGGGCGTGGCGCTAGGGGCGCTGGTTCTGATTTTCAGCGCGGCGCCCGCCGTGGCCGCCCGCGCCAAGGTGGGGCAGCCGGCGCCGCCCTTCACGGTCGTCACCTTCGGGGGCGACCAGGTCTCGTTGGAGGATCTGCGAGGGCAGGTCGTCGTGCTCAACTACTGGGCCACCTGGTGCGGCCCCTGCCGGGTCGAACTGCCTGTTCTGAACGACTATTATCGCCGTCATCCGCGCCGCGACCTGAAGATCTTCGCGATCACGATCGACAACACCGTGTCGCCGACCAAACTCAAGCCCCTGGCGGCCCAGCTGACGTTCCCGCTGATCGCGCGCCTTACCGGCGGCGGCTACGGAACCGTGCGGGGGGCGGTGCCCACCAGCTATGTCATCGATCGCGCTGGCGTGGTCCGCTACGCCCAGGCGGGATCCTTCAGCGCGGCGAGCTTCGAGAAGGTGGTGGGGCCGTTGCTCGCAGAGCCCCCGCCACGCAGGCCCTCGCCTGCTGAGGGGCCGCAGATCGCCAGCGCCCCGGCGCCGAAGCCTCACAAGCCGGTCTGGGTCGAGGCGCCTGACGCCCAACAGATGGCGGCGGCCTATCCGACCAAGGCCATGGCGGCCGGCCAAGGTGGTCGGGCGCAAATCCGCTGCACAGCGACCGCCGACGGCGCCCTGGCCGACTGCAGGCTCGTCTCGGAGGAACCGGTTGGCGAAGGCTTTGGCGATGCGGCCCTGGGCCTGGCCTCGCGGTTCCGCATGCAGACCGCTCTGCTGGATGGCGCGTCCGCCGTCGGCGGGACGTTCGACGTCGCGCTTCGCTTCACGGCGCCGGCCGGCGGCGCTCCGACCCTGGCGCCCCTGGCTCGCGACATCAGGTTTTCACCGACGCCAGCGGCCTATCGGCGCCTGGGCGGGCCGGGACCCTACTATCCGGAGGCGGCTGATCGGGCCGGCGTGGGTGGGGAAGCGACCCTTGAGTGCATGGCCTCGGCCAACGACGGGCGTCTGACCCATTGCGTCCGGATCTCGGAGTCGCCCCAACTCTACGATTTCGGGGTCGCGGCGCTCAAGATGGCGGAGGATGGCTGGATCACCGCCGCGCCGGCAACTGATGGGGCCGTTCACGGCGATCAGCGGGTTTGGGTGACGGTGCCATTCAAGGCCATGGCCCTCCGCTGAATCCGGCGGTCAGACCGAGAAGGCCTGGTCCGTCGCCCGCACCAGGCCGTCGACGATGCCGGGCTCGGTGGAGGCGTGGCCGGCGTCCCAGACTACCTCGAAGCGGGCCTCGGGCCAGGCGGTCTTCAGGTTCCAGGCGCTTTCCATCGGGGTGACCACGTCGAAGCGGCCCTGGACGATCCAGCCGGGGATGCCGCGGATCTTGCCGATGTTCTTCAGGATCCAGTTGTCCTCGTTGAAGAAGCCGCGATTGGCGAAGAAGTGGCATTCGATGCGGGCGAAGGCGATGGCGAAGTCGATCTCGTTGAACTTCGAGGGCCGGGCCTCCGGGCCGCGAATGGAGATGGTGTCGCCCTCCCACTGGCTCCAGGCCGCGGCGGCCTCGGCCTGGACGCGGCGGTCCTTGTGGGTCAGGCGGCGGTGATAGGCGCTGACCATGTCGCCGCGCTCGGCCTCCGGGATCGGGGCCAGGAACTTCTGCCAGGCGTCGGGGAACAGGAAGGAGGCGCCGTCCTGGTAGAACCAGCGCAACTCCCTCTGGGTGAGCAGGAAGACTCCGCGCAGCACCAGGGCCTCGACCCGTTGCGGATGGGTGATGGCGTAGGCCAGCGCCAGGGTCGACCCCCAGGAGCCGCCGAACACCGTCCACTTCTCGATCCCCAGGTGGATACGCAGTCGCTCGATGTCGTCGATCAGCGACCAGGTGGTGTTGTCCTCCAGGCTGGCGTTGGGCCGCGACTTGCCGCAGCCCCGCTGGTCGAACAGCACCATGTTCCACTTCGCGGGGTTGAAGAACCGCCGCATGGTCGGGTTGATGGCCCCGCCGGGGCCCCCGTGCAGGATGACGCAGGGCTTGCCCTGCGGATTGCCGCAAGCCTCGTAGAAGATCTCGTGCTCCCCGCCGGTGGGCAGCCAGCCATAGGTATAGGGCTCGCTCTCCGGGAAGAGACCCCTGCGGTTGGCCGAGGAGGATAGGGCGGGCGGCGGGGTGTTGCGTTCCATCGCCCCCAATCTAGCGCGGGAAGCGGCGGTCCATCCAGCCGAGGATGAGGTCATTGACCTCTTTAGGCTTTTCTTGCTGCGTCCAGTGCCCGGAATCTTTCACCAGGGCCTTCTCCAGGTCGCCGATATAGGCCTCCATGCCCTCGGCCATGGCGGGCGAGAGCACCACGTCCTTCTCGGCCATGATCATCAGGCAGGGGATGTCGTCGACGCGGGTGGGCAGGTCGGCTGAGCGCTCCCAGTTGCGGGTGAAGTTGCGGTACCAGTTGATGCCGCCGGTGAAGCCGGTGGCCTCGAAGCTCTCCACGAAGGCCGCCAGTTCGTCGGGGGTCAGCAGTTGGTTGGCGGTGTCGGACTTGTCCCAGGCGGAGATGGCGTCCCCAAAGGCGAAGGTGGACTGGCCCTCGGCGGCCGGGGTCGACATGTCCAGGCCGGCCCCGGCCTCCACGTCCCCCAGGGCGGCCGGCGTGCGCATGAAGAAGCGGATGGTCTTGTCGACGTCGGCGCCCAGCACCGCGTCGGCCACGCCCGGCGTCTGGAACCAGACGATGTACATCTCCTCGCCAAAGGCCATGCGCATGGCCGCGATGGGGTCGAAGGGGCCGCGCGGCATGAAGGGGGTGTTGAGGCCGATGATCCCGGCGCAGCGGTCGGGATACCGCAGCGGCATCTGCCAGGTGACGATGCCGCCCCAGTCGTGGCCGCAGAAGACCGCCTTCTCCACCCCCAGATGGTCCAGCAGGCCGACCAGGTCGCCGGTCAGGTGCTCCAGGTCGTAGTCGGTGACGGCCTCGGGCCGGGAGGTCAGGCCATAGCCGCGCTGATCCGGCGCGATGGCCCAGCGGCCGGCCGCCTCGCACGCGGCGAGCTGATGGCGCCAGGAGAAGGCCAGCTCCGGGAAGCCGTGGCAGAAGACGATCGGCGTCCCCTGGCCCCGCGGCCCGACCTCGTAATAGGCCATGTCGATTCCGTTGACCTGGGCGTGCTGCACGGGCGGCATCTGGCGGGCGAGGGCGGACATGGCGGCGTTTCCTTGAGCGTTTCGCCCATCATGCGGGGCTTCCTTAAGCGTAAGGCAAGCCTTGGCGGTTCTCAGCTCGCCGAACCGGGCTAGAAGGGGCCATGAGCGATCCCACAGCCCGGCGCGCGCCAGAGAAGACCCCCTGGGGGCTGGTGATCCTCTTGGGGTCGCTGACCGGCTTCGCGCCGATGTCGATCGACATGTACCTCTCAAGTCTGCCGGCGATCGGCCTCGATCTGCACGCCACCCCCGCCCAGACCCAGGGGACGCTGGCGGCCTTCTTCGCCGGCATGGCGGTGGGGCAGTTCATCTATGGCCCGGCCTCCGACCGGTTCGGCCGCCGCCCGCCGATCGTGGCGGGGGTTGCGATCTATGTCCTGGCCTCCATCGCCTGCGCCCTGGCCTTCACGCCCGAGATGCTGATCGGGGCGCGGTTCGTCCAGGCCCTGGGCGGCTGCGCCGGCGGGGTGGTGGCCCGGGCGGTGATCCGCGACCGCTTCAATCACACCGAGACGGCGCGGATGCTGTCCCTGATGACCCTGATCATGGGTCTGGCGCCGATCCTGGCGCCCATGCTGGGGGCGGCCCTGCTGGTGCTCGGCGGCTGGCGGCTGAACTTCTGGTTCCTGGTGCTGTTCGGCCTGACGGTGGGTGGCTTCGCCCTGTGGCGGATGACCGAGTCGCGCTCGGCCGAGACCCTGGCCCAGGCGCGCTCTGAGAGCCCCTTCGGCGCCTATCTCGCCCTGATCCGCCAGCCGCGCCTGGTGGGATACGCCCTGGCCGGCGCCCTGAACGGGGCGACCCTGTTCACCTATATCTCCAGCGCCCCGGACCTGCTGATGGGGACCTATGGCGCCTCGCCCACCGTGTTTCCGATCCTGTTCGGGGTGAACGCCGCGGCGATCATCGGGTCGAGCCAGATCAACCGCTACCTGCTGCGGCGCTGGACACCGGACGAGGTGCTGGCCACCGCCAGTCTCGCCTCGGTGGCGGCGGCGGCCCTACTTTCGCTGGCCGCGGTGAGCGGCCTCGGCGGCGGCTGGACGGTCATGCCGCTGCTGTTCCTGCTCCTGGGGACCTATGGCTTCATGCAAGGCAACACCATGGCCGGCGCCCTGAACGTCGACACCCGCCGCGCGGGCTCGGTCTCGGCCCTGATGGGCGGCGCATCCTTCGGGGTCGGGGCCCTCGCCTCGGGGCTCACCGGCATCCTGCACGACGGCACGCCCCGGCCCATGGCGCTGACCATGCTCGTGGCCCTGATCGGTTCGGCCCTCGCCCTGCGCCTGCTGGCCCTGCCTAGGCGGACCTAGGTCGGCTCCAGGCCAGGGCCGCCCACCCGGCCATGAAGGCCAGACCTCCGAGGGGCGTGATCGCCCCGAACCAGCGCGGCGCGCCCAGGCCCATGGCCCACAGCGAGCCTGAGAACAGCGCCAGGCCCGCCAGGAACAGCGGCGGCGCCAGGGCCGCGCCCCGGCCGGATCGCTGGCCGGCGGCGAACAGCGCCAGCATATGGACAAAGCCGTAGACGGCGCCGGTCTTCAGCCACTCCTGGGCCTTGGGATCGGTGATCCCATGGGCGGCGAAGGCGCCGAAGCCCACGCAGAGGAAGCCGCCGATGGCGGCCAGACGAAACCAGGCGCTCATGAATCTATCCCCAGAGCCGCGGACGGCGGCCCTTCCAGGGGACTTCCTTCTCAAGTTGCGCGGCCAGGCGGAAGAGGGTGGCTTCGTCGGCGTAGCGGGAACTGAACATCATGCCGATGGGCAGGCCGCTCTCCGACATTTCCAGGGGCAGGGAGATCGAGGGCTGGCCGGAGAAGTTCATCGGCGGCGTGAAGGGGAAGGCCGCGCCCTGGCGGCGGTTCACCTCCTTGGGCTCCAGATTGACCGGGTCGATGAAGCCGATCTCCGGCACCGGCGTCCCCATCACCGGACAGAGATAGACGTCGATGTCCTCGAAGGCCGCCAGGGTCCTGCGATTGAGCATCCGCAGCTCCTGCAGGGCGCGGAAGGCGTCGGCGCCGGTCACCTTGCGGCCGCCCTTCAGGGACGCCCAGGTCAGGGGCTCCAGTTCGTGGGGTTCGGGTTCGCGGCCGATCTCGTCGATCAGCCGGGCCATGCCGGCGGCGAAGTTGGCGCCGCTTACCGGTCCGCGGGCGGCGTAGAGGGCGCGGTAGTCGATGCCGAGCCCGCGCGGGAAGACGTCGTGGCCCAGGGCCTTGAGCTGCTCGGCGGTGCGTTCGAGGGCCGCCTGAATCTCCGGATCGATGGGCCGGCCCGAGGCGGTCTCCGAGGACCAGGCGATCCGCAGCCGGCCCGGGTGGGTCTCCACCTCCTCCATATAGGGCCGGGTTTTGGGCGGGGCGGGGTAGGGGGCGCCGGGCTCGGGCCGGCCGGTGGCGTCCAGCATGGCCGCGGAGTCGCTCACGGTGCGGGTCACCACATGGTCAACCACGAAGCCGGCCGCATAGTCGAAGCCGTCGGGCAGGTTCGGATTGCGGTCGCGGGTGACCTTGAGGCCCACCAGGCCGCAGCAGGCCGCGGGGATGCGGATCGACCCCAGCCCGTCGCTGGCGTGGGCCATGGGCACCATGCCGGCCGCCACCGCCGAGGCCGACCCCCCGGAGGAGCCGCCGGAGATGTGGTGGGGGTTCCAGGGATTGCGGCAGGGGCCCAGTAGGGCCGACTCCGTCGTCCCGGTGATGCCGTATTCCGGGGTGTTGGTCTTGCCGAGCGGGATGACGCCGGTCTCGCGATAGCGGCGCGTCAGGCCGCCGTCCTCTGCGTCGACGATGTCGGCGGCGAAGCGGCTGCCCGAGGTCCGGGGCCATCCCGCCACCGGCATGGCCAGGTCCTTGATCAGGAAGGGCACGCCCTTGAAAGGGCCGTCGGGCAGGGGACCCTTGGCCCGCGCGCGGCCTCGTCATAGGCGGTGTGGACCACCGCGTTGAGCGCGCCGTTGTGGCGATCGATCCGCTCGATGGCGGCGTCCACCAGCTCCAGGGGGCTCACCTCGCCCTTGGCCACCAGGGCGGCCAGGCCCAGACCGTCGAACTCGGAATACTCGGGAAACGACATGGTCCTACCTTTGGCCTGCGGGCATGAGGAAGCTCATCTTGGCGACGGGTTCGAGGCTGGGGGCCTGGCGCTTCAGCACCGCGAAGGCCCCCTCGGCGGCGTCGAGGGCCGCGTCGATGTCGGCCTCCGTCATCGCCGCGCACATGAACATGTTGTGCCAGGGGTGGACGTAGACCCCGCGGTTCAGCATCTCGCTGGACCAGCAGAAGCCCTTCCTGAGGTCCGGATCGTCGTCGAACAGGAAGAGCGGCATCTGCACGGGGCCTGAGACCCGGAAGCCGAAGCCCGCCGCCTGGGCGCGCTCGCGCAGGCCATCGGCTAGCCGGTCGCCCAGGGTCTGGAGGCGTTCCAGATAGTCGGTGTCGCGCACCAGGCGCAGGGTCTCCAGGGCCGCGGCCATGGGGGCGGCCTGGAACCAGAACGAACCGGTGACATAGATCTGGGTCGCGGCCTTCTTGGCCCTTTCGGCGCCCAGCATCATCGAGATCGGATGACCGTTGGCCAGGCACTTGCCCCAGGTGGACAGGTCCGGCGCCACCCCGATCCGCGACCAGGAAAGGTCCCTCGACAACCGCAGGCCGGCCCGCACCTCATCGACGATCAGCAGGGCTCCAGTGCGATCGCAGATCTCACGGGCCAGCCGCGCATAGGCCAGGTCCGGCTCGGCCTGGTCGATGAAGGCGTCGTGCTTGAAGGGGGCGGCGAAGATCGCGGCCAGGTCGTCGCCGGCCTGGGCGGCGGCGGCCTCCAGGCTGGCCACGTCGTTGTAGTCGCAGAAGATCTGGTGGGCCTGGTCGCTGGGCACCGTGCCCGCCGGGCGGTTCACGCACCAGGTCGCCGCCCCGTGATAGGCGCCCTTGGCCCGGATGATGGTCTTGCGCCGGGTGTGCTGGCGGGCGGTGGAGAGCGCCATGGAGGTGGCGTCCGTGCCGTTCTTGCAGAAGATCGCCCAGTCGGCGTGGCTCACCAGGGCGACCATCTCCTCGGCCAGGCGGACCATCAGCTCCGTGGGGCCGGTCAGGGTGTCGCCCAGGCCGAGCTGACGGACATAGGCCGCGTCGATCTCGGGATTGGCGTAGCCGAACAGGTTGGGGCCGTAGGCGCACATGAAGTCGAGATAGCGATTGCCGTCGACGTCCCAGAGGTGGGCGCCCTCGCCGCGGGCGAAGAACTGCGGATAGTCGTCCGGCAGCAGGCCCACGGCCTGGTGGCCATACATGCCGCCGGGGATCACCGCGGCGGCGCGTTCGCGCAACGCGCGGTCTCGGCTGTTGGGTCGGCTCATCGGTGTCCCTCAGTTCGCCAATTGCCATGGCTTGGTCAGACCTTACGCTCCGCGGGGGACTCGGCAACCGGGAGCGGGCGATGAAGGCGATGATCGGGGCCCTGCTGGGCGCATTGGTGGCGACCACAGCCCAGGCGGCGAGCAAGAGCTTCCAGGACTGGACGGTGGTCTGCGACAACACCCGCAACTGCGCCGCCATCGGTTTCTCGGCGGAGGACTCGGAGGAACAGCCCTTCCTGCGGCTTGACCGGCCGGCCGCCGCGGCGGCGCCGCCCAGGATCAAGCTGGTCATGCTAGGCGAGAACGGGCCGGGCACGGCTTGGGCCGTCCGGGTGGATGGCAAGCCCGTCCCCGGTCTCACCCCCCGGGCCAAGGGCAACGCCGAGGTCGTGCTGACGGCGCCGCAGGCGCGCGCCCTGCTGGCGGCCGTTCGCAACGGGTCGCGCCTGAGCCTGGCGCCGGGGCGAGGCGAGGTGCTGCTGAGCGGCAGCGTGGCCGCCCTGCGCTGGATGGACGAGCAGCAACGGCGGGTCGGCACCGTCACCGCCCTGGTGGCGGCCGGGCCGAAGCCGGCCTCCGCCGTGCCGCCGCCGCCTGCGCCGCCCCTGGTCCGGCCGGCCCGCGCGGTGTCGCAGGACGGGCTGCCCGACACGCTGCTGCCCGGCATGCGGGCCCTGCTCGGGGAGGATTGCGACCAGGGCCTGCCCTCGGAGGACTACGCCCCCATCATCGCCCGCCTCTCACCTGGCGTCGTCCTGTACGGAGAGCTCTGCTACCGGGGCGCCTACAATGAGATTTACGGTTTCCTGCTGGCCGACGAGAAGGGCGGCCATGTGCGCCGCGCGGCGATCCCCAACCTGGACGGTTCGACCACCCACCTGCTGATGAACGTCGACTTCGATCCCGAGAGCCAGACCCTGAGCAACTTCGAGAAGGGACGGGGCATCGCCGACTGCGGCGGGATGAATTCCTGGGTCTGGGACGGCCGGGCCTTCCGCGTCTCCGAGCAGATCGAAATGTCCGAGTGCCGGGGCCTGCCGGGGGAGGAATGGCCGGTGCTGTTCCGCTCGCGCCAGAAATAGGCGGTCAGAACATCCCCAGCAGGGTGGCGAAGAAGGCCACGACGGCGGCGATGATCGCCTTGGACAGCACCCCCAGCACGATGATGCTCACCGCGGCCATCACCCAGCCGATGATCGCCGCATAGCCGTCCCGCTCGGCGGCGCCGATGGCGAAGGCGGCGATGGCGAAGGAGGGCAACATGTTGCCGAAGGGGATCGGCAGGAAGACCACGATCGACAGCGAGAAGCAGATGGCCCCCATCAGCCGGTCGCCGAAGCGGTTGTACATGAAGGTGAGCCGGGGCTTCAGCCGCCGCTCGATCTTCTCCAGGTGCGGCGTGAGCTTGGCGCAGAGACTGCGGAAGTCGCTCATGCTCATGGTTCGCGCCAGCAGGGCCTTGGGCAGCCAAAGGGTCCGGCGGCCGAGCATCCACTGGGCGGTGATGAAGGCCAGCGGCGCCCCGAGGATGGCCGAAATCCCGGGAGGCATGGGCAGGACCAGGGGGGCGGCGAAGACGAAGATCAGGGCCCCGAAGGCGCGGTCGCCGAAGGTCTCCAGGATGTCGGCCACCGACACCTTGCGCGACTTCCCCTGGCCGATCAGCTCGAGCAGTTCGGAGACGCTGGCGGCGCGGAGTTTCTCGGTCATCGTCCCCTGCGGCTACACGCTTGCGCGTCGGTGCGGAAGGGCTGACGCGATCACTTCGCGCTACCGATTGCGCAATCGGGAAAAGCCGGCCCGACTCGCGCTAGGCGTGGCTGGGCCATGTCCCAGACGGTGCGCCTTGGTCTGTTCTACGGAGCCATCTTCATCGGGGGCGGCGCGGCCTCGCCCTACATTCCGGTCTGGTTCGACCACCGCGGCCTGAGCGGGGCCCAGATCGGCCTGATCCTGTCGGCGCCGCTGCTGGCGCGGACCTTCACCGCGCCCCTGCTGGCAATGTGGGCCGACAGCTTCTCCCTGCGCCGGACCCCCCTGATCCTGATGGGGGTGGCGATGGCGATCGGCTACGGCCTGCTGGCCGCGCCCTTCGGTTTCGCCTGGTGGTTCGGGCTCTGGTTCATCGCCTCGACCATGTACGCGACCGTGGGGCCCCTGACCGACGTCGTGGTCCTGGCCAGGTCCCAGAGGGACGGTTTCAACTATGGCTGGCCGCGGGGCATGGGGTCGGTGGCCTTCATCATCGCCAATGTGGGCATGGGCCTGATCCTGGCCCGCGGCTCGCCCGAGCTCGTGCTGGTCTGGATCACCCTGGCCGCCCTCGCCGTGGCCATCGGCGCGCGATACCTGCTGCCCCCCGATCCGGTCCGCGCCGGGGGCGGGGTCGCGGCCCTGTCGGAGCGCATGGCGGGGCTCGGGGAGCTGTTCCGCGACAAGGACTTCATGCTGGTGGTGATTTCCGCGGGCCTGATCCAGTCGGCGCACGCCTTCTACTATTCCTTCTCCACCCTGGCCTGGCGCAACCAGGGGATTCCAGAGCAGTTGACCGGCGTGCTCTGGGGCGTCGGGGTCGGGGTCGAGGTGGCCTTCCTGTGGTTCATGGAGCCTTGGCGGCGTCGGTTCGGGGCGCGCAACCTGCTGGTCCTGGGCGGTGTGGCCGCGGTCGTCCGCTGGGGCGCCCTGGCGATGTCGCCGCCGCTCTGGCTCGTCTTCCCCATCCAGGCCCTGCACACCCTGACCTATGCGGCGACCTTCATGGGATCCCTGCAACTGGTGGACCGCCTGTCGCGGCCCGCCAACGCCTCGGCGGCTCAGACCATCAATTCGGCCCTGTCGGGCGGGGTGTTGAGCGGGGTGGCCACCATCGTCTCCGGCGCGCTTTTCGACAGCTTCGGGGCCAAGGGCTATTTCGTCATGGCGGCCATGTCGCTGGCGGGCCTGGCCGGGGCGCTCAGGCTCTACGGCGTTCGGCGGCTGGACGACTGAGGGCGTCGGCCATGGCCCGGACACTGGCGCGCACCGCCTGGTCGATCTCGGCCAAGGAGGTGGTGGCCTGGTCGGAGAACTCGCGGGCCTGGGGCACGTGCAGGAAGCCCACCGACGGCGCCGCGGCCTCCGCCAGCAGCCGGTAGAGGGTGAAGTTGCAGAGATAGTCGCCGGCGTCGTCGGACAGCCGCGCGGCGAGGTTGGCGCCGATCAGGGCGCCCAGCATGTCCTCGGTCGGGGCGGTCGAGGCCAGGGCGCCCGGCCCGTCGGACCGGATGACCGAGCCCTCCCAGGTCGCGCCAGCATGGTCGGGCTTGGCGCGGGCGGCGCGGTTGCGGGCCAGGGTCTCCACCCGGAAGGCGTCCGCCTCGGTGGCGACCCCCACCACCAGCACCGCATCAGCCGGCCGCGCCCCCAGGGCCGCCTGGACCGCCTCCACCGATCCGGTCCAGGCCACCGGCAGGCACAGGCAGTCCAGTCCGACGCCCTGCGGCGACCAGGCCTCCTGCGCCAGGGCCTCGACCACGGCGGCGGCGGGGTTGCGAGGGGCGGCTGGAAAGGATCCGAAGCCGCAGACCAGCAGGCGGGGATGAGTCATGAACACGACACTGGCCCGGCGATGTGGCGACGGGATGGCGGGTGACGCCACGACAGTCTTGCAGCCCGGCCGGATGGGGCGACTATGGCGTCAAAACACGGACGGGAGGAACCGCCGATGCGCGCGCTGGAAGTGACCGCACCCTGGGGCGCCGATCAGATCGCGGTGGTGGAGCGCGACGACCCGACCCCCGGCCACGGCCAGGTCCTGGTGCGCATGAGGGCGGTGTCGCTGAACTATCGCGACCTGCTGATGATCAACGGCATGTACAGCCGCGGCTCCGGCCAGGCGGGGACCATCACCCCGTTCTCCGACGGCTGCGGCGTGGTGGAGGCCGTGGGGCCGGGCGTGACCCGGGTGGCGGTGGGCGACCGTATCGCCACCCTGTTCTTCCAGAACTGGCAATCGGGCCGCCCCACCCTGGAGAAGCTGTCCTCGTCCCTGGGCTTCCCGATCCCCGGCGCCGGCGCGGAACTGCAGCTGTTCAGCCAGGAAGGCGTCTCCAAGGTCCCGGCCTATCTGACGGACCAGCAGGTGGCCACCTTGCCCTGCGCGGCGCTGACCGCCTGGCGTGGCCTGTTCGAGGACGCCCGCCTGGAGCCGGGCGACACCGTGGTCCTGCAGGGCACCGGCGGGGTCTCGATCTTCGGCCTGCAGTTCGCCCACGCGGCGGGCTACCGCACCTTCATCACCTCGTCCTCCGACGAGAAGCTGGCCCGGGCCAAGGCGCTGGGCGCCGACCACCTGCACAACTACAGGACCGATCCCGAGTGGGCCAAGGCCGTGCGCGCGGCCACCGGCGGGGTGGGGGCCGACTTCGTCATGGAGGTCGGCGGCGCGGGCACCATCCACCAGAGCCTGAGGGCTATCCGCATCAACGGCCACATCGCCATCATCGGGGTGGTGGCCGGGGCCGGCGAGGGGGTCAATCCCGGCGCCCTGATCAGCAATTCGGCGCGCCTCCAGGGCCTGTCGGTGGGCTCGCGGGAGATGTTCGAGGCCATGTGCCGGGCCCTGGAGCTGCATCGCATCTCGCCGGTCGTGGACAAGGTGTTCCCCTTCACGGACGCCGGGGCGGCCTTCGCCGCCATGGCCGGCGGCGAGCATTTCGGAAAGATCGTTCTCACCTTCTGAGGAGGCGTCCATGCGTACCAAAGGCATCAATCACCTGGCGCTCGTCTGCCGCGACATGGGGGAGACCGTCAGGTTCTACCGCGACGTGCTGGGCATGCCGCTGACCAAGACCATCGCCCTGCCGGACGGCGGCCAGCACTTCTTCTTCGACTGTGGGGGCGGGGCCAGCGTGGCCTTCTTCTGGTGGCCGGAGACGCCGGCCGCGGCGCCGGGGATCGCCTCGGTGGCCAAGTTCCCGCAGAGCCCGAAGTCGGCGGTGGGCTCCATGAACCACGTGGCCTTCGATATGGACTCCGACGACCTGCAGGACAGCATCAAGCGGTTGCAGGCGGCCGGCGTCGAGGTCCTGCCCATGGTGGTGAACCATGACGACAGCCCCGCCGGCGTGGCCGCCGAGCTGCATCCGGGGGTCTTCGTCCGCTCGGTCTATTTCACCGATCCCAACGGGATCATGCTGGAGTTCGCGGCCTGGACGAAGGGTTTCGGTCCCGAGGACGTGGCCCACGAGCCGGCGGGCGCGGCGGTGGAAGTCTGATGCCCCGCCTGAAGCAGATCTCCCGCGCCGAGGCCACCTCCGAGGTGGTCACCAAGACCTACGACCTGTTGTTCGGCGACCGCGACCCGGTGGCCGCGCCGGGGACTGCGACGGGCACGGCCGGCGACTGGTGGACGGTGTTCGCCAACAGCCCCGACATCCTGAGGCACGCCAACCAGGGCTTCGCCCTCTACCGCACGCCCGACCGCAAGCTGAACCCGGTGCTGCGGGAACTGGCCCAGACCCGGGCCGGCTGGGCCCGCGGCAGCCAGTTCGTCTTCTCTCAGCACTGCAAGTCGCTGCGCGGCCTGAAGGTGTCGGAGGACCGGATCGCCGCGGTGCCACACTGGCAGGTGGCCGACTGCTACACGCCGGAGGAACGCGCGGTCCTGGCCTATGCCGACTGCCTGGTGCTGCAGGGCGGACGCACGCCCGAGCCGGTGTTCGCGGCCCTGAGGACCTTCCTGGACGACGAGCAGATCCTGGAGCTGACCTACATCACCTGTCTTTACGACATGCATGCGGTGATGAGCCGGGCCCTGCGCCTGGAGTTCGACGACCGGGACGATCCAATCGTGGAGGTTGCGCCGCCGAAGGACTTCAGCGCGCGGGACTTCCTCGATACGGGGCGCCGCTCTGATTGAGGTTTGCACGTTATAGATGGTATTCGCAGGTCTTTGGGTGGGAGTTCGTCGTGGTGATTTAAGTCTATCTTGAGTCTTCGAGGCTAGGTTGCTGACGCTGATCCGTTGTAGCGGCGCCCGGAGATTGACTTGGAGTTGCATCACGACCCCACCCAGGCGGCCGCATCCAAGGTCGTCAGCCTGGCGCCACAGCTTATCGAGCGCCTGGTGGTCGGGCAGGGGACACCGATCCGGCGCATCGAGCAGGCCCTGCGGCCCTATCATGTGCAGGTCTCGCCGCGTCCGGACGCCCTGGCCCTGGCCGGCGACGAGATCGCCGTGACCCTGGCGGCGGCCATCCTCGAGAAGATCGCCGAGCTGCTGCGCACCGAGGGCGGCCACGAGGGTCTGGTGGAGGCGGCGATCGACGCCGCCATCGGCCACGCCCTGAAGTTCGACCTGGCCTACCGGCTCAAGGGGATCAGCCAGGCTGTCCGGCCGATGTCGCTGAGCCAGGTGGGGTTCATGAACACCCTGCTGTTCTCCGAGCGGTCCCTGATCTTCGGGGTCGGCCCCACCGGCACCGGCAAGACCCACCTGGCCATAGCCGCCGGCCTGAGCCTGCTGGCGGAGGGGCGGATCAAGCACCTGGTGATGACCCGGCCCCGGGTGATGCTGGAGGGCGAGACCATGACGGCGGCCCTGCGGGCCGAGACCGCCTATGACGAACAGCTCACCCCCATCGAGGACGAGCTGCGCCAGCTGATCGGCCACGACGAGATCCACCAGCTCACCGAGCGCGGGATGATCGAGGTGATGCCGCTCGGGCGGATGCGTGGGCGCACCTTCAACGACAGCATGCTGTTGGTGGACGAGGCCCAGAACATGACGGTGGGCAAGATGCGCATGGCCGCCACACGCATCGGCCGCAACGGGCGGCTGGTGGTGACCGGCGATCCCGCCCAGGTGGACCTGGCGGGCGGCGACGAGGTGTCGGGCATGAGCCACCTGCTGAAGCTGGTGGCGGGGACCGACCTGGCCGCGGTGCACCGCTTCGAGACCTACCAGATCATCCGCAACCCGGTGGTGGCCCGGCTGGAGGCCCTCTATTCGCAGGCCGGCGGCGCCGCGGAGATGCGGGCCGCCGCCTGAGGTCGAGCTAGATCGAGTAGTCCAGCTCGCCCTCGAGCCAGGCGGTGATCTGCTCGGCGGCCTCGGTGGGCGAGGTCTTGGTGGTGTCGATGCGGATCTCGGGGGCCTCGGGCTCCTCATAGGGGCTGTCGATGCCGGTGAAGTTCTTCAGTTCCCCGGCGCGGGCCTTCTTGTAGAGGCCCTTGACGTCGCGGGCTTCGGCGACGGCCAGCGGGGTGTCGATAAAGACCTCCACGAAGTCGCCCTTGGCCTGCAGGTCGCGGGCCAGGCGGCGCTCGGCCCGGAAGGGCGAGATGAAGCTCACCAGCACGATGAGGCCGGCGTCCACCATCAGCTTGGCCACCTCGGCGACGCGGCGGATGTTCTCCACCCGGTCCTCGTCGGTGAAGCCCAGGTCCTTGTTGAGGCCGTGGCGGACGTTGTCGCCGTCCAGCAGGTAGGTGTGGCGGCCGTTGGCGTGCAGCTTCTTCTCCACCAGGTTGGCGATGGTGGACTTGCCCGAGCCCGACAGGCCGGTGAGCCAGACCACCCGGCCGCGCTGGCCCTTCAGCGCCGCGCGGGCGGCCTTGTCGACGTCGAGCGCCTGCCAGTGGACGTTCTGACTGCGGCGCAGGGCGAAGTGGATCATGCCGGCGGCGACCGTGCGGTTGGAGATCCGGTCGATGAGGATGAAGCCGCCGAGGTCGCGGTTGTCCTTGTAGGGGTCGAAGGCGATGGCGGCGTCGAGGCTGAGATTGCAGACCCCGATCTCGTTGAGCTCCAGCCGCTTGGCGGCCAGGTGCTCCATGGTGTTGACGTTGACCTTGTACTTGGGCTCGGTGATCGAGGCGCCGACGGTGCGGGTCCCGATCTTCAGCAGATAGGGGCGGCCCGGCAGCATGGCCTCGTCGTCCATCCAGACGATCGTGGCCTCGAACTGGTCGGCCACCGGCGGCGGGCTGGCGGCGACGGAGATGACGTCGCCGCGGCTGATGTCGATCTCGGTCGCCAGGGTCAGGGTCACCGACTGACCGGCCACGGCCTGATCGAGGTCGCCATTGAAGGTGACGATTCGCTCGACGGTGCTCTCACGGCCCGAGGGCAGGGCCTTGATCCTGTCGCCGGGCTTGATGACGCCCGTGGAGATCAGGCCCGAGAAGCCCCGGAAGTCGAGATTGGGACGGTTGACCCACTGGACCGGCATGCGGAAGGGCCGGCTCTGCAGGTCGTCCTCCACCGGCAGGCTTTCCAGCAGCGCCATCAGCGGCGGGCCGTCGTACCAGGGGGCGGCCTCGGAGTGCTCGGTGATGTTGTCGCCCTTGAGCGCCGACATCGGGATGGCGGTGAAGTCGGTGACGCCGATCTGGGCGGCGAAGTCGCGGTACTCGGCCAGGATGGTGTCGTAGGTGTCCTTGGACCAGTCGACGAGGTCCATCTTGTTGATGGCCAGGATCACGTGGCGGATGCCGAGCAGGCTGACGAGGTAGGAGTGGCGGCGTGTCTGGGTCAGCACCCCGCGCCGCGCGTCGATCAGGATCACCGCCGCGTCGGCGGTCGAGGCGCCGGTGACCATGTTGCGGGTGTACTGCTCGTGGCCGGGGGTGTCGGCGACGATGAACTTGCGCTTGTCGGTGGAGAAGAAGCGGTAGGCGACATCGATGGTGATGCCCTGTTCCCGCTCGGCGGCCAGGCCGTCCACCAGCAGGGCGAAGTCGATGTCGCCCCCCTGGGTGCCGACCCGCTTGGAGTCGGCCTCCAGGGCCGCCATCTGGTCGTCCAGGATCATCTTGGAGTCGTAGAGCAGCCGGCCGATCAGGGTCGACTTGCCGTCGTCCACCGAGCCGCAGGTGATGAATCGCAGCAGGCTCTTGTGCTCGTGGGCGTGCAGATAGGCGTCGATGTCCTCGGCGATCAGGGACGACTGGTGGGCCCCGGCCTGGGAACTGGCTTGGGCGGTCATCAGAAGTACCCTTCCTGCTTCTTCTTCTCCATGGAGGCGGCCTGGTCGTGGTCGATGGCCCGGCCCTGGCGCTCCGAGGTGGTGGTGAGCAGCATCTCCTGGATGATCTGCGGCAGGGTCGAGGCCGTGCTCTCCACCGCGCCGGTCAGGGGGTAGCAGCCGAGGGTGCGGAACCGCACCGACTTCATCATCGGAACTTCGCCGGGCTTGAGCGGCATGCGGTCGTCGTCGACCATGATCAGCATGCCGTCCCGCTCCACCACCGGGCGCTCGGCCGAGAAGTAGAGCGGCACGATGGGGATGTTCTCCAGGTGGATGTATTGCCAGATGTCCAGCTCGGTCCAGTTGGAGATCGGGAAGGCGCGGAAGTTCTCTCCGGTCGCCTTACGCGTATTGTAGAGATGCCAGAGCTCGGGGCGCTGGTTCTTGGGGTCCCAGCGGTGCTGGGCCGAGCGGAAGGACAGCACGCGCTCCTTGGCGCGGCTCTTCTCCTCGTCGCGGCGGCCGCCGCCGAAGGCCGCGTCGAAGCCGTACTTGTCCAGCGCCTGCTTCAGCCCTTCGGTCTTCCACATGTCGGTGTGCAGGGAGCCGTGGTCGAAGGGATTGATTCCCCGCTCCATCGCCTCGGGGTTCTTGTAGACCAGCAGGTCGGCGCCCAGCTCGGCGGCCATCCGCGCGCGCATCTCGTACATGGCCTGGAACTTCCAGGTGGTGTCGACGTGCAGCAGCGGGAAGGGCAGCTTGCTCGGGAAGAAGGCCTTCTGGGCCAGGCGCAGCATCACCGCGCTATCCTTGCCCACCGAATAGAGCATGACCGGGTTCTCGCACTCGGCCACCACCTCCCGGAAGATGTGGATGCTCTCGGCCTCCAGGCGCTGGAGGTGGGTGAGCGTGGCCGGCGAAATCTCCGGCTTGGATGCGAGAGCGGGGACCGCCATCAGGAAACCTTGCAGTTCAACATCGGCCATACCTTGGCCAGGCGGCTGACTTACGAGAGGCCCGCCCGGGTTACGACAGAGAATTCCTGACAGCGTGTCGAGGAAAGGGCCACCGTCTTTGGTGTCCGAAAGCCGCCATCCATGTGGTGGCGATGTCCGAAAACCGCGAGACTTCGTCCCTTGAGCAGCAGACTATCAGCTCATGGATATGAACGACGACGCCTGCTACCGCGCCTTCTCGATGCGAGACGCCCGTTTCGACGGCCGCATCTTCGGCGCTGTGAAGACCACCGGCATCTACTGCCGTCCGGTCTGTCCCGCCCGCACGCCCAAGCGCGAGAATATCAGCTTCTACCCCTCGGCCGCCGCGGCCCAGGAGGCCGGCTTCCGGCCCTGCCTGCGCTGCCGGCCGGAGACCTCGCCGGACCTGGGCTCCTGGAAGGGCACCTCCAACACCGTCTCCCGGGCGCTGTCCCTGATCGAGCAGGGGGCGCTGGACGAGGGCGACGTCGACGGCCTGGCCGAGCGCCTCGGGGTCGGCGAGCGCCAGCTCCGGCGGCTGTTCCGCCAGCACCTGGGCGCGTCGCCGGTGGCGGTCGCCCAGACCCGGCGGGTGCTGCTGGCCAAGCAGCTGATCCACCAGACCCACCTGCCCATGGCCGAGGTGGCCATGGCCTCGGGGTTCGGCAGCGTCCGGCGCTTCAACGAGACCTTCCAGCAACTGTTCGACCGGCCGCCGGGCGCCCTGCGGCGCTCCGGCGGGGCCGACGTCGCCGCCAGCGACGGGGCGGGAACCACGATCCGGCTGCCCTATCGCGCCCCCTATGATTGGGACGCCATGCTGGCCTTCTGGACCCTGCGCGCCATTCCCGGCGTCGAGACCGTGACCGGCCGCCGCTACGCCCGCCTGCTGCAGGTCGGCGAGGCCCACGGCCTGGTGATCGTGGCGCAGGGGGAGGGGGACTGGCTGGACGTCACCCTGCGCTTCCCCAAGGTCCAGGCCTGGCCGGCGGTGATCGCCAAGCTGCGCCGCGTCTTCGACCTGGCCGCCGATCCCGCCCTGATCGGCGGGCATCTCTCCGAGGATCCGGAGCTGGCGGCCCTGGTGGCCAAGCGGCCGGGCCTGAGGGCGCCCGGCGCCTGGGACGGCTTCGAGCTGGCGGTCCGCGCGGTGCTCGGCCAGCAGATCACCGTGGTCGCCGCCCGCAACCTGGCGGGCAAGATCACCGCGGCCTATGGCTCGGCCGTGCAGGACGAGGCGGCCAACGCACTGGGCCTCACCCACCTGTTCCCGACCCCGCAGCAGTTGGCGAGGGCCGATGTCGAGACCCTCGGCATGCCCCGCGCCAGGGGACGGGCCCTGGTCTCCCTGGCCGAGGTGGCCGCCGCCGACCCGGACCTGTTCGGGATGAAGCGCAGCCTGGAGGAGGCGGTCGCCCAGCTCCGCGCCCTGCCGGGGATCGGGGAGTGGACGGCGCAGTACATCGCCATGCGGGCCCTGCGGGAGCCCGACGCCTTCCCCCATGCCGACCTCGGTTTGCTGCGGGCCCTGGAGGACGAGAACGGCCATCGCCCGACGCCGGCCGAGCTGCTGGCGCGGGCCGAGCGGTGGCGGCCCTGGCGGGCCTACGCCGCCTCCCACCTGTGGGCGTCCGACGCGGCGCTCGATCCCAAGATCACCAAGGACAAGACCCATGACCAAGTCGCTGCCTGAAACCCTGATCCTCGACCGCGTCGCCACCCCGGTGGGGGAGGCCCTGCTGGTGGTGGACCAAGCCGGCGTGCTGCGCGCCTTCGACTTCGCCGACTACGAGCCGCGCATGCGCACCCTGATGGCGCGCCACTATCCCGGCATGGCGCTGACGCCGGGGCGGGCGCCGGACGCGCTGCGGGCGGCCGTGGGCCGCTATTTCGGCGGCGACCTCGACGCCCTGGCCGGGATCGCCTGGGCCACCAACGGCACGGACTTCCAGCGCAAGGTCTGGGACGCGCTCTGCACGATCCCGGCGGGGGAGACCCTCAGCTACAAGGGGCTGGCCGAGCGGATCGGCAAGCCCAGCGCCATGCGCGCCGTGGGCCTGGCCAACGGCTCCAATCCGGTGGCCGTGGTGGTCCCCTGCCACCGGGTGATCGGCGCCAATGGCAGCCTCACCGGCTATGGCGGCGGCCTGCCGCGCAAGCGCTGGCTGCTGGCCCACGAGGGCGCGGCCTTCAAGGACGCCGTGGCGGCCTGATCGGATGACGGACTTATTGTCTCGAGAGGGGAGGGGTGCGGCACATCCGTTGCCCCAATCCTCGCCTTCGCGGGTCGATTGGCCCGTCGCCTGGTTACATGACGAAAATTTCACGTTACATGACGTCGCCGTAAGGCCGCGCTTGTCATATAACCGCGGTTCACGGAATCGCTGCGGACTCGGGGAGGTGTTCCAATGCAGACATTGACCGAGATCGTCGCGGCCGTGGTGGTGCACTCCTCCGCCTTCGCCTATTCGCATTTCGGCGTCGCGCTGGAAGCCCCGCGCCCGGTCGAGCACCCCAGCCACACCGAGCGCACCGTGGCCCGCACCGCGGTTCCCAAGCCCGCCGCCAAGATCGTCGATCGCGCGCAGAAGACCGCCGACTGCCCGACCCAGAAGGCCCAGGTCTTCAAAACCTGACGTCCCATTGCGGGACTCCGCGACATTCGGTCTCCGCCGGGCATGATTCCGTCCAATGATGCTTTCCGCCGGGTCGGTTCGCCGGTAATCGTTTCAGTTGGGGCGCGAATTCGGGTCGGCGCGCGTGTTGGCGCCTATCCCGGTCGCAGGGTTGAAGGCGCTTGAGACAGGCCGCGAATGAAGATCAAGAAGCGGCATCCGCCGGTGGATTTCCAAAGCCTGACCGACGAGGACGCCACGTCGCGCCTTAGCGCCGCCGCGCCGGAGGCCCAGCCCGATCTCGACCTCGCCGCCGCCGAGCCTCCCGCCAGCCCGCAGCTCGCCGAGCCCCTGGCCGAGCCCCAGGCCGCCGCGCCGCTGTCGCCCATCCCGCCCGCCGCCGACCTGACCCCGGCCCCGGTCCAGACCCCCGCGCCGCGGCCGCAGCCGCCGGCGCCCGCCAAGGCCGCCAAGACCTCGGAGCTGCCCTCGGCCTGGCCGATCTATCTCGCCGCCCTGGTGGTCTCGGTGCTCTGGGCCCTGGCGCCCATCGCCTTCGCTTTCGGCTATCGTCGGGCGGTGTCGCCCTTCGATTTCGACCCCTTCGCGATCACCGTCCTGGCCGCCATGGCGATCGGCCCGGCGGCCTTCGTCTGGATCGCCGCCTACATGATCCGCCAGGGGCAGATGCTCGGAGCCGAGGCCCGTCGGGCCAAGCAGCTCGCCGACGAGATGGTCACCCCGGCCATGGCCGCCGGCGCCCAGGCCAGCGACGTGGTCCAGGCGGTGCGCGAGGAGATCGTGCGGGCCGGGAACGCCGCCGACGAGGCCCGCGAGACCCTGCTGGCCCTGCGCCAGGCCCTGGCCTCGGAGAGCGAGCGCCTCATCGAGGCCGCCAGCACCAGCGCCCGCAGCGCCGCCGAACTCACCGGCGTGCTCGGCCGCGAACGCACCGAGATGGCGGGCCTGACCCACACCCTGGACGCCCAGGCCTCCGCCGTCGCCGACGCCATCACCCAGCAGGCCCGCATGGTGGCCGAGGCCTCCGACCTGGCCGAGACCCAGCTTCGCGAGGCCGAGGCCGCGCTGGCCGCCCGGGCCGCCGACCTGGCCGCCGCGGCCGGGGAGGCCAGCGACGCCGCCCGCACCGCCGGCGAGGACCTCACCCGCCACATCGCCCGCCTGGAGACGGCCGGCATCGGCGTCACCGACCAGATCCGCGGCGTCGAGCAGGGCCTGACCGAGCAGCGGGCCGGCCTGGTGACCGTGGCCCACGCCCTGCGCGCCGACCAGGAGGCCTTCGGCGCCCAGTCGGAGACCCACGCCGCCCAACTGTCCGAGTTCATCACCCAGGCCCGGCTCTCCACCGCCGAGATGGGTGACCGCGCCGTCAAGGGCGGTGAGGCCCTGCGCGAGCTGATCGCCGAGGCCGCCGAGCAGTTCCGCGAACTGGCGGAGTCGGCCAAGGCCGAGCGCGACGAGTTCGGCCAGTCGACCCTGCATTCCATGGAGGCGGTCTCCCAGGCCGCCGCCGAGGAGCGCCGCAAGCTGGAGGAGCAGACCCGCGCGGCGATCCAGGGCCTGGCCCAGGCCGCCGAGGAGACCCGCAAGGCCGCCGAGGCCCACGCGGTCACCGCCCGCGAGCAGGTGGACCAACTGTCCGAGGCCGCCTTCAGCGCCGGCCAGAAGGCCAACCAGGTGTTCGAGCAGCGGCTGGCCGAGGCCCGCGACCTGATCGAACGCTCCGCCCAGATGGTGGAGCAGGCCGGCGCCGCCACCGCCCGCAAGCTGGAGGAGGGCGCGGTCGCCGCCCGCGCCACCCTGGACGAGCTGGCCGGCATGATGGCCGACATCGAGGCCCGCGCCACCCGCCTGCCGGCCGCGGCCCGCGGTCAGGCCGAGGAGGTGCGCCAGGCCGTGGCCGACAGCATCGACGACCTGATGGATCACGCCCGCCGGACCTCCGACGAGACCCAGGCCATCGACGCGGCCTTCCAGGAGCGTGTCCGCCGCAACTACGAGATGCTCAGCGAGGCGGTGCGCCTGATGGGCACCGTGGCCGGCGGCGCCGCCAGCCTGGAGCCGCCGCAGCCGGCCCAGATGCGCGAGCGGATCGTCGCTCCGCCGCCGCGGCCCCGCAGCCGGCGCGAGCCGGAGCCAGAGCCGGAACCCGAATATCAGGATCTGGAGGAAGAGGACGACGAGGCGCTGGAGCTGACCCAGCCGGTGGAGCCGCCGCCGCCGCCCGCGCCCGTCCGCCGTCCGCGCGTCGCCGTCCAGGAGCCCCTGGAGCCGGAGCCCACGCGCCGCCGCCTGCGCCTGACGCCGACGGCCACCGACGAGGAATTCTCCAACGTCTTCGAGCAGGCCGCCGGTCGCGCGCCGCCGCGGGAGCCCGCCGCCGCCGAAGCGGCGGACGAATGGACCTGGAAGGACCTGCTGTCCTCCATCGACGAGGGTGGCCCGGCCCAGGCCGGCAAGCCCGGCCTGGAGGCGGTGCTGGCCGCCGAGGTGGCGGCGATGGGCATCGATCCCGCCGCCCTGCTGCCCCGCGGCCGCATCGACGAGATCGCCGCGGCCATCCAGACCGAGGACGTCGACGGCGCCCGCGAGGTGGTGCGCAAGCTGGCGCCGGCCGCCACCCGTCGCCTGTCGCGGCGGCTGTTCACCGACCAGACCCTGCGCCGCCAGGTGGTGACCTATCTCAACGGCTTCCAGGACCTGCTGGATGACGCAGCCGCCCGCGATCCGCAGGGCTTCGAGGTCGGCCAGCTGCTGGCCAGCGAGTCGGGCCGCACCTATCTGCTGTTCGACGCCGCGGCGGGGGACCTGGTCTAAGATCCTCCCCCAGGCGCGCAGCGCCGATGTGGGGGAGGTGGCCCGGACCGCAGGTCCGGGACGGAGGGGGATCGACGTCGTCGACACCTTCCGCCGTCAAACAAGAGTCAAAGTCCCCCTCAGGCGCTTCGCGCCAGCTCCCCCAGAGGGGGAGCATTTGGGAGTCAGAGAATAACCGCCGAGCCGTTGACCGAGACCATCAGCATCGAGCCGTTGGGGCCCACGGTGTTGTAGTCGAGGTCGACGCCGACGATGGCGTTGGCGCCGAGCGCGCGGGCCTCGGCCTCCAGGCCCTTGAGGGCGTCGGCCCGGGCCTGGGCCAGGACCCGCTCATAGCCCTTGGACCGGCCACCGATGAAGTCGCGGATCGCGTTCATCAGGTCCAGCACCACATTGGCCCCCAGGATCGCCTGGGACGACACCATGCCCAGGTGCTGACGCACGGGGCGACCCTCGATGAAGTGGGTGGTGACGATCAGCAGGGGCGGGTCGTTCTTGGCCATGGCGCAAACATAGGGTGAATCCGGCGCCTTCGCGAGGCGCCCTCCCGTCATATGCGCAAAGCCGCGCCCGGGTTTCCCCTGAGGCGCGAAAATGCGTGGGGCGGGCTTTGACCCGGCGCGCGCTTGCGGCAGAGTGCCCCCGCCTGGGGCCTGGGAGCGGTGAATGCTAGTCGCGCAGTCGCATATCGACCTGCACAACATCCGCAACAGTATCGAGCGGACGAAGAAGCTGTCCGACAACGTGGTGGGTATCGGTCCGCTGGGCATCGGCCTGGACGGCCTGCTGACCTGGATCCCCGGGGCGGGCGCGATCTACAGCCTCGGCGCCGGCTGCATCCTGCTGTTCGACGGGGTCCGCGCGCGGGCCGCGCCGATGATCCTGCTGCAGATGGGCGCCATCATCGCCATCGACACCCTGGTGGGCGAGGTCCCCGTGGCCGGCAAGCTGGCCGACATGCTGTTCACCGGCCACAAGTGGTCGGCCGACATGCTGCTCAAGCACATGGAGGACACCATCTATTTCGAGGGCACGCGAAAAGACGCCGTCAACAGCCCGGAATACAAGGATGTTCTCTCCCGTATCCGGGCGGGCAAGGAGAAGCGCCGGGTCGTCTTCCTGGGTTAGGGGCGGGAGCTTTCGGCGCTCCGGTGGAGCTTTCGGGGAAGGGGCGCGTTGAGGCCGGATGGCGGTATCCAGAGATAGAGCGCATCAGTCCTGGCGCACGGCCGAGCGGGTCAAGCGCCTGTCCGACCGGCTGGTGGGCTTCGGGCCCTTCGGCCTGGGGCTCGACGGCATCCTGGCCTGGGTGCCGGGCGCCAACCTTATCTACAGCCTGGGCGCCGGCGGACTGCTGATCGTCGAGGGCCTGGCGGCCGGCGCCTCGGCGGCGACCCTGCTGCGGATGGCGGTCTATCTGGCGGCCGACTCCGCGACCTCCGAGGTCCCCATCGTCGGCTGGGCCATCGACACCGTCTTTCCCGCCCACCTGATGGCCGCCAAGGCCCTGCAGAAGGACATCGAGGCCCGCCACGGCCCCGCCGAGATGCCCCACGGCTGGGGCGGCAAGAAGAAGCGCGGCAAGCTGCGGGACATCACCCCGCGCTAGAGAGGGCGCCAGGACGGTTGATCTGGCGCAAGGTCGCCCTTGCGCGACCAGGGCATGGTCGCCCAGGCTGCGCATCATGCTCGGCAGAGTCGGGGAATTGGCATGACGGAAGCGGCGCAGCCGCGGTTCACGGGCGTCTTCACGCCGAAGCTCGCGACCATCTTCGCCGAGGGCTATGGCCTCAAGGACCTGCGCGCCGACACGGTCGCGGGCCTGACCGTGGCCATCGTCGCCCTGCCGCTCTCCATGGGCATCGCCATCGCCTCGGGGGTGTCCCCCGACCGGGGTCTCTACAGCGCCATCGTCGGCGGCTTCCTGGTCTCGGCCCTGGGGGGCAGCCGGTTCCAGATCGGCGGTCCGGCCGGCGCCTTCATCGTCCTGGTGGCGGCCACGGTGGCCAAACAGGGGATCGACGGCCTGGTGCTGGCGACCTTTCTGTCGGGCCTCATGCTGACCCTGGGCGGGTTCCTGCGCCTGGGCGCCCTGATCCGCTACGTGCCCCACGCCGTGACGGTGGGCTTCACCGCCGCCATCGCCACCATCATCACCGCCAGCCAGCTCAAGGATCTGTTCGGCCTGCGGCTCGCCGGCGGGGAGCCGGGGGAGTTCGGGCCCAAGATCATGGCCCTGACCCGCGCCCTGCCCACCACCAACGCCCAGGCCCTGGCGGTGGGGGCGGCCTGTATCGTCATCGCCTTCGCCGTCCGCCGCTGGCGACCCACCTGGCCGGCCCTGCTGATCGGGGTGGTGATCGCCACCGTCGCGGCCGCCCTGCTGCACCTGGACGTGGAGACCATCGGCAGCCGCTTCGGCGGCATCCCCAGCGGCCTGCCCATGCCCCATCTCCCGGCGGTGAGCCTGGACAAGCTGCTGGCGGTCCTGCCGGCGGCGGCGGCCTTCACCCTGCTGGGGGGCATAGAGAGCCTGCTCTCGGCCACAGTGGCCGACGGGATGAGCGGCCGTCAGCACCGCTCCAATATCGAACTGGTGGCCCAGGGCGCTGGCAATATGGGCGCGGCCCTGTTCGGCGGCATCTGCGTCACCGGCACCATCGCGCGCACCGCCACCAATGTCCGGGCCGGCGCCAGGGGCCCGGTGGCCGGCATGCTGCACAGCCTGTTCCTGCTGGGCTTCATGATGCTGGCCGCGCCGCTGGCGGCCTATGTGCCCCTGGCGGCCCTGGCCGGCATGCTGGTGGTGGTGGGCTGGAACATGGCCGAGAAGGCGGAGTTCGCCCGGCTCGTGCGGGTGTCGTGGCGGACGGCCGCGGTGCTGCTGGCGACCTTCGGCCTGACCCTGGCCCGGGACCTGATCACCGGCATCACGGCCGGCTGCCTGCTGGCGAGCCTGTTCGCCGCCGAGGCCTGGTTCAGGCGCCGGCGAGCCTGATGGTCTTCGGATAGAGGCGCTCGCCGGTGAGGGCGGTGTCCAGCAACAGCTGGGTCGGGTTGCGCATCTCCTTCGGCGGCGGCGCGCCCACCGGCCACTTGATGTTGCGCGTGACGCCGGAGGCGTAGGTCTCGGTGTGGAGCTGGGCGGTGCCGCTGACCACGCCGATCGGCTGGCCGGCGGCGACGCGGTCGCCCACCTTCAGGCCCTTGGCTGACAGGCTGCTGGCGCGGACCTCGCCGTAGAGGGCCACATAGTCCTTGTGCTGGATCAGGATGGCGTAGGTGTTCTCGCCCCCCACCGAGGCCGCGCGGGCCAGGAAGGGGTAGAAGTTGACGATCTGGCCGTCCTCCATCGCCACCACCGTATCGCCCTCGGCGGCGGTCAGGTCGACGCCGACGTGGCGGCGGGTCTGGGGCTTGGAAGGGTCGGCGGGACGGCGGGTGTCGAAGCTGCGCAGCGGCGCGCCCTGGACCCTGCCGTCGAACAGGTGGGCCGGCGCCACGGTGGCCTGGGACAGGCTGGTCACCACCGGCCAGTAGCGGTGGGCGACGGTGCTCGAGGCCATGGGCACGGGGGCGGCGAGCGGGATCGGGGCGGCCAGGGTGCGTTCGCGGACCGGCGCGGTGGCGCTGGCCACCTGGGTCAGGCAGAGCGCGCCGGCCACCAGGCCAAGCTGCGCCAGGGCGAAGGCAAGTCTCTTCCGGATCATGCGGTCCCCTCCGACAATCGCCCTGACAATCACCGGAATGGGGATCGGAGGCAACCCACCTGCGGCGGAAGGCCGCCCCGAGCCCTTGGCTAGGCCTTGTCGAGCTGGGCGTAGCCGAGCTGCTCGTTGAGCCTATCCAGCACCTCGATGGCCGCCTCGGGGACCACCGTGCCGGGGGTGAAGATGGCCGCCACCCCGGCGTCGCGCAGGGCCTGGAAGTCCTCGGGCGGGATGACCCCGCCCACCACCACCAGGATGTCGGCGCGGCCCAGCTTGGCCAGTTCGTCCTTCAGCTCCGGCACCAGGGTCAGGTGGCCGGCCGCGAGCGAGCTGGCGCCGACGACGTGCGCGCCGTCGGCCACGGCCTTGGCCGCGGCCTCGGCCGGGGTCTGGAAGAGGTTGCCGATGTCGACGTCGAAGCCGAGGTCGGCGAAGCCCGAGGCGATCACCTTCTGGCCGCGGTCGTGGCCGTCCTGGCCCATCTTGGCCACCAGGATGCGGGGTTTGCGGCCGTCGGCCTGGGTGAAGGCCTCCGTCATCGCCTTGGCCTTGTCGCTGGCCGGGGTGGGGCCGGCCTCGCGCAGATAGACCCCGGTGACCGCGAAGGCCTCGGCGGAGTGGCGGCGGAAGGCGTGCTCCAGGGCCAGGCTGATCTCGCCCACCGTGGCCTTGGCGCGGGCCGCGTTGACCGACAGCTCCAGCAGGTTGGCGGTCCCGCGCGCGCCCTCGGTGAGGGCGGTCAGCGCGGCCTCCACGGCGGCCGGGTCGCGCTCGGCCTTCAGGCGGGTGAGCTTCTCCAGCTGGCGCTCGCGGACGGCGGAATTGTCCACCTTGAGCATCGGGATCACCTCGGCGATGTCCGAGCGATAGCGGTTCACGCCCACGACGCTCTGGCGGCCGCTGTCGATGCGGGCCTGGGTGCGGGCGCTGGCCTCCTCGATGCGGCGCTTGGGCAGGCCGTCCTCGATGGCCTTGGCCATGCCCCCCAGGGCCTCGACCTCGGCGATATGCTCCAGGGCGCGGGCCGCCAGGTCGGCGGTCAGGCGCTCGACATAGAAGGACCCGCCCCAGGGGTCGACGACCCGGGTCTGGCCGCTCTCGAGCTGCAGGAAGAGCTGGGTGTTTCGGGCGATGCGGGCCGAGAAATCCGTCGGCAAGGCAAGGGCTTCGTCGAGGGAGTTGGTGTGCAGGCTCTGGGTCTGGCCGCCCACCGCCGCCATGGCCTCCACCAGGGTGCGGGGCACGTTGTTGTAGACGTCGGAGGCCGCCAGGCTCCAGCCGCTGGTCTGGGTGTGGGCGCGCAGGGAGAGCGAGCGGCTGTCCTTGGGATCGAACTCGTCCTTCATCAGCTTGGCCCAGAGCAGGCGCCCAGCCCGCTGCTTGGCGATCTCCATGAAGGCGTTCATGCCGGCGTTCCAGAAGAAGGACAGGCGCGGCGCGAACTGGTCGACGGTCATGCCGGCGGCGACGCCGGCCCGGACATATTCGATGCCATCGGCCAGGGTGTAGGCCAGCTCCAGGTCCAGCGTCGCCCCGGCTTCCTGGATGTGATAGCCGCTGATTGAGATCGAGTTGAACTTCGGCATCTCGCGCGAAGTATATGAAAAGATGTCCGAAATGATCCGCATCGAGGGGCCGGGCGGATAGATGTAGGTGTTCCGGACCAGGAACTCCTTGAGGATATCGTTCTGGATGGTGCCCGACAGCTTGTCGTGGCTGACCCCCTGTTCCTCGGCCGCCACGATGTAGAGGGCCAGGACCGGCAGGACCGCGCCGTTCATGGTCATCGACACGCTCATCTTGTCGAGGGGGATGCCGTCGAACAGGGTCCGCATGTCGTAGATGGAGTCGATGGCGACGCCGGCCATGCCGACATCGCCCTTCACCCGCGGGTGGTCGCTATCGTAGCCGCGGTGGGTGGCCAGGTCGAAGGCGATGGAGAGGCCCATCTGACCGGCGGCCAGGTTGCGGCGGTAGAAGGCGTTGGAATCCTCGGCCGTGGAGAAGCCCGCATACTGGCGGATCGTCCACGGGTTGGTGAGGTACATGGTCGGATAGGGGCCGCGCACGAAGGGGGCCAGACCCGGATAGCCGGCCAGGTCGTCCAGGCCCGCGATATCGGCCGCGCCATAGGCGGGCTTCACGGCGATGCCCTCGGGCGTCTCCCAGGCGGGCGCGCTGGGCGCCGGGGCGGCGGCGGTCTCGCCGTCGAAGGCCAGGGTGGCGAAGTCGGGGAAGGTGCTCACGCGGCCACCTCATAGGGTTCGGCGAGACGGATGGGTTTGAGCGGGGGGCAACGGCCGTCGGGGCCGGGCAGGCGGGGCGAGGGGGCCTCGACGGCCCTGGGCGTCGCGCGCTCCACCTCCACCGGCGTCTGGTCGGGTTGCGGGAAGGCGGTGACCCCGACGATCTTCAGGGGCCCGCCGGCCACGCGGGCTTCGCGCACCCTGGCGGTCTCGGCGGCGATGTGGCCGTCGGCCAGGGCCGCGATCAGGCCGCCCTTGGCCTCGATGGCCTGGAAGGCGGTCCAGGCGGCGCGGGCGATCTCGTCGGTGAGGGCCTCGACATAGCCCGAGCCCGCTCCGGGATCGGCGACGCGGCCCAGATGGGCCTCTTCCATCAGGACCAGCTGGGCGTTGCGGCTCTGGCGGCGGGCGAAGGCGGTGGGCAGGCCCAGCGCGTCGGTGAAGCTCCCCAGGACGATGCTGTCGGCCCCGCCGATGGAGGCGCCGACGGCGGCGGCGGTGAGGCGCAGCATGTTGGTCCAGGGATCGTGGGCGGCCAGCATTCGGTGGGAGGAGCGGGCCTCGATGCGCGGCGTGGCGGTGACGCCGCAGGCCGCGGTGATCCGGGCCCAGAGGCGCCGGGCGGCGCGCAGCTTGGCCAAGGTGGCGAAATAGTCGGCGTCCGCGGAGAGACCAAGAACGGTTCGCGCGAAGGCGTCCTGCATCGGCAGGCCGGCGCGGACCAGGGCCTTGGCGTAGGCGACCGCCGCGGCCATGGCGAAGGCCAGTTCCCCGGCCTCGCCGCCGCCGGCCTCGTGGACCACGCGGCCCGAGGCCAGGAACAGGCCGGCGTCCGGATAGGACTCGGCCAGCCGACGGGCGACGGTGGCGGCGGAGACCAGGTGGCTCTCGATGGGGCCGGGGCTTTCGCCGGCTTCGGCGAAGGCGCTGAGGGGATCGAGATGGAGGAAGAGCTTGGCGGCGGGCGAGCCCTTGGCGGCGGCGGCCAGCCAGTCGGCGGCCTTGGGGCCGAGGAAGCCGGCGTCTAGGGCGACGGGGGCCAGCTCCAGCATGACGCCGTCCAGCACCCGGGCCAGACCCTCGGCCGAGCCGACGGCGACGCCGGCCGCCCCGGTCGGGTCGAGGCGGATCAGGGCCGAGGCGGCGCCGCCCTCCAGGTCGGTCATCAGGTCGGCGTTGGCGCGGACCGGGTCGGGATGGGTGATGCGGCCGCGGATGTCCCAGGGCCGCTCGGCGTCGAAGGGGCGCAGGGGGAAGGCCGGCGACCGGTCGGCGCCCTCATAGAGCGGCGCGATCGGCAGGCCCTCGGCGGTGGTCCGCGTCAGGCTGTCGAAGGGGACGTCCTTCAGGGTCTTCTCCACCAGGGCGCGCCAGTCGGCGGCGGTGACGGCGGGGAAGGCGGCGGCGAGGGCGGTCAGGTCAGTCATCGGGGCCCAGATGTGCCGCCTGCGTGGCCGCCGTCAAGTTCACGCCGGGTCAGCCGCTTGCACGTTTCCGCGTCTTGTTTATACGTTGTAAAAATAAGATCCAAAACGCATTACCAGAGGAAACCTTGCCCATGGCCCTGCCGCCCATTCTCGCCGAGCGTCTGCGTATTCCGGTGATCGCCTCGCCGCTGTTCATCATCTCAGGCCCGGAGCTGGTGATCGCCCAGTGCAAGGCCGGGATCGTGGGCTCCTTCCCGGCGCTGAACGCGCGGCCGGTGAGCCAGCTGGACGAGTGGCTGGCCCAGATCACCGAGGAACTGGCCGACTGGGACCGCAAGAACCCCGACCGCCTCTCGGCGCCCTTCGCCGTCAACCAGATCGTCCACAAGACCAACAACCGGTTGGAGGAGGATGTCGAGCTGGCGGTGAAGTACCGCGTGCCGATCACCATCACCTCGCTGGGGGCCCAGCAGGCGGTCAATGACGCCATCCACTCCTATGGCGGCATCGTCCTGCACGACGTCATCAACGACAAGTTCGCCCGCAAGGCCGTGGAGAAGGGCGCCGACGGCCTGATCCCGGTGGCGGCCGGGGCCGGCGGCCATGCCGGCGGCCTGTCGCCCTTCGCCCTGATCCAGGAACTGCGCGAGTGGTTCGACGGCCCCATCGCGCTCTCGGGCGCCATCGCCAACGGCCGCGCCATCCTGGGCGCCCAGGCCATGGGGGCGGACCTGGCCTATATCGGCTCGGCCTTCATCGCCACCCAGGAGGCCCGCGCCGTCCAGGGCTACAAGGACATGATCGTCGAGAGCACCGGCGAGGACATCGTCTATTCGAACCTGTTCACCGGGGTGCACGGCAACTACCTGCGGCCCTCCATCGAGCGCGCCGGCCTCGACCCCGACAACCTGCCCCAGGCCGATCCGTCGAAGATGAACTTCGGTTCCGGCGGCAACCAGGAAGCCAAGGCCTGGAAGGACATCTGGGGCTGCGGCCAGGGCATAGGGGCGGTGAAGTCCATCCCGACGGTCGCCGAACTGGTGGACCGCCTGGCCTCCGAATACGAGCAGGCCAAGGCCGAACTCGCCGCCAAGACCGCGCTGACCACCGGTCGGGTGCTGATGGCCGCCGAGTAAGGCTAGATCTGGAGCAGGGCGGCGATTTTCGCCCTGACGTCCGCCAGGACGGCCGGCGCGACAGCGCCGTGCCGCTTGGCCCGGCGGGCTCGCCAATCGAGGCTCTTGACCTGATCAGCGAGGATCACGCTGGGCGGGTCCTGGGTCGCGACCACTTCAAAGGGATAGCCCTTGATCCGCGAGGTCATCGGGCAGCAGATCATCATGCCGCGCATGCCATTGTAGCGCGCCGGCGAGAGGACAAGGGCTGGGCGGTGGCCGGCTTGCTCGTGGCCTGCCTGGGGATCGAACTCCAGCCAGACGACGTCGCCGGCGTCCGGCACATAGCTCGTCACTACCAGGCCTCGCCGCCAGCCGGGCGACCGAAATCGATGTCGTCTGGGAAGGTGTCCTCGGCCATGCCGCTGAGAAGCTGATCGAGGTCGTATTTCGGCGCCTGAACAGGCTCGATGACCACCCGCCCATCCTCCTCGCGCACATCAACGGCCTGATCCAAGGATAGCGAGGCCGCCGCCATGACGGAGGCCGGAATCCTCACGGACGCGCTGTTGCCCCATTTCTTGATCTGAACTCGCATAGCGTCCTCGTGTGTAGACAATGTCGACACTCTGCTGGATCAGCCTAAGTGTCAACTTTTGTATCTACATCCGGGCGCTAGCTCCCTGTCGAGGTGTATTTCGAGACCCCGAAGCGCCAGGCCAGGAGCGACAGGCCCAGGAAGATGAATCCCGCCAGGGGCGCGACCGGCAGGAACCCGTCGGGCGCGCCCAGCGGATCGCTGCGTCCCAGGATCGCCAGGACGGGGTAGTAGGCGACGCAGGCCAGGGGCACGATGAAGGTGAGAAAGGTCCGGAACCACCGGGCGTAGAGGGCCATGGGGAACTGGCCGGCATAGACCCCGCCATAGGTGAGGGCGTTGACCGCCTCCAGGCTCTCCACGGTCCAGAAGGCCATCACCGCCTGCAGGACGAAGAGCGCGCCGAAGAAGGCGATCCCGCCCAGGACGGTCCACAGCGCCATCAGGACGGCCTGGGGTGTCCAGACGAAGTGCAGGCTGGTGGTGGCGATGGCCAGGATGATGGCCGCCTGGAAGAACCGCCCGAACCGGCTGATGCGGAAATCATGACCCACCAGCTGCAGGGCCGCCGAGCGCGGGCGGAGCAGCAGCCGGTCGAAGGCGCCGGTGCGCACGAAGTCGCTGCCGAACACATCGAAGCCCCGGGTCAGGAAGTCGGCGAAGGCGAAGCTGATGCCGATCAGGGCGTAGAAGAACATCACCTCGCCAAAGGCCCAGCCCTTCACCGCCCCGAAGCGGTCGAACAGCGCCCAGATCGAGATGATCTCGATGGCGGTGGACCCGAGCTGGCCCAGGGTCAGCATGATGGCCGAGGCCGGATACTGCATCTGGCTGCGCATGGAGGCGCCGAAGTAGCGGCCGAGCAGGGACAGCGCGTTCATCCGCCTAACCTCCCTGGACTTCAAGGCGGGCCATGACGCGGCCAAGCCACCACCGCCCCGCGGTGATGAACAGGACGGTCCAGAACACCTGCAGGCCGATGCCGGCCCAGGCCATCTGGCCGCTCAGGGCGCCGAAATAGATGCGGTTGGGGATGTCGAGGGTTCCGGCGAAGGGCTGGACGAAGAGGGCGATGCGGACAGCGTCGGGATAGAGGGCGAGCGGCAGCAGGTTGCCGGTGAAGACGATCACCAGGGGCTGCATTAGGATGTTGACGCCGCGCGCGTTCAGGGTGGCCACCACGACGATGTTGATCAGCATGATGATCGAACAGGCGAGCGCGATCGCCAGGGTCTCCGAGACGGCGAACAGCAGCGCCGCCGAGAGGCCGGCGGGCGGCCGCCAGGCCCATTGCTCCTGGCCCATCAGCGGCAGGACGACGCCGGCGGCCAGGATCATCAGGGCGACGCGGGGGACGAGGCGGGCGGTCATCCAGCCGGCGGCGCGGACGTACCAGAGGGCGTAGGCGTCCACCGGGCGCAGGCGGTCATAGCTGATGGCCCCACTGCGGACCCCGTCGGCGATCTCAGGATCCCCCACCCACGGCATGACGGCGAGCAGCCCCTGGGCCAGCCAGGTGTAGGTGACGGCCTGGGACAGGCTGATGGGGCTGGCGGCGGCCGCCTCAGGGGCGCCGAGATAGAAGGCGGCCAGGACCATGACGTGGACCGCCCCGAACCAGCACTGGGTGAAGAACCCGGCCAGGGCCGCGGCCCGGTACTGCATCATCAGCAGGAAGCGCGAATTGAACGCGGCGATGTAGGGACGAAGCAGGTCCACGGCTCATGCCTCGTTGGCGCCGTGCAGGTCGTAGAACCTGGCGATCACTTCCTCGATCGCCGGCTGCTCCACATGGATGTCCTCCACCGCGTGGCGGGCGGTGATGGCGGCGATCAGGGCCGGCGCGCTGGTGAGGCTGGGGTTGAAGGCCAGTTCCAGGGACCGGCCGTCGCGCTTGCGGACCTCGACGCCCGGCAGGTCGAGGGCAGGGGCGTCGTCGGCGAAATCCACGAACAGCCGGCGTTCGGCCAGGACATTGGCGCGCAGGGCCTCGAAGGGGCTGTCGGCCAGGACCCGGCCGTGGCCGATGACGATCACCCGCTCCGCCAGGGCCTCGATGTCGTGCATGTCGTGGGTGGTGAGCAGGACGGTGACGCCGCGCTCCTGGTTGAGCTTCTTGACGAACTCCCGGACCGCCAGCTTGGACGGCGCGTCCAGGCCGATGGTGGGTTCGTCCAGGAACAGGATGGAGGGCTCGTGCAGCAGGGCCGCGCCGATCTCGGCGCGCATCCGCTGGCCCAGGGAAAGCTGGCGCACCGGCTGGTCCAGCAGCTTCTCAAGCCGAAGCATGGCCACCAGCTCGTCGCGGGTCGCCTTGTAGCGTGTCGGGTCGACCCGATAGATGTCGCGCAGCAGGTCGAAGCCGTCGATCACCGGCAGGTCCCACCAGAGCTGGGTGCGCTGGCCGAACACTACCCCGATCCGGGCGACGTGCCTGATGCGGTCGGCGTAGGGGACCAGGCCCTCGATCTCGACCCGGCCGGAATCGGGCCGCAGGATGCCCGAGAGGATCTTGATGGTGGTGGACTTGCCCGCGCCGTTGGGCCCGATGAAGCCCAGCAGCTCGCCGCGCTCCAGGGAAAAGCTGACGTCCTTCAGGGCTTCGACCGTGCGCCAGCGGCGGCGCACGAGTCCGCGCACGGCCCCGAACATGCCGGGGTCGCGTTCGGCCACGCGATAGGTCTTCGCCAGGTCCTGAACCAGGATCTGGGGCATGGGGGGCCGCCTGCGATGTCAAAGAAGAGGCGGGACGCTATGGGCCCGCCTGAACCACGTCAATGGCGCCGCTTCCGGTTTTCGGGCGCCGGCGTCAGGATGCCGGTCGCCGGAAGGAGGCCCGAGATGGTGTTCACCAAGAAGCTGCGGGAGCCGATCATGCGCGGCGAAATCACCTGCAGCATCCGCATCTGGCGGAGCCCGCGAGTGAAGCTCGGCGGACGCTACCGGCTGGGGGCCGGGGCGGTGGAGGTGACGTCCCTGCGCCAGATCGAACTTACGGATATTACGCCACAAATGGCGCGAAGTTCAGGCTTCGAGGGGGTGGTCGACCTGCTGAAGACCGCCAAGCACGGGTCGGGCGAAAACGTCTATCTGGTGGGGTTCGAGTACCGCCCCGACGGCCCAAATTGAGCCCTCAGACCGTCGGTTCCCAGGGCGCGCGAAATTTTGCACGCTTGCGTCGGCGTCCGTCCTCTGCCACTGCGGATTCACTCACTTGAGATAGGGACGACAATGGCGACTGGTACTGTGAAGTGGTTCAACGCGACCAAGGGTTATGGCTTCATCGCTCCTGAGGGCGGTGGCGGCGACGTTTTCGTCCACATCTCCGCGGTTGAACGCGCGGGCCTCGGCGGACTGAACGAAGGTGACAAGGTCAGCTTCGAAGTCGAGCGTGACCGCAAGAGCGGCAAGGATTCCGCGGCTCAGCTGCAAATCCTCTAGTTCTGGACGGCGGGGCCGCCGGCTTCCGGCGCGCCCCGCCTCTTGATCTTTTCCGATCTGATCCACCGGGCCTTGGCGCCGGTGTTTTTCGACGTCCCGATATGGGCTACTGAGGCGCGCCCTTGGCAGTGTCGCGGCGGGCCTTCTCCAGCTCCGGCCCCTCGGGACCGTCCAGAGCGTCCTTGGCCTCCTGGGCCTTCTCCTCGACCGGCCCGGTCTTCACGAACTTCTCCTCGGCCTCGCGGAAGCGCCGCGCGGCGTCGTAGTCGCCCTCACCTTGAATCTTGCCCATGGGCTATCCTCCTCTGGTCCTGACCAGAGGAACCCGGCGCGCGCGGAGAGGGTTCCGGCGCGCCGGGAAGCCGGGCCCCTAGAGCAGGTCGCCGCCGGCCGCCGCCGCCGTGGTGCCGTCGCGCTCATAGGCCTTGATCACGTTGCGGCCCACCGTCCAGCGGTGCACCTCGTCGGGGCCGTCCACCAGCCGCTGGGAGCGGATATGGGTGTACCAGGCGGCCAGCGGGGTGTCGGTGGAGTAGCCCAGGGCCCCGTGCAGCTGGATGGCGGTGTCCACCACCTTGTGGACCATGTGGGCCAGGAAGACCTTGGCGATGGAGTTCTCCTGCCGCAGGTCCATGCCGCGCTCGGCCTTGTAGGCGATGTGCAGCAGCATCAGGCGGGCCATGTAGAGCTCGCTGGCGCAGTCGGCCAGCATCCACTGGACGCCCTGGCGCTCTGACAGCTTCTTGCCGAAGGTCTCGCGCTGGGTGACGTGGGCGGCGGCCATGTCCAGGGCCCGCTGGGCCATGGCCACATTGTGCATGCCGTGGCGCAGGCGGCCGTAGGCCAGGCGGTGCTGGCCCATGTTGAAGCCCTGGCCTTCGCCCCCCAGCAGGTTCTCGGCCGGGATCTTCAGGTCCTTGATCTCGATCTCGGCGTGGCCGCCGCCCATGATCTCGCTGAGGGGGCCGTGGACGGCCATGGTGCCGATGTCGCGCTTGATGACGTAGCCGGGGTTGGGCAGCTCGACGATGAAGGTGGAATAGCGCTGGTGGCGCGGGGCGTCGGGGTCGGTCATGGCCATGACCACCGCCAGGTCGGCGGCGCTGGCCGCCGAGGAGAACCACTTCTCGCCATTCAGGATGTAGTTCTCGTTGCCGTCCTTCACGGCGCGCGTCTGCATGCCGGTGGCGTCGGCGCCGGCGGCCTTCTCGGTCATGGAGTAGCAGACGCGCTTGTCGCCGTTCAGCAGGGGCTTGAGGTACTTCTCCTTCTGGAACTCGGTGCCGTGGGCCAGCAGGGTCAGCATGGTGGCGTCGTCGGGTCCCTGGCTGTTCATCGACAGAGCGCCGAGGTGGCTTTCCCCCAGCTCCATCTGCACCAGGGCGTTGGCGAGCGGGCCCAGGCCCATGCCGCCGTACTCCTTGGGCATGAAGGGAAGCCAGAGGCCGGCGGCCCGGGCCTTGGCGCGCAGCTCGGCCAGGACGGTCTTGAAGGACTCCTTGTCCACCAGGCGCTTCTCGGCGGGGATGCACTCGTCGTGCACCCACTGGCGCACCTTGGCGCGGATGGCCTTGGCCTCCGCCGGAATCTCGAAGTCGATGGACATGGTCGCTCTCCGCCCTGTGGTTTTCTGGTTGGGCGGGAGGGTCGACCCATCACGGGCAGGGCGCAAGCCTGCCCTGGCGTCAGAGGCGGGCGGCGAGCGCGTCCAGGTCGTCCACGAACCACAGGTGGCGGCCGCGGTTGGACTCAGTGACGAAGTCGCGCAGGGCGGCGCCGGCCGCCACATGGGCCGAGATGTCGCCGACAATGGCCAGGGCCACGCCGTAGTTGACGAACTTCTGGACGAATTCCCCGGCCAGGCGGGTGCGGAGGTCGAAGAAGGCGTCCGCCAGGCGCGCGACGGGGAGGGCGATGACCGCGACATCGGAGCCATAGGCGTCGCCGATGATGTCGGTGGCGTCGCGAGAGGTGGAGAGGGGCGGGCCCTCGGCGTCGCATAGCCAGATACGGGCGCCGTTGAGGATCTGGAGGGTCATCTTCGTCACCGCCTGTGAACAGTCGCGCTTGGTCCCCTCATCCCCCATATGAGCGGCGACGGCCCACGGTGGGCCACCTTTTCCAAGGACGCCTGCATGTCGATTTCTCTCCACCAAGCCTCGATCCCGCTCTTCGTGCGCGGCCTCAAGAACCTCGCGCACTTGTTGGAAAAGGGTGCGGCGCACGCCGCCGAGACGGGGATCGATCCCTCGGAACTGATCGAGGCGCGGCTGGCGCCCGACATGCTGGCCCTGGCCGCCCAGGTGCAGCGGGCCAGCGACACCTCCAAGCTTTCGGGGGAGCGTCTGAGCGGGGTGGCCTCGCCGAAGATGGAGGACACCGAGACCACCTTCCCGCAGCTTCAGGAACGTGTGGCCAAGACCATCGCTTATCTGGAGAGCCTGTCGCCCGCCGACGTCGATGCGGGAGAGGCGCGGACCATCACCCTGAACTTCGGACCGCTGAAGCCGTCGTTCTCGGGCCCGGACTACCTACTCGGCTTCGCCCTGCCGAACTTCTATTTCCACGTGGTGACCGCCCACGACATCCTGCGCCACAAGGGCGTGCCGGTGGGCAAGCGCGACTATCTGGGGGCGATTTCCTAGGAGATTCCATGACCGCAGCCGCCTCCGAGATCGTCCTGCCGGGCCTGGTGCGCCGGCGGCTGAGCGCGGCGGCGGCGCAGTTGCTGCCGGGGGGCGGGGAGGTGTTCTCCACGCCGCTGGGGGAGCCGGCCCTGGCGGGGCCGGAGTCGGTGTCCTGGCGGGTGTTCAAGAACCCCCTGACCCTGTTCATCGGCGGGGTGGCCGCGGTGATCCTGGAATTCGCCGAGCCCGGGGTCCGCTCCGGGGTCTGGGACCATTCCAGCTTCCGCCGCGATCCCGGCGGCCGCCTGCGGCGCACCGGCCTGGCGGCGATGATCACGGTCTATGCCGCCGGCAGCCGGGCCGAGGCGATGATCGCCGGCGTGCGGCGCCGGCACGACGCGGTGGAGGGCCAGACCCCTGGGGGGGCGGCCTACCGCGCCAACGACCCCCTGCTGCTGGACTGGGTGCAGGCCACGGCGGGCTTCGGCTTCGCCCAGGCCTACAGCGCCTACGCCAAACCCTTGGACGACGAGGCGCTGTCGCGGCTCTACGCCGAGGGGGCGCCGGCGGCGCGGCTCTACGGGGCCGTGGGGGCGCCGACGGACGTGGCCGGGATGAGCGCCCTGTTCGCCGCCATGCGGCCGCGGATGGAGGCCTCGCCGATCGTCTTCGAGTTTCTCGACATCATGCGCACGGCCGACCTGCTGCCGGGCCCCCTGCGGCCCCTGCAGGGCCTGCTGGTGCGGGCGGCGGTGGAGATCGTCCCGGCGCAGGTGCGTGACATCCTCGGCCTCGACCGCCGCTGGGACCTGAAGCCCTGGGAGCGGGCCCTGGTGCGGAGCCTGGGCGGCCTGGCCGACCGCATCGTCATCGAGGACGGCCCGCCGGCCCTGGCCTGCCGCCGGCTGGGCCTGCCGGCCAACCACCTCTATCGGCCCTGAGGCTTGTCGAGGGCGCGCCCGGGTTCTACAGCACAGCTTCTCGAAACCGGTCCGGGATGTCCGCCATGAATGTTCGCGACGCCAACGGCGCCCTCCTGGCCGAGGGCGACTCCGTCACCCTGATCAAGGACCTCAAGGTCAAGGGGACCTCGGTGACCCTCAAGCGCGGAACCCTGATGCGCAACATCCGCCTCACGGACAACGAGGACGAGATCGAGTGCCGCGCCGAGAAGGTGAAGGACCTGGTCCTGAAGACCGAGTTCGTGAAGAAGGCCTAGACCCACCACGTCCGCTCACCCCGGCCTTCGCCGGGGTGAGCGGAGATCTAGTCGGCGTTCAGCTCCAGGCCCTGCAGGCTTCCCTCCGCCCGCCAGTCCTCCAGCACCTTCACGAAGGCGATGGGCCCGGCGCCGTAGGAGCCGTTGCGGGCGGCCAGGGCCGAGGGCTTGCCCTCGTTGTTGTAGTAGCCGGGGGTGCACTCCTCGAGGAACCGCTGGCGCATGATGGCCAGGGACTCGATGGTCGCCACCCAGTCGGCCTCGGCCTGTTCCGACGCCTCGACGGTGCGGACCTGGTGGTCCAGGGCGTGCTTGACGATGTAGGCGAAGTGCTTGGACTGCTCGTTCATCATGTGCGGGAAGTTGGCGGTGAAGCCGGACTGCGCATTGGAGAAGATGAAGCAGTTGGGGAAGCCGCGGGCGTGCATCCCGTGCAGGGTGGACAGGCCGTCCTTCCACTTCTCCGTCAGGGTCAGGCCGCCCTTGCCGTGCAGCTCGTAGCCGGCGCGGCGGGTATAGTCGGTGCCCACCTCGAAGCCGGTGGCGTAGATCAGGCAGTCCAGCTCGTAGTGTCGGCCATTGGCCCAGACCCCGGTCTCGTCGATCCGCTCCACGCCCAGGCCGTTGGTGTCGATCAGGTGGACGTTGGGCCGGTTGAAGGTGGCCAGGTAGTCGTCGTGGAAGCAGGGCCGCTTGCAGAACTGGTTGTAGTAGGGCTTCAGGGCCTCGGCGGTTGAGGGATCGGCCACCACGGCGTCCACGCGGGCGCGGATCTGCTCCATCTTCTTGAAGTCGGCCAGCTGCATCAGCTCGGCGGGATCGACCGCGCCGCCGGCGGACTCGGCCCGCTGGCGGGCCATCAGGCCGAGATTGCGGATGATGTCGGTCCAGCCGTCGTTGACGAGGTCCTGCTCCTGCCAGCCGCCGGAGAGCAGGATGTTGAAATTGTCCATCCGCTGCTGCTGCCAGCCGGGCTCGAGGCTGGCGGCCCAGGCCGGATCGGTGGGGGTGTTGTTGCGGACATCGATGGAGGACGGCGTGCGCTGGAAGACGAACAGCTCGCCCGCGCCTTCGCCCAGGTGCGGCACGCACTGCACGGCGGTCGCCCCAGTGCCGATGATCCCCACCCGCTTGCCCTTCAGGCCGCTCAGGCCGCCGAAGGAGTCGCCGCCGGTGTAGTCGTAGTCCCAGCGGCTGGTGTGGAAGCTGTGGCCCTTGAAGCTGTCGACGCCCGGAATGCCCGGCAGCTTGGGCCGATGCAGGGGGCCGTTGGCCATGGCCACGAAGCGGGCGCGCATGGCGTCGCCCCGGTTGGTGCGGATGATCCAGCGGGAGGCGGCCTCGTCCCAGATCATGTCGGTGACCTCGGTCTGGAAGCAGGCGTTGTCGTAGAGGCCGTACTTCTCGCCGATGGCGCGGCTGTGGGCGAGGATCTCGGGCGCGCGGGTGTACTTCTCCCGCGGCATGAAGCCGACCTCCTCCAGCAGAGGCAGGTAGATGTAGCTCTCGATGTCGCAGGCCGCGCCGGGGTACCGGTTCCAGTACCAGGTGCCGCCGAAGTCGCCGCCCTTCTCGATGAGCCGGATGTCCTGGACGCCGGCCTCGCGCAGGCGGGCGCCGGCCAGCAGGCCGCCGAAGCCGCCGCCGATCACCACCACCTCGACCTCGTCGGTCAGGGGCTCGCGGGAAAAGCCCGGCGGCACATAGGGATCGTCGAGATAGTGGGCGTAGTCGCCCTTGATCTCGACATACTGGGCGTTGGCGTCGTCGCGCAGGCGCTTGTCGCGCTCGGCGCGGTACTTGGCGCGCAGGGCTTCGGGATCGAAGCCCAGGTCGCGGTCCATGGTGTCCGACATGACGTTTTCTCCCCAGGCTCTGCGGCCCTGTCGGGAGATTGGACGACCGCTCGCCTTACGGAAGGCAAGCGGTCGTCCCGGGAATCAGGGCTCGGGTGAAACCTGAACCAGCAGCTTGCCGTCGTGGGCGCCGGTGAACAGCAGCTTCACGGCCTCGGCGGCGTTCTCCAGGCCGTCCACCACATGGGCCTTCCACTTGATCTGGCCCGAGGCCACCAGGGGGATCAGCTCGGCCATCGCCTCGGCGGCGCGGGGCAGGTAGTCGATGATGATGAAGCCCTTGATCAGCAGGCGGCGCATCAGCACCCGGGCGAAGTCCTTCGGCCCCGGGATCGGTCCGTCGACGTTGTAGGTGGAGATCATCCCGCAGAGGGCGACGCGGCCGAAATTGTTCATGCGGGCCAGGACGGCGTCCATGATCTCGCCGCCGACATTCTCGAAGTCCACGTCGACGCCGTTGGGGGCCAGGCGGTCGAGGGCCTTGCCGACGTCTTCGTTGCGGTAGTCGATGGCGCCGTCGAAGCCGAGTTCCTCGGTGAGCCAGCGGCACTTCGCGGGGCCCCCGGCGATGCCGATGACCCGGCAGCCCTTGAGCTTGGCCAGCTGGCCGACGATGGAGCCCACCGCGCCGGCGGCCGCCGACACCACGACGGTTTCACCGGGCTGCGGCTTGCCGATGTCCATCAGGCCGAACCAGGCGGTGAGGCCTGTGGCGCCCAGCACGCTCATATAGGCCGTCAGCGGGACGCCCGGAATCTGCAGGCTGGGGCGGGCCATGGCCGCCGGGAGGACCGTGTAGTCCTGCCATCCGCCGAGGCCGGGATTGACGATCTGGCCGACCTGGAGCTCGGGGCTCTTGGAGGCCTCCACGACCCCGATGACGCCGCCGCGCATGACGTCGCCGATCTCGACGGGCGGCAGGTACTGGTCCTGGTCGCTCATCCAGATGCGGTTGGTGGGATCGAGCGACAGATAGATCGTGCGGACCAGGACCTCGCCGTCCTTCAGCTCGGGCGTCTGGACGGTGACGAGCTCGAGGTCCTCCGGACCGATCTCGCCGGTCGGACGGCGGCGCAGGATCCATTGGCGATTGGCAGGCATAGGAGGTCTCCCTTGTTCGTTGGGAAGACGATGCCGACCGCACGCCGGGGAAGTCGAGGGTTTACGGACGATTGCGGCCGTTCATCTCGTCGCCGGCGTCCTTGGGCAGGGGGAGGAAGAACAGGATCGAGATGAAGGTGATGGCGCCGATGATCACGAAGGCGGGCGCGATGGTGGCCGCCGTCATGTGGCTCTGGCCCTGAGCCACCATCAGGCTGTGCAGCAGCAGGGCGGCCAGGCCGATGCCGATGGACTGGACCAGCTGCTGGGCCATGGAGGAGGTGGTGGACGCCCGGCTCATCTGGTGCTGCTCGATCTCGGCATAGGCCATGCCGTTGAGGCTGGTGAACTGCAGGGAGCGGAAGAAGCCGCCGATGGCCAGGACCGTCAGCATGATCCAGTGCGGGGTGGAGGGTTTGAAGAGGCCATAGGCCATGAAGCTGAGGCCGACGATCACGGCGTTGACCAGCAGCACGGTGCGGAAGCCGTAGCGGCGCAGGATGGGCGGGGCGGTGGTCTTCATCACCAGGGCGCCGGCGGCGCTGATGAAGGTCATCATGCCGGCCTGGAAGGCCGAGAGGCCAAAGCCGATCTGCAGCAGCATGGCCAGCAGGAAGGGGGTCGCCCCCATGGCCACGCGCATGAAGGCGCCGCCGATCACCGAGGCGCGGAAGGTCACCAGGCTGAAGATCGACAGGTCGATGATGGCGTGCGGATTGTTGCGGGCGTGGAACCAGTAGAGGGTCAGGGCGGTGGCGCTGCCCAGGAACAGGCCGCCCACCACGCCGGGGGGCAGGGACCCGCGGCCGACGTTCTCGAAACCGAAGATCATGCCGGCCAGGCCCAGACCCGTGAGCAGGATGCCGATCCAGTCGATGGGGGAGACCGCCTGTTCCTTGACGTTGGGCACATAGGCCCGGACCAGGGCGACGCCGGCGATGGCCACCGGCAGGTTCATGAAGAAGATCCAGCGCCAGTCGGCGAAGGTGACGATGGCGCCCCCGACGACGGGGCCGATCACCGGCCCCAGCAGGGCGGGCATGGTCAGGACCGACATGGCGCCCACCAGTTCGCTCTTGGGGGTGGTGCGCAGCAGGACCAGGCGCCCCACCGGACCCATCATGGCGCCGGCCATGCCCTGGAACATGCGGGCGGCCACCAACTGGTTGAGGTTCTGGGCGAAGCCGCAGGCGGCCGAGGACAGGGCGAACAGCACCATGGCGGCCATGAAGATGCGCTTGGCGCCGAACTTGTCGGCGACCCAGCCGCTGATGGGCAGGAAGACCGCCGAGGCCAGCAGGAACATGGTGATGGCCAGGTTCAGCCGCAGGGGATCCTCGTGCAGGGCCTTGGCCATGGTGGGCAGGGCGTTGGAGATCACCGTGGCGTTGAGGGTCTGCATCAGCATGGCCGAGCCGATGATGGCCGGGATCATCCAACCGCGGGTGGTGGGGGTTCCGGCGACCGGGGCCTCGATGGGGGCTTCGATCTCGCTCATGCCTCAAGGCTCAGCAGCTGGAGGAGGGGGCCGGAGGCGGCCTGCAGTTGCTGGCGGGCCTCCTCGGGCAGCTTGGCGAGGCGGGCGGCGAGCCAGTCGTTGCGGTGCTGGCGGATCGCCTCCAGGCGCGCCAGGCCCGCCGGGGTGATCGCCAGGCCCGAACGGCGGCCGTCTTGGGCGTGGTCGGCGCGGACCACCCAGCCCGCGGCCTCCAGGCGCTTGATGTGGCCGCTCATGGTGGGGCGGGAGAGCTGCTCGCCGTCGGCCAGGTCGCAGACGCCCACCCCCGGATTGCGGCTGATCTGGTTGAGCAGGAGGGCGTCGAGGGCGGAGACCCCGGCCTTCTGGGCCTCCTGGCGCAGCCGGCGGGAAACGCGCAGCAGGGCCGGGCGCAGGGACTCGGCCAGGGCGGAGGGGTCATTGCTGAGGGCGGGCATTCGGACTCAAGGTAGTTAGGTTGTCGAACTACCTAGTTTCCACGGCCTGCGGGGTCAAGCGGCCGGATCGTCGCGGTCCAGCGCGCCCCGCGCCGCGCGGGCGCTGCGGAGCAGGGCCAGGGCCGCGGCGCGCAGGTCCCGGGCGGCCTGGGCGCAGGCCTGGCGGTCGGCCTCGAAGTCGCGGGCCGCGGCGGCGCGGGCCTGTTCGCCGGCCGCGTGGGCCGCCCGGGCGGCGACCTGGGCCTGGACGACGGCGGTGACGAAGCGGCCACGGTGGCTCTCGGTCCAAATCCGGCGGGCGGCGAGGCGGGCGCGGGCGGCGGCCAGCAGGTCGGCCGGTTCGGCCGGGGCCAAGACGGGGCCGGACATGCCCGACCAGGCGACGCCGGCAGCTCGCCGGGCCTCGCGGGCGCTCCAGGCGACCCTGGCGGCGTCGACCGCGCGTTCGGTGGTCAGGGCGTCGGCGAGGTCGGGGTCTGCGGGCGGGGGCATTCAGATAGTGTATAAAAAATACATAACTCCGCCAAATCTTATGTTCGATTTCTGATCGGGCGATCCACCTGGGGGTGAGCGTCACAGTCCGCGGATGATGATCCGGCGGGCCTGATGGGGCGGGATGATCGCGGTGATGTGGGCGGCCCAGCGCAGCCTGGCGTCGTGGCGGGTCGGGCCGGCCAGGCTTTCCAGGTCGAAGCGGCCCGGCTCGCTGCCGCGCAGCAGGCGCTTGACCAGCACCTCGTCGGTGTCGGTCTCCACCACCACCACGTGGCCCAGCATGTCGGGAGTCGGCGGCGTCCTTTGGTCTTCAAAATAAATGAGCGCGCCGTCGTCGGCCAGGCCGCGCATGGAGTGGCCGGAGACCTGGACGGCGACGGCGTTTTCCGTGCCCCCAGGCGGAATCGGGGCCAGGTCGTCGGCTTCCTGGCCGGTGGCGTAGAGGATGGTTCCCTCGGGATTGGCGCCCACCATCCCGATCACCTTGACCAGCCCCGCCTGGGCCGCGGGGCGGACAGGGCCCGAGGCGTCGTAGAGCCATTCGGGGCGGACCCCGAAGGCCGCGGCGTACTCCTTGGCCTTGCGGTAGGAGAAGGGGGCGTTGCCGTTCTCATTGGAGGCGTAGGTGTTGCGGTTCCAGCCGAAGGCCTCCGCCGCCGCGGCGGCGGTCTCGAAGCCCTTCTCGGTGCGGGCCAGGCGCAGGCGTTGGCAGCGGTCGTCCATGGCCTAAACCTATAGGGGAAACTCTGTAGAGAAAATACAGAAATTTGTTGTCCGTTCCCTGTATGTTCTCTACAGTTCTCCCATGCAACGGGAAAACACCAAGCCACGGCCGGTCGACGGCCAGGATTACGCGGCCCTACGTCAAACGGGGACGTCGCCTGCGCGAACGCGGTTGCTGCTGGGGCTCGAGGCCGATCCGGCGCGGCGGTTCGAGGCGCTGTTCCGCAAGCGCGCGGCGCGGGGGGCCGGCGACCGGCAGCTGCCGAAGTTCGCGCGGCACGAGGCCCATGTGGCCGCGGTGCTGGCGGCCGGCGGCTTCTGGGCCTTCTCCGAGCGCCGGATCGGCCGGGACGGGGCGGCGGTCTGCCTGCCGATGATCCCCCCGCCCAAGGCCTGAGCCCCTTCAACATCCACCACGGGAGTTACCGCGCATGAGCCGCACGGCCCATCTGGCGCGCCTGGAGCGCGCGCGTCTGCTGGCCCTGGAACAGCGGGGCAAGGCCCGCGCCGAGGCCCTGGCCACCGCCGCGGGCATCGCCGAGACCGTGGCCCTGTCGGAGGCCCGCGGCGCGGCCATCGAGGCGCCGGCCTCGCCCCGCAGGCCACATCGGCGGCAGGCGGGCCTCGACTGGCTGGTCCGGCAGGGGCGGCTGAACGACCTGCAGAAGACCGCCGGCGAACGCTATGGGACCTATTACCGGCGGGCGCGGGGCGGGGCGGGGATCGGCTCGAGCCTGGACATCAAGCCCGGCGACAATCCGCAGGGGACCAGCCTCACCGAGGTCCTGGCCCAGGCCGAGGCGCGGATGGCGGCCGCCGCCAAGCTGGCCGCCTTTCGCCGCCGGCTGCACCAGCACCCGACCCTGCTGGCGGCCTGCGACCTGGTCTGCGGCGAGGAGCTGACGCCGCGCGAGGCGGCCCGCACCGACCGCGAGGCCGGGCGGCTGGAGGCGGTGCTGGCGGTGGCCCTGGACCTGCTGGCCGCCGAGGGCGGCTGACGGTCAGATCCGACGGTCGAGGCCCTCCCAGAAGGGCTCGCGCAGCTTGCGCTTGAAGATCTTGCCGGAGTCCTCGCGGGGCAGGTCGGCATGGAAGTCGACCCGCTTGGGCACCTTGTAGCTGGCCATCTGGCCGCGCAGATAGGTGCGCACCTCGCCCTCCGTGAGCTCGACCCCGGGCAGGGGCTGGACCACGGCGCAGACCGCCTCGCCGAACTCCTCGTCGGGGATGCCGAACACCGCGCAATCGGCGACGCCGGGCATCTTGTGCAGTTCGGCCTCGATCTCGGCGGGATAGATGTTGGCCCCGCCGGAGATGATCATGTCCTTGGCGCGGTCGCACAGATAGAGGAAGCCGTCGGCGTCCAGATAGCCGATGTCGCCCGGCGCGATCAGGCCGACCTTCTCCGAGGCGGCCCGCTTGGCGTCGTCCCCGTGATAGGTGAAGTCGGCGATGGCCGGGGTGCGGGCCACCACCTCGCCGATCTCGCCGGCCGGCAGGCTGTTCCCTTCGGCGTCGATCACCCGGACATCGGCGCCGGGCATGGCCTTGCCCACCGTGCCCGGATGGGAGAGCCACTGCTCGGAGGTGCAGAACACCACCGCGCCGGTCTCGGTGGAGCCGTAGTACTCGTTGATCACCGGCCCCCACCACTCGATCATCGCCCGCTTCACCGGCGCCGGGCAGGGGGCGGCGGCGTGGACGACGAATTTCAGGCTGGAGACGTCGTACCTGGCCCTCACCTCCGGCGGCAGCCGCAGCAGGCGGGTGAACATGATCGGCACCATGTGCAGGTGGGTGACCCGCTCGCGGGCGATCAGGGCCAGCAGCTCCTCCGGATCGAAGCGGGCCTCCAGGATCACCTTGGCGCCCAGGCGGGCGCTGAAGACGCCGTAGGCGTTGGGGGCCGAGTGGTACATGGGCCCGGTGATGACGGTGACGATCTGCTCGGGGCGGGTCATCCAGTCGGCGAAGCCGAAGGCGTAGGCCAGCATGCCGGCGGAGACGGCGGCCTGTTCCGGGGTCGGCGGATGGCGGCGCACCCCCTTGGGATGGCCGGTGGTGCCCGAGGTGTAGATGATCGTGCCCGGGCCGTCGGCCACCGGGGTGTCGTAGGGGGCGAAGCCCTCCAGCCAGCTCGGCCAGTCGATCATGCCGGGGGGCGTGGAGACGGCCTCGATCCCGTAGGCCTGGGCGATCTCGGGCGGGGTGGCCACCACCAGGACCGGAACGCCGGGGGGCAGGGCGGCGCGGATCCCCTCGATCAGGTCGGCGTGGATGATGATGGCCCGCGCCCCCGAGTTCTCGAACAGGTAGCGGGCCTCGGCCTCCGCATAGTGCCAGTTGACCGGGGTCGGATAGGCCCCCAGCAGACCGGCGGCGAAGGTGGCCTCCAGGAAGGCCAGGTCATTGCGCAGATAGATGGCGATCAGGTCGCCGGCGGCCACGCCCAGGGAGGCCAGGCCCGTGGCGGCGCAGGCGGCGCGCTCGTTGAGCGCCGCCGAGGACAGCCGCCGTTCGCCGCTGATGATCTCGCCCATCGGGTTCCTCCCCCTTTTTATGTCGCTCACCGTAGCCACCTCACGGCGGGGAATGGCAAGGGGCCGGGGGTGAGGGCCCACCGTTCTCCGTGACTTCGGCAGTGACTCCGGTGACTGTCTGACTCCTGCGGCGGGGTTCCGCGCGGAAGAAGCTTTCAATCGAAGGAGGCCAGCGTGGCCGATCAAGATGTGTTGTTGGTGGAGCGGCGCGGGGAAACCGACTTCGTGACCCTGAACCGGCCCGAGCGGCTGAACGCCCTGAACCAGCCGCTGTCGGACGCCCTGCTGGCCTATTTCGAGGCGCGGCGGCGGGACACCGAGTGCCGGGTGATCGTGCTGGCCGGGGCGGGCCGCGCCTTCTCCTCCGGCGCGGACCTGAAGGCCGGCGGCCAGCCGGACCGGCTGCGGGACGGACCGAACGGCGACTGGATGCTGCGCGACACGCTCAAGGCCATGCGGGCCTGCCCGCAGCCGATCATCGCCCTGGTGCACGGCGCCGCGGCCGGGGGCGGGCTGGCGATAGCCCTGGCCGCCGACGTGATCGTGGCCGGCGCCAGCGCGGCCTTCCACCCGGCCTTCATCAAGATTGGCCTGTCGGGCTCGGAGCTGGCGGTGAGCTGGCGGCTGCAGCGGACCATGGGGATCTCCCGCACCCGCGAGATGCTGCTGACCGGCGAGCCGATGCACGCCGAGGAGGCCGCCCGCGTGGGCCTGGTTTCCAAGGTGATCCCGGACGAGGGGCTGGCGGCCGAGGGCGAACGCCTGGCCCAGGCCATGCTGAAGGCCGGGCCCGACGCCCTGCGGATCTCCAAGCGGACGTTCGACGCCACCCTCGAGGGGATGAGCTTCGACGCGGCCCTGGAGCTTGAGGAGCGCGGCCAGATCCAGATGATCCGCGGGCGGGTGGCGGCGGTGGCGATGCCGACGAGCTAGCCGCGCAACAATCTCCGTCATCCCGGACGGCCGATAGGCCGATCCGGGACCCTGGGGGATTGATCGCGGCCCCTGGGTCCCGGCTCTCCGCTTTGCTGCGGCCGGGATGACGGTGGTTGTTCGCGCCTACTTGCCCATCACCTTGGCCCGCAGCCGCCGCATGCCGGCCAGCCAGCGGTCGTAGTCGGCGGTCTTGCGCTGCATGTAGGTGAGCACCTCCGGGTGGGGGAGGATGAGGAAGCGTTCGGCGGTCAGGCCCTCGATGACGTGGCCGGCCACCTCGTCGGGGGTGAGCACCCCGTCCAGGCTCTGGGGCGAGCCAGAGCCGCCGGCCCGCAGCATGGCGGTGTCGACCCCCTGCGGGCAGAGGATGGACACCTTGATCCCCTGGTCGCCGTGGGTGATGGCGAGGCTCTCGGCCAGGCCGACGGCGGCGTGTTTCGTCGTGGAATAGACCGCCCCGCCGATCTGGGAGAGCAGGCCCGCGGCCGAGACGGTGTTGAGCAGGTAGCCCTCTCCGCGGGCGATCATGCCGGGCAGGACCGCGCGGGCGGCGTGGACGTGGGCCATGACATTGACCCCCCAGGCGCGGGCCCAGACGGCGTCGGGGGAGGAGACCGCGTTCTCCCGGTCCGGGTCGCCGTCGCCCACCCCGGCATTGGCGCAGAAGAGGTCGATGCGGCCCCAGGCGGCCTCGACGGCCGCGACCATGGCCGCCACCTGGGCGCCGTCGGAGACATCCACCGTGTGGGCGGTCCCCCCGATCTCGACGGCCACGGCCTTGGCGCCCTCGCCATTGCGATCGACCACGGCGACATGGGCCGCGCCGTCCGCGGCGAAGCGGCGGGCGAGCGCCGCGCCGATGCCCTCGGCGGCGCCGGTGACCACGATGACCTTGCCCTTCACGTCCATGTCTCGTCTCCGTCCCACGTTGTCTCGTTGGGGCCAGGGGTAGGGGGCGCGCGCGGCCGAGGCAATGGCGGTCAGGCGGTGACCGGCGTCAGGAAGGGGGCGATCACCGCCAGGGTCCGTTCGACCCAGGCGTCCTTCTCCCCCACGGGGGCGGCCCCATGGATCATCTCGCGGGCGGACTCCGGCCCCAGGGCGCGGGCGCCGATCCAGGCGGCGAGATAGGTGGCCGACAGGCAGCCGCCGGCCGAGGCGACATTGCCGGCCGCGTGAAAGGGGGTCTCCAGCACCCGGAAGCCGTGGGCGGCCAGGCCCGGGGCGGTCATGTGGTCGGCGCAGACCGGCTGGCCCGCCGAGACCAGGCCGAGCGCCGCCAGCAGCAGGGCGCCCGAGCACTGGCTGGCGATCAACTGGCGGGCGGGATCGAGCTTGAGGGTGGCCAGGATGTGGGGGTCGGCGGCCACCACCTCGCTGGCCATGCCGCTGCCAATGATCACCGCGTCGGCGATGTTGGCGAAGGCCAGCGGCTTCTGCCGGTCGATGGCGACGCCGTTCTTGGAGACCACCCTCTGGGTGGGGGAGACGATCCAGGCCTGGACGCCGCGGGCCGAGAGCCGGTTGAGCAGGGCGGCGGCGACGAAGGAGTCCAGCTCGTTGAAGGCCTGGAAGGTGAGGACGGCGACCTGCATGGCGGGCGCTCCGGGCGTGGGGACGGGGGGAGTGTAGGCTTGGTGCGGGGGACGGCCAAGCTGGGGGGCGGAGGGGCCGGAAAAGGGGAACCACGAACGTCACGAACACAATCCAGTGTGTCATCCCGGAAGCCGCGCCAGCGGCTGTCCGGGACCCAGACTCGTGGGGCTCCCCGGAGAAGACGGTGTCCATGGGGCCCGCACTTCCGCGGCTGCGCCGCTCCATGCGGGATGACACATTGGGGGAAGGCGCGCCGCGAGCCCGGAGGGACGCGCGCGTCGCAATGTTCCTATTTTGTTCTTGACAGCGTCGCGCGTTTTCGGTAGGTTTTCGACATTGGTCGTTTCTGCGTCTGAGGCGCGGGACGGCCTTCCGGTCCCCGGGCGCCGCGCCTCTCCACGCGGGCCCCGGGGGCCATGGTCCTTCAAGGTTTTCTGGCCGGCGCTCGGATGAGCGCCGCGGGCGTTAGCCCGCTCGCGCCGCCGCGTCCCTGTCGTGGATGTCCTCCCCTCCGTTCGCGGTGGGGACGCGGGAAACCTTGCCCGATCGCCGGAAGGCTGCGCCCGCGCGGCAGGCCCCCCGCGTCCCGAGCGCGCCGAGCCAGGCTCCGTGGAGCCGGCGGCCGCCGGGCGCGGGGGTGATCTGGGGCGTCCAGTCGAACTCCAGCCTTCGAACAGGTGCAGGATGACGAGTTTCCAACCTTCGCAGCGCAGCTCGGGCGCGGGAAGCCTGGCAGAGAACGATTGAAGCCCTGCGCGGCGCCGCCCGCGCAAGGTTTGCCCCGGCCAATGGGCTCTCGGCGGGAGAGATGGAGGCCGAGGTTCACCACAGCCTTCCCCTTGAGTGGGCGCATCGGTTTCCTGACGTTGACCCGAACGCCTTGGCCAACCTCTGGGCGCTTCGGCAAAGGGCGCATATCATCGCCTCGCGGGCCTGGGCGGCGTTCAGGGCAGGCCTGAAAGGCCGAAGTCCTTCGCAGGCGGAAATCATGGCGGAGAAGCTGCGGATTGATCAGTTGGTCGCCCCCTATATCCGACGCCCGGGCGTGCCCCGATCTCGGACGCCGCCTAGAGACGGAGGCCCGATATGAGCATTTCGGTCGGGGAAGCAGCCCGCCGCCTCCAAGAGGCTGGCGTGCTGAAGCGGGAGAAGTTCGACCATGCTGAACGAAACATCGCCTATGTAAGCGAGAGGCTTGGCCGCAAGCTTCCCGCTGATCTTGAGGCCTTCTATCGGGAGAGGATTGAGCGGGTCGGCGATTTCGCAGCTCTCGGCCCCCTCTGGAATGACTGGATGGGGCGTTGGGAGCCGCTGTCGGTGGACGTGACCGACCTGCTCCACGTTCAGGCCGTCCCGATCTTCCTTGACGGGTGCGGCAATCTCTATGGGCTTGATCTATCCTCTGGCGACGCCGTACCGGCGGTCTACTTCTTCGACCACGAACGGGGGCTCGAGAAGCCCGAATGGGCGGCGGGGTCGTCGCTTGGGACCTTCCTGCTGCTGCTCGCCGACCATGATCGCGCCTATGCCGAGGACTGGCCGGAGGGCTGGGAGCGCGCCATCGACCCCGACATCGACAAGTGTCCCCGCGCCCCGCCGGTGTGGGCGGCGGGGTAGGCTGCGACAGTGCCGGTATCACTACGGAGGCGGCGCCCCTTTCAGACCGCCATACTCGGGCTTGTTCCGAGATGACGATTGTGGGGGCCGGACGGCCGCCCCGTCATCCCACCAGCAGCCAACTCGCCACGCTGTCCGCCACCGACACCCCCACCAGGATGATCTGGTCGCCGGCGCCGAGGTCGAGGATGGTGTTTCCGCCGCTTTGGGTGACGGTGTAGGGCGTGGCCGCCTCCAGGTGGACGCGGTCGCCCTGGGCCAGGGAGAAGTCGAGGACGCGGTCGATCCCGGCGCCCACGAAGCTGTTGAAGAGGTCGGCGCCCCCGCCGCCCGAGATCGTGTCGTCGCCGCGGTCGCCGGACATCCAGTCATTGCCGGCGCCGCCCGCGAGGCTGTCGTCGCCCTGGCCGCCGCGCACCCAGTCGGCGCCGTCGCCGCCGGAGAGGGTGTCGTTTCCGAGGTTCGAATAGACCACGTCGTCACCGGCGTCGCCGGAGAGGACGTCGTCGTCCTTGCCCCCCACGACCCAGTCGTCGCCGGCCCCGCCCGAGACGCTGTCGACGCCGGCGTTGCCGTGCAGGTAGTCGAAGCCCTGGCCGCCCAGCAGGGTGTCGGCGCCGTCGCCGCCGGCCACCATGCCCACCACCGAGCCGAGGCGGCCGTCATAGAGGTCGTTGTCGGCGCCCAGGTCGACGGCGCCGTTGATGCGGCCGGAGTTGACGACCGTGTCGTCGTCCAGTCCCAGGGTGACCCGTCCGTTGATCACGCCGGAATTGTCGACGTGCTGGATGCTGTAGAAGCCCGGATACCTGTTGGGCGCCTGGTCGAGTATGGCGTCGTCGGCGGTGATCGTGCCGCGATTGACGAGCTCGAGCGGGGTCGTGCTCACGCCGGTCACGCGAACGCCCATGGCGGTGGCGCCGGGGTCCGAATGGGTCGCGAGGATCAGGCCGTCATTCTCAAGCCGAAGGCCGCCATTCTGGAGGCTGATACCGGCCGCGAAGCCGGAGCCGGTGGTGCGGGCGACAATTTCGCCGGAATTCCGGATCGCCGCCGGCGTCTCCATGCCGATGGCGATCGCATACCGACCGGCCTCGACCGTGAGATGCCCTGTGTTTGTGACGGGGCCGCCCCAACTCCTCAAGCCGTTGGCCTCATACTTGGCGCGCACCAGGAAGTCGCCGGTGTTCAGAAAGCCCGGGGTGACGCCCTCATTTGACACCAGACCCTCGGCGTAGCCGACCGTCTGCTCCAAGACGACGGTTCCGTTGTTCTCGATGGTCGTGCCGCGCCATGCCGAAGAACTGGAGAGCCCCACCAGCATGACGTTGGGGTCGAAGTAGGGGTAAGAGGACGAGAACTGGATCGTGCCGTTGTTGATCAAGGTTGGCGGCGTGACGCCAGTCTGCAGCTGCAGCTCATAGGCCGTGTAGTCCTGGGTGTTGATGGTGCGGGTGAAGGTGACCGTCTCGCCGCGCGCGACGGTCACCGTGCTGAAGACCTGACCCATGACATCCCCGCTCAGTCTGTGGGGAACGCCCACGCAAACACCTGCGCAGGCGCAAGCAAAGGTTGCATCTCTCCCGCGCGGCCTGGCCCTGTCAACCGCGCGGACATTCCGATTCCAAGGAGACCCGATGACCGATCCCCCTGGGGAGCCGGGGCGCACCGCCGTGCCCTATGCTCCATCCATCCACTATTCGCCGGAGGTCGCCGAGGCGATCTGTGACCTCACCGCCAAGGGCCAGAGCCTGGCCGCCATCTGCCGCCGGAAGGGGATGCCGTCGCCGAAGTCGGTGCAGAACTGGCTCAAGCGCCGGGCCGACTTCGCCGAGATGTACGCCCTGGCCCTGCAGGCCGGCGGTGGCCCGCACAGGGGCGGGGAGCCCAGCCACTACAACCTCGACACCGCCGTGGAGTTCTGCCGCCGGCTGGCGGAGGGCCGCGCCCTGATCCGGATCTGCGAGGATGAGGACATGCCGGTGGTTTCGACCATCTATCACTGGCTGAAGCGCCATCCCGAGTTCGTGGCCCTCTACGCCAACGCCCGGGAGATCCAGGCCGACCGCCTGTTCGAGGAGGTCCGGGAGATCGCCGATGGGGCGACGCCGGAAACCCTGGCGGTCGACAAGACGCGCATCACCGCCCGGCAGTGGCAGGCGGCCAAGCTGGCGCCCCGATCCTACGGCGCGCGCATCAACCAGGAACATCCCGACGCGGTGGTGATCAATGTCGAGGTCGTCGAGTTCTGAGGTGAACCTGAGGGTGCCGGGCGGCTGGGAGCCGCGGCCCTATCAGAAGCCGCTGATCCGCTACCTGCAGACGGGCGGCAAGCGGGCCGACGTGGTGGCGCACCGGCGCTGGGGCAAGGACGAGGTGGCCCTGCACTGGGCGGCGACCCAGGTGGTGAAGAAGCCCGGAACCTACTGGCACCTGCTGCCGGAGGCCTCACAGGGGCGCAAGGCGATCTGGGATGCGGTGAACCCGCACACGGGCGCCAAGCGGATCGACGAGGCCTTTCCCAAGGGGTTCCGGGCCAGGACCGTCGACGCCGAGATGAAGATCGAATTCCGCAACGGCTCGGTCTGGCAGGTGGTGGGGTCGGACAATTACGACCGGCTGGTGGGGTCCTCGGTGCGCGGGGTGGTGTTTTCCGAGTGGGCGCTCGCCAAGCCGGAGGCCTGGACCTACATCCGGCCCATTCTCGTGGAGAGCGACGGGTGGGCGCTGTTCATCTGGACGCCGCGCGGCCGAGGTCATGCGACGCGGGCCTTCGACGTACGCGCCGCCGATCCGGCCTGGTTCACGCTGAAGTCTCCGGCCACGGAGACGGACGTCTTCACGCCTGCGCAGCTGGCGGTGGAGCGGGCCGAGCTGATCGCCGAGGCAGGCTCGGAGGCCGAGGGGCAGGCGAGGTTCGACACCGAGTACCTGGTGGCCTTCGACGCCGCCGCGCCCGGCGCCTATTACGGAGAGGCTCTGCGCGAGGCCGAGGCGGCCGGACGGATCGGGCGGGTCCCGCACGACCCGGCCCTGAAGGTGGACACCGCCTGGGACCTGGGGATCGACGACTACACCGCCATCTGGTTCTTCCAGCAGGTGGGGCGCGAGGTGCGCGCCATCGACTATTTCGAGACCTCCGGCGAGGGGCTGGACGCCATCGTCGGCAAGGCGATCGCCGGCCAGCCCTATGTCTATGGGACCCACCACCTGCCGCACGACGTGATGGTGCGCGAGCTGGGGGCCAGCGGGCGCTCGCGGCTGGAGACGCTCGGCGGGCTCGGGGTCTGGCCGATCTCGGTGGGGACGGCCCAGGGGCCGGACGAGCGGATCAACGCCGCCCGCCTGATGATCCCGCTGACCTGGTTCGACGCCGAGAAGTGCGCCATCGGGCTGGATCGGTTGCGGGCCTATCGCAAGCGCTGGAGCGCGGCGACGCGGAGCTTCGTCGGGCCGCTGCATGACGCGGCCAGCCACGGCGCCGACGCCTTCGGCGAGTTCGCCGTCAACCGCCAGGGCGCGGCCCGGCCGAAGCCGGCCCGCGCCCAGGGGCTGAACTGGATGGGGTGAGGGCGCCGCAGCGGGCGACTTCCACCTATTGATGTTCTCTATTTGTTCGATGTAGCGTGACCCTGTTCACGCGGGATGAAAGGCGATGTCGATGCGTGATGAGTTGGATGATCGTGAAAGCTGGTTCACGCGGCGCACGGTCGATATCGCCGATGCGCGGGACCGGGCGGCGCACGCGGCCTGGACGCGCCTCTCCGCCCCAAGCGACGACGTCATTTCGGGTGGGGAAGGGCGTGACCGGCTGGCCGGGTCCGGCGGTGGAGACCGGTTGGCGCCGCCAAGCCATTCCTTTGCCCAGCAGCGGCAAGCCAAGCCGCCGCCGCACGATGACACCGGCTACTACCAGCTGGGCTGGGAATGGCTGACGGGAACCGGGCCGCGCCGCCACGATTTCGGGCCGGACGATCCGGCGACCCGGGTCCTCCGGAAGCATGACTTCGTGCAGGGGGTGCGCGACAAGGTCGCCACAAGGGCCATCAAGCCGGGCAAGGCGCAGCCGCAGTCTTACGCCCTGGGCGGTTGGAAGGGGGCGCCCGAGTTCATCAAGGCCTATTCGGCTGTCCCGACGGGTGGCGCATCGGGCAATCTTGCCGCCGCCTATCTGGGTTCCTACAACCTGACGCCCAAGATCCGGGCCGTCGATGAGAACGGGGTCGCGACTGTGGACTTCACCGCCGAGAACACCTCGTCGCTGGCGTCGGCGCTGCATCCGCCGGTGATCGGCTATACGAAATTCTACCAACAGCACGTTGATCCCGTGCTCAACGGCCTGGTCAAGACCGGTCCGGGCTCGGCGACCAAACAGACCTTCCGCTGGACGGAGAAGATTCCCACCAAAGCCGCGCCAGCTCAGGGCGGTCGGCGATGAGGCGTGGCATGAGGCGTTTCGCACTGTCGTCGACCCTGGCGCTCGCAGCCGTGGCGCTGTCGGCCTGTAGCCAGCCCGCGCCGTCGCGGGAGGATCTGATCGGGGTGTGGAAGGCGGACGCCGGAGGCGTGCTGATCCTTCGCGCCAACGGCACGGCCGAGGTCCGGGGCGCTCCCATCGACGTGGATTTTCCCAAGCCAAGGGTTCCGTTCTCCGGGACCGGAACCTGGAGCCTGGCTGAACCGCCTGGTGCCCGGGAATTCCTGGTCTTCTCGAGACCTGTCGAGGTGACCATCATGTCGGGCGACGAATTGATCATGGGGGCTCCCTGCTACGCTTCGAGCCCCCCGGCGCCCCGCGCGCTGGTCAAGTTCATCCCGCCGATCTTCCTGTCCCGTCCGACCCTGCAGTTTGAGAACTGTGACGACGGCGAGTTCAAATACGCGTTCCAGAAGCAGTAGCGCGGCTCACGCCTGACACGCGGGCGGTTCGCCCCTCCAACCGCCTTCCGGCGGTTCCTCGCGCCGCGCCGATGCGCGGCGCGCCGAAGGACCTTGCATGAAAACCGAAGACATCCTGAAGGACGCCCGCGAGGCGTTCGACCTGGCTTGCGAGCACGAGTCGGAGAACCGGCGCGAGGCGCTGGACGACATCCGCTTCGCGCGGCTGGGGGAGCAGTGGCCCGACAAGGTGCGGCGCGATCGGGAGCTGGATGGCCGGCCCTGCCTGACCATCAACCGGCTGCCCGCCTTCATCCGCCAGGTGGTCAACGACGCGCGGCAGAACAAGCCGGCCATCAGCTGCCATCCGGTGGACGACGGCGCCGACCCGGAAACCGCAGAGATCTTCAACGGCCTGATCCGCAACATCGAGCAGTCGAGCGACGCGGAGGTGGCCTATGACACGGCGCTGGATTTCGCGGTGACGGGCGGGTTCGGCTATTTCCGGATCAACACCCGCTACGCCGGCGAGGACAGCTTCGACCAGGACCTGGTGATCGAGCGGGTGGCCAACCCCTTCAGCATCTACGGCGACCCCAATTCCCAGGCCGCCGACTCGTCGGACTGGAACACCGCCTTCGTGGTGGACACCCTACCCAAGGCCGTCTTCGAGGCGCGCTGGAAGGGGGCCGACGCGGCGGACTGGAGCGCCGACTCCTATGCCGGGCTGGGCGGTCCCTGGTTGGAGGGCGACCGGGTGATGGTGGCCGAGTACTGGCGGCGCGAGGCGGTGATGAAGACCCTCCTCGCCCTCTCGGACGGCCAGGTGGTGGAACGCTCCGTCTACGAGGCGCAAAAGGCGATGTTCGACGCCCTGGGGGTCAGCGTCATCGGCCAGCCGCGGCAGGTGGCCTCGCACAAGGTGGTGCAGCGGGTGCTGACCGGCGCCGAGGTGCTGGAGACCGTGGACTGGGCCGGCAGGTTCATTCCCATCGTGCCGGTCTATGGCGAGGAGCTGTACGTCGACGGCAAGCGCCGGCTGCGCAGCCTGGTCCGCGACGCCAAGGACCCGCAGCGGATGTTCAACTACTGGCGCACGACGTCCACCGAGCTGGTGGCGCTTGCTCCAAAAGCGCCGTTCATCGGCCGCAAGGGGGCCTTCGAGACCGACGCCAGCAAGTGGGCGACGGCGAACGTTCAGACCCACGCCTATATCGAATATGACGGTCCCGAGCCGCCGATGCGGCAGCCCTTCAGCGGGGTCCCGGCGGGCGCCCTGCAGGAGGCGCTGAACGCCAGCGACGACATGAAGTCGATCATGGGCCTGCACGACGCCAGCCTGGGGGCGCGGTCCAACGAGACCTCGGGCCGGGCGATCATGGCCCGGCAGCGGGAGGGGGACGTGTCCACCTTCCACTATATCGACAACCTCAGCCGGGCGATCCGGCATGCCGGGCGGATCCTCATCGACCTGATCCCCAAGGTCTATTCCGCGCCCCGCGTGGTGCGCGTGCTGGGGCCGGGCGGGGAGGCGAGGCTGGCGCCGGTGAACCAGAAGTTCCAGGCGCCCGACCCGGCCGACCAGGCGCGGAAGATCACCAGGATCTACGACCTGGCGGCGGGCAAGTACGATCTGACCGTCAAGTCGGGGCCGAGCTTCACCAGCCGCCGGGAGGAGGCGGCCACCCAGATGATCGAGCTGATCCGCGCCTATCCGCCGGCGGCGCCGGTGATCGGCGATCTGCTGGCCCGCAACCTCGACTGGCCCGGCGCCGATGAAATCGCCGGACGGCTGGCGGCCATGGTCCCGGACCAGGCCAAGGGCGCGGCGCCGGAGGTGGAGGCGGCCAAGGCCCAGATGGCCAAGCTCGCCCAGGCCCTGCAGGCCGCCGGCGCCAAGATCGCCGCCCTGGAGCAGGACCGCGCCCACGAGGCCCGCAAGCTGGAGATCGAGGCCTTCGAGGCCGAGACGAACCGGATGCGGGCGACCGGACCCTATCGCAAGGGAGTTGGAGATCATGCCTGACCCGAGGCGAGACCATGACGAGCTGCGCGCCCAGGTGCGGGAGACGATCCGAAACAACATCCGCGCCGGCCTGATACCGATCGACTGGGTCTATGACCAGTCCACCGGGGCCCTGATCCAGAGGCGGATGTGCTATCCCGACGCCGAAGCCGCCGCGCGTGACCTGCCGTCCGGCCAGACGCCCATGCCCGACAGAGGCGGTGTGGGCGCCGTCCATCCGGGCAACTACGCCGGCAGGGGGGCGGGCATGAACAACCCGGCCATGGACGGCGTGGGGTCCACCGGTCCTCTCCCGCGAGGCGGCTATGACATCGGGCCGATGGGAACCCATGGCGGCGGCAGGCTACGCAACGCCCTGCCGCTGAGCCCGCTGGAGTCCAATGACATGAAGGGCCGCAGCGCCTTCCTGATCCACGGCGGCGACATGGCGGCGAGAGACAGCTCCGAGGGCTGTATTGTCACGCCGCGAGATGTGAGGGACGGTGTGGTGAGGAGCGGCGACGACCGCCTCTGGGTTGTGCCTGGGGGTCGGCGGCGGCCGCCAACCTGAAGGGGGAGGGGATAGATGCGACGGATGATGGCGTTGGCGCTGGGCTCCCTCCTGCTCATCGCCGGCGCGCCGGTACCCGCTGCGCCGGCGACGGGCCGGCTGGCCGCCGTGGGCGTGCCCGTCGTGGTGACCGCCCACAACGGGAAGCTGGTGGCGACCGCCAGGATCTCCAAGGCGCCGGCCGGACCTGACACAGTGATGCAGACCCAGTGGCCATTCAGCGAGTTCCAGGCGCCGCGGAGCCAGGTGGGGCGGATCAGGATCACCGTTTCCGGGCGCGACGTCATCGTCCCTCTGAGCGCGGTGATGGGGCTCTACGAGCCGGGCGAGGTCGCCCTCAAGGCCGATCGGTCCGGCTTCGTGCTGCAGATTCACGGCGGTGACGCTTACCTCGCCTATGACGCCCGCATCCGGTTCGACGGAACCGACGTGCTGGAGAGGACCATCACGGGGGGCGAGTCCGGCCAGCTCCAGGAGCGGACCACCTACAACACCGCGCCCTTCCCGTACGAGTAGGGCTCGAGGCCGACCCGCACCTCACCGTGGGAACAGTCACCGTCGAATTGTTCTCCGTTTGTTCTTGACATCTGCGGGCGATGTTACACTTCCCATACCAAGCGCAAGCTGTGGTATGAAGGCGGCGTGTCGTGAGCGCGCCGCTTCCTCAACGCGAAGGCGGCTTTCGGGGGACGCCGTTGATGAAATTCACTTTGACCTATGACGGGCCCCTCCCTGCCTCGGCTAACAAGCCGAAGCCCAAAGCTAAGTGGGAGATTAGGAAGCATTTTCACCCCCAACTCGTCGACCTTTGGACTAACCACCCGGCGCTCATCTCAGTGAGCACGAACGGCGAGTATCCACTGAACGGCGGAGTGCTGATTCAAGGCCACCACCTCCATCGGCGACCACTCCTGTCGCCCTTTGCTCCTCGCATCAAACCTGCCGATGAGCCGCCGCGCGAACTCATTGACCTCAACGAGCCCATCGACAAGCATGGCCACCGGTTTTGGCCGCTTGTCCGAGATTCCTACGACCTGCACTGCGGCCTTAAGGTGCTCTTTCTGCGAAAGGAGCCGGCGGGCGCCATCTACCAGGGCGGGGACATCGACGGTCGCATCAAGACCCTGCTCGATGCGCTGTCGATGCCGCAGCACAAGGAGCAGGTTATGGCCGATCGAGACGCCTCCAACCCAATGATGTGCTTACTTGAAGACGACGCCATGATTTCCAGCTTAGAGGTCGAGACTGACCGCCTGCTGACTGACGTCGACCATCCCAAGGATCACGTCCGGCTAATTATCGCTGTGGACGTTCGGGTCAGGGTGGCCCGAATCTACAATCAATCGTTCTTGGGCTGACGCGGCGCACGCCCGGCCCTTGGGCTTGTGGTTGGCTGAAGGCTTCCTAGATAACATTCGCTGTAGCTCAGCAGGAAGAGCGCCGGACTGTCACTCCGGATGTCGTGGGTTCGAGGCCCACCAGCCCAGCCATCACTTCGAGAACTTCACCTGCCCCACCTTGAGCCGCGCGACCATGCGTTCAGCGGCTGCCTTGTGTGCCCACTGGGCCTCAACGAGATGGATGTGCTCTTTGACTGCGGCGAGGAGTTCAGGCCCGTGGCCGGTCAGGCCGATGCGGCTGAGCGTGGCATAGCGCGGTTGCTCAAATCGTTGGTGGTTGAAGTCCTTGTCCTGGCTGACAAGGATACGGTCATCCTCCATCGCCGTGGTCGCCACGACAGGGTCTGGCGTTCCTTCGGGCAAATGCTTCTTACACACGTACACGCTGTGCCCGCGTCCGCGCAGATAGCGGACTATCGAATCGCCAATGTTTTCGTCTGTGAAGAACCGGAGCTTTAGCTGCGCCGCCACTAAGCCGCGATTTGCGACCGGAAGGCGATGGCGGCGGCCACGTCTTCAGCGGACAGGTTGGGGTACTCCCGAAGAATTTGCGCGGTGCTGTAGTCAGCCGCAGCGAAACCTTGGATGGCCGCCACTGGAATCCGGGTGCCCGCGATTACGTACTGATTTTGCGCGACGAACTTGTCGCGTTCGATACGCCCCGGCTTGCGGCGATCATTCAGCTTCGAGATATCTGCTCGGACGCCGCTGATCGCCACCTTGAGAGGGATGTCAAACACTTGCTGATCGGTGAGCAGCTTGTGGCGATAGCGGCTTCCCGGTGACTTGACGACCACTTCCTTGCCCAGCACGTACAGCACAGTGGAGGCCCATGGAGTGTCGGATAGCTTGGACAGTTTCGCGTGAACTTCGATGAGGTGGCGCAGGGGAACGCGATGGGCGTGGAGCTGACCCAGAACGCGCGCCGATACGACATCACGGAACGAGTAGATCCGCCCATACGGGATGTGTGGGTCGCTGACGCCGAAGCTCGGGTGGAGCAAGCCCTTTCGGTCCCATTGCCTTAGAAGGCCACGGGAAACATCGGCGAGCGCAGCGGTCTGCTCCTCGCTGAAAGCGCCGATGACATTGTCAGTCATCGTCGCTCACCGGCTTCTCTGGTGGGCGTACAACACGCCTAAATGCCCTGTCGAAGGCCTCAACCTCGGCGGATGCCTCTACCTCATGAGCCATCTCCACGAACCGCGCGTGGCGCTGTTCGTCGGTCAACTTCGCTGGTTTGGGCTCAGTCGCCATGGGCTGAATATGGCCTCCGCCGATTCATTCGCCAAACGGCAATTCTAGTTGCGGGTTTCGGTCGCGGCGCGGCCAGCGGTGCGGCTTGGTGAACCATCGGCCCTTACCAGACGATCCGGCCTTCGGCGGCGGGCCACCGGCGACTAACTGTTTCATAGGTGAGGCGCTTGCCGCGGACACCCATGAGGGCGTTTTCGGCGCGGGCCTTGTCATCCACGCCGACCGCGATCCGGTTGGAATAGCGGAAATCGAACTCAGCCAGATAGCGGTGCAGGTGCTTGCGCGAGCAGTGCTGATAGATGCCGCGCATCCCGCGCTTGAAGATCGAGAAGGTGCCCTCAACGGTGTTGGTGTGGACGGTAACGTCGCCCTTGCGGACGTACTCGCCCTTGGAGTGATTGACGGCTTCATGGCCCGCCAGGACCGCGCCGACGCGGCGATAGACGTTCGAGGAGTCGGTGAGCAGGCGGGTGTCGGCGGCAAGGTTGGCGCCCACGGCGTTGGTGACGGCGTTGGCGGTCACGTTGTCCAACACCTGGGAGCGCACGCGCCCGGTCTGACGGTCAACCATGCTCAGCACGGCATTCATGTTCTTGCCGCCGCGCGCCGAGAAATTGCCGTCCCGACCGATGTAGGTTTCGTCGGCTTCAACGTCCCCGCCGCCACCGCCCAAGGGGGTGAGAGCGCCGTCAGCCATGGCCTCGCGGATGCGATGGGTGAGGAACCAGGCGGTCTTCATGGAGCAATCCAGCATCCGCTGAATCTGGCGGGTGCTGACGCCCTTCTTGCTCGCGCACATCAGGTGGATGACTTGCAGCCAGAGATGTAGGGGCAGGTGCGAGGACTCGAAAATGGTCCCCTGGCGCACGGTGAACTGGCCCTTGCAGGAGTAGCACTTGTGCAGGCCGATCCGGGTGGTCTTGCCGCCTAGGCGGCCGACGCGCTCGCACTCTCCGCAGTGCGGGCAGAACGCGCCATCGGGCCAAAGGCGCGCCTCCACGTACTCGAAAGCGCCGGCTTCAGTCTGGAATTGCGGGGCATTGAAAACGGACTTGGCCACGGGAGTTCTCCTATGACCTCACCCTATATTTTGGGGCGGGTATGTCAAGTGTAACATCGCCCATCTGCGCGGCTTTTTGGGACAATATCAATATTGGTTAGAGGTGCGTTCCACGCACCGGTCCCGCTGCGGGACCTGCTCACGGGCTGAGCGTCGCGGCCTTTTCGACATGCGCTTTGAAGTCCCGCGGGATCGCCGGGGGCTTGGCGCGTGCGTCATCACCGGCCCTTGGCGGGCCGATCACCCCTGAGGACATCATGAGAGACGAAGACGCGACCAATCTGGCCGTGGACGCTGACGTCCTGGCCGAAGTCGCCGAGGCCCAGGCGCCCGGCGAACCCCCTGAGGACGACCTTGAGGAGGTCGAGCACGACGGGCAGTTCTACCGCATCCCGCGGGCCCTGAAGGGCGCCTTCCTGATGCACGGGGACTATACCCGCAAGACCCAGGAGCTGGCCGAGCACCGGCGCGCCCTGGAGGCCCAGCGCCGGGCCCACGCCGAGGAGGTCGAACTTGCCCACGCCGATATCGGCGACCGGGCGCGGCTGCACCTGCTGGACCAGCAGCTCGAGGCGTATCAGGGCGTCGACTGGGAGGCGTTCGGCCAGGCCGATCCGCAGAGCGCCCAGGCGCTGTGGGCGGAGTTCACGGAAACCCAGCAGGTGCGCGACCAGTTCGCCTGGTCGCTCGCCCACAGGACCGAGAAGGGGCGCCTGGAGGCGCAGCGCAGGGCGGCCGAGCAGTTGGCCGAGACCGGCCGGGTGCTGAGTCAGGAGATCGAGGGCTGGTCGCCGGAGGTGGCCGCCAAGCTGGTGGAATATGCCGGCGCCTTCGGGGTGACCCTGGAGGAGTTGCGGGAGATCGCCGACCCGCGGCTATGGAAGATCCTGCACCGCGCCCACCTGGGCGAGCAGCTGGAAAAGCAGCAGGTCTCCGCCAAGACCCTGGCCCAGAGCCAGGCCGTGCGCCCGGCGATCTCGGTCACCGGGGCCGCGGTTCCGGGTGGCGGGGTGCGCGACGAGATGGCGACTGGGGAGTGGATCCGCCGCCGCAACGAACAGGCGCTGAAGGGGCGTTGAGATGGCGACCGTCGACAAGCTGATCCTTCGAAATCGGGCGTCGCTGGCGGCCGCCCCCAAGAGAGCCAAGGCCGGCGGTCCGCCCGGGACCCTGGTGACCGTCAAGGCCAACGACATCCTTCAGACGAAACTTCCATGGCTGCCATCTTGGGCGTCCGCCGGCCCGGACCACATGTTCATCGAGTACGACGACGGGGACAGGCAGTTCATCGCCCGCGGCGGTCCATCAGCGGAGGGCGCCGCCTTCGTTCGCGATGGTCTGGCCGGGAACCTGCGCGTTCGAAGCGCGGTGACGCCGGCCCGGGAGAGCAAGGACTTCGGCCGTGCGGATCGCGCGGTCTTTCAGACCTTCATCCCGAACAAGACGGCGCAGGAGGCTTCGGCGCCCGCGCGCGCCGAGGTCAGGCGGACCAACCGGGCCGACAACCTCTATGGCTGGAACGTGAACTCGAACAGCTTCGTCGGGGACGTCATGCAGGCGACGATCGGCAAACGCGTCGGAGACAAGGCGACTCCCGGCCACGACACGCGCCTGGAGGGCGGCAAGTTCTCGCCCGAGATGCAGCGATCCCGGGCCGTGCTTGGAACAGGCTTCGGCTCCACCGCGCCAGGACTTCTGCTCTCCCGGCTGTCGAAGGGACTGGATGGTGCGCCTGGGATCCCGATGCTGCCCGGCTACTCGGGCTACTGAAGACCAGGCTGATTCGGCTGGGTTGGCATGCCGCGCTCTTGGAAGAGCACGACGAGCATGGCGATGAGACCGGCGACAAAGGGTATGGCCGCCCAGGGACCGACCAAGAGCAGGATGACCCCTAAAGCCTCGCCGCTATCGCCACCTTGCCAGAACAGATAGCCGACCAAGAAGCACAGGATAGCGGTGGGGATGGCCATGATCAGGAAGATGGCCGCCAGCCTGGTCAGCTTCTGACCGACCCCTTGAGCCGGCGGCTCGCGGATTATCAGCCAAAATATCCAAAGCGCAGCGATCGGCATCACCACGTAGATCTGCGTCGGGACATACCCCAACAGCAGGAGCGCGCTGGGGATGCCGTACCGCCGCACCAGTCTTTGGCTCATCAAACCGCCGCCTCGTTCCTTATTCGTTCTCGAACCTAGCCGAACGTCGCGAAAGATCAACATTCGGCGTCGCCCGCCGACCGAGACAACCTTCGCGCGACCAATCCAGCTCTGGAAGTCGCCATCACCACCCGCGCGAACCGCGCCTGTACCCCGGACCGTGCGCTGGCCTGGCCAGGACCGCCGCCGCTGATCCTTACCATGAACACTGCGCCGCGCGCCTGAGGGCCGCCGCGCCATCCGAAGAGGACGCCAGACCTTGGCCAACACCCTGCTTTCCCCCACCGCCGTCACGCGCGAAGCCCTGCGCGTGCTGCACCAGAAACTGAACTTCGTGGGTTCGATCACCCGCGAGTACGACGACAGCTTCGCCCGCCAGGGCGCCAAGGTGGGCGACACCCTGAAGGTGCGCCTGCCCAACCAGTACATCGTGCGGACCGGCTCGACGCTGGCCGCCCAGGACACCACCGAGACCAGTGTCGACCTGAAGGTCCAGACCCAGAAGGGGGTGGACCTGAACTTCACCTCCGTGGACCTGACCATGAGCCTGGACGACTTCAGCGACCGCGTCCTGGAGCCGGCGATGAGCGTGCTGGCGGCCAATATCGAGGCCGACGCCATGACCATGTACAAGGACGTCAACAACCAGGTGAACAACCATGGCGCGGCCACGACCTTCGCCAAGGTGCTGCAGGGCCGCAAGATCCTGGTGGACAACCTGGCCCCGCTGGCCGGCCGGACCTGCAACCTGAACACCCAGGACAATGTGGACCTGGTGGACGCCCTGAAGGGTCTGTTCAACGACAAGACCAACCTGTCCAAGCAGTACCGCGAGGGCTTCATGGGCCGGACCGCCGGGTTCGACTTCATGGAGAACACCCTGTGGCCCAGCCACACCGTGGGCTCCAAGGCCGGCGCCCCGCTGGTGAACGGGGCGGGCCAGACCGGCGCGACCCTGGTGACAGACGCCTGGACCGCCTCCACCGCGGCTCTGAAGAAGGGCGACATCTTCACGATCACCGGCGTGTTCCGGGTGCATCCGGAGACCAAGGGCTCCACCGGCGTGCTGCAGCAGTTCGTGGCCACCGCCGACGGGACGGCCGATGGCGCCGGCAACCTGACCATCCAGATCAGCCCCTCGATCATCACCTCCGGGGCGCTGCAGAACGTCAGCGGCTCGCCGGGCGACAACGTGGCGCTGACCGTGGCCGGGACCGGGAACACCGCCCACGGCCTGTCCATGGCCTATCACAAGGGGGCCTTCGCCTTCGCCACCGCCGACATGGTGATGCCGCGCGGCGTCGACTTCGCCGCGCGGGAGGCCTTCGACGGGATCTCGATGCGGATCGTGCGCCAGTACGACATCAACAACGACAAGTTCCCCTGCCGGCTGGACGTGCTCTACGGCTTCAAGACCCTGCGGCCGCAGCTCGCCTGCCGCCTGGCCAACAACTAGCCGCCCGCGGGGCGGCCGCCGGTTCGTGGCCGCCCCGGCTTCCTTTTCCCAGACCCGATAGACGGAGGCGCGTCGCATGGCGCTGGCGACCTATGCCCAATTGAAGACCGCCGTGGCCGACTGGCTGGAACGTGGCGACCTGGCCGACCGCACGGGCGACTTCATCGCGCTGGCTGAATCGCGGCTGAACCGCGTGCTGCGCCTGCGGATGATGGAGACCGAGGAGGCGTTGACCGCCACGACCGGGGTTCGCACCGTGCCCCTGCCGGCCGGGTTCCGCGAGCCGGTGGCCCTGTGGCTCAACCGGCCCGAGGGGCGCACGGCGCTGCGGTTCGTCGATCCGGCCCTGCTGCCGGCGGCGACGGCGGCGGGGGAGCCGCAGGCGTGGAGCCTGAACGGCGGCGTCATCGCCTTCGACCGGCCCTGCGACCGCGCCTATGGCCTGACCCTGCGGATGGTAGGGCGGCTGGCCCTGTCGGACGCCCAGCCCACCAACGCGGTGCTGGCCGACTATCCGGACCTGTATCTGTTCGGCGCCCTGGTGGAGGCCGCGCCCTATCTGAGGGACGCCGAGCTGCTGAGCCTGTTCGCCGCGCGGCTGGAGGCGGCGCTGAGCGAGGCCCGCGCCAAGGAGGCCCGGGGCAAGGCGCTGGCCACCCTGGCGGCCGAGCCGCTGCTGGCGGCCGGGGGGCGGTCGGCATGGCCGTCCTGACCCCCGACGCTCCGGCCAGCCTGAGGCCGATGCTGAGCGAGATCCTGGAGGCCCTGCGGGCCCTGCGGGCCCTGCGGGCGCCCGGGGCGCCGAGTCCGGTCTTCGCCTGCGTCCAGGCCCAGCTGCCGCCGGCGGCGGCCTGGCCGCGCAGCCTGCTGCTGGTGAGCGACCTAAACATCCTGGCCCTTTCCGACGGAATCCACTGGATCCGGCAAGACACGGGAGCTGCGCTCTAATGCCCTCATCCTACACCCCCCGACTGCGGCTGGAGCTGCAGGCGGCCGGCGAAAACCTCAACACCTGGGGCGCGCCGAAGCTGAACAACGCGATCAGCCGCCTCGACGCGGCGATCGCCGGGCGCGCCAGCGTGGCCCTGGCCGGGGCGCCCTATGTCCTGGCCGCCTCCAACGGCGACGACGAGGCGCGCTCGGCCATCCTGGACTTCACCGGGACGGGCCCGGCCACCGTGACCCTGCCGTCGGTGTCGAAGCTCTATCTGGCCCGCAACGGCGCCAGCGGGGCGGTGACGCTGACGACCGGGGCCGGCGCAACCGTGGCGCTGGCGGTGAACGACACCGCCCTGGTGGTCTGCGACGGCGCCAACGTCTTCTCCCTGGCCATCGGGGGGACCTCCATCAAGGCCTATGTCGACGCCGTGCGGACCTATGTCGACCAGCAGGCCTGGGCCGGCCAGGCCGGGGTGCTGCCGGGGCAGGGGGGCAATGGCGGCAAGTTCCTGAAGACCGACGGGACGACGCCGGCCTGGACCGCGCCGGCCGTCGCCGACCTCTCCGACTACGCCAGCGACCAGGCGGCCAAGGCCGCCGCCGCGAGCGCCGCCGCGACCGCCCGGGCGATCGCCTTCTCACTCCTGTTCTGAGGATCACCCATGGCCGTCACCGGCAACAACGTCATCACGCCCCAGACGCCGAAGTCGGGCGTCGCCGTCTGCACGACGGCCAACTCCACCTATTCCGACACCCCCACCAACACCCAGAAGCTGCTGACCGCCGGCCCCAACGGCGCCCGGGTGACCAAGATCACCGCCCTGGCGCGGGCGACCGTGACGGCGACGGAGCTGCAGCTCTACGTCTCCTACGACGCGGGCACGACCAAGAAGCTGATCAATTCCAAGCTGATGGCCGCCTACACCGTGGCCCAGACGACGGGGCAGACGCCGGCCGACTTCGGGTACAGCGAGGACGCGGCGATGATCCTGGCGGCCAATGCCGAGCTCTATGTGGCGATCGGGGTGAGCAATACGGGGATCGTGTTCGCGGCTGAGTGGGGGGATTACTGATGCGTCCTGGGCTTTTTAAGGCCAGGCGCCTGTCCCAGGCGATGAATCCACCCAAGAGGTCGGGCGCCTCCAAACCAATACACGCCTTCAGAACCTTCACCGCAGGGCCCGGCTCCTACACAGCAACACAGGACTGCGATGTCGTCGTCGGGATCATTGGCGCAGGCGGAGCGGCGGGACTCGCCTCCGAAGGCCAAGAGTGTGGTGGGGGCGGAGGCGGCGCGGCACTGAAGCGCTTTTCGATGAAACGGGGACAGGCCTTCACTTACAATGTGGGTGCTGGGGGTGTTCGGTCGTGGGGAAATGGGGGCGACACGACGCTGACGACTCCCGCGGGCTTCGTCGTGACCGCGACCGGTGGAAGAGGTGCGCTAACTCAAACGCCCGGCATGGGACTCAATGGCGATTTGAACCGCACCGGCGGGGCAGGGGGGCTCGTTGGCAGCAATGGCTCGGCTGGTGAGTTCGGAGGTGCAGGAGGCGCAGGGAATGGATCCAATCGCACTGGAGGCGGCGGTGCAGCCGGCTTCAGTGACATTTTCCCGCTATTCTTCGCCGGCCGCGGCGCGGCGCCTGGGGAGGGGACACCTCCTACTGGAGCGGTCTACTGGCCTGGCGGTGGATCAGGCGGTGGCACCATCACCGACGGTTCAGACGGCGGTCCGGGCGCGATCTATTTCATCGTCTCGGCTGCCATATAAGGCGAGCCTCTTTATTCATCTTCAATCTTGCAGTGTTGATGATGTGCGATCAACTCGCCCGTTTCGAATCGAGATGCGATGTTGAATCAAGTTTAGAGCTTAATTTTGAGTGTTAGGAGGCGTGCTGGCTGTCTGTGGCGTTTCAGGCCAGTCTCGACGTCCGTACCCGTACCGCGCGAGATACGGGTAGTCCTTCACCAATGCAGGGCTAGTTGGTCCGTCCACAACAGGCGGCATCGGCCAGCTTGGCTCCTTGCCATCAGGCAAGGCCAGGATGTTGAAATCCCCCTTGTTGCGCATGGCCTCGTCGCCTGATCGCTCAGAGAGGGGTGTGACAAACGGTGCCAGGAACCACCAGAGCCTGTATCCAGCTTGGCCGAAGAGGTCGATGACCGCCCGATTGCCGGGTGTATCCCCGCTTGATTCGACGAGCCAAGCTGGCCTGACATCATTCAGGACACGGGTTCCGCCACGCAGAACCTGAAGTTCATAGCCCTCCACGTCGATCTTTACGATCGTCGTGTCGCCGGGAGCCAAGGCGTCGAGCGTCGTCATCTGAACCACTTCCTCGGGGTAAGCTCCGGCATGATGGAAGCCGGAGGTGCCGAGGTTGCCCATCTCGGACAAGGGCATCATCGGAAACTTGGCGAGCCTGCGGGTCTCGCCAACTGCTGCGTGGTGCACTGCGACATTGCTTAGGCCGTTGTTGAGTGCGTTCGCTGCAAGCAAGCCTGCGACCTCTCGATTGGCCTCTACGGCAATGACCCGAGCGGCCGTCTTCGCGACGGGCAGGGCAATCGACCCAATATTGGCACCGATATCGATATAGGTCCCGACACCGACTAGCTCCGAGATTAGTTCCATCTCCGGTCGGGCGAACTCACCAAATTCTCGCAGAGACTTGCTCACGCCCATGTCGGCTGTCGGCACGAGGAATTCGAGCCCATAAGCGTTGGTCTTCTCGATCATAGCCACCGCTCGTTTCCCTTGGTGATGCCTCGAAGGCTCGCGACGTGTCCGCCCAAGGCGCGCTTGCTGCTCTGCTCTGAGCAGACCTCCCAGCATCGCCGAGTCTGGCCTCGTACGAATTTGGCATCGGCGGCGGCATCGGTCGAGTTGAAGCTGGAGAGAACCCCGCTCTGCGGGTCGGCAAAGCTCGCCCTTGGCACAGTGTCCTCCCCCCACTCAGGTAAGGCCCCCAATGCGCATCCCCCTCGACATCCCGCCAGGCCTCTCGGCGGATGACACAAGCTTTGCCTCCGCTGGCCAGTGGGCCGACGCCTCCAATGTGCGGTTCTGGCGCGGCCGTCCGCAGGTGATCGGGGGGTGGGAGCGATTGGTGGATGCGCCGGTGACGGGTGTCTGCCGCGGTGTCCTGCCGTGGACCGACAGGGCCGCGGTGCTGAACATCGCCTTCGGGACGCACAGCAAGCTGCAGGTCTTCAAGGGCGGGGGGCTGTATGACGTCACCCCGGCCGGACTGACGGCGGGACTGATCGACGGGACGGGGGGGCAGGGGTTCGGGACCGGCGCCTATTCGACCGGGAACTGGTCGGAGCCGTCGTCGGGGGATTATTTCCCACGCACCTGGTCGCTGGCGGCCTGGGGCGAGAACCTGCTGGCCTGTCCGCGGGACGGCGGGATCTATGGCTGGACCAACAACACCGCCGCGGCCGCCGCGGCGCTCGCCAACGCTCCGGCGCGGGTGACGCACATGCTGGTGGCGCCCACCGACCAGGTTTTCGCGCTCGGCTGCAACGAAGAGGTGTCGGGGACCTTCAATCCGCTGTGCCTGCGGCATTCCTCGGTCCGCAACAACACCGAGTGGGCGACCACCGCCTCCACCACGGCCCGGGAGTACATCCTGCCGGGCGGGGGGCGCATCGTGGCGGGCCGGGTGATCGGCCCCTACCTGCTGATCTGGACCAGCCACGCCCTGTTCCTGGGGACCTTCGTCGGGTCCCTGACCCAGCCCTGGCGGTTCGACCGGGTCGGCGAGAAGTGCGGCCTGATCGGGCCCAACGCCGCGGTGGTGGTGGGGCAACAGGCCTTCTGGCTGGGTCCGGACCTGCAGTTCTACCGCTACGTCCTGGGCGGGGCGCCCGAGGCCTTGCCTTGTCCGATCCGCGAGGGGCTGGCCGACAACCTGGCCGCCTCCCAGGGGGACAAGATCGTCGCCTCCTCGTCCTCGGCCCTCAGCGAGATTCGCTTCGACTATCCCGATGCGCGGGAGGGGGCGGAGAACAGCCGCTACCTGCTGATGTCCCTGACGGACGGCGCCTGGTCGCGGGGGACCATGGCGCGCACGGCGATGATCGACGCCGGCCCTTCGCAATATCCCATCGGCGTCGACCCGGGCGGAGCGGCCTATTGGCACGAGCGGGGCGCCAGCGCCGACGGCGGCGCCTTCTCCTGGTTCGTGGAGAGCGCCGACCAACTGCTTGATCCCGACGCGACGGCCCTGGTGCGCGGGCTGTGGCCCGACATGGCCGACCAGGTGGGGCCGGTCTCGGTCTCGGTGACCAGCCGGCTCACGCCGCAGGGCGAGGAACGCGCCACGAGCGCCTACGGCATGGCCCCGGGCGCCGAGCGCGTGGACCTGCGGATGAGCGGGCGCATGTTCCGCGTGCGCTTCGCGGGCGGCTCGGCGCCCACCGCCTGCCGCATTGGCCGCCCGGTGTTCGACATTGCCCCGGCCGGAAGCCGCTGAGGGCGCGATCGGCTGGGCGCGCTATCGCGCCTGGCTGCTGCCGGCTTTGCGGGACGACTGCGCCGGCGAGGCGGAGCTGCTGGGGGACATCCTCTCGGGCCGGGCGCAGCTCTGGGCCGGCGAGGCGGCGGCCATGGTCACCCAGCGGATCTGCGAGGACGGGGTCCACAAACTGCATGTCTGGCTGGGCGGCGGGGACCTGAGGGAGCTCCTGGCGATGCGTCCCGGCATCGAGGCCTGGGCGCGGGGGCAGGGCTGCCGACACATCACCATCGACGGACGGACGGGCTGGAGCCGCGTGCTGAGACGACAGGGCTACGCAACCGTCGGACATCAACTGCAAAGGACGCTCTGATGAGCAAGAAATCGAAGACGAGTTCCACCTCGACCAGTCACAGCGTGACGACGCCGACGAACCCCGACTGGGTGACCAACATGGCGCAGAGCCTGAACCTGGGGATCCAGAGGGTCGGCGGCGCCAGTCCCTATGACTATGTCGCCCCGGTGTCGGCCCTGGAGCGCCAGGCCGAGAGCGGGGCGGCCGGGTTGGGCGCGCTGCGGGGCGGCGACGCCAAGACCGCCGGGAGCGACGCCTGGTTCTCGAACCTGCTGAACGGCGCCGCGCCGGCGGTCAGTTCGGCGAGCCTGCTCGACAACCTGTCATCCTACTATAATCCGTACCGGGACCAGGTGATCGACGCCGCCAGCGCCGACTTCGACGCCAATGCCGGGAAGACGCGGGCGGCGCAGGACCTGGCCATCGCGGGGCAGGGGGCCTTTGGGGGCTCCGGCGCGGCCGTGGCCAAGTCCCAGACCGAGGGCGAACTGGCGCGGGCCAGGAGCAGTGGAATCTCGCAGCTGCTGTCGGAGATGTTCACCACCAGCGCCGGCCTTTCGGGCCAGGACGCCGACCGCCGCCAGCAGGCCTCCTCGGCCAATGCGCAGCTGGCGCTGCAGGACCGGCAGATGAAGCTGCAGGGGGCCCTCGATCTCGCCGCCAGCCATCGCGACAACATCAGCACCCAGGCCGCCCTGGGCGCTCAGCTCCGCGCGGCCGATGATCAGTTGCGGAAGGCGCCGATCACCACGCTGAACTCACAGATCGACATGTTCTCTGGTCTGCCCACCTCGCTGTTTACGGGGTCGGTGTCGGACTCCACGGGGACCGGCAACAGCACGACGAAGGAGACCGGCGCGAGCGTGGGAGAAATCGCGCAATTGGCTCAAGCCATCAGCGGGTTCCGAAAGTGACGCCTCAATTTGGCGACCAGGAGACTTCATTGGTCGGAGTGAGTGGCGAGGATGCTTCCCGTATGCAGACGCTCGATGCGCTTCAGAACGCCCAGATTCTAACCCTCCGTCAGATTGGCGAAAACGTCGCCGCACAGACGCGTCGCCTGGAAGGCCTGACCACCAAGGTCGATGACGTCCGGGAGCGCCTCGTCCGTCTGGAGGCCCAGGAGGCGGGGAAACTGGTGGAGGCGCTACGGTCGGACCTGAAGGCCGCGGTCGCGCGGGTCGATCTGCTGGAGGCGGCCCGCAACAAGATCGAGGGCGCCGCCGCCCTGTGGAACTGGGTCGTGAAGAGCGCGCCCTGGCTGGCCGCCGGCATCTCCGCCTTCGTCGCGGGGATCGGGCTGAAGTCCCTGGACGGGCGCTAGGCGGCGCCGGCGGCCTGAAGCCGTTCCACGCGAGAGACAAGGCGCCGAAGATAGTCGCCGACGTCCTTCGGCCAGACGGCGGTGAGGTCGGCGAAGCGTGCGTAGTCCTTCGCATAGAAGGCGCGCATGGCTTCTTCGTAGTCGGGCAGGTCTCCGGCCAGGGTGGTCATGGCGCGGTGGGCGGCCTCCAGGGCCAGGCGCGCGTCACCGGCGCCCGAGTTCTCGCGCGACGCCTGCTCCACCAGCCGGCGCAGCACCGCCGAGGCGCCGCCGGGCTGGCCGGCGAGCCAATCCCAATGCCGGGGCAACAGGGTCACCTCGCGAGCGGTGACGCCGAGCCTAGGCCGGCCGCGCCCAGGTTTGGGCGGCGGTTCGGTGGCCGGCAGACGCGCCAGGACGTCGGCGGACGAGCCCCGGAAGTCCAGTTCCACCGTGCGGCCGGTGGCGTCCTCGAAGACCAGGATCGGATCCAGGCCCCGGTCGTGGGCCGCCTTGGCGGCGAGGGCCACCTGGGAGAGGGCGCCGGCGGCCAGCCGATCATGGCCGGCGAAGGCGGTGAAGGTCTCGTCGTCCATGGCGGTCCCACCTCCCGGTTCGAAATATTACCCGGATATATAATCGGCCTCGACAGGAGCCAATGATGAAATCGATTCTTCCGCCCCTGGCCGCCCTTGTCCTCTGCGGCTGCGCGCAGGCCGCGCCCGCGGTCCGACTGGGGGTGGATCTCTACTGCGAAGGCCTCACCGCGGCGGCCAGACAGGCGATCCGCGAGCAATTGACGGCGGGGATCACGGTCCTGGCCTGTCCGGAAGGCCCTGCGCCCGCGCCGACGCCGGAGCGCGGGGCGCCGGAATGACAAAGGGACGGACCGCTGGTGCGATCCGTCCCCCTGAAATCCTCTGCAAATGCAGAGGCTTGTAGTGGTGCCGTTGCAGGGATTCGAACCCTGGACCTCAGCCTTACCAAGGATGCGCTCTACCTCTGAGCTACAACGGCGAAAAGGCGAGGGCGGGCTATAGCCAACGTCGAGGGCCGCGTGAAGCCTAAAAGCGGCGGGAAGAGAACTTGACGCGCCAGACGCGTCGCCTCACCCCTTCGGATATGGCGAAAACCGGCAAGACGCAGCCGCAGGAACGCGAGGCGCAACTGGCCCAGGCGCTGCGCGCCAATCTGCGGCGGCGCAAGGCGTCCGACCGCAAGGCCCCACCCGACACGCCAACGGATCAACCACCGACCGGCCGCCTTCCGCCCGGCCCAACCTCGGGCTAGATAGCCTCACCCCGACGGATCGCCGATGCGGGGGGCGGGACGCCCGCAGGGGCGCAATCTGGGACGACATCATGAGCGATCTGCTCCACCTGCTGGCGGAAGACGCCGAGGACCTCGCGGTCATTTCGGCGGCGTTGCAGGACGCGGTGGCGAAGATCGGCGACATCATCGTGGAGCGCCAGGCCCGCCGCGTGACGGTGAGCTTCAATCGCTACCGCTGGGAAGGGAAGGGCGGCGAGCGGGTCCGTTCAGCGCTGCAGATCGGTTCGGTCCTGGGCGTGCAGGCGCGAAATCTGCGGCGGGGCGCCAAGGCCGCGGTGATCGAACTGCTGACCCTGGAGTTCGAGCCGGGCGATCCGCCGGGCGGCACCATCACCCTTAGCTTCGCCGGCGGCGGCGACCTGCGGATCGCCGTGGAGTGCGTCGACGCGGTCCTGGCCGACATCTCCGCGCCCTGGCCGACGCCGCGAACCCCCACGCACCAGACCTGACAAGGCGTAGCGTTCGCGGCCGCGCGCCGCTAAAGAGCGCCCATGCGCCGCTTCCGTCTTTCCGAGCCCGGCTTCGAGGCCGCCTTCGCCGCCTTCATCGAGGAACGCCGCGAGACCCCCGAAGAGGTCGACCTCCTGGTGCGCGACATCCTCCTGGCGGTCCGCGCCGAGGGGCTCGACGCCGTCCTGCGCTTCGGTCGCCAGTTCGACCGCGCGGAGATCGACGCCGACACCATCCGGGTGACGGCCGAGGAGATCGAGGCCGGCGCCGCCCAGTGCGCGCCGGAGGTTCGGGAGGCGATCACCTTCGCGGCCAAGCGGATCCGCAGCTATCACGAGCGCCAGCGTCCCGCCGACCAGTGGTTCAAGGACGAGGCCGGAGTCGAGCTGGGCTGGCGTTGGACGCCCCTGGAGGCCGTGGGAATCTATGTGCCCGGGGGCCGCGCGGCCTATCCCTCCACCGTGCTGATGAACGCCGTCCCGGCCTCGGTGGCCGGGGTGGAGCGGATCGCCATGGTGACCCCGCCGGGGCGCCTGCAGCCGGCGGTGCTGGCGGCGGCCAAGGAGGCCGGGATCACCGAAATCTGGCGGGTCGGCGGCGCCCAGGCGGTGGCGGCGCTGGCCTATGGCGCCGGACCCATCCTGCCGGTGGACAAGATCGTGGGACCGGGCAACGCCTTCGTCACGGCCGCCAAGCGCCGGGTCTACGGCGCCGTCGGGATCGACGCGCTCGCCGGCCCCTCGGAGATCGTGGTGGTGTCGGACGCCGCCAGCCGGGCCGACTGGATCGCCGCGGACCTGCTGTCCCAGGCCGAGCACGACCCGGCCGCGCAGTCGATCCTGATCACCGACGACGAGGCCTTCGCCGACGCCGTCGAAGCTCAGATCGCGGCGCAGCTGAAGAGCCTGGGAACGAGCGAGGACGCGTCGGTCTCGCTGCGCAACCACGGCGCGGTGATCATCGCGCCGTTGGAGGAGTCGCCGCGGCTGGTGAACCTGATCGCGCCCGAGCACGTGGAATTCGCCCTGGACACCCCGGAACGGCTGGCCGACCGGGTGCGGCACGCCGGCGCCATCTTCCTGGGTCGACACACACCCGAGGCGATCGGCGACTATGTCGCCGGCTCCAATCACGTCCTGCCCACCAGCCGGGCGGCGCGGTTCTCGTCGGGTCTGTCGCTCTATGACTTCATCAAGCGGACCTCGATCGTGAAGTGCGACGAGGCGGCGTTCGCGATCCTGGGGCCGCCGACGGCGGCCCTGGCCGACGCCGAGGGCCTGCCCGCCCACGCGCGATCGGCGGCCATCCGGCTGGGTCAGATCCAGGAACCCTAGGCGGCCAAGGACGTTTGCCGCTTCGTTGGAGTGGGCGCAGCCAGAGACCGTTTCCGCATGCCTGTTGCTTCCGCCGCGCCCGCGGCGACGGCCGCCTCGGCGGCGCAACCTTCCGCCGGCGAAGGCCTGCTCGCTACCCTGCACGACGTCTGGATCGACCTGGCGCGCCTCGGGCCGCGGGAAGCCGCCCTCAACCTGTTGTTCTCCGTGGTCGTGGTGGCGCTCGCCCTGCTGATGATCGCGGGGCTGCGGCGCCTGTTCAACTTCTGGATCGGCCGCCTGGCCGACACGCCGACCGAGGTGAGGCAGGCCAGCGTGTCACGCGCGGCCGGATTGACCTGGCTGCTGATCCGCCTGGCGATCCTGGGCGGCGCCCTGCTGCTGCTGGCGAGGGTCTGGGGAATCGATCCTTTCGCCTGGATGGAGGGGGAAACCCGCGGCGGCCTGCTGCGGGCGCTCGGCGTGGTCATCCTGGCTGTGGGGGCGGTCGAGGTGGCCGGCTTCGTGGTCGACCACATGGTGGCCGGGGTGGCGCGACGCAGCGGCGACGGGCGCCGCGCGGCGCAGATCCGCACGCTTGGCCCCCTGATCCGGGGCTTCATCCAGAGCGTCCTGGTGGTGGTTTCGGTCCTGACCTTCCTCTCCGAGATCGGGGTGAAGGTGGGGCCGCTGCTGGCCAGCGCCGGTGTGGTGGGGGTGGCGATCGGCTTCGGCGCCCAGACCCTGGTGAAGGACTTCCTCACTGGCCTGTTCCTGATCGCCGAGGACGTGGTCTCGGTGGGGGACAATGTGCGGATCGGGGACTCCGGCGGCACGGTGGAGGCCATGACCCTGCGCACCATCCGCCTGCGCGACCAGAACGGCACCCTGCACATCTTCCCCTATTCGGAGGCCCAGGTGATCCACAACCGGACCAAGACCTTCTCCTCCTATGTGTTCGAGATCCTGGTCACCTATGGCTCGGACGTGGACAAGGCTCTGGAGGTCATGCGCCGGCTGGGAGATGAGATGCGGGCCGAGCCGGAGTTCGCCAACCAGATCACCCGGCCCTTCGAGGTGCTGGGGGTGGATCGGCTCGATCCCACCGGGGTGCTGCTCAAGGCGCGGGTCACCACACGGCCACGTGACCAGTGGGCGGTGGGGCGCGAATATAATCGCCGCCTGAAGACTCTTTTTGAGCAGGAAGGCGTGGAGATCGCCTACCGGCCGGTGGGGGCTCCGGCCCCGACAGCGCCCACAACCCCTTCCACGCCAAGGGATGAGCCCGCTCGCGCGGCCGCCAACGACCCTCCCCGAAGCTGAACGCTTTCTGACAGGGCCGTCCAGGCGCCGGTTCAGGGTGGGGCCTCTAGGGTGGGGTCATCGGAGCCGACGAGGCTTCGAACCCATTCCAAGACGGAGACCAAGCCATGCAAACTTCCACCAAGCTGATTCGCAGCGCGGCTGTCGCGACGATGGCCGCCGCTCTCACCGCCGGCGCCGCCTCGAGCGCCTCGGCCCAGACCTACCGCGCGCCGACCGGTTCGGGCCTCGGCTCCATCGTCAGCTGCGACGCTCCCGGCGGCAAGCAGGCGGGCGGCGCCCTGATCGGCGCCCTGCTGGGCGCGGCGGCGGGTTCGAACCTGGCCAAGAACGACCGCGGCACGGGCACCGCCATCGGCGCGGTGGTGGGCGCGGCCACCGGCTCCTATGTCGGCTGCAAGATGCAGCGCGAGGGCCAGGCCCAGAGCGCCTACGGCTACGGCCAGACCTATGAGCCGGGCTACAGCCAACCCGCCTACCAGCAGCCCGCCACCTACAGCCACGCCGGCTATCGCCTGTCAGGCGACATCGCCCCGGCCGCCTATGTCAGGGACGGCGGGACCTTCGCGGCCCGCACCACGGTGAACCTGCGCGGCGCCCCGACTACGGCGGCCCAGCGCGTGGGCCAACTGCGGGCCGGCGAGCGCTTCCAGGCCCTGGCCCGGGTGCGCGGCAGCGACTGGATCCTGGTGGGGCAGGGCGGCGTCGGCGTCGGCTATGTCAACGCCCGCTACGTCCAGCCCACCGGCTATCAGTACGCGGCCTACGGCTACTAGACCGCAACTCAGTTTCCTCCCCCCGATAGACCTCGCCCGGCGCTCCCCAGCGCCGGGCGATTTTTTATGCCCGCGATCAAGGTGAGGCGATCGTGCAGGGTGACGTTAGGGGTTGGTTTGCAATAAACGTCGCTGACCCGTTCCCCACCGACCGCCATGGCCGACGAAGACCGCACCAAGCACCGCCTGCAGACCGTGGAGATCGACGAGGAGTCCCTCGCCGCGGTCTCGCGCGACCAGGAGCAGGAGCGGCAGATCGCGATCTTCGATCTGTTGGAGGAGAACTACTTCCATCCCGAGGGCGCCGAGGGCGGACCCTACGACCTGAAGATGGGACTGGTGGAGAATCGGCTGGTGCTGGACGTGGCGGGGCCGCAGTACGAGCGACGCCATATCCTGTCGCTCTCGCCGTTCCGGGGGCTGATCAAGGACTATTTCCTGATCTGCGAGAGCTACTACCAGGCCATCCGCAACTCCACCCCGTCGCAGATCGAGGCCCTGGATATGGGCCGGCGCGGCCTGCACAATGAGGCCTCGAACCTGCTGCGGACGCGGCTGGCGGGCAAGATCGACACCGATCTCGACACCGCCCGGCGACTGTTCACCCTCATCTGCGCCCTGCATTGGCGGGGGTAGGATTCGATGGTCGCTGATCCGCCCGCGCCGCCCTTGCCAGGGGCGGTGCTCTTCGCCTGCAATTTCAACCGTGTCCGCTCGCCCATGGCCGAGGCGCTGATGAAGCGCGCCCTGGGCGACAGGGTCTATGTGGACAGTTGCGGGCTGAAGCGTGACGAGGCCGAGGGGGTCGATCCCTTCGTCGAGGCGGTGATGGCGGAGTTGAGCGCCGATCTCTCCGATCATCGGCCCAAGACCTTCGAGGACCTCGAGGACTCATCCTTCGACCTGGTGGTCTCCCTGACCCCGGAGGCCCAGCACCGGGCCGTGGAGATGACCCGGGGCCGGGCGGCCGAGATCGAGTACTGGCCGACCTTCGACCCCACCCTGGTGGAGGGCTCCCGCGAGGCGCGGCTGGCGGCCTATCGCGAGGTGCGCGACGCCCTGGCCGACCATATCGCCCAGCGGTTCCGGCGCTAGGCCAGCGAATAGACCGCGCCGCGGCGGACGAAGACCATGTGCTTATCGACCGTGCGGCGGGCTCCGCGTTATGATAGAGGGCTCTCCCACGGCTCGCGCCCCTCGATTCAGGCGTGGGCCGTTCGACTTTTATCGGCGTCTATTTGGAGCCTGCATGGCTAAAGAAGAACTTTTGGAGTTTCCGGGCACGGTCAGTGAAGTCCTGCCCAACGCGACCTTCCGCGTGAAGCTCGAGAACGATCACGAGATCATCGCCCACACCGCCGGCAAGATGCGCAAGAACCGCATCCGGGTTTCGGCCGGCGACAAGGTCCTGGTGGAGATGACCCCCTACGACCTGTCCAAGGGCCGCATCACCTTCCGCGTCCGCTAGCGGGCGCACGGCCCCCTGATGACGACGCCGCGCCTGGTGCTGGCCTCCGCGAGCCCCAGGCGGCTCGATCTCCTGGCCCAGATCGGTCTCGCGCCCGACGCCGTCGTGGCCGCCGAGATCGACGAAACCCCCCTTCCCAACGAGACGCCGCGGCTGCTGGCCCTGCGGCTGGCCGTGGCCAAGGCGGCCAAGGTCGCCGCCGAGCAGCCCGCCGCCTACGTGCTGGCCGCCGACACGGTGGTGGCCGTGGGCCGCCGGGTGCTGCCCAAGGTGGAGAGCGAGGCCGAGGGCCGCGCCTGCCTGGAGCTGCTGTCGGGCCGCGCCCACAAGGTGCTGACCGCGGTGGCCCTGTGCGCGCCCGACGGCCGCGCCGCCAGCCGCCTGGTGGAGACCCGCCTGCACTTCAAGCGCCTGACCGCGGCCGAGATCTCGGAATACCTCGCCGGCGGCGAGGGCGTGGGCAAGGCCGGAGGCTACGCCATCCAGGGCCGGGCCGGCGGCTTCGTCATGGCCCTGCAGGGCTCCTACACCGCCGTGGTGGGCCTGCCTCTGTATGAGACCCAGAACCTGCTGACCGGCCTGGGCTTTTCGCGGTCATGAGCGTGCGCAAGCTCTACCTCGATCGCGGGATCGGCGAGAGCCGCGGGGTGGTCACCCTCGATGGCGCGCCGGAACGGCTGCTGATCGTCCGCGACAACGACCCCGAACTCACCCGCCTCGGCGCCCGGCTGGTGGGCCGGGTGCGCAAGGTGGAGCCGGCCTTCGCCTCGGCCTTCATCGATCTCGGCGGCGTCGAGGCCCTGATGGCCTTCCGGCCCGAGGCGCGGCCCGTCGAAGGCCAGGCGATCGAGGTGGAGGTCCGCAGCGAGCCCCGCGACGGCAAGCTCGCCACCGTCCGGCTCATCGGCCCGGCCGAGGGCAAGCCCCGTCTGCTGACCGCCGCCCCGGACCTCGGCGAGCAACTGGCGAGCTTCGCCCGCGACACCCCCATCGTCGAAGGCCGCGCGGCGCGCGCCATGGCCGACGCCGCCGAGGCCGAGGCGCTGGAGACCATCCACCCCCTGGCGGAGGGCGGCACCCTCGCCATCGAGCCGACCCGGGCCCTGGTGGCCATCGACGTCGATGTCGGCGAGCGCAAGGGCCAGGACGTCAAGCGGGTCACCCGCCAGGCCAACCTCACGGCCCTCGCCGAATCCGCGCGCTTGCTGCGGCTGAAGGGCCTGGGCGGGATCGTGGTGATCGATCTGGTCGGCCGCGGTCATGACGGCAACGCCCTGCTGACGGCGGCCCGCACGGCCTTCTCCCCCGACAATCCCGGCGTCGCCATCGGCCCCGTGGGCCGCTTCGGCACCATGGAGATGACCGTACCGCGCCGAGGCCGAGCGATCCGCGACATCCTGGGCGACGGGGCAGGGGGGCTATCCGACATCACCCTGGCCCTGCGCCTGATCCGGCGGCTGGAGGCCGAGGCCGCCAGCGATCCCGGCGGGCGCCTCGTCGCCACCTGCGCCGCCTCGGTGGCCGCGGCCGCCAAGCCCTATGCCGAGGCCCTGGCGGCGCGCATCGGCGCGCGATTTGTTATAGAGGCCAATCCCGACTGGTCCCGAGACCGCCTGGACGTGAAGACCCTGTGACCGCCGCCCCCTGTCCCATCTGCAAGAAGCCGTCCTCGACCGAATACCGGCCCTTCTGCTCGCGCCGTTGCTCCGACGTCGACCTCCAGCGCTGGCTGGTGGGGAGCTATGCGATTCCGGTGGAGGAGGACGAGGCCGACAGCCTCCACGACGAGGATGACGGGAATTGATGCTCCTCGCTGGACACCGCCCCGACCCTCTTTTATAGACGCGGCTCCCGCGAAGGCGGGCAGACGCCTGGGTAGCTCAGTTGGTAGAGCAGTGGATTGAAAATCCACGTGTCGGTGGTTCGAATCCGCCCCCAGGCACCACCATCCTCCTCTCATCCATAAAGACGCCCCAGCCAGGCATGGCCTGATTTGACGCGCGGTTCCGCCCGCCCGGACCTGTTCAGGCCGCAAGCTTGACAGCTCTGGATAATTGCGTTCGATGAACCTGCAATCCTGGCGAGCGTGAAGGGCCGGGTTTCGCGGAGAGGAACGCCATGCCGCCTCCACCCCATCGGATCGCCGTGGTGTTCGTGCATGGTCAGGGGGAGCAGACCCCCATGACCGACGTGGTGGAGCTGGCCAAATCCGTCTGGCGGACCGATCCGCGCGCCTCGCCGTCGGGCGTCGCCGATGTCTACAGCACTCCCATCTATGACGACGAGCAGTCCGACCAACGCCGGATCGTCACCCAGGTGGCGGACGGACGGCAGGTGGACTTCTACCAGTTTTACTGGGCCGACCTGATGGAGGGGAACCGCTTCACCCACCTGTGGCGGTGGTTCCGCGACCTGATGCTGCGCCGGCCCACCGAGGTGCCCAAGGCGATCTGGCCCATCCGACAGCTGGCCATGACCATCGCCCTGGCCACCGGAGTCTGGGGGGTGTTGTTCGCCGGGATCGTGACCCTGCCCGAGGCGCGTCCTGAGGCGGTGGGGCTGGCGGTGGCGCTCGGGGGCCTTGTCCTGGTCGCCCGGCTTCCCAGGATCGGGGTCTGGGCGGCGCAGCTGGCGGTCCTGGCCGCCATCGCCGCCGGGCTCTGGCTGTTTCCCGGCCTGCGCGACGGGGTGGGGCTGGCGGTGGCCGGGGGGCTGGTGCTCGCTGCCGTCGCCTTCGGGGCGCGGTCGCCGCCCCGCGACTGGTCGACCTTCACATCTGCAGGGTCCGCCGCGGGGTGGGCGGTCGCCGCGGCGGCCTTGCTGGCCGTCTTCGTGGGATTGCTGGCGGCGGGACCCGATCTGGCCCGCGGCCTGGGCTGGACGGTGCGCGACTTCGTCAACGCCGGGCTGCTGGCCCTGGCAGGCTACGCCGCCCCGATGCTGCTGATGCCCGACCGGCGCGCCCGTTGTCTCGCCCTGGGCGGCGCCCTGACCCTCGGCGCCCTGGGGGTCTCCCTCGCCGACAGCGCGCTCTTCGACGTCGACGGCATGTCGCTGGATTCGCGCGCGGCCGCCGTCATGACCTTGGTCGGCCTCGGCGCGCTGCTGGTGCTGGGCCTGAGGGCGAACGCCAGTTTCCTCACCCCGGTGATGACCGACTCCGCGCGCATGTTCTCCGGTTCGCCGGTGAACATCCCCAACCAGAACCGCATCCGCGCCCGCGGCATGCAGCTGCTCACCGCCCTGCATGATAGCGCCGGTCCGCGCCGCTACGACCGGGTGATCGTCCTGGCCCACAGCCTGGGCACTGTGGTGGCCTACCGCCTGCTGGCCCACTATTGGGGCAAGGTCTACGACCAGCTCGACCTGCTGGGCACCAAGCCCGCGGCCAGCGCCGTGGAGGCGGCCGCGGCCGCCCTCGAGGCCGCGCCGGACGACCTCGACCGCCTGCTGGACTGGCGCGAGGCGGTCCGCGCCTATGGCGTGGCGCTGAACACCGCCAGCGCGCCGGGCAAGTCCTCGCCCTGGCGCATCAGCGACTTCATCACCATCGGCAGTCCTCTCACCTATGCCAGTCTGCTGATGGAGGAGTCCGACGACGCCTTCCGCGAGCAGGTCAGGGTCTACAAGCGCCACCCCACGGCCCCGCCGCAGCCGCGCACCGACCAGGGGCCGAAGGCCGGCAAGATCTTCGAGGGGGTCTGGCCGCACCACGCCGCGCCCTTCGCGGCGACGGCCTGGACCAATCTCTACTTCCCCCACCATGCCATCGTGAACGGCGACATCATCGGCGGACCCCTGCGGGGCGGTGTGGACAAGGTGCGGTTGGGACACGGGATCGTCGACGTGCCCCTCGATCACGACGCCACCGTCTCGGGCTTCACCCATGGCGAATACTGGCGCTGGCCGGCCAGGGACGCCCTGGAGCTTCGCCCTCAGGCCGTCGGCGCCGCCGAGCCCACACCACCACCGCACGTGGCCGCCCTGCGTGACGCCTTCGGCCTGTTCGCCGACAAGCCGGGCGACGCCCGGGCCGCGGACGCGCGCCTGCTCGCCCCCGAGGCCTCCTATCCCTCGCCCGTCACGAAATAGCCGCGGCGCGCAGGAAAAGCGCCGCGACGCTTGAAGATCACGCCAGTCCATCGCAGAGGTCCCTCTGGGAGACCTGACCGCCATGGACGACGATTTCCGGAAAGCCGCGCTCGACTATCACCGCCTTCCCCGGCCGGGGAAGCTGTCGGTGGAGCCCACCAAGCGGATGGACACCCAGCGCGATCTGGCGCTGGCCTATTCCCCGGGCGTGGCCGCGGCCTGCGAGGCGATCGTCGCCGATCCCGCCGCCGCCGACGAGATGACAGCGCGCGCCAACCTGGTGGCGGTGATCTCCAACGGCACGGCCGTCCTGGGCCTGGGCAATATCGGCCCCCTGGCCAGCAAGCCGGTGATGGAGGGCAAGGCCGTCCTCTTCAAGAAATTCGCCGGCATCGACGTGTTCGACCTGGAGATCGACGCGCTGGATCCCGACCGCTTCGTCGACATCGTCGCCTCTCTCGAACCGACCTTTGGCGGGATCAATCTCGAGGACATCAAGGCGCCGGAGTGCTTCGCCATCGAGCGGGCCCTTCGTCAGCGGATGAATATCCCGGTCTTCCACGACGACCAGCACGGCACCGCCATCGTCTGCGCCGCCGCGGTGCGCAACGCCCTGGTCCTGCAGGGCAAGTCGTTGCCCGAGATCAAGCTGGTGACCTCGGGCGCCGGCGCCGCGGCCCTGGCCTGCGTCGACCTGCTGGTGCTGATGGGGCTGAAGCCCGAGAACATCACCCTGACCGACATCAAGGGGGTGGTCTATGAGGGCCGCGAGCCCGACATGCCCCCCAACATGGCCGCCTATGCGCGCCAGACCGACGCCCGCACCCTGCCTGAGGTCTTGTCCGGCGCCGACGTCTTCCTGGGGCTCTCGGCGCCGCGGGTGCTGAAGGCCGAGTGGCTGCCGCTGCTGGCGCCCAACCCGCTGATCCTGGCCATGGCCAATCCCGAGCCGGAGATCCTGCCCGAGCTGGTGGCCGCCGCCCGGCCTGACGCCATCGTCGCCACCGGCCGCAGCGACTATCCCAACCAGGTCAACAACCTGCTCTGCTTCCCCTTCGTCTTCCGCGGCGCCCTGGATGTCGGCGCCAGCGTGATCAACGAGGCCATGAAGCTGGCCGCCGTCGAGGCGATCGCCTCGCTCGCCCGCGCCGAGGCCTCCGAGGTGGTGGCCGCCGCCTATGGCGGGGCCGCGCCGCTGTTCGGCCGCGACTACATCATCCCCAAGCCCTTCGATCCCCGCCTGATCCTGCAGATCGCCCCGGCCGTGGCCAAGGCGGCCATGGACACCGGGGTGGCGCGCCGGCCGATCGCCGACTTCGCCGCCTACCGCACCGAGCTGGAGCGGTTCGTCTACCGCTCCGGCCAGCTGATGCGGCCGATCTTCGACGCCGCCCGCAAGGCGATGAAGAAGGTGGCCTATGCCGAGGGCGAGGACGACCGCGTCCTGCGGGCGGTCCAGACGGTGGTGGACGAGGGCCTGGCCCGGCCGGTCCTGGTGGGGCGGCGTGAGGTGATCCTCGCCCGCATCGCCGCACTGGGTCTGCGCATGCGGCCGGACGCCGAGGTGGAGATCCTCGACCCCGCCCAGGACCGTGAGGTCTTCGCCCCCCTGGTGGCGCGCTACCAGGACTTGGTGGGCCGCCGGGGGGCGCCGCCGGACGCCGCCGCCCGCCGCGTGGAGCGCCGGCCCACCGTGGCCGCCGCCATGCTGCTGGAGTCGGGCTATGTGGACGCCGCCCTCTGCGGCGGCTCCGGCGACTGGTGGCGGCACATGACCTATGTGATGCCCATCATCGACCGGCGGCCGGGCATCGACCGCATCCATGCCCTGTCGGCCCTGATCACCCGGGGCGGGGTGCTGTTCATCTGCGACACGCACATGAACCCCGACCCCACGGCCGAGCAGATCGCCGAGATGACGCGGCTGGCCGCCGACGCGGTGCGCGGCTTCGGCCTGGAGCCCAAGGCGGCGCTGCTCTCCCACTCCAGCTTCGGCGCCTCCAACTCCCCCAGCGCGCGCAAGATGCGCCAGGCGCTGACCCTGCTGCGCGCCCAGGTTCCGGACCTGGAGGTGGACGGCGAGATGCATGCCGACGCCGCCCTGCTGGAGGGCCTGCGCAATCGCCTGGTGGGGGACAGCGCCCTGAAGGGCGCGGCCAATCTGCTGGTCATGCCCAACCTCGACGCGGCCAATATCAGCCTGACCCTGTTGCAGGCGTCCACGGGCGCCCTGCTGGTGGGGCCGATGCTGCTGGGCATGTCCAAACCGATCCACGTCCTGATCCCCAGCGTCACCGCCCGGGGCATCGTCAACCTCACCGCCCTGGCCGCGGTGGAGGCGAGCACGGGATACATTCCCTAGGGCGTGGCGCCCTGCCGCCGGTTCGGGCGTCCGTCACGCGCGGGACATAGGAGGGGCGGGAAGGGCGCCCGCGCCCATTTTCCAGGCGCTCCAACGGTCGCCGAGGTTCTGGCCAGAAATCCGCTTGAGTGATGTTATGATATAACATAGTGGTCCCCGGGCTTGCTTTCAGGGGTTCCCACATGCGCGCCAAAACGCTTCTTCTCGCCGCGGTCTGCGTTTCGGCTCTTGGCTCCGGCCGGGCCATGGCGGAGGAGGCGGGCCCCACCGTCTCGGAGCTGATCGTCACCGGCGCGCCGTACGCCGTCTCCCTCGACTCCGCCACCACCAGTATCAATGTGGTGACCCAGGCCCAGCTCTCCACCGCGCCCCCGGTGGGGATCGGCGACCTGCTCAACGGCATGCCGGGTCTGCGCTCCACCGCCTACAGCCCCGGCGCCAGCCGTCCGATCATCCGGGGCCTGTCGGGTCCGCGGGTGCTGATCCTGCAGAACGGCGTCGGCCTGGTGGACGCCAGCTCGCTCTCCCCTGACCACGCCGTGGCTTCCGACCCCGGGGAGGCCTCGCGCATCGAGGTCCTGCGGGGACCCTCGACCCTGGCCTACGGCGGCTCGGCCATCGGCGGGGTGGTCAACATCCTCGACGAGCGGGTGCCCTCCACCCCGGCCACGGGCGCCGCGGATGGTCATGTGGCCGCCTCCTACGGTTCGGGCGACGACAGCTATTCGGTCTCCGCCGGACTGAAGGCGGGGAAGGGGCCCTGGGTCGTGGCTCTCGACGCGGTCCGGCGCGCCAGCGGCGACTATGACAGCCCCTCAAATCCGGTATCCTCCAGGTATGAAGCCGCCAATGGCGTCGCCGCCCTGCCGGACCGGGTGGTGAAGAACACCGATGTGGACCTCACCGCCTACGGGGTCGGTCTCTCCTATATCGGCGACCGCGGCTTCCTCGGCGCCTCGGTGAAGCGGACCCAGACCCAATACGGCGTGCCGTTCCCGCAGGTGGTCCAGGTCGGCCCGCCGCCGGCCGAGGGGCCGGTCTATATCGACCTCGACCAGACCCGCTACGACCTGCGCGGCGAGACCAGCCTCGAGACCGGGCCCTTCGAGAAGGCCCGCTTCTCTGTGGGCTACGCCGACTACGAACACCGCGAGGTGGACGTGGCCAGCGGCGCGGTGGGCACGACCTTCCTCTCCAAGGGCGCCGAGGGGCGCCTGGAGCTGGTGCAGCGCGAGCGCGACGGCTGGAAGGGGGCGGTGGGCGTCCAGGTGCTGGGCCGTGACTTCGAGGCCCTGGGGGCCGAGGCCTTCATCCCGCCGGTGAGCATCCAGGAGATCGGCGCCTTCCTGCTCCAGCGCCTGGACCGCGACACCTGGGGCGTGGAGGCCGGGCTGCGGATCGACCGGCGCACCCTGGACGCCGATCTCGGCGGCCGGCCCACCAGCGACGCGGCCGCCGCCCATGGGACCAACTGGACCACGGCGGCGGGCAAGCAGGACTTCACCAACGCCTCGGCCTCGGTCGCCGCCTTCTGGCGTCCGGCCAGCGACTGGTTCCTGGGCCTGAGCCTGGCCCACAACAGCCGCGCCCCCACCGAGTTCGAGCTGTTCGCCGACGGTCCCCATGGGGGCACGGGCAGCTACGAGATCGGCGATCCGACCCTGGACGCCGAGCAGGTCACCTCCCTGGAGGCGACCCTGCGGTGGACGGGCGACAACGGCCGGGTCGAGGCCCACATCTACAGCGCCGGCTACAAGGGCTTCATCGACGAGATGCGCACCGGCCTGTTCGTCGACGACGCCGGGGCGATCGATCCGGCCGGCGAGTTGCCGGTGGTCCGCTTCACCCAGACCGACGCCACCTTCTATGGCGGCGAACTGGAGGGCGCCTACGACCTCTGGCGCGGCGGGGACGGGGTGCTGTCGGCCGAAGGCTCCTATGACTATGTCCACGGCCAGACCGACGTCGGCCCGCCGGCGCGGATCCCGCCCTATTCGGTCACCGGCCGCCTGGTCTGGAAGGCGCCGCGCCTCGAGGGGCAGGTGGAGGTGCGCCACGTGGCCGAGCAGGGACGGCTCAGCGCCTTCGAGCTGCCGACGGACGCCTACACCCTGCTCAGCGCCCGGGTGTCCTGGCGCCCCCTGGCCGACCAGGACTTCAAGCTCTTCCTCGACGGCCGCAACCTGACCAACCAGGAGGCGCGCGAGCACACCTCCTTCCTGAAGGACATCGCTCCGCAGCCGGGCCGCACCCTCCGCGCGGGCGTCACCTACAGCTTCTAGGGTCCGGCCGGGGCCCGCGCCGGAGGACTGTGGCCGCCAGGCCATGGCCGGCGGCTTCCGCGCGCGAGTCGACGCCTCTGAGCTTGACGGCTCGGCCCCGGACTCCCATTTGCCTCCCACGACGACGACATGACCGAAAATCAGGCGCGGGTGCGCCGGAGCTGTTCGGCGACCGTGTTATTTCAAGACCGGCGTTCCGTCGAAATTGCTGCAACGCAGCACATAAATTCCCTCGCAAGTAGAAAAACGATCGGGAATACTTGTGTAATGCGTTGTGCGGTGCAGCAATACCGTATCTTCCGACACATCCATATGCTTGCGCTTGGCGGTCCCCCCCCTTGACGCTTGGAAAAGGGGTTGCCAAAGCACCCCTGCCGCACGTCTAACATAGCGGTAAGACTTCAACTTCCCCTCGGGGAGGGCGAGGTCGCTCCCGCCACCGGAACACGACCGTCGCGCCTTGCGACACGGGTTACGGGGTCGGGCGCAGCGATAGCGGCTCCGTTGTTCCTTTCGTGGTTACGCGAGGAACGGCGGGCATTTTCAATTGGGGTGGAGACGCTCTCGCGCGACGACCCTCGGTCCAAACGTGCTAGACCAATCAGGAACTGGCGACAGATGCTCGACAACAAACGAACGACTCCTTTCATCGCTCTCATTGGCGCCCTGGCGCTGATGGCGAGCGCGCCGGCGTTCGCGCAGGACGCCGCCGCTCCGGCCGCGCCTGCCGCTGACGCCGCCGCCGCGGCTCCCGCCGCTGATGCCGCCGCCGCTCCGGCTACCGACGCCGCCGCTGCTCCCGCCGCCGAGGCCGCTCCGGCCGACGCTGCTGCTCCGCCCCAAATGAAGAACGCTGGCAAGCTCAGCGTCATTCAGATGGCCCTCGACGCGCAAGCCGTCGTGAAGGTCGTCATGATCGGCCTGGTGCTCTGCTCCATCTTCTCGTGGACCCTGCTGGTCACCAAGCTGCTCGAGTACGGCTCTCTGAACCGTCAAACGGACCGCTTCCTTGAAGCCTTCCGCTCGGCCAAGTCGATCAACGACATGGGCCGGATCGGCATGTCCGACGAATTCGAAGGCAATCCGCTGGCCGATATGGCCGCCGCGGCCGCCCAAGAAGTCGAACTGTCCCGTCAGGCGGGCCTGGCTGTCGCCGGCGCTCACCGTGAAACGGTTCTTCACCGTGCGGAAAACGCCGTGGCCGCCGTGCAATCCTCGCTCGGCCGTCGCCTCTCCAGCGGCATGCAGTTCCTGGCCTCGGTCGGTTCGTCCGGTCCGTTCATCGGTCTGTTCGGCACCGTCTACGGGATCATGACCTCGTTCATCGGGATCGCGAACACCAACACCACCAACCTGGCCGTCGTCGCTCCCGGTATCGCCGAAGCGCTGCTGGCCACCGGTATCGGTCTGTTCGCCGCCATCCCGTCGGTTATCTTCTACAACTACTTCCAGACCCGCATCTCCGCTTACGGTGCGCGTACCGAAGGGTTCGTGGCTGAGCTGATGAACGCCATCTCCCGGCAGCTCGACAAAGGGGCCTAATCACCATGGGCGCCAAACTCTCAGGTTCTGGGGGTGGCAGGTACGCCGTGGAAGCGAACAGCGAGATCAATGTGACGCCCTTCGTGGACGTCATGCTGGTCCTCCTGATCATCTTCATGGTGGCGGCTCCCATGGCCGCCGTAACGGTGAAGGTCGCACTTCCCGACGCGGTGGCGAAGCCGTCTACCAACCCTCCTAAGCCGGTCTACATATCGATCCAGGACTCCGGCCGACTCTTCATTGGGGACTATCCCACTGAGATCGCCACCCTGGGCGACGACCTGCGGAAGAATATCGGCAACAAGCGCAATCCGGAGAAAGAGCGGATCTTCATCCGCGCCGACAAGAACGTCCTCTACGGGGACTTCATGGGCGTGATGAACCAGCTCCAGGACAACGGGTTTTATAGCGTGGCGCTGATCGGCGAAGACAAGCAGTAGGGGTGGAGCATGGCTGAAGACATCACCCACCCCGGGCACAATCCGTTCGATGCGCCGGTCAAAAAGCGCAACAACGGTGTGACGGCCGCCATCATCGGCTCCATCATCGTGCACGGCGTGGTCGGCTTTTATCTGTGGAAGGCCAAGTTCCACTCGGAGTTCAAGGAGTACTCGGACGACGTGACGGACGTGGCGATCATCAAGCCCGCCCCGCCGCCGCCGCCCCCGCCGCCTCCGCCTCCGCCGAACACCCCGCCGCCGCCGCCGCCGAAGCTGCAACCGCGGCCTCCGGTGAACGTGCCGGCGGACATGCCGACGATCCCCCCTCTGCCGGTTCCGCCGGTCGAGAAGCGGATCGAGGAACCGAAGCCCCCGGCTCCGGCCCCCGTGGCGCCTCCGCGCCCGTCGGTCATCTCGAACCCTGACTGGGCCCGCAAGCCCAGCGGCGAAGACATCGCCCGGTACTACCCGGAGCGGGCTCAACGGATGAACGTTGAAGGCCGTGCGATGATCAGCTGCACGGTCACGGCCAAGGGAACCCTGGAAGGCTGTTCTGTGGTCTCGGAAGATCCGAGCGATCAGGACTTCGGCTCAGCGGCGCTGAAGCTGAGCAAGCTCTTCAGGATGAAGCCCAAGACCCTCGACGGTTCGCCCGTCGACGGCGGCAGCATCCGGATCCCGATCCGGTTCACCCTGCCGAAGGGCTGACCCCAAAGGTCGCTTGAAGATATTGGCCCCGGAGGTTCGCCTCCGGGGCCTTTTCTTTGCGCTATGCTCAACCCCATGACCCACGCGAGTCCGTCCAGGGGAGGGGATAGCGCCGACGATCGCCGGGGCGATGTCCTGTTCGTCGGCCTCTTCGCCGCCTTCTGCGCGAGCGTGATCGCCGTCGATATCCTCAGCGTCCTGCATGACCGCGCCGAGGCCGGCGCGCCGGTCTCCTGGTGGGAGCCCGCCGTCTGGGAGACCTCCAGCGGCCTGGTGATGGTGGCCCTGCTGCCCGCCGTGCTCTGGCTGGTCCGGCGCGCGCCGCCCCGCCTGTCGGGTCCCTTCGGCTGGATCGCCGCGCACCTGGGCGCCGCGCTCGCCTTCTCTCTCGTTCACGTCGTCGCCATGGGCCTGTTGAGGAGCGCCGCCTATCTGGTGCTGGGCGCGGTCTACGATCCCCTGGGGCCGCTCGGCGACTGGCCCTACGAGTTGCGCAAGGACCTGCTGGTCTATGCCGGGACGGTGGCCTGCTACCCCATCTGGCGCGAGGTCCGCGCCCGCCGCGCGCCGCCGGCCGACCCCCTCGCCGCCATCGAGGTGCGAGACGGCGCACGCCGTCGCTTCGTGCCGGTCGCCGACCTGATCTGGGTGGAGGCGGCGGGCAACTATGTGCAGCTGCGGACCCGCGGCGCGACGATCCTGCACCGCGCCTCCCTGGCGGCCATGGAGCGCCGGCTGGCGGCCGACGGCTTCGTCCGTATCCACCGTTCCCGCCTGGTCAGCCGCGCCGCCATCGCCGAGGTGGACACCAAGCCCTCCGGGGATTTCAACCTCCGCCTGACCTCCGGCGAGACCCTGGCCGGCAGTCGGAGATTTAGGGCCGGGGTCCTGTCGTCCGCCGCTTGATCCTGGCGCCGCGCCCGACTAGAACACGCCTTCGCGATGCGCCGCCTTAGCTCAGTTGGTTAGAGCGCCGGTTTGTGGAACCGGAGGTCCTCAGTTCAAGCCTGAGAGGCGGTACCATCGCTGATCCGCCGTCCCGGCGGTTTCCCCACGCAGTTTCAGCCTTGTTCCCGCTCTGTTCGCGCGGCGGCGAATCATGTCTGCTCCTCGTCAGGGAGCGACGACCATGGAAGCCTTGCTGCACGACTGGCACATCGAGCCCCGTGAATACGCGCGTCAGGAAGACCGCCGGGGACGCCGCCACGCCTATGAGCAGATCACCGCGGAACAGACCGCCCTGCTGGTCATCGACATGGTGCCCTTCTTCCTGAACGAGCTGCCCTACACCCGCGGCATCGTCCCCAATATCCGCGCCATCGCCGACGCCCTGAGGGCGGCCGGCGGGACGGTGGCCTGGGTGCTGCCCACCAACAGCGCCCCGACGCCGGCCTCCACCGCATTCTATGGCGAGCGGGTCGCGGCGATGTACGCGGCCAGCGGCGGGGCGGGGAGCCTGGCCGAGCGGCTCTGGCACGAGTTCCAGGTCCACGAGGGCGACGTCCTGGCCGAGAAGTCGGCCACCAGCGCCTTCTTCCCCGGCCGCTCGACCCTGCCGCCGCTGCTGGCGGCGCGGGGGATCGACACCGTGCTGGTGACCGGCACCCTGACCAACATCTGCTGCGAGTCCACCGCCCGCGACGCCAGCACCTTGGGCCTGCGGGTCATCATGGTCGCTGACGGCAATGCGGCGCGCCGCGACCAGGATCACAACGCCGCCCTCTACAATGTCTACCGCAGCTTCGGCGACGTGCGGCCCACCGACGAGGTCCTGGGCCTGATCAGGGCCGGAGCAGCCGTCCCGGCTTGAAGGCCACGAAGGGCGCGCGGGGCAGGGGCGCCCAGCGCCCGGTCTCCACCCGCTGCGCCAGGATATCCACCGCCGCCGCCAGCTCCTCGGGCTGGAAGGCGCAGTGGCCGGTGCGGGCCACAAAGACCTGGCGCAGCAGCCTCCCCTTGCCCCGGGCCGCCACCTTGGCGGCGTAGGAGCCCTCGTTGGCCGAGACGGTCAGGGGATCGTCGGTGGTGTGCAGGGTCAGGACCGGCCGGGTCAGGGCGCCGGTGGGGACGTAGTGGGCGGTCAGATAGGCCACCGCCCGCGGATCGGCCGCCTGGCGGGGGGCGGCGTTCACGGCGGCCAGGTCCTGGTCCAGGTCCAGCCCCGCCGCGGCATAGGCCCTGGCGACCTCGGCCCGCGCGCCCGTCGCCCTCAGCTGCCGGCGATAGTCCACGCCGGTGTTCCAGGAGAACACCCCGCCGGCCCGGCGCTCCTGGTCGGCGCGCGGGAAGAAGACCCCCATCACGAAGCTCTTGAGCTGGTCGTCCAGGGTCGCCCCGGGCAGTTGGGCCAGGGCGGCCACCAGGGCAAGCCGCGCCCGCCCCTGAGGCGTCTGGCGCGCCTGGGCGACCACGGCGCCCGCCCGCTCGGCCACCGCGCGGTCATCGACCCCGCCCACCAGTCTCAGGTCCGGCGCCAGCAGGGTCTTGAAGGCGAAGGCAGCGTCGAAGGCTCCGTTCATCATCGGGATCGCCCCGCCCGCCGAACCGCACATCGGCAGGGCCCCGTCGAACCGTTCCGGATGCCGCTCGATCAGGGCCGCGGTGGTCAGGCCGCCCATGGAGGACCCCCAGGCCAGGGTGTGCTTGGGTTTGCCGATCCGCGTGGCGAAGGCGTCCAGGGTGGCGATCTGGTCGGGGACGGCGTCCTCCACCGCCCAGCCGGTGCTGGCGTAGGACGATCCGGCCAGGGCGTAGCCCCTGGCCAGCAACAGGGGCCTCACGGCCTCGCCCGGCGCGTTCTGGGCCGGGTTGGCGGGGCCGCGCGCATAGCCGTGGCTGAACAGCAGCAGGGTCCCGTTCCAGCCCTCCGGAACATCGATGAGATAGGTCGCCCCATTGGGCAGGGTCCCGGTCTCATGGCGGGGCGCGGCGGGCGCTCGGGTGGCCAGCAGGGCGGCCAGGGCGGTGACGAAGATCAGGCCTTTGCGCATGTGAAGTTCGCCGCCTCGTCGGCGCCGCCGGTTCCCTTGTAGCGCGCGACCCTGGGCCAGGCGCAGAGCGGACGGGTCCGCACCACCTTCTCGCCCACGACCTTGGAGGCCACGATCCGCTCGGGCGCGCGATCCTGCTCCACCCAGGCGACGATGGCCGCCAGCAGGTCATGGTCGGGATCGTCGATCGGCGCCGGTCGCCCCGAGCCGCCGAACAGGTCCGGACCCGCCCCGCCGCCGCAATGGAGCACGCCCGGTGCCAGGAACAGGCGGGTGAAGCTGTCAGCCGCCTTGGCCCCCATCCGGGCCCGCACCCGGCCGTAATAGTCCAGCGACTGCCTGGCCCCGATCGAGGGGTCCATCCAGCCCTGATAGAGGATGAACTTGCCGCCGCGCGCCTTGAAGCCGGTGAGGTCGGTCTGGTCGGCGGCCAGGGTCGGCATGGTCTGGCGCACCAGGTCCAGATCCCTGGTGACGTCGAAGGTCATGGCGTCCCAGTCGACGTCCCGGTGCGCCCCGTCGGCGAACATGGCCCGCAGCAGGGGGGAGGGCGGTCCCGGCCGCGTCCGCACCCCGGGGACCAGGCCGGAGTCCAGATCGCGTCCCGCGCTGTCCTTCAGGGGCGCGTAGATCCAGCGCACCATGGCGATCTGGGCCGGCGTCAGGCATCGCCCGGCGAGCTTCCCGCATGTCAGGGCGTCCAGGTCGAACCGGCAGGCGAGCGGCTGCTCCACCACGCCATCGACCACGCCGTCCCTGGCGTCGCAGTCGCTGACCGCCCGCGTCGTCACCAGGTCCCAGTCCGCGTCGGTGAGGGCCGCCGTCGGGCGGCGCATCTCCTCCACCGCGATGGCCATGAAGCGGGCCGACTGGATCATCATGTAGGGGCCGGGGGCGCCGGCGACGATGCCGTCATAGTCGTCGGGATAGGACTGCAGCTCCTTCAGGGCTTGCCGCCCGCCGCCCGAACAGCCGATGAAATAGGCGTGCGCCGTGGGCTTGCCGTAATAGGCCGCCGCGATGGCCTTGCCCGTCACCGTCATCAGGTGCTCGGCGCGGTGGGCGTAGTTCTCCACCTTCACAGGATCGAGCATCCAGTGCGGCTCGGTGATCTTGTGGCCGGAATCGGTGGTGGCCGCGGCGTAGCCCCGCTCCACCCCGCGAGCCAGATCCGAGTAGTTGTAGATGCCGGCGTCGCCGCCCACGCCCGCGCCCAGGAAACGCCCGGTCCAGCGGTCGGGCGCCGGCAGCCACAGCTCGAAGCCGATCCCGCCCTCGATCGTCCCCTCGACCCGGCAGAACGGGGTGGAGACGACGGCGTTGTAGCTGCGCTGCTGCGGGGGGCTCCAGGTGGGGGCCGGCGCCACCGCCGTGGCCGCGGTGATCTCCACGTCCTTGAGCTTCAGCCCCTTCAGGTCGCCACAGTCGGCGGCCCGGGCCAGGGCCGGGGCGGCCAGGCCCAGCGCCAGGGCGCAGGCGGCGAGGGAAAGGCGCGGGGCGGCCATGGCGTGCTCCAGAACGTGGCGGACCGGAGCGGGGCGGCCGCTCCGGTCCTTGGGACCTACCAGCGCTTGTCGAGGGAGATCCCCACCAGGCGGCCGATGGGATTGGTCATCTGCGGGTCGTAGCCGCCCGAGATGTCCACGAAGGGCGGGTCGCGGTCGAACAGGTTCTGGGCGTCGAAGGCCACCCTCATCCCGTCGAACCAGCCGCCGCGCCGGCTCAGGTCGTAGCCCAGGTGCAGGTCGACGGTGGTGTAGGCGTCCACCTTCTTGGCCGGGGTGACGGTGTTGTTCTTGTAGGCCCCGACGAAATTGACCGCGGTGCGGGCGCTCCAGGCGTCGTTGCGCCAGGCCAGCTCGCCGCGCATGCGCAGTTCCGGCGGATAGTTGATGGTGTCCACCACCGGGCTGATCGGCGCGCCTGGGGCCGGCGACAGGTCGAACTTGGTGAAGTACTCGCCGCTGACGCTGGCCTCCAGATCGCCGAAGCTGGTGGTCCAGTCGTAGCCGACGTCGAAGTCGAAGCCGCGGATGATGTTGGTGCCCAGGTTATGGCGGCGGCCGTCCTGGATGTACTTCACCAGGGCGACATTGATCGGCGTGTTGGTGACGTACTGCGCCTGCAGGGCCGCGATCTGGGCCGGGGTCGGGTTTCGGATCAGGAACTGCGAATAGAAGGGCAGGGAGAGCAGGCCCGCCGTGCCGCGCAGGGCGACGATCTGGTTCTCGTAGTCGACCTTGAAATAGGTGACGTTGGCGTGGAAGCCGGGGATGGCCTCGGGGCGCAGGTCGACGCCGAAGGACCAGGTCTTGGCGGTCTCGGGCTGCAGGTTCGGGTTGCCGCCGGCGATGCCGATGCCCTGGCTGGTGCCGGTGGGGGAGGACGGATCGGGCAGGGTGTCGCCGTAGAGGCCCGCCCCGCCGCCGATCGGGCTGTTCTCCGCCAGGCTGGGCGCGCGGAAGGACTTGCCGTAGCTGCCGCGGAAGCTGACCCCGTCCATCAGTTCCCAGGTCAGGCCGATCTTCGGGTTCTTGGTGGTCCCGACGTCCGAATAGTCCTCGTAGCGGCCGGCCAGGGACAGATCGAGCCTCTGCACCAGGGGCAGGTTCATCTCCGGGCCCACCAGGGGCACGTAGAGCTCGGCGAAGGCCGCCCCGATGTTGCGGGTGACGTTGGAATAGGCCGTGGTGGTGGCCGGTCCCGGGGCGCCGCCGAACAGGTTGGTGACCAGCTGCTCCTCGCGGTACTCCGCCCCCACCGCCAGCCGGACCTTGCCGCCGGGCGCCGTGAACAACGGGCCGTCGGCCTGCACATTGTAGGTCTTCAGGCCGGTGCGGGCCTGGATGATGAACTGGCCGCTGGAGACCTTGGCGATGGTGGCCGGGTTGTTGGCCCCGCCGAACACGTTGAGCGCCGTGGCCGGATTGGTGTCGGCCAGGGCCGCGACCCCGCCGGCGGCGTAGTAGTTGGAGCGCTGCTTGTTGAGGTCGTCGGAACGGCCGTAGCTGGCGAAGGCCTGGGCCTTCCACGCGCCGGGCAGCTTGATCTCGGCGCCGGCCGTCAGCTCGCCCGAGGACGAACCCGACGAGACGTAGTTGTACCCGAAGTCCTTGAAGAACGAGTAGTTCACCGACTCCGAGGTCCCCGCCGGGGCGCCGGGCGGGCGGACATAGAAGGGATTGGTGGCGGGCACCGTCAGGGACGAGGTGATGATGTTGCGGTTCACCACCTGGCGCTTGGAATAGAAGCCCTCGGTGAACAGGCTGATGCTGTCGTTGATGTCCTGGCGCGCCGACAGGACCACGCTGTTCTTCTGCTGTTCGGGGATGATGTAGTTGTACTTCAGGTTGTCGCAGAGGTTGGTGGCGGGCACGAGGGACGCCGCGTTGGCCGCCGTCACCCCGCCGGCCGGGATCGCGTAGGTCACGCCACTGATGATGATGTTGCCCGGATTGCACTGGTTGGCCCGCAGGTCGCGACCGCCCCGCGCGCGCAGGTCGGAGGTGTAGAAGTCGCGGTCGGTGGCCTTGAGCGGGGTGTTGTAGGTGTGCTCGAAGGCGATCATCGCATTGCCGCTGTCCCAGCTCTTGCCCAGCAGCTGGCTGATCTGGTGGCTCTCGTAGCCGTCGGCCGAGGAGATCCGGGCGTTGGTCTGGGCCCCGTCGAAATTCTTGCGGATCAGCAGGTTGACCACCCCGGCCACGGCGTCGGAGCCGTAGATGGCCGAGGCGCCGTCCGGCACCACCTCGACCCGCTCCAGGGCCAGGAAGGGGATGACGGAGGGATCGGTGAACTGGCCCTGCGTCCCCGCCGCCGGGAAGCGCTTGCCGTTCAGCAGCAGCAGGGTGGCGTTGACGCCCACGCCCCGCAGGTTGACCCCGGAGCCACGGGTGGCGTTGGCCGCCCCGTTCTGCGCCGTCGAGGCGGTGGCCGAGGGGCCCAGGCCCACCACCTGCGGCACCTTGCGCAGCAGGTCGGCGGCCGAGGACGTGCCGCTCTGGACGATCTTTTCCTGGCTGATGGCCACGACGTTGGAGCCGACCGCCTCGACGCCGCGGATGCGGCTGCCGGTGACCACGACTTCGGTGAGTTCGGCGTCCTGGGCGCTGGCCTGGCCCGCGCCGAACGTCATCAGGGCGCCCAGCGCCGCTCCGGCCAGATAACAGCCGCGCATCTTCAGTCCCGACATCGATAATCCTCCCCAGGGATCGGACGCTCTTGGCGCCGTTTGGAGGATTGATTGTATGTCTGACGTACAATGTCAACGCGCAAATGTAAGCGCGTTCATCGTTGCGATCCAAGGACTTTTGCCCCAACCTCACCGGCGTGACGCCACCTCTCCGCCTCGTCCGCCGCGCCGAAGACGCCCCGCCGACCCTGGCGGAAGTGGCCCGGCTGGCGGGGGTTTCCGGCGCCACCGTGTCGCGGTTCTTCAACGCGCCGGAGAAGCTTTCCGCCGCCACCGCTGAGCGCATCCGGGTCGCGGTCCAGACCCTGGGCTACACGCCCAACCTGGTGGCCGGCGGCCTGGCCTCCAGCCGCTCCCGCCTCGTGGCGGCCCTGGCGCCCACCATCGAACAGTCGATCTTCGCCGCCACCATCCAGGCCATGACCGACGAGTTGGCGGTCGCCGGCTACAGCGTCATGCTGGGCCTGACGGGCGCCGCCGACGAGCATGTCGAGCGCCAGCTCTCGGCCGTGCTCGGGCGTCGTCCCGACGGGGTGATCCTCACCGGCTCCATCACCGACCCGGCCATGCGCCAGCGGCTGGTGGCCCAGAACACCCCGATCATCGAGACCTGGGACCTGCCGGCCGATCCCATCGACATGGTGGTGGGCTTCTCCCACGACGCCGTCGGCCGCGCGGTGGCCTCCCGCGTCATCGACAAGGGCTGGAGGACGCCCCTGCTGATCTCCGCCACCGGCGCGCGGGCCGCCACCCGTCAGGCGGGCTTCACCGAGGCCCTGCGCCAGAACGGGCGGCCCGACCCGGCGGTTCTGAACTTCGCGGGCGTCACCACCGTGGGCCAGGGGCGCTGGAGCTTCGCCCAGGCCTGGGAGGGCGGGGCGCGGCCCGACGTCGTGGTCTGTTCGTCGGACTGGACCGCCTATGGCGTCATCGCCGAGGCCCAGAGCCGCGGCCTGGACGTGCCTGGCGACCTGGCGGTGATCGGCTTCGGCGACCTCGACTTCTCCGCCGACGTGAACCCCGCCCTGACGACGGTGCGCATCGACGGCCGGGCCATCGGCCGCCAGGCCGTAAGCTTCCTGCTGCAGCGGGCCCGCGGCGAACGGGTCGCCGACCCCATCGTCGATGTGGGCTTCGAACTGGTGGTCAGGAAGAGCGGCTAACCCGCCAGGCTTCCGATCAGCCCCTTCAAGTCCGGCTCCTCGTCCGCCGCCAGCAGTCGTGCCGCCAACCCCGCCGCATCGGCCACGGGCCGTTCCGCATGGCCCGCGCAGGCGATGAACTTCGCGATGAGGGCCGCCTCGGTCATCGGATTGCTGGGCGCTCCCAGGGGTTCGGGCACGGCCAGATGGAATGAGCGCCCATCCGTCATCCGGATCTCCAGGCTTCCCGAGGCCCCCGTGCGCATGTCGCCGCCCGGCGCCTGGACGAAGCTGACCCTGCGGGCCAGGGCCAGGACCTCGGGATCGGCCAGGGAGCCCGCCGAGAAGGTCTCCAGGTTGATCTCGCCGCGCACCAGGGCGGCGGCCACGGTGAAGGGGATGGAGAACTTGGCGTCGATGGCGGTGGCCGGCGCCTGCTTCTGGGCGGCGGGCTCCACCAGCATCACCTGGACCGGGCCGCCGGTGGCGATCAGGGCGGCGATGTCGCCGGGCTGCAGGCCGTGCCGCGCGCTGAGCGTCAGGGCCGCCTCGATGAAGGCGTGGGTTCCCCGGCAGCTTGGCCAGGGCTTGAGGCTGAGCCCGGCGCCGTGGAACCGCGTCCCCAGCCGGTCGGTGATGACCTCTGGATCGTAGGCGCCCCGCGCATAGAGGGCGAAGAGGCCGGCCTTGCCCTCCAGCGCCGTATCGAACCCGCGGACGCCCTTGGCGGCCAGCAGGGCCGATTGCAGGGCCGCCTGGGCCGGGAAGGCGTCGCGGACGGCGCGGATAACCGAGGCCGGCTCCCCCTTGAACTCCGCGCTGGCCACGGCCTGGTTCAGCGCCAGGGCGAAGGCGTCGAGCAGGCCGCGCTCGTCCAGGCCCAGCAGCTTGCCCGCCGTGGCGACCGCCCCGAAGGCCGAGAGGATCGGCGGGGGATAGAAGCCGTAGTCGTCGGGGTTCACCTTAAGGGCCAGGCCCAGCCGGCAGGTGAGGTCGCAACCCACCGCCAGCGCCGTGATCAGGTCTCGCCCGGTCACGCCGGGCAGGGTCTCCGCCAGGGCCAGGGCCACGGGGGTGGAGGCGGCGTTGGGATGGACCGGCGCCCCGTCCAGGGCGTCCTCGAAGTCCAGCGCGTGGGCCATGGCGCCATTGGCCAGGACGGCGGCGGCCAGCGGCGCCCTGAACCCGGCCCCCAGCACGGTGGCCTCGGGCCGGCCGCCGGCCTCCCGGGCCAGGTCGATGAAGGGGCCGCAGCCCTCGCCGAGCCCGCTGGCCGCCAGGGTGACCGCGACCGCGTCCAGCAGCGACCGCCGCGCCGCCGTCACCGCCTCGGGGGGAAGGTCCTCGAACCTCGATCCCGCCACGTGCCGCGCGACGATGCGGGTCAGCACGGCCTAGGCCTCGGCCAGGGCCATGGCCCGCCGCGCCGCCAGCCGCGGGGCCACCGACAGCAGGACGATGGCCCCGATCAGCAGGCCCGATCCGATCAGCTCGGCCGTCGTCGGCTTGGGCAGGCCCAGGGTGAAGGCCAGCACATAGGAGGCCACCACCCCGGCCAGCAGGCTCGCCGAGCGCTCCAGGGGCACGCAGAAGGTGTTCTCGCGCGGATCGAGCAGGATCAGGATCGAGAACACCGAGACCACGAACAGGGTCAGGCCCAGCAGGGCGATGGGCAGCAGCTTGTCGCTGGTCCAGACATCCACGAAGCCCCAGCCGAGCTGGCCGCCCTGGTTCCCCAGGCCGAACCACGAGATGGCCGCCAGGACGGCGATGGCCACCGGGATGCCGATGATCTTCTCCTCGACGAAGTAGCTCTTCACCGAGCCCGCCGCCCCGGTCTTCGACACCTTGGTCATGATCGCCAGACGCCCGAAGTAGCCCACCGTGTAGGCGACGACCGTGGCGATCGCCAGCGGCGGCAGTTTCAGGCCGCCCCGGGCGTTGATGGTGATGAACAGGCCCAGCGCCACGAGCGCCAGGGCCGCCCAGGACCACCAGCGCACCTTTCGCCCGGAGACCAGATCCACCACCGGCGCGATCAGCAGGACGTCGCCGCGCATCAGCAGCTGGATGTAGGGGATCGAGACCCCCTGGAAGGTATAGGACAGGGGCACGGTGAACAGCACGAAGGCCGTGCAGAGGCCCGAGAGCATCGTCCACCTGGTGGGGAAGGGGACCGACAGCGGCCCCACCCGCACCTGGTTGGCCGACTTCCACCAGCCGGCGAACCAGATCCACAGGATCGTCGCCGCGCCCGACAGGATCAGCGAGGCCGGCAGGATCTCCAGCCCCGTCAGCGGCCGCCCCAGCACCGCGTCGGGCGAGGTGGCCATGTGCTTGGTGAGGATGATGTTGGGAATATAGAACAGCAGGTAGAGGAGGGTGATGACCTCCAACGGCACGGCGCGTTTCATCGCGGTCGGCTCCCCTAGGAGATCTGGATGAGGACCTCGTCGCCGCGGGCGACGAGGGGGGTGTCGAGGTCCACCGCCGTCCCGATGGCGCGGACATAGTCCACCACCTGGGCGAAGCGCGGATCGGCGGCCTTCAGCACTTCGGGCTGGGCCTGGCGGTTGATGAAGGCCGGCAGGAAGCCCACCTCCGCGATCGCCCCGTCGCGGATCACCGCCTTGGCGATCAGGGTCATGCGGGCGTCGGGGGGGAAGTTGTACAGGCTGTCGAAGTCGGGCTCCCAGCCGGGCGCCAGCACCTGGATCTCCTTGAACCCCTTGCTGGCCGCGTGTTCGGGCGTCATCCGCAGGTCCACGGCGAAGTTGCTCAGCGAATAGAAGATCGCCTTGCCGCGATAGACCTCGATCCCTTTGAGGATATGGGCGTGGTGGCCCAGGATCAGGTCGGCGCCGGCCTCGATGGCCGCGTGGGCCACCTCCCGCTGGTAGTCGGCCAGGACGGCGGGAACGAAGTGGATGCCCCAGTGCAGGGAGACCACCACCACCTGGGCCTGGGCCTTGGCCCTGGCGATGTCGTCGAGCAGGGCCGCCAGGTCGCCGCGGTGGGCATAGGTGTGGACCCGGGCCGAGGTGCCCGGCTGGTCGTGCTCGATCTGCTCATAGATGGTGTGGGCCCGCAGGGGCGCGCAGCCGGGGCGGTCGGCCTCGGCCCAGTAGCTCATCGGCAGGATGGAGGAATAGGCCAGGGTGGCGACCCGGGTTCCGTTGATCTCCTGGATGACCGGCGCGCGGGCCTCGTCGATATTGGCCCCGACCCCCACCACCGCCAGCTCGGCGGCCTTCAGGTTGGCGAGGGTGTCGAAGAAGCCTTCCCTGCCCCAGTCCATGCAGTGGTTGCCGGCGAAGGAGACCAGATTGAACCCGGCGGCCTTCATGGCCTGGGCCGCCTTGGCGTTGGAGCGGTGGGTGTGGCGGGCCTGGGGCAGGCGCGAGCCGCCCTCGGTGAGGTTGCACTCGAGCTGGCAGAAGGCGATGTCGGCCTGGCGCAGGGTCTCGGCCGCCAGGGCGAAGCACTCGGAGGGATCGTCCCGGTCGGGGGCCACGTCGCCGGCCGCCAGGAGAAGGATGTCGCCGCCCATGTCGTCCCTCGCCGATCCGCAACTTTCTTGTGCGGATAAATTGTATGTCTTGCGTCCTATCTAGCGCGAGACGGCGAGGTCTGGAAAGGGTGAAAGCGCTTTCATGGGGCGAGGGCCCCAAACAGAAAAGGGAAGGCCCCGCCGTGGCGGAACCTTCCCCTCTGTACGCGTACTGGAGCTAGTTGGGCGCTTAGCGGAAGAGGCTGAGCAGGCCCGAGGACGAGCTGTTGGCGATCGAGAGCGCCTGGACGCCGAGCTGCTGCTTGGTCTGCAGCGAGGTCAGGCGGGCGCTTTCCTTGGCCAGGTCGGCGTCGACGAGGTTACCCACACCGGCGTCGATCGAGTCCTGCAGCTTACCGACGAAGGTCAGGTGCGAGGCCAGGGCCTTGGAGCCCGTACCCAGCTTCGACAGAGCGGTCGAAACCGTGCCGATGGCGGTGCCGATCGTGGCGATCATGTTGCTCGCCGCGGTCTGGGTGCCGATCGAGGAACCGGTCGTCAGACCGATGCCGGTGAGGGACAGATCCTGCGTCTGGACCGTGATCTTCGAGGTGCCGTCGTCGTTGGCCAGGGCGGCGATCGTGGTGCCCGAGGCCTGGATCATGTTCACGCCGTTGAAGGTCGCGTTGGTGACCGACTTGGCGATCTGGTCGCGCAGGGCCATGAAGTCTTCGTTCAGGGCGGTCCGCGAGGCGGTGTCGAGGCTGGAGTCGGAAGCGGCGAGGGTCTTTTCCTTCATCTGCAGGAGCAGATCGGAAACGGCTTCACCGCCGGCGATGGCGACATCGACGGTCGATTGCGAGCGTTGCAGGGAGTCCTTGACCGCGTTCAGGGAGCCGGAGGTCGCACGCTGGTTCTGGGCGATGGCCCAGATGGCGCCGTTGTCCTTGGCGGAAGCGATCTTCTTGCCGGTGTTGATGCGGTTTTGAACCGTCATCAGTTCCGAGCTGGTCTGGTTCAGGTTCTGCAGGGCGACCATGGCCCCGACATTGGTGTTGACGCTATTCGGCATCTGGATAACCCCACTTTTAGGTTTCGTTCACCGTTTTGGTGAGCGGGAGCATTTTTGCTCTGAGGCCTTTGTAGTGAGACAGGGTTCTTGAATCGTTACGCGGAACTTTAAGAGTCATGAATCGCGGGAATACTGTCGCCGTTCCTTAAACTAGATTCACCAAGAGTCCCCCGGACGCCTCACAAGAGTCTAGCCGGGCGCGCCGGGGGCGGCGTGACTGCAGCCCTAGACTCATAAGGGGTTGCGCTTGATTCAAGCTGCCGGCGCGGGGTGATTTGCGCTGAAAGATTCGTTAACGAAATGGACCCTCGGGCGCGCGCGGCCCGGTCCATTTTGTCGCACCCGGACGTGAAATAGAGTCCGGAAAAGTCCGACCTGCGCCTCTTGGTGCGGGCGGCGCCCTTGTCCAGGGCCGGCGCCCCGCTAGGGTGCGTCCATGGCCCCGGTTTCAGAAGGGCCGCCACCGAGGACGCGTCTCCATGAAGGTCGAACGGCTTCCGCCCGTCGTCACCAGCCTGCTGCCCAGCAACCACCCCTATCTCAATGGGGCCTGGACGCCACTGCACGAGGAGGTCAACGCCACCGACCTGGAGGTGATCTCCGGCGCCATCCCCACCGACCTGGACGGGGTCTATCTGCGCAACACCGAGAACCAGGTGCAGCAGCCGCTGGGCCGCTTCCATCCCTTCGACGGCGACGGGATGATCCACCAGATCGAGTTCCGCGACGGCCAGGCCAGCTACCGCAACCGCTTCGTGCGCACCCGCGGCTTCGAGGCCGAGCAGGAGGCCGCCGCCTCCCTATGGGGCGGCCTCGCCGATCCGGTCCAGCTGGCCAAGCGGCCGGGCTGGGGCGCCCACGGCTTCCTGAAGGACTCGTCCTCCACTGACATCGTGGTCCATGCCGGCAAGGCGCTCTCGACCTTCTATCAGTGCGGGGAGGGCTATCGCCTCGATCCCCTGACCCTGGATCAGGAGGGCCTGGAGAGCTGGGTGCCCATCGACGGCATCAGCGCCCACCCCAAGGTGGACGAGGCCACCGGCGAGCTGATGTTCTTCAACTACTCAAAGCACGCCCCCTACATGCACTATGGCGTGGTGGGACCCGACAACCGGCTGAAGACCTATATGCCGATCCCGCTGCCGGGCCCGCGCCTGCCGCACGACATGGCCTTCACCGAGCACTATTCGATCCTCAACGACCTGCCGGTGTTCTGGGACGCCAAGCTGCTGGAGCGGAACATTCACGCGGTGCGGCTGCACGAGGGGATCCCCTCGCGCTTCGCCATCGTCCCGCGCCACGGCGGCGAGATCCGCTGGTTCGAGGCCGCCCCGACCTATGTCCTGCACTGGCTGAACGCCTATGAGGAGGGCGACGAAATCGTGCTGGACGGCTACTTCCAGGAAGACCCGACCCCGGAGCCGAACAAGGACGCGCCCCCCGGCTTCGAGCACATGATGGCCTATCTGGACGAATACCGGTTCAAGCCCAAGCTGCACCGCTGGCGCTTCAACCTGAAGACCGGCGAGACCACCGAGGGCCACCTCGACGACCGCATCCTGGAATTCGGCATGATCAACGCCCGCTATGCCGGGCGGAAGTACCGCTACGCCTATTCCACCGTGGCCAAGGAGGGCTGGTTCCTGTTCCGCGGCTTCGTGAAGCACGACCTGGAAACCGGGGCGAGCAGCGAGTTCATGCTGCCCGAGGGCGTCTACGCCAGCGAGGCGCCCTTCTGCCCGCGCATCGGGGCGGTGGACGAGGACGACGGCTATCTGGTGAGCTTCCTCACCGACGAGAACGCCGGGACCTCGGAATGCGTCCTGCTGGACGCCAAGGACCTCGCCGCCGGCCCCGTCTGCCGCATCCGCCTGCCTCACAAGCTGTGCAGCGGCACCCACGCGGTCTGGGCGCCGCGGGACATGCTGACCTCCTAATCCCGCTCATCCCGCTCTCGCGGCGATGAGCGGAGGAGGGGTTACCCCACCACCTTCTTCGGCGGCATGGGCACGAAGCCTGAGGTGCGGGCGACATAGGCCTCGTAGTCGGGCCGCTTGCGGCGCATGCGGCCCTCGACGGTGGGGACCCCGCTCCACTTGGTGAGCAGGAAGGTGATCAGCACCGGGCCGACGATGGAGAGCGCGCCGGCCAGGCCGGTGTCGGCGGCGATCAGCCAGAGGCCCCACCAGGCGCAGGCGTCGCCGAAATAGTTGGGATGGCGGGTGTAGCGCCACAGGCCGCTGTCCAGCACCTTGCCGTTGTTGGCCGGGTTGGCCTTGAATTTCATCAGCTGCCAGTCGCCGAGGCTCTCGAAGCCGATGCCGATCACCGCCAAGGCCACGCCCACCCAGGCGATCGGCCCCAGCATCGTGGTGGCGTGGACCTGGCCCAGCTGCACCGGCAGGCAGACCACGAACTGCAACGGCATCTGCAGGGCGAAGACCAGCAGCAGGGAGGCCTTGGCGTAGCCCCAGCCGCGTTCCAGCTTGGCCTTGCCCATCATGGTGGCGTAGCGGCGGTCGGCGCCGTGCTTGCGCCAGCGCCAGAGCAGGTAGATCCCCAGCCGCAGCCCCCAGACCGCGCACAGCAGGGTGAGCGCCAGGGCGTGCGGCCCCCGACCGCCGGTGATGGCGTAGCTTGTGACCGCCATCACCACCATGCCGAGCGGCCACCAGCTGTCGATGAAGCTGGGGTCCTGGATGCGGATGCTGAACAGCCATAGCCCGATGAACAGGGCGATGGAGATGGCCGCGTTGAGGGCCAGCAGGTTGGCGATTTCCATGGGGTCTCTCTAGCGTCCTGTGGTGACCTGGGCGGCGGTGAGCATCTTGGCCATGCTGCGCTCCAGCGCCTTGGGGTCGCGGGCGAGGGAGGCGCGGACCTCTATGGCCATGCGGTCGGTGTCCAGTTCGTCGATGCCGCGGCGGATGGCGGCGAGCCCCGCCTTGGCGATGTCGGCTGGGTCTTCCTTGGCGCCCGCCACGTGGGCGGCCATGCGGGTGTCCACCGAGCCGACGATCAGGGCGGTGACGGTGGTGCCCTGGCCGGCCAGTTCGGCGCGGATACAGGTGGTGGCCGCGCGGCCGGCGAACTTCGACGGGCTGTAGCCGCCCATGGCCGGCACGGCCACTAGGCCGCCGGAGGACAGCACGTTGCAGATCGCGCCGCCGCCGTTCCTGGCCAGGATGGTTGCGAAGGCGCGGGCCAGGGTCAGAGGGCCGAAATAGTTGACCTCCATCTCGTCACGGGCGGCGGTCAGATCCGGTGCGGTCATCAGGGTCTGGTTGTGAAAGGCCCCGGCGTTGTTGATCAGGATCGAGACGTCGCCGCAGGCCTTGGCCGCCGCGGCGATCTGGTCGGGCCGGGTGACGTCCAGCTCGAGGGGGACGGCGCGTCCGGGCGCCTCGGCGGCCAGGTGGGCGGCGCTGGCGGGGTCGCGGGCGCCGACATAGACCTTGGCCGCGCCGGCGGCCAGCAGGGCGCGGACGAAGGCCTCGCCAATGCCACGGTTGGCCCCGGTGACCAGGGCGATGCTGTCCTTGAGCTCCATGGTCCTAGCCCGAATACAGTAGGTCGTCGGGGACCTTGCGGCCCCGCACCAGCACGGTGGGGTCGGGCGCGATCAGGCCGCGGCCCCAGGTCTCGGCCATGGGCATCTCGTGGTTCCACTCCCAGACCATCCGTCGGGCGGCGATGCGCCAGGTCCCGTCCCGCTTCTCGAAGCGATCCACGGCCCGGGCCAGGGTCAGGGTGTCGAACTTCTCGCCGTCCTTCTTCAGCCGGGCGAAGGCCAGGATGTGGCTCTCAACCTGGGCGGTGTCCCCCGCCAGGGCGATCAGGACATTGGTGGTGGTGTGGGTCATGACCCCGCCGCGCGGCAGGATCGGCGCGATGCCGGCGATATAGTCGGCCGCGCTGCCCTGGAAGGTGCCGCCGTGATCCTCGGTGGCGTCGTCGTGATAGCAGGCGGCCAGCAGGGGCAGGTCGGCGCGGTCCACCGCGCGGCAATAGGTGGCCAGGACCTCGGTGATCGCCTGCTTGTCCAGCAGGGCCTGGATCTCGGGGGCGTGGCTCATAGGGCCGGCCTGTCGATCAGGGCGTCGACCCAGGCCGAGCGGGGGTGGCCGGCCTTCTGGGCCTCCATGACGCCGATATCGACATAGTCACGCCAGCCGATGATCAGGTCACCCTTGAATTCGATCACCCCGGCATAGGGGGCGGCCACCAGGCCGCCGTCCTTGGAGAGGTATTCGTCGACGCCTTCCACGAACAGCCGGTCGCCGTTCTCGGCATAGTCGAACATCCGCCAGCGGACCTCGCTGATCTGGCTCTTGAAGTTCTCCAGGAACTTTCGCGCCTTGATCTTGCCCTTGAGCGGCGGGGCGACGCTGGCGGCGTAGTGCCAGACGATGTCCTCGTGCATGTGCGCCAGCGCCCCATCGACGTCGCCCTTGGACCAGGCGGCGATCAGGGCCTTCATGACATCGAGCTTGGCGCTCACAGGCCCACCACGAGGCTGACGGTGGTGGTGGTGGAGCCGCCGATGTTCAGGGTCTGGACGGTCTTGGCGCCCTCCACCTGATAGTCGCCGGCCGTGCCGGTCACCTGCTTGTAGGCGTCCAGCGTCATGCGCACCCCGGTGGCGCCCACCGGGTGGCCGCCGCCGATCAGGCCGCCGGAGGGGTTGATGGGCAGCCGGCCGCCGATCTCGATGGAGCCGTCCTCCACCGCCTTCCAGGCCTCCCCCGGCGCGGTCAGGCCCAGGTGCTCGATGGCCATGTACTCGGTGGTGGTGAAGCAGTCGTGGGTCTCCACCGCGTCCAGCTGGGCGATGTCGGAGACCCCGGCGCGGCGCCGCGCGTCGTCGATCGCCCGCTTCACCTGCGGGAAGACATAGGGTTGCCCTTCGCTGGCGCGCACCTTGCGGTCATAGCTGATGGGGGCGGAGCGGTGCCCCCAGCCCTTGATCTGCGGCAGGCTTTCCAGGGGCAGGCCGCGCTTGCCGGCATAGTCGCGCGCGGCCTGTTCGGACGCCAGGAACACCACCGCCGAGCCATCGGTCACCTGGCCGCAGTCGTTCTTGCGGATCATCCCTTCGACCACCGGATTGGCCTCGTCGTCGGCGGTGAAGCTCTTGTCGTTGAAGGCCCATTGGCGCGTCTGCGCATTGGGGTTCCTGCGGCCGTTGGCGAAGTTGATCTCCGCGATGCGCATCAGGTGTTCGTATTTCAGCCCCCAGCGGCGATCATACTCCTCGCCCAGGTCGGAGAAGGCCTTGGGCCACAGATAGGTGGCGTCCTGGAACTCGTGCCCGGCCCAGGCCGCGGCGCCCAGGTTCTGGGCGGCCTGCTGGCCCGAGACATTGCGCATCATCTCCAGCCCGACGACGCAGGCGGTGTCGTAGCGGCCGGCCTCGATCTCGGCGGTGGCCGCCAGGATCGCCACGCTGCCCGAGGCGCAGGCCGCCTCGTGGCGCGAGGTGGGCATGCCGTCGAAGTCGGGATGCACCAGGCCGAAGAACCCGCCCAGCAAACCCTGGCCCGCGAACAGGTCGCCGACGAAGTTGCCCACATGGCCGGTGTCGATGTCCTTGGGTTCCAGGTCGACGGCCGCCAGGCCTTCCCCCACCACCTCGGCGAAGGCGTCGGCGAAGTCCATCTGCTGGCGCGCCCAGTTCTTGGCGAAGTCGCTCTGCCAGCCGCCCAGGATATAGACCATGGTTTTGTCCTCCGCCGGGCGGCGCTCTTGGCGGCGCCGCTCCCTTGTACGAACCATGCTGCAAACCGGACGCCTTGTCAGGGCTGACGTTGGGGAACTCCCCTGGCCAAATGGCCTGGCCAGGGGAGGGGGCCGACCCTACCGTGCGTCGGCCACGCCCCAGTTGTAGACGCAGCGGTCCAGGCCGATGGCGATCTCCAGCACGCGGACCTCCACCTCGCGGATCGCCCCGCCCTTGGTGGCGAAACGGGCGGGCTGCGGGAAGTCGGTGCGCCGCGAGATGGAGCTGACCTCCATCCACTTGTCGCCGTTGTCGACCTCCACATCCATCGTCACCTCCGAATAGGCCGGCAGCCGGTCCGACGGCACGATCCGGGTCGGCAGGCGCACCATGGCCTCGATCATCCGCCGCACCGGCTCCAGGCTGGCGGCGTGGTAGTCGTTGGCGGTGTCGGCGGTGTAGGCGCACTGGAATTCCATCTGCCAGAACTCCTTGAGCCGCATGTGCTTGCTCACCTGGTCCTGCTCGCGACGGAAGGACTTGCCCGCCTGCCAGACGCAGAGCGGCAGCTTCACCCCGCCATGGCTGTTCAGCAGGTGCTGCATGTAGGCGTAGGTCGAGGGCGTGGTCTCCGGGCGCAGGACCAGTTGCACGTCATGCTCGGCCAGCCGCTCCACGAAGAAGATGTCCTCGGGCCCGTAGGCGGCGGAGACGAGGTCGCGCGGCGTCAGCTGCGGCGCCTCTGTCCGGCGGATGTCCCAGGCGGGGTTGGCGTTCGTCAGGAAGGCCGCGACCTCGGCGGCGAAGTGGGCCTGCATCATCTCGCGCAGGCGGATCTCACGGTCGGTCCAGTGGACCAACCCATTGGATTGGTAGAGGGAAAGCACGGCGGCTCCTCCAGATAGGTTTGGGAATGTCAGGTGGAGGTTTCACGTCCCCGGAGCGCCGGGGAGAGGCTCACGCCTGATCCCGCGGTCTATCCGAAGACGCGCAGACCTCGGCCGCCGCGGGCGTTCAGCACGCTCCGCAGGTCGGTCATCGCAAAGATGGCGGTCGAGGTGGCCATGGCCGCGCTTTAGGCGCAGCGCGGACGCGGGTCAACCGCGCCCGCCCGCAAGCCCGGTTCTAGTAGGTGTGGATGTTGGTGTCGGGCAGACCCAGGATCCGCTTGGAGATGATGTTGTTCTGGATCTCGTAGGAGCCGCCGGCGATGGTGCTGGACTTGATCCGCAGATAGGCCCGCTGGGCGGCCCGTTCCTCCGGGGTGAAATCCTCCCCGCCCCAGCCCAGGCCGCTCTGGCCCATGGCCTCCACCATCAGCTCGCAGTGATCGGTGCCGATCTTGGAGCTGGCGTTCTTCATGATCGAGGTGGCCGCGCTGGGCCCGTTGGCGCTGCGGCTCTCCATCGCCACCCGCTGGATGGTGAGCGCATAGGCGCGCGCGTCCATGTCGTGCTGCACCAGCCGCGCGCGGAAGTCGCGGTCGGCCAGCCGGCCGCTCTCGTCGACGCCCAGGTACTTTCGGGCCGTCTCGCGCAGGATCTTCGGATCGTGCCGAGGCCGGCCGTCGCCGCCGCCCGACAGGCCGTTGCGCTCATGCTGCAGCAGCCGCTTGCCCACCGTCCAGCCGCCGTTCAGCGGCCCCACCAGGTTCTCCTTGGGCACCTTCACGTCGGTGAAGAAGGTCTCGCAGAAGGGCGACGACCCGGAGATCAGCAGGATCGGCCGCGTCTCCACCCCCGGCGTGCGCATGTCGATCAGCAGGAAGCTGATCCCCTCATGCTTCTTGGTCGGATCCGTCCGGGTCAGGCAGAAGCACCAGTCGGCGTATTGAGCGCCAGAAGTCCAAATTTTTGAACCATTTACGAGGAAATATTCACCTTTGTCCTCAGCCTTGGTCTGCAGGCTCGCCAGGTCGGAGCCCGAGCCCGGCTCGGAATAGCCCTGGCACCAGCGCAGTTCGCCGCGGACGATGGGCGGGATGTGGCGCTGCTTCTGTTCTTCCGTGCCGTACTCCAGCAGGGTGGGGCCGAACATCATCACCCCCATGCCGCCGATGGGGTTCCAGGCGCCGATGGCCGCCATCTCCTCCCGCAGCACCCGGGTCTCGGCCGCCGACAGTCCGCCGCCGCCATAGGCCTGGGGCCAGGTGGGAACGCCCCAGCCCTTGGCGCCCATGCGCTCCTTCCAGAGCTTGTAGTCGCCCTCCACCGGCACGGGGGCCTCGGCCGCGGCGATGTCCGCGCGGTCCTTCAGGGAGGGGGGGAAGTTCTCCGCCAGCCACGTCCGGGCCTGGGTGCGGAAGGCGTCCAGATCGGCGCCGCCGAAATCTGCCATGGTCGTATCCCTAAATGTCTTTGCGCCGGCGTGGTCGAGCCCGCCCGCTTATCCAGACATGAGACTGCCGCTGCGGCAGGCTGTCAACGGGCCGACGAGGGCCTGTCCGTTTCAGATGAAGTCATCTGAAACGGATAAACAGGCTCGTCTTTTATATGTTTAGAGCGTGACAGCCTGAACCGGCATCCACTTCAGGCTGTCACGCTCTAAGGCCGCGTGACCTCGTCGACCGCCTCGATCCAGTGGCGCACGGGGGCGGTGGAGTCCGGGGCCAGGTGCATCCAGCAGCCGATATTGGCCGTGTAGATGGCGCCCGGTTGCGAGGCGTTGAGGTTGGCCAGCTTGGCGGCCTTCAGCCTGCCCGACATCTCCGGCTGCAGCAGGGAATAGGCGCCGGCCGAGCCGCAGCAGATGTGGGCGTCGGCCACCGGCTGGGGGGCGTAGCCCAGACCCCGCAGCAGGGTTCCGATGCGGCCGGTCAGGCGCAGGCCGTGCTGCAGGGTGCAGGGCTCGTGGACGGCGATGCGGGGTTCGGCGGGCGCGCGGCGCGGCGTCAGGTTGGCCTCCGACAGCAACTGGATCGGATCTCGCACCAGGGACGCCACCGCCCGGGCCTTCTCCGCATAGGCCGGGTCGTCCCGCAGCACGTCGGCATAGTCCTTGATGAAGGCCGCGCAGCCGCTGGAATTGACCACCACGGCCTCGGCGCCTGCCGCGATCTCCGGCCACCAGACGTCGATATTGCGGCGCGCGGCCGCCGCGCCCTCGTGCGGCGCGTCGAGGTGGAAGCTGACCGCCCCGCAGCAGCCGGCGCGCGGGGCCTCCACCAGGGTGACGCCCACCCGGTCGAAGATGCGGGCGGTCACGGCGTTGAAGTGCGGCGCGGCCGCCGGCTGGGCGCAGCCGGCCAGCATCAGCATCCGGCGCGCATGGGAGGTGGTGGGCCGGGCGCCGGTGGCCACGCGGGGCGTCACCTTGGCGGCCAGGGCCTTGGGCAGGGCGAAGCGGACCGCGCGGCCCAGGGCCAGGGCCGCGCCGAGCAGGGCCGGCGAGGTGGTGACCCTGCGGATCAGGCCCCGCGTCAGCCGCTCGGGCCAGGGCCGCCCGACCTGGGCCACCACCGCCTCGCGGCCGATGTCGTAGAGCCGGTGGTACTGCACCCCCGACGGGCAGGTGGTCTCGCAGGCCCGGCAGCCCAGGCAGCGGTCGAGGTGCTTGAGGGTCGTGGCGCTGACCGGCTGACCCTCCAGGGCCTGTTTCAGCAGGTAGATGCGGCCGCGCGGCCCGTCCAGCTCGTCGCCGGTGATCTGGTAGGTGGGGCAGGTGGCGTTGCACATGCCGCAGTGGACGCAAGCGCGCAGGGCGTGGGCGGCGATGTCGCCGCCGGTGGTCCCGGCCAGCGGACCCTGGATGACCGTCTTCATCTAGAGCCCCTCATACATGACGCCGGGATTGAAGATCCCCGCCGGGTCCAGGGCGGCCTTCAGCCGCTTCTGCAGGGCCAGGACAGCCGGCTGCAGGGGTTGGAAGACCTGGCCGTCGGGCGCCTGGCCGCGGAACAGGGTCGCGTGGCCGCCGGCGCGGTCCGCCGCGACCCAGACCTGCGGATCGACCGTCTCGGCGGCGAGCCAGCGCTGTCCCCCCGCCCAGTCCCAGGCCGCGGCCTCGAAGCCCTCGGCGGCGCCCGTCGGCGGGACCGAGACCCGCCACAGCACCGGCGCCTGGAAGACCGCATGGGTCATGTGGCGGATGGCCTCCCAGGTGGAGAGCGGTTCCGTCTCGCCCCCCAGCTCGGCCCGCATCGCCGCCACCCCGGCCTCGCCGCCGGAGAGCCGCAGGTGCAGGCGGGCCCCGTCGTGGAAGGCGCCCGACAGCGGCAGGGGTCGGCCCATCAGGCCGGTGACCCAGGTCTGGGCGGCCCGGCTCTCCATCTCGAAGGCGAGGGCGAGTTCCGTCCGGGGTCGCGGGGCGACCCGCAGCGACACCTCCAGGATCGGCCCGAAGGCGCCCAGCGAGCCGGCCATCAGCCGGAAGGCGTCGAAGCCGGCGACGTTCTTGAACACCGTGCCGCCGAACCGCAGAACCTCGCCCTGCGGGTTCATGATCCGCGCCCCCAGCACATAGTCGCGCAAGGGACCGACGAAGGGCCGGCGGGGCCCCGACAGCCCTGTCGCCACCGCCCCGCCCAGGGTGCCCGCCGCCCCGAACACCGGCGGCTCGAAGGCCAGCATCTGGTTCTCGGCGGCCAGCAGCGTCTCGATCTCGCAAAGTGGGGTGCCGGCCCGCGCGGTGATCACCAGTTCGCTGGGATCGTAGTCCACCACGCCGCGATGTCCCGCCAGGGACAGGGGCTCGCCCGTCACCGGACGGCCATGGAAGGTCCGCGTCCCGCCGCCCTCCAGGCGCAGGGGGCCGCCGGCGCGCACGCGCGCGGCCAGGGCCTCGGTGAGGTCGACGCTAGAACCGGGGGAGGTGGGCAAACGGCAATTCCCCATGGTGGACGTGCATCTGTCCGAACTCGGCGCAGCGGGCCAGAGTCGGGATGGCCTTGCCGGGATTGAGCAGGCCCCTGGGATCGAAGGCCCGCTTCAGGGCGTGGAAGGCGGCGATCTCGGCGGGGCTGAACTGCACGCACATCTGGTTGATCTTCTCGCGGCCCACCCCGTGCTCGCCGGTGATGGTGCCGCCGACGGCGACGCACAGCTCCAGGATCGCCCCGCCCAGGGCCTCGGCGGCCTCCTGGTCGCCCTCCCTGGCCGCGTCGTAGAGGATCAGCGGGTGCAGGTTGCCGTCCCCGGCGTGGAAGACATTGGCCACCGCCAGGCCGTGGACCTCCGACAGCCGGGTGATCTCGGTCAGCACATGGGGCAGGGACCGGCGGGGGATGGTGCCGTCCATGCAGTAATAGTCCGGCGCGATCCGCCCCACCGCGGGGAAGGCGCCCTTGCGTCCGGCCCAGAACCGGCGGCGCTCGTCCTCGTCGCGGGCCTGGCGGACCTCGACGGCGCCGCAGGCGGTGAGCAGGGCCGAGACCCGGGCGATCTCCTCGGCCACGTCCGGCGCGGCGCCGTCCAGTTCGCACAGCAGGATGGCCGCGGCGTCCTTGGGATAGCCCGCCAGGGCGAAGTCCTCCGCCGCCCGCAGGGCCGGGCCGTCCATCATCTCCAGACCGGCGGGGATGATCCCCTCGGCGATGATCTCGGCCACCGCCTGGGCGGCGACGGCCACGTCGTCGAAGGCCGCCAGCAGCACCTGGGTGGTCTCCGGCAGCGGCGTGAGCTTGACGGTGACCTCGGTCACCACCCCCAGCAGGCCCTCGGAACCCGTCATCAGGGCCATCAGGTCGAACCCCGGTGCGTCATAGGCGTCCGACCCCAGGCGCAGGACCTCGCCCTCCAGGGTCACCATCTCCAGGGAGAGCAGATTGTGCACCGTCAGGCCGTACTTCAGGCAGTGCACCCCGCCGGCGTTCTCCGCCACATTGCCGCCGATGCTGCAGGCGATCTGCGAGGAGGGGTCCGGCGCGTAGAACAGGCCCAGATGGGCGACCGCCTCGGAGATCGCCAGGTTGCGCACGCCGGGCTGCACCCGCGCGGTGCGGGCCTCGCGGTCGATCGACAGGATCTTGCTGAACTTGGCCAGGCTCAGCAGGACGCAGCCGGGGAAGGGCAGGGCGCCCCCCGACAGGCCGGTGCCCGCGCCGCGGGCCACAACGGGGACTCCCAGCTCCGAGCAGGCCCGCAGCACCGCCTGCACCTGGGCGGTGGTCTCCGGCAGGGCCACGACGGCCGGCAGCGAACGATAGGCGGCCAGGCCGTCGGTCTCGTAGGGCCGCAGGGCCTCCACCGTGGTCTTCAGGCCGTCGGTCGGGAGCAGGGGCCCCAGGGCGGCGATCAGGCGCGCGGGATCGACGGCGGGGAAATCGGCGTCGAGGCGGGCGTCGAACTGATCGAGCATGGCCCTACTTGGTCCGGGCCCGCGGGGGCGTCAATCACTTGGAACGCCGAGGCCAGAAAGACCTCGCGGGCCGCGCGCCCCGCGCTAGAAAGGTCGCAACGAACCAAACGGGAGACGGCCATGGATCTGGGACTCAAGGGGAAGACGGCGGTGGTCACCGGCGCGACGCGGGGCATCGGGCGGGCGATCGCCGACCTGTTCGCCGAGGAGGGCGCCAAGGTCGCCATCTGCGCCCGCAACGCCGACCAGGTGGCCGAGACCGTGGCCGCCCTGCAGGCCAAGGGCGTCGAGGCCTGGGGCGCGGTGGTGGACATCGCCGACGGCCCGGCCCTGAAGGCCTTCGTCACCCAGGCCGGCGAGACCCTGGGGGGCATCGACATCCTGGTCTCGAACGCCAGCGCCCTGGTCCAGGGCGCCCAGGAGGCCGACTGGAAGGCGATGTTCGACATCGACCTGATGGGGGCGGTCAACGCCATGGAGGCGGCCAAGCCCTTCCTGGAGAAGGCCGCCGCCGAGAAGGGGGACGCCTGCATGGTCATCACCTCCTCGGTCTCCGCCGCGGAGGCCTCCAGCGCCTCGGCCTACGGCGCCATGAAGGCCGCCCAGATCCACTACGCCAAGGGCCTGGCCAAGGAGAACGCCGCCAAGCACATCCGCTGCAACGTGGTCTCGCCCGGCACGGTCTTCTTCGAGGGCGGGGTCTGGGGCAATGTGAAGGCGGGCATGCCGGCCTTCTTCGAGCAGATGATCAAGCGCAACCCCACCGGCCGCATGGCCACGCCGGAGGAGGTGGCCGCCGCCACCGTCTTCCTGGCCAGCCCCCGGTCGTCCTTCACCACCGGGATCAACATGCTGGTGGACGGTGCCATCAGCGCCCGCGTGAACTTCTAGGGCGCCGCCATGATCGAGCAGACGATCGACATCGCCACGCCGCACGGCGCCACCACCACCTTCATCGTCCATCCCGAGCGGGATGGGCCGCACCCGGTGATCCTGTTCTACATGGACGCTCCGGCCATCCGCGAGGAGCTGCGCGACATGGCCCGGCGCCTGGCCACCAGCGGCTATTATGTGGTCCTGCCCAACCTCTATTACCGCTCGGGCGTGCTGGAGCTGGGGGGCTTCGCCACCGAGGAGGACCGCAAGGCGATGTTCGCCCTGATGGCCTCCATCAACATCCCGCTGATCATGAGCGACACCAAGGCCCTGCTGGCCCATGTCGCCGCCGACCCCGCGGCCGCCAAGGGCCCCATGGGAGCGGTGGGCTACTGCATGAGCGGCCAGTACGCCATCAACGCCGCCGCCCACTTCCCCGATCAGATCAAGGCCGCGGCCTCGGTCTACGGCGTCTCCCTGGTCACCGACCAGCACGACAGCCCGCACCTCGCCGCCCAGAAGGTCAAGGGCGAGGTCTATTTCGCCTGCGCCGAGGACGACCCCTATGCGCCGCTGGAGATGGTGGAGTCGCTGAGCCAGTCGGTCACCGCCAACCAGGTGAACGGCGAGGTGGAGATCTATCCCGGCGCCCACCACGGCTTCGCCTTCCCCCAGCGCGCCGCCTACGACAAGGCCAGCGCCGAGCGCCACTGGGAGCGCCTGCTGGCCCTGTTCAAGCGCAACCTGCTCTAGGCCGCTCGTCGGCGCGACCGCACGCCGCTCCCAGATAAACAACTCCCGTCATCCCGGACGGCCGTCAGGCCGATCCGGGACCCAGGGGCCCTGCGCACCGCCCCTGGGTCCCGGGCCTTCGCTGCGCTTCGCCCGGGATGACGCATGGGGTTTGCCTGGGGGGCTGCAATTCAACCCACGAAAAAGGGCGGCGCCGTTTCCGGCGCCGCCCTAATTGTCGTTTCCGGTCCGCGGCTTAGAAGCGGTACTGGAACTCCACGCCGTAGGTGCGCGGGAAGTTCAGCTTCACCGTGCGGCGGTTGCCCACCTGCGGCGACGGGACCGTCGGGGTCGAGCTCTGATAGGCCACTTCGTCGGTCAGGTTCTTGACGAACCCGATGACGGTGAAGCGGTCCTCGCCGTCCTTCCAGATCAACCGGGCGTCGGCGAGGCTGTTGGAGGGGGCGGTGTAGAGCGGCGAGGCGAAGATCGTCGTCTGCTGGTCGTCGGTATAGGTGTAGCTGGCGCCGGCGGTGAGCGAGCCGGCGTCGAACTGCCAGGTGTAGTTGGCGTTCAGGTTGAACTTGTTCTCAGGCGCCAGCGGGAGCTGGTTGCCCACCAGGGTCTGGTTGCGGCTGCCGTTGGCAAGCGGCGCGCCGACCGGGCGGGCGCCCGGCTGAAGCGCCTTCGGGTCGGTGGTGTCGACGAAGCAGCAGCCCTTCTGGATCTCGGTGTTCAGATAGGCGTAGCTGGCCGACAGGACCAGGTTGTCGATGGGCGACCATTGCCCTTCGACCTCCAGGCCCCAGACCTTGGCGTCCAGGTTCAGGAACTGGGTGCCGGTGGAGCCCGTGGACGGGTTCAGCACCACGGTGAGCGGGGTCTGGAAGCCCTGATAGTCGTTATAGAACAGGGCGCTGTTGATCTGCAGGCGGCCGCCCCAGGTCTTCTTCAGGCCCAGCTCGTAGCTGTCGACATATTCCGGGTCCGCGTAGGGCTGCGGCGACAGGCCGTTGGAGGCGACCCAACCGCCGGACTTGTAGCCGCGGCTGTAGCGCAGGTAGCCGTTGGTGTCCGGATCGGGCTGCCATTGCAGGCCGAGGGTCCCGCTGACCGCATCCCACGACCCCGACAGCTTGCGCTGCAGGCCGCCGGTGGGCAGCTGGGTCAGGTTGGAATAGATCGGGTTGGCCAGGCAGGTGGCGATCGTCGGGCCGCCGCAGACCACGAAGGTGGTGAAGTCCACCGCCAGGTTGCCGCCCACCGCGCCGGGGACGCCGCCGAGCGCCAGCACCGTGGTGGTGGTGGGCGAACGGGAGACGTAGCGGGCGAAGTCGGTGCCCTCTTTCTCGTCCTTGGTGTAGCGCAGGCCGCCGGTGATCTTCCAGGTGTCGTTCAGCTCCCAGTCGAACTGGGTGAAGGCGGCGTAGGAGTCCACCTCCAGGTGGCCGTCGACCTTCAGGTAGTTGCCCTCGGGGTTCGGCGCGGCCAGGCCGCCGGTGGCCAGGCTGATGGGGTTCTGGACGGTCGGATCGCCGATCACCCGCAGGCCCTGCGGCTGATCATAGGTCTGGTGGTACTGGTAGACGCCGCCGATCAGTTGCAGCGGGCCGTCCCAGTTGGTGGAGACGTTGATTTCGTTGGAGAACCACTTCTGGCGCTCCTGGTAGAAGAAGGCCTGGTCGGGGGACACGTTCGCCGCGGTGTAGGCGCCGAAGGGGGTCGCCGCCGGGACGTTGAAGTTCCCCGTGCGGGCGGTGCCGTCCTGGTCGCCGCCGGTGTCGTAGGTATAGGCCTGGAAGCCGCCCAGGTACTTCACGGTCAGGTCGCCGAGATCCCAGGTGACGTCGGCCTGCAGGCGGTTGTGATCCGACAGCTTGCCGTAGTTGGTGCGGTTGGTGTTGACCTTGTAGGGGTCGGCGATGGCCGGGTTCACGCCGCCGAAGCCGAGGGTGGCGTTGTAGTAGAGCGCCGGGTTGCCCAGGCCCACCAGGGCGGTGGTGTCATAGGGCGAGATCGTGTTCTCGAAGACGTTGCCGACGCCGTAGCTGTCGTCCCAGTCGAACTTCGTATAGCGCAGGCGCGCCACGATGTTCTCGCCGAGGTCGGCTTCGACCTGGGCTTCCAGCATGTAGCGCTTGACCGCGCCGGTGTCGCCGGCCGGGCCGTTGTTGTGGATGAAGCCCTCTTCACGACGCTCGAGCGAGCCGCCGAGCAGGAAGCGCAGGTGGTCGACGATGGAGCCGCGCACCAGGGCGTCGGTGCGCCAGACGCCGTAGTTGCCCAGGGTCGCGCGGACTTCGCCGTTGAAGTCCTCGGTCGGGCGCTTGCCGATGATGTTCAGCGCGCCGCCGATGGAGTTGCGGCCGTAGAGCGTGCCCTGGGGGCCGCGCAGGACTTCGGTCCGCTCGATGAACAGCGACGGGGTCGAGGCGTCGGCCATGGAGTTGGAGAACACGCCGTCCGAATACAGCGCCACCGACGGGTCGGTGCCGATGGCGTTGGTCAGGCGTCCAAAGCCGCGGATCGAGAGGCGGTCATTGTTGGTGTAGCTGAGGCTGGGCGTCATGCGCGCCAGATCCTCGACAGTGGCGACGCCGAGCAGGTCGCGCTTTTCACTGGTGTAGGCGGTGATCGCCACCGGCACGTCCTGAAGGCTGGCTTCACGCTTTTCAGCGGTGACCACCAGTTCCTCGATCATGACCGGAGGGGCGCCGGCTTGCGCCATGGCCGAACCGGCGGACGCCAGTGCGACGGCGGAGACGCCTGCCACCAGCGCGCTCCGAATAAGCAGAGAATTCCTCATCCTAGTACCTCCCAACGCCACCGGAGCTCTTGTACGGCTCTCGGCTGCAACGCAGTGAAACTGAAGAGTCGAACGGCGTTCGGATAGAGATCATTTTCTGTTTAAAAACAACGACGACATTGACGTTGGGGAATGAAAGGGACGCCTTTCAGGAGAAAACGCGACATATTATTGTGCGCAGCCGTCAATAAAACGACGTTATTCGAGTCCGTCGTCGAAGTTAACTAGGGTATGTGGAACATCGTTATGCGAACGATGATCTACGCCAAATTCTATGCTTTGAGTGTGTCAGGTGAGCGAGAGAGTTGAAATGAAAACGCCGCCCTCCCGAGGGGAGAGCGGCGTCAATATTGTACATACCCGTCAGTAAAATCGGGATATTCAGTAGCGGGTGGGAATGACCACCTTCATGCTCTCATAGCCCTTCACGAAGCTCGAATAGCTACGCTTCGGCTCGCCCACGACCTGGATGTCGGGGAAGCGGGCCAGGATCTCTTCCCAGATGATCTTCAGCTGCAGCTCGGCCAGGCGGTTGCCGACGCAGCGGTGGATGCCGAAGCCGAAGGACAGGTGCTGGCGGGGACGCTCGCGGTCGATGATGTAGGCGTTCGGGTTGGCGATCACCTCGTCGTCGCGGTTGCCCGAGACGTACCACATGACGACCTTGTCGCCGGCCTTGATGGTCTTGCCGCCCAGTTCGAAGTCCCGGGTGGCGATGCGGCGCATGTGGGCCAGCGGCGTCTGCCAGCGGATGGTCTCGGAGACCATCGAGGGGATCAGGCCGGGGTTCTCGCGCAGCTTCTTGTACTGGTCGGGGTTCTGGTTCAGCGCCAGGACCGAACCCGAGATGGTGTTGCGGGTGGTGTCGTTGCCGCCGACGGTCAGCAGCACGATGTTCCCGAAGTATTCGCGGGGCTCCATGTTCCGGGTGGCCTCGCCGTGGGCCAGCATGGAGATCAGGTCGCCCTTCGGCGGCGCGTTGACCCGCTCGTTCCACAGCTTGGTGAAATAGGCGTGGTACTCGACGAAGATCTCCATCTTCTGCTCGATGGTGTCGATCAGGCCCTGGCCGGGCGCCGCGGTGACCACGTCGGACCAGTAGGTCAGCTTGCGCCGGTCTTCCTGGGGCATGTCGAACAGGGTCGCCAGGGTCATGGCGGTCAGTTCCATCGACACCTTGTCGACCCAGTCGAACTCCTCGCCGATCGGCAGGGAGTCGAGGATCTTGGCGGCGCGCTCGCGGATCAGCGGCTCCAGGATCGCCAGGTTCATCGGCGACACCACCGGGCTGACCGTCTTGCGCTGCACGTCGTGCTTGGGCGGGTCCATGGCGATGAACATCGGCAGGGGGCCTTCGCCGGCCGTCTGGTTGGCGATGGTGATCCCGCCCTCGGACGAGAAGACCTCGTGGTTGGTGTCCACGGCCATGATGTCGTTGTACTTGGTCACCGACCAGTACGGGCCGAACTCATGCTCGGCGGTGTAGTGGACGGGGTCTTCCTTGCGCAGGCGCTCGAAGACCGGCCAGTGGGCGTCGTTGCGGAACAGCTCCGGCTGCGCCGGGTCCAGCAGCTCGAGCGGGGTGGCGTAGGCCTTCGCCCGCGCATCGCTGTTGAGATCGATCGATCCGTCGCTCATGTGGTTCCTCCGGCCTTTGGTCAGGCTTTGGCGGAAAATGACTCGTGCGTCAACTTAACAAGGCGCCGCCGCGTCACCGCCCCTGGCCGGCGCCTCAGTTCTTCTCACTTTAAAGTCAACAATAATTATAGGAATTAAGTCGGAGACCCGTCGCCCAGGAGCCGCCATGTCCCGTCGATCGACCGTCGCCATCGTCGGCGCAGGCTTCAGCGGGCTGCTGACCGCCCTGCACCTGGCCGCCGACCGGGCCGGACCCCAGGTGCGGCTGATCGAGCGGGCCGGGCGCTTCGCCCGCGGCGCGGCCTATGCCACCGCCAATCCCGACCACCTGCTGAACGTGCGGGTGGACAATATGAGCGCCTATCCCGACCAGCCGGACCACTTCACCAAATGGCTGAGCCTGCGCGGCGGCTGGAGCGCGCACGGCGGCTTCGTCACCCGCGGGGTCTATGGCGACTACCTGCAGGATCTGCTGCGCCAGGCCCTGGAGACCTTCGGCGCCGACCGCCTGCTGCTGGAGCAGGACGAGGTGGTCGATCTCGTCCCCCATGACGGCGCCTGGACGGTCCGTCTGGCCCTGGGGCGGGAGATTGAGGCGGACGCCGTGGTCCTGGCGCCCGGCGTGCTGGCCCCCGAGCCCCCGGCCGGCGCCGATCCCGCCCTACTGACCTCGCCTCGGTATCTGGCCAATCCCTGGGTGGAGACCGAGCTTCCCGAGGGCGACCTGCTGCTGCTGGGGACCGGCCTGACCATGGTCGACGCGGTCCTGAGCCACGCCCGGCCAGGGCGGCGCACCTGGGCGATCTCGCGGCGGGGCCTGTCGCCGCGCCCCCACGCTCCGGTCGCGGCCCGCCCGCCGGCCTCGCGGCCCCAGGGCTCGCCCCTGGCCGTGCTGCGCGAGGTGCGCGCCGCCGCCGACCGGCACGGCTGGCGCGAGGCGGTCGATGACCTGCGGCCCCACGTCCGGGAGATCTGGCGCGCCTGGTCGCAGCCCGAGCGCGCGGCCTTCCTGCGCCACCTTCGGCCCTGGTGGGACGTTCACCGCCACCGCCTGGCGCCCAGCGCCGCGCGCCAGCTCGCCACCCTGATGCGGGCCCGCGACCTGACCCTGAGGGCCGGGGAGGTGGTGGCGCTCGCCCCCCACGGCCGCGGCGTCGAGGTGGTCTGGCGGCCGCGGGGCGGCGAGGCCCTGCGCCGGATGAGCGTCGGGGCGGTGATCAACTGCATGGGCCTGCCCGGCGACATCACCCGGTCGGCCGACCCGTTGCTGGCCCGCCTGCTGGCCCGGGGCCTGATCCGTCCCGATCCCAACCGCCTGGGCGCCGAGGTCGACGACGCCTCGCGCCTGGTGGGCCGCGACGGCGTGGCCTGGCCCAGCCTCTACGCCGTCGGCTCCATCACCCGCGGGGCGGTCTGGGAGATGACCTCGGTCCCCGACATCCGAGTCCAGGCCGAGGCGACGGCCGCCGGCCTGCTGGAATCCCTGCCGCGCTGGTCCTCGGCCGCTTAGTCGAGCCTGGCCGGCGCCAGGCGCGGCGACAGCAGGTGCACCACCAGCAGGGCCAGCAGGTAGATGCAGCCGCAGACCGCGAAGATCGGGCCATAGCCGCCGGCGTGCTCCAGCACCTGGCCCACCGACTTGGCCATCACCATGCCGCCGATCCCGCCCAGCATGCCGCCGATCCCGATGACCGAACCCACCGCGCTCCGGGGGAAGACGTCGCCGGGCAGGGTGTAGAGGTTGGCCGAGAAGGCCTGGTGCGCGGCGGCCACCAGCCCGACCACGGCGGTGGCGGTCCACAGGTCGTGGATCTGGTTGATGAAGAAGTAGGGCAGGGTGGCCAGGGCGCAGAGCAGCATCGTCAGCTTGCGCGAGACGTTCAGGCTGCGCCCGGCCTTCATCAGGCGCGAGGACATCCAGCCCCCGAACACGCTGCCGACGTCGGAGATCAGATAGACCGCCGCCAGCACCAGGCCGAAGGTGGTGACGTCCAGCTCGAAGGTCTTCTTGAAGTAGTCCGGCAGCCAGAACAGCAGCATCCACCAGACCGGGTCGATCAGGAACTTGCCGATGGCGTAGGCCCAGGTCTCGCGCTTGCCGGCCACCTTCAGCCAGCTGACCTTCTGGTCGGAGTCCTCGGGGTCGGAGCGGATGTGGGCGAGCTCGGCGGCGTTGACCTTGGGCTCCTTCTCCGGCGCCCGGTACATGATCACCCAGGCGATGATCCACAGCAGGCCGATGACTCCGGTGATGACGAAGGCCGCGCGCCAGCCGTAGGCCAGCATGATCATGGGGGCGAGCAGGGGGGTGATGACCGCCCCGATGTTGGAGCCGGCGTTGAAGATGCCGGTGGCGAAGGCCCGCTCCTTCTTGGGGAACCACTCGGTGACCGCCTTCACCCCGCCGGGGAAGTTGCCGCCCTCGCCGATCCCCAGCAGCATCCGCACCAGGAAGAACTGCTGCAGGCTGGTGGCCCCGGCATGGGCGATGTGGGCCACCTGCCAGATGATGAAGGCGGTGGCGTAGCCGATCTTGGCGCCCACGCGGTCCACGAAGGCCCCGAACACCAGGTAGGACGCCGCGTAGGCCGCCTGGAAATAGAAGACGATGTCGGCGTAGTCGGTCTCGCTCCAGCCCATCTCCTTGGACATGAAGGGCTTGAGCACCCCCAGCATCTGGCGGTCGACATAGTTGATCACCACGGCGGTGAAGAGCAGGGCGCAGATCACCCAGCGGCGGCGGGTCATCTGGCCGCCCGCGACGGCGGTGTCGGTGGTGGTGGTCATGGACAGAACGCCCTTTTGTTTCTTCGCCTTGGCGACATCTCTTGATCCCCCGCGCCATCGCCGAGCGCGGGAGGTTGTTTGTCAGGTCGCGGGCTTGGCCGGATAGGCCGAGCAGGCGATCTCGCCGAAGCCGTGGAACCGTACCGCGCCGGTCTGGCCGGCCACGATGTCATGGATGCCGGCCGCGGCGCCCGTGCAGACATACATGCCCGCCTTCAGCGGCCGCCCCCGGCGCGCGGTGTTCTCGGCCAGGAAGCGGATGGACTCGATCGGACCCCCGGGCAGGACGAAGGCCCCGCCCTGGCCCACCACCTGGCCCTCGATCAGGGTCTCGCAGCGCAGATCCTCGATCCGCCGGCCCTTCCAGTCGGCGATCTCCGCGCCGATCATCAGGCCGGCGTTGTTGCCGAAATCGGCCACCACCGCGGTGGGGCCCAGGATGTTGATGCTGGCCAGGGGGCTGCCCGCCGGCTCCATGCCGATATGCATGGCGCCGATCAGCTCGGCGGCCTCCTCGGCGGTCCAGGTCAGCTTGTCGGCTGGGGCGTCGAAGGCGATGCGGGCCACATACTCGGCCTCCACCGCGGCGAACCCGCCCATGAACACCGGGAAGGGCGTCACCTGGCCGGGCTTCACATGCCAGACGGCGCGGCCGAAGACCGGACCGCAGATGCGGTTGCTGTTCAGGCGTTGCTCATGCTCGGGCGGCACCCGCCCGACCTTCCAGCCCACGACCTCGTCGTCCCACAGGCCGATGGCGGCGTCCTGCACCCGATAGCTGGTGGCCAGGTCGCTCGGCAGGGGGCCGGGGAAATCGGGAAGGGCGGTGGCCGAACGCCGCGCGCGGACGAACCGCGCCGCCACCTCGTCCGTGGGGAAGCCCTCGGCCATGCCTGCCGCCGGAACGCTCACGCGAAATCGCCTCCCACCCCACTCGCCCGCAAAAGGCGCTGTTGTCTCTAGAGGAAACCGGTGTCATTTTCAAATCAAGTCCCAAATGCGCAATTTCCAGGGACGTCAGGGAGAGCTTCCATGGGCATGCGTCTGGCCGCGGCCGCGGCGTTTTCGATCCTGCTGGCGGCCGGCGCGGCGCAGGCCGCCGAGCCGCTGGCCTTCCCGGGCGCCCAGGGCTGGGCCGCCACCACCCCCGGCGGCCGTGGCGGGCGGATCATCAGGGTCACCACCCTGGCCTCCGAGGGGCCCGGCTCCTTCCGCGAGGCGGTGGAGGCCAAGGGGCCACGCATCGTGGTCTTCGAGGTGGGCGGGGTCATCGATCTCGACCGGAAGACGCTGAAGGTGGACGAGCCCTTCCTCACCATCGCCGGCCAGACGGCGCCGTCCCCGGGCGTCACCCTGATTCGCGGCGGCATGGACGTCTCGGCCCATGACGTGATCGTGCAGCACATCCGCGTGCGGCCGGGCGAGGCCGGCCAGCCCAAGAAGAGCGGCTGGGAGGAGGACGCCTTCTCCACGGTCAGCGGGGCCTATAACGTCATCGTCGACCACTGCACCTTCACCTGGGCGACGGACGAGAACCTGTCGGTCTCCGGCTTAAGGTTCGTGGGCAAGACCCCCGACGACTGGCGGGCGGCGACCTCGCACCGGATCACCTATTCCAACAACATCATCGCCGAGAGCCTGGCCTATTCGACCCACGGCAAGATCGAGCATTCCAAGGGCAGCCTGATCCACGACAACGCCAGCGACCTGCTGATCGTCGGCAACCTCTACGCCCACAACTATGAGCGCAACGCGCTGTTCAAGGGCGGGGTGCGGGCGGTGATGGCCAACAACCTGATCTTCGACCCCGGCCAGCGGGTCCTGCACTACAACCTGCAGGCCAATGAGTGGGGCGATCACCCCTACCAGACCGGCCAGATCGTCGCCGTGGGCAACGCCATGCGGGCGGGCATCTCCACCCCCGACCAGGTGGCCTTCTTCGAGCTCGGGGGCGACGGGGACGTGGAGTACTACGCCAGGGACAACATCGCCGTGGACCGCATCGGCCGGCCGCTGCCCATGCTGGGCCGCTACACCACCGGTCCGGCGAGGATCATCGAGACCAAGACGCCGCCGACCTGGCCGCAGGGCTTCAAGCCCATGCCAGCGGTGGAGGTGCAGAAGTCGGTGCTGATGAACGCCGGCGCCCGGCCCTGGGACCGGGACTATGATGACGTCCGGCTGCTGGCCGACGTGGCCGAGGGGCGCGGGACGATCATCGATTCCGAGCAGGCCCTGCACGGCTACCCGCACCCCAAGCCCACGGCGCGGCCCTTCAATCCGGCGGACTGGAACCTCGACGACATGACGCCCAGGCGGCCCGAGGTGCTGGACTCCAGCGCCAAGGCCAAGGGCACCTAGAGGGCCGCATAGGCCGCCTCGACCGCCGCGCGCCAGGCCGGGTTCGCCGCGAGGTCCTGCGGGAAGACCGTTGAAAGGGCGAGGAAATCGGCCACGCCCCTGCGGCGCGCCAGGTCCTTGGCCAGGGGGTCGACGATCTCGCCGCCCTCGCTGGCCCGGCGCTCGATGAACCTCATCCAGGCGGCGACCGGCACGGCCAGACGTTCCAGGGAACGCCCGGCCGCGAGCGCGTCGGCGGTGGTCTGCAGGATGCGGACGGGCAGCTTCTGGGAGCCGTCCCAGGCGATCTGCGACAGCCGATGCACGATGGCCGGGTTGCGGAAGCGGGCCAGGATGGCGGCGATATAGGCCGGGACGTCGAGGGCTGGCGTGGGACCCAGGGTGGGGGCGATGTCGTCGGTCATCAGGGTCTCGACGAAGGCCGACAGGTCGGCATCGGCCATGGCCTGGGCCACCGTCTCGTGGCCCTTGAGCAGGCCGACATAGGCCAGCGTCGAATGGGCGCCGTTCAGCAGCCGCAGCTTGGCGCGCTCGAAGGCCGCGACGTCGGCTGTCAGGGTGACCCCGGCGGCGGCGAAAGCCGGCGACAGGTCCCCCAGCCGGTCCTCCACCACCCACTGGAGGAAGCCCTCCCGCTGCACCGGCCAGGCGTCGGCCAGGCCCGTCGCGGCCTCCACCTCGGCGCGCAGGGCGTCATCGGTGGCAGGCGTGATGGAGTCCACCATGCTGCAGGGGAAGACGGCGTTCGCCGCGATCCAGTCGGCCAGGGCGACGTCGCCCGAGGCCCGGGCGAAGGCGGCGACCGCCCGCCCCAGCTTGCCGCCGTTGTCGGAGAGGTTGTCGCAGGAGAGCGTCAGGAAGGGGGCGAGCCCCGCCTCCCGCCGCCGCGCCAGGCCCTGCGCCAGCCAGCCCACCAGGCTGACGGGCAAGGGCGGCCGGGTCAGGTCATGGACGATGTCGGGGTGGGCGAGGTCGAGGCCGCCGGCGGGCGTCAGGCAATAGCCCTTCTCGGTCACCGTGGCGGTCACCAGGCGGGCCGCCATCAACTGGGCGAACACCGCCTCCGGGGTCCCCGGCGCGGTGAGCACCGCCTTGATCGACCCGATGACCCGGAAGCTGGGCCGAGCCTCCCGCGTGGCCAGGACGTAGAGGCCATCCTGGGGGGCGAGCGCCGCGCGGACCCCGCCGCTGCGCAGCGACACCGCCGCCACGGCGAAAGGGCCGGCGCCCGCCGCCAGCATCTGGTCGAAATACCAGGCCTGGTGAGCCCGGTGGAAGGCTCCGGGGCCGAAGTGGACGACCCCGATCGCGGCCTTCGCGCGGTCGTAGCCCGGGAGCTCAACCCCTTGAGCTATCTGGGAAAGGGTCGCCTCCGACAGCCTCAAAGGGTGACCCCGCGCTTCCACAGGGCGATCTCCCGCTCGCCGTTCTCCTCGGCCCGGGTGTGGCGGCCCGAGGCGGTGGCCAGCACCGTGGCCAGCAGGGACTCCGCGGCGGCGTCCATGGGCAGGCCGCTGGCCACGGGGCCGGCGTCGAAGTCGATCCAGCGCGGCTTGCGCTGGGCCAGGCTGGAATTGGTGGCGATCTTCAGGGTCGGGGCGGGGAAGCCCAGCGGGGTGCCGCGCCCGGTCGTGAACAGGATCACCGTGGCGCCCGCCGCCGTCAGGGCCGTGGAGGAGACCGCGTCATTGCCCGGCGCCTCCAGCAGGACGACGCCCGGCCGGTCGGTCCTCTGGCCATAGCGCAGCACCTGGGTGACCGGCCCGCGGCCGGCCTTCTGAACCGCGCCGAGGGACTTCTCCTCCAGGGTGGTGACGCCGCCAGCGATGTTGCCCGGCGAGGGGTTCTCGCTGATGGGCTCGCCGTGGGCCAGGAAGTAGGTCTTGAAATCATTGACGATCCTGACGATGTCGTCGAACACCGCCTCGCTCTCCGCCCGGGCCATCAGCAGGCGTTCGGCGCCGAAGATCTCCGGGATCTCGGTGAGGATGGCCGTGCCGCCGGCGCCGGTGACCGCGTCGGCGATCCGCCCCACCAGGGGGTTGGCGGTCAGGCCCGAGAGCCCGTCGGACCCGCCGCACTTCAGGCCGATCACCAGGTCCGACAGCGGGCGGGGCGTGCGCACGTCGCGCTCGGCCACGGCCACCAGGGCCTCGATCGCCGCCAGCCCCTCCTCGATCTCGTCCTCCGAGAGCTGGGCGGAGAAGGCCTTCAGTCGGGCCGGGTCCATCCCCTCCAGGCCCTCAAGCAGGGGGCCGAGCTGGTTGCTCTCGCAGCCCAGGCCGACAATCAGGACCCCGCCGGCGTTGGGGTGGCGGGCCAGGGCGGCGGTGATGGCCCGGGTGGCGGCCAGGTCGTCGCCGAGCTGGGAGCAGCCGAAGGGGTGGGTCAGCGCCACCACCCCGTCCACCCGGCCGGCGAAGCGGCGGGTCGCTTCGGCGGCGATCCTCTGGGCGGTGCGGGCCACGCAGCCGACGGTGGACAGGACCCAGATCTCGTTGCGGGTCCCCACCCGGCCGTCGGCGCGCAGGTAGCCGTCGAAGGTCGCGTCGTCCCGCCCCGCGCACATGTCGGCCGTCGCGGAGGGAAGATAACGGTAGTCCTCCAGCCCCGAGAGGTTGGTCGCCAAGTTGTGGCTGTGCACGTGGTCGCCGGCCTCGATGTCGGCCAGCGCATGGCCGATGGGCCAGCCGTATTTCAGCACCGGCGCCCCCTTCAACACCTTGCGCAGAGCCAGTTTGTGGCCCGCGGGAATGTCGGCCGACACGGGCCGACCATCGACAACACTTTGACCGTCAAGACCGACAAGTGCGACGGCCACGTCGTCGTCGGGATGGATCTGGAGCAGGCTGCGCATGGCCCTAGAATGATACCGGTGTCATGCCCGCCGCAAGGGGCCAGCTTGGCGCGGGCGCCGCACGCGGGCTACATACGGGCGACAGAGTCGAGGACACCCCGTTGGCGCCAGGCGACCCCCCCGAGAAGACGGCCCGCGCCGCCGAGGCCGACCCGGCCCGCAAGCGGCACACCATCAACGACGTCGCCCGCCTGGCCGGGGTGTCGAAGAAGACCGTCAGCCGGGTCATCAACGAGAGCCCCTTCGTCAAGGAGGAGACCCGCAAGGCGGTGCTCGCCATCATGCGCGAGACCGGCTACGTCCCCGACCCCCAGGCCCGCGGCCTGGCCTTCCGCCGCTCCTTCCTGGTGGGGCTGATCTACGACAACCCCAACCCCCAGCACACCATCAGCCACCAGCAGGGCCTGCTGGACGCCATGGCCGGCTCCGGCTTCGAGCTGGTGGTCCGCCCGGTGGACCGCCACTCGCCCCGCCTGCTGGCCGACATGCGCGACTTCGTGGAGCGCCAGAAGCTGTTCGCCGTGGTCCTGCCCTCGCCGGTCTCGGAGGACGAGAAGCTGGCCGCCCTGCTGCGCGAGCTGGACGTCCCCTATGTGCGGATCGGCTCCGTCGCCCTGGACGCCCCCGACCGCATGCTGGTGAGCCACGACGGCAAGGGCGCCGCCGAGGCCGCCCGCCACCTGGCCGACCTCGGCCACACCCGCATCGCGCTCATCTCCGGCCCGCCCACCTTCCGCTCATCCATTGAGCGGAAGAAGGGGTTCGAGGAAGGTTTGGCCGAGCGCGGCCTGCATCTGGCGCCGGACTACGCCAAGATCGGCGCCTACACCTATGAGAGCGGGGTCAACGCCGCCCACGAGCTCTTCGCCCTGGAGGCCCGCCCCACGGCGGTCTTCTGCCTCAATGACGAGATGGCCACGGGGGTCTACACCGCCGCCCGCGAGGCCGGCCTGCGGATCCCGCAGGACGTCTCGGTGGTGGGCTATGACGACGCCCCCATCGCCGTGCGCCTCTGGCCCCCCATGACCTCGGTGCGGCTCCCCTTGCGCGACATGGGCCGGATCGCCGGCGAGATGCTGGTGCCCAACGCCCTGCGGGAGAAGCGGGCGGACGCGCACGAGGTGCAGCCGCAGCTGGTGGTGCGGGGGTCGACGGGGACGGTGGGGGGCTAGGCGGCGAGCTGACGCAGGTCGGTCCAGGGGGCCTTGAAGTCGCGGACGTGGTCAGCGACCTGCTGCATGATGGCGAGATCTTCGCCCGGCCAAACCGACAAGTCCTCGACGACGACTTCCCGCGGCCAGTCAGCATGGGCTTGCCGCAGGTCATATAGCTTCAGGTGCGCCGGGGCGATGGAGGCCGGCGATGGCGTCACGGTCTGGAAGACCGCGTAGCGGTCACCCGGAAGGCTCATAACCAAGTCGAACCGGTGGGCCTTGGTGCTGGCGCCGAGCAGTTCGCGTTCGGCGTCAACCGTCGCACCCGGAAGCAGCTCGTGCAGGCGGTCGACGGTCCGGCTGACCAGATCCCGCTGACCGCGCCGGGTTCGGGCTTCCAGGGCTTCGGCGACCAGGGTGCGGGTCGCGTCGGCGACATAGGCGATCGCGGCGCCAATCTGCTCTGGCCCGACGCCTTGAAGCATGAATGTGTCGTGCTCGAACGAAAGGCCGCGCGCCTGCGCTATCTCACGTGCTCGGCGGGCGTCGCCCCGCGAGAATTCGGCCAGCCCCAGGGACAGCATGGTCTCGCGCGCAGCGCCATCATCAGAAACCACGAAGCTGTCGCCTGCCGGGCGCACTGAGACTGTGGCGACGCCGCCGCCCGGCAGGAGCGTCGTCGTTTCCACCCGTGTGGAAACGTCCGGCTCGGCGGCGACGGCATTCAGAACGTGTTTCAGATCGAAGATCAGGCTCACAGCAGTCTCGGCTCCCAAGGCGGCGGCGGGAGATCGCCCTCTATACCGCAAAGGGCCAAAAAGATCGTTAGCCCCTCGTTCATCGAGGTTACCTCGACCGGCAAAGGTTCGGCGAAGGCGACATTGTCACCTCCCACGCGCGGCCAAGCTCGGTTGTGCTTCCAGGCGTGCAGCCGGCTCGCATCGGCGGGCAGGGTGAGGCCACGCAGTCCTGCTGGGGCTGACGCCCTGAAGGGGTTGTGGTGCGCATGATCGGGGAGGATGGACAGCCGTTGGATCGGCCTGTCTTCGTAGATCAGTGCGCAGCCGCCCCGCTGAGGCGTCGTCTGCAAGGTCGCGTGAGCGTGGAGGATCAGACCCCCCAAGACGCCGGATATCGCGACGGGCGAAGCAAGCTTGACGACTGCCGATGTGTCGTCGCGCGCCCACCGTGGCGCGCCGCTCAGGGTCTTCGGCGCGGCCAACAGCGCATCGATGTCGGCCGCGCTGGTCACGCCGCCCGCCGCGCCGCGTAGCGGCCGTCGGGCAGGGCGGTGACGCGGCCGTAGCGGGCGAGGTTGGTGAGGGCCTGGAGGACGCGCTGCTCGATCTTCTTGCCACCGGACTTGAAGGCGCGGGAGAGTTCGGCGGGATCCATGGCGCGGCCCGTGGCGGTGAGCAGAGCCTCGATGGCGAGCGGCTGCTCGTAGCGGTCCTTGGGCCAGGGCGGGAGGCCCTTGTCGAGGGCGACCACCGTCTCGCCCAGGTCAAGCTCGCCGGTCTTGGCCTTGGCCCCCTTGGCGAAGCGGGGGATCTGATAGTCGGGGCGCAGCCAGCGGACCTGGCCGGCGGCCTCTTCCCGGGCGCGCTCGGCGTTCAGGGCCACCAGGCGTTCGAGGATCTGTTCGTCGGTGAGGTCGGCCGGCCAGCCATAGGCCTGGGCCGTCAGGGCGTCGATCTGCTCGTGCAGTTCCTTGAGGATCAGCACCCGGCCGCGCTGCTTGGCGTCTACCTCCGCCGGGGTGAGGGCGGCACCGGCCTTCACCTTTTCCAGCAGGTTGTAGAGGCCGGTGAGGGTGAGGTCGGGGTGTTCGGCCTGGACGAGCTTGCGGGTGGTGTCGAGTTCCTCGCCTAGCTGTCGCAGACGCAACTCAAGTTCAGCACCTGCATCGGGGAAAGGATATGGGTCAAAGCATTTGATTTTTAGGTATCTGGAATCATTTCCCACGCCAAGCCAGCCCCCCAATCTTAGGGACCAGGCCACGTGCGCCTTCGAGGACAAAACGGCCATTACATAAGCGTCGGAGTGTCCGATGCAAACCAAGGTTTGGTCTGGAATAGTGTCGGAATTCACAAATGTAAAAAATCTATGCTTCGATGTTAAGCTCGTCGCGATGTATTTAGATTGTCCATTTATAAAACTTCGGAGGTCCGTGTTCTTTCTAGCGAATAGCCACCAGTTGTCTCGTCGATATGGCTCCCTGTTGAGGGCTCGAACCGGTTTAACGAGTTCAAGAAGTCGCTGATAGATCTCGGGAAATTCTCTTCGAATTGAAATTTCGTCGTATCCGTCGAGATCAATGATCCGCTTTTCTCTCATCCGACCGTTGAGATCTCGGCCGCTAGCATACTTCTTGATGACCCTAGCAGACAGAGGGTTGCGTTCGATGAGGAGCCTTGCTTCCGAGGCAGTCAGAAGAAAGCCGTCTCCGAGAAATATTACGCCCGTTGTGCATATCCCGGAGTTCGCAACCAAGCTCGCTACGTCGGTAACGTCTGAACCAACCGACAGATCGGAGTGTATTGTCCCGTTTTCGCGAGAAAATTGTATCTTTGGTTCATCAGTATCTAAATCAGATTCCGATATAACTTGATCCAATACTCCGGGTCTTGATCCCCGTGCAACGACGGTCATTGCGATGCGAACTGCGGCGCTATCCGGCGATGCCTTAGTCCATGGGTGATCTGGAATCGCGTAGATGATGGAGGAGAGCGGCTTAGATGCTAGACGTTGCTTTATTACTCTCCTCGAAAACTCCTGGGTTATAGAGTTCGTGGAAACAAGGCCGAATCGTCGGAGTGCCGTTCGTGGTGCGGTAAGTGATGCGGCAGCGTGATCCCACCAATACATCACGAAGTCAGCTGAGTCGTTGATATCAGGGTGAGCGCTCCAAAGACTCTCCACATAGGCGTCGCCAAGGGCCTCGCGCATGTCCTTGCCCTTGCCAATAAACGGCGGGTTCCCCACGATGAACTCCGCGACCGGCCAGTCGGGCCGCCGGGGATTGGGATAGGTTTCGACCCGTTTGCCGTCCTTCTCCACCACGCCGGGGACCGGGTAGCCGTCCCAGGTGAGGACGGCGTCATAGCCCTCGCGCTTGCCGAAGTTGATATTGCTGAAGGCCCGCAGGATGGGCTCGGCGGGGTGGCTCTCGTGGTTGCGATAGTGCCATTGCAGATAGCCGATCCAGACCACCAGCTCGGCGATGGCGGCGGCGCGGGGGTTGAGCTCCAGACCTAGAAACTGGTGGGGATCGACCGTGATGTTTGACCGGTCGATGCTCTCGCCCGCGAGCGTTAGGTCGGACTGCCGATCTCCAAGTGCGATGAGCGTTTGCAGCACGTCGCCCTCCAGCTTCTTCATCAGCTCCAGGGCGACATAGAGGAAGTTGCCGGTGCCGCAGGCTGGATCAAGGACGCGTGTCGTGCAGAGCTGGTGGTGGAAGGCGCGGACCTGGGCGATGGCGTCGGCGTCCTTGCCGGCCTCCTTGGCGTCCTCGGCCCGGGTCAGCGCCGCCTGCCAGTCGGCGCGCAGGGGCTCCATGACCGTGACCTCCACCAGCCGCTGGACATAAGCGCGCGGCGTGTAGTGGGCGCCGAGCTTGCGGCGTTCCGTCTTATCGAGAGCCTGTTCCAGCAGGGTCCCGAAGATGGCGGGGTCGACCTGGGTCCAGTTGGACTTGGCGGCGGCGAGCAGTTCGCCGATCTCTTCGCGGCCCAGCTCGAAGACGGTGGTGTCCTTGAACAAGCCGCCATTGAAGTGGCGCACGCGCGCCTCGATGACGTGGCTGAACTCCTCGCCATGCTCCATCTCCTGCCAAAGCCGCTTGAGGCGCTGCGGGAAGTGGGTGGGGTCGGCGACGCTCTTGGCCAGCAGGGCCTTGAAGCTGTCATTGGGCAGCAGGCCGGTGTCCTCGGCGAACATCGTGAACAGGCACCGCATCAGGAAGTGCGCGACGTGCTCGGGATCCTTCTCCTTCGCCTCCAGGGCCTTGCTGACCTCGGCCAGCCGCTTGGCGATCTCGCGGGTGACGCGGGTGGATTCCTTGGTGGGATCGAGGCTGTGCGGATCGGTCCAGACCTTGACCAACAGCGCCCGGACATCGGGATCGCGCAGGTCATCCAGGAAGATGCGGAAGCCCTTGCGGTCGGGGAACTGGTCGTAGGCCCGGCCGGTGCCGGTGAAATCGGCATAGAGCTCCAGGCAGTGGCCGACGTCGCAGGTGATGATGAAGGGCGGGGCGGGATGGTCGGCGTCCAGCAGGAAGACATAGCCTTCGGCCTGCTTGCGCGCATTCTGCATCATCACGTCCCAGCCGCGAACGGTGGTGCTGCGGGCGGGCGCCTCTTCGGCCTCCTGGAAAAGGCTGGCCTGGCCGGCGATGGCGTTCTTCTTGCCGGGCAGGCGCGACTGTTTGGCCTCCAGGATGAAGGCGTTCTTCTTGTAGAGGTCGATCCGCTTGGGGGTGGTGGAGGCCTCGCTGAGGCGCGGCTTCACTGCGCGTTCGAAGACATAGTCATTGGCGGCGCGGTCGCCGCCGGCGGGGTTGGGGGGCTCCACCTCCAGCACCGCGCACAGCTCGGTGAGGAACATGGCGTAGTTGGCGCGCTCGGCGCCGCCCTCAAGGTTCGACCAGCGCCGAATGAAGGCCTCGACGTCCAAACTGAACTTCCCCCGCGCGCTGAACTGGAGCGCAGCTCAACCTAGACGTTGTGAGCGAGGGCGCAAGAGTCGCGCCGTGGGGACAGAATATGGGGCAGGAGGATTGTTCCCCATCCATCCGACTCTCGCCTACCGGCCCGCCGCCCGGGATGAATCGGGAGCCCGGCCTTGGCGGCTTCGCGCCGCCGCTTCGCGGTCGCCGGGATGAGCGGGGGAACGGGATCGCGGCGGGGTGGCTGGACATCGCCGCCGAACTCTGGCGCCTAACGCTCCGTCAGCCTGGCGCGAAGTCCGGGCGGTTGGGGATGAGAGACACGTGAACAGGATCGAGGCGCTGGCGCAGCTGACCGGCGAGGGCTTGCCCTATGAGCTTGTGGAGATCGAGGCCCTGGGGCGGCGGGTGCGGGCGTTCAAGAACGCGCCGGCCAATCTGCGGGCCCTGTTCGAGGCCGGGCGCAGCGACCTGCCGTTCATCGTCTATGAGGACGAGCGGCTGAGCTTCGAGGAGGCCTGGACGCGCTCGCAGCACCTGGCCGCGGTGATGGCCCGCGACTACGGCGTCGAGACGGGCGACCGGGTCGCGATCTCCATGCGCAACTATCCGGAATGGATCCTGGGCTTCATGGCGGCGACCTCGATCGGGGCGATCGCGGTGGCGATGAACGCGCTGTGGCAGCCGCACGAGATGGAATACGGCCTGAAGGATAGCGGCGCCAAGCTGCTGCTGGCCGACCAGGAGCGTCTGGACCGGCTGGCGGCCTGCCAGGATGCGCCGGCGGGCCTCTCGGTGATCGCGGTGCGGGCCACCAAGCCGTTGGCGGCCGGCGTGCGCAGCTATGACGAGGTGATGGCCAGCGCCGCGCCGGTGGGGGCGGGGCCGCCCGAGCGCGAGGTGGCGCCCGACGACGACGCCATCATGCTCTACACCTCCGGCTCCACGGGCCATCCCAAGGGGGCGGTCTCGACCCACCGCAACATCATGTCGGCCCTGCTGTCGTGGGAGCTGGACGCCCAGGCGGGCATGCTGGCGGGGTTCGCGCCCGTGGCCGGCGGGCCGCAGCCGGCGGCGCTGCTGTCCATCCCGCTGTTCCACGTCTCGGGCCTGCACGTCAGCCTGCTGCAGAGCTTCCGCGCCCAGCGGCGGCTGGTCTGCATGTACAAGTGGGACCCGGCCCAGGCCGTGGAGATCATCGAGCGCGAGAAGATCACCGGCTTCAACGGCCCGCCGGCGGTGACCGGCGACCTGGTGGAGATCGCCCGCCGCGAGGGGCGCGACCTGAGCTCGCTGATCGCCGTGGGCGGCGGCGGGGCGAGCCGGGCGCCGGAACAGGTCCGCGCCATCGACAAGGCCTTCCCCAACGCCGCGCCCAACACCGGCTGGGGCATGACCGAGACCAACGCCATCGGCACGAGCATCGCCGGCGCCGACTACCTGGCCCATCCGGCCAGCTCGGGGCGGGTGTCGGGCGTGCTGGACATCCGCATCGTCGACGAGGCGGGGGTGGCGCAGCCGGCGGGGACGCGGGGCGAGCTGCAGATCCGCGGCGCCTCGATCATGCGCGGCTACTGGAACCGGCCCGACGCCAACGCCGAGACCTTCGTCGACGGCTGGATGCGCACCGGGGACGTGGCCTATGTGGACGAGGACGGCTTCGTCTACATCGTCGACCGCATCAAGGACCTGGTGATCCGCGGCGGCGAGAACATCGGCTGCGGCGCGGTGGAGGCCGCCCTGCTGGAGCATCCCGAGGTGATCGAGGCCAGCGTCTACGGCGTGCCCGACGACCGGCTGGGCGAGGAGGTGGGGGCCACGATCTACGCCCGCTCGGCCCTCGACGCGGCCGAGCTGCGGGCGTTCCTGGAACCGCGCCTGGCCCGGTTCGAGATCCCCCGCTATTTCCACTTCGCGGCCGAGCCCCTGCCGCGCATCGCCTCGGGCAAGATCCTCAAGCGCCAGCTGCGCGACGAGGCGGCGGCGCGCTGGGCCTAGCCCCTAGCACCAGCTGGCCTGGGTGGGGGTGGGGGCGCGCAGCAGCTCCTGGATATTGGCCTCCAGGATGCGGAAGCCGACATTGCCGTAGAGCTTCTGGCGGCCGTCATTGAGCACGAAGCTGGGGCTGCCCTGGATGCGCATGGCCTCGGCGTCCTGGTGGTCGCTGGCCAGCGCCGCGAAGGCGCGGCCGTCGGCGATGGCGGCCCCGATGCGGGGAAGGTCGAGGCCGAGGCCCGCGGCCACCTCGTCCTGGACCTCGCGGCGGGCGATGTCGCGGGCCTCGACGAAGAAGGCGCGGCGCAGGGCGCGGTCCAGCTGTTCGGCCAGGCCGGGGACGCCGCCGCCGGCCGCCTCGTCGAGCTGGGCGGCCTTGAGGAACAGGTGGGCGCTCCAGGAGGAGGCCGGCCGCGCGGTGAGCCAGACCTCGGGGTTCAGCTCCACCTCGGGGAAGGCGGTGACGGCGTGGCGCAGGTGGGCGTTGAAGGCCTGGTAGCCGCCCTCCTGGCCCCAGGTCGCGGGGATCTTGCGGGCGGTGTCGCCGAACACCGAGCAGACGCGGCGCTCGAACACCACCTGGTCGCCGAAGGCGCGGCGGACGGCGTCGATCCGCAGCTGCGCGATATAGGCCCAGACGCAGAGCAGGTCGGAGAAGTAGACGATGGGGACGGGGGTCACGGGGGGCTTCCTCGCTGCGGCCAGGCGCCCGGTATAGCCCAGCCCGCGCGGCGGGGCAGGGGCCGCCTCAGGCCCGATACCGCGACAGCATGATCTCGATCACCTCGGCCCGGCGGGCGGCGATGTTGGCGGGGTCGGCCATGTCGTAGTCGAAGACCTTGCCGAAGGTGTGCCGGTTGCCGACGAAGAAGAAGCTGAGGGCGCTGATGGTCAGGTGGAACTGCAGGGGGTCGGCGCCGTCGGCCCGGATCACCCCGGCCGCCACCCCGCGCGCCAGGATCGCCCCGGTTGCCTCCAGCACCAGGCGGCGCTGGGCGGAGTGGTCGATGCGGTCGCCGTGCCGGCCGTGGTCGAGGTTCTCGGTCATCAGGATCCGCACCACGTGGGGGTTGCGGACGTGGGCGTCGAAGGTGTTGCCGGCCAGGGCGGCCAGGGCCTCCAGCGGCGGCAGCGGGGCGTAGTCGAAGCCGGCCTCGGCGGAGCGGAAGTCGGCATAGGCGCGCTCCAGGACCGCGGCGTAGAGGCCCTCCTTGCTGCCGAAATAGTAGTAGATCATGTTCTTGCTGGTGGCGGTGCGCGCGGCGATCTCCTCCACCCGCGAGCCGTGCAGGCCCTTGGCCGCCACGTCCTCGGTGGCCACCCGCAGGATGGCGTCGCGGGTGGCGTCGGCGTCGCGGAGCTTGCGCCTCGGGGCCTGCGCCCGGTCGGGGCCCGCGGCGGCCGGCGCGCTCTTCAATCGATGTTCCATGGCCGGATCGTAGCGCGTCCGGTGTGCGCCGCACAATGGACTAACCGGTCAGTTGGTTGTTGATTTGACTAACTGGTCAGTTTACTCGGAGTCCAAACAAGGCGGCGCAACGCCGTCATCTCGGGGGAGGAAACGGTTATGACGCATCGTTCCAGCGTGTCTGTGCTTGCTTTGACCATGGCGTTCGCCGGCGCTTCGGGCGCCGCCTTCGCGCAGACCGCCACCACCGGCCCGGTGGTGGAGGAGGTGATCGTCACCGCCCAGAAGCGGTCCGAGCGCCTGCAGTCGGTGCCGGTCTCGGTCACCGCCATCGAGGCCAAGGCCCTGGACGACCTGGCGATCGACAATGCGCGGGACTTCGTCCAGTTCGCGCCCTCGCTGAACTTCCAGGCCGCCGACGAGGCCCGCCTGTTCAACTTCTCCATCCGCGGCATCGGCACCGAGAGCTTCTCGGTGGGGGTCGAGCCCTCGGTCTCCACCATCGTCGACGGGGTGGTCTACACCCGGGTGGGCTCGGTCTTCGACGGGATCGGCGACCTGGAGCGGGTCGAGGTGCTCAACGGGCCGCAGGGGACGCTGCAGGGCAAGAACGCCTCGGCCGGCGCCGTGGTCATCGTCACCAAGGGCCCCAACCGCGAGGCCTTCGAGGGCAGCGGCGAACTCGGGATCGCCGAGCACGGGGAGCGCACCGCCAAGCTGACCCTGACCGGCCCGATCAACGACCAGCTCGCCTTCCGCCTGTTCGGCTACTACCTGCACGAGGACGGGGTGGTGAAGAACATCGCCACCGGCCAGACCGTCAACAATGTCGAGTCCTACGGCTTCCGCGGCAAGCTGCTGTACGAGCCCGCCGAGGGGATCAGCTTCACCCTGGCCGGCGACTGGAGCGACCGGGAGGCCGACTGCTGCGGCGAGCCGATCCGGGTCCCCGCCGCCTCGGGCAACGTCACCGCCGCCTTCACCGGCACGCCGGTGGGGCCCGACAACCGCTTCGTCAACTTCAACACCCAGCAGGAGGGTTACCAGAAGAACGCCGGGGTCTCCCTGACCGGGGACATCGAGATCGGCAGCCATACGCTGACGAGCATCACCGCCTACCGCCAGTACAAGGACTTCGCGATCCGCGACCGCGACGGCACCAACGCGCCGTTCACCGGGGTCACCCCCCAGCAGCTGTTCAACGCCACCGTGCCGGGGATCTCGGCGGCCGACGCCCTGACGCGGCTGGACGCCCTGCTGCTCAATCCGCTGAGCTTCTCCTGCCGCAACGGGGTCTGCGGCGAGAGCAACAGCCTGGAGAAGAACGACACCTTCAGCCAGGAACTGCGCATCGCCTCGCCGGTCGGGGGCGCGGTCGACTACATCGCCGGCCTCTACTACTACGACGCCAAGACCGAGCGGGACCTGACCATCGCCGGGGTGCGCTCCAACATCCCGGGCAATGTCAGCTTCCCCACGCCCAACACCGTCACGGTCAACCGCGACACCGCCTATGTGCTGGCCGACCTGATCACCAAGGTCCACACGGTCAACGCGGCGATCTTCGCCAACCTGAACTTCCATCCCACCGAGAAGCTGACCCTGAGCGCCGGGGCGCGGGCCGTGCGCGACCGGCTGGACTGGGACCACGACAAGGTCACCGGCCCCAACGGCGACCACATCGGCTCGCCCACCAACATCAACCCCGCCGGCCAGGTCGCGCCGGGCGCCAATGTGGGCACCCCGCAGTTCCACGCCAACCGCAAGTTCACCGACAGCGCCCTGATGGGCCGGGTGACGGCGAAGTACGAGTTCTCGCCGGAGCTGATGACCTATGTCTCCTGGGCCCGCGGCTACAAGGCCCAGGCGGTGGACGCCGACATCTACGTCACCCAGGCCGGCTTCGACGCCAGCCCGGTGGGGCCCGAGACCTCGCGGTCCTGGGAGATCGGCGTCAAGTCGCAGTGGTTCGACCGCCGCCTGACCGCCAACCTGACGGCCTATGACACCACCTTCTTCGGCTACCAGACCTCGTCGTCGGGCACGGACGGCTCGGGCGCGCCGGTGCTGCGCTCGGCCGGCAAGCTGTTCACCAAGGGGATCGAGGGCGAGCTCACCCTGCGGCCGATGACCGGACTGCGGCTGACGGGCAACTTCCTGTTCGCCGACAACAAGTTCGACGACCTGTTCGTGACCCCGACCCTCAACATCAAGGGCGGCGTCCCGCTGAACGCGCCCGAGAGCAAGTACGGGCTCACCGGGGTCTACGACTTCGCGCTCGGCGACTGGGGCGTCAACGTCTCGGCCAACTACACCTGGACCGACAAGACCCTGTTCACCAACCTGGCCGACGCCAACAATCCCAACTCCGTCTGGTTCCGGCCGTCCTTCGGGGTCGCCAACGCGGCGGTCAACCTGACGCCCCCCGGCGACCGGCTGAAGATCAGCCTCTATGTGAAGAACCTGTTCGACGAGCAGTACGTCGCCGGCCTGCGCCGCATCTCCGGATCGGTGGGCGGCGCCGGGGCGGTGGCCCAGACCCTGCCGCGGGACTTCGACCGCTACTTCGGCGGCACCGTGCTGGTGAAGTTCTGAGGCGGCCGGGCGGCGGAGGGCCAGCGATGACCATGCCAAGGCGCGCGATCGGCGCTGGCCTCACCGGCGGCCTGACAGGCGGGGTGGTGATCTGGATCTATGAGGCCCTGGTCTGGGTCGGGGTCCAGCACCTGATGCCGCTGGAGGGCATCCCCCGCAACGCCGTGGGCCTGGTGTTCGGCAAGGGCGCGCAGGCGGCGCTGGGGCCGCTGGCCTATGTCGTCGGGACCGGGATCCACTTCACCTTCGCCCTGGCCTGGGGCGTGGCCTTCGCCCTGGTCTGGCCCGGGTTCCGGCGGCGCGGCTGGGAGGCCACCCTGCTGGCCATGGTCTTCGCGGCGCTGATCTGGATCGTGATGCACGTGGCGATCGCGGTGGTGGGGGACGACCACCCCAACTATCTCGACGTGAACGTCATCCTGGGCGGTTTCGTGTCCCACCTGTTCTACACCGTGCCCCTGGCCCTGATCGTCCGGCGGCGCCTGGCGGCCGACGACGCGAGCGGGGCGGCGTGACCCGACGTCGGGTGACGGAGGTCCCGGTCGCGGCGGCGGGGCGCATTTCGCCCGCCGCGGCCCTGACCATCCTGGTCTGCTTCCTGCTGAACATGGTCGACGGCATGGACATCCTGGTGATGTCCTACATCGCCCCGGCCCTGCAGAAGGAATGGCGCGTCAGCCCCGCCGAGCTCTCCATCGTCTTCAGCATCGGCCTGGCGGGCATGGCCCTGGGTGGGCTCGGCCTGGCGCCCCTGGCCGACCGGTTCGGCCGCCGCCGGATGATCCTCATCGCCCTGTCGATCATGACCCTGGCCATGCTGGCCAGCAGCCGAGCCCAGTCGATCGGCCAGCTCGTCGCCCTGCGGTTCTGCGTGGGGACCGGCATCGGCACGGTGCTGGCCAGCATCGCCGCGCTGGCCGCCCGGGCGGCGCCGGAACAGAGGCGGAGCTTCGCCGTCGGCGTGCTGCAGGCCGGCTATCCCCTCGGCGCCATGATCACCGGCCTGGTCACCGCCTGGGCCCTGCCGCTGTACGGGTGGCGCAACGTGCTGGTGGGCACCGGCCTGGTCTCGTCCCTGTTCGTGCCGCTGGTCCTGGCCCTGGTGCCGGCGCAGATCTCCACCGTCGAGCGCCAGGCCCGCACCCGCCTGCGCGAGGTGGTGGCCGGCCCGCGCCTGCCGGCCTCGATGCTGCTGTGGGGCGCGACCATCTGCGGCTTCATGGCGCTCTACTTCATCGCCAGCTGGATCACCAAGCTGGCCATCGAGGCCGGCCTGCCGGAGACCCAGGCGATCCTGGCCAGCGCCGTCTACAACCTCGGCGCCTTCGTCGGCACGGTGGGGATGAGCCTGCTGAGCGCGCGGGTCGACATCCGCACGCTCGCCTGCGTGCTCCTGGTGGCGGCGGCCGGCGCCTTCCTGGTGTTCGGCGGGGTGGCGCTGCCGCTGGCCGGGGTGCTGGCCGGGGCCTTCGTCATCGGCGTCACCCTGCAGGGCGGGGTCAACGCCCTCTATCCGATCGGGGCGCGGGTCTATCCCGACGCGGTCCGCGCCACCGGCATCGGCTGGTCCTCGGGCATCGGCCGGATCGGGGCCTTCACGGGCCCGATGGTCGGCGGCTGGGCGCTGAGCCAGCACCTGCCCCTGGTGGCGGTGTTCGGGATCTTTTGCGCGCCGCTGCTGCTGGCGGCGCTGCTGGCGAGGCTGGTGCGGTTCGAATGACGCCCGCCGCCCACGCCTCCACCGTTGATCCGAAGGACCTCCGTCATGGCCCACATCGTCGGTGGCATCGCCACCTCGCACACCCCGACCATCGGCTTCGCCCTAGACCACAACAAGCAGGAGGACGCGGTCTGGAAGCCGATCTTCGAGGCCTATGAGCCCATCAAGCTCTGGCTGCGGGAGAAGGCGCCCGACGCCCTGGTGGTGATCTACAACGACCACGTCACCTCCTTCTTCTTCGATCACTATTCGGCCTTCTGCCTGGGTATCGGCGAATCCTACGAGCCCGCCGACGAGGGGGCGGGGCGTCGGGCCCTGCCGCCCATACCGGGGCACGGGGCGCTGGCCCGCCACATCGGCCGCGCCCTGATGGCCGACGAGTTCGACATGTCCTTCTTCCAGGGCAAGCCCCTGGACCATGGCTGCCTCTCGCCGCTGTCGCTGCTGCGCGAGGGCGATGGGCCCTGGCCCGCGGCCATCGTGCCGCTGCAGGTCGGCGTCCTGCAGTTCCCGGCGCCCAGCGCGGCGCGCTGCTACAAGCTGGGCAAGGCCCTGCGCACCGCCATCGAGAGCTTTCCGGAGGACATCACGGTGGCCATCGTCGCCACCGGCGGGCTGTCGCACCAGGTCCACGGCGAGCGGGCGGGGTTCAACAACCTGGCCTGGGACCAGCAGTTCCTCGACCTGTTCGAGCACGACCCCGAGGCCCTGACCCGGATGACCCAGGCCGAGTACGCCCGGCTCGGGGGCCTGGAGAGCGCCGAGGTCATCATGTGGCTGGTGATGCGCGGCGCCCTGTCGGCCTCGATCAAATGCCTGCATCGCGACGTCTACCTGCCCTCGATGACGGCCATCGGCACCGCGATCTACGAGAACCAGGCCCAGCCGCTTTCGGCGCCGCAGGCGGCCGAGGCGCGGGCGCGGGCGGGGCGCGAACTGGCCGGCGCCGAGACCCTGGAGGGCACCTATCCCTTCGACCTCGACCGCAGCGTGCTCACCTTCCGGCTCAACAGCTTCCTGCACGGCCTGGTGCTTCCCGAGGCCCGCGCGGCCTTCCTGTCCGACCCGGAGGCCTGTTTCGAGCGGGCGGGGCTCTCGGGCGAGGAGCGCGACATGATCCGGCGCCGCGACTTCCGGGCGCTGATCCAGTACGGGGCGATCTTCTTCGTGCTGGAGAAGCTGGCGGCGGTGGTCGGCCTCAGCAACCTGCACGTCTACGCCCACATGCGCGGCGAGACGCTGGAGGCCTTCCAGAAGACCCGCAACGCCAAGATCCTCTATTCCGTCTAGGCCGACGGGCGGCCGGGGCGTCTCAGGCCGTCACGTCCCGCACGCAGCCCCGCAGCCAGCGGTGGGCCGGGTCGGCGTCCATCCGGGGATGCCAGAGCAGGGAGACGGTGATCTCCGGCGGGGCGGCGGGCAGGGGGAAGCTGAACAGACCTTCGCGCAGGGGGGCCGTGTGGCGCTCCGGCACGGTGGCGACGAGGTCCGAGGCGCGGGCCAGGGCCAGGGCCGCCGAAAAGCCGCCGACGGTGGTGGCGATCTCGCGGGTCAGGGGCGCCAGGGCCTCGTCGACGGGGCCGGTCTCGGCGCCCCGGCGCGAGACCAGGATGTGACGGGCGCCGGCGTAGCGGGCGGGGGTGATCTCGCCCTCGCCGAGGGGGTGGCCCGGGCGCACCACGCCGATGAAGCGGTCGCGGAACAGGGCCTGGGCGCGGATTTCCGGACCCTGGGCCTGGCCGACGACGCCGGTCTCCAGGTCGACGCGGCCGTCGCGCAGGGGAGCGGAGTCGCGGTCGGTCTTGGCCAGGAAGCGCAGGCGCACGCCGGGCGCCTGCGCGGCGAGGCGGGCGATGAGCGCGGGGCCGAAGGTCTCCACGAAGCCCTCGCTGGCCCGCAGGGTGAAGGTGCGGACGAGCCGGTCGAGGTCCAGGGCCTGGGCCGGGCGCAGCAGGGCCTGGGCCGCCTCCACCAGCGGGCCGACCTGGTCGCGCAGCTCCAGGGCCCGCGGCGTGGGGACCAGGCCGCGGCCGGCGCGCACCAGCAGGGGGTCGCCGGTGGCCGCCCGCAGGCGGGCGAGGGTGCGGCTCATGGCCGAGGGGCTGAGCCGCAGGCGCCGCGCCGCGCCGGCGACGCCGCCCTCGGCCAGCAGGACCTCGAGGGCGACGAGGAGGTTGAGGTCGGTCATGGAGCGGTCCTCGCGCGCATCGGTCGCCATGTATGGCGTCATATGCACGAATGAAATGCAAACCGTGCGCGTTCCGCCATGCCGGGCCGGGCCCTAGGGTCGCGGCGCTCCCATCCGGAGCGAAGGCGGAGGCGGCGCGATGACACGGATCGAAGTCAGGCAGGCGAAGGCCGGGGCGCGATGGGCCCTGGCGGGCCTGTCGCTGTCCATGCTCATGCCCGCCCTGGACACCAGCATCGCCAATGTGGGGCTGCCGACCCTGGCGCGGACCTTCGAGGCCTCGTTCCAGCAGGCCCAGTGGGTGGTCCTGGCCTATCTGCTGGCGCTCACCAGCCTGATCGTCGGGGTCGGGCGGCTGGGGGACCTGCTGGGGCGCCGTCGGCTGCTGCTGGCCGGGATCGGCCTGTTCACGCTGGCCTCGCTGCTGTGCGGCCTCGCCCCCAGCCTCGAGCTGCTGATCGCCGCCCGCGCCGCTCAAGGTCTGGGGGCGGCCGTCATGATGGCCCTGACCCTCGCCCTGGTGGGGGAGACGGTTCCGAAGGGGCGGACGGGGGCGGCCATGGGGCTCTTGGGGAGCATGTCGGCGATCGGGACGACGCTGGGGCCGTCGCTGGGCGGGCTGCTGATATCGGGGTTCGGCTGGCGGATGATCTTCCTGATCAACCTTCCCCTGGGGATCCTGAACCTGGTGCTGGCGGCCCGCACCCTGCCGGCCGATCCGCCCCGGGCCAGGGCGGGGCGGTTCGACGCGGTGGGCACGGCCCTGCTGGCCCTGACCCTGGGCGTCTACGCCCTGGCCATGACCGGGGCGGGCGAGGGGGCCCTCCCGCTGGGCTTGCTCGCGGTCGCGGGCGCGGCGCTCTTCTGGATCTGGCAGGGCCACGCCGCCCAGCCCCTGCTGCCCCTGGCGATGTTCCGGCGACCGGGGCTGGCCGCCGGCCTGGCCATGAGCCTGCTGGTGGCCACGGTGATGATGGCCACCCTGGTGGTGGGGCCCTTCTACCTGTCGGGCGGCCTGGGGCTGGACGCGGCGCGGGTCGGGCTGGTGATGACGGCGGGACCCCTGGTGGCGGCCCTGAGCGGGGCGCCGGCCGGGCGGCTGGCGGACCGGTTCGGCGCGCCGGCCATGACCCTGGCGGGCCTGGCGAGCCTGACGGCGGGCCTGCTCGCCCTGGCGGTGGCCCCGGCCAGGTTCGGGGCCGGGGGCTACATCGGCGCCATGGTGGTGGTCACCGGCGGCTACGCCCTGTTCCAGGCGGCCAACACCACCGCCGTCCTGACCGACGTCGCGCCCGACCAGCGCGGGGTGATCGCAGGCCTGCTGAGCCTGTCGCGCAACCTGGGGCTCATCACCGGAGCCTCGGTGCTGGGGGCGGTGTTCGCCCTGGCCTCGGCGGCGAGGGACGTCACGAGCGCCTCGCCCCAGGCTTTGGCGACCGGCATGGGCGCCACCTTCACCGTGGCCGCGGGGCTGGTGGCCGTGGCCTTCGCGATCGCCCTGGCGGGACGGCGGGCGGGCCTGAGGGCGCAGCCCCCTGTCGCCGATCGCAGCCGGGCGGGCTAGGGTCTGTGGGCGCCGCCCGGCGCCGAGGTAGAGACGCTTGACCACCCGCCATGGACTGGAGATCCGCGCCGCCGACGCGGTGGACGCGCCGGGCCTCGCCGAGCTGCTGGGCGGCTCGGCGGCGGCGGTGGGCGCGCGGCTGGAGCGCATGCGGGCCGAGCGGGCCACGGTGCTGCTGGCGGTCGAGTGGGGGCCGCCCAGCGGGCTGATCGTGCTGCACGCGCGCCAGGGCCTGCTGGCCGATCGGCCCCAGGGGGTGGTGAGCGCCCTGCTGGTGGCGCCCGAGGCGCGGCGGCGGGGAATCGGGCGACTGCTGCTGAAGGCCGCGTCCCAGGCCGCGCGGATGGCCGGCTGCGGCGAACTGGTCCTGGCCGCGCCGCTGGAGGCCGAGGGCCTGGCGGAATTCTGCCAGGCCACCGGCTTCAGCCCGGTGGAGACGGGCTTCTCGAGACCTCTGCGGAAGGGCGGCTGACGGCGCGCCCGGGGTCTTGGCCAGGGTGAGCGCGCTGCGCCCGGCGCGACCGCCGCCGCTTCACCCGGCCCTGGCGCTTGCGCTGCCAGATGACCACGCCGGTGACGCTGAGGGCGGCCACCACCAGGCCGGTGATGGAGATCAGGATGCGGCCGGGGAGGCCCAGGATGCGGCCCGAGTGCAGGGGGAACTGGGCCTGGAGGAAGATGTCGGCGGCCGTGCCCTTCCACGGCTGGCGGTCCCCCAGCAGCGCGCCGGTGGTTCCGTCATAGTAGAGGTAGGGCGGGCCGACGCCCCCCGCGCCATGGTCGCCGCCGGGCGGGTGGAAGGCCACGCCATAGATGCCGAATTCGGGGGAATAGAACGCGCTGCCGGCCGGGTCCTTCCAGCCGCGTTGTTTCGCGTCGGCCTGGGCGACGGCGAGAACCTGGGCGTAGGTGCGCGCGGGGATGACCGGGCTGTCGTGCGGCGCCGGCTTGCGGACATCGAAGGGACCGGGGGTCACCCGGCTGACCTTGGACATCACCGGATAGAAGACCTCCGAATAGAGGTTCAGGGAGAAGGCGGTGAAGGCGACGGTGAACAGCACCCCCCACAGCCAAAGACCGAAGGCGCGGTGGATGTCGAAGTTGACGCGATAGGCGCTGGCCGAGGTCTTGATCCGCCAGGCCGGCTTCCAGCGGGCCCAGAAGCCGCGTCCGGCCCTGGCGTCCGCGGCGCGGCGCGGGGGCAGGGTCAGGTAGAAGCCGACGAAGCAGTCGATCGTCCAGAGGATGGCGACGCCCCCCAGCAGCCAGATCCCCCAGCGGTCGATCCCCCAGAAGGCCGGGATGTGCAGGCTGTAGTGCAGGACATAGAGGAAGGAGACGAAGGTCTCCCGGGTGATCGGCCAGACCGCCCCCCACGCGCGCCGGCCCTGTTCGGCGCCGGTGGCCGGGTCGAGGAAGACCTGGTTGTAGCGGGGTTCGAACAGCTTGCGGGTGGCCGGGTCCTGGCGCGGTTCGACCCCGAAGGCCAGCGTCCCCCCAGGCTCCGGCGCCAGGGGGACATAGGTGACCATCACGCGCGGGTCGCGGGCCTCGATGGCGCGGGCCAGGTCCAGGGCGGGGAGGGGCGACCCCGCCTTGGACTGGGCGAACATCAGCCGGGGATTGAGCAGGTCGTCCAGCTCGTGGTCCCAGGAGATCACCGCCCCGGTGACGCCGGAGACGAACAGGAAGCCGGCGATCGCCAGGCCCACCCAGCGGTGGAGGAAGGTCAGGGCCGGGCGCAGGGCGTCCATGGCGGCGACCTCAGAAGCTGTAGTCGAGGCGCAGGGCGACGCTGCGCGGGGCGGCGTAGTGCGACTGGTTCCACATCAGGCTGGTGAGGTATTTCCGGTCGGCGGCGTTCTTGACGTTGAGCGTGGCGCGCACCTTGTCGGTGACGTCGATCCCGGCGCTGAGGTCCAGCAGGGCGTAGGCCTTCTGCTCGATCCGCACGAGGTCCTGCACCGAGACCTCACCCTGCCAGCGCACCGCCGCGCCGAGCTTCAGGTTGCGCAGCTGGGGGAACAGATAGGTGGTGGTGGCCTTCAGGGTCTTGCGCGGCACATAGGTGCGGGTCGGCGCGCCGCCGGCGTCCTCGATCTTCAGGTCGGTCCAGCCGGCGCTGAGCGTCCACCGGTCGGTCAGCGCGCCCGAGGCCTCCAGCTCATAGCCGGTGACGGTGGTGTCGACCCCGGCATAGTAGCTCTTCCCGTCCGGGAAGCTGCCCGCGTACTCGGCCAGGTTCGACTGCTCGGACTTGAAGGCCGCGGCGGTGAGGAACAGGCGGTGGTCGAGCCAGTCGCTCTTGACGCCGGCCTCGTAGGCCTTGCCGTGGGCGGGCGCCAGGGTGGCGTGGGTTATGTCCACCTCGGACTGCGGATTGAAGATGTCGGTGTAGCTGGCATAGGCCGAGATGTTGGGGGTCAGGTCCCAGACCACGCCGACATAGGGGCTGACCTCGCTGTCGTCGCGCGGGGTGTCGACACCGTAGGAATAGCCCTTGGACTTCAGTTTCAGGGCGTTGAAGCCGACGACGGCCTTGAGGCTGTCGGTGAGGTCGAGGTGGACGGCGGCGTAGACCCGCGCCAGGCGGTCGGACTGGTCCGAGGCGAGGTAGGGGCCCGGATAGCTGGGCTCGGCCACCTGGACGGAGCCCCACTGGCCGACCGCGGGGAAGACGATGGTGTCGGCCGAGAAGTCCTCGATCTCCTGGCCGGTGGAGCGCGAGGCCTGGCCGCCGATCACCAGCTCATGGGTGCGGCCGAACAGCTGGAAGGGGCCCGAGGCGTAGGCGTCGAGGATGTAGCTCTCGTATTCCGACGGATAGACGCCGCTCATGCCAAAGACGCCGAGGCCGGTGACGGGGTCCGGATTTCCATAGGCGTAGAGCAGCTTGGCGTGCTCGTCGAAGCGCTTGTAGGTGGCCACGCCGTTGATCTTCCAGCCGTTGTCGAACCGGTAGTTCAGCTCGGCGAAGGCGGTCTGGTCCTTGACGTTCCAGTGGGTCCAGTCGGCCGAGGTGGTGGCCGAGACCGGATAGTCCACCCGCGTCCCGTCGGAATAGGTCAGGGGCAGGGCGCCCCAGAGCACGCCGCGCGAGCGGTTGTCCTGCAGGGCGTAGCCGGCGGTGGCGGTGAGCCGAGGCGTCACGTCCCAGGCCAGCATGCCGGAATAGACGTTCCGGTTGACGTGGTAGTGGTCGAGATAGGAGCCCTTGTCCTCATTGGCGTAGATCAGCCGGCCGCGCACCGTGCCGCTGGCGTTGAGCGCGCCGCCGACATCGGCCTCCAGGCGGTAGTCCTCCCAGGAGCCGACCTGCACGGCCAGACCGCCCTGAAACTCGGGGGTGGGGCGCTTGCGCACATAGTTGACGGTGGCCGAGGGGTTGCCCGTGCCGGTCATCATGCTGTTGGCGCCGCGCACGGTCTCCACCCGCTCGAACAGCACGGTGTCCAGGTCGCCGAACTGGATGCCCCAGATCAGCGGCAGGCCGACGCCGTCCACCTGGAAGTTCGTGATGTCGAAGCCGCGGGAGTTGTAATAGGTGCGGTCGGTCTCGACCTTCTCCACATTCACCCCGGTCACCTGGGCCAGCAGGTCGTTGACGCTGGTGAGCGCGAAGTCGCGGATGCGCGCCTGGCTGACGATGGTCACCGACTGCGGGGTCTCCTTCAGGCTCATGTCCAGGCCGGTGACCGCCGAGGTGTGGGCGCGCGCGCCCGTGACGATCACGCCTTCCACCAAGGCGCCGGCCTCGGCGTCGTCATCGGCCCAGGCGGCGGTGCAGATCGACGCGGCGGCGAGGGCGGCGCCGGCCAGGAGCAGGGCGCGGGGGGAGGCGGTCATGGAAGGTCTCTCTCTTGCAACTAATAACGAGTCGCAAGAGCAAGTACCGAGCGTGGCCTTGGGTGTCAAATGGGTAGGCTTCGCCGCATGGCTTTTCGTCGTCGACAGGCGAGGCGATAACCGTCTAGGTTGCGCACGCGGCGACCACGCCGCGCTTAAACGGGCCGGGGGGCTCCATCTGATGAAACGCGTATTGGCGGCCATGACCGCTTGCCTGCTGCTGGCCGCTTGCACCACCACCAGCACCCAACTGGCCGTGAAGGACGGGCCCAAGCCGCCGGCGGGCGCCCGGATCATCCTGCTGCAGCCGGACGTGCACCTGGCGGTCCTGACGGCCTCGGGCCTGCAGGACCCGCGCGCCGACTGGAGCCAGCAGGGCAAGGACAACCTGACGGCCGAGATGTCCTCGTCGCTGAAGGCGCGGGCGCACCAGTTCCGGATGGTCAATCCCGAAGGCGCGATGGAGGGTCGGACCGGTCAGCTTCTGCGGCTCAACGAGGCGGTCACCAAATCCATCCCCTATGGCTACATCCCCACGAAGAAGGGGGCCTTCGACTGGACGATCGGCGACGGCGCCCAGGCGCTGGGCGCGGCCTATGAGGCCGACTACGCCATGTTCGTCACCGCGCGCGGGACCTATGCCAGCGGCGGCCGCGTGGTGGCGATGATCGGGTTCGCGGCCCTGGGGGTCAGCGTCCCGCTGGGCAACCAGTACGCCATGGCCTCCCTGGTGGATCTGAAGACCGGCAAGATTGTCTGGTACAACACCGCGCTCGCCGGACCCAACGCCGACATGCGCCAGCCGGAGGGCGCCAGGATCCTGGTGACGGCGATGCTGAAGGACGCGCCGCTCTGAGCGGGCCGATGCGCTCTGGTCTGCTGATCGCCGCGGCCGTCGCCAGCCTGGCCACGCCCGCCCAGGCCCAGCGGCTGGCGGGCGTGCGGCCCGACGTCGCCAGCGACGAGGGCGGGCTGTGGTCGGTGTCCGACCAGGCCGAGACGGTGGCCCGGCAATCGGCCGAGTTGGACCGTGATCCGGCGCTCACCGCCTATGTCCGTGACGTGGCCTGCAAGGTCGCTCGGGATCACTGCGCCGACATCCGGGTCTATGTGATGGACCGGCCGTTCTTCAACGCCTCCATGGCGCCCAACGGCTATACCGAGGTTTGGTCCGGGAGCCTGCTCCGGGCCACCAGCGAAGCCGAGCTGGCCTTCATCCTCGGCCACGAGGTCAGCCACTTCGACCGCAACCACTCCCTGCTGTCCTGGCGGCGGAAGAAGTCGACGGCCAACGCGATGATGGTGCTGTCGGCCGGCGTGGCGGTGGCGGGCGTGGCCGCGGCCAGCGGCGCCCAGACCTATGACGGCGCGCGCTCGATCATGGATGCGACGCGGGGCCTGATCGACGTGGTCTATCTGGCGGGCATGGCCTCGCTGTTCGGCTACGATCGGGAGAACGAGCTGGAGGCCGACCGCCTCGGCCTCGCCCGCGCCGTCCAGGCCGGCTACGCGCCGACGGCGGCCACCGGGGTGTGGCGCGCCCAGATGGACGAGACCGCGGCTTCGGATTTCAAGCGTGTCCGCACCTCGGGCGCCCGCACCAACATCTTCGCCAGCCACCCCGTGGACGCCGAACGGATCGCCGCCTTGCAGGACGACCTCCGGGCCGTGCCAGACACAGGGGAGGCTGGACGCGCCCGGCACCGGGCCGCGATCCGGCCGCATCTGGCCGCCTGGCTGCGTGACGACCTGCGACGGCGGGACTTCGGCCAGACCCTGCACCTGATCGGGCGGTTGGCCACCGACGGCGAGGATCTTGGGGTGCTGAACTTCTATCGCGGCGAGGCCTATCGGCAGCGGCGCGGCGAGGGTGATCTGGCCCTGGCGCGGGACGCCTATCTGGCGGCGGCGGCCTATCCGGACGCGCCGGTGGCGGTGTGGCGTGAGCTGGGCGACCTGCGGCGCAAAGAGCGCGACGCCGCCGGCGCCAGGGTCGCCTACGAAACCTATCTGGCCAAGACGCCCGCCGCGGAGGACGCCTGGATCGTGCAAGACAGTCTGAACAGCTTGAAATCGGGGAATTGACCATGCGCACCGTAATCCGGCCCCTGGCCGCCGTACTTGTCGCGCTGAGCCTCGCGGGCTGCGCCACCGTCACCGCCGCGCCGGCCGGCCGGTTCCAGGCCGGCAATGGCCAAGAGATGACCCTGGGCCGGATGTGGTCGGATATCAGCCCGATCATGTTCAATCGCGGCAAGAAGGTCCGCGTGCTGTCCATCGATGGCCCGCTGCTGAACGCCCTCTATGTCGGCAGCGGCCTGGTTCCCGGCGACAACATCGTCCGGTCCTATGTGAAGGAGCGCCCAACCCCGCTGGTGCGGGCCGGGATGTCGGCCAGCGAGCGGCTGGAGTTCGTGTCCGACAGCGTCGCGGCCATGGGCTATCAGCGGGTTGAGCTGACCCATCCCCGGGCCGCGACGCTGGGCGGCGCGCCGGGGGTGCGCTTCGACCTGGACGCCGCCACCAGCGAGGGTCTGGAGATCAAGGGGACCGGCGTGGTGGCCGAGGTCTCGGGCAAGCTGTACCTGATTGTCTACCTGGCGCCGGCAGAGCACTACTTCCAAGCCAGCCTGCCGGAGGTGGAGGCGATCCTGGCCTCCGCCCGGGTCACCGGCTAGGGCGGCCCGCCACCGCCTTGGCCAGGGCCAGGGGGAGGTAGAGGTCCAGTTGGGCCAGGACCGCCCGATGGGCGGCCATCGGCTTGCCCCAGGCGTCGGGGATCGGGGCGTCCGTCCCGGCGGCGTAGGCGGCCAGGGTGAAGGTCCTGGCCCGGGCGTCCGGATAGAGGGCGATCACCCTGGCGGCGTGGGCCTGGGTCATGGTCAGGATCAGGTCGGCGTGGGCGACGTCGGGGGCCTCCAGGCGCCGGGCGCGGTGGGCGGCGACATCGAAGCCACGGTCGGCCATCAGGCGCCGGGCATTGGCTTCCGGCGCCTCGTCGAAGGGATCGACGTCCAGGCCGCGCGAGATCACCGCGATGGGCAGGTTCCGCCGCGCGGCGAGCGCCCGGGCCAGGGTCTCGGCCATCAGGCTGCGGCCGGTGTTGCCGGTGTCGACAAAGGCGATCTTGACGGGTTCGGACGCCGCCGCAACGCGGCCCCCCAGAGCAACGCCCAGCAGGGGCAGGAGGAAGAGGCCGCGGCGATCCAGCATGGGGCTCAGCCGGCCTCGGCGAGTTGGCGGTACCTGGCGGCGGCCTCGGGCGGGCCGAAGGTCTCGTAGAGCGCCGCCAGGTTGTGGGCGGCCATGTGACCGCCGCGGCCGCGCACCGCGCCATCCAGGTGCGGCTGCTCGCCGATCTCCAGACAGGTCTTCCAGGCGGCCTCGGCCAGGGGCAGGAACTCGCCCACGGCGCGGTCGGGGGCGGCGGTGGCGCAGGCCAGATAGAGGTCGCCGGCGGCGAAGTGGAAGTCTGGCGAGGCGGCCCAGGCCGGGGTCTCGGCGGCGACCAGGGCCAGGGCCTCGTCGAGCTGGCCGGCCTCCTTCAGGGCGGTGACGGCGCGGACCACCAGGCTGTGGCGCCAGGGGACGTCGGCGGGAGCCAGGCGCAGGGACTCGGTGAAGCACAGCGCCGCCTGGGGCGGGCGGCCGCGGACCTGCAGTTCCTTGGCGAGCTGGAACCAGAGATAGGGGTCCTCCGGCTGGTCCCGCAGTTCGGCCATCAGCAGGACCTCGTTGCGGTCGCCCTTGCGCGCCAGGTTCTCGGCGGTGAAGCCGTCATGGCCCAGGGTCAGGGGTAGGCGGACGCCCTTGGCCGGGCCCACCGGCTGTTCGTGGATGCGGCCCTCGTAGCGGACGCCTCGGGGCAGCAGGCGGGGGATCCAGGTCTGGGCCAGGGTGTCGGCGCCGGACTGGTCCAGCAGGTTGTCGCGGCGCACCCAGCCCATGGCGTCCTGGGGCAGGGGCGCGGCCAGGCATTCGGCGCCGGCCTCGATCCACTCGTCGGCGTCCAGCACCAGGTTCCAGTCGGCGGGCGAGAGGTCCAGGGCGGCGTTGCGGGCGGCGGCGAAGTCGTCGACCCAGGCGAAGTCGTGGACCTGGGCGCCGCAGGCCCGGGCGACCTCGGCGGTGGCGTCGAGGGAGCCGGTGTCCAGCACGATCATCAGGTCGACGTGGGGCCGCGCGCTGTCCAGGGCCCGGGCGATGCGGTGGGCCTCGTCGCGGGCGATCATCACCAGGGCCAGGCGCGTCATCGAAGTCTCCGGGGCCCCGCAGCTTCGGAGATCAGGGTTAATCCCGGCTTACGCTCGGCGCAGGACGCCGCCGCGCAGGATCGGAACCAGGAAGGCCGCAGCGATGATCGTGTTGGGAACGGCGTTGAGGCCATAGCCGGTCGCCACCGACAGGCTGCTGTCGAGGAGGTACCAGGCCAGCAGGCCGGTGGTGATCCCGACCCAGACGGGCCGGGCGCGGGCCCCCAGCTCGTAGGCGGCGGCGAGCGCGGCCCTCAGGGTGATCGCCCAGCCGAGGGTGACGGCGCCGGTGATGGCCAGGGCGAACCGCATCTGGGCGTCGAGGTCCAGGGGCTCGGGGCCGCCCAGGATACCGAAGATCAGGCGGGTCGGGGCGCTGGTCGCCTCCAGCCCGGCCCCGGCCAGGACCAGACCGAACAGGGCCACGCCCCAGCACCATGCCGACAGCCAGTTGCGCCAGAAGATGGTCATGGAGGGTCCCTTCTCGAATTGCCTGGCTTCAGCCTAGGGAAGCGGCCGAAGCGCCGCCATTACCTGTGCGGTCATGGCCCGGGAGTTTCCGCTTGGAGGCGCAGGCGTTTTCACCGATTTGAGGCGGACCGAGTTTCTCAGAGGGACTGACAGATGGCTTCCGGCCTCGCCGCGCTGCTGGACGATGTGGCGGGGATCGCCAAGATCGCCGCGGCTTCCGTGGACGATGTGACCGGGGCGGCCGGTAAGGCCGGGTCCAAGGCCGTGGGCGTGGTGGTGGACGACGCCGCGGTGACCCCCGGCTACGCCATGGGCTTCACCCCCGACCGCGAGCTGCCCATCGTCTGGAAGATCGCGATGGGCTCCCTGCGCAACAAGTTTCTGTTCCTGCTGCCCGGGGCCCTGGCGCTCAGCGCCTTCGCCCCCTGGCTGGTGACGCCCCTGCTGATGCTGGGGGGCGCCTACCTGACCTTCGAGGCCAGCGAGAAGATCCTGGAGGTCTTCCTGCCGCACGAGGCCGGAGACGACGAGGAGGACCTGGCGCTCTCCTCCACAGAGCTGGAGGCGGAGAAGGTGGCCGGGGCCATCCGCACCGACCTGATCCTGTCGGCGGAGATCATGTTCATCGCCCTCGCCGACGTCGCCGCCCGGCCGCTGGCCATCCAGGCCGCGGCCCTGGCCCTGGTGGGCCTGCTGCTGACCATCGGGGTCTATGGAGTGGTGGGCCTGCTGGTGAAGATGGACGATATCGGCCTGCACCTGGCCCAGCGGCGCACGCGGGGGGCCAGGGCCCTGGGGCGCGGCCTGGTGCGGGCCATGCCGCCGGTCCTGGCCGGCCTGTCCACCATCGGCACGGCGGCCATGCTGTGGGTCGGGGGCGGCATCCTGGTGCACGGCCTGGAGCACTTCGGCTGGAACGCCATCCCGCACCTGGTGGAGGGCCTGTCCCACTGGACGGGCCAGGTCCCGGGGGTCGGCGGGATCACCGGGTGGATCGGCTTCGCGGCGGGCTCGGCCCTGGTGGGCCTGGCGGTGGGCGCGGTGATCGTCGGCGTCCTGCACCTGGTCCACAGGATGCGGCCCGCCAAGGCCCACTGAGGCTCAGTCGTTCGCCTGCAGAGGGCGAACCTCGATGGGCAGGGTGATGGCCTTGGCGAAGCGGGCGCCCCAGCTGAGGGCGGCCTCGAGGTCCGCCGCCTCGATCACCGTGAAGCCGCCCACATGCTCCTTGGCCTCCACGAAGGGGCCGTCGGTCATCTGGACCTGGCCGTCGGTGAGCCGCAGCACGTGGGCCGGGGCGCCCGGCGTCAGGCCAGCGGCGAAAACCCAGCCTCCAGCGGCGCGCAGGTCGGCGTTGACCTGGGCCAGGTCGGCCATGATCGGGCCAAGCCGCTCCGGCGGCGGGGCCGGGCCGTCGGGCTGGTAGATGGTGAGCAGGTAGCGGGGCATGGGACGGGTCTCCTCCGAGGCGGCGACAGGCGCGCCTTGCCACAACGACGAACCAGGCGCCGCGAAATCGACAGGTCGGGCGCCTGGGACGAGGTTTTCCTAGGGGCGCCGCAGAGGGATCATCGTCCGCAGCCGCCCGTCCCGCAGCCACAGGCCGCCCCACATCAGCAGGCCGAGCCAGACCCCGAACAGGGTGTGGCTGACCAGGGGATCGTTCAGACGCATATGGCTGGCGATGGCCCCGCCCATCACCGCGGTGAAGAGGATGGCGCCCAGGACCGCCGTGCGCGGCCAGAGATAGAGGGCCAGGCAGACCGCCTCGATGATCCCGATGGCCAGACCCTGCTCCGGCGGATAGCCGAGCTGGGCCAGGGTCTGCGCCACCACGGGCAGGCGGGCCAGCTTGATGCCGGTGTCCATCACCATGAAGGCGGCGAACAGGCCGGTGAGGACCCGGCCGGTCCACGCCATGGCTTTCGAGGTGGTTTCGGCGGACATGAGCTTTCTCCCCCTTTGTCCTGTATTTTCAGGCCTGTTCGACGGGCTGGTTGAAGGCCCAGTGGACGCCGAACGGGTCCACCATGGCGCCCCAGTAGTCGCCCCAGAACATCACCTGGGGTTCGGTGGTGGCCGTGGCGCCGGCGGCGATGGCGCGCGCCCACCAGACGTCGAGGTCGGGGACGATGAGCTGCATGGTGAAGCTGTGGGAGGGCTGGTGGGCGTAGCCCTGCTCGGGGAAGCTGTCGGCCAGCATCAGCGAGCCGCCATTGATCTCCAGATGGATGTGCATGAACCGCTTACCGTCCTCGGCGGGCATGCGGGCCAGTTCCTTGGCCCCGAAGGCCTTCTGGTAGAACTCCGAGGCCGCGCCGGCGCCCTCGACGTTGAGATAGGGGATGACCCCCTTGAACACGGGATCGATGGTCTGGGTCATATCGGCTCTCCGATGTGCGCGCGCCTGCGGCGCTGTGATCCTAGGACGAACGGGGCGGCGGCGACCCGACAGCGGGGCCGGGGATTTTCCGCCGCGGGCGTCACATCGTGGCCAGCACCTCGGCCAGCTGGTCGGCGCATTGGCCCCAGCCCTCGTGGAAGCCCATCTGCTCGTGCTGGGCCTTGGCCTCGGCGGTCCAGTGGCGGGCGCGGGCGGTGTATCTCGTCTTCCCGCCCTCGAGGGGTTCGAAGGTGACCTCGGCCACCATGAAGGGCTGGCCGGCGGGGACCCAGCCGGGGCCGAAGGCGTCGGTGGTGACCAGCTTGCGGCCGGGAACCACCTCCAGGACGACGCCGGGATTGGGGTATTCGGTCCCGTCCTCGGACCGCATCACGACGTTGAAGACGCCGCCGGGGCGCAGGTCGATCTCCACCTTCGGCGTGGTGAAGGGCCGGGGCGCGAACCACCGCGGCAGGATGGCGGGATCGGTCCAGGCCTGGAAGACCTTCTCCGGAGGGGCGTCGAAGACGCGTTCGAGGACGAGTTCGTGCTGGGCGTCGGCGGTCATCTGGGGTCTCCCGTCGGTGGGCTTGTCGATCTGTCCCTAGGCCGCGCCGGCGCTGTCCTGCTGGAGGCGGTCGAGGTGGAGGCGGATGTGGGCGGCTTCGGCCGGGGTGTTGGCCAGCGCGATGGCGCGGCCGAAGGCCTCGCGGGCCTCGTCCCTGCGGTCGAGCTGCAGCAGCAGGGCGCCCTGGACGCCGAAGAAGTGGAAATAGCCCGCCAGCCGCCCGGCCAGGGGCGCGATCATGTCCAGCGCGGCCTGGGGGCCGGCCACCTTCGAGACCGCCACGGCACGGTTCAGGGTGATGACCGGGGAGGGGGTGAGGATCTCCAGGTGGGCGTAGAGCCGGTCGATCTGCGGCCAGTCGGTCTCGCCGGGGGTGGCGGCGCGGGCGTGCAGGGCGGCGATGGCGGCCTGGATCTGATAGGGGCCGGGGCGGCGGTGGCGCATGGCCTTGTCGATCAGGGCCAGGCCCTCGGCGATCATGTCGGGGTTCCAGAGGGACCGGTCCTGGTCCTCCATCAGGATGATCTCGCCGCCGGCGTCATAGCGGGCGGCCGAGCGGGCGTGCTGGATCAGCAGCAGGGCGGTCAGGCCCATGATCTCCGGCTCGGCCTGGAACAGGCGCAGCAGCAGGCGCGACAGCCGGATGGCCTCCTCGCAGAGCGGGCTGCGGGCGGCGACCTCGTCGGGGCCGGCGGAATAGCCCTCGTTGAAGACTAGGTAGACCATGGCCGCCACGGCGGCGAGGCGCTCGGAGCGCTCCACGGCGCCGGGGGTCTCGAAGGGCACCTCGGCCCGGGCGATGCGGCCCTTGGCGCGGGTGATCCGCTGCTCCATGGCGCTCTCGCTCACCAGGAAGGCGCGGGCGATCTGCTTGACCGAGAGGCCCGAGACGATGCGCAGGGCGAGAGCGATCTGCTGCGTGGGCTGCAGGTCGGGATGGCAGCAGATGAACAGCAGCCGCAGGATGTCGTCGCGGTAGTGGGCCCCGTCCAGGCGGTCGGCCAGGGGGCTCTCCACGTCGTCGAGGTCGGAGATCTGGTCCTCGGCGGGCAGGGCGGTCTGGCGGCTCTGGCGGCGGACCTGGTCGATGGCGGCGTTGCGGCCCACCATGATCAGCCAGGCGGCCGGATCGCGCGGCGGGCCGTTCTCCGGCCAGGCCTTCAGGGCCCGCAGGCAGGCGTTCTGGAAGGCCTCCTCGGCGGTGTCGAGATCGCGGAAATAGCGCAGGAGGGCGCCGACGGCCTGGGGCCGGGCGGCCGTCATGGCCTGCTCGATCCAGGCCAGGTCGCTCATGAGGCGCCGATCCCGGGCACGCCGGGCAGGAACAGCCGCAGGGGCCGCACCTCATAGCCGCCGCCCGAGGCCGGATTGGCCTTGGTGAGCTGGCGCGCGGTGTCCAGGGCCTCCTCCAGGTCCTTGCACTCGACGATGTAGAAGCCCAGCAGCTGCTCCTTGGTCTCCACGAAGGGGCCGTCCAGGACCAGGCCCTCCTCGCGGCGCAGGGAGGTGGCCGCCGTGGTGGGCATCAGGCGGATGGCGGGACCGAAGCGGCCCTCGTCCATCAGCTTCTGGTGGACCTTGTCGAGGCTCGCCATGACGGCGTCATCCTCCGCCTGGGTCCAGCCGGTGACGATCTCTTCGGTGTTGTAGCAGAGGATGGCGTAGAGCATCGGAGCGTCCCTGATCGAGGCTAGGACGAACCAGTATGCCCGGGCCCGACAGGGCGTCGAAGAAAAAGCGCGCGCCTAGTCCCGCAGTCCCTCCAGGCGGATGGCGTCCAGCTCGGCGGCGGTCATGACGCCCGCCTGGAAGAGGGCCAGGAATTCGTCCGACAGCCCATTGCCGAACATCAGGGGGTCGTCGGTGTTGACCGTGACCCGAACCCCAGCGTCGTAAAGGCGGCGGATCGGGTGGTCGGCCATCCGCGCCACCCGGCCGAGCTTGAGGTTGGAGGTGGGGCAGAGGTTCAGCCTGATCCCGGCCTCGGCCAGTTTGCGCATCACCTCCGGGGACTCGGCGGCGGCGATGCCGTGCTGCACCTCGTCCAGCTCCAGCAGCTCGACGGCGCGCCAGACGTCGTCGGCGGTTCCCCATTCGCCCACATGGCATTTGAGCTTCAGGCCCGCGGCCTTGGCGCGGCGATAGACGGGCGCGAAGACCTCGATGGGCTGGGCGAACTCGTCGCCGGACATGTCGAAGGTGGCGAACACCCCCAGCTCCAGCAGGGGCGCCATCCAGTAGTCGATGGCGCGGATGGGGCAGTGGCGGGAGATGCCCATCTGCGGGATCCAGTCGACCTGCGGCCCGCCTCGGGCATGGGCGCCGGTCATCGCGGCCCAGACCGACTCCGCCCCGCCCTCGTGCAGGGTGATCCCCCAGACATCCTCCCCCACCTCGATGCGGGTGACCCCGTCGCGGACGGCCTGGACGAAGGTGGCCTCGAGCGCGATGGCCCGGCCCGCCGCCCCGTGGAACAGCTCGCCCACCCGGGCGGTGGTCCAGGCGTGCATCTCGTCCATGGAGGCGAGCACCCCCTGCAAGGGCGCGATGTCCACGCCGGTGGTCTCGCGCACCCAGTCGCGGTTGCCGCCCATGACGGCGTGGATGTGCAGGTCGGCCTTGGGGCAGGCGCGCAGGGCCGCCAGGTCGGCGGTTTCGAGGGCGCTCTGAAAGGGCGTGGCCATGGCGAAACCAGGCTCTGCAATCGCGGCAGGCCGGGCAAGCGGGGGAATCCCGAATTCGCGGGCGAGGGACGCGAAAGCCACACCTGGAGTTGCACGGGCGTGGCTTGGGCGAACGCGGGTTGCCGAGGCGCGCGACCTCTGACCTAGTGCCCGCCTCAGTCACCCAACCCGGAGAGCCCCGTGCGCCAAAGCATCATGACCATCGAGAGAGGAGCCCCCTATCGACAGGACATGACGCTGCATGCGAACGCTCAACCTTGGGATCCTGGCGCACGTCGACGCCGGAAAGACTAGCCTCACCGAACGCCTGCTCTACGCCGCCGGGGCCATCGCCCAGATGGGCAGCGTGGACGGCGGCGACACCCAGACAGACTCCCTGGCGCAGGAACGCCGGCGGGGTATCACCATCAAGTCCGCCGTGGCCGCCTTCGCCATCGGCGACGTCACGGTCAATCTGATCGACACGCCGGGCCACCCCGACTTCATCGCCGAGGTGGAGCGGGTGCTCAGCGTGCTGGACGGCGCGGTCCTGGTGGTGTCGGCGGTGGAGGGGGTGCAGGCCCAGACCCGGGTGCTGATGCGCGCCCTGCAGCGCCTGGCCATCCCCACCCTGATCTTCGTCAACAAGATCGACCGCCGGGGCGCCCAGGACGCGGCCCTGCTGGCGGCCATCGGGCAGCGGCTGACCCAGGCGGGGGTTCCGATGGGCGCGGTCCAGCATCTGGGCGAGCGCCAGGCGGTCGTGACGCCCTTCGGGGCCGACGATCGGGCCTTCATCGGCCTGCTCGCCGAGCGGCTGGCCGACCACAACGCCGCGATCCTGGCGGCCTATGTGGAGGGCGGGGCGCTGTCCTATCGCGGCCTGCGCAAGGCGCTGGCGGTGCAGACCGGGCGGGGGCAGGCCCATCCGGTCTTCTTCGGCTCGGCCATCACGGGCGCCGGGATCGAGGCCCTGATGGCCGGAATCGCCGAGCTGCTGCCCGCCGCGCGCGGGACGCCCGAGGGACCGGTCAGCGGCGCGGTGTTCAAGGTGGAGCGTGGGCCGGCGGGGGAGAAGATCGCCTACGTGCGCATGTTCTCCGGAACCCTGCGGACGCGGGACCGGGTCGCCTTCGGCGGGGACGGGGAGGGCAAGGTCACGGCGCTCGCCGTCTTCGAGCGCGGCGGCGCGGTTCGGGCCGAGGCCCTGGCCGCCGGGCGGATCGGCAAGGTCTGGGGGCTGGCCGAGGTGCGGATCGGCGACGCGATCGGCGTGCCCCGGCCCGGGGCGGCGGTTCGCCACTTCCCGGCGCCGACCTTGGAGACTCTGGTGCGGCCCCTGCGCCCGGCCGACAAGGGGGCGATGCTGGCGGCGCTCGCCCAGCTTTCCGAACAGGATCCGCTGATCGGCCTGCGGCAGGACGACCTGCGCCAGGAGGTCTTCGTCTCCCTCTATGGCGAGGTGCAGAAGGAGGTGATCGCCGAGACCCTGGCCGGGGAGTTCGGCGTGCAGGTGGCCTTCGAGGCCACCACGACCCTGTGCATCGAGCGGGTGGCCGGCGTCGGGTCGGCGGTCGAGGTCCTGCGGCAGAAGCCCAATCCCTTCCTGGCCACGGTGGGCCTGCGGATCGAGCCGGGGCCGCTGCATTCCGGCGTGGTGTTCCGCCTGGAGGTGGAGCTGGGGTCCATTCCCCTGGCCTTCCACAAGGCGGTGGAGGAGACGGTGCATAAGACCCTGGCCCAGGGACTGTACGGCTGGCCGGTGACCGACTGCGTGGTGACCATGACCCACTCCGGCTACCAGCCGCGCCAGAGCCATTCCCACGCCATCTTCGACAAGAGCATGTCCAGCACGGCCGGCGACTTCCGCAACCTGACGCCGCTGGTGCTGATGGCGGCCCTGAAGCAGGCCGGGTCGGTGGTGTGCGAGCCCATGCACCGTTTCGAGCTGGAGATCCCGGCCGACACCCTGGGGACGCTCCTGCCGCTGCTGGCGCGACTGGAGGCGGCGCCCCGGCCGCCGCTGCTGCAGGGGGCGCTCTGCCGCCTGGAGGGGGACATCCCGGCGGCGCGGGTCCACGAGCTGCAACAGCGGCTGCCGGGCCTGACCCGGGGCGAGGGGGTGCTGGAGTCCGAGACCGACCACTACCGGCCGGTGCGCGGCGACCCACCGGCCCGGCGGCGCACCGACCTCCATCCCCTGGACCGGAGGATGTACCTGCTGCGCCTGTCGCGGCCGGACCTGGCGTGGATCGGGGAAGCCTAGAGGGGCTTCCTTTCCGCGCGGGGCCTGTGTCTAAGTGGCCCTTCAGGAATTTGGGGATCGGGTATGGCGGACTTCGACGTGGTGATCGTGGGCGCGGGCCTGTCGGGGATCGGCGCGGCCTATCACCTGCAGACCAACTGCCCGGACCGGACCTATGCGATCCTGGAGGGCCGCGAGGCCATCGGCGGCACCTGGGACCTGTTCCGCTATCCGGGCATCCGGTCGGACAGCGACATGTACACCCTGGGCTACGCCTTCAAGCCGTGGACCGAGGCCAAGGCCATCGCGGACGGCCCCTCGATCCTGACCTATATCCGCGAGACCGCCCGCGACTATGGGATCGACAGGCACATCCGCTTCGGGACCCAGGTGAAGAGCGCCTCGTGGTCCACCGAGGACGCCTGCTGGACCGTGCAGATCGAGACCCACGGCAAGGCCAGCACGGTCAGCGCCAACTTCCTGTTCCTGTGCGGCGGCTATTACAGCTATGCGGGTGGCTATACGCCTGAGTTCCCCGGGGTCGAGCGGTTCAAGGGCCAGCTGGTCCACCCGCAGAAGTGGCCGGAAGGCCTCGACCACGCCGGCAAAAAGGTGGTGGTGATCGGCTCGGGCGCCACGGCGGTGACCCTGGTGCCGGAGATGGCCAAGACCGCGGCCCACGTCACCATGCTGCAGCGCTCGCCCACCTATGTGGTCTCGGCGCCGGCCGAGGACCGGGCTGCCAACTGGCTGCGGAGCAAGCTGCCCGCCAAGCTCGCCTACGCCATCACCCGCTGGCGCAAGGTGCTGTTCGGCATGTTCTTCTACAACTACGCCCGCAAGCAGCCGGCCAAGGTGAAGGCGGGGATCGTCGGCATGGTCCGCAAGGAGCTGGGCCCCGACTACGACGTCGAGACCCACTTCACCCCCAGCTACAATCCCTGGGACCAGCGCATCTGCCTGGTGCCGGATTCCGACCTGTTCGCGGCCATCAAGAGCGGGGCGGCCGAGGTGGTCACCGACCATATCGAGACCTTCACCGAGACGGGGATCCAGCTGAAGTCCGGCAAGGTGCTGGAGGCCGACATCGTGGTCTCGGCCACCGGCCTGGTGCTGCAGGCGATGAACGGGCTGAAGCTCACGGTCGACGGCCGTCCCGTCGATCCGGGCAAGACGCTGTCCTACAAGGGGATGATGTACGAGGGCGTGCCGAACCTGGCCTCGGCCTTCGGCTACACCAACGCCTCCTGGACGCTGAAGTGCGACCTGACCTGCGAGTATGTCTGCCGCCTGCTGAACCACATGACGAAGACCGGCAACCGCCAGGTCACCCCGCGCAACACCGACCCGACCATCGGCGAGGTTCCGTGGCTCGACTTCTCCTCGGGCTATGTGCAGCGGGCCATGGACAAGTTCCCCAAGCAGGGGACCAAGGCGCCGTGGAAGCTGCACCAGAACTACGCGCTCGACCTGCTGAACCTGCGTTTCACCAAGATCGAGGACGGGGTGCTGGAATTCTCCAACAAGGCCGGCGCCAAGGCGCGGCGGCTGGAAGCGGCTTAGAGCTCCAGCCGCAACAACAGCATCGGTTCGCCATCCTCGACGAACTTGCGCACCGCCTTGAAGCCTACAGCTTTCGAACAGGCCAGCGCCGCCGTGTTGGCCTGGTCGTGGGCGATATAGGCGGTGGTCTGCGCGAAGTGGGGTAGGGCGAGGCCGCGCACATAGGCGTCCAGCATGGCGCGGCCCAGCCCACGGCCGAGGAAGGTCGGTTCACCGATGTGGAGGTCCAGGCTGATGCCGTCCGTCTGGCCGTCAGCGGCGTCCGGCCAGTCGCGGTTGCGATAGGCCTGCAGGTAGCCGAAGGGGACGTCGTCATCGCAGGCGACGTGGCAGACCAGCGGCTGCTCGCCCCGGACTCGCGGGCCGTATTTGGCGGTGACCTCGTCGAGGCTCATCGGCGTCTTCTGGACGAAGCGCCGCACATGCGGCTCCGCCAGCCAGCGGGTCAGCATCCGGAAGTCGGCGGCCGCCAGCGGTCGGAAGGCGATCATGGTTTCAACCGTGCTTCCAACTCATTCATCGTGCTCAGGAAACTCGCCTCCAGGTCCACCTCGTACAGCCTTGCCAGGGTCATGACGCTCCACAGGCAGTCGGCCAGTTCGTGGGCGAGCTTGGCCTTGGCGTCGGGGATGGCCCTCACCCCCTCGGCGGCCTGGACCAGCTTGGCCAGGTCACCCACGTCGCCCATGAAGCCCAGGGCGACCTCCTCAGCGGTCCACGGGCGGCCGTAGCGCTCGGTCTCCAGCTCCGCATAGAGCCGCCGGATCGCCCAGGCGCGGTCGTCGAGGTCCTTGAAGTCGGCCATGGCTCAGTCCGTCGTCAGCAGGGGCACGCCCGCGGCCTTGGCGGCTTCGATCAGGGCCGCGTCGCGGGTGGCCAGGGGCAGGTTGAGGCGCAGGGCCAGTTCCAGATAGGCCGCGTCATAGGCGGTCAGGCGGTGCGCCTCGGCCAGGGGCGCCGTGGCGGCCCACACCCGGCCCGCCGTCTCGTCATCGATGACGATCGGCAGGTCCTGCAGGAAACCGGCGAGCCGGCGACGCGCCGCGGCGCTGACGCGGCCGCGCCGCTCGGCGTTCAGCAGGCCGTTGAGCGCCTCCAGCGGCCAGAGCTGCGGCGCCACGGCCCCGTCCTCGGCGACGCGGTCCAGCAGGGTCATGACCCCCTCGGTCTGCTCATCCTCGAAGCACCAGGCCAGGGCCACGGAGTTGTCGATGACGAAGGTCATCGGCGGCCCTCGCTGATGAGATTCTTCAGGCTCAGGCCGCCCAGGGTCTGACCCTTGCTGGCGTGGCGAAGGCCCGCGGCGGCGGCGCGGGCCTTGGCGCGGCTGAAGCCGGACTCCATGGGCGCCAGCCGGGCGACCGGCTTGCCCCGGCGCGTGATGATCACCTCGCCGCCGGCTTCCACCTCGTCGAGCAGGGCGGAGAGCCCGTTCTTGGCCTCGAAGACACCGACCGTGTGCATGGTCTATTCCTAGCTAGCTTGTTAGCTAGCTAATTTAGTCGATCGGCGCAGGCCGGTCTAGGGGCGTCAAATCGCCGTTGCCCTGGCATATGACACCGGTTACCTTGCGCCAAGACAGGTGGCCGCAGACCGCCTCCGGAAACGCTCAAGACCCGATGCCCAAGCCGCTGATCCTCGACGACGACCGGCTGTTCCCCGCCGAGGCGGGGATGCGGGGCATCGCGCGGCGGCTGTACGAGCAGGTGAGGGGGCTGCCGATCATCTCGCCCCACGGCCACACCGATCCGGAATGGTTCGCCGCCAACGCCCCGTTTCCCAACGCCACCGAGCTGCTGCTGGCGCCCGACCACTACCTCTACCGGATGCTCTATTCGCAAGGGATTCCCCTGGAGAAGCTGGGCGTCGCCTCGAAGGCCGGATCGTCGGACGCCGATCCGCGGGAGGCCTGGCGGCTGTTCGCGGGGGCCCAGCATCTGTTCCGGGGAACGCCCTCGGCCCTGTGGTTGTCCCATGTGTTTTCCGATGTCTTCGGCTTCACCGAACGCCTTAGCGCCGAGACCGCCGACAGCTATTTCGACGCCATCAACGAGAAGTTGGCCACCGAGGCCTTCCGGCCGCGGGCCCTGTTCGACCGCTTCAATATCGAGGCCTTGGCCACCACCGAGAGCCCGTCCGACAGCCTGCGCCATCACCTGGCGATCCGCGAGAGTGGATGGGGCGGGCAGGTGATCACCGCCTATCGGCCCGACCCCGTCATCGACGCCGAGCATGAGGATTTCCAGGCCGCACTGGAACGGTTCGCCAACCTCTCGGGCCAGGACGTCCTATCCTGGCCGGGCTATCTGGAGGCCCACCGCGTGCGCCGCGCGGCCTTCGCCGACGCCGGCGCCACCTCCACCGACCACGGCCATCCGACGGCCGCGACCGCCGACCTGTCGCCGCTGGCCGCCGAGGCCCTCTTCCACACCATCATCTCCGGGCGCGCGACCGCCGCCGAGGCCGAGCTGTTCCGCGCCCAGATGCTGACCGAGATGGCGGCCATGAGCCTGGAGGACGGGCTGGTGATGCAGATCCATCCCGGCTCGTTCCGCAACCACAACCGCCAGGTCTTCGCGCGCTACGGCCGCGACAAGGGCGCCGACATCCCGACCCCCACCGACTATGTGCGGGGTCTCAAACCTCTGCTGGACCGGTTCGGCAATGAGACCGACCTATCGGTGATCGTCTTCACCCTGGACGAGACCAGCTACGCCCGCGAACTCGCGCCGCTGGCCGGCCACTATCCGATCCTGAAGCTGGGTCCCGCCTGGTGGTTCCACGACAGCCCCGAGGGGATGCGGCGGTTCCGCGAGCAGACCACGGAGACGGCGGGCTTCTACAACACCGTCGGCTTCAACGACGACACCCGCGCCTTCCTCTCGATCCCCGCCCGCCACGACGTCGCCCGCCGGGTGGACTGTTCGTTCCTGGCCAAGCTGGTGAGCGAGCACCGCATGGACGAGGACGAGGCGGCCGAGCTGGCGGTGGATCTCGCCTACAATCTCCCGAAACGCGCCTACAAGCTAGACCGCCCGCGCACGCGCCTGGCGGCCTGAGAAAGACTTTCCAAGGACCTGATCATGTTCACGAAAACCTATCACGCCACCCACCCGGACATGATGAAGGGCGCCGGCAATGACGAGCTGCGGGACCGCTATCTGGTGCAGGACCTGTTCAGTCCGGACACGGTCAGCCTGAACTACAGCCACAATGAGCGCTTCGTGATCGGCGGGGCGGCGCCGGTGTCGAAGCCTGTGAAGCTGCCGGTCCAGAGCGAGCCGGCCTCGGCGGCGGGCCATCCGTTCCTGGAACGGCGGGAGCTGGGGGTGGTCAATGTCGGCGGCGCCGGCAGGATCACCGTGGACGGCCAGGCCTTCGACATGGCGCCCCGCGACGGCCTCTACATCCCGATGGGGGTGGTGGACGTCACCTTCGAGAGCATGGACGGCGCGAACCCGGCCAAGTTCTACCTGGCCTCCACGCCGGCCCATAAGGTCTGCAAGCTGCAGCACATCGCCATCAGCCAGGCCAATCCGCTGGAGCGCGGGGAGGCGGCGACCTCCAACGAGCGGACCATCTATCAGTACATTATCCCCGGCGTCTGCGAGTCCGCCCAGCTGCTGCTGGGGGTCACCTTCCTGAAGCCGGGCAGCGTGTGGAACACCATGCCGCCGCACCTGCACGACCGCCGCTCGGAGATCTATTTCTACTTCGACCTGGCCGGCGACAATAAGGTCTTCCACTTCATGGGCGAGCCCGAGGCCATGCGGCACATCGTGGTGGGCGCCGACGAGGCGGTGATCAGCCCGCCCTGGTCGATCCACATGGGGGCGGGGACCTCGAACTACGGCTTCATCTGGGCCATGGGCGGCGAGAATCTGGACTATACCGACATGCACGTCCTCGACATCTGCCAGCTGAAGTAGGGCCCATGTCCCCCTTCGACCTGACCGGCAAGACCGCCATCGTCACCGGCGCCAATACGGGGCTGGGCCAGGCCATCGCCACGGCCCTGGCCACGGCGGGCGCCGACATCGCCGCCGTGGGCCGCACCCCGCCGGTGGACACCCGCTTCGCCGTCGAGGCCCTGGGCCGCCGGTTCCACGACATCGCCGCCGACCTGTCGACGATGGAGCCCATCGGCCGGATCGTGGCCGAGACCGTGCAGCACCTGGGGGGCATCGACATCCTGGTGAACAACGCCGGGATCATCCGCCGCAACGACGCCGTGGACTTCACCGAGGACGACTGGGACGCGGTGATGGACGTCAACCTGAAGACCACCTTCTTCCTCACCCAGGCGGTGGGCCGGCGGATGATGGAGCAGGGGCGAGGCGGCAAGATCATCAATATCGCCTCGATGCTGTCCTACCAGGGCGGCATCCGCGTGCCCTCCTACGCGGCCTCCAAGAGCGGCCTGGCGGGGATCACCAAGGCCCTGGCCAACGAGTGGGCGGGCAAGGGGATCAACGTCAACGCCATCGCGCCGGGCTATTTCTCCACCAACAACACCGAGGCCCTGCGGTCCGACGAGGTGCGTTCGCGCGACATCCTGGCCCGCATCCCGGCCGGCCGCTGGGGCCGGCCCGAGGATATCGGCGGGGCGGCGGTGTTCCTGGCCTCGGCGGCGGCCGACTATGTGCACGGGACCCTGGTGCCGGTGGACGGCGGCTGGCTGGCCCGCTGAGGCCTTTTTGCAAGATCACCTGTTGCGCGAGCGACCTAGTCGCGGTTCGCGCGTTGCCCCATAGCTGAGGCGTACAGGTGTGAGCTGGAATTGATGTTGTTCGGGGGCGGCGGCGCCAAAGACGGGCGTCCGGGGGACGAGACGGAACAACCGGCGCGCGCAACACGCCGCCAACTGGGCGCGTGGGCCCTGGGCCTGGGACTGGCCGGACCGGCCGTGGCGCGGGCGCAACTGTTCCCCCTGCCGCCGACCTCGCCGGTCATCGATCCCCTGGTCCTGCAGGCCCTGGCCACCGATCCGCGAGCCAAGCGCTTCTACAGCCTGCGCGGCTGGACCCCGGCCTGGACCGAAGATCAGGCCAAGGCCTTCTCCACGGCCCTGGAAGGCGCCATCCGCCACGGCCTGGACGGCGCGGCCTTCCAGCCCGCCCCCAGCCGCGACCTCGCCACCCGCGACATCGCCCTGACCCTGGCGGCCATCACCTATGCCGACGGCCTGGCCCGTGGCCTGGTGGACCCCGCCGCGGCGTCCCAGGGCCTGTTCACCCTGGAACGCCAGGGCACCGACGTCATCGCCGGCCTGTCCCAGGCCCTGGACCGCCGCGAGCTGCGCGCCTGGCTCGACCGCCTGCCGCCGCGGGACGCCGAGTACCAGGCCCTGTCGGCCGCCTATGTCGCCCTGCGGGCCCAGATCACCCGCGCCGGCGTCGCGGCCATTCCCACCGGCGCCGCCATCCTGCCGGGCGTCGCCGACTACCGCGTGCCGATGATCGCCCAGCGGCTCTACGACCTGGGCTATCTCACCGGACCGCCCCTGGCCTCCCAGACCCTGTCGGCGCCGATCGTCGAGGCCCTGAAGCGGATCCAGGCCGAGAACGGCATGCAGGCCACCGGCAAGGTGGGCAACGACACCATCGGCGTGCTCAACGCCGGCCCCACCGATCACGCCCGCCAGCTGGTGCTGAACCTGGAGCGCCGCCGCTGGCTGCGGCGCGAGGCGCCGGCGACCCGCATCGACGTCAATACGGCGGGCGCCTTCTTCACCTATTACAGGGACGGGGTCGCCGACTGGTCGGGCCGCACTGTGGTGGGCAGCGCCAACCGCCAGACCCCCAGCCTGCAATCGAGCTTCAGCCAGCTGGTGGTCAATCCGCCCTGGAACGTGCCGGCCAGCATCGCGCGGGCCGAGATCCTGCCGCGCGGCGCGGCCTATCTGCGCCGCGAGAACATGTACGTCACCAACGGGCGGGTCGTGCAGCGGCCGGGTCCGAAGGCGGCGCTGGGCCAGGTGAAGTTCGACATGCAGAACCCCTACGCCATCTATCTGCACGACACGCCCTCCAAGAGCCTGTTCGCCCGGGCCGCCCGCCACCGCAGCCACGGCTGCGTGCGGGTGGAGAACGCCGTGGACTTCGCGCGCCACCTGGCTGGTCTCTATGGCGTGAGCGAACGCTTCGAGGCGGTGCTGGCCACCGGCGACACCGGGGTCGTCCAGCTCGGCGCCGACATCCCGGTGCGGCTGCTCTACCACTCGGCCTTCGTGAACGAGGCCGGGGTGGTGGTCTACCGGTCCGATCCCTATGGCCTGGACATCAAGCTGGCCAAGGCCATGGGCCTGGACCTCCCGCGTCCGACCCTCAATCCCGAAGAGGCCAAGCCCGACCCGCAGTCGGCGCCGCTCGGTCCCTAGGCTGTCGTCCGGCCCCGGGGGGCGGGGAGACCCGCCCGTCTCCTGTCGCATCAAAATCCCCACCGGCGTGGCGGTTTCAGCGCACTGCAAAGCTTTGAGGCGCCGGCTGTTCGCGTTTCGAGCGACCGGTCTTGCGAATAAGACAGAACCATGGCTATTCTCATTGCCACCGGTGTCAGAGGCTCTTAGCGGTTAATGACACCGGTGTCATAAACGGGGAAACGCGGGGTTGCGCCGATCGGCGCCCTCCGTCTGACGGCGTAACGTCGCAGACGGCTTCGCACAGGGAGGGACAGATGGTCCGCACTGGGTCTTGGACGAAAACGCGCGCGCTGCTCAGTGGCGCGTCCCTGGCGGCTCTGGCCATGGCCGTCGCCGCGCCGGCCTTCGCGCAGCAGACCGAGGTCGACGAGATCGTCGTCACCGGCTTCCGCGGCAGCCTGCAGCAGGCCCTGGAGCTGAAGCGCGGCAGCGCCACGGCGGGCGACACCATCCTGGCCGAGGACATCGGCAAGTTCCCCGACCTGAACCTCTCGGAATCCATCCAGCGGATCTCCGGCGTGGCCATCACCCGCGATGGCGGCGAGGGCCGTCAGATCACCGTGCGCGGCCTGGGGCCCCAGTTCACCCGCGTGCGCATCAACGGCATGGAGGCGCTCTCCACCGCTGGCGGCACCGACGCCTCGGGGGGCACCAACCGCGGCCGGAACTTCGACTTCAACATCTTCGCCTCGGACCTGTTCAACTCGATCACCGTGCAGAAGACCGCCGCGGCCGAGACGGAGGAGGGCTCCCTGGGCGCCACCGTGGACCTGCGCACCGCCCGGCCCCTGGACTATGACGGGTTCAAGTTCGTGGCCTCGGCCCAGGCCAGCTACAATTCCCTGTCGGAGGACGCCTCGCCGCGCGCCGCCGGCATGATCTCCAACACCTGGGCCGACGGGACCCTCGGCGCCCTGCTCAGCCTGGCCTACACCAAGCGCTCGCTGCTGGACGTGGGCACCTCGACGGTGCGCTGGGCGCCGGGCACCTCGTTCTCGCCGGGCTTCGACGCCCTGCCCAACGGGGCGGGCCTGCCCGCCACTGTCAATCCGGCGGCGGCGGCCAACAACGCCGCCTTCCATCCGCGCTTCCCGCGCTACGACCGCTATGACCAGGAGCAGGAGCGCCTGGGCGCCACCTTCGCCCTGCAGTGGAAGCCGACGGACGCCACCGAGCTGACCTTCGACTACCTCTACGCCAAGCTGGACGGCAACCGCGAGGAGCAGTTCCTGGAGGCCCCGTCCTTCAGCGTCGGCGGCGCCTGCACCGCGGCCAACGTCAACACCTCCTGCGGCATCGCCGACACCAATGTGGTGTCCTCCACCATCACCAACGGGGTGATGACGGCCGGCACCTTCAACGACGTCGATCTGCGGATCGAGGATCGCTACGACGAGCTGTCCACAACCTTCACCCAGTACTCCCTGGACTTCAGCCATTCGCTCACCGACAGCCTGAAGGTCCACGCTGTCGCCGGCCACTCCAAGTCCGACCACGACAACCCGATCCAGACGACGATCATCTGGGATCAGTTCAATGTGGACGGCTACAAGTTCGATTACGGCCAGGGCCGCGCGCCGCTGCTGAGCTACGGCAACGCCGACCTGGCCAATCCCAGCGCCTGGACCCTGACCCAGGTGCGGATGCGGCCGCAGACGGCGGTCAACACCTACGACACCGTCTCCTTCGACGGCGAGTGGAAGGCCAACGACATCCTGACCTTCAAGGGCGGGCTGTCCTGGAAGAAGTACGAGTTCGAGACCACCGAGATGCGCCGCTCCAACGGCACCTCCTCGAACCAAGAGACCACGGTTCCGGCCGGCGTCCTGGCGATCCCGACCTCCAGCTACGCCAAGACCGTGACCCTGCCCACCGAGGGCCTGGGGGTTCCGGCCGGCACGCCGACCACCTGGATCTCGCCCAACTACTTCACCGCCCTGTCCCTGTTCATGCTCAACGACCCCACCGCCTTCGGCGGGGCCTGGCGGCTGGGCAAGGAGCCGTCGCTGTCCAACAACAACTCCGTGGGCGAGAAGGACAAGGGCGGCTTCATCCAGGCCGACTGGGACACCGAGCTGGCCGGCATGCCGTTCCGCGGCAATATCGGCGTCCGCTACGTGAAGACCCAGCAGACCGCCTCGGGCTACACCTTCCTGGCCGGCGCCCCGGTGCCGATCACGGTGGACCGCGAGTACGACGACACCCTGCCGTCCCTGAACGCGGTGATCGAGCCCTTCGAGAACTTCCTGATCCGCTTCGGCGCGGCCCAGACCATGTCGCGGCCGAACCTGGGCAACCTGACCCCCGGGGCCAGCGTCAGCGTCTCCGGCTCCTCGCGCACCGTCACCGCCGGCAACCCGAAGCTCGATCCGTTCCGGGCCAAGGCCTACGACCTGTCCTTCGAGTGGTATTATCGGCCCGAGGCCCTGCTGAGCGTCGCCTTCTTCAAGAAGGAGATCGACACCTTCGTGCAGACGCTCTCGACCCAGCAGGTGTTCAGCGGCAACAGCTTCGGCATCCCCGACAGCGTCGCCACCGCCGCCTGCGGCGCCACGGTGGGCTGCAGCCCCTCGGCCACCTGGAACTTCACCACCCCGATCAACACCCCCGGCGGCGACGTCAAGGGCTTCGAGATCAGCTTCCAGCAGCCCTTCAGCTTCCTGCCCGGGCCCCTGGCCAACACCGGCATCCTGGCCAACTACACGAGCGTGAAATCGTCCATCAACTACCTGAACGCCGCCGGCGCCACGGTGGCCACCACCGACCTGACGGGGCTGTCGCGCAAGGCCTACAACGTCACCCTGTACTATGAGGACGAGAAGATCAGCGCCCGGGTCTCGGCCAGTCACCGCGACAAGTACCTGACCCGCGTCCTGGGCCAGGAGAACACCGCGGCCCTGCCGGTGCCCTATGACGGCACCAACGAGACCTTCAATGTCGACGCCTCGTTCACCTACACCTGGAACGACCACCTGAAGTTCACCCTGGAAGGGGTGAACCTGACCGACGAGTTCCAGGACCAGTTCAACGGCGAGAAGGACCTGGTGAACTTCTACCACCACACCGGCCGGGAATACCTGCTGGGCGTGCGCTACACCTACTAGACCATCCCCCCGAGGAGAGACTTTCGGCGCGCCGGTTCCCCGGCGCGCCGCTTTGTTTAGGGTAGGGCGCGCGGCCCTTGCGCCGCGCCGAGAGGAGAGACGCGTGGCGGGACAAGTGGTCTGTTTCGGGGAGGTGCTGGTGCGCCTGGCCGCGCCCGAGAACGAGCTCCTGCTGCAGTCGCCGAGCCTGAAGGTCTGTTTCGGCGGGGCCGAGGCCAATGTGGCGGTCTCCCTGGCCCGCTTCGGGCATTCCGCCCGCATGCTCAGCGTCCTGCCCGACAACGGCCTGGGCCAGGCGGCGATCGACGAGCTGCGCCGCCACGGGGTGGACACCGGCGGCGTCGCCCGGATTCCCGGCCGGATGGGGCTCTATTTCCTGACCCCCGGCGCGGGGCAGCGGGCCGCCCAGGTGCTGTACGACCGCGCCGACTCCGCCTTCTGCCGCGGGGCGGGGACCATCGATTGGGAGGCGGCCCTGCAGGGGGCGAGCTGGCTGCACGTCTCCGGCGTCACCGCCGCCATCGGGCCCGACACCGCCGGGGCCGCGGTGGACGCCGTGCGCGCCGCCCGCCGCCTGGGCCTGACCGTCTCCATGGACTGCAATTATCGCGCGACCCTGTGGCAGGCCTGGAACGGCGACGCCCCGGCGATCCTGTCGGAGATGCTCAGCCAGGCCGACCTGGTGTTCGGCGACCACCGCGACATCGCCCTGGTGCTGAAGACCGCCGCCCCGGAGGGCCTCGAGGCCGAGGGCCTGCGCCGCTGGGCCGCCGAGCGGGCCTTCAAGGCCTGGCCGAACCTCAAGCGCCTGGCCTGCACCGACCGGGTGCAGCACACGGTGAACCACCACGACCTGACCGGCTTCCTGTTCTCGAGACAGGGCGCCTGGCGCACCGAGAGCCGGCCGCTGAACCCCATCGTCGACCGAATCGGCGGCGGGGACGCCTTCGCCGCCGGGGTGATCCACGGCCTGCTGGCCGGCTTGAGCGAGGCCGAGACCCTGGACTTCGCCGTGGCGGCGGCGGCCCTGAAGCACACCATTCCCGGGGACTTCAACCCGGCGACCCTGGCCGATGTCGAGGCCCTGCTGTCGGCGAGCGGGCTGGACGTGCGGCGGTAGCTAACCGCCTCGCATGACAGAAGATTAATCCACTCCGGGCGCCCAAATCGCCGGGCCGGTGTATGAAGGCTCAAACGCTGAGAGCGCGCCGTGACGCGCCCGGTCCCCTGGGAGCCTTAGAATGACCAACCTGAAAACCCTGCTGCTGGCCGCCTGCGCGCCGGTCATCCTCGCCGCCTGCGCCACCCCGGCCGCCGCGCCCCCGGCGCCGACCCCGCCGCCGGTGGCCGAGGCCCCCAAGCCCAAGCCCGCCTACGGGACCTTCGGCTTCGACACCGCCGGCATGGACGCCTCGGTGAAGCCCGGCGACGACTTCTTCAGCTACGCCAACGGGACTTGGGTGAAGACCACCGAGATCCCCGCCGACCGCTCCAGCTACAACACCTTCGCCGTCCTGCGGGAGGCGGCCTCCAAGCGCACGGTCGAGCTGATCGAGACGGCGGCCAAGACGAAGGGCCCGGCCGGGTCCGAGGCCCGCATGATCGGCGACTACTATGCGAGCTTCATGGACGAGGCGGCCGTGGAGGCGAAGGGCGCCACCCCGCTGGCCCCGGAACTGGCGCAGATCGCGGCGATCAAGACCCGCAAGGACCTGTCGGCCCAGCTCGGCGGCTCGATCCGCGCCGACGTGGACATCATGAACGCCACCAGCACCAAGACCGACCGCATCTTCGGCCTGTGGGTGGTGGAGAACCTGAACGATACGACCCAGTACCTGCCCTACATCATCCAGGGCGGGCTCGGCATGCCCGACCGCACCTACTATCTGGACGCCGGGGCGAAGTACGTGGACCTGCGGGCCAAGTACAAGGCCCACGTCGCCAACCAGCTTCGGTTGGCCGGCTTCAGCGATGGGGACGCCCGCGCCGCCCGGGTCCTGGCCCTGGAGACCAAGATCGCGGCCACGCACTGGACCGCGGCCGACACCTTCGACATCCCCAAGACCAACGTCCAATGGACCCGCGCGGAGCTTTCCAAAAAGGCGCCCGGCATGGACTGGGACGCCTTCCTGACCGCCGCCGGCCTGGCCAAGCAGCCGCTGTTCGGTGCCTGGCAGTCCACCGCCATCACGGGGGAGGCCAAGCTGGTGGCGTCCGAGCCGCTGGCGGCCTGGAAGGACTACCTGGCCTTCCACACGGTGGAGCGGGGCGCGCCCTACCTCTCCAAGGCCTTCGTGGACGAGAGCTTCGCCTTCAATTCGACCGCCCTGTCGGGCACGCCGCAGCAGTCGGAGCGCTGGAAGCGCGGCGTCGACTTCACCGGGAACGCCCTGGGCGAGGCGATCGGAAAACTCTATGTCGCCAAATACTTCCCGCCGGAATCGAAGGCGGAGGTCGAGGGCATGGTGAAGAACATCCTGGCCGCCTTCGACAAGCGCATCGACCGGCTGGACTGGATGGACCCGGTCACCAAGGCCAAGGCTCACGAGAAGCTGGCCAACTTCCAGGTCGGGGTCGGCTATCCAGACAAGTGGCGCGACTATTCCGGCCTGCAGATCGTGGCCGGGGACGCCTACGGCAACTGGCAGAGGGGCGAGCTCTTCGAATACCGCCGCAACCTGGCCAAGCTCGGCCAGCCTGTGGACCGCGGCGAGTGGTACATGACGCCCCAGACGGTCAATGCGCTGAACGCCCCGATGCAGAACTCCATCAGCTTCCCGGCCGCCATCCTGGAGCCGCCCTTCTTCGATCCGAAGGCGGATCCGGCGGTGAACTACGGCGCCATCGGCGGGGTGATCGGCCACGAGATCAGCCACGGCTTCGACGACGCCGGCGCCCTGTTCGACGCGCACGGCAATGTGCGGAACTGGTGGACCGACGCCGACATGGCCCACTTCAAGGCCTCGGCCAAGCAGCTCTCGGCCCAGTACGACGCCTACAAGCCGCTGCCGGACCTGGCGGTGAACGGCGACCTGACCCTGGGGGAGAACATCGCCGACCTGGCGGGTCTGGCCACGGCCTATGACGCCTATCACCTGTCGCTGAAGGGTGCGCCGGCGCCGGTGATCGATGGCTTCACCGCCGACCAGCGGTTCTTCCTGGGCTGGGCCCAGAACTACCGGTCCAAGGCCCGCGAGGCCGCCCTGCGCCGGGCCCTGCTGACGGACGGCCATTCGCCCGGTGAATACCGCGCCGACACGGTGCGCAACCTGGACGCCTGGTATCCGGCCTTCGGGGCCAAGCCGGGCGAGAAGCTCTATCTGGCGCCCGCCGACCGGGTGAAGATCTGGTAGACGCCGCTTCGTGATCATCCCGATCGACGACCCCGCCGACCCGCGCGTCGCGGCCTATCGCGACGTGCGGGAGCGCGACCTGGTGGGGCGCGAGGGGCTGTTCGTGGCCGAGGGCGAGGTGGTGCTCAACGTGCTCGCCCGCTCGACCCTGGTGGAGCCGGTCTCGCTGATGATCGCGCAGAAGCGGGTGGCGGGGCTGGCTCACCTGCTGGAGCAACTCCCGGACGACCTGCCGGTCTATGCGGCCAGCCAGGCCGCCATGGACGCGGTGGTGGGCTTCCACATCCATCGGGGCATCCTGGCCCTGGGCCGCCGGCGCGACCCGCCGCGGGCGACCGACATGCTGGCCGGGCTGGGGGAGGGGGCGCTGGTCCTGGCGCTGTCGGGCATCGGCAACCACGACAACATGGGCGGCCTGTTCCGCAACGCCGCGGCCTTCGGCGTCGACGCGGTGCTACTGGACAGCGACTGCTGCGACCCGCTGTACCGCAAGGCCATCCGGGTCTCGGTGGGGGCGGTGCTGGTCACCCCGTTCGCGACGGCGACGGGGGATCTGTTGGAGGTGCTGGAGAGCGCGGGCTTTGCGGCCGTGGCCCTGAGCCCGGGCGGCGCGACCCGGCTCGTGGACCTTAGGCGTTCGGCGAAGACCGCCGTGCTGCTGGGGGCGGAGGGGCCGGGCCTGGCGGCCTCAGTCCTGGCGCGCGCGACGACGGTGGCCATTCCCATGGCCACGGGCTTTGATTCCTTGAATGTCGCGACGACCGCGGGGATCGTCCTGCACCACCTGGCCTTCGCGGCCGAGCGGCCCTAGCGGGCGCGCTTGGGGGCCGGTTCTTCGGTCTCTTCAATCAGGGACCGGGTCAGGTTGAGGATGGCGGTGCGCAGGGATGGCTGCTGGACGCTGGCGAAGGCTTCCAGGAGTTGCACGGCGCCCGGCACGGCCAGCTTCTCGAACAGGCTCTCGTCGCCGCTCGGGCGGTCGTTCTCGCCCACCAGCTCGGCGACCGTGGTCTCCAGCTTCTCGGCGATGCGGACCAGCATGGAGGCCGAGGTGCGATTGGCCCCGCGTTCGTACTTCTGGACCTGCTGGAACGACACGCCCAGGTGTTCGGCCAGGTTCGACTGGGAGATTCCCAGCCATTTGCGCCGCACGCGGATGCGGTGGCCAACGGCGACGTCGATGGGATCAGGGCCCGCCTCGTCCAGGTTCTCGCTCACAGACATGTCCTTATGGTCACGGATGCGTAAACACGCGTGGCCTTTCTGCACCTGCGAAGGGGCCCTCGCCACTGAATTGTCTGGCGTAAGACATAGGGCCGCACCCCAGGGTTAATTCTCGCCTATCAGGGGTCGCAGGCTCGCGTCGATCAGGACCTGGCGACGCGCGGCGCGCGAGTCCGACCGCCGCAGGGGCGGCTCAGGCGTCGGACACCCGGCCGTCGAGGATGCCGTGGATCTGGTCCAGGACGGCGATGGCGACGTCCTCGCCCTCGGATTCGGAGATTTCGGCGGCCCGACGGACGATCACCGACAGGGTCGCCATGTCCCGCGGACTGAGCAGGCTGGCCATCTCCAGCAGCTCGACGGTCTGGTCGTCGAGCTCCATCTCGGCCGTCCACTGGGGCGGGCCCTCGGGCAGGAAGCTCAGCGGTGTCTTGAAATCGCTCATGGCATGTTCGCCGCGGCGAACCGCGTGGCGTCCTCGAGAAACAGGTCACGGAAGGTCAGCACCCGGGTGCGGGGCGCCAGGGCGGCAAGGGGTTTGAGCAGGACGCGCCGAGTGGCGGGATCGCCGCCCACCGCATCCTCGACGACGTCCACGGCCAGGTCGCGGTCGGCGGCGGCGAAGGCGGTGGCCATCACCGTGTCGGCCAGGGAGAAGCCGACCAATACCAGGGGGCCGCCCAGGGCCTGGGCGGTCTGGCTGAAGGTTTTGTTGGTGAAGGCCGAGGGGCCCTGGCGGGCGAACACCGCCTCGCTGGGCAGGGGCTCCAGGCCGGGGATCGGCCGGCCGCCGGCGAACTGGGCGTGGCGATTGTGGACGTGCAGCACCGGCCAGCGCCGCCGCCGGGCCTGTTCCAGCACGGCGCGGCAGGCCGTCACGGCGCCCGCGGCGCCCTCGCCGCCGAGCCGCTCCCGCTGCAGGTCCAGGCAGACCAGGGCCGAGGAGTCCGGGGCGAAGATCATGCGAAGGCGCCCGGATTGCTGGGGACGCGATCGGCCGACTTGTCCAGGACGCCGGGCTCGTTCCAGGCGCCCTCCGGCCGCAGCAGCTCGTAGGGATCGGAGTCCAGGGTGAGCGCGTCGGGCGGGGGCACGCCCTCCACCACCATCTCCACATAGTCGTGGTCGGAGACCACGAAGCCGTCGCGGGCGGGGCGGACATAGGCGTTGAAATACTGCTCCCAGAACGGGATCAGCCGCACCTGGCCGTAGCCGAGGATCTTCCGGTAGTTCTTCTTCTCCGCCAGCTTCTTGGCGGCCAGGATCAGCATCAGGGTGGCCCGGCCCCGGCGGTGTTCCTTGCGCACGGCCACCCGCTCCACCTTGGCGAAGTCGGCGAACCAGCGCACCCGCAGGGTCCCTATCGGCTCGCCGTTGCGGCGCAGGACCAGGTGGGTGGCGCCGGCGAAATCGTTGCCGTCGAACTCCTCGTCATAGGGACAGGCCTGTTCGCCCATATAGACCAGGGAGCGGACCGCCATGGCCTGCATCAGGTCGGCCAGGGTGCGGCAGACGGCCACCTCCAGCCGGCCCTCGTCGACCTCGGCCGGGGCGCGCGCCTCCAGGGGCAGGCGGACATTGGCGGTCATCAGGCGGCTCTCCGGTGGACGGTCCAGGCGGGGCAGACCACTAGGCCGCCGGGTCCCGGCACGGGGCGGGCGCCCAGGCGTCGCAGCAGGGCGCGCTCGCCCCCCGGCGTCGCCGCCCGGCCATAGAGGGGGACGGTGTCGAAGATCTCGCGGTGGATGGCCACGGCGCCGGCCATGACCACGGCCCGGCCGCGCCAGCTGACCCCGGCCATGCCCCAGCCATAGACGGCGATCACCCGCTCGCCGGGCCGCGCGGCCTGGGCCAGGGGCGGGGTGATCCCGTCGAACCGTCCCGCCGCCAGCTCCGGCGCGGCGGCCCGGGTCAGGGGGATGACGCAGAGCACGCCGGCCAGCCGGCCGTCGGGGCCGCGATAGGCGAAGGAGGAGCCCTGGGTGCGGTCCTGGACCGCCTGCAGGGTGGCGACGCTGGCGATGGCGGGGCTCACGGTGCGCGCGGCGATGGCGTGCCCCTCGACGATCTCGCCCGGCGTGGCCAGGGTCAGGCCCAGGCCCGACAGGGTGTCGCGGGTGGCTTGTGCGAAGTCGGTGGTGGCGGGCATGCTGGTCACGCGCCTTGTGTGAAGCCGGCTTTTGGTAGAGCCTCGGGGCGAGTGCGGGCAGCCCAGAACTTCGTATGGGGGCGCCACGTTTCTGGTTGGGTTGGATGGAAAATCACGACGGCGGGCGCGCCGACTGGGACGACATCAAGACCTTCGTGGCCGCGGCCCAGGCCGGCAGCTTCGGCGCGGCCGCGCGCCGTCTGCGCACCAGCCAGCCCACCATCACCCGCCGCATCGACGACCTGGAGACCCGGCTGGGGGTGCGGCTGTTCGACCGCGGCCTGCGCGGGGTCAGCCTGACCCGGGCCGGCGAGCGGATCTATGACCGGGCCCTGTCCATGCAGCGGGCCTCGGTGGACATCGAGCGCCTGGCCCTGGAGGCCGACCGCCACGACGCCGGCGAGGTGACCATCGCCGCCCCCGAGGGCGTCGGCGGCTTCCTGCTGGGGGACAAGATCGCCGAGTTCATGAAGGAGAGCCCCGGCATCCGCCTGGCCATGGACTGCGGCTTCTACCGGGAGAACCCGGTGGACGCCCACATCGACCTGTCGATCCAGTTCACCGACGGCGGCGGAGTCCCCGATGTGGCGGCCACCGAGCTGGCGACCCTGCACTACGCCCTGTTCGCCTCGCAGGACTATATCGACACCTATGGCGCCCCCACCAAGCTGGAGGCCGCGGTGGGCCACCGCTTCATCGCCCACTCGGCCCAGGTCAGCGAACGCGGCCAGTGGCACGCCAAGACCAGCGCCTTCATGGAGCTGGCGGCCCCGGCCCTGGTGGTGAACTCCTCGACCGCCATGCTCTACGCCATCCAGCGCGGCGCGGGGATCGGACCCATTCCCACCGCCATCCTGAGGATGACCCAGGACCTGGTGATGCTGGACATCCCGCCGCTGGCCAGCGGCACGCTCTGGCTTTGCCACCATCGCGACGCCGTCAAGTCGCCGCGGGTGGCCCGGGTCGCCGAGTGGCTGGTGTCGATCTTCGACGCCCGCGAGCGGCCCTGGTTCCGCAAGGAGTTCATCCACCCCTCCGAGTTCGAGAGCTGGGCCTGGCCGGCGGCGTCGGCGCGGGCCTGACCTCTCCTCATTTCAAGGAGCCGTGGTCTTTTTGACGCGCCGTATAAATACGCCCTTAACCCTGGCGGGATGACGCTCGGCGACGAAAAGCGCCAGAAGCCGGGGGGAGGCCAATGGAACACCTCATCTCGACGAGCGCGGAGACGGACTCCGGCGACCAACGTCCCTTCGAGCTGGATCTCAGCCAGGAGGTCTGCGATCGCGCCACCCGCCTGGCCAAGACCCTGTTTGGCCCCGTCGACGCCCAGGTGATCCTGGTGCAGGGGGGCCGCGCCTGGCGCAGCCGCGATCCCTCCGGCAACCACCCCCTCGATCCCGGCGCGGCCATCGTGCTGGAGACCGGTCAGTCGCTCTGGATCGAGGACGGCCGCCGCGACCCGCGCTTCGCCGATCTCGAATGGGTCCTGGCGCCGCCCTATCTGCGGTTCTACGCCGCCGCCCCGATCAAGCTGGCCGATGGCGGCGCGCCCGGCGTGCTGGCGGTGACGGGGACCGAGGTGAAGCCCTATGACTCCAGCCTCGCCGGTCGCCTGAAGGATCTGGCGGCCTTCATCGCCGACGAATGGGCCCGCGCCCAGGCCACCCGCGCCCGGGAAGAGAGCCTGCGCGAGCGCGACGCCATCTCCGCGACCCTGACGGCCGTGGTCGCGGCCCTGCCGGGCGCGGTGGTGCTGACCGACCGGGACCAGAGAATTCTCTGCTGCAGTCCTCGCTGGGCCGAGAAGGTGAGCCGGGTTCCCGAGGAGGTGGTGGGCCGCACCCTCTACGAGGTGACGCCGTGGGCGGAACGCTGGCGCTTCGCCTATGACCGCTGCCTGGCGGGGGAGACCATCCGCGAGGAGCGGCTGGCCGGTCAGGACGCCGAGGGCCGCCCCAGTTGGACCAATGTCGAGCTGGCGCCCTGGTGGAACGCGCGCGGTGAGGTGGGCGGCATGGTGGCCGCCAGTCACGACGTGACCCACCTGGTGGAGGCCCTGGAGCGGACCGAGCGGTCCGAGCAGCGGCTGACCCTGGCCATGGAGATCGCCGACATCCATGTCTACGAGATGGACTATGTGCGCCGTGAGCTGATCAAGGCCGGCGCCGAGGACACCTTCTTCACGGAACCCAAGACCTACCACGAGCTCTATCGGGACATCTACGCCACCATCGATCCGCGGGACCGGACTGATGTCGAGGCGCAGTGGAAGCGGCACGTCGAGCACGGCGAGCCCTATCGTCCCGAGTACCGGGTGATCCGCGCCGACGACCGGGAGGTCTGGACCTCCGGCGCCTGCCGCCTGATCACCGACGGGGACGGACGTCCGGTGCGCCTGATCGGCGCCCTGCAGAACATCACCGACCGCAAGGCCGCCGAGCAGGCCCTGCGACAGGCCAAGGAGGACGCCGAGACCGCCAACCGGGCCAAGTCCACCTTCCTGGCCACCATGAGCCACGAGATCCGCACCCCGCTCAACGGGGTGCTGGGCATGGCCCAGGCCATGGCCGCCGACGAGCTCAGTCCCCTGCAGCGCACCCGCCTGGACGTGGTGCGCCAGTCCGGGGAGACGCTGCTGCACATCCTCAACGACGTGCTGGACCTGTCGAAGATCGAGGCCGGCAAGCTGGAGCTGGAGGAGACGGCCTTCGACATCAGCGACCTGGCGCGCGGCGCGCACGCGGCCTTCACCGCCATCGCCAACAAGAAGGGCCTGTCCTTCGACCTGGCGGTCGAGGGCGAGGCCCGCGGCGTCTATGTGGGCGACTCCACCCGGGTGCGGCAGATCCTCTACAACCTGGTCTCCAACGCGCTGAAGTTCACCGAGACGGGGGAGGTCCGGGTGTCGGTGGCGCGAACCGAGGCCGGCCTGACCCTGACCGTGGCCGACACCGGCATCGGGATTCCGGCCGAGCGCCTGGCCAGCCTGTTCCAGAAGTTCGAGCAGGCCGACGCCTCCACCACCCGCCGTTACGGCGGCACGGGCCTGGGCCTGGCGATCTGTCGCGAGCTCGCCCAGCTGATGGGCGGAGCGATCTCCGCTCGGAGCACGCCGGGGCAGGGGACCACCTTCGTCGTCACCCTTCCGTTGGCCAAGAGCGATGTGGAACTGGTCCTCCCGCCCCCCGCCGCCGAGGAGCCGCAGGCGGGCGAGATCCAGGTCGGCGCCCTGCGGGTGCTGGCCGCCGAGGACAACACCGTCAACCAGCTGGTGCTCAAGACCCTGCTGCATCAGATCGGCATCCATCCCACCGTCGTCGACAACGGCGCCCTCGCGGTCGAGGCCTGGGCGCGGGAGCCCTGGGACGTGATCCTGATGGATGTCCAGATGCCGGAGATGGACGGGCCCACCGCCACAGGGGTGATCCGGACCCGGGAGGCCGCCGAGGGCCGGCCGCGCACGCCGATCATCGCGCTCACCGCCAACGCCATGGCTCACCAGGTGGCGGAATACGCCGAGGCCGGCATGGACGGTTTCGTGGCCAAACCCATCGAGGCCGCGCGCCTGTTCGCCGCCCTGCAGACGGTGCTGGAGGCCGCGCCGGAGACCGCCGACCCGGCCTCGGCCGCCGCCTGAGCCTGGCGGGGAAGCGGGTCAGGCCGGCTGGACCGCCCGCACCAACTCGTAATCCTCGACCTCGAACCGCTCGACCGCCTGGGCGTAGGCGCGCGCGGTGTGGGGCCAGTTGTTGAGGATGCGGCCGTCGGCGGTCTTGTACCAGCTGGTGCAGGCGCCGGCCCAGGGCGTGACGGCCAGGGCCTTCTGCAGGTCGGCGTTGTAGGCGTCGGCGACCTCCTGGCGCACCGACACCGGTCCCGCCGTGGCGATGGCGTCCAGGGCCTGCAGCACATAGTCGGCCTGGGCCTCGATCATGAAGATGATGGAGTTGTGCCCCAGGTTCGTATTCGGCCCGTACAGCATGAAAAGATTGGGGAAACCGGTGACCGAGAGTCCCAGATAGGCCTCCGGTCCGTCGATCCAGACATCGCTCAGCCGCAGGCCGTTCACACCCGTGATGCCGGTGTCGCCCACGAAGGAGCGGGTCTCGAAGCCGGTGGCGTAGATCACCACGTCCGCCGGGTGCTCGCGGCCGGTGGCGTCCACCACCCCGCGCGGGGTCATGGCGATGATCGCCTCGGTGACCAGCTGGACATTGGGCCGGGTCAGGGCCGGGTAGAAGTCGTTGGAGATCAGGACGCGCTTGCAGCCGATCTCGTAGTCGGGGGTCAGCTTGGCCCTCAGGTCCGGGTCGGCGACCTGGGCGTGCAGGTGGGCCAGGGGGATGGGCGTCTCCTCGACCGGCAGGGTCCCGGCGCGCTTGGCCTCAAGGCGGGCCTCGGCCATCTCGAAGATGTCGCCGCGCACCTTGGCCATGAAGGACGGCTCGGCCCGGAACCGGGCCTTCTCTTCAGGCGTGTAGGGCCGGTTCATGCGCGGCACGATCCAGTTGGGGGAGCGCTGGAACAGGGTCAGCGACCCGGCGACCTTGGCCACCTCCGGCACGAACTGGACGGCGCTGGCGCCGTTGCCGATCACCGCCACCCGCTTGCCGGCCAGATCGACCGAGGCGTCCCACTGGGCCGAGTGGAAGGCCGGTCCCGCGAAGTCGTCGCGGCCGGGGATCGGAGGCAGCTTGGGGCGGTTGAGCTGGCCCCAGGCGGTGACGAAGGTCTCGCAGGTCAGGCTCGACCCGTCCGCCATGCCGATCCGCCACAGCGCCGCCCCGTCGTCCCAGGCGGCGGAGACCACTTCGGAATTGAAACGCAGGTGGCTGGAAAGGCTGTGCTTTTCCACCAGGTCCTCGATGTAGGCCAGGATGTCGGGCTGGGCCGAGAAGATCTCCGGCCAGTCGGGATTGGGTTCGAAGGAATAGGAGTAGAGGTGGCTGGGGATGTCGCAGCCGCTGCCGGGGTAGATGTTCTCCCGCCAGGTGCCGCCCACCCGGTCGGCCTTTTCCAGGATCACGAAGGACGTCTCGCCCTTGGCCTGCAGCTTCAGCCCCATGCAGAGGCCTGCGAAGCCCGCGCCCAGGATGGCGACCTTGAAGTCCGCGCCCATGTGTTCCGTTTCCCGCTTGTCGTTGGGGAAAGGCTAGCGGCGGCGCCCTAGGTGATCAACGGTTAGTTCGCCGCGCCTCGCGCGCCGCCTGAAACTCGGCCATGGCCTTGGCCGGGGCGTCCGTGCTCCACGCGGCCTCGAAGGCGTCGATCCCGGCGGCGATGGCGTCCTTCATCGGCAGGTCCTCCCAGCGGCGGATCAGGGCCTTCTGCAGGCGCACCGCGCCGGGCCCGGCGGCCAGGAGGCTTTCGATCCACCTTTCCACCTGCGCGTCGAGGTCGGCGGCCGGGACCACCGCCTCCACCAAGCCCCAGGCCTGGGCGTCGGCGGCGCTGAAGGTCTCCCCCAGCAGCAGCATCTGGCGCGTGCGGCCCCAGCCCACCAGGGCCGGCAGCAGGGCGGCCTCGACGACGGAGGGTATGCCCAGCTTGACCTCCGGCATGCCGAACACCGCGCCATCGGCGGCGACCCGTAGATCGCAGGCCGCGGCCACCTCCAGGCCAGCCCCCAGGGCGTAGCCGTTGATCTTGCCGATCACGGGGACGGGCAGGTCGCGCAGGGCCGCGCAACAGCGGTGGACCCGGGTGATGAAGGCCCGGGCCGTCGTGGCGTCCAGGCCGGCCATCTCGTCGATGTCCGCCCCGCCGATAAAGGACCGGTCCCCCGCGCCGGTGAGCACCACCGCCCGCAGGCTCTCGTCCTTGGCCAGCGCGCCGATGCGGGCGGCGAATTCCTTCATCAGGGCGCTGTTGAGGGTGTTCAGCTTGGCCGCATTGTCCAGGGTGACATGGGCCACGCAGGCGCCGCCGGGGCGGGCCTCGATCTCGATGCGAACCTCACCGCTCATCGCCGTTCCTCCCGTATCCCAGCGCGCCGCGTTTCCCGGCCTCGACAACCGGGGGCAATCCGCTGAACAATGATCACCTATCCATCGGAGCACCAGATGCCTCGCCGTTCCGCGATCGACCGCCTGCCGCGTGGGGAGGGCCGCTGATGCCCTGGCCGCCCGTCGGGATCGCGCGCCGCCGCGGCTATCATGTGGGGAACCTGCGGGCCCTGCTGCTGGACGAGGCCCGCGCCCTGCTGGAGGAGGGCGGGCTCGGCAAGCTGAACCTGCGCACCCTGGCCGCCCGGGCCGGCATCGCGCCGGGTTCGGTCTATCACCACTACGCCTCCAAGCAGGCCCTGCTGGCGGGACTGGCGGCCGAAGGCTTCGGCGAGTTCGAGGCCGCCCTGCGCGGGGCGGCGGCCACGGCCGGCGACGCGCCGATCCGCGCCACGGCCCTGGCCTATTTCAGCTTCGCCCGCGCCCAGCCGGCGCTCTACGGCCTGATGTTCGACCCCACGGTCCTGGCCGACCCTGACGTGGCCGCCGCCCGCGATCGCGTCTTCGCCGTGCTGGAAACCGCCATCGCCCAGGCGCCCACCCAACAGGACCGCGACGCCGACATGATCCACAAGGTGGCGCTCGCCGTCTGGGCCTGCGGCCACGGGGCGGCCTCCATGATGCTGGCCGACCCGATCGACACCGAGGGCGGGCTGATGGAGGACGTGATCCAGGGCCTGGAGGCCCTGTTCCGCCGCCGCTAGCCCACCTTGATGACGATCTTGCCGATGTGACGGGCGGCCTGGAGATGCTCGAAGGCCTGCCGGGCCTCGCCGAAGGCGAAGACCCGGTCGATGACCGGCTTGATCCCCGTCTGGCTGACGGTGCGGACCAGGTCCTCCAGGGCGGCGCGGTCGCCGACCCCGATGGCGCGCACCACCGCCCCGCTGCCCTTCAGGTGGAAGTAGTCGATGCCCGGATTGTCCTGGGTCAGGAAGCCGATCAGCACCACCTCGCCGCCCCAGCGCACCGCGTGCAGGGACTGGGTGACCGTGGCCGGGCCGCCGACCTCGACGACGCAGTCGACGCCCAGGCCGCCGGTGAGGTCCTTCTTCACGTGCCGGCCCCAGTCGGCGATCTCCGCGTAGTTCACCACCTGGTCGGCGCCGAGCGCGGTCAGCCGTTCGCCCTTGGCGGCGCTGGAGGTGGTGGCGATCACCTTGGCGCCGGCCGCCTTGGCCAGCTGCAGAGCGAAGATCGAGACCCCGCCGGTCCCCAGGGTCAGCACGGTCTGGCCGGCGCGGATCGGGACGTGGCCGGAGAGCGCGGTCCAGGCGGTCACCGCCGCGCAGGGCAGGGTGGCGCCCTCCTCGAAGGTCAGGGGGTCGGGCAGGCGCACGACGGCTTCCTGCGACACTACCTTGTACTCGGCGAGCCAGCCGTCGGTCCCGTTGCCATAGGTTTCGCGGCCGGCGGTGGCGGGCGGGCGGCCGCCGAACCAGCGCGGGTGGAAGGCGCTGATCACCCGGTCGCCGGCCTTGAAGGCGGTGACGCCGTCGCCCACCTCGACGATCTCGCCGGCGGCGTCGCTGCAGGGGATCACGCCGGCCTTCGACGGACCGACATAGTTTCCCAGCACCAGGGAGAGGTCGCGGTAGTTCAGCGACACCGAGTCGATCCGGATCAGCACCTCGCCCCGCTGCGGCGCAGGCGTCGGCTCGTCGTGCAGGGCCAGGTCGTCGAGGCTGGTGAGCTGGTCGAAGCGGTAGGCGCGCATGGAAGCTCCCGAGTCTGTTCGCGGCGTTGTCGCATGGGCGAGCGCGTGGAATTGTAGCCTGCTTTACAATCTGGCGCGCCGATGACTCCCGCCGACCTCACTGTCCTGCAGGCCGACCGCTGGTTCGGCGCCGTGCCCGCGGACCGCCAGGCCCTGCTGCTGAGAGCCGCGCGGGTCCGGCCGGTCCCGGCCGGCGGACGCGTCTTCGGCCTGGGCGATCCGCCCGACGGTCTGACGGCGGTGCTGGAGGGCGAGATCCGGCTGGTGCGCAGCACGGCGCAGGGCGAGGAGTCCGTCGCCGTGATCCTGGGGCCGGGCGCATGGTTCGGCGGCCTGTCGGCGGTGGACGGCGGCCCCCAGACCCACGACGCCGTCGCCTTCGGCCCGGCCCGTGTGCTGCACCTGCCCCAACTGGCCCTCGAGCAGGCCGCCGCCCATGAGCCGATGATCTGGCGCGACCTGGCCCTGCTGATCGCCGGCTTCCACCGCGCTTCGCAGACGGCGGTGGCCCAGGGCCTGACCCAGCCGGTTCTGGTGCGCCTGGCCCGCACCCTGGCCGGGGCGGCCCGGACCGGCGGCAGCGAGGTCGTGCGCCTGCGCCAGGAGGACCTCGCCGCCATGATCGGCGTCTCCCGGCCCACCATCAACAAGGCGCTGAAGCAACTGGAGGCCCGCCGGCTGATCGAGGTCGCCTATCGCCGCATCAGGGTCCGCGACGCCGCGGCCCTGCGCGCCCTGGGCCGGCCGGCGAGGGCATGAGCGTGCGCGAAAGCCACACAGGGCGCAGCTTCGTTGCGCCCTGGTTGTGAAATCGGGAATCGCCGTCTAGACATGACGCCGTTCCGCGAACCTGTTCGCGGGTTTTCGACCTGAGACGATGACCAAACTGTTTGGCCAGATGCCGTGCGGCGAAGAGCTCAATTACCGGGCTCCGACGCCGCTTGCCTGCCTCTCGCCAGACCCATCGACCCTCTCGGAAATCGAAGCCCGCCATGTCCGCCGTCATCACCGTCAAGTCGCTCTCCAAGGCCTACCGCTACGCTAGGCGGCGTGGCGGCTTCTTCGAGTCCTTCTCCCCCGAACATGTGACGGTCGAGGCCGTCGCCGGCGTCGATTTCGAGATCGCGGCGGGCGAGCGCGTGGCCATCATCGGCCCCAATGGCGCGGGCAAGTCGACGACGCTGAAGATGCTGTCGGGCATCCTGGAGCCCTCCTCGGGAGAGGCCAGCGTGCTGGGCCTGACACCCTGGAAGCAGCGCAAGGCGCTCGCCTATCGTATCGGCGTGGTGTTCGGCCAACGCTCCCAGCTGTGGGGCGAACTGCCGGCCCGCGAGAGCTTCGCCCTGCTGCGGCACATCTACGACCAGGAGGCCGCCCCCTTCGCCAAGCGGCTGGGGGAACTGACCGAGCGGTTCGCGCTCACCGACCTGCTGGACCAGCCGGTCCACCGGATGTCGCTCGGCCAGCGGATGAGGTGCGAGATCACCGCCAGTCTGCTGCACGGCCCCAACCTGCTGTTCCTGGACGAGCCCACCATCGGCCTGGACGTCACCGCCAAGGCGGCGATCCGCGACTTCATCCGCGAACATGCCCGCGACCACGGCCAGACCGTGCTGCTCACCAGCCACGACACCCGCGACATCGAACTGGTCTGCGACCGGGTGATCGTCGTCAACCAGGGGCGCATCGTGGTGGACCAGCCCACCGACCAGCTTCGACGCCGGTTCCTGGGGCGCAAGATCATCACCTTCCAGTCGGCGGGCCAGGGGGTGTCCCTGAACCTGCCCGGGGTGACGCGCCGGCCTTCCGAGGCCCACGCCACCATCCTGGAGGTGGACACCAGGCTCACCCGCGTGGAGCAGGTGATCGCCGCGGCCCTGGCCGACGGCGGCATCGAGGACGTCACCATCGAGGATCCCCCCATGGAGGAGGTGATCGCCGAGATCTACGCCTCGACCCATGCGGCGTGACCTGACCGCGGCGTGCGTCGCCCTGCGGATCGGGGCGGGCCAGGCCATGGCCGGCTGGACCGTGCTGGCCGGACGCTGCCTGTTCTACGTCCTGATCATGACCGTGCTGTCGGCCCTGTGGGACAAGGTCGCCGCCGAACCCGTGGCCGGCGCCATCCCCCTGCCGGCCGGCGGGCTGGTGCTCTACGTCCTGGCCACCGAGTGGATCACCCTGTCCCTGCCCGCCGTGCATCTGAGGTTCGAGGACGACATCCGCTCCGGCGGGCTGGAGCCCCACCTGCTGCGGCCGAAATTCTACCTGCTGCAGAGCCTGGCCCAGAGCCTGGGCGGGACCCTGGTGCGGCTGGCGGTCCTGGGCGTGACGGCGGTGGTGTGGCTGACGGTGACGGGGCGCCAGGGGCCGCCGGCCGCCACCTATCCCTATCTGTTCGTCCTGGGCGTGCTGGCGGTGACGGTGGGCATGCTGCTCTACGCGGTGGCGGGGCTGTGCGCCTTCTGGACGCGGCGGATACTGCCCGTGCAGCTGGTCATCCAGAAGCTGATGTTCCTGCTCGGCGGCCTGTTCGCCCCCATCACGCTCTATCCCGACTGGCTGCGGAAGATCGGCGAGGCCACCCCCTTCGCCGCCCACCTCTACTGGGCCGGGGTCCAGGCGCTGCATCCGTCGGGGGCCATGTTCCTGAAGGCGGCGGCCTGGCAGGTGCTGTGGATCGTGCTGCTGAGCCTGCTGTGCCTGACCCTGTGGCGGGCGGGTCTGGCCAAGGTGCTGCGGGAGGGCGGGGTATGATCCGAAGCCTTCGGCTCTATGCCGCCCAGTCGGCCGCGGCGATCCGCACCTCCTTCTCCGACCGCGGCAACTTCGCGATCCAGGTGGGGGGGATGATCGTCAACGACATCTTTTTCCTGACGCTCTGGGTGCTGTTCTTCGCCGGCTTCCGCTCGATTGGCGGTTGGGGCCTGAAGGACATGGCCCTGCTGTTCGGACTGACCATGTCTGTGGTGGGGATTTCCGGGGTGTTCTTCGGCGGCTACCGCGACATGGCCGCCACCCTGCTGCGCGGGGAACTGGACGCCCTGCTGACCCAGCCCAAGGGGCTGATCCCGCGCCTGCTGGCCCGCGAGAGCATCGCCACGGCCTGGGGCGACCTTTTGGGCGCGATCTCCGTGCTCGCGGTGTTCGCCAGGCTGGACTGGACCGACCTGCCGGCCCTGCTGCTGGCCATCGCGGCGGGAACCACCGTCTATGTCAGCGCCAGCATCAGCTTCGCCAGCCTGGCCTTCTGGGCGGCGGGCGCCCGCAGCTTCGCCCGCGACCTGACCGACTTCATGCTGCTGTTCTCCAGCTATCCGGGGTCGATCTACAAGGGCGCGGTGAAGACCATCGCCTTCACCATCCTGCCCGCGGGCTTCGTGGTGCTGGCGCCCATGGGCATGGTGCGCCATCCCGGCGGCCAGACCCTGGCCGTGGTGGTGTTCGGGGCGGTGCTCTACGCCGCCATCGCCGTGGCCCTGTTCAACCTCGGCCTGGCCCGCTATCGGCGCGGCGCCTCGCCCTCGGCGTGAGAATGACTTGATTTCACGGCCGAAGCCCGTTGGTTAGGCCCATGAGCCGCAAGCCGAGGATCACGGTCGCGGGCGCGGGCGCGCTCGGCCTGACCACCGCACTCGCCCTGGCCGACGCCGGGGCCGAGGTGGCGGTCTATGATCCGTCGCCGGAGGGCGGCACGGCCTCGGCTGTCGCGGCCGGGATGCTGGCGCCGGTGTTCGAGGCGGTGCTGGACGCGCAGACGCGGGGCCACTTCGACCTGATGCTGGCGGCCCGCGACCTGTGGCCGGCCCTGGAGGCGCGGATCGGCGTCACGGTGGATCGCGCGGGGGCGATGGCCGTCGGCGACGCCGCCTACCTGCACGTCGCCGACGCCGGCATCCGCAAACTGGGCCTGCATCCCACCGAGCTGTCGCGCAACGCCATGATCGGCCTGGCGCCGGGGCTCGCGCCCGGCTGGGGCCACGCCCTGCTGACCCGCGAGGACTGGCGCATCGACGCCGCCCCGACGCTCGTCGCCCTGCGTCGGGCCGCGGAGGCCGCGGGCGTCACCTTCCACGCCCGCGCCGCCGATGGCTTCGAGGGCGGCGAGCGACTGGTGATCGCCACCGGCATGGGCCGCGACCTGGCGGTCATGGCGCCGCTGCTGGATCGGCTCGCCCCGATCAAGGGCCACATCCTGCGCACCGAAGGCCCGGCCTATGGCGGCATCGTGGTTCGGGGGCAGGGGGCCTATGTCACCGGTGCGGCGGACGGCCTGACCCTGGGGGCCACGATGCAGGCCGGGGTGGAAGACCTCGCCGTCGAGGACGATCAGGTGGCGCGGTTGCTGGAGGCCGGCGCGCGCCTCTTCCCGGCGGTGAAGGATGTGAAGGTCACCGCCCGGACAGGGGTCCGCGCCGCCACGCCGGACGGCCTGCCCATGGTGGGCCGAGGGCGCCATCATGGCGTGCTGCTGGCGGTGGGCGCGCGGCGCAACGGCTGGCTGCTGGCGCCCCTGGTGGCCAGGATCATCACCGCTTGCGTGACGGAGGGGGATGTCGGTCCCTATGCCGCCCGGCTCGATCCGGGCAGGTTCGACACCGGAGCGTGACAGCCAAGAGTGGACGCCGGTCTTGGCGCCCGTCACGCGACCAAATGAAAGACTAGGGACGGCAGATGACCTTCTGGTTGAGCGACGAGCAGCAGGCGATCTTCGACAGCGTGGCCCGCGTCTGCGCCGACTTCGACGCCGAGTACTGGCGGCGCACCGACGACACCGGCGAATTCCCCGAGGCCTTCGTGGCCGCCATGGCCGCCGGCGGCTGGCTGGGCACGGCCATGCCGACGGAGCTGGGCGGGGCGGGCCTGGGTCTCACCGAGGCGGCGATCATGATGCAGGCCGTGGCCCAGTCCGGGGCGGGGTTCTCCGGCGCCAGCGCCCTGCACCTGAACATCTTCGGCCCCATGCCCATCGCCAAGTTCGGCTCCGAGGCCCTGAAGGCCAGCGCCATCCCGCGGCTGATCTCGGGGCAGGACAAGATCTGCATCGGCATCACCGAGCCGGACTCCGGCCTCGACACCACCAGCCTGACGACGCGGGCGGTGCGCACCGACCACGGCTATGTGATCTCGGGCCGCAAGGTGTGGACGACCATGGCCCAGCGGGCCAACAAGATCCTGATCATCGCGCGGACCACGCCCAAGGATCAGGTGCGCAAGGCCACCGAGGGGCTGAGCCTGTTCTACACCGACTTCGACCGCTCGAAGATCTCGGCCACGGTGATCCCGAAGATGGGCCGCAAGGCGGTGGAATCCAACAGCGTCTTCATCGACAACCTGGAGGTCCCGGAGGGCGACCTGATCGGGGAGGAGGGGCGGGGCTTCTACTACCTGCTGGAGGGGCTGAACCCCGAGCGGGTGCTGTTCGGCGCCGAGGCCGTGGGCCTGGGCCGCGCGGCGCTGGCCAAGGCCACGACCTACGCCAAGGAGCGCATCGTGTTCGGCCGGCCCATCGGCCAGAACCAGGGCGTGGCCCATCCGCTCGCCCGCTCCTGGGCCGAGCTGGAGGCCGCCAACCTGATGGCCTTCAAGGCCGCGGCCCTCTACGACGCCGGCCGTGACTGCGGGGCGGAGGCCAATGCGGCCAAGTACCTGGGCGGGGAGGCGGGGTTCAACGCCTGCGAGGCCGCGGTCCTGGCCCATGGCGGCATGGGCTACGCCAAGGAATACGACGTGGAGCGCTATTTCCGCGAAGTGATGATCGCCCGCATCGCCCCCATCAGCCGCGAGATGGTGCTCAACTACATCGCCGAGCGCGTGCTGGGCCTGCCCAAGAGCTACTGAACAGGCCCAGCCCGCTCAGGTCCCCAGGTCGAAGCGGATCGGAATCCGCACGATGGCGCCGTCCACCGGCTGGCCGTCGCGGGTCTGGGGGCTCATGCGGAAATAGGCCGCGAGCTTGAGGGCCGCCTGGCCGAAGCCGGCGTTGTCGGGGCTCTCGCCGATCACCTGGCAGGCGCTCACCGAGCCGTCGCCGCCCACCAGGCAGGCCAGCGTCGCCCCACCCTCGATGTTCCGGCGCATGGCGCTCTCCGGATAGAAGCGGGCGAACTCCCGCGCGCCCGGCTTGCGCAGCCAGGTCGGCGAGGTGATCACCGGCGGCGGGGCCGGCACGTCGATGACCTTCGGCGGCGCCGCGGTCTGGGCGATGGACGTGGGGGGCGGCCCGGTCTCGATCACCGTGGGCGGGGTTGGGGGCGCCTGGATCGTCGACACCGGCGGCACATCGGGGCGCGGAGTCTCACGCAGATGCAGTTCCGGCTTGGTCTCCAGGATCGGCTTGGCCGGCGGGGTGTAGATCTCCACCTTGAAGCCGGGATCGGGGGCGACCGCGGCCGGCTCCGGCGGGGCCTGGAACCGCTGGACCGCGAGATAGGCCACCAGGCCCAGATGGGCGGCGATGGAGACCCCGATGGCCGCCGTCATGGCCCGCGAGAGCGGGGGCCTGGCGCGCGGATCCCGCGGGTGTCCGGCGAGCAATGGGTGTTGGACGACCAAGGCGACCTCCCTTTGTTGTTCTTGTCACCGGCTCCAGGGTCGCGCCCCGATCATGGCGGAGACTTGACCTTGGGGAAGCTAAACCTTGTCCGAGGGGCGGTCAGGTTGTGGCGCAGGCGTGCGCTGAGACGCGACATAGTGTCGCAAGTATTCGAGGGTGTTCAGCTTTAGTATAACGCGCATTAACTTGAATTAAATTCGAGCTCAGCCATACCTGTCGGGCACGGCTGGGATTCGATCAGACAATGCTAATCAATAGCCGCCTGGCTTTGCCGCCCTCGGAGCTCGCGTCAGTATATCGGCCGGTGGTCCGCGGCTATCTACTTGCGGCCAGTGTCTATTATTTGATCATCTCGATCAGCCATCCCTTCTATGAGACCGGGTCGGCCCTCATCACCCTGGTGGGGCTCGCCGCCCTGGCGTCCGCCGTCTGCCTGGCGGGCTACGCCTGGTGCGGCCGGCAGGACGTGAGTTATCCCAGCCTGGAAGGGCTGACCCTGGGCGCCAACCTGCTGATCATCACCAATGTGGTGGCGTATCTCGCCCTGCATTTCGAGCCGCCCAAGCTGATCTATTTCGTGATCATGGCCCTGGGCTTCGCCACCGTCGGGCCCAGCCGCCGCGTGCTCTATCCTTGCGTCGTCGTCGCCCTGGCCGCCCTGGTGGTCTTCGCCGGCAAGATCGGCCCCGACGCCGCGGCGCAGTACGCCTTTGTCGGCCTCGCGGGTTGTTTCGGCGCCATCGGCCTGTCGACCATGACCCGAGGCGTGGTGTTCCGCGAGGTGCGCGCCAGGCTGGCGGCCGAGGCCCTGACCCGGCAGATCGAGCAGGAGCTGGCCAACAACGAGGCCCTGCGCATCCAGGCCCAGCACCTGGTGCTGGTGGCCGAGGGCGCCAGCCGCAGCAAGACCGAGTTCCTGGCCACCGTGAGCCACGAACTGCGCACGCCCCTGAACGGCGTGCTGGGCATGGCCCAGGCCATGGCCGGAGATCCCCTGTCCAAGCCGCAGCGCGCGCGTCTGGCCACCATCCAGGACTCCGGCCGGGCCCTGCTGGGAATCATCAACGACGTCCTCGACGTCTCGAAGATCGAGGCCGGCCGCCTGGAGCTTTCGCCGTCGGCCTTCGACCTGGGGCGGTTCGCCGAGGACCTGAGCGCCCTCTATGGCGGCCTGGCCGCCGAGCGGGGCCTGGCCTTCCATCTTGAGGTGACGCCGCAGGCCCAGGGCTGGCGATATGGCGACGAGGTGCGGCTGCGCCAGGTGATCTCCAACCTGCTGGCCAACGCCCTGAAATTCACCGAGGCCGGCTCGGTCGCCGCCCGCATCGACGCCGAGGGCGACGAGCTCAGGTTCAGCGTCACCGACACCGGCCTGGGCATCGCGGCCGACCGCGCGCCCCGGCTGTTCGAGAAGTTCGTCCAGGCCGACGCCTCGACGACCCGGCGCTTCGGCGGCACGGGCCTGGGTCTGGCCATCTGCCGCGACATCCTGGCCCTGATGGGCGGGGAGATCGACTTCAGCAGCACGGCGGGGGAGGGATCCTGCTTCCGCTTCAACGTGCCGCTGCCCCGAACCGAGGCGCCCGCCGCGACGGCCGCCGACGAGGCCGATCCCGAGTTCGACGACGCCCTGCGAGTGCTGGTGGCCGACGACAATCCCACCAACCGCCTGGTGATCCGCACCCTGCTGGAGCAGATCGGCATCGAGATCGTCGCCGTCGACAGCGGGGCCGCGGCCATCGAGGCCTGGGAGACCGGCGCCTGGTCGGCGATCCTCATGGACATCCACATGCCGGGCATGGACGGACTGGAGGCCACCCAGCGGATTCGCGCCCGGGAGCAGGCGCTCGGCCGGGCCCGCACCCCGATCATCGCGGTCACCGCCAGCGTGCTGTCGCACGAGACCGACGCCTATTTCGCCGCCGGCATGGACGACTTCATCGCCAAGCCCATCGAGCTGTCGCGCCTGCTGGGCATCCTCGAGGACTGCCTGAACCGGGGGGCCGGGGACGGCCCGGCCGAGGCGGCCGTGGCCTGACTGCGCCCGTCCGCCGCAGCATGGTTAGCGCGGCGTTAACCATGACGCGTCACACCAGGGATCATGGCGATCCAGGGTCTCAGGGGCGCGGTCGAAGCCGCCATCCAACGCGCGTCCAACGCGACGGGGGTCGACTTCACCTTCCTGATGAAGACCGCCAATCGCGAGAGCGGCTATAATCCCAGGGCCAAGGCCGCGTCGTCCTCGGCGGCCGGCCTGTTCCAGTTCGTCGAGCAGACCTGGCTCTCCACCCTCAAGCAGCATGGCTCCAAGTACGGCTACGCCCGCTACGCCGACCTGATCACCAAGGGGTCCGACGGCCGCTATTCGGTGAACGGGGCCGAGGCGCGCAAGGCGGTGATGGACCTGCGGCTCGATCCCCACGCCGCCTCGCTGATGGCCGGCGAGCTGGCCTCGGACCACGCCTCCTATCTGAAGGGCCGCACCGGCCGCACCCCCACGGCGGGCGAACTCTACGCCGCCCACTTCCTGGGCCCCCAGGGCTCGGCCCGGCTGATCGAGGCGGCCAACACCCGGCCCGGTGCCTCGGCCGCCGCCCTGTTCCCGGACGCCGCCCAGGCCAACCGCTCGATCTTCTACCGCGACGGCCGCGCGGCCACGGTGGCGGAGGTCTACGCCAACCTCACCCGCACCGGTGGCATGGGGAAGGGCGTCGACGCCCCCTCCGCGCCGGCCGACGACGGCTTCCTGCAATATGCCTCGGCCCGCCGCACCGAGCGGATGAAGGAGCAGGACGCCCTGGTGGACCTGATCCTGCGCGGCTCTCAGAGCCCCGACGCAGGTTCCACCAGCGCCCGCCTGTCGGGCTCGATCTTCTCCAGCGAGATGCTGCGGGTCCTGTCGGACGCCCGCGACGGCAAGAGCTAGGGACCGCTCCCGTAGCGGTCGCCGGCGTCGACGGGGAGCGGACCTCCTGGATGTCGGCCAAGGGTGGATCGTCTCGAAAAAGGCGGTCGCTGGGCGAGCGACCAAGGTCTCGATCGCCGGCTCGACAGCGGGAATGGGTTATGAGATTTTTGGGGCCATTCACCGCGTCAGGACAGGTCGTCTAGGGGGTTGGGGGATGTCTCAGATCTTCGTCGAGCTTTACAAATATCGGCCCGCTTGGCTCGCACTCACGCAGACCGAACGGGAACAGTTCGCCGCCGGTGTGCGGGACGCAGTAGAGGGCCTTGTCAGCAACGGCGTCGAAGTGATCGGGTGGGGCTACAACGACCTCGAGACCGATCACCGGGCGCCCTACGACTTCTTCTGCGTTTACAAGGTTCCGAGCTTTGAGTTCCAGCGCGGCTTTGACCAGGCCGTCGTCCAGTCTGGGTGGCACGATCTCTTCGAACAGGTCGGCGTCAGTGGTTCTATCGCCAGCGTCGCGGAAGTCCTGGCAGCCAACGTCGCGCTGAAACGGCCCGAACCGGCGGCTTGAAGTTACGCCATTTCGTCGCCTTGGGTCGCGAGGGCCCCCTATCCCGCCGCGCCGCTCGCCATCATCGCGTCGATCTGCGCGGCCGAGTAGCCGATCTCCTCCAGCACGACGCGGGTGTGTTCCCCCAGGCCCGGCGCGGGCGGCCGCTGGGTGGCGTCGGCGCCGGGGAAGCGGGCGGGGGCGTTGGGGGAGCGGTAGGTTCCGCCGTGGCCGTCCTCCACCGCGATCAGGGCGCCGGCGGCGGCCACCTGCGGGTCGGCGGCGACTTCGGCCGGGGTCTGGACCGGGGCCCAGACCAGGTCGGCCTCGTCCAGCCGGCGGGCGATCTCCTCGAAGTCGAGGGCCCCGAAGGCGGCCTCGAACTCGGCCACCAGGTCGCGGTTGTTGGCCTTGCGGGCCTTGCCGCCCTTGAAGCGCTCGTCCTCCAGCAGGTCGGGCCGCCCGCAGGCCTTGGCCAGGACCGGCCAGTCGGCCGCCCCGCCGCGGGGATTGAGCACGAACCAGCGCTCGTCGCGGCTCTTGTAGAAGTTGGCCAGGGGATCGAAGGGATCGGTGCGCGGGCGGTTGGAGGCCAGCTTGCCGAACACCAACTGCACCGCCAGGTCCGAGCCCACCACATAGGTCCCGGTGGCCAGCAGGGAGGTGGAGACCAGCCGGCCGACCCCGGTCTTCTCCCGCTCATAGAGCGCCGCCAGGATCGCCGAGGTGGTGGCCAGCGAGGTGGTGTGGTCGCCAACCCCGGTGCGCAGGATGAAGGGGTCGGAACCCTTGGGGGTGTGCATGCGGGCCACCCCGGCCCGCGACCAGAAGGCGGTGACGTCGAAGCCCGGCAGGTGGGCGTCGGGGCCCTCCAGGCCATAGCCGGTGACCACGGCGTAGATCATCCGGGGGTTGGCCGCCCGCAGGGTCTCCTCGTCCAGCCGGTACTTCTTCAGCGAGACCGGCCGCACATTGGTCAGGAAGACGTCGGCCTCGGCCGCCAGGCGGGCCAGGGCGTCGCGGCCCTCGGGCTTGGCGATGTCGAGGACCACGGCGCGCTTGCCGCGGTTGTCCATGCCGAAGGTCGGGTTGCCGGTGAGCTCGCTCTTGGCGTCGGCGAAGACGTGCCGCATGGGGTCGCCCTGCGGGCGCTCCACCTTGATGACGTCGGCGCCCCAGTCGGCCAGGATCCCCGCCGCCCCGGGGGCGGCGATATAGGAGGCGAACTCGACGACCTTCAGACCCTTGAGCAGCACGCGCGTTCCCCACCTTGTTGGTTGGGGATCATAGTGGGGGAGGGCGGCCCGCCCCTCAAGCGGTGAGGCGCGCCTGCGGGCTGTCTCGGCGGGTGACCGCGATGGCGTCGGCCACGGCGCGGGCCACGGCGGCCACGCTCACCGGCTTGCGCAGCACCGCGTCCGCGCCGGCGTCGACGCACTCCTTGGCCTCGTCGGCGTCGCCGCCGATCACCGCGACGATGGGCACGCCGGCCTTGGCGTCCTCGAGGCTCCGCATGGCCGCGATGGTGGCCGGCCCGTCCATGTTGGGCATCCGCCCGTCGATCATCAGCAGGTCGAAATCGCAGATCTTGGCCAGCTCGAAGGCGCGGCGGCCGTCGACGGCGTGGACCACCTGGTGACCCAGCTGCTCGATCACCGCCCGCAGCATGGCGGCGTTCAGCGCGTCGTCCTCGGCGATCAGCACCTTCAGGGTGCGGCGCTCGGCGGGGTCGGGCTGGTGGACGATCTCGGCGGTCTCGATCACCCGCTCGGCCGTCGCCTCGGGATCATAGGGCAGTTCCAGCCGGAAGCAGCTGCCGACGCCCACGGCGCTGTGGGCGGTCAGGTCGCCGCCCATCAGGCGGGCGAGCTGGCGGGCCAGCGACAGGCCCAGGCCCGCGCCTGAGGTGCCGGCGCTGGTCCGCTCGATGCGGTGGAAGGGTTCGAAGGCGCGCTCCAGCTCGTCGGCGGCGAGACCCGGGCCGGTGTCGGCGACCTCGATGGCCAGGCGGCCGGCGGCGGTCAGCTCGACCCGGGCCTCGACCCGGCCGCGGACCGAGAACTTCACGGCGTTGCCGATCAGGTTGGCGATGATCTGGCGGGCGCGGTGGGCGTCGGCCAGGGCGGCGCCGGTTTCGGTGTCGGCCAGTTCCGGGGCGACGTGCAGGGACAGTTCCAGCCCCTTGGCCGAGGCGTTGGGACGGTTGAGCAGCACCAGGTCGCGCAGCAGGGCCACGACGTCGAAGGGGCGGGCGTCCACCGACAGGCGACCGGCCTCGGCGGTCTCGGAATCCAGGGTGGTGTTGAGCACCGAGATCAGGTCGTTGGCGGCGTCCAGGGCCGCGGTCAGTTGTTCGCGGGACGGCGCGCCACGGCCGTTGCGGCCGGCGGCGCCGGCCAGGACGTGGACCACGCCGGTCAGGCCGTTGCGGATCTCGTGGCTGAGGGTGGCCACCAGATCGGACTTGGACTGGGCCAGGCGCCGCGCCTCCTCGACCTTGCCGGCCCGGTCGGCGATCAGCAGCTCGCGTTCGGCGGCGAGCGCGAACTGGCGGCGCAGGATGCGGTTGAGGATCAGGGCGAGCGCCATGGCCAGGGCCACGGCGCCCCAGGCGTTGCTGGCCAGGTCGCGGTCCTGCGGCCGCGAGAACAGGGCGATCAGCGGCCCGGCGGCGGCGGCCGGCCCGACGATCAGCAGGCTGGGCAGCCAAGGGGAGGCGAAGAAGATGATCACCACCGAGGCGGCCAGCGCCGTCATCAGCAGGGGCTCGCGGGCGGGCCCCGCGCCGTCGGAGAAGGCCGCGATCTGGGCCACGGCCAGGGCCCAGATCAGGGCCGCCAGGATATGGATCCGGCCGCGCATCTCGGTGTTGGCGGCGGCCTCGGGGTCCTTCAACCAGTTAACCACGCCGTAGAACGCGCCCCAGGCGGCGGCGAAGATGGCGAAGGTGCCGGTCATCCAGACGGCGTTGACCGCATGGCTGCCGGCCCAGACATAGGCGGGAAGGCTGACGGCGAAGACCGCCAGGGCGTAGGGCAGGAGGGCGGTTTGCGCCTCCAAGGCCTGCTGATTCACCGATTGTCCGCCCCTCACGGGTTCGGCCGTCCGATCGTCTGTGGTCGTGGCCATGGGGCGCCTCGGGGGAGATGTCGCCACGTAAGGTAGTGCCACAGGGTTGGCGGGAGGTTACCCGACACCGTTAATCCACAGCTTCCGTCGGCCTGTGCGAGGCAACCGATCATTAAGCCTAACCAGGCATTATGATTGTGAGGGACTCCGGTGATTCCGGATCGGGGACAGGTGCAGACATGGCGACCACGCGGGCCGCGCTGACGGACGACGACATACGCACCCTGGTCAAGGGCGCGACCCCGGACGAGCGCGCCGTGGCGGCCCACAAGCTGTGCCGGAACATCGACCGCTACGAGCTGACCGGGGAGGAGCGCGTCCAGGCCCAGGAGATCCTGCGGGTCATGGCCGCCGACGCCGCCGAGCTGGTGCGCCGGGCGCTGGCCGTCACCCTGAAGAACTCCACCGTCGTGCCGCGCGACGTCGCCCTGAAGCTGGCCAAGGACGTCGAGAGCATCTCCCTGCCGATGCTGTCCTCCTCGCCGGTCTTCACCGACGAGGACCTGGCCGAGATCGTTCGGCTCGGCGGCCCCGTCCGCCAGGTCGTGATCGCCAAGCGCCCCCGCGTCTCCCAGACCGTCACCAACGCCATCGTCGAGTACGGCGTGGAGCGCGCCGTGGAGGCCGCCTGCTCCAACGACAACGCCGACTTCGCCGACCGGGCCCTGGCCAAGGTCCTCGAGCGCTTTGAGAAGTCCGAGCGGGTGCTGGCCGCCGTGGCCTATCGCAACGTCCTACCCCTGGCGGTCACCGAGAAGCTGATCGATCTGGTGAGCGAGGAGGTCCGCGACCACCTGCTAAACCACCACGCCCTGTCGGCCGAGGTCGCCCTCGAGATCGCCATGGGGACCAAGGAGCGGGCCACCATCGACCTGGTGGACCAGGCCGGCCGCGCCCCGGACGTGAAGAGCTTCGTCGGCCACCTGCACAAGCACGAGCGGCTCACCGCCTCCCTGCTGCTGCGCGCCCTGGCCCACGGCCACATGACCTTCTTCGAGTGGAGCCTGGCCGAGCTGGCCAGCGTGCCGCACCACCGCACCTGGCTGATGATCCACGACGCCGGCCCGCTGGGCCTGCGGGCCATCTACGAGCGGGCAGGCCTGCCGGCGCGCCTGTTCCCGGCCTTCCGGGCCGGGGTGGACACCTTCCACTCCATGGAGTTCGACGGCGGCGCCAAGGACCGTGAACGGTTCCAGGAGCGCATGCTGCAGCGGTTCCTCACCCAGCCCGCCAACGCCGCCCGCGAGGACGTCGAATACTTGCTGGAGAAGATGGACCGCATCTCCCAGGAGGCGCGCAACACCGTGCGCCTGTCGGAGAGCGCCTGACGCTCAGGCTTGCGCGGGGGCCCGCGGGCTTCCAAGCTGGGGGCATGACCGAGATCGCCCCCGACGCGGACATCAAGCCCGCCGCCACCATCCTGCTGCTGCGCGACGACCCCGCCTTCGAGGTGCTGATGGTCAAGCGCCACCACCAGATCGACTTCGCCTCCGGCGCCCTGGTGTTCCCGGGCGGCAAGTCCCACGCCGGTGACCATGACCCGACCTGGGCCGACCACACCCTGGGTCACGTCGATTTCGACGCCGAGCAGCGGGGCCTGCGCATCGCCGCCATCCGCGAGGTCTTCGAGGAGGCGGGAATCCTGCTGGCCTCCCACACCGACGGCTCGCCCATGGGCGACCAGATCGCCCCGATGGACGTGCGCCAGGCGGTGGACCGCGGCGAGCTGGCCTTCCTGGACGTGGTCAAGGACCTGGACGCCAAGCTCGACCTGCACGCCCTGACCATCTTCGCCCGCTGGATCACCCCGCCCCTGACCCCCAAGCGGTTCGACACCTGGTTCTATGCGGCGCTGGCGCCCGCCGACCAACTCGCCGCCTGCGACGGGCGCGAGACGGTTGACGCCGAATGGATCGAGCCCGGCGAGGTGCTGCGCTTGGCCGAAGCCGGGGCGCGGAAGGTGATCTTCCCCACCCGGATGAACGTGCAATTGCTGGCCGAGGCCAGCAGCGCCGCCGACTGCATGGCGCGCGCCCAGGGCCGCACCCTGGTCACCGTCCTGCCGAAGATCGAGGAGCGCCCCGAGGGCCGTGTCCTGACCCTGCCGGCCGACGCCGGCTACGGAATCGTCGCCGAGCCGCTCGCCAATGTGATGTGAGACTCAATTCCTCCCCCATCGGGGGAGGGGGACCGCCGAAGGGCGTGGAGGGGGATGCGGCGGCGCCGCCCGAGCCCCCTGAGTCAGCTGCGCTGACAGCTCCCCCGGAGGGGAGCGATAGGGTGATTACAGTCCGGTCTCGGTGACGCGGGCTTCCAGGGCCTGGATCAGGGCCTTGCCGACCGGATGGTCGTCGGTCTTGATCTCGTCGCGCACGGCGGCCTTGATGGCGTCGATGTGGGCGTCGATCAGGGCCATGGGCGCCTGCATGCGCTTGTCCTTGTCGTCGATCAGTCGGCAGAGCGAGGCGCCGATGCGGGTGATCAGCGGGAACTCATAGGTGGTCCCAAGACCCTTGAGGTCGTGGGCGCGCAGGTAGAGGAATTCCATGGTCTCGGGCGTCATGCCCTCGGACTTGACCCGCTGTCGGGCGCCTTCGAGCTTGGTGACCTCGTCGTTCAGCCACTGGGAGAAGTTGCCCGACAGGCTCTTCAGGGCGGCTTCCGCCTTGGCGATGGCGCTGGGATCGATCGCTCCGAACCGGCCGCCCACCTTCAGGCGGAGGGTGTTCGGGACCTGGATCACCTGACCGGAATTCTCTTGGCTCACGACTCGGCTCCTGCACTTAGTCGATGAAAGCCTAGATTGGAGGCGTTAACAACGAATGAGGCGGGAACCTCCGGAGATCAAACGGAAAACTGCTCTGCGAGCACCCGTTCCTCGAGACTCCGGCCGGCGTCGAACAGCATGCGCATGCTGATGTCTCGGGCCTCGGCGACATGCACCTCCAGCACGTCGCGGACCTCGAAATTGTCGGCCACGGCGCTGACCGGCCGCTTGTCGGCCTCCAGGATCTCGAAACTGACCTTGGCGGTGTGGGCCAGCAGGGCGCCGCGCCAGCGCCGCGGCCGGAAGGCGCTGATGGGAGTGAGCGCCAGGACCTTGGCGTCCAGGGGAATGATCGGTCCGTGGGCGGAGAGATTGTAGGCCGTCGAGCCCGCCGGGGTCGCCACCAGGGCGCCGTCGCAGGACAGTTCGTTCAACCGCACCTTGCCGTCGATGGAGATTCGCAGCTTGGCGGTCTGCCGCGTCTGGCGCAGCAGGGAGACCTCGTTGATGGCCAGGGCCTTGTGCTCCTGGCCGCGGACGTCGAGGGCGGTCATGCGCAGGGGGTGGATCACGGCCCGCTCGGCCAGGTTGATCCGCTCCAGCAGGGCGTCCTCGCTGTACTCGTTCATCAGGAAGCCGACGGAGCCGCGGTTCATGCCGTAGATCGGCTTGGGCGTCCCGATCTGGTCGTGCAGGGTCTCCAGCATGAAGCCGTCGCCGCCGAGGGCCACGATCACCTGGGCGTCCTCCATCGGGGCGTCGCCATAGCGGGCGATCAGGGCGGCGCGCGCCTCCTGGGCTTCCGACCGGTCGCTGGCCAGGAAGGCGAGACGGGACACGAAGGGCTCGGCCTTGAACATGGCCCGAGGTGCGCGAGAAACGGCGGTCTTGTCAAACCCTGCCGGCGGCCTGACGGAAGGCGGCGTTGGCGATGTCCGGCGCGAAGGGGCCAAAGGCGCCCGAGGCCCGGCGCTCCCCCTCCGGGCCGCCGCCGGGGCGTCCGCCATTCAGTTCGCGGACCAGGGCCAGGATGGTGGGGAAGACGCTGCGGTCGATGCCGACGGCCGCGCAGGCCAGGGCCAGCAGCTCGGGGCGGTCGGAATCCACCGAGCGCCGGACATGGTCGGGGTCGAAGCGGCCCAGCGTCGCCAGGCCGCCGATGAACAGGGACAGCTTCTGCTCGCGCAGGGCCCGCAACAGGTAGCCGGGGCGCAGTTGACCGGCGATGTCGAGCTTGGCCAGCAGGCGCTGCTCCATCTCCTCGCGTTCGCCCTCGCGCTCGGTGACCTCGTGGCGTTCGTGGTCGGAGGGCAGGCCGCCGTGGGCCTCGCGCACCGACTCGGCGAGCGCCGCGTCCATGGCCTGGGAATCCAGCCGGAAGCGGGCTGTCAGGGCCTGGCGCAGGGCCTGGCCGACCCAAAGGTACATCTCGCGGGCCAGGTCGTCGGTCAGGGCCGGGTGGCGGGTCAGGGGCGAGCGCAGGGAGGCGACGCGGCGCGAGGCCTGGACCAGGGTCGTGATCTGGTCCCCGCCCACCTCGGCGCTGATGTTGCCGGCGAGCGCGGTCAGCACCGCCGGCTCGTTCTGCTTGAGGATGGCGATCACCACCGGCAGGCCGAGATTCGGGCGGCGGGCCACCTCGATCTGGTGCTCGATGGTGGCCTCCACCAGCAGGCGCACCAGGTCCTGGTCCTGCAGCACCGGGCTGGCGGCGATGATCGGCCGGGCGATCTCGATGTCGTCCAGGGCCAGGACATTGATCAGGGCGGCGGGCGCCCAGGCCGCGGTGGCCAGCTTCTCGGCCAGGCGGCGGCGGATGTCGCGCTCGGCCTCCACCACCAGGCTCATGAAGATGGAGGAGAGCAGGGCCTGGACCGGCGGGGCGCTCATCACCGCCTCGGCGCCGTCGCCGGCGTCGCACAGGTCGACGATGGCCAGCAGCAGGCGCTCGCGGTCGTGAACCGCGCGGCTCCTGGCGAGACCTAGAATCTCTTCGGTCTTGGCGGCTACGCTCAAACCCGTTTCCTTGCTGGAATCGTTCGCGGCGATTCTGCTCAGGACGGTATGAAAACATGGTTACAACCCGCTGAACACGCCTTCGGCGCATTGTGCAGCTTGAATGAGTTTAGGGGGCGAAATGGCCGAACCTTTGATCCTGGCCCTGGACCAGGGGACCACGTCGACCCGCGCCATCCTGTTCGACGCCCAGGGCCGCGCCCTGGCGGAGGCCGGCCGTCCCCTGGAGCAGTTCTATCCCGCCGACGGCTGGGTGGAGCACGACGCCAATGAGATCTTCGCCACCAGCGTCGCGGTGATGGCCGAGGCGATCGCCAAGTCCGGCCGGCCGATCGAGGACATCACCGCCATCGGCATCACCAACCAGCGCGAGACGGTGGTGATCTGGGACAAGGCCACCGGCGAGCCGATCCACCGCGCCATCGTCTGGCAGGACCGCCGCACCGCGGCCACCTGCGAGCACCTGCGCCGCGCGGGCCACGAGCCCCGGGTCACCGAGATCACCGGCCTGCTGCTGGATCCCTATTTCTCCGGCACCAAGATCGCCTGGCTGTTGGGGGACATCCCCGGCGCGCGGGCCCGCGCCCAGGCCGGCGAATTGCTGGTGGGCACCATGGATTCCTGGGTCATCTGGAAACTGACCGGCGGCAAGGTCCACGCCACCGACGCCACCAACGCCTCGCGCACCCTGCTGTTCGACATCAAGCGCCAGCGCTGGTCCGACGAGATGCTGGCCATGCTCGACGTTCCGGCCGCCCTGCTGCCCCAGGTGCTGGACTGCGCCGCCGACTATGGGGAGACCGACGCCGCCCTGCTGGGCCGCGCCATTCCGATCCGCGGGGTGGCCGGCGACCAGCAGGCCGCCCTGATGGGCCAGGGCTGCATCGCGCCCGGCGAGATGAAGGCCACCTATGGCACCGGCTGCTTCATGCTGCTGAACACCGGCGAGACCGCTCCCCTGTCGCGGGCCAAGCTGTTGACGACGGTGGCCGCACGGGTGAATGGGCGGACGACCTACGCCCTGGAGGGCTCGATCTTCATCGCCGGCGCGGCCCTGCAATGGATCAACGAGGGGCTCAACGTGCCCGGCGGCGGATCGGCCATCGAAGCCCTGGCCCAGGGCGCCAAGGAGGACCACGGGGTGGTCATGGTCCCGGCCTTCACCGGCCTGGGGGCGCCCTGGTGGGACGCCGAGGCCCGGGGCGCCCTGTTCGGCCTGACCCGCGACACCACGCTCGCCGAGATCTCCCAGGCCGCCTTCGACGCCTGCGCCCTGCAGACCCGCGACCTGGTGGAGGCCATGCGCGCCGACGCGCCCGACGCCTTTGGGAAGTCGGTGGAGATCCGCATCGACGGGGGCATGTCGCGCTCCTCCTGGTTCAGCCAGCGCCTGGCAGACCTCACCGGGGTGCCGGTGGGCCGGGCCACCTATCAGGAGACCACGGCGCTCGGCGCGGCCCTGTTCGCGGGGCTGGGGGCCGGGGTCTACGCTACGGTGGAGGAGGCCGCGGCGTCGCGGCCGGCCACCGAGCGCCACGATCCCAAGCTCGACGCGCACGGCCGCGAGGCCGCCTACGCCCGCTGGCTCGACGCCGTGGCCCGGGTGCGGACCGAGGGCTAGGGCCCGTCAGCGCCGCGCGAAGATCACCTGGGGTTAGGTCGCCGAGGGGCCGTACAGATCTTCCAGGTCCCTCAGGTATTGGGCCCGGTCGACGAACAGCCGGGCGGTGAGGCCGCAGGCCTGGGCGGCCGCCACATTGGCCGCCTTGTCGTCGAAGAAGACCAGGGCTTCGCGGGGCAGGGGGATGGCCGCCAGCATGGCCTCGAAGAAGGCGGTCTGAGGCTTGGCGGCCCCCAGGCGGCAGGAGAGGTGGAGGCCGTCGAACAGGGCGCCGTAGCCCAGGCCGTGCTCCAGGTGCGCGGCCCAGAAGGCGTCCTGATTGGAGCCGACATGGCAGGCGATGCCGGCCGCCCGCAGCCGGCGGACGTCCTCCAGCATGGCCGGGTCGGGGGCTACCGCGCGGGCCGCCCAGCGTGCCAGATAGACGTCGGCGCCCTCCGTCCAGCCGGCCTCGGCGAGAGCCCGGCCGCAGGCGGCGGCGAAGGTCGGGGCGTCGGCCAGGTCGGCGGCCGAGAGCTTGCCGCCATAGAGATCGGAGACGAAGGCCCGGTGCCGCGCCGCCGGCCAGATCCAGTCCTCGCCGAGGAAAGGCCCCGCGTGTTGCAGCACCCCGTCGGCGTCGAAGATCACCCCGCTCAGCTTCCTCGGACTCATGGGCGCAAGCTTCGGCCGGGGCATGCGCCCCGACAAGCCCGGCTTGACGCTGGGGCCCCGCGGCGCGACCCTGTAACCAACGATCACCAACGATCAGACGAGGGAGGCCGCCATGGCCGATGGTTCGCTTGCAGGCGTGAATTCTCTGAAGGGCAAGGTCAGCGCGGAGGAATGGGAAGCCCGCGTGGACCTCGCCGCCCTCTACCGGCTGGTGGCGCTCTACGGGTGGGACGACATGATCTACACCCACATCTCGGCCCGGATTCCGGGACCGGAGCACCACTTCCTGATCAATCCCTACGGCATGTATTTCGGCGAGATCACCGCCTCGTCCCTGGTGAAGATCGACCTGGACGGCAAGATCCTCCAGGAGACTCCGTACTTCATCAATCCGGCGGGCTTCACCATCCACTCGGCGATCCACGCCGCGCGGGAAGACGCCAAGTTCGTCATGCACCTGCACTCCGACCAGGGCGTCGCGGTCGCGGCCCAGAAGGAGGGACTGCTGCCCCTGTCGCAGCACGCCTGCATCGTCCTGCCGCGTCTGGCCTATCACGACTATGAGGGCATCGCCCTGAACCTGGACGAGCGCGAGCGCCTGGTGGCCGACATCGGCGACAAGACCCTGATGCTACTGCGCAACCACGGCACCCTGTCGGTGGGCGAGAGCGCCGCCGACTGCTGGACCGGCATGTATTACCTGGAGCGCGCCTGCCAGATGCAGATCATGGCCCTCTCGGCCGGCCGTGAGAACGTGCTGTTCGCGCCGGAGGCCGCCCAGACCGAGGTCAAGGGCCAGGTCATGCGCGGCATCGGCGGCAAGCTCGCCTGGCCGGGCGCCCTGCGCCGACTCGATCGGGAGCTGCCGGGCTACGACGCCTGACCGCGCACGGATGATTTTGGCATAACAACAGTCTGCGGGCGCTCCTGACGGGGCGCCCGTTTTCTTGGCGCTAACCGGTTGAATACAAGGCTCGCCCCCGCCAATTACGGCGATTGGGCGGTCTGTCTGCGTCCTATTTCCGGCCAGACACGTACAGCCATCGTTCTGTCACTGGACGGGCGCTACGTACTGACCATAAGACCGCGCGATAATTGAACCCCCTTGCCGCCCGCATTATCGAGGCGACGGAGTCCCCCCGCTTGCTACGACGCCATTTCTTCCTCGCCGGCGCGGTCCTTGTGCTGATCCTCATGTTGATCGCGGGCGCGTACAAGCTGACCCTCGGCAAGAAGGCGGGCCCGGGCGGCCCTCCCGCGGCCACGGCCCAAGGGCCCGGCGGCGGCCAGGCCGGACGGCAGGGCGGCGCCCAGCGTCCCGGCGGCATGGGCGGCATGGGCGGTCCGGCCGAGGTCTCGGTGGTCGCCATCCAGGCCCGGCCCTTCACCGACACCATCGACGTAATCGGCGTGGCCAAGGGCCGCCAGTCGGTCACCCTGACCGCGGCCGCCACCCAGCTGGTGGAGCGGGTGCGTTTCGCCCCCGGCCAGGCGGTCGGCAAGGGCGCCGTGCTGGTGGAGCTGAAGGCCACCGAGCAGGACGCCGGCCTCGCCCAGGCCCAGGCCAGCATGGTCCAGGCCCAGCGCGCCTATGACCGCTACAAGGCCCTCGGCCAGCAGGGCTTCGCCTCGAAGGCCATGATCGACCAGTACGAGGCCAACTATCTGTCGGCCAAGGCCAATGTCGCCGCGGCCCAGGCGCGCCAGGGCGACCGGCTGATCCGCGCGCCCTTCTCCGGGGTCGTCGGCCTGTCCGATATCGCCCCCGGCGCCCTGATCAATCCGGGCGCGGCCATCGTCACCCTCGACGACACCAGCGCCATCCGCGTCGATTTCCAGGTGCCCGACCGCTACATCGCCTCGGTCCGCCAGGGCCAGCCGGTCACCGCCACGGTCGACGCCTATCCCGGCGAGCGGATCAGCGGCCGTATCGCCCTGCTGGACACCCGCATCGACGAGAAGACCCGGGCGCTCACCGCCCGCGCCGAATTCCCCAATCCCGACCGCCGGCTGAAGCCCGGCATGATGATGCGGGTGGCCATCGCCCAGGGCACGCGCGTCGCGCTTTCGGCCCCGGAATCGGCGGTCTCGGTCCAGGGCGACAACGCCTTCGTCTACGTGCTCGCCAAGCAGGGCGACCGCACCGTGGCCGAACAGCGCCCGGTGGTCACCGGGGTGCGCCAGGACGGCTTCGTCGAACTGAAGGACGGGGTCGCCGCCGGCGACCGCGTGGTCGGCGACGGCCTCAACAAGGTTCAGCCCGGCCAGGCCGTTCGTCCGGCCGGCCAAGGCGGCCAGCGCCAGGGAGCGGGCGGCGCCCGGCCCGCGGCATGATGCTGTCCGACATTTCCGTCCGCCGCCCGGTGCTCGCCGCGGTGGCGGCGATCATCCTGTGCGTGGTGGGGCTGGCCTGCTTCACCTCGCTGTCGGTCCGCGAACTTCCCAGCGTCGATCCGCCCGTGGTCTCGGTCAGCACCACCTACCGCGGCGCCTCAGCCGAGGTGGTGGAGGAGCGGATCACCGAGGTGATCGAGCGTCAGGTCGCCGGCATCCAGGGCATCGATCGGGTCAATTCCTCCTCACGGGACGGCACCTCGCGGATCAGCGTCTCCTTCAAGCTGGACCGCGACCTCGACACCGCGGCCAACGACGTGCGCGACGCCGTCAGCCGAGTGAGTTCGCAACTGCCCCAGCAGGCCGACCCGCCGCAGATCGCCAAGGCCAACGCCGACGCCTCGCCGATCATGTTCCTGGCCTTCTCCTCCACCAAGCTGAACCGGCTGCAGCTTTCGGACTACGCCAACCGCTACCTGGTGGAGCGGATCTCCACCATTCCCGGCGTCGCCCAGGTGAACCTCGGCGGCAGCCAGCTCTATTCGATGCGCATATGGCTCGATCCGCAGGCCATGGCCTCGCGGGGCATCACCGTCGATGACGTCGAGACCGCGTTGAACGCCCAGAACCTCGAACTCCCTGCCGGCGCCCTGGAGGCGCCCGCCAAGGACTTCACCATCCGCGTCGCCCGCGGCTATTCCACGCCCGAACAGTTCCGAGAACTGCCGGTGACCGCCTCGCGCACCGCCGCGACGACCTCCGCCAGCGTGGCCGGGGAGGGCGGGGCCCTGGGGTCCAGCGCCACCGCCGGCGGCGCGGCCTCGGCCAGCGACGCGGGCTCCAACGCCTATGTCACCCGGCTGGGGGATATCGCCCGCATCGAGGAAGGGGCCGACGAGCGTCGCCGCACCTTCCGCTCCAACGGCCGCGACATGGTGGGCATCGCCATCACCCGCCAGAGCCAGGCCAACGACCTGGAGATCTCCAAGGGGGTCGCCGACCAGCTGCCGGAGATCAACAAGTCCCTGCCCCCCGGCACCAAGCTGGAGATCGCGGTGGACTTCACCGTCTTCACCAAGCACGCGATCCAGGAGGTCTGGATCACCATGGCCATCTCGCTGGCCCTCGTGGCCTTGGTGAACTTCGTCTTCCTGGGCACCTGGCGGGCGGCGGTCATCCCCTCGGTGGTGGCGCCGATCTGCATCCTCTCCACCTTCATCGTACTCGCCCCCCTGGGCTTCTCCATCAACCTGCTGACCCTGCTGGCCCTGGTGCTGGCCATCGGCCTGGTGGTGGATGACGCCATCGTGGTGGTGGAGAACATCCAGCGCCGGGTGGACGAGGGCGAACCCCCGGTGGTGGCCGCCCAGCGCGGCGCGCGGCAGGTGTTCTTCGCCGTGGTGGCCACCACCATCGTGCTGATCTCGGTCTTCGCGCCGCTGATGTTCCTGCCGGGCTATATCGGCAAGCTGTTCGTGGAGCTGGCCGTGGCCATCACCGCGGCGGTGGCCTTCTCGGCCCTGCTGGCGCTCAGTCTGTCACCGATGCTGGCCTCCAAGCTGTTGCGTCCGGCGCAGGGGGAGGGCTTCATCGCCCGCCACGTCGACTCCGGCATGGGCAAGCTGCGGGCCTCCTACCACGCCTCCCTCGACGCCCTGCTGGGCCGCCGCGCGGCCTCGGTCTCCGCCGTGGGCCTGGTGGTGGTGCTGGCGGGTCTCGCCTTCGTCCTCTTCAACACCCTGCCGCGCGAGCTGGTCCCCAACGAGGACCGCGGCCGCGTCGACATCAATATCCAGGGTCCCGAGGGCGCGGGTTACGACTACACCCTGCCGGCCGCCAAGCAGGTGGAGGCCCGCCTCCAGGCCCTGCTGAAGGACGGGACCATCAACCGCTATACCCTGGGCGTTCCGCGCTTCGGCCAGAACCAGTTCAACACCGGCAACGCCAACGCCGCCCTGCCCGACGACGCCAAGCACAAGATCAGCTCGCAGGACCTGGCCGCCCAGCTCAACAAGGACTTCTCCAAGATCACCGCCATCCGCGCCATCGCCTCGGTCCGTCCGAGCCTGCAGCGGGGCGGCGGCCCCGGCGGCGGCGGCAATGTCGACCTCATCGTGGTGGGCAACGAGTACCCGGAGATCGAGCGGCTGATCCGGCCGCTGATGACCGCGGTCCAGGCCAATCCCGGCATGGCGCGGCCGCGCCTGGACTATGAGCCCACCTCGCCGCGCCTGCTGGTGGACCTCGATCGCGACAAGGCCGCCACACTCGGGGTTTCGGCCCAGTCGGTGGGCCGGGCCCTGGAGACCATGTTCGGCTCACGCAAGGTCACCACCTACATTCGTGATGGCCAGGAATACGACGTCATCCTGCAGACCGACCGCGCCAACCGCCAGAACGAGACCGACCTGGCCAACCTCTATGTGCGCACCAACTCCGGCGCCACCATCCCGCTCTCCTCGGTGGTCACCACCCATGTGCGCGGCGACACCCCCGACCGGTCCCGGGTCGACCGCCTGAGGGCCATCACCCTCTCGGTTCAGCTCAATCCCGGCTACACGGTGGGCGAGGCGGTGACCTTCCTGCAGGCCGAGGTGGCCAAGCATCCCGGCACCACGGTGAAGTGGGGCGGCACGGCCCGCGACTACCTCGAGGCGGGCGGCGCCGTGGGCCTGGCCTTCGGCATGGCCCTGCTGCTGGTCTTCCTGGTGCTGGCCGCCCAGTTCGAGAGCTGGATCCACCCGGCGGTGATCATGCTCACCGTGCCGGTGGCGGTGCTGGGGGGATTGTTCGGCCTGCTGGTGGCCGGGTCCACCATCAACACCTACAGCCAGATCGGATTGATCATCCTGGTGGGGATCGCCGCCAAGAACGGCATCCTGATCGTCGAGTTCGCCAACCAGCTGCGCGACGACGGCCTGTCGATCCGCGAGGCGGTGATCGAGAGCGCCTCCCTGCGCCTGCGGCCCATCATCATGACCTCGATCTCGGCGGCGGCGGGCTCCATCCCGCTGATCGTCTGGGGCGGGGCCGGCGGGGAGAGCCGCAAGACCATCGGGGTGGTGATCTTCTTCGGGGCCATCTTCACGACCCTGCTGACCCTGTTCATCGTGCCGATCTTCTACAACCTGCTGGCTCGCTTCACGAAGTCGCCGCTCGCCACCTCGCGCCGCATCGAGGCCTTCGAGGAGGCCGAGCAGACCCGCGCGGCCAACGCCGCCGAATAGGCAAGAGCCCTCCCCGCCGAAGCGGGGAGGGAGGTGCGTCTATGGGATGGTTGCGCCGGCGGCGACGGGGGCGTCGCACAGCCGGCGCCGGTACGGCCCCAGCGGGGGAGGCCATACCCCTAGACCCGCCCTCACCAGGGGGGAGACGGGCGGGATGGAAATGTCGCGGCTGAGATGCTCGACCAGACCCGACCCCAATATGGTGAGGGTGTCCGCGATGCGCGTCAAGGTTGCCCAGGCGTCACCACACGTTTTCCGAGCGAACCCGTTATGTGGAGTTGAGGCGGGCCGTCCTGTGGTGGCGGGCGCGACCTGGGATCGAGCCGATCCCAGGTCATGATCGCGGCGCGGGCTAGTGAGCCTCGTTCGCCTCGTGGGCTTCGTTCCCCGCGTGGGGCTTGTAGCCGGTCTCGACCTTCAGATAGGCGATCAGGTCGACCCGGTCCTTGGCGTCCTTGACCCCGATGAAGGTCATCTTGGTGCCGGGCAGGAAGGTCTTGGGGCTGGTGAGCCACTGGTCGAGGTGCTCGGCGTCCCAGGTGAAGGTCGCGGCCTTCACGGCGTCGGAATAGTTGAAGTCCGCGGCCATGCCGGGCTTGCGGCCGAACATGCCGTAGAGGTTCGGGCCGGTCATGTTGGCGCCGCCAGGCACGATGGTGTGGCAGGACTTGCAGACGGCGAACACCTTCTTGCCGTTGGCCAGGTCGCCGGTGTTGTAGGGGGCCGGCAGGCTCTCCAGCAGCTCGTGCTTCTCCTCGTCGGTGGGCTCGGCCACGGCGGCGGCCGGCGCGGCGGCCTCGGCGTGCTCCTGGCTCTTCTCGCCCTTCTCGGCGGTCTTGCCGCAGGCCGACAGGCCGGCGAGGCAAACGGTGGCGACGAGCGTCAGGGCGAGGCGGCGCATGGGAAATCTCTCCAGTCAGGATGGCCGGCAAGCTACTCCAAGCCGCACCGTTGGCAAGCGCCTCAACCCCGCTTGCGCCGCTCCTTCTGGATGATCTCGTCCAGGGCCTGCAGGAACCGCGACCGGTCGTTGCGGTCGAAGGGCTTGGGGCCGCCCAGGATGTCGCCGGTGGAGCGCAACTGCTCCATCAGGGCCCGGTTGGCGATGGCCTGGCCGATGGAGTCGGCGGTGAAGGGCTTGCCGTTGGGGGTCACCGCGTGGCCCTGGGCCTGCAGGACGCGCTCGGCGAGGGGGATGTCGTTGGTCACCACCACGTCGCCGGGGGCCACGTGCTCGGCGATCCAGTCGTCGGCCACGTCGGGGCCGGCGTCGACGATCACCCGCTCGATCATCGAGGACTTCGGAATCATCATGAAGGCGTTGGAAACCACCCAGGTCTTCAGGCCATAGCGCTGGGCGACCTTGTAGATTTCGTCCTTCACCGGGCAGGCGTCGGCGTCGATGAAGATCTCGATGGGCTTGTGGGTCATGGCGCGTCCCTAGCGCCATCCACGGAAAAGCGACAGGGGCGCCGCAAGATCGGGCGCCCGGCCCATTCCGCCATCGCACGGCTTTTCATCCCCGCGGCGCGGGTGGAAGGATAGGCCATGGCCGCACCCCAGCCCCCCTTCGACGACGCCCGCGACGACCAGCGGTTCCCGACCCTGAGCGCCGCCGAGATCGCCCGCGCCCGGCGCTTCGGCGAGGCGCGGACCTATCCCGCCGGCGCCGCCATCGTCCGAGCCGGCGAGGCGGGCCACGGCCTGACCCTGATCCTGTCCGGCGCGGTGGACATCGTCGGGCGCGGGGAGGGCGGGGCGCCGCAGCTGATCGTCACCCATGGCCCCGGCGCCTTCATGGGAGAGCTGGCCCAGCTCAGCGGCCGCCCCAGCCTGGTGGACGCCACCGCTGTCAGCGACGTCGAGGCCATGGTCCTGCCCCCCGAACGCCTGCGCGCCCTGCTGGTGGCCGAGGCCGAGATGGGCGAGAAGATCATGCGCGCCCTGATCCTGCGCCGGGTCGGCCTGATCGAGCGCGGCGCCGGCGGCCCGGTGATCGTCGGTCACATCGGCGATCCGGACGTCCTGCGTCTGGTGGGCTTTCTGTCGCGCAACGGCCATCCGCACCAGACCCTGGACCCGCAGACCGATCCCGAGGCCCGCGCCCTGGTGGACCGCTTCAGCGTGGAGCCGGGCCAGCTGCCGATCGTGCTGTGCCCCGGCGGCCAGCTGCTGCGCAATCCCACCGAGGGGCAGCTCGCCCGCTGCATCGGCATGGTGGGGCCCATCGATCCCGACCGTATCTATGACGTGGCCATCGTCGGCGCGGGCCCCTCGGGGCTCGCCGCGGCGGTCTATGCGGGGTCCGAGGGACTCTCGGTCCTGGTGCTGGACTGCCGCGCCTTCGGCGGCCAGGCCGGCGCCTCCTCGCGCATCGAGAACTATCTCGGCTTCCCGACCGGGATCAGCGGCATGGCCCTGATGGCCCGAGCCTATAACCAGGCCCAGAAGTTCGGTGTGGAGATGGCCATCCCCGACGAGGCGATGAGACTGCCTCCCTCGGAGCCCGGCGCGCCCTTCACCCTCGAGCTCGGCGGCGACCAGCGCGCCCGGGCCCGCGCCGTGGTCGTCGCCACCGGGGCCCGCTACCGCCGCCTCGACATCGCCGACCTGCCCGACTTCGAGGGGGCCTGCGTCCACTACTGGGCCTCGCCCCTGGAGGGCCGCCTCTGCGCGGGCCAGGAGGTGGTGCTCGTGGGAGGCGGCAATTCGGCCGGCCAGGCGGTGGTCTATCTGTCGAGCCAGGTGAAGAAGGTCTGGATGCTGGCCCGGCGGCCGCTGGAGGCCACCATGTCCCGCTACCTGATTGACCGCATCCGCGCCCAGCCCAATGTGGAGGTGGTGACCCCGGCAGAGATCACCGCCCTGGAGGGCGAGGGCGGCGTCCTACGCACCGTCGCCTGGCGTGATCCAAGCAGCGGGTCCGAGACGACCCGCGACATCGGCCACCTGTTCCTGTTCATCGGGGCGGAGCCCAACACCGACTGGCTGGCCGGATCGGAGGTGGTGGTGGACGCCAAGGGCTTCATCCCCACCGGCCTGGACCTCGACCTGCGGGCCGGCGTCCTGCCCCGGCCCATGCAGACCAGCCGCCCCGGGGTCTTCGCCATCGGCGACGTGCGCGCCGGCTCGGTCAAGCGGGTCGCCGCCGGGGTGGGGGAGGGCGCCCAGGTGGTGGCCGCCCTGCACACCTATCTGGCCGACATCGGTCCCTTGTCCAATCGGGAGCCCAGCCATGCCTGACAGCTGCGCCCACGGCGACGCCATCCGCCCCGTGACCCCCAGCGCCAAGGGTTGCGAGGACTGCCTGAAGATCGGCTCCAGGTGGGTTCACCTGCGCCTGTGCCGCACCTGCGGCCACGTCGGCTGCTGCGACCAGTCCCCGCACCGGCACGCCACCGCCCACTTCCAGGCCACGGCCCATCCGGTGATCGAGGGCTACGACCCGCCCGAGGGCTGGGGCTGGTGCTATGTGGACGAGGTGTTCCTGGACCTGACCAACGACACGACCCCCCAGGTCGGGCCGATCCCGCGCTACGTCTGAGGCCGGAAGAACCACAGCTTCACCGCCTCGGTGGCCGCGATATAGGCCAGGACGACGCCCACCAGGGTCGCCATCAGGACCCCCGACAGGGGGGTGAGGCCAAACAGGGCCGAGAGCCGTCCCATATAGGGCGTGGCCAGGGCCAGGACCGCCACCCCCGCCGTGGTCGCGGCCAGCAGGGTCCCTGGACGGCTACGCCAGGCCGGCAGCCGGGTGCGCAGCACCATCACCACCGCCAGCTCGGTCAGCAGGGAGACCACGAACCAGGCGGTCTGGAAGGTGGCCTCGTTGGCGTGGAACAGGCGCAGCAGCACCGCGAAGGTCAGCAGGTCGAAGGCTGAGCTCACCAAGCCGAAGACGATCATGAAGCGACGGATGTCGGCGACCCCCAGCCGCTGGGCCGACCCCAGTTGGCTGGCCTCCACCGCGTCGGTGGAGATGGCGATGGAGGGCAGGTCGGAGAGGAAGTTGTTCAGCAGGATCTGGCTGGCCGCCATGGGCAGGAATGGCAGGAAGGGCGCGGCCAGCGCCATGCTCACCATGTTGCCGAAATTGGCGCTGGTGGTGATGCAGATGTATTTCAGGGTGTTGGCGAAGGTGCGGCGCCCGCCGACCACCCCGTCGCGCAGCACCCCAAGGTCGCGGCGGGTCAGCACCACGTCGGCGCTCTGGCGGGCCACGTCCACGGCGCCCTCCACCGAGACCCCCACATCGGCGGTGAACAGGGAGGGCGCGTCGTTGATGCCGTCCCCCAGATAGCCGACGCAGTGGCCCATCCGCTGCAGGGCGCGGACGATGCGCTCCTTCTGTTGCGGATCGACCTCGGCGAAGACGGTGGTGCGCTGGGCGAGGTTCCACAGGGCCTCGTCCTTCAGGGCGGCGACCTGCGCCCCGGTCAGCAGGGTGTCGGTGTCCAGGCCCAGGCTGCGGGCCACGTGGCCGACGACGTGGCGGTTGTCGCCGCTCAGCACCTTCACCGAGACCCCGAGCGCCGCCAGGGCGGCGATGGCGGCCGCCGCCTCGGGCTTGGGGGGATCCATGAAGACCAGGAAGCCCTGGAAACACATCCCGCTCTCGTCGGCCCGCACGTAGTCGGGGCGGACCTCCATCGTCCGCGTGGCCAGGGCCAGGACCCGGAAGCCTTCCTCGCCGCGCGCCTGGAAATAGGCCTCCAGGCGGGCCCTCGCCGCCGCCGTCAGGGGCGCCTCGTCATCGCCGTCGCGCCAGGTGACGCAGAGGTCCAGCACGTTGCTGAAGGCGCCCTTGGTGATCAGCAGGCGCGTCTGCGGCGTGGCCGGCGCCTGCGCCACGATGGTCAGGCGCTTGCGGGTGAAGTCGTAGGGGATCTCGTCGACCTTCAGCCACCCCGCGGTATCGAGACCCGCGGCCGCTCCGGCCGCCATCAGCGCCTCGTCCAGGGGATTGGCGATGCCGGTCTCGAAGGCGGCGTTCAGGAAGGCCAGGCGCGCCACCTCCGGCGAGGCCTGCCCCGCCGGGTCGGTCGCGGCCTCCAGGACGATCTGGCCCTCGGTCAGGGTGCCGGTCTTGTCGGTGCAGAAGACGGTCATGCCGCCCAGGTTCTCGATGGCGTCCAGTTGGCGGACCAGAACCCCACGCTTGGCCAGGTCCCGGGCGCCCGCCGCCAGGGTGACGCTGATGATCGCCGGCAGCAGCTCCGGCGACAGCCCGACCCCCAGGGCGACGGCGAACAGCAGGGACTCGATGAAGGGCCGGCCCAACAGCTGGTTCACCGCCAGGACGAAGATCACCACCGCCACCATCACCCGGATCAGCAGCCCGCCGAACTGGCGCACCCCGCGGGCGAAGTCGGTCTCCACGGGCTTGGTCTTCAGGCGCTCGGCGATGGCGCCGTACTGGGTGGCCTGGCCGGTGCGGATCACCAGGACCTCGGCCATGCCGCTGCGCACCGAGGCGCCCAGGAAGACCATGTTGGTCCGCTCGGCCAGGGGCGCGTCGGCCGCCGCCAGGCCCGGCCGCTTCTCCACCGGGAAGGACTCCCCCGTCAGGGCGGCCTCGCTCACCAACAGGTCCTGGGCCTCCAGAACGATGGCGTCGGCGGGCACGATGGCGCCGGCCGACAGCAGAACGACGTCGCCGGGCACGATCTCGCTGAAGGGGACGGCCGCCACCTTGCCGTCCCGCCGCACCCTGGCCAGCAGGGCCAGGCGCTGGCGCAGTTGGGCCACGGCGTTGGAGGCGCGGTATTCCTGGGTGAAGCCCAGGGCCGAACTGCCCAGGACGATGCTCAGGATGATGGCCGCCTCCAGCCACTCCTGCATCACCCCGGCGATCAGGGCGGCGAAGACCAGGATCAGCACCAGGGGATTCTGGACCTGTCGCAGGGCCAGGCCGAGGACGCCCTGGTGGCCTTCGTCACGCACGATGTTGGGGCCGGTCCGCCGCAGGCGCTCGGCCGCCGCGGCCGAGGTCAGGCCGTCGCGGGTGGCGCCCAGGGCCGCGAGGACGGCCTCCGCCGGACGGCTCCACTCGGGAGCCGGGGCGAGGTTGGGGAGCGGGGCGGGGCGGCGGGCCATGCGGCAGCATTGGCGGTGTGCGATCGGCCGCCTTGATCTGGATTAAGCCGCCACCGCCGCGCCCGCGGCAAATCGACCTAAGGTTGAAGCAAGCCCCGTGACAGGCGAATCTAGGAAGCGCATGATGAGACGTCCAACACACCCTTGGTTGTTGGGCAGGAGGTTCCCATGGCGCCGGAAGTCTTGCGGGCTCTGAACGTCGCCCATTTCGAACGACTGCTGTTGTCGGAGCGCGAGCCCGATCAGCGCCGTGTCATCGAACAGCTTCTGGTCGAGGAACGCGCCAAACCACTCAGCGCCTATCCTTGCGAGAACTCCAAGCGCCCCGGCGCCGGTGATGCGACGGGCCCGGTTTAGGCCCTAGGTCTTCAGCGACTGCCAGGCGGCCTTGATCTGGGCGAAGGCGGGGTCGGTCTCGGTTTCCAGGCTGTGCTTCTGGTTGATCTTGCAGCCCACCATGTCGTGGTTGCGCCACTTGGCCCGCACGATGAACACCTGGCCGTCCGGAACATGCAGGACGGTGAGCGCCTTGGGCAGGGGCACCAGGGCCGGAATCTCCAGCTTCAACCCGCTGGCGCTGACGTCGCGCATGGTGGCGTCCCACCAGGATCCGAGGTTGGGACCATAGAAGACCCGCACCCGGTCGCTGACGGGGGCGCGAGGTTCTACACGACGATCAATCCAGGCGGCTTCAGACATGGGCCAAGCTCATAGGCCAAGGATGCTAAATTTTTCTAAGCTTCGCCTTTCGCCGGCGGAATGCGGCGAGGCGGCGCAGGTCGGCGCATGAGAGGGGGTTCGAAGTGGTGCCGGATACAGGACTCGAACCCGTGACCTTCGGTTTACAAAACCGCTGCTCTACCAGCTGAGCTAATCCGGCGTCTGTCGTCGCCCGGGGCTGGGGCCGGGTCGCCATTCCTTAGCTGCTTCGCGGCGAGGGGGGCAACCGCTTCCGCCTGGGACGGGAACGAGCTTTGACGTGGGTCAACGAGCCTCGCCGCGCGGTCCCCTAGGGTCGGCGCCAGGAGGTGACCCATGTCAGACGCTCAACTTGGTCCCGCGACCTTCTTCCGTGAGGGCCCGATGGTGGTGGCGACCCTGAGCCGTGAGATCGCGGCCGATCCCCAGGCCGTCTGGACCGCCCTGACCGCGCCTGAACTGCTCCCGCAGTGGCTGGCGCCCGGAACGATCGAACTGCGGCCCGGCGGCGCGGTGCGGCTCGACTTCGGCGACAGCGGCGTGGTGGTCGACTCGACGGTCAGCGCCGTGGAACCCGGCCGCCTGCTGGAATATTCCTGGAGTGGCCCCGGCGAGCCTCAGCGGCCCGTCCGCTGGGAGATCGCCCCGCGCGGCGAGGCCGTCGACCTGACCCTGACCCTGAAGCTGCCGCCCGACGAGGACGCCGGACGCTCGGCCGCCGGCTGGGCGGCGCACCTGGAGATGCTGGCCTGCGCCCTGGCCGGGGTTCCCATCAAGTTCCCCTTCGAGGCCTTCAAGGCCACCCGCGACGCCTACCGCGACCTGGTGGGCGTGGAGGTCGCCTACTAGGGGCCACCGGCGCCGATCAGATTCGCCGCAGGATGAAGGTGTCCTGCGGCAGGCTGTTGGTGTCGAACAGCACCAGCTCCAGGGGCAAGAGGTTGTCCTCGATGATCTTCCTGAGCGGGTCGGGGCCGAAATAGGCTTCGCCATAGAGCGGGCCCAGACCCGTGTCGTGCCAGATGAACTCCCCGGCCTCGTAGCGGCGCAGGGCGTCGGCCGTATCGCCGATCTTGCTCAGCACGAAGGTGTAGAACCAGTGGACCTCCTGGCCGGCCTCGCTGCGGGCCTTCTGGTTGGCGAGCTCCGCGAGGAACCGGCCGCCCCAGGTGGTGAAGGCCGCGAAGCCCCCCGGTCGCAGGACCTCGGCGGTCTCGCGCAGCCACAGGGCCGCCGAGTGCGGCGACAGGTGCGAGAAGACCGAATAGCCGATCACCAGGTCGAAGCTGTCGCGCGGGATGCGCCGGTTGGGCAGGAACTCCCCCGTCAGGATGCAGGCGTAGGGGTTCAGGCCGCGGGCGATCTTGGAGAACAGGGTGGACGGCTCGAACCCGTAGATGTTCGCCAGATCATAGTGGCGCATGTAGGGACGCATCATCCGCCCCCAGCCGCACCCAAAGTCGAGCAGGCGGGCGTCGGGATCGAGGCGGAGGGATCCCTGCAGATTGCCCTTCACGAACAGGTAGAACATGAAGGCCTCGTGGATCGCGTCCACGCCGGAACTCCCGTGCACGCGGGACTGCAGGTCGGGGTCCGGGAAGCCCGGAAACACGACGCCCTCAATGGTTTGATCGGTGACCGAGGCCCGGAGCGTCGCCAGCCACTGGCCGTCCGTCATGTGGCCGAAGGTGTCGCGGAAGATGTTGGCCGAGCGGAGCCGTTCCTCGTCATAGTTGATGGGCGGAACATAGACTTCTGCGACCATGCGCGACTCCATAGCTTGGCCGGTTATGTCGGCCGGAGCGGCGGGCGGCAAGCGCGTGGGATGCTGAAACGCCCAAGGAAAAGGCGCTCCCGGCCAAGCCGGAAGCGCCATCACCTGTCCCCCGACAGGTCGACCGTCGCTCACCGAGCGCCAGTCTCCAAAAACCTGACCGGGTTATGCCCAAGACTCGCGTCGACCGCAAACCGGTCTGGTGTCGCAGGGGGAAAGAGAAAGCCCCGGCGCTCCTGTGAAGGAGCCCGGGGCCAGGGCGACGGCTCAAGTCGGGGGGGCGATTTGCCGTCGCCCCCTATCAATTCGCGGGCCGCGAGAGTGTTCCCAAGAAAAATGCCCCTCATGCGAATTTCCCGGTCGCGCGGGCCAAGCGCCCTGTGATCCTCTGACGGAAAGATACGGGGAGAGCGCCATGAAGTTCGAGGACTATCGCAGCCACGACGCCGTGGGCCTGGTGGGCCTGGTGGCCAAGGGCGAGGTCTCCGCCGGCGAGCTGCTGGAGACCGCGGTCACCCGCATGGGCCAGGTCAATCCGGCCCTCAACGCCGTGACCCTCGACCTGGCCGACTGGGGCCGCAAGGAAGCCGCCAAGCCGCAAGGTGGGGCCCTGGCCGGCGTGCCCTTCCTGCTCAAGGACCTGGGGGCGACCCTGGCCGGGACGGTGACCTCCTCGGGCTCGGCCCTGCTGAAGGACAATGTGGCCGCCGCCGACAGCGCGCTCACCACCGCCTACCGCCAGGCGGGCCTGGTGATCTTCGGCAAGACCAACACCCCCGAATATGGCCTGATGCCCATCACCGAGAGCGCCTTCCTGGGCCCCTGCCGCAATCCCTGGGACGTCTCGCGCACGCCCGGCGGCTCCTCGGGCGGGGCGGCCTCGGCGGTGGCGGCCGGAATCGTGCCCGCGGCCCACGCCAGCGACGGCGGCGGCTCCATCCGCACGCCGGCCTCGGCCTGCGGCCTGTTCGGCCTGAAGCCGTCGCGCGGCCGCGTCTCCTTCTCGCCCCTGGGGGAGGGCTGGGGCGGGGCCTCGATCCAGCATGCCGTCACCCGCTCGGTCCGCGACTCGGCCGTGCTGCTGGACATCGCCTGCCGGCCTCAGCCGGGCGACCCCTACTATCTGGACGCGCCCGCCACCCCCTACGCCCAGGAGGTCGGCCGCGCGCCGGGCAAGCTGCGGATCGGCTTCACCACCGCGGCGCTGGCCTCCGACACCCTGGACCCCGAATGCGTCCAGGCGGTGCTGGACGCCGCCCGGCTCTGCGAAAGCCTGGGCCACACGGTGGAGGAGGTGACCGTGCCGGGAAACCTGGCGGCCATGCAGCAGGGCGCTGGCGACGTCATCGCCGCCAGCGTCGCGGCCACCTTCGAGGCCGAAGCCGAGCGCCGCGGCCGACCGGTCACCGAGGACGAGGTGGAGATGCTCACCTGGGGCATGTATCGGCGCGGGACCGGGGTCAGCGGCGCCACCTATGTGCGCGGCCTGGCGGCCATCCACGCCTATGGCCGGGCGGTGGCGGGCCTGTTTTCCACCTACGACGTGCTGCTGCTCTCCACCCTGGGCAGCCCGGCCATCCCGATCGGCCACCTGACGGAGGACCTGCGGGCCTTCACCGAGCGGCTCTTCAAGTTCATGCCCAACACCCAGGCCTTCAACAACACCGGCCAGCCGGCCATGACCGTGCCCCTGGCCTGGTCCAAGGGCGGCCTGCCCATCGGCCTGCAGTTCGTGGGGCGCATGGCCGACGAGGCGACCCTGTTCCGCCTCGCCGGGCAGCTGGAGACGGCCAGGCCCTGGTTCGACCGGGTCGCGCCGATCTAGGCCTCGCGACCGCCCCGCCGCTGCTGGAACAGGTAGGCGCCGATCACCCCGGTCGCCACCAGACCCACCAGCAGGGTGGAGACCGCGTTGATCTCCGGGCTGACCCCCAACCGGACCTGGCTGTAGATCCGCATCGGCAGGGTGGTGGCCCCGGGCCCCGAGGTGAAGCTGGCGATCACCAGGTCGTCGAGGGACAGGGTGAAGGCCAGCATCCAGGCCGCCGCCACGGCCGGGGCGATATTGGGCAGGGTGACGGCGAAGAAGGCCCGCAGCGGCGTGCAGCCCAGGTCGCGGGCGGCTTCCTCCAGGGCCTTGTCGAAGCTGATCAGCCGGGCCTGAACCACCACCGTGACGTAGCAGAGGGTGACCGTGGCGTGGCTCACAGTCACCGTCCAGAACCCGCGCGGCAGGCCGAAGGCCACGAACAGCAGCAGCAGGGAGAGTCCCAGGATCACCTCGGGCATCACCAGGGGCGCATAGATCATGCCCGAGAACAGCAGCCGGCCCCTGAACCGCCCCGAGCGCACCAGGGCCACGGCCGACAGGGTTCCCAGCACCGTGGCCAGGCTGGCCGAGATCAGCCCGACCCGCAGGGTCACCCCGATGGCGGCCAGCAGCTGGTCGTCGCGCAGCAGGGCGCCGTACCACTTGGTGGAGAATCCGCCCCACACCGTCACCAGCCGGCTGGCGTTGAAGGAGTAGACCACCAGCAGGACGATGGGCAGGTAGAGGAAGGCCAGGCCCGCCGTCACCGCCACCCAGTTGAACGCCGAGGCGCCGCGCTTCATCGCCCGGCCTCGATCATCTTCGTCTGCTGGCGTTGGTAGAGGACGATGGGGATCACCAGGGTGGCCAACATGGCGATGGCCACGGCCGAGGCGGCCGGCCAGTCGCGGTTGGCGAAGAACTCCGTCCAGATGGTCTTGCCCAGCATCAGGGTGCCCGAACCCCCCAGCAGGTCGGGGATCACGAACTCGCCCACCATGGGGATGAGGCAGAGCAGGGCGCCGGCGGCGACGCCCGGCAGGGAGAGGGGGAAGGTCACCCGCCAGAAGGCCTGGGTCCGCGTGCAACCCAGGTCGGCGGCGGCCTCCAGCAGGCTCTGGTCCTGCTTCTCCAGCACCGCATAGAGCGGCAGCACCATGAAGGGCAGGTAGGCGTAGACCAGGCCGATATAGACCGCGGTGTCGGTGTTGAGCAGGTTGAGCTCGGGCAGGCCGAACTGGGAGAGGAAGGTGTTCAGCAGGCCCTCGGGCTTCAGCACCGCGATCCAGGCGTAGACTCGGATCAGGAAGCTGGTCCAGAAGGGCAGGATCACCGCCATCAGCAGGGCCTGGCGCGTCGAGGCCTCGAACCGCGACATGCCGTAGGCGATGGGGTAGCCGATCAGCAGCAGGATCCCCGTGGCCACGGCGGCGAACTTCAGGCTTGAGAGGTAGGAGGCGATGTAGAGGCTGTCGCCGGTCAGGCGGGCGTAGGTCTCGAAGTCCAGGGCGGCGAAGAAGGCCCGCACCCCGGCCCAGCCCGCGCTCCAGTCGAGCCGCGGCGCATAGGGCGGCATGGCGAGCGCGGTGTCCGATAGGGACAGCTTGGCCACCAGCAGGAACGGAAACAGGAAGAAGACCCCCAGCCACAGGAAGGGGGCCAGGGCCGCCAGACCGGTCCTGGGGCGACCCTTCATCGGGTCAGCACCACGGCGGCGTCCGGGGCGAAGGTCAGCCAGCAGGGATCGTCGCAGGCGATGGGCCGGGCCACCAGGCGCGAGGCGTTGGCGCGGGCGGCGCGCACGGTGCGGCCGCTCTCCAGCTCCACCACATAGGTGGTCCAGTCGCCGAGATAGCCGTAGTCGGCGACCTTGCCGGCCATGCGGTTGGGACCCTCCTTGGGCGGGTCGAGGTGCAGCTGGATCTTCTCGGGCCGCACCCCCAGCCAGGCGGTGGAGCCGACGGCCAAGGGGTCGTCCTCCAGGGCCTCGAAGCCCGCCGGGCAGTCGGGGGTGGCCAGCGTCACCCGCTTGCCGTCGGCGGTGGTCACCGCGCCTTCGAACAGGTTCACGTCGCCGATGAAGTCGGCCACGTAGCGGGAGTTGGGGGTCTCATAGACCTCGGCCGGGCGGCCGATCTGGACGATCTGGCCCTCGCGCATCACCGCGATCCGGTCGGCGGTGACCATGGCCTCTTCCTGGTCGTGGGTGACGATCAGGAAGGTCATGCCCAGGCGCTGCTGCAGGGCGATCAGCTCGAACTGGGTCTCCTCACGCAGCTTCTTGTCCAGGGCCGCGAGGGGTTCGTCCAGCAGCAGCATCTTGGGATTGGGGGCGATGGCGCGGGCGAGCGCCACCCGCTGCCTCTGGCCGCCCGAGAGCTGGTGGGGCTTGCGCCTCGCCAGGCCCTCCAGCCGCACCAGGGCCAGCATTTCGGTCACCCGGTCGGCGATCTGGCCCTTGGGCGCGCCCTGCTGCTTGAGGCCGAAGGCGATGTTCTGCTCCACGCTCAGGTGCGGGAAGAGGGCGTAGGACTGGAACATCATGTTCACCGGCCGCTGGTGCGGCGGCTGTCCGGCCAGGTCCTGCCCCGCCAGGGTGATGCGGCCGGCGTCCGGGGTCTCGAACCCGGCCAGCAGGCGCATCAGGGTGGTCTTGCCACAGCCAGACGGCCCCAGCAGGGCGAAGAACTCGCTCTCATAGATCGACAGCGAGACATCGTTCACCGCCGTCTCGGTCCCGAAACGCTTGGTCACCCCCTCGAACCGGACCAGGGGCTCCAGGGCCGGGTCCGTCCAGGGGGCGAAGCTGGAACGGACGGCGCCGATGTTGAGGCGTGGCCGGCGCGTGGTGGTCATCGGCCGGTCTGCACCCGCGTCCACTGTCGGTTCACCTCGCGCAGCAGGCTCTGGTCCTTGGAGGAGGTGACGAACAGGGTCAGCAGCTGGTCGGGGGTCGGATAGACGTTGGGGTTGTCCCGCACGTCTGGGGCCACCAGGGCGGTCGCCGCCTTGTTGGCGTTGGCATACTCGGTGAAAGTCGAGGCCCGGGCGATCACCTCGGGACGCAGCATGTAGTCGAGGAACTTGTAGGCCGCGGCCGGGTTCGGGGCGTCCTTCGGGATGGTGAAGACGTCGAACCAGACCTGGCTGCCCTCCTTGGGCACCACATAGTCCAGGTGCACCTTGTCGCCGGCTTCCTCGGCGCGGCTCTTGGCCTGCAGCATGTCGCCGGAATAGCCGATGGCGATGCAGATATCGCCGTTGGCCAGCGCCTCGATGGACTCCGAGGAATGGAACTTGCGGACATAGGGCCGGGCCTTGAGGAACATCTCGGTGGCCGCCTGATAGTCCTCCAGCGCCTTGGAGTTGGGGTCCTTGCCCAGATAGTTCAGGGCGACGGCGTACATGTCCTCCGAGGCGTCCAGCCAATAGACCCCGCAGTCCTTCAGCTTGGCCAGGTTCTCCGGCTTGAAGACGATGTCCCAGCTGTCGATGGTGACGCCGGGCAGGCGCTTGGCGATGGCGTCCTTGTTGTAGCCGATGCCGATGGTGCCCCACATGTAGGGGACGCTGTACTTCGCCCCCGGATCGAAGGGCTCCATATAGGCCATGATGTCGGGCCACAGGTTGGACAGGCCGGTCAGCTTGGACTTGTCCAGGGGCTGGATGGCGCCGGCGGCGATGTAGCGGGGGACGTTGTGGTTGGAGGGGACGACCAGGTCGTAGCCGGTGTTCCCCTGCAACACCTTGGTCTCCAGAACTTCATTGGAATCAAAGGTGTCGTAGACAACCTTGACGCCGGTCTCCTTGGTGAAGTCCTTCAGGATCGCCGGGTCGATATAGTCCGACCAGTTGTAGATGTGCAGCGTTCCAGGGCCGCCCTGGCCGCAGGAGGCCAGGACCAGCGCCATCATCCCGACCGCGGCCATGCCCAGCCGCTTGCCCCAATCCGCCATCGCGTTCTCCCCCATGCGTCCCGCAAGGTTATAGGGCTGCGAACCGCCGCGTTAAGTGCGAAATCATCGATTCCCGCGCCCGGAGCCCCTGCATGCCCATGACCACGGCGGCCATCGCCCCGATCCTCCTGCTGATCGCCTCCAACGTCTTCATGACCTTCGCCTGGTATGGGCACCTGAAGGTGGAGCACCGGCCGATCTGGCTGCTGATCGTGGCCAGCTGGGGGATCGCCTTCTTCGAATACTGCCTGGCGGTCCCGGCCAACCGGATCGGGCGCGGCGTCTATGATCCCATGGAGCTGAAGGCGATGCAGGAGGTGATCACCCTCGTGATCTTCGCCATCTTCTCGGTGACCTATCTGGGGGAGCGGTTCACCTGGAATCACGGCATCGGGTTCCTGCTGATCGCCGCCGGCGCCTTCTTCGTCTTCAAGGGACCGCTCTAGATGCCCGCCCAGATCGATCCCTTCCACGCCATCGGCATCAGCACCCTGGCTCACCGGCTTAAGGCCGAGGGGGCCTCGATCATCCACATGGAGTTCGGCCAGCCTTCGACGGGCGCGCCGAAGGCGGCCATCGCCGTCGCCCACGAGATGCTGGACGCCGATCGCGGCGGCTACTGGGAAAGCCCGGCCCTGCGCGCGCGCATCGCCCGCCATTACCTGGAGACCTATGGCGTCAGCGTCGCGCCAGAGCGGGTGATCCTGACCTGCGGGGCCTCGCCGGCCCTGGTCCTGGCGCTCGCCTCCACCTTCAATCCGGGGGACCGGGTGGCCCTGGCGCGGCCGGGCTACGTCGCCTACCGCAACACCCTCAAGGCCCTGCACCTGGAGCCGGTGGAGATCGCCTGCGGGTCGGAGAGCCGGTTCCAGCTCACCGCCGCGCATCTGGCGGCCCTGGACCCCGCGCCGGCCGGGGTGATCGTCGCCAGCCCCGCCAATCCCACCGGCACCATCATCGAGGCGGGCGAACTGGAGGCTATCGCCCGGGTTTGCCGGGAGCGCGGCATCCGCATCGTCTCCGACGAGATCTATCACGGGCTCAGCTATGTGGGCCCCGCGCGGTCGATGCTGGAGTTCGAGCCCGACACCCTGGTGGTGAACAGTTTCTCCAAGTATTTCAGCATGGTGGGCTGGCGTCTTGGCTGGCTGCTGGCGCCGCAGCGGGACCTTGCAAGGGCGCGGGCCTATATCGGCAACCTGTTCCTCACCGCCCCGACGCTCAGCCAGCATGTGGCCCTGGCGGCCATGGATGAGCGCGAGGAGCTCGAGGGCCACGTGGCGGTCTATCGCGCCAACCGCGACCTGTTGCTGGCGGCCCTGCCCAGGCTGGGCCTGACCCAGATCGCGCCGCCGGACGGGGCCTTCTACATCTACGCCGACATCGGCCACCTGACCCAGGACAGCCTGAGCTTCTGCAAGGACCTGCTGCGCGAGACCGGCGTGGCGACGGCGCCGGGCCTGGACTTCGATCCCGTCGAGGGCGGCCACTTCATCCGCATGAGCTTCGCGGTCTCGACCCCCGAGATCCAGACGGCCATCGACCGTCTGATCCCCTGGTTCGCCGCGCGGACGGCGGCCTAGGGCGAGCGTCGCGCCGCGGCGCCCAAGACGCGCCCAAGGCGCGAGAATCAGTCTCAATCTGACCCATGGCGACCCGCGACCTCTTCGATCTCCTGGCCCTTGAGCGGCCGCTGCAGGTGGCCGATATCGGCGCCGCCGACCTGGGGGAGACACCCGTCTACAAGGACATGGTGGACGCAGGGCTCGCCGAGCTGAACGCCTTCGACGCCGATCCGCGCCAGCACGACGCCCTGCGCCAGCTCTATGGCGAGCGGGTGAGGATCTTTCCGCAGGTGGTGGGCGACGGGCGGCCCGCCACCCTCTACCTGGCCGCCCCGCAGTCGGGGATGACCTCCCTCTTCCGCCCCAGCGCCGACCACCTGGCCTTCTTCAACGGCTTCGAGCGGCTGGGCGAGGTCGAGCGCGAGCTGCCGGTCGCCACCACACGCCTGGACGACATCGACGACCTGCCGGGCCTCGACTTCCTGAAGATGGACATCCAGGGCGGCGAGCTGACCGCCCTGCGCCACGGGACCGACAAGCTGGCCCGCTGCGCGATGGTCCAGCTGGAGGTCTCCTTCGTGCCGCTCTACCAGGGCCAGCCCAGTTTCGGCGAGATCGACGTCTGGATGCGCGGCCAGGGCTTCATGCCGCACTGCTTCACCGCCCTGAAGAAGTGGTCGATCGCCCCGGTGCTACGCGACGGCGACTTCCGCAGCCCCTTCAACCAGCTGCTGGAGGCCGACATCGTCTATGTGCGCGACCCCGTGGCGCCCGGCGGCCTGGACCCCGAACTGATGAAGACCGTGGCCCTGCTGGCCCATCACGCCTTCTACAGCATCGACCTGGCCGGCCGCATGATCGCCCTGCTCGCCGCCCGGGGCGTGCTCCCGGCCGACGCCTTCGAGCGCTACCTCGGCCTGGTGAACGCCGGGGCCTAGGCCGGCTTGGCCCGCGCCGGCATCAGGCCGAGAACCGCGCCGGCGACGAGGTAGCTCACCAGCTGGTAGCCCATGTTGATCAGCACCAGGTTGGGCGCGAGGCCCATATAGAGGTACTCGATGGCCATGGTGGTGAAGTTGAAGAAGAACCACACCGCCACCGCCGTGCCGATCCCGGCCAGGGAGGTCACCCCCAGGCGGGCGAAGACCCAGGCCAGGCCGACCACCAGGATCAGGGTGTTCACCACCCCCAGGCTCTGGGTGACCGCCATGTTGGTCATGTCCGGATCGCGGCCGATGGAGTCGCGATAGGCGGCGCTCCAGGCCTCGCCCAGCAGGGGTCCGTACCAGAGGAAGCCCAGGCCCTCCAGCAGGGCCACACAGATCAATACGGCGATCCAGTTGATATTCTTGAACATTCGTCTCTTCCCTTGACCCGCCGCGGCTCTGCCGGCCACGGTCCATACCGACGTTATGCTGAAGCTCTCCGCAGGGAAAGACGAGCGGGACTTGCGCGGGCGGCTTGGGAAAACCAGATGGGGCGCCCTATAAGCCGCGCTTCCCGCAACTCCTCATTTCGAGTCCGCCCATGTCCCGCATCCTCATCACCTCGGCCTTGCCCTACATCAACGGGATCAAGCACCTGGGGAACCTGGCGGGCTCCATGCTGCCGGCCGACGTCTATGCCCGGTTCCAGCGGGCGCGGGGCCGCGAGACGCTCTACATCTGCGCCACCGACGAGCACGGCACCCCGGCCGAACTGGGCGCCGCGGCGCTTGGCCAGGACGTACGGTCCTACTGCGACGACCAGCACCAGATCCAGCGCGACCTCTATGCCGGCTTCGGCATCAGCTTCGACCATTTCGGCCGCTCGTCCTCGATCCAGAACCGCACCCTGACCCAGCGCTTCGCGCAGGGGCTGTGGGAGGCCGGCTTCATCGAGGGCCGCGTGACCCAGCAGGTCTATTCCAACGCCGACAAGCGCTTCCTGCCCGACCGCTACGTGGTCGGCACCTGTCCGCACTGCGGCTACAACGCCGCCCGGGGCGACCAGTGCGACAACTGCACCCGCCAGCTCGATCCCGTCGACCTGATCCATCCGCGCTCCTCGGTCTCGGGGTCCGACGACATCGAGATCCGCGACTCCCTGCACCTGTTCCTCAAGCAGACCGCCTTCGACGGAAAGCTGCGCGAGTGGATCACCAGCAAGAAGGGCAAGTGGCCGGTGCTGGTCACGTCCACGGCGCTGAAGTGGCTGGACGAGGGCCTGCAGGACCGCGGGATCACCCGAGACCTGGAGTGGGGCGTGCCGGTCAACGCCGCCGACTGGGGCCCGAACCCCGCGGGCGAACGCCCCGACGTGGCGGGCCTGGCGGGCAAGGTCTTCTATGTCTGGTTCGACGCGCCGATCGAGTACATCGCCGCCACCTGGGAATGGTCGGCCGCCAAGCCCGGCGCCGATCCGGCCAGCGAGACCGAGTACGAGAGCTGGTGGCGCGGCCCCGCCGCCGCCGACGTCAGCTATGTGGAGTTCATGGGCAAGGACAACGTGCCCTTCCACACCGTGGGCTTCCCCTGCACCCTGTTCGGCTCCAACGAGACCAAGAATCCCGACGGGACCTGGCGGCCGTCCTCCAACGCGCCCTGGAAGCTGGTGGACACGCTCAAGGGCTTCAACTGGCTGAACTATTACGGCGGCCGGTTTTCCACGACGCACCAGCGCGGGGTGTTTATCGACGCCGCGCTCGAGATCCTGCCCGCCGACTACTGGCGCTGGTGGATCATGGCCAATGCGCCGGAGAGCAGCGACACCATGTTCACCTGGGAGCAGTTTCAGGCCCAGGTGAACGCCGACCTGGCCGACGTGCTGGGCAATTTCGTCAACCGCATCCTGAAGTTCACCGAGACCCGCTTCGAGGGCGTGGTTCCCGCGGGCGGCGAGCCCGGCCCGCTGGAGGAGAAGCTCCACGCCGACGTCACCGCCAAGCTGGCCGACCTGAACGAGCAGATGGAGGCCATCGACTTCCGCAAGGCGACCCAGGCCCTGCGGCAGCTCTGGGTGCTGGGCAACCAGTACCTGACCGAAGCCGCCCCCTGGACCGCCATCAAGACCGACCCGGCCCGCGCCGCCGTCGCCGTGCGCACCGGCCTCAACCTGGTGGCCCTGTTCGCCAAGGTGTCGGAGCCCTTCATCCCCTTCGCCGCCGAGAAGATCGCCGGCGGGGTGGGGGAGGCCTTCCCGGGCGTCTGGCCGACCGGGGAGGGCGCCGCCATCCTCGACATCCTGCCCGCCGGCCGCAAGGTCGCCGCGCCGGAGGTGCTGTTCAAGAAGATCGAGAACGACCAGGTCGCCGCCTGGCTGGAACGCTTCGGCGGGCCGGAGCCGGTCGAGGCGGAGGCCTAGGGCTTGAGCCACCCCAAGTTCCATCGTGACGGGCGCGCCAAGCCCTTCGCGGGGAATACGGTGATCGTCCACCTGCCGGCGGACGGCTGGCTGGCGCGGAGCCTGGCCGAGGTCAGGGCTGAGGCGGCGGGCGCGAGCTTCGCGGGCAAGCTCGCCCTGCTGCCGGTGGCCAGCTACCACATGACCGTCTTCGGCGGCGCCGACGACCAGCATCGAACCCCCGGCCTATGGCCGGAGGGCGTGCCGCTGGATGCGCCGATGCCGGTCTGCGACGAGATCGTCGGTGAGCGACTGAAGGGCGTGACCTGCGCGCCGCCCTATCGGCTGCGGGTCGATCTGGCCAAGCCGATCCAACCCTTCCGCTTCGAGCTCACCCCGGTCGACGCCGACGAAGAGCGGCGGCTGCGCGACCTGCGGGACCGCCTGTCGGCGGCGACGGGAGTCCGCAAGCCCGGCCACGACAGCTACGGCTTCCATACCCAGCTCGGCTACCTGCTGGAGCCCTTCACGGCCGACGAGCAGGCGAACTTCGAGGCGGCGTTCGAAGCCTGGCGCGGACGGCTCGCCGGGCAGGTGCTGCAGCTCGGTGCGCCCGACTACTGCGCCTTCGATGACATGCTGGCCTTCAGGCCGAGGCTTCGCCTGCCGGTCGGTTGAACCAGCGCATCCGGTAGGCGTTCATCGCCGTCTCGCCGAGGCGGTCCAGCAGGCGGTAGTTGACGAAGGCGCCCACCGGTGCGCCGATCACCGGGATCATCTGGGCCAGCTTGGCCAGGTCGATATAGTCCCGGTACTCCTGCTGGAAGCGGCGCCAGTCGAGGCTCTCCAGTCCGCCGTCGGCCATGGCCCGGGCGCTGTCCCAGTCGGCCAGGGCGGCATAGGCCTCGGGACGCCGCGAGGCGCTGGAGAAGGCCAGGCTGAAGATCCGCAGGATGTAGAGCCGCTCGGCCAGGTCGTCGCCCGAGTGGCCGTAGATCGCCGCCAGGTCGAACAGCAGCTTGATCTTCAGCCCGATCAGCACCGGGAAGTCCGCCGCCGCCAACAGGAAGCCGCCCGCGCCGGCCACCCCGCCCTCGGCCGCGGCGGTGGTGCGCCAGGCCATGATCTTGTCGCGGGCCTGGGCCTCGCGGGCCCGCAGGGTCGCGCCCTCCACGGGTGGCGGGCTGGTATAGTCGGCGCCGGTGAGGATCGCCCGGGTCATCTGCTCCATGGCCGCGGTGATGACGTCGTGCACCTTCTCCGGGATCAGGTTGTTGATCCTGTCCTGCACATTGCGCGCGGCCTTGTCGAAGGGCCCGGCGGGCTTGAGCACCCGCTCACGCCAGGCGGCCATCTCGGCCAGGACCTGGGCGTCATAGGCGACGTCGGAAATCTCGTTCATGGCTCCACCGCCGCGCGCACCTGGTCGAGGAACCAGTCGAGCCCGGCGTCCTCCCCGCCGGCGCGGCGCAGGGCGCTGACGGCGAACTCGTGGGGTTTGAAGGGAGGATCGAGGACCTGCAAGCCCAGCAGCGGCGCCTGACGCTCGGCCAGCCGGCGGGGCGGGGTGGCGATGGCGTCGCTGCCGGCCACCAGGGCCAGCGCCGTCAGCCACTGGGGCACCATGGCCACGGTCCTCTGGCGCCATTCGGCGATCTGGACGCGGCTCTCCACGGCCTCCTCCTGGGGCGCCTCGCTGCGGGAGAAGCTCAGCACGTGGCCGATGTCGCGATAGGTCTCGAAGTCGATCTGCCCGTCGATCACCGGATGCCCCCGCCGCGCCACCACGCAGTAGCGGTCCTCGTACAGGTGCTCTTGGGTGAAGCCGGGGCGGGGCTGGCCGAAGCGGCCGATGGCCAGGTCGAGCCGGCCCTGGCGCAGGGCGTCGGCGGCGCGATCCTGGGCCAGGAAGGCCACCTCGAAGCCCGCCCCCGGGGCCGCGCTGTTCAGGCGCTCGATCAGGCGGGCGCCCATCAGGGCGGTGACGAACTCCGGGGCGCTGATCCGAAACAGACGGTCGGTCTGGGCGGGGTCGAACCCGCCCTGGCGCCCCAGCGACCCCGCCAGCTCCAGCAGGGCCTCGACCTCCGGCCCCAGCTGCAGGGCACGCGCGGTGGGATCGAAGCCGTGGGGGCGGCGGATGAACAGCGGGTCGTCGAACAGGTCGCGCAGGCGGGTGAGGGCGTGGCTCACCGCTGAGGGCGAGAGGCCCAGGCGCGCGGCCACCTCGGAGGCGCGCCGGCGCCGCAGCAGCTCGCGGAACACCAGCAGCAGGCCGCCGTCCATCCGGCGTATGTGATTGATATCGAATTCACTCATCTCTCGACTACGCTAGGTCGGAAATCCTCGCCGCGCCAGGGACGGTCTCGCCGATCCGCCCACCCACGGAGCCGGGCCATACCTGATGCTCGAAAACTTGCCCTGACCCGGCGGAAAGCCCTCGCCACCCGGGCCGGGCCTCGCCATAAAGCCCGCTTTCAACGGCGCAGCGACGCCGGCTCTCTGTTTGCGAGGAAACCCATTGCGCAATCTGTTCAGCGTTGAAGGCAAGGTCGTTCTGGTCACCGGCGGCAGCCGCGGCATCGGCGAGATGATCGCCCGCGGCTATGTGGAGAACGGGGCGAAGGTCTACATCTCCTCGCGCAAGGCCGAGGTCTGCGATCGGGTGGCCGAGGAGCTGTCGGAGTTCGGGACCTGCATCTCTCTGCCCTTCGACCTGGGCGCCATGGCCGGCATCGAGGGCCTGGCCGCGGCCATCGCCGAGCGGGAGCCCAAGCTGGACGTGCTGGTGAACAACGCCGGCGCCACCTGGGGCGCGCCGATCGACGAGTTCCCCGAGAGCGGCTGGGACAAGGTGGTGGATCTCAACACCAAGTCGGTCTTCTTCCTGACCCAGAAGCTGCTGCCGCAACTGCGCGCCGCCGCCACCCACGAGGATCCGTCGCGCGTGATCAACATCGCCTCGGTGAACGGCATCGAGCCCCCCGGCCTGGAGACCTATTCCTACTCCACCTCCAAGGCCGGCTGCATCATGCTGACCCGGCACCTGGCCAAGCGCCTGGCGCCGGAGAACATCCTGGTCAACGCCATCGCGCCCGGACCCTTCCCCAGCCACATGATGGCCGCGACCCTCGCGCGGGCCGGCGACGCCATCGCCAAGGCCAATCCGCGCGGACGGATCGGCACGCCGCAAGACATCGCCGGGGTGGCCATCTTCCTGTCCTCCCGCGCCAGCGCCTACACCACGGGGACCACCGTGCCCTGCGACGGCGGCTCGGCCGAGTTCTAGAACCTTCTGTTGGCCGCCCGCCGGAACGGCCCTATGTGGTCGGCATGGCGGGCGGTTGGCTGATCGGCGTGATGGTGCAGGCTCCGGAGGAGACGGCCTTCCTGCGGCACTATTTCGCCGTGGGCCACGAGGATCGCGCCAAGGCCGAGTGGACCGGCGTCGACCATGCGCTGAAGGCCGGGATCGTGGCCTCCAGCCCGGTGGCTGGCCTGGAGCCGGTCCAGGCCATCAGCCAGGTTCCGGCCAGCCTGATGAAGACCCTGGGTCTCGCCGACGGTCAGGTCCGCGCCCTGGGATGGAAATATCCCCGCCGCTGGATCATTCCCCACCTGGCGGTCTAGCCAGGATCGCCTGCGCCGCCGCTGCGCCGGTGGCGAAGCAGGCCTGCAGCAGGTAGCCGCCCGTGGGCGCCTCCCAATCCAGCATCTCCCCGGCGACATAGACGCCCGGCCGGGCCTTCAGCATCAGATCCTCGTCCACCGCGTCGAAGCGCACGCCGCCGGCGGTGGAGATGGCGCGGGCCAAGCCCTGGGTCCCGGTCAGCCGGATCGGAACCCGCTTGATGGCGGCGGCCAGGTCGGCGGGCAGGGCGGCGCCGTGGGCCTCCCGCAGCAGGCTGATCTCCAGAGGCGAGAGGTTGGCGGCCTTGCGCAGGAAGGTGGCCGTGGACTGCCCGCCCCGGGGCCGGTCCAGCCGGGCGGCGAGCTGTTCGTGGGTCAGGCCGGGCCGCAGGTCGATCTCCACGGTCGTCGTGCCCGCCGCCGCGATCGCCGCGCGCAGGTCGGCCGACAGGGCGTAGACCGCGCCCCCCTCGATGCCGTAGGCGGCCACCACCGCCTCGCCGCGCAGGGTGCGGCGGCCGTGGGACAGGGCGATGGCCTTCAGCGGCTGGCCCGCGAACCGCTCCCGGAACATCGGGCTCCAGTCGACGGTGAAGCCGACATTTGCGGGTTCGAAAGGCGACAGGGCCACGCCCTGCGCCGTCAGGGTCTGGGCCCAGGCGCCGTCGGAGCCGAGCTTGGCCCAGCTCGCGCCACCGAGCGCCAGGACCGTGGCGTCGGGCCGCGCGGTCTCGCCGCCCGCGAACACCAGTTCGCCGGCCGCGTTCCAGCCGCGCCACTCCATGCGGGTGCGGAAGCGGACCCCCTGGCGGTCCAGCCGCCCCAGCCAGGCGCGGAGCAGGGGGGAGGCCTTCAGGGTCCTGGGAAACACCCGGCCGCTGGAGCCCACGAAGGTGGGCTGGCCAAGACCTTCGGCCCAGGCCGTCAGGTCGGCGGGGGTGAAGGCCTCCAGCCGGGGGCGGAGATGCTCGGCCGCCGGGCCGTAGCGGCCGACGAAGGCGCGGAAATCCTCGGAATGGGTGAGGTTCAGGCCGCCGCGGCCGGCCATCAGGAACTTCCGCCCCAGGCTCGGCATGCGCTCATAGACGGTGACCGCCCGTCCGGCGCGGCTCAGCACCTCGGCGGCCATCAGGCCCGCCGGCCCGCCGCCGATCACCGCAATCGTCTCTGTCATGGCCCGTCTTTAGCCGAGGCGGCGGCCGGCGTCGTCAATCTGTCGCCTCAGCGACGCCGGAGTGTGCGATGGTGGGAGTCCAACTCAAGGGCCTCGACATGAAACCGCCAGCCAAGGGCCAGCCCCGCATCTATGCGCCGCCGACCCCCAAGGTCGCCCGGCTGAAGCCCGGCAAGGTGCTGACGGCCGCCGAGAAGGCCGCCTTCCTGGCTTCCAGGCCCGATCTCAAGACCTGAACACCCGGCCATAGCCGGAGAGTCCCCGGGGGACATGGTTCGGGGACTCTCCGGCCTTGGCGACTGGAGCTTGGGGCTCGTCGCCGGTCGGGAAACGAGACAAGGCCAAGCTTTGTTCCAGCCGGAGATGAACAGGCGGCGCCGGGCTCCGTTCAGCGCGGGTTCAAGCCGGGGGCGGCATTGTTCATCCCAAGGCCGGACGTCATTTCCCGTCCCTCAACGCGACGTCCGGTCCCCGGCGCGCCAGGCTCCCTCCCGGGCTTGGCGCGCCGTTCTGCGTTCAGGGGTGCAGGGTCGGGAAGGCCGCCTTGCCTTCGAGGCAATCCAAGAGGAAGGCGGCCACGCCCAGATCCCCGGTCCAGAGCGAATATCGCCGCCTGCCGACGGTCTCCGCGTCCGCCCGGCTCTGGCCGATGGCGTGCATCGCGAAGGCCCGCGCCCGATCCAGCCACAGCTCGTCGCCGGTGCGCTCGAACAGCTTGAGGAGGGCGTAGCCGTTGCCCGCCGTCCCATGGCAGACTCCCGGCCCCTTGGTCAGGGGGCCGGCGCGCCATATCAGTTCGCCGCCACCTAACAAGAGGTCGTCGATTGGCTGGTCGAGGTCTGACAGGCCCAGAACCATGCCCGGTGCGCCGTGGCAGACCTGGACTGGCGCAATGCGGCCCGGCCGGCTGGGTCCAACCCCCGCTGTCCAGTTGACGCCGCCCTCGCCATGGGTGGCGGCCGCCGCCAGGGTCTCCGCCAGCCGGGGTGACCACCGAGCCCAGGTTTGGGGCTCAAGCAGTGCGCGGCCTTGGATCAGGACGAAAGCGTTCCCGGCGAAGCCGTGAACCAGGCCGAAATATTGGCGCTGGGAGCCATAGAGGTCTTGGGTCCAGATCGGCGCCGGGAAGTCCGCGACGGGCAGGAACGTCGCCTCCAGCACCTCGGCCCCCGCCCGGAATAGGTCGGCCCACCGGGCCTCGCCGGTGGCGAGATGCATGGCCAGGGCCGCCAGCATGGTCCCTGGCGCGCCCCACATGAATTCCAGGGCCGGGTCGTCGGTATTCGCGGCGATGACTTCGGCCAAGGCGTCGGCCAGGGCTGGCGAGGGTGCGAGACGCCATTCCGCCAGCAAGAGGCCGGCGTCCCCGTTCAGATAGGAGCGGGTCTGCACGCCGCGCGACTGATAATAGGCCCGGGTCTGCTCGCGCAGCGGCGCCAGGTGGTGAGCGAGGCTTGGCGCCTCAGCCACCGCGCCGGCCTTGGTGAGATGATCCAGGGTCCAGATGTTCCCGGCCGCGCCCAGATAGAGATCGGCTAGGGGCGGAGAGTCGGTCTCCCGATCCTTCGGGTGGACCGGCCACAGGCCTTGGCTGCGCATCGCCCGGCGGGTCTCGGCGACGATGGCCTTGATTTCCCCGCGGACGGCGGCGGCGTCCCAGGGCAGGCGGCGCAGCGGCTCATGACGATCGGCGGGATAGAGATCGGTCATCCGGCGGCCCGTCAGTGTTCCTTAGGTTTGATGTCCAAGGGGCCGGGCATCACCGCGTTGTAGGCGGGCGCGTGGCCCAGGCGGTGGACGGCGTCGCGGTGGCCTTCCCAGATCATGTGCAGGGCGACATAGAGCACGATCAGCAGGCCCAGATATCCGATCCAGCGGTGGCGGTGCAGCAGGCCGGCGATCCAGTTGGCGGCGACCCCCATCAGGGCGATGGAGAAGATCAGGCCGAAGACCAGCACCATCGGGTGCTCGCGGGCCGCGCCGGCCACGGCCAGGACGTTGTCCAGGCTCATGGAGAGGTCGGCGGCGAGGATCTGCAGGAAGGCGGCCCGGAAGCTCTTGGCGGGCTTGACCGGCGCGTGCTCGGCCAGGGCGTCGGCCTGGGCGTGGGTGGCCTGTTCCCGCAGCTCGCGCCACATCTTCCAGCAGACCCAGAGCAGCAGCAGGCCGCCGGCCAGCATCAGGCCGATGATCCCCAGCAGCTGGGTGGTGATCAGGGCGAAACCGATCCGCATCACCACGGCCGCGGCCAGGCCCCAGAGGATCACCTTGCGGCGTTGTTCGGCCGGCAGGCCTCCCGCCGCCAGGCCCACGGCCACGGCGTTGTCGCCGGCCAGGACCAGGTCGATGAGCATCACCTGCAGAAAGGCGACGAAGGCCCCCCAGACGCCAACCTCCAGCAGATCGCCCATGGCTAGCGCTTCTTCTGCGCGGCGTGGGCCGCGATCTCGTCGGGGGTGATGTCCAGGGCGCCGGGCATGGCGGCGTTATAGGCCTCCGCCTTGCCCAGATCGATCAGGACGCTGCGATGGCCCTCCCAGATCATGTGCAGGGCGACATAGAGGACGATGGCCAGGCCCAGATAGCCGAGCCAGCGGAAGCGGTGCAGCAGCTTGGCGATCCAGCTGGCCGCCACCCCCATCAAGGTGATGGAGATCATCAGGCCGGCGATCAGCACCTTGGGGTGCTCCCGCGCGGCGCCTGCGACGGCCAGGACATTGTCCAGGCTCATGGTCAGGTCGGCGATCAGGATCTGCAGAAGCGCCGCGCCCAGGGTCTTGGCCTTGGCGGCGTGCTTGGGGTGGGCGCCGATGGCGACCCCGGTGGCCTCCTCCAGGGCGCGCTCGCCCTCGGCGGAGGCCTCGCGGCCCTGCTCGGCCAGCTCGTGCCACATCTTCCAGCAGACCCACAGCAGCAGGAAGCCGCCGGCCAGCAGCAGGCCCACCACGTTCAGGAGCTGGACGGTGATCAGGGCGAAGCCGATCAGCATCACCACCGCGCCGGCCAGGCCCAGGATGATGGCCTTGCGGCGCTGCTTTTCCGGCAGGCCGGCGGCCGACAGGCCCACGGCGACGGCGTTGTCGCCGGCCAGCGCCAGATCGATCATCACGACTTGGAAGAAGGCGGCGACCGCGCCGGCGGCAGGCAAGTGCAGAGCAAGGGACATGGCCCCTCAATGCGGCGCCGCGCCTGACAGGGCAAGCTGAGGTGACCATCCCTCCCCACGCGGGGGAGGGATTTTACGGTCTAGTGGGCGTGTTCGGGTTCTTTGTGGTGGGCGTCATGCCCATGGTCGTCGTGCGCGGCGTGACCATGGTCGTCATGGGCCGCGTGGCCATGATCATCATGCGCCGCGGCATGGCCGTGGTCGTCATGGGCGGCATGGGCGTCGCCGTGACCGTGGTCGTCATGGGCCGCGTGGCCATGATCGTCGTGCGCGGCGGCGTGATCGTCATGCGCCGCGTGGGCGTCGTGACCATGGTCGCCATGGGCGTCGCCATGCCCCTCGTCATGATGGTGCGAGGCGATGGCGCCGGCCACCGCGGCGCCGGCCGCGGCCGCCGCCAGGGGCGCGGCCAGGCCGCCATGATGCTCTTCCGGCTCGACGTGGGAGGTCCCGGTTTCGGTCATGGTGCGGAACTTGCGGCGACGCTCGGCGCGGCGACGGTTCTCCGAGGCGCCGCGGGCGAGCGCGATCAGCAGGGCCAGGGCCGCCAGCACCAGGGCGCCGGCGACGACCTTATTGGAGGGCACGCGGCCGACGCCAGGCACGGCGACGTCCTTCATCCCCGGGATGGTCAGCTTGCTCAGCAGGCCGGAGAGGTCGAGGCCCTTCTTCTTGGCGGGGGCTTCCGGCATCAGCGCGGCCAGGGCCTGTTCGATGCTGGCCAGGGAGAAGGTCATCGGCGGCTTGATCCCGGTGAGGCGGGCGTCGACATCGGCCTTCAGGGGACCACGCTCCCCGGCGCCCGGCTTGACCTGCCAGTTGAAGGCGGCGGCTTCGCCGGTCTTCAGCTTGGCGGTCTGCGGACCGTTGGGGGTGATTTCGTAGCCGGTTCCCGACAGGGTGGCGGTGACCTCGGCCTTCTTGGCGGCCTTGGTCAGGCCGAGCTTGGCCGCCTCGCGCTGGATCGTCGCCAGCAGGGTCTGGGGCAGGGACAGGGACACCTGGCCGGCCTGGCCCTTGGTGACGGCCTCGGGAACGGTGAGCTTGGAGCCGGAGGCCACCTCGCCGCCGACGGCGGTCTGCAGCTTGGCGAGCTTGGGATCGGCGGGGACCGCCAGGCCTGTGGCCGGGAAGCTGGGCTGGGGCGCCTTGGCCAGGGCCGGGACGGGCTTCGGCGCGGGCGCCGGCTTGGCCTGCTCCACGACCTTGGGCGCTGCGGCGACCACGGGCTTGGCGGCGATGACGGGCTTGGCGACGGGCGCGGGCCGGGCGGCTGCGACCGCCGGCTTGGCGGCGACCGCCGGGCGCGGCTTGGCCGGCGCGTAATAGGCTTGAGCGGCCTCCGCATGGCGGGTGCGGGTTCCGGAGCTCACATGGGCCCGGGGCGCGTAGCGGCCGCCATAGACCAGGCGGCGCTCGCGGGCCGACATGTCCTCGGGGTTGGGCACCGGCCGCATGGCCGTGACCAGGACGCCGTCGGCGCGGCGATAGGTGACCAGGCGGTCGGCATAGCGCGAGGCGGGCCGCGAGGCCGGGGCGATCTGCCGAGCGCCCCCGGGGCCGCCCATCAGGCCGGTGTCGTCGGCGGCGCCGGGCGCGGCGCCCATCAGCTCGGGCGGCGGGGCCTGGGTGTAGGCGTCCGGGGGAGGGGCGACCTCGTGGGAGGTGGGGCCGCTGCAGCCAGCGACGGTTAACAGCACGGTCGCGGCCGCGCCGCGCAACATCCACTTGGTCAACATATTCGCCATTGGGGCCCCCATCCCATGTCGAGATCCGAGCCGCACACTGGCCCTAAACCTTAACAGTCACGCAACAGATCACGCTCTGGGCCGGAAATCAAAAGGGGGAATCGCGTGGCGGGTATTCAATTCCCCTCAAGCGCGAGTGCGGGAAGCCTCGTAAAGCGCCACCGCGGCGGCGGCCGAGACATTCAGGCTCTCGAAACCGCCCGGCATGGGGATCTTTCCCAGGGCGTCGCAGTGTTCGGCCACCAGCCGGCGGATGCCTTCGCCCTCCGATCCCAGCACCAGGACGGTGGGGGTTCCGTCCAGCGCCTGCTCCAGGGACTGGTCGGCGGTCCCGTCCAGGCCCACGGCCCGCCAGCCGAGGTCGGCCAGGGTCTCCAGGGCCCGCGACAGGTTCACCACGTGGGCCGTGGGGATCTGGTCCACGGCGCCGGCGGCGGCCTTGGCGAGCGCCCCGGTCAGCTTCGGCGCGTGGCGGTCCTGCAGGATGACGCCGGCCGCCCCGAAGGCCGCGGCCGAGCGCAGGATGGCGCCGACGTTCTGCGGGTCGGTGACCTGGTCGAGCATCAGCACCACCGCGCCGGGCCTGGCCTCGAATTCCTCCAGGGCCACCGGCTCCAGCATCGCCACCTGCAGGGCCAGGCCCTGGTGGACCGCGCCGCTGGGAAGGTTGTGGCTGATGACGCCGGGCTCGACGATCTCCAGCGCCGGGTTGCGTCCGAATCGCGCCGTGAGCTCCTTCGCGCGGTCGGCGGTGGCCAGCAGGCGGTCGGCCGGTTCGCGGGCCGGATTGGCCAGGGCGGCGCTCACGGCGTGCCAACCCCAGAGCCAGTCGTCGGAAACCGCGTCCCGCCGTCCGGAATGCCTTCCGTGGGGGCCCTTTTTAGAACCCTTCCAGGGCGCGTTGCGTTCGCTGTGTGACGACACTATAAGGCGCACTCCAAATCGGGAACCGGACAGATTTCCCGCCGCTCGCGACCGGCTTTAGCACCGGACGCACCGATCGGCGGAGGCTTTTTGTTCGGACCTCGGTGTGGCTCCGAGCGCGCTGGGGGAATGTCCCGAGTGGCAAAGGGGGGGGACTGTAAATCCCCTGGCGTACGCCTTCGTAGGTTCGAGTCCTACTTCCCCCACCACGCGCCGGAGCGAAACTCTATGGAGGCTCGCTCACGAGCACCCCGTTCTGCGGGTATAGCACAATGGTAGTGCAGCAGCCTTCCAAGCTGAGGATGCGGGTTCGATTCCCGCTACCCGCTCCATCTCTCAAACGCCCGTAGGATCCCATGGCCAAGGAAAAGTTCGAACGCACTAAGCCGCACTGCAACATCGGCACGATTGGTCACGTTGACCATGGCAAGACGACGTTGACGGCCGCGATCACGATGACGCTGGCCAAGGCCGGTGGGGCCAAGGCGATGGCCTATGCCGACATCGACGCGGCTCCGGAGGAGAAGGCGCGCGGGATCACGATCAACACCGCGCACGTGGAATATGAGACGGCCAACCGTCACTACGCCCACGTCGACTGCCCCGGCCACGCCGACTATGTGAAGAACATGATCACCGGCGCGGCCCAGATGGACGGCGCGATCCTGGTGGTGTCGGCCGCCGACGGTCCGATGCCGCAGACCCGCGAGCACATCCTGCTGGCCCGTCAGGTGGGCGTGCCCGCCCTGGTGGTCTACATGAACAAGGTCGACCTGGTGGACGACGCCGAGCTGCTGGAGCTGGTGGAGATGGAGGTGCGCGAGCTCCTGTCGTCGTACCAGTTCCCGGGCGACGACATCCCGATCACCATGGGTTCGGCCAAGGTGGCGCTGGACGGCGGCGATCCGGAGATCGGCGAGAAGTCGATCCTGAAGCTGATGGAGACGGTGGACGCCTACATCCCGCAGCCGGAGCGTCCGGTGGACCTGCCGTTCCTGATGCCGGTGGAAGACGTGTTCTCGATCTCGGGCCGCGGCACGGTGGTGACCGGCCGGATCGAAAAGGGCATCGTCAAGGTCGGCGAGGAAGTCGAGATCGTCGGCATCCGCCCCGTCCAGAAGACCATCTGCACGGGCGTGGAAATGTTCCGCAAGCTGTTGGACCAGGGTCAGGCCGGCGACAACGTGGGCGTGCTGCTGCGCGGCACCAAGCGTGAAGACGTCGAGCGCGGCCAGGTTCTCTGCAAGCCGGGCTCGATCACCCCGCACACCAAGTTCGTGGCCGAGGCCTATATCCTGACCAAGGAAGAGGGCGGTCGTCACACCCCGTTCTTCACCAACTACCGTCCTCAGTTCTACTTCCGGACCACCGACGTGACCGGGATCATCAAGCTGAAGGAAGGCGTGGAAATGATCATGCCGGGCGACAACGCCGAGCTGGACGTGGAACTGATCACCCCGATCGCCATGGACCAGGGCCTGCGTTTCGCCATCCGCGAAGGCGGCCGCACCGTCGGCGCCGGCGTGGTCTCCAAGATCGTCGAGTAGTCTCTACCCGCTCCCTCTTGGGGGCAGGAAGACAAGATCAGGCCTCCGGAGCGATCCGGAGGCCTTTTTGCTGCGCGTCAGGTGGGGCGGGGCGTGCCGGGCTCGGGCTCGCCGGTCGAGGGGTTGGTCAGGGTCTTGGCGTTTCGGCTCGAATCCTTGCTCCCGGCGGGCTCGGTGGCCGGGCGGGGCGGGGAGGCCGGCTTCATGTCCTCGTCGCGGGTCTTGGCGGCGTTGGGGTCGCGGTCTGGCATGGGATTTCCTGATCTGGCGGGGCCCCGGACAAACGCAGGTGCCGGCCGCTTCGATCCGCGCGCCGCGACTATTGCTTGGGGGGGCGGCCACTGCTAAACGACCCGGCTCTAGCGATGAGCGCGCGCCGGAAGGCTTTCCGGCGCGCTGTTCATTGTTCAGAGGCCGCGCCCGCAAGGGCGAGGGTCGTAGGAGTGTAGCTCAGCTGGTAGAGCATCGGTCTCCAAAACCGAGGGTCGTGGGTTCGAGTCCCTCCACTCCTGCCAACCTATGTGTACGTAGACCAGGGCGCGGAGGTCCGCCGCCCGCCTATAAGAGAGTGTCGAGCGCCTAGATGGCCAGGAAACCGGGTTCCACGCCGCAAGCGATGAAGAACCGCGCCGCCAAGACGGCCGCGGTGATCGCGCCTGCATCGGCCCTGGCGCAGGCCGCGCCGAAGAAGAAGACCAGCCCCGCCCAGTTCTTCCGGGAAGTCCGCGCCGAGGCGCGCAAGATCACCTGGACGACGCGCAAGGAGACCTGGATCACCTCGGTGATGGTGGGGATCATGGTGGTGCTGGCCGCGACCTTCTTCTCCCTGGTGGATGGGGCCCTGACCCTCGCCATGGCCTTCCTCCTCAAGCTCGCGAATGCGGGATAGTCGAAATGAACGCTGAAGCTCCCGCCACCGTCGCCGCCAATCCCCGCCACAAGTGGTACATCGTCCACGCCTACTCGAACTTCGAGAAGAAGGTGGCCGAGTCGATTCGCGAACAGGCCCGCAGCCAGGGGCTGGAGGACAACTTCTCCGACATCCTGGTGCCCACCGAGGACGTGGTGGAGATCCGCCGCGGCCGGAAGGTCAACGCCGAGCGCAAGTTCTTCCCGGGCTACGTCCTGGTGAAGATGGAGCTCACCGACGAGGCCTACCACCTCATCAAGAACACCCCGAAGGTCACCGGTTTCCTGGGCAGCCAGAACAAGCCGCAGCCGGTCTCGGAAAAGGAAGTCGCCCGCATCATCGGCGCCATCGAAGAAGGCGTCGAGCGGCCCAAGCCCACGATCCAGTTCGAGATCGGGGAACAGGTCCGCGTCACCGATGGTCCGTTCGCCAGCTTCAACGGCTCGGTGGAACAGGTCGACGAGGAACGCGCCCGCCTGCGCGTGACGGTGTCCATCTTCGGACGCGCCACGCCGGTCGAGCTCGAATACAGCCAGGTCGAAAAGACGACCTGACTGGCGCCGCCTTTCTCCGCATCCGCGGGGAGGGGCCTTTAAATCCGTGGGAGGCCCAGCCAGGGCCGGACCACGGCTCAACAGACCGGACGTCCGGTCACAGAGGAGAACATGGCCAAGAAAATTCTGGGCTATATCAAGCTGCAGGTGCCCGCGGGCTCCGCGACGCCTTCGCCGCCCATCGGGCCGGCGCTGGGTCAGCGCGGCGTCAACATTATGGGCTTCTGCAAGGAGTTCAACGCCCGCACCGAGAAGGAAACCAAGGGCACGCCCCTGCCGACGGTGATCACCGTCTACCAGGACAAGTCCTTCACCTTCATCACCAAGACCCCGCCGGCGACCCACTTCATCAAGGAAGCGCTTGGCCTGAAGTCCGGCTCCAAGCTGCCCGGCCGCGACGTGGCCGGCTCGATCTCGCGCACCCAGCTGCGCGACATCGCCGAGAAGAAGATGAAGGACCTCAACGCCAACGACGTTGAAGCCGCCGCCAAGATCATCGAGGGCTCCGCCCGTTCGATGGGTCTTGAGATCGTGGAGGCCTAAGAGATGCCCAAGCAAGCCAAACGCGTCCAAGCCTGGACCGGTGACCGCCTCGCCAACCACGCCGTCGCCGACGCCGTGAAACTGGTCAAGGCCAACGCCACCGCCAAGTTCGACGAAAGCATCGAGATCGCCGTCAACCTCGGCGTCGATCCCCGCCACGCCGACCAGCAGGTCCGTGGCGTCGTCAGCCTGCCCTCCGGCACCGGCCGCGACGTCCGCGTCTGCGTCATCGCCAAGGACGCCAAGGCGGCCGAAGCCGAAGCCGCCGGGGCCGACATCGTCGGCGCCGAGGAGCTGGTGGAACGCATCCAGGGCGGCTTCATGGAGTTCGACCGCGTGATCGCCACGCCGGACATGATGGCCCTCGTCGGCCGTCTGGGTAAGGTGCTGGGCCCCCGCGGCCTGATGCCGAACCCGCGCGTCGGCACGGTGACCCCCAACGTCGGTCAAGCCGTGAAGGACGCCAAGGGCGGCGCCATCGAGTTCCGCACCGAGAAGACCGGGATCATCCACGCCGGCATCGGCAAGGCGAGCTTCACCGAAGACGCCCTGCTGGCCAACGTGCGCGCCCTGGTCGACGCCCTGAACAAGGCCAAGCCCTCGGGCGCCAAGGGCATCTACATCAAGCGCATCAGCCTCTCGTCCACCATGGGCCCGGGCTTCCGCGTCGACACCACTTCGGTCGGCGTCTGAAGCTGAGATCCAGCTGAAGTCGGATATGGCGGGCGGGTCCTTCGCGGGGCCCGCCCGTTTCCTTTTCCCCGTCGGGTTTGACGGGCGGGCCGGGCTCGTGTAGAGCCCGCCCCTCTAAAGTTTCGCCTCCCGGACAAGGGGAGGTGGGCTCGAGGCCTTCGGGTCTCGATCCTGTCCATGAACTGCGGGGTTTCCGGGGTCACCGGAGACCGTAACGCGAGGAAGAGCCCTTCCTCAGCCGCGGGGAGACGGGAAGATGACGCCTCATCGACCATTCGCTTCGAATGGGCGCGCAGGCTGCGGCTTCTCTCGGACAGGCTGATCGGCCGCGTGGGGTTTCCTCACGCAACGATCATCTATGCGGTCGCCGGAATCGTCCGGCGGCTGGACCTGAGTATGGAGACCGCAATGGACCGCGCTCAAAAGCAGGTGACGATCGAGACGCTCAAGGGCGTCTTCGCCGACGCCGGCGCCGTGGTCGTGACCCACAATCTGGGTCTGACCGTTGCGGAAATGACCGATCTGCGTGGCCGCCTCCGCAAGGAAGGCGCTCACCTGAAGGTGGTGAAGAACACCCTGGCTCAGAAGGCCCTGGACGGTTCGGTCGGCGAGGCGGGCGACGCCCTCTTCACCGGCCCTGTCGCCATCGCCTATGCGCCGGACGCTGTCTCCGCCGCCAAGGTCGCGACCCAGTTCGCCAAGGAGAACGAGAAGTTCACCGTCATCGGCGGGCTCATGGGTCAAGAGGTGCTGGACAAGTCGGCGGTGAGCGCTCTCGCCACCCTGCCGTCGCTGGACCAGCTCCGTGGCAAGATCATCGGCCTTCTGCAAGCTCCCGCGACCAAGGTCGCCGGCGTTCTGCAGGCCCCGGCCGCTCAGCTTGCCCGCGTCATGTCGGCCTACGCCGCCAAAGACGCCGCCTGATCGTCATTTTCCCCGACAACACCCACTCCCTAAGGAACTATCCAAATGTCGAAGCTTGAAAAACTGGTCGATGACCTGTCCGCCCTGACCGTCCTGGAAGCCTCCGAGCTGTCCAAGCTGCTGGAAGAAAAGTGGGGCGTCTCCGCCGCCGCTCCGGTGGCCGTGGCCGCCGCCGCCGGCGCCGCTGCTCCGGTTGAAGCCGCCGAAGAGCAAACCGAGTTCACCGTTGTCCTGACCGCCGGTGGCGACAAGAAGATCAACGTGATCAAGGAAGTCCGCGGCGTCCGTCCGGACCTCGGCCTGAAGGAAGCCAAGGACCTGGTCGAAGGCGCTCCGCAGAACGTCGTCGAGAACGTGTCCAAGCAAGTGGCCGACGACGTCGCCAAGAAGCTGACCGAAGCCGGCGCGACCGTCACCGTGAAGTAAGACTGACGCGCGGTTCGCCGCCTGTCTCGAGCGGGCCCCGGAGAGCGATCTCCGGGGCCCGTTTTCGTTTCGCCGCCGACGCCGTGACGAACTAAATCTCGATAAGGGCTTCACATCCTGCGCGAGAGCGATTATCTCGGCTCCTTCGCAAAATACGATTCGTGTCACACGCGATTCTGACGCGCGCCTATGTTCCGAGGCATGGCCCACCGCCCTCCGGCCATGCGAGGGAACGCCCCTGGCGATACAGGGGCTCCAGCGTCCGGCGCCCGCAAGGGCGTTCGAGGGTGGACGCGGGATAAAAGACCTGACGCCTGGAAACCGTTCCGGGCGTCGCTCAAGGGAATAAAATGGCGCAATCCTTCACCGGTAAAAAGCGGATCCGTCACTCGTTCGGCCGCATCCCTGAAGCCGTGCAGATGCCGAACCTGATCGAGGTTCAGCGCTCCTCCTACGAACAGTTCCTGCAGCGCGAGACCCGCGCCGGCGAGCGTCGTGACGAGGGCGTGGAGGCGGTCTTCAAGTCCGTCTTCCCGATCAAGGACTTCAACGAACGCGCGGTGCTCGAATACGTCACCTACGAGTTCGAGGAACCCAAGTACGACGTCGAAGAGTGCGTCCAGCGCGACATGACCTATGCGGCTCCGCTGAAGGTCAAGCTTCGCCTGATCGTCTTCGAGACCGACGAGGAAACCGGCGCCCGCTCCGTGAAGGACATCAAGGAGCAGGACGTCTACATGGGCGATATCCCGCTCATGACGGAGAAGGGCACCTTCATCGTCAACGGCACGCAGCGGGTCATCGTCTCGCAGATGCACCGTTCGCCGGGCGTGTTCTTCGACCACGACAAGGGCAAGACGCACTCCTCGGGCAAGCTGCTGTTCGCCGCCCGGGTGATCCCCTATCGCGGTTCCTGGCTCGACTTCGAGTTCGACGCCAAGGACGTGGTCTTCGTCCGCATCGACCGTCGCCGCAAGCTGCCGGCCACCACCTTCCTGATGGCGCTGGGCATGGACGGGGAGGAGATCCTCTCCACCTTCTACGACGCGGTGCCCTACGAGAAGCGCCTTGAGGGCAAGAAGGGCGCGGCCGGCTGGGCCACCCCCTACAAGCCCGAGCGCTGGCGCGGGACCAAGCCGGAGTATCCTCTGGTGGACGGCGAGACGGGCGAGGAGATCGCCCCGGCCGGCCAGAAGATCTCGGCCCGCAACGCCAAGAAGTTCGCCGACGCGGGTCTCAAGACCCTGCTGCTGCCGCCGGAGGCCCTGGTGGGCCGCTACCTGGCGCGCGACCTGGTGAACCACCAGACCGGTGAGATCTACGCCGAAGCCGGCGACGAGCTGGACCAGCCGCTGATCACGGCGCTGGAAGAGCAGGGCTTCACCACCCTGGACACCCTCGACATCGACGAGGTGACCATGGGCGCCTACATGCGCAACACCCTGCGCGTGGACAAGAACTCGGCCCGCGAAGACGCCCTCTTCGACATCTATCGCGTCATGCGTCCCGGCGAGCCGCCGACGGTGGAAGCCGCCGAGGCCATGTTCAAGTCGCTGTTCTTCGACGGCGAGCGCTACGACCTGTCCTCGGTCGGACGCGTGAAGATGAACATCCGCCTGGAGCTCGACTGCCCCGACGACGTGCGCATCCTGCGCAAGGAAGACGTGCTGGCGGTCCTCAAGACCCTGGTGGGCCTGCGCGACGGCCGCGGCGAGATCGACGACATCGACAACCTCGGCAACCGCCGGGTGCGTTCGGTCGGCGAGCTGCTGGAGAACCAGTACCGCGTCGGCCTGCTGCGGATGGAGCGGGCGATCAAGGAGCGCATGTCCAGCGTCGATATCGACACGGTCATGCCCCACGACCTGATCAATGCGAAGCCGGCCGCCGCGGCCGTGCGCGAATTCTTCGGCTCGTCGCAGCTCTCGCAGTTCATGGACCAGACCAACCCGCTGTCGGAAATCACCCACAAGCGCCGCCTCTCGGCGCTTGGCCCGGGCGGTCTGACCCGCGAGCGGGCGGGCTTCGAAGTCCGCGACGTGCACCCGACCCACTACGGCCGGATCTGCCCCATCGAGACGCCGGAAGGCCCGAACATCGGCCTGATCAACTCGCTCGCCACCCACGCGGTGGTGAACAAGTACGGCTTCATCGAGAGCCCCTACCGCCGGATCAAGGACGGCAAGACCACCGACGAGGTGGTCTACATGTCGGCCATGGAAGAGGCCAAGCACGTCATCGCCCAGGCCAACATCACCCTGAAGGACGGCGTGATCGTCGAGGAGCTGGTGGCCGGACGGGTCAATGGCGAGCCGGGCCTGCTGCCGCGCGACACCGTCGACCTGATGGACGTCTCGCCCAAGCAGGTGGTCTCCGTCGCCGCCTCGCTGATCCCGTTCCTCGAAAACGATGACGCCAACCGCGCCCTGATGGGCTCGAACATGCAGAAGCAGGCCGTGCCGCTCATCCAGTCGGATGCGCCCCTGGTCGGCACCGGCATGGAAGCCATCGTGGCCGTGGACTCCGGCGCCGTCGTGGTGGCCCGCCGAGCCGGCGTCGTCGAACAGATCGACGGCACCCGGATCGTCATCCGCGCCACCGAGGAGAACGACCCGACCAAGGCCGGCGTCGACATCTACCGCCTGCAGAAGTTCCAGCGTTCCAACACCTCCACCTGCATCAACCAGCGTCCGCTGGTGCGGGTGGGCGACCGGGTCAACACCGGCGACGTCATCGCCGACGGCCCGTCGACGGACCTGGGCGAACTGGCCCTGGGCCGGAACACCCTCGTCGCCTTCATGCCCTGGAATGGCTACAACTTCGAAGACTCCATCCTGATCTCCGAGCGCATCGTGCGCGATGACGTCTTCACCTCGATCCACATCGAGGAGTTCGAGGTCATGGCCCGCGACACCAAGCTGGGTCCGGAAGAGATCACCCGCGACATCCCCAATGTCGGCGAGGAAGCCCTGCGCAACCTCGACGAAGCGGGCATCGTGGCGATCGGCGCCGAGGTCCTGCCGGGCGACATCCTGGTGGGCAAGGTGACCCCCAAGGGCGAGAGCCCGATGACGCCGGAAGAAAAGCTCCTGCGCGCCATCTTCGGTGAAAAGGCCTCCGACGTCCGCGACACTTCCCTGCGCCTGCCCCCGGGCGTCGCCGGGACCATCGTGGAAGTCCGCGTGTTCAACCGTCACGGCGTCGACAAGGACGAACGCGCCATGGCCATCGAGCGCGCCGAGATCGACCGCCTGGGCAAGGACCGCGACGACGAGTTCGCGATCCTGAACCGCAACATGACCTCGCGCCTTCGCGACCTGCTCACCGGCAAGACCGCCATCTCCGGCCCCAAGGGCCTGGGCCGTGGCGAAGTCACCGCCGAGAAGCTGGAAGAGATCGCCCCCGGCCTGTGGTGGCAGATCGCCCTGGACGACGAGAAGGCCATGGGCGAGCTGGAGGCCATGCGCCGCCAGTTCGACGAGGCCCGCAAGCGTCTGGACCGCCGCTTCGAGGACAAGGTCGACAAGCTGCAGCGCGGGGACGAACTGCCCCCCGGCGTGATGAAGATGGTCAAGGTCTTCGTGGCCGTGAAGCGCAAGCTTCAGCCCGGCGACAAGATGGCCGGCCGTCACGGCAACAAGGGGGTCATCTCCAAGATCCTGCCGATCGAGGACATGCCCTACCTGGCCAACGGCCAGAACGTGGACATCGTGCTGAACCCGCTGGGCGTGCCCTCGCGCATGAACGTCGGTCAGATCTTCGAGACCCACCTGGGCTGGGCCGCCGCCGGCCTCGGCCGTCAGATCGCCGAACTGCTGGAAGCCTGGCAGAACGGCGGCCAGAAGAAGGCCCTGATCGACCACCTGCAGAGCATCTACGGCAAGGATCAGGAACTCCCCGACACCGAGGAGGAACTGATCGAGCTCTGTAAGAACCTGTCCAAGGGCGTGCCCTTCGCGACCCCGGTCTTCGACGGCGCCCACATCGACGACATCGAGAACCTCCTCGAAAAGGCGGGCCTGGCCCGTTCCGGCCAGTCCATCCTCTACGATGGTCAGACCGGCGAGCAGTTCAAGCGCCCGGTCACGGTCGGCTACATCTACATGCTGAAGCTGCACCACCTGGTGGACGACAAGATCCACGCCCGTTCCATCGGCCCCTACAGCCTGGTCACCCAGCAACCGCTGGGCGGCAAGGCCCAGTTCGGCGGCCAGCGGTTCGGGGAGATGGAGGTCTGGGCTCTGGAAGCCTACGGCGCGGCCTACACCCTGCAGGAAATGCTGACGGTGAAGTCCGACGACGTGGCCGGCCGGACCAAGGTCTACGAGTCCATCGTCCGCGGCGACGACACCTTCGAGGCCGGGATCCCGGAAAGCTTCAACGTGCTGGTCAAGGAAATGCGTTCCCTGGGCCTGAACGTCGAGCTCGAGAACGGCTAACGCCGGCGTCGCACGCCATCGTCAATGCGAGGGGAGGGGCCCGTCAGCTCCTCCCGCTTCGCCACTGAAACTGCTGACGAACTGGAATTCTGATGAACCAGGAAGTCCTGAATATCTTCAACCCGGTCCAGGCCGTTCCGACCTTCGACCGTATCCGCATCGCCCTGGCTTCGCCTGAGAAGATCCGGTCGTGGTCCTTCGGCGAGATCAAGAAGCCCGAGACCATCAACTATCGCACGTTCAAGCCGGAACGTGACGGCCTGTTCTGCGCGCGGATCTTTGGCCCGACCAAGGACTACGAGTGCCTGTGCGGCAAGTACAAGCGCATGAAGTACAAGGGCATCATCTGCGAGAAGTGCGGCGTCGAGGTCACCCTGGCCCGCGTCCGGCGCGAGCGGATGGGCCACATCGAACTGGCCAGCCCGGTCGCCCACATCTGGTTCCTGAAGTCCCTGCCCAGCCGCATCTCGATGATGCTGGACATGGCCCTGAAGGACATCGAGCGCGTGCTCTATTTCGAGCACTACATCGTCACCGAGCCGGGCCTGACCCCGCTGAAGCAGCACCAGCTGCTTTCGGAAGACGAGTACATGCGCTACCAGGAGGAGTTCGGGGACGACAGCTTCACCGCCGAGATCGGCGCCGAAGCCGTCCAGGGCCTGCTGCGGGCCATCGACCTGCCCAAGGAAGCCGACCGGCTGCGTGAGGACCTCCTCACCACCACCTCGGAAATGAAGCTGAAGAAGACGTCCAAGCGTCTGAAGCTGATCGAGAGCTTCATCGAAAGCGGCAACAAGCCGGAATGGATGATCCTGTCGGTGGTCCCCGTGATCCCGCCGGAACTGCGTCCCCTGGTGCCGCTGGACGGCGGCCGCTTCGCGACCTCCGACCTGAACGACCTCTATCGCCGGGTCATCAACCGCAACAACCGCCTCAAGCGCCTGATCGAGCTGCGCGCCCCCGACATCATCATCCGCAACGAAAAGCGGATGCTGCAGGAGGCCGTCGACGCCCTGTTCGACAACGGCCGTCGCGGCCGGGTCATCACCGGCGCCAACAAGCGGCCCCTGAAGTCGCTGGCCGACATGCTGAAGGGCAAGCAGGGCCGGTTCCGCCAGAACCTGCTCGGCAAGCGCGTCGACTATTCCGGCCGTTCGGTCATCGTCGTGGGTCCGGAACTGAAGCTGCACGAGTGCGGCCTGCCCAAGAAGATGGCGCTCGAGCTCTTCAAGCCCTTCATCTACGCGCGTCTCGACGCCAAGGGCCTGTCGGGCACCGTGAAGCAGTCCAAGCGCATGGTGGAACGCGAGCAGCCCGCCGTCTGGGACATCCTGGACGAGGTGATCCGCGAACACCCGGTTCTGCTGAACCGCGCGCCCACCCTGCACCGTCTGGGCATCCAGGCCTTCGAACCCAAGCTGATCGAGGGCAAGGCCATCCAGCTTCACCCGCTGGTCTGCGCGGCCTTCAACGCCGACTTCGACGGCGACCAGATGGCCGTCCACGTGCCGCTCTCGCTGGAAGCCCAGCTGGAAGCGCGCGTGCTGATGATGAGCACGAACAACATCCTGTCGCCGGCCAACGGCCGACCGATCATCGTGCCGTCGCAGGACATCGTGCTGGGGCTCTACTACCTGTCCCTCGCCCGCGAAGGCGAGCCGGGCGAAGGCAAGATCTTCTCCGACCTGGGCGAGATCGAAGCCGCGCTCGACCACGGCGTGGTCAGCATCCACTCCAAGATCAAGGCCCGCCACAGCGAGATGAACGCCGACGGCGTGCTGGAGCGTAAGCTGATCGACACGACGCCCGGCCGGATGAAGATCTCGGCCCTGTTCCCGCACCACCCGGCGGTCGGTCACCGGCTCCTGGAGAAGAACCTCACCAAGAAGGAAATCGGCAACCTGATCGACATCGTCTACCGCCACTGCGGTCAGAAGGCGACGGTCATCTTCGCCGACCAGATCATGGGGCTGGGCTTCAAGGAAGCGGCCAAGGCCGGCATCTCCTTCGGCAAGGATGACATCATCATCCCCGAGCGGAAGAAGCCCATCGTCACCCAGACCCGCAAGCTGGTGGAAGAGTACGAGCAGCAATACGCCGACGGCCTGATCACCAAGGGCGAGAAGTACAACAAGGTCGTCGACGCCTGGGCGAAAGCCACCGACCGCGTCGCCGACGAGATGATGGCCGAGATCTCGACCCAGCCGAAGGACGAGAACGGCCGCGAGCTGGAGATCAACTCGATCTTCATGATGGCCAACTCCGGCGCCCGCGGTTCGCAGGCCCAGATGAAGCAGCTCGGCGGGATGCGCGGCCTGATGGCCAAGCCCTCCGGCGAGATCATCGAGACGCCGATCATCTCGAACTTCAAGGAAGGCCTGACCGTCCAGGAGTACTTCAACTCCACCCACGGCGCCCGTAAGGGCCTGGCCGACACCGCCCTGAAGACCGCCAACTCCGGCTACCTGACCCGTCGTCTGGTGGACGTGGCGCAGGACTGCATCATCAACGAGGAAGACTGCGGCACCACGCGGGGCATCACCCTGCGCGCGGTCATCGAGGGCGGCGACGTCCTGGTCTCGCTGGGGCTGCGCATCCTGGGCCGTTCCACCGCCGAGGACATCAAGGACCCGGGCACCGGTGAGGTCATCGTTCCGGCCGACACCTATATGGACGAGAACATCTGCGACCTGATCGACAACGCCGGCGTCCCGTCGGTGAAGGTGCGCTCGGTCCTGACCTGCGAGGCCGCCAACGGCGTCTGCGCGACCTGCTACGGCCGCGACCTGGCCCGCGGCACCCCGGTGAACATCGGTGAAGCGGTCGGCGTCATCGCCGCCCAGTCCATCGGCGAACCCGGCACCCAGCTGACGATGCGGACCTTCCACATTGGCGGCACCGCCCAGGTGGCCGAGCAGTCCTTCTACGAGAGCACCAACACCGGCACCGTGAAGCTGGCCGGGGGCAACACCGTCATCGCCCCTGACGGCGAGCTGATCTGCCTTTCCCGGAACCTGCAGATGAGCGTGCAGGTCGACGGCAAGGATCGCGAGACCTACAAGCCGCCCTATGGCGCGCGCCTGAAGGTCCGTGATGGCGAGAAGGTCAAGCGCGGCCAGCGTCTGGCCGAGTGGGACCCCTACTCGATCCCGATCATCACCGAGGTCGGCGGCAAGATCCGCTTCGAGGACCTGGTGGAGAACTTCTCCGTCCGCGAAGAGGCCGACGAAGCCACCGGCATTTCCAACCGCGTGGTCATCGACTGGCGCACCTCCACCAAGGGTTCGGACCTGCGTCCGGCCATGGCGGTCCTGGACGCCGACGGCGCCTATATGCGGATCTCCAACGGCGGCGAGGCCCGTTACCTCCTGCCGGTGGGCGCGATCCTCTCGGTGGGCGACGGCGACGAGATCAAGCCGGGTGAAGTCATCGCCCGGATGTCGACGGAAGGCGCCAAGACCCGGGACATCACCGGTGGTCTGCCCCGCGTGGCCGAACTCTTCGAAGCCCGTCGTCCCAAGGACTGCGCGGTCATCGCCGAGATGGACGGCCGCGTCGAATTCGGCCGCGACTACAAGAACAAGCGCCGCATCAAGATCACCCCGGAAGATGGTGGCGAGGCGGTCGAGTTCCTGATCCCCAAGGGCAAGCACATCGCCGTCCACGACGGTGACGTGATCCGCCGCGGCGAGTACCTGATCGACGGCAACCCGGATCCGCACGACATCCTGCGCATCCTGGGCATCGAAGCCCTGGCCGAGTTCCTCGTGGACGAAATCCAGGAAGTCTACCGTCTGCAGGGCGTGCCGATTAACGACAAGCACATCGAGACCATCGTCCGTCAGATGCTGCAGAAGGGCGAGATCCTCGAGCCCGGCGACACCGGCCTGCTCAAGGGCGACCACCTCGACATGACGGAAGTCAACGAGGAGAACGCCAAGGCGCAAGCCCGCGGCGGCCGCCCGGCGATCACCCAGCCGGTTCTGCTGGGCATCACCAAGGCCTCGCTGCAGACCCGCAGCTTCATCTCCGCGGCCTCGTTCCAGGAAACGACCCGCGTGCTGACCGAAGCCTCGGTGCAGGGCAAGACCGACACCCTCGAAGGGCTGAAGGAAAACGTGATCGTGGGCCGCCTGATCCCGGCGGGCACGGGCTCTTACCTGCGCAACCTGCAGCGCATCGCCACCAAGCGCGACGAGGCCCTCTCGGCCAGCCGCGAAGAGGCGATGGAGCCGCTGCCGGATATCATCGCGGCCGACGCCGAGGCCGAGAAGGTCGAAGGCTAGACCCAAACCGTCCAGTCAGTGCGCTTAACGAGCGGCCCGGGAGCGATCCCGGGCCGTTTCGTTTAGGTGTATTTCTTGATCTGGATCAAAGATGACGCCGGCGTCATCTTTATCGTCACCCCTAGAGCCCGGCGCGTGACCGGGCGAAAGGGAGCCAGCCATGCTGCACGTGACGCTCGTCGACGGACCGCCCACCGAGGTCCAGACCTTCGATTCCGAGGACCTCGCCGCCCGCCTGTCGGACCACGATGTCGAGGTGATCCGGGAGATCTTCAACACGCCGCTGACCGGCTCCTACAACTGGGACTACGAGACGGCCAATTCCAAGATCCGGCGGCTCTACGAGTTGGGCAAGCGGTTCAACTGGAACACCGAGCTGGACATCGACTGGACGCAGGCGCCGCCGCCGCCCCGCGACGTGGCGGCCGGGGAGGGGCCTGAGGGCTTCGCCGGCCATCCCAAGTGGGAGGCCCTGACGGCCGAACAGAAGCGCGAGTTCTCCCACCGCTCCAACGCCCAGACCCTCTCGCAATTCCTGCACGGGGAGCAGGGGGCCCTGATGGTGGCCTCCCAGCTGGTGAGCTGCGCGCCGACCCATGACGCCAAGCTCTACGCCGCCTCCCAGACCTTCGATGAGGCGCGCCATGTGGAGGTGTTCCACAAGTACCTGATGGAGCGCTGCCGGATGATCTACCCGATCAATCCGAGCCTGAAGTTCCTGCTGGACAAGGTGCTCACCGACCCGCGCTGGGACCTGAAGTTCATCGGCATGCAGATCCTCATCGAGGGTCTGGCCCTGGCCGCCTTCCAGACCATCCACCAGACCACCGAGGATCCGCTGCTGCGTGACGTGGTGGGCCTGGTGATGCGCGACGAGGGCCGGCACGTGGCCTTCGGGGTGAACTATCTGGAGGACTGGATCCGGGCCCTGCCGGAGGACCAGATCGAGGAGCGGGCCCAGTTCGCCTACGAGGCCTGCCTGGTCATGCGCGACCGCCTGGTCTCCACCAACGTGGCCCAGGAGTTCGGCTTCACCGAGGCCGAGGCGATCGAGATCAACAACGCCACCCAGGGCGGCCGGGCCTTCCGCACCTTCCTGTTCGAGCGGATGATCCCCAACCTGAAGCGGATCGGCCTGCTGACCGAGAAGATCCGTCCGAAGTTCGAGGCCCTCGGCGTCCTGCAGTTCGAGAACCTCAAGCACGACGGCCAGATCGACTGGGCCACCCTGGAGGCCCCCCTGATGCGCGGCGACGAGGTGATCGCCGCCTAGGACCTCATGGCGTCCTGCGGGCGGCCCGGGGGCGACCCCGGGCCGTTCTGCGTCGCGGGCTAGAAGGGCACGGTGGTCTTGTGGGGCGCGGCGTCACCAAGGCCGGTGAGGCCGCCGGCGGCGTCGGAGGTGGAGAGCCCCGGGGGCATCGGGGCGTCGCGATAGTCGCGATAGGCCTTTCGCTTGGCGGCGGCCTGATCCAGCAGGGCCTGCTTGGCGCGACTGAGGCCCGGCGGGATATAGACCGCGGTCTTCGCCCCCTCGCCCAGACGTTCCATGCAGGCGTCCCGCTCGGCCTGGCTCAGGCCTGAGCCGCCGATATTGGCGCAGCCGAGGCTGCGGCGCAGGGTGGCCGAGAGCTGGGGCGTCAGGCTGGGGGGCGTGGGCGCCGGGGTGGCCGGCGGCGGCGCCTCGGGCACGAACAACGGCGCGACGGAGAGATCGTCCGGCCGCAGGCGCGAGGGACGGGGGCGCAGCTGCGGCCGCGGCCGGGGCGAGGCCTGGGGAATCGATTCGACAATGCGGGGCGCGATGGTGACCTCGAACACCGGGGCGGGCTCGTAGCGCGCCGGTTTGGCGTGGTTGACCGCCAGGACCGACAGGACGGCCACATGGCCGATGAGGGACGCCGCCGCGAGGGCTCCCAGTCGCCAGCGCCTCCCGTTCCCCATGCCCAGTCCCGTTCCTGCAACCTTCGCCATAGGGCGAGGACGGGCGGGGCGAATTCATGTCCGAAAGCAGGCGAGGCGCGCGCGCTTTCGCAAACGTTGACGCCGAGGGGCTTGGCGAGTATGAACCGCGCTCCTTTCGAGGCCGGGGATTCTTCCCTTCGCCCCGTTGAACGGCAAGTCCCGAAACGGACAGCCAGACCCGCCGGAACGCGACCCAAAGCGCGCCGGCGAGTTTTTGCGTTCAGCGAGCCGGTTTCGGAGCTTTTGAATACGGACCCCAACTGAGGCGCCACGGCCCAACGGCACACGCCTCCAGAGCAGAGAATAGATGCCAACAGTCAATCAGCTCATCCGCAAGCCCCGGCAGAATAAGCCGGTGCGCAACAAGGTGCCGGCCCTCAAGGGCTGCCCTCAGCGCCGTGGCGTTTGCACCCGCGTCTATACGACGACCCCGAAGAAGCCGAACTCCGCGCTTCGTAAGGTCGCCAAGGTGCGTCTGACCACCGGCATCGAAGCGGTGTGCTACATCCCGGGCGAAGGCCACAATCTGCAGGAGCACTCCGTCGTGCTCATCCGCGGCGGCCGGGTTAAGGACCTTCCTGGCGTCCGTTACCACATCCTGCGCGGCGTGCTCGACACCCAAGGGGTCAAGGATCGCAAGCAGCGTCGTTCGCTCTACGGCGCCAAGCGTCCTAAGTAAGGAATAAGAAGAATGTCCCGCCGCCGTCGCGCCGAGAAACGTCAAGTCCTGCCCGACCCGAAGTTCGGGGACCTGACGGTCACCAAGTTCATGAATTACGTGATGTACGAAGGCAAGAAAGCCGTCGCCGAGAATATCCTCTACGGCGCCTTCGACATCCTCGAAGCCAAGCGCAAGGACCAGGGTCCCCTGGAAACCTTCCACGCCGCGTTGGAAAACGTCGCGCCGGGCATCGAAGTCCGCTCCCGCCGGGTCGGCGGCGCCACCTATCAGGTGCCCGTCGAAGTGCGTCCCGACCGGCGGAAGGCTCTCGCCATCCGTTGGCTGGTGACCGCCGCCCGCAAGCGCGGTGAGAACACCATGACCGAGAAGCTGGCCGGCGAACTGCTGGACGCCTCCTCGAACCGGGGTTCCGCCGTCAAGAAGCGCGAAGACACCCACAAGATGGCCGAAGCCAACCGGGCCTTCTCGCACTACCGCTGGTAACCAGCACGAACCATCCCTTTTCGGCGCGGGCGGTTTGAGTTAAACCGCCCGCGCTGTTCGTTCAGCCTATCCCGAACGCCTTTTCCAGCAGAGCTATCCGCTATGGCCCGCGCGCACAAAATCTCTGACTACCGTAACTTCGGCATCATGGCCCACATCGATGCCGGGAAGACCACGACCACGGAGCGGATTCTCTACTACACCGGCAAGAGCCATAAGATCGGTGAGGTCCACGATGGCGCGGCCACCATGGACTGGATGGAGCAGGAGCAGGAACGCGGCATTACGATCACGTCGGCCGCGACGACCGCCATCTGGAACGGTCACCGCCTGAACATCATCGATACCCCCGGCCACGTGGACTTCACCATTGAAGTCGAACGCTCGCTGCGCGTGCTCGACGGCGCCGTCGCGGTGCTGGACGGCAACCAGGGCGTGGAGCCCCAGACCGAGACCGTCTGGCGCCAAGCCGACCGCTACAACGTTCCGCGCATCGTGTTCGTCAACAAGATGGACAAGATCGGCGCCGACTTCGAAATGTGCCTGAAGACGATCCGTGATCGCCTGGGCGTGAAGGCCGTGCCGATCCAACTGCCGATCGGCTCGGAAGCCTCGCTGAAGGGCATCGTCGACCTGGTCCGCATGAAGGCCGTGGTCTGGGACAATGACGGCCTGGGCGCGACCTATCGCGACGAGGAAATCCCGGCCGACATGCAGGCCAAGGCTGAAGAAGCCCGCCACTACCTGATCGAGAACGCGGTCGAACTCGACGATGAGGCGATGGAAGCCTATCTGGGCGGCGAAGAGCCGTCGGTCGAGGTCATCAAGAAGTGCCTGCGCAAGGCGGTTCTGACCGGCGCCTTCTATCCGATCCTCGCCGGCTCGGCCTTCAAGAACAAGGGCGTCCAGCCCCTGCTCGACGCCGTGGTCGATTACCTGCCTTCGCCGATCGACATTCCGCCGACCCCGGGCATCGACTTCAAGACGGAAGAGCCGGTGGTCCGCAAGGCCTCCGACGAGGAGCCGCTGTCGGTTCTGGCCTTCAAGATCATGGACGACCCCTTCGTGGGCTCGCTGACCTTCTGCCGCATCTATTCGGGCAAGCTCGAAACCGGCATGGGCCTGCTGAACTCCTCCCGCGACAAGAAGGAACGCGTCGGCCGCATGCTGCTGATGCACTCCAACAATCGCGAGGACATCAAGGAAGCCTTCGCCGGCGACATCGTCGCCCTGGCCGGCCTCAAGGACACCCGCACTGGGGATACCCTTTGCGACCCCCTGAAGTCGCCAGTCATCCTGGAGAAGATGGACTTCCCGGCGCCGGTCATCGAGATCGCCATCGAGCCGAAGTCCAAGGCCGACCAGGAAAAGCTGGGCGTCGCCCTGGCCAAGATGGTCGCCGAGGATCCGTCCTTCACGGTCTTCACCGACCAGGAGTCGGGCCAGACGGTCATGAAGGGCATGGGCGAGCTTCACCTGGACATCAAGGTCGACATCCTGCGTCGCACCTACAAGGTCGACGCCAATATCGGCGCGCCGCAGGTGGCCTATCGCGAGAGCCTCGGCCGCAAGGCCGACATCGACTACACTCACAAGAAGCAGACCGGCGGTACGGGCCAGTTCGCCCGCGTCAAGATTCTGTTCGAGCCGGGCGAGCCCGGGTCGGGCTTCGTCTTCGAGAACACCGTCGTCGGCGGCTCGATCCCGAAGGAGTTCATTCCCGGCGTTCAGAAGGGTCTCGACACCTCCAAGGAAAACGGCCTGCTGGCCGGCTTCCCGCTGATCGACTTCAAGGCCACGCTGTATGACGGCAACTACCACGACGTCGACTCCTCGGTCCTGGCCTTCGAAATCGCGGCCCGCGCCGCCTTCCGCGAACTTCGCGAGAAGGGCGCTCCCAAGCTGCTCGAGCCGGTCATGAAGGTCGAAGTGGTGACGCCCGACGAATATATGGGCGACGTCATCGGCGACCTGAACAGCCGCCGCGGCCAGATTCAGGGCACCGAAACCCGGGGTAACGCCCAGGTGGTTACGGCCTTCGTGCCGCTGGCCAACATGTTCGGCTACATCAACACCCTGCGCTCGTTCTCCCAAGGACGCGCCAACTTCTCCATGACCTACGATCACTACGAGACGGTGCCGCAGGCCGTGGCCGACGAAGTGATCAAGAAGTACGCCTAACCCCAACCCTAGTTTAGAGGACGAGCCCGGACAGGGCTGGAGCTTGAAATGGCTAAAGAAAAGTTCGAACGCACTAAGCCGCACTGCAACATCGGCACGATTGGTCACGTTGACCATGGCAAGACGACGTTGACGGCCGCGATCACGATGACGCTGGCCAAGGCCGGTGGGGCCAAGGCGATGGCCTATGCCGACATCGACGCGGCTCCGGAGGAGAAGGCGCGCGGGATCACGATCAACACCGCGCACGTGGAATATGAGACGGCCAACCGTCACTACGCCCACGTCGACTGCCCCGGCCACGCCGACTATGTGAAGAACATGATCACCGGCGCGGCCCAGATGGACGGCGCGATCCTGGTGGTGTCGGCCGCCGACGGCCCGATGCCGCAGACCCGCGAGCACATCCTGCTGGCCCGCCAGGTGGGCGTGCCCGCCCTGGTGGTCTACATGAACAAGGTCGACCTGGTGGACGACGCCGAGCTGCTGGAGCTGGTGGAGATGGAGGTGCGCGAGCTCCTGTCGTCGTACCAGTTCCCGGGCGACGACATCCCGATCACCATGGGTTCGGCCAAGGTGGCGCTGGACGGCGGCGATCCGGAGATCGGTGAGAAGTCGATCCTGAAGCTGATGGAGACGGTGGACGCCTACATCCCGCAGCCGGAGCGTCCGGTGGACCTGCCGTTCCTGATGCCGGTGGAAGACGTGTTCTCGATCTCGGGCCGCGGCACGGTGGTGACCGGCCGGATCGAAAAGGGCATCGTCAAGGTCGGCGAGGAAGTCGAGATCGTCGGCATCCGCCCCGTCCAGAAGACCATCTGCACGGGCGTGGAAATGTTCCGCAAGCTGCTGGACCAGGGTCAGGCCGGCGACAACGTGGGCGTGCTGCTGCGCGGCACCAAGCGTGAAGACGTCGAGCGCGGCCAGGTTCTCTGCAAGCCGGGCTCGATCACCCCGCACACCAAGTTCGTGGCCGAGGCCTATATCCTGACCAAGGAAGAGGGCGGTCGTCACACCCCGTTCTTCACCAACTACCGTCCTCAGTTCTACTTCCGGACCACCGACGTGACCGGGATCATCAAGCTGAAGGAAGGCGTGGAAATGATCATGCCGGGCGACAACGCCGAGCTGGACGTGGAGCTGATCACCCCGATCGCCATGGACCAGGGCCTGCGTTTCGCCATCCGCGAAGGCGGCCGCACCGTCGGCGCCGGCGTGGTCTCCAAGATCGTCGAGTAGTCTCTACCCGCTCCCTCTTGGGGGCAGGATGACAAGATCAGGGCCGTCCGGGGAAACCCGGGCGGCCCTTTTCCTATGGCGCTATCGGACCTGCCGCAGGGAGGTGATGGCGTAGGCCAGGCCGATCCGGTTCAGGTCCGCCACGTCCTTGTCCAGGATCAGGCAGCGGCCGCCGAAGTCCTTGTCCGTGCAGACCTCCCACGCGCCCCGGCCGATCTTGATGCTGAGGGTGCGGTCATTGTTCTGCTTGGGCAGGTTGGTGATCTCGGTGCTGGTGGCGTAGGCCCCGCCCGTGAAGTTCAGGCCGTCATAGAGGGTGATGGAGCCGCCCCGGGCCCGAGGGCGCTCGTAGCCGCCGTTGTAGCCGCCGTTGTAGCCGCCGTTATAACCGCCATTGTAACCGCCTTGGCCGCCATAGCCGCCTTGGCCTCCATAGCCGCCTTGGTTTCCGTAGCCGCCCTGGTTGCCGTAGCCGCCGCCGCTGTAACCCCCATTATAGCCGCCACCGGAGCCCCAGCCTCCGCTGCCGTAGCCGCCCCGGTCGCCATAGCCCCCCTGGCCGCCCGGGCCGCCATAGGGCCCGGCCATTCGGCAGCTCAACTGGCCGTTCTCGTTGGTGATCTCGCTGCGGCAACCCTCGAAGTCGAGACTGGTCGCCCGGTAACGGCCGCTATAGTCGCGGCATTCGGCCCACAGGGTCAGGCGGCCGCCGTCGGTCACCCGCACCTTCTGGCAGCTCTGCCAGTAGCTTCCCGGCGGCGGGGCGCTGTAGCCCTGCGCCTGGGCGCTTCCCAGGGCCGCGGCCCCCAAGATCGCCGCGCCCGCGGCCGCGGCCGCTCCAGCGGCCCATGTCCTGATCTTCATAGCCCACTCCGATTGAGAACCGTCCCTGCCGCCACCCTAGGGCGACGCTGAAGCGCGGAAAAGGCCAAGCTTCTAGGCGGTCTGGCAGTCCGCTTTCACGCCAGGAGCCCGCAGGACATCGCCGACATAGTACTCGGTCATGCCCTGGGCCCGCTTGAGGTCGACGGGATCCGACCCCAGCAGGGGCTGGACCGCGCGGGTCCAGGCCGCCGCGCAGGCCGCCTTGGTCTCGGCGGAGGCGGCGCAGTCGATCACGGCGGCGAAGGCCTGGCGGTAAAGTCCGAACTGCGCCCGGGTCATGGGGGCGCCATGGCCGGGGATGAGGGTCGTGAAGGGGGTGGCCCAGACCTGGTCCAGCGCCCTGCGCCAACCCTCGGGACAGGCGGTGTCCAGGAAGGGGGCGGGGAGGGTGACCAGGTCCCCCGCCGCCGCCACGCGGCTGGCGGGATCGTAGAGCCAGACATCCCCGGCCGTCGCGGCGTGGGGCGCCAGGTTCACCGCGAGCCGCAGGCCCGCGAGCTTCCGGGTTTCCGAGCCGGTGACCACCACGTCGGGGCGCAGGGCCGCGCCGGCCTCGACGGTGGCGATGTCGCCGGCGACGTCCTCCAGGGTCTCCTTGGGCAGCTCGCCCGCCTTCAGATAGGCCCGACCATCTTCGGCGCCCTTGGCCAGGAAACCAGTCAGGGCCTTGTCGATGGCGGCGCTGGCATAGACCCTCGCGGCCGGATAGGCGCGCCTCAGGTCGGGGTTTCCGCTCACATGGTCCAGGTGCCAGTGGGAATTGACGATGGCGGCGATGGGGCGGCCCTGCGCCGCCGCGAAGTCGAGGATGGCCTGGCGCTGCCAAACGTGGCGACCGGTGTCCATCACCACCAGGCCCTTGGGGGCGGCGAAGATCACCGTATTGCCGTCGGGCTGGCGCCGTGGCGCGATGCCGCCGGGGATCAGCCAGACGCCGGGGGCGACGGCCTGGGCGGCCGGCCTGGGGGCCTCGGCGTCGACCGACCGGGGCGCCAGGAGCGCCAGGGCGGTCAGGGCGATGAGCTTCAGGCGCGGCATGGTGATCCTCCCCAGGATGGAGCCAGGATCGCGGCCCTGCGGGGGGCGCTGTCAAATCTCCGATCGTTAACTTTCGCGCGGGTCGGGCGAGGGCTAGTCTCGCCGGCCAAGCTCTTGACTCCCCCCTCCGCCTCGGGCCGCCTGCGGCAAAGGAGCGGGGATCATGGCGAGGAGATTCTGGGCGGCCGCAGGGCTGGTTCTGGCCCTGTCGGCGGGCGGGGCGCAGGCCGCGCCGGACCTAGCCAGGATGACCGGCGGCGAGCTGACCGCCTTCACGCGCCAGATGCCCAAGGGCGGCGAGCTGCACAACCACATCGCCGGGGCGATCTTCCCCGAGACCCTGCTGGCCTGGGCGGCGGAGGACGGCCTCTGCGTCAACCTCAAGACCCTGGCCCTGACCCCGCCCTGCCAGCCCGGCGAGGATTTCAAGCCAGCCGCGGGCCTGGGCGGCGACGACCTGCTGCGCACGGCGATGATCGACAGCCTGTCTGTGCGTCATCCCGACTTCCTGGACCGCTCGGGCCACGACCAGTTCTTCGGCGCCTTCGGGCGCTTCGGGGCGGTGGGATCAAGGCGGGGCGGGGATAGCCTGGCCCTGGTGATGGACGGCCTGGCCCGGCAGAACACCTTCTATCTCGAGGCCATGGTGACGCCCCAGGGGGCGGCGTCGCGGATCCTGGGGGCGAAGGTCGGCTGGAAGGGCGGGGACCTGGCGGCCCAGAAGGCGGCCAACAGCGCCGCGGGCCTTGAGGCCCTGGTTCCGGCCGCCATGGCCGAGACCGACGCCCTGGAGGCGCGGGCGCGGGCGGTGATGAAGTGCTCGACGCCGGAGGCCGCGCCGGGCTGCCAGGTGACCGTGCGCTACCTGGTCCAGGCCGGGCGGGTTGGGCCGCCGGAACAGACCTTCGCCCAGCTCCAGCTCGGGGTGGCGCTGATCGCCGCCGACCGGCGCTGGGTCGGGCTGCAGCTGGTGGCGCCGGAGGACCATCCCCAGGCCCTGGCCAATTACAGCCTGCACATGAGGATGGTGGACTATCTGACCGACCACGGCCGCACCGCCAAGGCGGCCCTGCACGCCGGCGAGCTGTCCTTCAAATACGCCGCGCCCGAGGACCTGCGCTTCCACATCGCCCAGGCGGTGCGGGTGGCCGGGGCGCGGCGCATTGGGCACGGGGTCGACCTGCCCCTGGAGGCCGACGCCGAGGGCCTGGCCGCGGAGATGGCCGCCCAGGGAATCCTGGTGGAGGTGAACCTCACCTCCAACGACAAGATCCTGGAGGTCTCCGGCAAGGCCCATCCCTACGCCTGGCTGCGCCAGCGCCGGGTGCCGGTGAGCCTCTCCACCGACGACGCCGGCATCCTGCGCATCGACCTCTCCCATGAATACGCCCGGGCCGCCGGCGAAGGGGCGAGCTATGGCGACCTGAAGGCCTCGGCGCGCAACGCCATCGCCTATTCCTTCCTCAGCGGGGAGGGGCTGTGGTCCGATCCGGGGACCTATCGGCGGCCGGCCAAGGCCTGCGCCGGCCAGATCGGCCAGGCCGAGCCGAAGCCCGGCCCCTGCGCGGCCCTGTTGGCCGCCAGCGACAAGGCCCGCGAGCAGTGGCGGCACGAGCGGCTGCTGGCGGCCTTCGAGGCGGCCGCCAGATGACCGCGGTGTCATGACCTCGAATTAAGCTGCCTTGGCCGGCGGCGCCGTCTACCGTCGCCTCAAGATTGATCCATCAAGAGGAGGGACCCCATGCGTCTCCCGACCATTCTCGCCGCCGCGTCCGCCCTGGCCCTGATGGCCGGCGCCGCGTCCGCCGCCAACGCCGCCACCGTCGAGGTCAAGGACGCCGTCGCCCGGGTCGTGGTGATCCCCGAGGACCGGGGCGACATCAAGGTGGAGTTCCTGACCACCAATCCGAGCCTGCCCCTGCAGGTCCGCAGCCTGGCCGGCAAGACCATCGTCGACGGCGATCTCGACCGGAAGATCAAGAGCTGCAACAGCAGCGGCGGCAGGACCCGGGTCTATGTCTCGGGGATCGGCGACGTGGCCTATGACGACATGCCCCAGATCGTGATCCGCACCCCCAAGGACGCCAAGGTCGAGGCCGGCGGGGCGGTGTTCGGCTCGGTGGGCAAGACCGCCAGCCTGGAGCTCTCCAACGCCGGCTGCGGCGACTGGACGGTGGGCAATGTGGCCGGGAAGATGAACATCAACGTCGCCGGCTCCGGCGACACCAGCACCGGCTCGGCCGGGGAGGCGAACCTGCGGGTGGCCGGGTCGGGCGACGTCCGCACCCAGGCCGTGGCCGGGGCGCTGGAGGTGTCGGTGGCCGGGTCCGGGGACGTGGACGTGGCCTCGATCTCGGGCCCGCTGAACGTCAAGATCGCCGGCTCCGGCGACGTCAAGATCTCCGGCGGCCGCGCCAGCCAGGTGACCACCTCCATCGCCGGCTCGGGCAATGTGGACTTCAACGGCGTGGCCGGCAGCCTGACGGCGAAGATCGCCGGGTCCGGCGACGTCCACGTCAAGTCGGTGACCGGCACGGTGTCCAAGGCCATCGTCGGCTCGGGCAATGTGAGCGTCGGCTGAGGTCCGGCCGCTTGCGGGAGAGGTCCTCCGGGGGTTGGGATTTACATATGTAAACTTCTCTGGTCTGGTCGGGCCATGAAGTTCCTGCTCAGTCTGACGATCGCCCTGGGGGCGCCGGCCCTGGCCATGGCCGCGCCGACCCTGACCCTGGACGCCCCCGCGGCCCGGGTGGTGGTCATCCCCGAGGCGCGGGCCGACATGGCGCTCACCGCCGATCCGCGGCTGGCCATCCATCCCGTGGCCGGCGGCGGGGCCCGGGTCACCGGCGCCAGCTCCTGGCTGGAGCAGACCCTGCCCTGGGTGTTCGGCTATCGCTGCAGCGCCGCCGGCGTCAGCCGCTGGGGACGCGCCATCGCCATCAAGGACCTGCCCACCCTGACCGCGCGGGTCCCGCTGGACGCCGACATCACCACCCGCGGCGCGGTGTTCGGCCAGGCGGGGGCGGGGAGGACGCTGAAACTCGCGGCCAGCGGCTGCGGCGCCTGGCGGCTGGGGCCGCTCTCCAGCGGCCTGACCGTGACCCAGACCGGACCGGGCCAGGTGATCGCCAGCCACGTGGACGGCGCCCTGAGGGCCACCGTGGACGGCTCGGGGACCATCGTGGTGGGGCAGGGGGTCACCTCCACCGCCAAGCTGATCATGAAGGGCGACGGGCGCATCGACGACCGCGGAACCGTCGGCATGCTGGACGCCGAGATGCGCGGATCGGGGCTGATCACCGTGCGCCTGCTCGCCGGACAGGCGAAAGTGGCCTATGACGGGGATGGGAATGTCCGGTGGGGCCGACCCAAGGGCAAGAAGTTCTGCGCGGGCCTGGCCTGCTACTGAACCGCGCCTCCGAAACTTCCTGAACCGAGGCCGTTGCTGGCCTTGACGAGGCCGAGTCGCACACGTATAGACGCGCCTCTTGTTGGATCGGCTGTGCGCTTCGAAGTGATTTGAGGCGCAGACGCGGTTCGCAGAACGACCCGGAACCCTGAGAAATTGGGCGACCGGGCGGGGCCCTCGCGGAAACCTTTCGCGCGGGCCTATGTCGTTTTTAGCGGACTTACGCGTACGAGCGTCTCCCCCGGGGGGCGTTTGGGTTGGTCTTTGAAATGGTCAAAGTCACGCGGACGGACCGTCGTCTGTAGGGGAAATTGAAGAGCGATATGGATCGTCAGAACATCCGCATCCGGCTCAAGGCCTTCGATCACCGCGTGCTGGATCATTCCACGCGTGAGATCGTCAATACGGCCAAGCGCACCGGCGCGACCGTGCGGGGGCCCATCCCCCTGCCGACGCACATCGAAAAATTCACCGTCAACCGCTCGCCCCACATCGACAAGAAGTCGCGCGAGCAGTTCGAAATCCGCACGCACAAGCGCGTGCTCGATATCGTCGACCCCACCCCGCAGACCGTGGACGCGCTGATGAAGCTCGACCTGTCCGCCGGCGTGGACGTCGAGATCAAGCTCTAGAGGGGATCGGTCGATGCGTACCGGCGTGATCGCCAAGAAACTGGGCATGGCGCGCTTCTTCGATGAAGCGGGAACCCATGTGCCGGTGACCGTCCTCAGCCTCGAAGGCTGCCAGGTCACCGCTCATCGGACCCAGGATAAAGACGGCTATGTCGCCCTCCAGCTCGGAGCCGGCGTCAAGAAGGCCAAGAACACCTCCAAGGCCATGCGTGGTCACTTCGCCAAGAGCGAAGTCGAGCCCAAGCATGAGCTGGCCGAGTTCCGCGTCACCGCGGACAACCTGATCGACGTGGGCGCCGAGCTCACCGCCGACCACTTCGTCCCCGGCCAGAAGGTCGATGTGACGGCCAAGACGGTCGGTAAGGGTTTCCAGGGCGCCATGAAGCGCTGGAACTTCGGCGGCATGCGCGCCACCCACGGGGTGTCGGTCTCCCACCGTGCGCACGGCTCCACCGGTCAACGGCAAGATCCCGGCAAGACCTTCAAGGGCAAGAAGATGGCTGGCCACCTCGGCCAGGAAACCGTCACCACCCTGAACGTCTCGGTCTGGCGCATCGACGTCGAGCGCGGCCTGATCCTGATCAAGGGCGCGGTCCCCGGCACCGAGGGCACCTACGTAAAGATCCGCGACGCCATCAAGTCGGCTCGTCCGGCTGAAGCCCCGGTCCCCGGCGGCTTCCGCAAGGCTGGCCAGGTCGCTCCCGCCGCTGACGCGGCGCCGGTGGACGAGGCTCCGGCCGAAGCCCCCGCAGCCGAGGGCGCAGAATAATGAAACTCGACGTCATCAAACTTGACGGCGCCAAGGGTGGTTCGATCGAACTGTCCGACGCCGTGTTCGGCATCGACGAGATCCGTGGCGACATCCTTCAGCGCATGGTGACCTGGCAACTCGCCAAGCGCCGCGCCGGGACCCACAAGATCCAGGTCCGCAACGAGGTCTCTCGTACGGGCAAGAAGATGTACAAGCAGAAGGGCTCCGGCGGCGCTCGTCACGGTTCGCGCCGTGCGGCTCAGTTCGTCGGCGGCGCCAAGGCCCACGGTCCCGTGGTCCGCAGCCACGCCTTCGACCTGCCCAAGAAGTTCCGCGCCCTGGCCCTGCGCCATGCGCTGTCCTCCAAGGTCAAGACCGGCTCGCTGGTCGTCCTGGACGCCGCGGTGCTGACCGATCCGAAGACCGCCGCCCTTCGCGCCCAGTTCGACACCATGGGCCTGAAGAACGCGCTGATCATCGCCGGCGCCGAAGTGGACAACAACTTCGCCCTGGCCGCTCGCAACATTCCCAACGTGGATGTGCTGCCGAACGCCGGCCTCAACGTCTATGACGTGCTGCGTCGCCATACGCTGGTCCTGACCAAGGACGCGGTGGATGCGATCAACGCTCGTTTCGCTGAGAAGGAGGCCGCGTGATGGCTAACCCCGTCGCCCGCCACTACGACGCGATCCTGTCGCCCGTGATCACCGAGAAGGCCACCCTGCTCTCCGAGCAGAACAAGGTCGTCTTCCGCGTGGCCATGGACGCGACCAAGGACGAAATCTCCGCAGCCGTCGAAGCGCTGTTCAAGGTCACGGTCACCAAGGTCAACACCCTGGTGGTCAAGGGCAAGACCAAGCGCTTCCGGGGCCGTCCGGGCCGTCGCTCGGACGTCAAGAAAGCTGTCGTGACCCTGGCCGAAGGCCAGTCGATCGACATCACCACGGGGCTCTAAGCCGATGGCTCTGAAGCATTACAATCCGACTTCGCCGGGCCGTCGTAGCCTGGTGCTGGTCGACCGTTCCGAGCTCCACAAGGGCGGGCCGGTCAAGTCCCTGGTTCAGGGCCTGACCAAGTCCGGCGGTCGTGGCGGCGGTGGCCGTATCGCCGTCCGCTTCCGCGGCGGCGGCGCCAAGCGCCTCTATCGGATGGTCGACTTCAAGCGCCGGAAGTGGGACATGCCCGCGACCGTCGAGCGCCTGGAATACGACCCCAACCGCACCGCCTGGATCGCGCTGATCAAGTATGAGGACGGCGAGCTGTCCTACATCCTGGCTCCGCAGCGCCTCAAGGTCGGCGACCAGGTGATCGCCTCCGAGAAGGCCGACGTGAAGCCGGGCAACGCCATGCCGCTTCGTGGCATGCCCATCGGCACGATCATCCACAACATCGAGCTGAAGCCCCTCAAGGGCGGCCAGGTCGCCCGGTCCGCCGGCGCCTACGCCCAGCTGGTCGGCCGCGACGCCGGCTACGCCCAGATCCGTCTGGGTTCGGGCGAGCTCCGGATGGTCCAGGACACCTGCATGGCCACGGTCGGCGCGGTGTCCAACCAGGACCACATGAACCAGGTCCTGGGTAAGGCCGGCCGCACGCGTCACATGGGCTTCCGCCCGCACGTCCGCGGCGTCGTCATGAACCCGGTCGATCACCCCCACGGCGGCGGCGAAGGCCGCACCTCGGGCGGTCGTCACCCGGTCACGCCTTGGGGCAAGCCGACCAAGGGCTCCAAGACCCGCACCAACAAGACGACGGACAAGTACATCATCCGTTCGCGCCATGCTCGGAAGGCTCGTTAATCCATGACCCGTTCCGTCTGGAAAGGTCCGTTCGTCGACGGATACCTGCTCAAGAAGGCCGAGACCGCCCAAGGGTCCGGCCGCAAGGACGTGATCAAGACCTGGTCGCGCCGCTCCACCATCATGCCGCAGTTCGTCGGTCTGACGTTCGGCGTGCACAACGGCCAGAAGCACGTCCCCGTGCTGGTCAGCGAAGACATGGTCGGCATGAAGCTCGGTGAGTTCGCGCCCACCCGGTACTTCCCCGGCCACGCCGCCGACAAGAAGGCGAAGAGGAAGTAGCATGTCCAAGCAAGCGAAACCCCGTCGGCTCGAGGCCGCTGAAGCCATGGCCAAGGTGCGCACCCTGCGCACCTCGGCTCAGAAGCTGAACCTCGTGGCCCAGTCGATCCGCGGCCTGAAGGTGCAGCGGGCCCTGAACGAACTCGAGTTCAGCCCCAAGCGCATCGCCCAGGACGTCCGCAAGGCGCTCTATTCGGCGATCTCCAACGCCGAGAACAACCACAACCTCGACATCGACTCCCTGGTCGTCGCCGAGGCCTTCGTGGGCAAGAACCTGGTGATGAAGCGTTTCGCCGCCCGCGCTCGCGGCCGTGCGTCGCGCATTGAAAAGCCGTTCAGCGAGATCACCATCGTGGTCCGCGAACTGGGTGAGGCTGCCTGATGGGTCAGAAAGTAAATCCGGTCGGGCTTCGCCTCGGCATCAACCGCACCTGGGACAGCCGTTGGTTCGCCGACGGTCCGGAGTACGGCAAGCTGCTGCACGAAGACATCAAGGTCCGTAAGATGCTGAAGAAGCGTCTCTATCAGGCCGGCGTCTCGCGCATCATCATCGAGCGTCCGCACAAGAAGTGCCGCATCACCATCTATGCCGCGCGCCCTGGCGTGATCATCGGCAAGAAGGGTGCGGACATCGACAAGCTCCGCAAGGACGTCAACACCATCACCGACGGCGAGGTTCACCTGAACATCGTCGAGATCCGCAAGCCCGAAACCGACGCCCAACTGGTGGCCGAGAACATCGCCCAGCAGCTGGAACGCCGGATCGCCTTCCGCCGCGCCATGAAGCGCTCGCTGCAAAGCGCGCTGCGTCTGGGCGCCAAGGGGATGCGGGTCGAAGTGGCCGGCCGCCTCGGCGGGGCCGAAATCGCGCGGACCGAGAGCTATCACGAGGGTCGCGTTCCGCGTCACACCCTGCGGGCCGACATCGACTACGGCGTCACCGAAGCCAAGACCACCTACGGCATCATCGGCGTGAAGGTGTGGGTCTTCAAAGGCGAAGTCCTCGACCATGACCCGATGGCGCTGGACAAGCGTCTGGCCACCGAATCCGGCCCGGCCGGCGAAGGCGGCGGACGTGACCGTTCGGGCGACCGTCCGGACCGTGGGCCGCGCCGTGACCGTCGCGACCAGGCCGGAGCGTAGGATCCAGAGCTATGCTGTCACCGAAGAAAACCAAGTACCGCAAGCAGTTCAAGGGCAAGATCCACGGGAACTCGAAGGGCGGCTTCACGCTGAACTTCGGCTCCTACGGTCTGAAGACCATTGAGCCCGAGCGGATCACCGCCCGCCAGATCGAAGCCGCCCGTCGTGCGATCACTCGCCAGATGAAGCGTCAGGGTCGGGTCTGGATCCGGATCTTCCCGGACGTTCCCGTCACCGACAAGCCCGCCGAAGTCCGGATGGGTAAGGGCAAGGGCGCGGTCGAGTACTGGGCCGCGCGCGTCGCGCCGGGCCGGATCATGTTCGAAATCGACGGCGTGCCGGACGATGTGGCCCGTGAAGCCCTGCGCCTCGGCGCGGCCAAGCTCCCGGTGAAGACCCGCATCGTCACGCGGATCGAAACCGTCACGGCGGAGGCCGCGTGATGAAGATTGCAGACGTCCGGGGCATGACCCCCGATCAATTGGCCGAGTCCCTGCTGAACCTGAAGAAAGAGCAGTTCAACCTGCGCTTCCAGGCCGCCACGGGCCAGGTCGAGAAGACCCACCGCTCGAACGAAGTCCGCAAGGACATCGCGCGGATCAAGACCATCCTGCGCGCCAAGCAGGCTGCGGCTTAAGGAGAACGACACATGCCCAAGCGAATTCTCGAAGGCGTCGTCGTCTCCGACAAGGGTGACAAGACGCTCGTGGTGAAGGTCGAACGGACCTTCCTGCACCCGGTGCTGAAGAAGACCGTCCGTCGGTCCAAGAAGTACCACGCCCATGACGAGGCCAACGTCTACAAGGCCGGCGAGATCGTCCGCATCATCGAATGCGCGCCGAAATCGAAAACCAAGACCTGGGAAGCGCTGCCTAAGGCCGCCGCTGTCCAGGGCTCGTAAGGAAAGTCTGATCCCATGATCCAGATGCAGACTAACCTCGAAGTCGCCGACAATTCCGGCGCGCGTCGTGTGATGTGCATCAAGGTGCTCGGCGGCGCTGGCCGTCGTTACGCCGGCGTGGGCGACAAGATCGTCGTCTCCGTCAAGGAAGCCATCCCGCGCGGTCGCGTGAAGAAGGGCGACGTCCTTCAGGCCATCGTCGTGCGCACGTCCTCCGCCATCAAGCGCAAGGACGGCTCGGTGATCCGGTTCGACAAGAACGCGGCCGTGATCGTGAACAAGCAAAGCGAGCCGATCGGCACGCGGATCTTCGGCCCGGTTCCCCGTGAACTGCGCGCCAAGAACCACATGAAGATCATTTCCCTCGCGCCTGAGGTGCTGTGATGGCCGCGAAGATCAAGAAGGGGGATCGCGTCGTGATCCTCGCCGGCAAGGACAAGGGCCGCCAAGGCGCCGTCCTGAAGGTCATGCCCAAGGAAGAGCGTGTCGTGGTGGAAGGCCTGAACCTGGTTCAGCGTCACACCCGCCCGACCCAAGCCGATCCCCAGGGCGGTATCAAGAGCAAGGAAGCCGCGCTGCACGTCTCGAACGTCGCCATCGTGGATTCCAAGGGCAAGCCGACCCGCGTCGGTTTCCGTGTCGATGGCGACAAGAAGGTCCGCGTCGCCAAGACGACCGGTGAGGTGATCAATGGCTGAGCAAGCTTACGAGCCGCGGCTGAAGTCCGAATATCGCCAGCGCATCCGCGCGGTGATGAAGGAACAGTTCGGCTATACCAACGAGATGCAGATCCCCAAGCTGGACAAGATCGTCCTGAACATGGGTATCGGCGAGGCCGTGGCCGACTCCAAGAAGGTCAATGCCGCCATCGCGGACCTGGCCAAGATCGCCGGCCAGAAGCCGCTGCCCACCAAGGCCCGTAACTCCATCGCCGGCTTCAAGCTGCGCGAAGGCATGGTCGTCGGGGCGAAGGTCACCCTGCGCGCCGACCGCATGTACGAGTTCCTGGACCGTCTGATCACCATCGCTCTGCCGCGGGTGAAGGACTTCCGGGGCCTGAAGCCGACCTCGTTCGACGGTCGTGGCAACTACGCCATGGGTCTGAAGGAGCACATCGTGTTCCCGGAGATCAACTACGACCAAATCGACCAAATGTGGGGCATGGACATCATCGTCGCCACGACAGCGAAGACCGATGACGAAGCGCGCGCGCTTCTCAAGGAATTCCAATTCCCGTTCGTTCAAGCGTAACCGGCGGGAAGGAAAGAACAGATGGCTAAGAAAAGCGCCGTAAACCGCAACGAGATGGTCAAGAAGCTCGTCAAGCAATACGCCAGCAAGCGCGATGCGCTGAAGGCGGTTGCCAACAACGAGAGCCTGCCCCTCGAAGAACGCTTCGAAGCTCGCCTCAAGCTTGCCGAGCTGCCGCGTAACTCGTCCAAGACCCGCATCCGTAATCGATGCGAAGTCACCGGGCGTCCGCGGGCCTATTACCGCAAGCTCCGTATGAGCCGGATCGCCCTGCGCGATCTGGGATCGAGTGGCCAGATTCCTGGCCTCGTGAAGTCGAGCTGGTGAGGAGGGTCTCATGGTGAACGACCCCGTTGGCGATATGATCGCCCGCATCAAGAACGCCGCCACGCGCGGCCGTGCGAAAGTCATGTGCCCGGCCTCGAAGATGCGCGCGCGCGTCCTCGACGTCCTGGCCGACGAAGGCTACATCCGCGGCTACCACCTGGTGCAGCAGCCCGGCGCCTTCCCGGAATTCGAAATCGAGCTGAAGTACTTCGACGGCCAGCCGGTCATCGTGGAAATCCGCCGGATCTCGAAGCCTGGCCGTCGCGTCTATTCGTCGATCTCTGATCTGAAGCCCGTGAAGAACGGTCTTGGGATCTCGATCCTGTCGACGCCCAAGGGCGTCATGTCCGACACGGCCGCGCGCGACGCGAACGTGGGCGGCGAAGTCCTCTGCAGGGTCTACTAGAATGTCCCGTATCGGAAAGAAGGCGGTCGCCGTCCCCGCTGGGGTCACGGTCACCATCTCCGGTCAGACCATCGAGGTGAAGGGGCCCAAGGGCCAACTCTCCTGGACCCTGCCCGAAGAGATCGTGGTCAAGCACGAGGGCGCCGAGCTCAACCTGACCAAGGCGGTCGAGAACACCCGGGCGCAAGCCATGTGGGGCCTCTCGCGCACCCTGGTCGGCAACATGGTCATCGGCGTCACCACCGGTTTCGAGAAGACTCTCGAGCTGGTCGGCGTCGGTTACCGGGCCGCGATGAAGGGCGAAGCGCTCTCCATGCAGCTCGGTTTCAGCCACGACGTGGATGTGCCCCCGCCCAGCGGGATCACCTTCGCGGTGCCCAAGCAAACCGAAATCAAGATCAGCGGCATCGACAAGCAGGTCGTTGGCGAGATCGCCTCGCAGATCCGCCGGCTCCGGCCCCCCGAGCCCTACAAGGGCAAGGGCGTCCGCTATGCGGGCGAAGTGGTCCGTCGCAAGGAAGGCAAGAAGAAGTAGGTCATGGCTCTTACTCCTCGTGACACCGCCAAGCGCCGCGCCGAGCGCACGCGCATCCGCCTGCGGTCGCTGGCCAACGGGCGTCCGCGCCTGTCGGTCTTCCGCTCGTCCAAGAACATCTACGCCCAGATCATCGATGATGCTCGCGGCGTGACCCTGGCCGCCGCGTCCTCGCTGGAAGGCGACGACAAGAAGGCCAAGGGCTCGGACAAGGACGCCGCCGCCCGCGTCGGCGCCCTGGTCGCCCAGCGCGCCATCGAAAAGGGCGTCAAGGACGTCGTCTTCGATCGCGGTGGCTACATTTACCACGGCCGGGTCAAGGCCCTCGCCGACGCCGCGCGCGAAGCCGGCCTGAACTTCTAGGGGTACGCAGATGGCTCGTGGAAACTCACAAGGCGGCGGCGGCGACAATCGCCGCGATCGCAACCGCGGCAACCCCGCTGAAGAGCGCGCCGATTCCGACATCGTCGAGAAGCTGGTGCACATCAACCGCGTCGCCGCCACCGTGAAGGGGGGCCGTCGTTTCTCGTTCGCCGCCCTCATGATCGTCGGCGACCAGAAGGGCCGCGTGGGCTTTGGGCATGGCAAGGCGCGTGAAGTGCCCGAAGCCATCCGCAAGGCCACCGAGGAGGCCAAGAAGACGATGATCCGCGTGCCGCTCCGCGAGAGCCGCACCCTGCACCACGACGGAAATGGCCGTTGGGGCGCCGGCAAGGTCATGGTCCGCTCGGCCCCTCCGGGCACCGGCGTCATCGCCGGCGGTCCGATGCGCGCCGTTCTCGAAACCCTTGGCGTCCAGGACGTCGTGGGCAAGTCGGTCGGTTCGTCCAACCCCTACAACATGGTGCGCGCGACCTTCGAGGCGCTGAAGGCTCAGTCTTCGCCCCGCCAGGTCGCCGCCAAGCGCGGCAAGAAGGTCGCTGACGTGATCGGCCGCCGCGCCGACGGCGCCAGCGCCGCCGCCGACGGAGAATAATCCATGGCTACTGTCACCGTTCGTCAGACCGGCAGCCCGATCCGCCGGACCAAGGACCAGCGCGCCACCCTGGCGGGCCTGGGCCTCAACAAGATGGGCCGTGTCTCCACCCTGGAGGACACCCCTTCGGTGCGCGGCATGATCGCCAAGGTCGCCCACATGCTTGAAGTGGTCGAGACCAAGGCCTAAAGGCCTGCATAAGACTTCGAAGGGCGGCGCTTGCGCCGCCCTTCTGACATTTCCATCAGCCGAGTCGGGCGCCAGCCCGGCGATTGATCTCCAAGGAGAGGCGTCACATGACCAAGCTCAATGAACTGAAGCCGCGCGAAGGCTCCACCAAGAACCGCATGCGCGTTGGCCGCGGTGAAGGTTCCGGCAAGGGCAAGACCGGCGGCCGCGGCGTCAAGGGCCAGAAGGCGCGCTCCGGCGTCGCCATCGCCGGCTTCGAAGGCGGCCAGATGCCGCTGCACATGCGCATGCCCAAGCGCGGGTTCAACAATCCCAACGCGCTGAAGTTCGCCGAGGTGAACTTCTGGCGTCTCGAGCAGGCGATCGCCGCCGGCAAGCTCGACGCCAAGAAGCCCATCGACGCCAAGGTCCTGGTGGCCTCCGGCATCGTGCGCCGCGAACTGGACGGCGTGCGCCTGCTGGGCAAGGGCGTCCTGAGCTCCAAGATCGACATCACCGTCCATTCGGCCTCGGCCGCGGCCAAGGCCGCTGTCGAGAAGGCCGGCGGCAAGGTCACCACGACCGCGCCCGTCGCCGCCGAATCGGCCGAAGCCTAAGACCCTCCGTCCGTCCCTTCCCGTAAACGGGGAGGGATGGCGGGCGTCAGATGACACCGCCGGTCGGACGCCCTATGTACGACCGGTCTCAAAGCTTCGGGGTACCCTATGGCTTCGGCCGCCGAACAGCTCGCCGCCAACATGAACTTCGGCGCCTTCTCCAAGGCGACCGAGCTTCATAAGCGTATCACCTTCACCATCATGGCGATGGTGGTCTACCGGCTCGGGACCTACATCCCGATCCCCGGCATCGACATCGCCGCCTTCGAGCAGGCCTTCCAGGGCCAGTCGCAGGGCATCCTGGGCATGTTCAACATGTTCTCGGGCGGCGCCGTGCAGCGGATGGCGATCTTCGCCCTCAATGTCGGCCCCTACATCTCGGCCTCCATCATCGTGCAGCTGCTGGGGACGGTCTATCCGCCCTGGGAGAAGCTGCGGAAGGAAGGCGGGGAGGCGGGCCGCAAGACCCTCAACCAGTACACCCGCTACCTGACCGTCGTGCTCGCCCTGCTGCAGTCCTTCGGGATCGCCATCGGGCTGCAGAACAGCCAGGGCCTGGTGAACAATCCCGGCGTCTTCTTCCTGGTCTCCACGGTCGTGACGCTCACCGGCGGCACCCTGTTCCTGATGTGGCTGGGCGAGCAGATCACCAGCCGCGGGGTCGGCAACGGCGTCTCGCTGATCATCTTCGCCGGCATCGTCGCGGTCCTGCCGCGCGGCATCTTCCAGATGTTCTCCATGACCCGGACCGGGGCCCTGCCGGCCGCGGCCCTGTTCCTGATCACCGCGCTCGCCATCGGCGTGGTGCTGGTCATCGTCTTCATGGAGCGCTCCCAGCGCCGGCTGCTGGTGCAATATCCCAAGCGCCAGCAGGGCAACCGCATGTTCGGCGGCGACACCTCGTTCCTGCCGCTGAAGATCAACACCTCGGGCGTGATCCCGCCGATCTTCGCCTCGTCCCTGCTGCTGCTGCCGGCGACGGCCATGAGCTTCCTGGCCAACGCCGACCTGCCCAGCTACCTGCAGTGGATGCCCACCGTGGTGGGCCAGCTGCAGCACGGCCGCCCGGCCTTCATGGTGCTGTACGGCGCCCTGATCGTGTTCTTCTGCTTCTTCTACACCTCGGTCGTCTTCAATCCGGAGGACACCGCCGAGAACCTGCGCAAGTACGGCGGCTTCCTGCCCGGCATCCGGCCCGGCAAGCGCACGGCGGAGTATCTGGACTTCGTCCTGACCCGCCTGACCGTCGTCGGCGCGGCCTATATCACCCTGGTCTGCCTGCTGCCGGAGGCGCTGATCGCCTTCTACAACGCGCCCTTCTATCTGGGCGGCACCTCGATCCTCATCGTGGTGAGCGTGACCATGGACACCGTGACCCAGATCCAGTCGCATCTTCTGGCCCACCAATATGAGGGCCTGATCAAGAAGTCGAAGCTGCGGGGCGGACGCGGTCGCTAGACTCCGCGCCACCAAATTTGACGCCGGTCATGGGGATGGCCGGCGGGGAGGGGATATTTAAGTCATGAATTTGATTCTGTTCGGACCGCCGGCCGCCGGCAAGGGCACCCAGGCCAAGCGGCTGGTGGATGGCCGAAACATGGTCCAGCTCTCCACCGGCGACATGCTGCGCGCCGCCATCGCTTCGGGCTCCGAGCTCGGCAAGAAGGTGGCGGGCGTCATGGAGCGCGGCGAGCTGGTGACCGACGAGATCGTCATCGCCCTGATCGAGGAGCGCCTGCCGGAGACCGAGGCCGCTGGCGGCGCCATCTTCGACGGTTTCCCGCGCACCCTGGCCCAGGCCAAGGCCCTGGACGAGATGCTGGCCAAGCGCGGCAAGAAGATCGACCTGGTGGTCCGCCTGAAGGTGGACGACGCGGCCCTGATCGAGCGCATCGCCGGCCGCTTCGCCGAATCCGGCCGCCCCGACGACAATCCGGAAAGCTTCAAGGTCCGGCTGTCGGCCTATAACGACAACACCGCGCCGCTGCTGCCCTATTACGAGGGCCAGAAGAAGCTCGTGCAGGTGGACGGCATGGGCTCCATCGACACCGTCGCCGCGGCCATCGACAAGGCCCTGGACGCCCCGCGCTAGGGGCGAGGCCCCACTTCACCGCAACGTCGCCCGCGGGCGCGTCTCGAGGTTCCAGGACCGCCGCCGCGCCCGACAGGGCGCCGGCGGCGTCTTGCGTTTCACATCCCGCCCTCAGAGCCGATGGACTGGGCCAAGCCAGGCGGGCGGTCGCCCCGAATCCCCCGTTCGGCGCCGCGGAATCGATTCGAAACGCCGCGCCACGCCCTGGCGCACCGTCCGGGGACTTGTTTTCGCCGCGAAAGTCGCGTGATGATCGGGCCAAGCCCCCGCCTGGACCCCAGGGGAGGGCGGGCCGGGCGGACAAGAGCCCAAAGAAGGTCATTTTCCGGCGCTTCCGGCATTGACGGAAACGCAACTGTCCCTATAACGGGCCGCTTCCGCGAAACGCGCGAGGGACGTGCCGGCCTCCCAACTTGGGCCGGGGCGTTGTTCGCGCTTCTCTGCGTGACCAGGAGAATACCCCAAGTGGCCCGCATCGCCGGCGTAAACATCCCGACTAACAAGCGCGTCGTCATCGCGCTTCAGTACATCCATGGCATCGGCCAGGCGAAAGCCGCCGAGATCGTCCAGAAGGTTGGCATCGAAGACGCTCGTCGCGTCAACCAGCTGACGGACGCCGAGGTGCTTCAGATCCGTGAAGCCATCGACCGTGACTACACGGTGGAAGGCGACCTGCGCCGCGAGACCGCGGTGAACATCAAGCGCCTGATGGATCTGGCCTGCTACCGCGGCCTGCGCCATCGCAAGGGCCTCCCGGTCCGTGGCCAGCGCACCCACACGAACGCCCGCACCCGCAAGGGTCCGGCGAAGCCGATCGCCGGCAAGAAGAAGTAAGAAAGCTAGTCGATGGCCAAGGAACCGGCGCGCGTCAAACGTCGCGAACGCAAGAACATCACCTCGGGCGTGGCGCACGTGAACGCCTCGTTCAACAACACCATGATCACCATCACCGACGCCCAGGGGAACACGATCTCCTGGTCTTCCGCCGGGATGATGGGTTTCAAGGGCTCCCGGAAGTCCACGCCCTACGCCGCCCAGATGGCGGCCGAGGACGCGGGCAAGAAGGCCGCCGAGCACGGCGTGAAGACCCTCGAAGTGAACGTCTCCGGCCCGGGTTCCGGGCGGGAATCGGCGCTTCGCGCTCTGCAGTCGGTGGGCATGACGATCACCACCATCCGCGACGTGACCCCCATTCCGCACAACGGCTGCCGGCCGCCCAAGCGCCGGCGAGTCTGAGTACCGAAGTACTGCTATCCCCCTTCGCCGGACCGCGTAAGCCGCGTCCGGCGATCCTGCGTTCGAGGGACACCTATCCGTGATCGAAAGAAACTGGAACGAGCTCATCCGTCCCGAGAAGCCGATGATCGAGACCGGCGCCGACGCGAACCGCAAGGCGCGTCTGGTGGCCGAACCTCTCGAACGCGGCTTCGGTGTGACGCTGGGCAACAGCCTGCGCCGCGTTCTTCTATCCTCGCTGCAAGGCGCCGCTGTGACGGCCGTGCAGATCGACGGCGTCGTGCATGAATTCTCCTCGCTGGAAGGCGTGCGGGAAGACGTGGTCGACATCGTCCTGAACATCAAGCAACTGGCCCTGCGCATGCACGCCGAGGGCCCCAAGCGCATGACCCTGCGCGCCACCGGCCCCGGCACGGTGACCGCGGGTCAGATCGAGGCCGGCTCGGACATCGAGATCCTCAACCCTGACCACGTGCTCTGCACCCTGGACGACGGCGCCCAGGTGCGCATGGAGTTCACCGTGCATAACGGCAAGGGCTATGTCCCGGCCGACCAGAACCGTCCGGAAGACGCTCCCATCGGCCTGATCGCCGTGGACAGCCTCTATTCGCCGGTCAAGCGCGTCGCCTATCGTGTCGAGCCGACCCGTCAGGGCCAGAGCCTCGACTACGACAAGCTGATCATGGAAGTGGAAACCAACGGCGCCATCTCGCCGGTGGACGCGGTGGCCTACGCCGCCCGCATCCTGCAAGACCAGCTGCAGATCTTCATCACCTTCGAAGAGCCGAAGAAGAAGGTCGAAGGCGAAGCCAAGCCGGAACTGCCGTTCAACCCGGCGCTGCTGAAGAAGGTCGACGAGCTCGAGCTCTCGGTCCGTTCAGCCAACTGCCTGAAGAACGACAACATCGTCTACATCGGCGACCTGATCCAGAAGACGGAGGCGGAAATGCTCCGCACCCCGAACTTCGGCCGCAAGTCGCTGAACGAGATCAAGGAAGTGCTCGCGGGCATGAACCTGCATCTCGGCATGGACGTGCCCAACTGGCCGCCGGAAAACATCGAAGAGCTGGCCAAGAAGTTCGAAGACCAGATGTAAGACCCGCGCCGGCTCCGGGCCGCTTGCGCGGCCTGGGTCCTTTGAAGCCGCAACAGCGGTGGAGGGCCCCGGCGCTTCGTGATGACCCAGGCGGGAGCAGGCTGGGATTTGATCAGGTAAGGGCGGCTTTCCGGAGATCGGAACCGTCCAGCGGGCCAGACGGTCCAGGAGATATGAGATGCGCCACGGTAACGCCCACCGCAAACTGGGTCGGACCTCCGCCCACCGCACCGCGATGTTCGCCAACATGGCGGCGAGCCTGATCAAGCACGAGCAGATCGTCACCACCCTGCCGAAGGCCAAGGAGCTCCGCCCCGTGGTCGAGAAGCTGGTGACGCTCGCCAAGCGCGGCGACCTGCACGCCCGCCGTCAGGCCATCAGCAAGGTCCGCGACGTCGAGCAGGTCGGCAAGCTCTTCGCCGTGATCGGCCCGCGCTACAAGGCCCGCAACGGCGGCTATATCCGCGTCCTGAAGGCCGGCTTCCGCTACGGCGACAACGCGGCCCTGGCCGTGATCGAGTTCGTCGACCGCGACCCGGCCGAAAAGGGCAAGGACTCCGGTCCCGCTCAGAACGCCTCCTTCACCGAGGACTGAGCCGAACGGCCCATTCAAGTTCAGAAGCCCCGGACAGCGATGTCCGGGGTTTTTGCGTTTCAGTCCCTCCCCTTCATGGGGAGGGTGGACGGCGGAACGCCGGACGGGTGGGGAGCCATTCCCCACCCCGATCGCTTCGCGATCTTCCCCTCCCCATGAAGGGGAGGGAGGGCTGACAGCCACTCTCTGGCGCCGCTAAGCTTCCCGCAGGATACGGGAGGGACCATGCGGGCTTGGGGTTTGGCGGTGACGGCGCTATTGGCGGCGGGCGGGGCGCGGGCGGCTGAAGCGCCGGTGGGCTATCGGCTGTCTCCGATGATGCAGGCGGGGGCGTTGAGCGCCCTGGCGGTGGAGGTCGCCTTCCAGGGCGACGCCGACGGCGAGACGAGCCTGGAACTGCCCGACCACTGGGCCGAGGCCGAAGACCTGTCGCGTCTCGTCACGCAGTTGCAGGTCCGGGGCGCGACCCTGGAGCCCGGAACGGGCCCCGTGCGCCGGCTGCGCCATCGGCCCGGCGCGCCGATCAAGGTTTCCTACCAGATCGCGGTCACCGGCCAGGCCGATCCCGGCCGCGACCACCTGAAGGGCGAGCCCGTGGTGCGGCCCGACTGGTTCATGGTCCACGGGGAGGGACTCTTCGCGGTCCCGGCCGGCCGCCAGGCGGCGCCGGCCCGGTTCGCCTGGGGCCCGCGCCCCTCCGGCTGGACCCTGGTCTCGGACCTGGATCACCTGGCGCGCCGTCGGGGCAAGGTCTCCGAGGTGGTGGACAGCGTGGTGGTGGGCGGAACCGGCCTGAGGGTCGTCGAGCGCCGGCTCGCCGGCGCCCCGCTGCGGGTGGCGGTGCTGGGCCAGTGGCCCTCACCCCCGGAGGTGCTGGCCGACCAGGCCGCCCGGATCATGACCGCCGAGAACGCCCTGTGGGGGGACAGGGCGCAGCCCTTCCTGATCACCGTCACGCCGCTGACCGGCGGGGAGGGCGGGTCCTATTCCTCCACCGGCACGGGGAAGGGCGACGGCTTCGCCATCGAGTCCACCACCAACCGGGACCCGGCCCAGGACCCGCACTTCCTGGCCCACGAGTACATGCACAGCTGGATCGCCAACCAGGTGGGCGGCCTGCCCGAGCAGGACGAGGCGCGGGACTACTGGTTCAGCGAGGGCTTCACCGACTTCTACGCGACCCGCGTGCTGCTGCGCGCCGGCCTGTGGTCCCTGGAGGACTACGCCGCCCGCTACAACGAAGTCCTGACCCGCTACGACGGCTCGCCGGCCCGCAACTTCACCGCCGACCAGGTGATGGCGGTGTTCTGGAGCAACCAGGACGCCCAGCAGTCGCCCTATGACCGCGGCCGGCTGCTGGCGGTGACCTGGGACCGGGCGGTTCGCGAGGCCAGCGGCGGGCGGCTGTCCCTGGACGATGTGATGCGCCGGCAGCGGGACGCGGTGCGGGCCGGGACGGCGAAGGGGACGGGGGCGGCCCTGTTCCCCGACATGCTGAGCGCCGCCGTCCCGGGGATCGCGGTGCGCGAGGACCTGGCGCGGTACGTGACCCGCGGCGAGACGGTCCGCCTCGCGCCCGGCGTCTTCGGGGCCTGCCTGGCCCTCAGCAGCTCGGCCATCCCCGTCTTCGACCGCGGGTTCGATGGGGAGACCAGCGGCCGGACGGGGATCATCAGCGGCGTCGATCCGGCGGGGCCGGCCCATGCCGCGGGTCTGCGCGACGGCATGAAGCGCCTGGGCCGGGTGGGGGGCAAGGAGGGCGACAGCCGGGTCCCCATCGGCTACCGGGTCGCCGGCGCCGACGGGGTGGAGCGGCTGATCCAGTACCGGCCGGAGGGCCGGGCGACCTTCGACCTGCAGGCGGTGTCGGTCAGGCCGGGCCTGACCGATGCGCAACGGGCCGCCTGCGTGAAGGATCTCTCGGGCGGCTGAGATTTTCGGCCATCGGCCTGTCATCGCGGTCGTCTAGAGAGTGGGGATGCGCAAACTGCTCCTGCATCTCATCGCCGTCCTCTGGCTGACCGGCTTGCCGGCCTTCGCCGCCGACAGACCCCTGGTGATTCTGGTCTCCATGGACGGCTTCCGCGCCGACTATCTGGACCGTGGGATCACGCCCAACCTGTCGGCCCTGGCGGCGGAGGGCGCGCGCGGGGCGGTGCGGCCCTCCTTCCCCTCCAAGACCTATCCCAACCACTACACCCTGGTGACCGGGCTGCGGCCCGACCACCACGGCCTGGTGGACAATGTGATGATCGATCCCCTGATCCCCGGGGTCACCTTCAGCCTGGGGGACCGGGCGACGGTGAAGGATCCCCGCTGGTGGAACGACGCCACCCCGCTGTGGGTCACCGCCGAACGCCAGGGGGTGCGGTCGGCCAGCGTCTTCTGGCCGGGGTCGGAGACGGCGATCCAGGGGGCGCAGCCGACCTACTGGCTGACCTACGACCAGAGCGTGAGCGCCGAGGCCCGGGTGGACCAGGTCCTGGCCTGGCTCGACCTGCCGGCCGATCGCCGGCCCGGCTTCGTCAGCCTCTATTTCGACGAGACCGACACCGCCGGCCACCATGACGGTCCCGACAGCGCGGCCCTGAACGCCGCCGTGGTCCACACCGACGCGGCCATCGGGCGTCTGACCGCGGGCCTGAAGGCGCGGGGGCTGACCGCCGACCTGGTGATCACCGCCGACCACGGCATGGCGCCGGTCGCCGCCGAGCGCGCCATCTATGTCGAGGACCTCCTGGCCGACGACGCGGCGCGGCGGGTGGCCATGGGCGCCTTCATGACCGTGATCCCCGCGCCGGGGCGCACTCAGGAGGTGGAGAAGGCGCTGCTGGGCGGCCACCCGCACATGACCTGCTGGCGCAAGGGCGAGATCCCGGCGCGCTACCATTTCGGAACCCACCGGCGCATCCCACCGATCTTCTGCCTGCCGCAGACCGGCTGGGAGATCACCACCCGGGCGGCGGCGGCCAAGACGCCGATCGAGGGCGGGGCGCACGGATACGATCCCTATGCGCCCGAGATGGCGGCGGTGTTGGTGGCCCAGGGGCCCCACATCCGCCGGGGCGTGCGGCTGCGCACCGCGGACAATGTGGACGTCTATCCCCTGGTGGCGCGGCTGCTGGGGATCGAGGGCGAGCCTGGGGACGGGAAGCTCTCGGGTCTCAAGCGAGCGCTTGACAGATGATTGTCAAAATGTAGAAATATTCTGGAATTAGGAACATATTCCGGAGGCCGTCATGGCCCGCCCCGCCGTCAGTCCCGTGATCTGGTATCGTGATCCCCGCGCGGCGCTCGCCTGGCTGGAGCGGGCCTTCGGCTTCGAGACCACCCTGGTGGTGGACGACGGCGCCGGCGGGGTCATCCATTCCGAGACCCTGATCGAGGGCGGGGTGGTGATGATCGTCGGTCCGCCCCGCGACAAGGCCACGAGCCCGATCGCGTTCGGCGGCCGCGCCACCCAGTCGGTTCACGTGCAACTGGCCGAGGGGATCGACGCGCACTGCGCGCGGGCCCGGGCGGCCGGCGCCCGGATCGAGCGGGAGCCGGAAACGCAGGCCTATGGCGACCGGGTCTATACCTGCCTGGATCTCGAGGACCATCCCTGGTCCTTCGGCCAGACGGTGTCGGCGCTGAGCCCCGACGAGATGGGCAGAGCCACCGGCCACGACATCGCAACGTCAATCTAAGGAGCAGACCCATGGCGCGGATGAGTTCGGCCCTGTCCTACCAGGATCCCAGGGCGGCCATCGACTGGCTGCAGAAGGCCTTCGGCCTGGAGCTGACCATGCTGCTGGAGGACGCCGACGGCAATGTCGCCCATTCCCAGCTCAGCTTCGGCGACAGCGTGGTGATGGTGGGTTCCGAGTGGACCGAGGACCACAGGAGCCCCAGGTCCATCGGCGGTAAGAACACCCAGACGGTGAGCATTCAGATCGACGACGATATCGACGCCCACTGCGCGCGGGCCCGCGCCGCCGGGGCGGAGATCTATGCCGAGCCGCAGACCCAGTTCTATGGCGACCGCACCTATCGCTGCCGCGATCCCGAGGGGCACATCTGGAACGTCGCCCAGACCGTGGCCGTGGTGAGCCGCGAGGAGGCCGAGGCCGTCAGCGGGCTGAAGATCACGGGCTGGGTCTGACCTTGCCCCAGGCTCAGCTCGACAGGACGCTCGCCGCGCTGGCCGATCCCCACCGCCGGCGGGTGGTGGATCTGCTGAGCCGGGGGCCGCGGCCGGCGGGCGACCTGGCCCGCGAGCTTGGCCTGCCGGCGCCCGCCATGAGCCGCCACCTGCGCACCCTGCGCGAGAGCGGCCTGGTGGCGGAATCCCATCCGCCCTTGGATGCGCGGGTGCGCATCTACGCCCTGAGGCCCGAACCCATGACCCACCTGCTGCGCTGGCTGGAGGAGAGCGAGCGGCTGTGGAGCGAACAGCTCCTGGCCTTCAAGGCCCATGTCGAGAAGGCCCCGTGACCTCCAAGGTCTTCGTCGCCCTGCGGGTGAAGGCGACGCCGGAGCGGGCCTTCGAGACCTTCGTCGGCGAGATCGGCGCCTGGTGGAAGCCCAACGGCCTCTTCCAGACCACGCCGCGGCCGCCGGGTGTCCTGGCCTTCGAGCCGGGAGCGGGCGGGCGGCTGACCGAGACCCTGGCGGGTGGCAAGGTGTTCGAGATCGGGCGCATCACCGTCTGGGATCCGCCGCACCGGCTGGAATTCTCCTGGCGGCAGGCGAACTTCCCGCCGGAGCTTAAGACTGAGGTGGAGGTGCGGTTCGAGGTCGTGGGCGCGGAGACACGGGTCAGCATCGAGCATCGCGGCTTCCACCAGGTTCCGGCCGACAGCGCCGCCCGCCACGGCTTCGCCGACCAGGTCCTGCTGATGCGGCTGGCCGAATGGTGGCAGGCGCTGCTGGCCAGCTACGCGCGGGCGGCATAACGCGGTTGCGCGAGTTCCTGTTTTGTTTCAAGCTTGGTGCGAGGGGGAATTGAGACCATGACCGACGGATCTTCCACGCCAACGGCCGCCCGCCGGAAGGCCGCCTTCGGCTTCATCTTCGCCTGCGCGGTGATGAACGCGGTCTCCTTCGGGATCATGATCCCGGTCCTGCCCAACCTGATCAAGAGCTTCACCGGCGGCGACACCGCCGAGGCCGCGCAGTGGAACGTGCTGTTCGCCACGGTCTGGGGGCTCATGCAGCTGTTCTGCGGACCGGTGCTGGGGATGCTGAGCGACCGCATCGGACGGCGGCCGGTGCTGCTGATCTCGCTGTTTGGCCTGGCCGTCGACTTCATGTTCATGGCCTTCGCCCCCAACCTCGCCTGGCTGTTCGTCGGCCGGGTGCTGAACGGGCTGACGGCGGCCAGTTTCTCCACCGCCAACGCCTATGTGGCCGACGTCACCCCGCCCCAGGAGCGGGCCAAGGCCTTCGGCTGGATGGGCTCGGCCTTCTCCTTCGGCTTCCTGGTGGGCCCGGCGCTCGGCGGGTTCCTGGCCGATTTCGACCTGAGGCTGCCCTTCCTGGTGGCCGGGGGCCTGACGGCCATCAACTGGCTCTACGGCTACTTCGTGCTGCCGGAGTCCCTGCCGGTGGACAAGCGCACCACCAGCTTCGACTGGAAGCGGGCCAACCCCCTCGGATCCCTGGCCTTCCTGCGGGCGCACGGTGACCTGCTGGGCCTGGCCGGCGTCGGCTTCCTGTTCCAGCTCGCCCACACGGTGCTGCCCTCGATCTTCGTGCTCTATTCCGGCTACCGCTACGGCTGGAGCCCCGGGATCATCGGCCTGACCATGATGGCGACCGGCCTGCTGGGGGTGACGGTCCAAACCCTGCTGGTGGGCCCCGTGGTGGCCAGGATCGGCGAGCGCGGCGCCCTGCTGCTGGGGGCGGCGGGCGGCTGTGTCGGGTTCGCCCTCTATGGGTTCGCGCCGACCGGCTGGTTCTACATCGCCTCGGCCCCGGTGTTCGCGGTGATGAACTTCCTGCAGCCGGGTCTGCAGGGGTTGATGACCCGGCGGGTGGGCCCCACCCACCAGGGCCAGCTCCAGGGCGCCAACCAGAGCCTACAGGGCATCGCCTCGGTGCTGGGGCCAATGATGTTCGGCACCATCTTCGCCTGGTCGATCCGCCACGACGCCATCCTGCACGCCCCGGGCCTGGCCATCTACCTGGCCGCCTTCCTGCTGCTGATGGCCTTGGCGCTCGGGGTCCGGGTGGCCCATGCGCCGGCGGCGTCGCCGGCGACCGCTTGACGAAACCGGAGGCGTCTCTACCCTGAGGCGATCATGACGACGACGCGGACAGAGACGATGAGGGCCTAGGCGGCAGCCGGCCGCGCGCCGGACCCGCCTCGCCTCGCGACCGCCTTCCCCCGACCGCTCCGGCGGCCGGCGCATCGAGATACGCCATGACCCCGTCCATCGACCCCAGCCCCGTTTCGGGGGCGTCCGCGCGCAGCGCCGTCCGCAAGGCCGGCCTGCCGTTCATCGCCATCACCATCTGCCTGGACGTGGTCAGCCACACCATGGTGTTCCCGGTCCTGCCGCGCCTGGTGGAGGAGCTGGTGGGCGGCCAGGTCTCGTCCGCCGCCCGCTGGGTGGGCGTGCTGGTGGCCGCCTGGTCGGTGGCCCAGTTCTTCGCCGCCCCGGTGATTGGCATGCTGTCGGACCGCTTCGGACGGCGGCCGGTGATCCTGATCTCCATCTTCGGCCTGTCCATCGACCTGGCGATTATGGCGCTCGCCCCGACCCTGGCCTGGCTGCTGCTGGGCCGCATCCTCTGCGGCCTGACCGCGGGGGCGCAGGGGGCGGCCATGGCCTATGTGGCCGACATCACCCCGCAGGAGGAGCGGGCCAAGAGCTATGGCTGGCTGAACGCCGCGGCCTGGACCGGGGTGATCCTGGGGCCGGCGGTGGGCGGCCTGCTGGGGGCGATGGATCCGCGCGCGCCCTTCTGGGCCGCCGCCGCCGTGGCGCTCGCCAATGGGGTCTATGGCCTGATCGTGCTGCCGGAATCCCTGCCGGCCGAGCGCCGCGCGCCCCTGCGCTGGGCCAGCGCCAATCCCATCGGCTCGCTGAGCCTGGTGTTCTCCAGGCCCGGCCTGCCGGTCCTGGCCCTGATCCTGCTGCTGCTGTGGTTCGCCATGCACGCCATGAACAGCGTCTTCGTGCTCTACACGGCCTATCGCTATCAGTGGGACCCGATGGCGCTGGGGATCTTCTGCAGCGCGCTGGGGGCGGTGAACATCGTGGTCACCAGCCAGCTCACCGGCCGGTCGGTGAAGTGGCTTGGCGAGCGCAAGGTGCTGATCGCCGGACTGGGATTGCAGGTGATCGGCTTCACCGCCGTGGGGCTGTCGCCGACCGGGACGTGGTTCTGGATCGCCAACCTGCCCATGGCCCTCTCCAACATCGCCGGTCCCGCCCTGCAGGCCATGATGACCGCCAAGGTCGACCCGGACGAGCAGGGCCGGCTGCAGGGGGCGATGATGGGGGTGGGCAGTCTGACCGGCCTGTTCGGTCCCATCGCCTTCACCCAGGTCTTCGCCCTGGCGGTCGCGGCGGGCAGGGGACCCGGCTGGTCGGGCCTGACCATCCTGGCCGGAGCCGCCCTGACCCTGGTGGCGTGGGGGCTGTCGGTGGCCTTCGCGAGGGACGTGCCGCCGGAGGCCAGGACCGAGAGCTTGCCAAGCGGGGCCGGCGCGGTAGGCTGACCCCATGAGCGCATTCGAGAAGACCAGGGCCTAGGACGCGCGCGGAGGCCAAGCCTCCGGCGCCGCAGTCCTCGCCACCGACCCCTGGGCCGGGCCCTTCGTCATGCCGGCAGGCGCCGGAACCTCGAGACCCTCATGAACCCTCGCAACACCCGACGCGCGGCGCTCGCCTTCGTCGCGGTCACCATCTTCCTGGACTACGCCGCCCAATCCATCTCCTTCCCGATCCTGCCCCGCCTGGCCCAGCAGCTGCTGGGGGGCGACGCCGCCAGCGCGGCGCGCTGGACGGGCTTCCTGGAGGTGGGATGGGCGATCCCGCAGTTCCTGGCCGCGCCGTTCCTGGGGATGCTGTCGGACCGGTTCGGGCGAAGGCCGGTGATCCTGATCTCCGTGTTCGGGGTCGGCGCCGAGCTGGTGATGGGCGCGCTCGCGCCCACCGTCGGATGGCTGATGGCGGCGCGCGTCCTCTGTGGCCTGACCTGCGGGGCCCAGGCCGCCGCCATGGCCTATGTGGCCGACATCACGCCGCCCGAGGACCGCACACGGGCCTATGGCTGGATGAGCGCGGCGATGTGGAGCGCCATCATCCTGGGGCCGGCCCTCGGCGGCCTGCTGGCGGCCCACGATCTGCGGACGCCGTTCTGGGTGGCGGCGGGCTTCGCGGGACTGGGCGGCGTCTACGGCCTGTTCGTCCTGCCGGAGTCCCTGCCCAGGGCGAAGCGCGCGCCGCTGCGCTGGGCCAAGGCCAACCCGTGGGGCGCGGTGGACCTGCTGGTTCAGCGCAAGGGACTGCTGGTCCTGGGCGCGGCCCTGCTGCTGATCTGGCTGGCCTTCCAGGCCAAGGACAACCTGCTGGTCCTCTATACGGCGCACCGCTACGGCTGGAGCCCATTGGACTTCGGGGTCTTCTGCAGCGCGCTGGCGGTGGCCAGCATCGCCGTCCAGACCGGCCTGACCGGACGGGTCGCCAAGGCCCTGGGGGACCGGCGCGCCGTGCTGCTGGGTCTGGCCCTGGAGGTCGCCGGCTTCGCCGCCGTGGGTCTGGCGCCCACCGGCCTCTGGTTCTGGCTGGCCCACCTGCCAGTGGTGCTGGGCAGCATGGCGACGCCGGCGCTGCAGTCCCTGATGAGCGCCAGGGTCGGCGAGGACGAGCAGGGGCGGCTGCAGGGGGCCATGGGCTCCATCGCCAGCCTGACAAGCATCACGGCGCCCATCGCGGTCACCCAGGTGTTCGCCGCGACCCTGACCTGGGGACCCCAGTGGTCAGGCCTGACCATCCTGATCGGCGGGGTTTTGAGCCTCGGCGCCTGGATACTTGTCCTGCTCTTCGCGCGCCCTGTTTCCCCTGAGAAAAAGAACCCCTAAATGCGCGCCATCATTGCGCCCGAAACCTCGTCAGAGTCCGGCGACGTTTCCCCGCTCGGAGAGCCCATGCGAGCCCATCGCGTCCTGATCCCCATCCTGGCCCTCTTGGCCGCCTGTTCCGATCCCACCGCGAGGTCCAAGGCGCAGATTCCGCCGCTCGCCCAGCCCACCCGGGCCGCGCCCGGGGACTCCATGACCATGAAGATGTCCTTCGCCCCGGTGGTGAAGCGCGCCGCGCCGGCGGTGGTGAACATCTCTTCCAAACGCATGGTCCGCACCCAGGCCGATCCGTTCTGGCAGATGTTCGGCATGGGGGCTCCCCGCGACCGGGTGGAGGGCTCCCTCGGCTCGGGGGTCATCGTCCGCTCCGACGGGGTGATCATCACCAACAACCACGTGGTGGAAGGCGGCCAGGAGATCACCGTGGCCCTGGCCGACCGCCGTGAATTCCCCGCCAAGGTGCTGCTGGCCGACCCGCGCACCGACCTGGCGGTGCTGAAGATCGACGTGGGCGCCGAGCGCCTGCCGGTCCTGCCCATCGACGACACCGGCGAGGCCCAGGTGGGCGACCTGGTCCTGGCCATCGGCGACCCCTTCGGCGTCGGCCAGACGGTGACCAACGGCATCATCTCGGCCCTCAACCGCACCGCCGACCCCAATGGCGACGCGGCCAACGCCTATATCCAGACCGACGCGGCGATCAATCCGGGCAATTCCGGCGGCGCCCTGGTGGACATGGACGGCGACCTGATCGGGGTGAACAGCTTCATCCTCTCGCGTTCCGGCACCTCGTCGGGGGTCGGCTTCGCGATTCCTGGGGCGATGGTGAAGCGCATCGTCGAGACCGCCGCCGGCGGCGGACACGTGGTGGTGCGGCCCTGGCTGGGCGCGCGGACCCAGCCGGTGACCGGCGACATCGCCCACAGCCTGGGCATGGCCATTCCGTCGGGCGCCCTGGTAGCCGAGATCTGGCCCGGCGGCCCCGCCGCCCGCGCCGGCCTGCGGCCCGAGGACGTGATCCTGTCGGTGGATGGCAGGCCCGTGGCCGACCCCGCCGGGGTGAGCTACGCCCTGGGCTCCAGCCGGCCCGGCGAGGTGCTGAAGCTCGGTGTCCTGCGCGGCGGCGCCAACCTCACCCTGAACCTCAAGGCCGAGGCGCCGCCGGCGACGCCCGCCCGCGACGAGCAGGCGCTGAGCGGCCGCCATCCCTTCGACGGGGCGACGGTGGTGAACCTCTCGCCCGCCGTTGCCGACGAGCTGGGCCTGGATCCCTTCTCCGGCAAGGGGGTGCTGGTGACCAAGATGGGCCGCGGCTTCGCCATGAACGCCGGTCTGCGTCCGGGCGACTTGATCCGCCGGGTCAATGGCCGCGACATCGGCACGGTGCGCGACCTGATGGCCGTGGTGGGTACGGGCGCTGGCCAATGGCAGGTGACCATCGTCCGCGGCGGCCAGGAGATCTCGGCCAACTTCAGGACGTAGAGTCTCCCTCCCCCTTATGGGGAGGGTGGACGAAGCGAAGCTTCGGACGGGTGGGGGATTGTGGTCAGACACCCCCACCCCGATCGCCTCGCGATCTTCCCCTCCCCATGAAGGGGAGGGAAGGCTAGAACCGCTCCATGGCCGACCTCTTCGAAGCCGCGGGTCTGACGCCGCATGCTCCCTCACCGCTGGCGGACCGCCTGCGGCCGCAGAAGCTCGACGAGGTGGTGGGCCAGGATCACCTGCTGGGACCCGAGGGGCCGATCCGGCGGATGGCCGAGGCCAAGCGGCTGTCGTCGATGATCCTGTGGGGGCCCCCCGGCACCGGCAAGACCACCATCGCCCGGCTGCTGGCCAAGGAGGCGGGCTACGAGTTCCAGCAGCTCTCGGCGGTGTTCTCCGGGGTCGCCGACCTCAAGAAGGCCTTCGAACAGGCGAAGATGCGGCGTTCGGCGGGGCAATCGACCCTGCTGTTCGTCGACGAGATCCACCGCTTCAACCGCGCCCAGCAGGACGGCTTCCTGCCCTTCGTGGAGGAGGGGATCGTCACCCTGGTGGGCGCCACCACCGAGAACCCGTCCTTCGAGCTAAACGGAGCGCTGCTGTCGCGCTCCCAGGTCTATGTGCTCAAGCGCCTGGACGACGAGGCGCTGAAGATGCTGCTGGAGAAGGCCGAGATCCACGAGGCCCGCGCCCTGCCGCTGGAGCCCGAGGCCCGCGACGCCCTGGTGGCCCTGGCCGACGGCGACGGCCGCTACCTGCTCACCCTGGCCGAGACCCTGCTCAACATCGGCACGGCCAAACCCTTGTCGATCAAGGAGCTGGGGGAGATCCTGCAGAAGCGCAGCCCGGCCTACGACAAGGACCGGGAGGAGCACTACAACCTCATCTCGGCCCTGCATAAGTCGATCCGCGGTTCCGATCCGGACGCGGCCCTCTACTGGCTGGCGCGCATGCTGACCGGGGGCGAGGACCCGCTGTTCATCGCCCGCCGGCTGATCCGGGCGGCCATGGAGGATATCGGCGAGGCCGACCCCATGTCCCTGGTGCTGGCCAACGCGGCCAAGGACACCTACGACTTCCTGGGTTCGCCCGAGGGGGACCTGGCCCTGGCCCAACTGGTGGTCCACCTGGCCGCCGCGCCCAAGTCCAACGCCGTCTACAAGGCCTTCGGAGCGGCGATGCGCTCGGCCAAGGAGACCGGCTCGCTGATGCCGCCGGCCCATATCCGCAACGCTCCCACCAAGCTGATGAAGGACCTCGGCTACGGCAAGGGCTACGCCTACGACCACGACGCCGAGGAGGGCTTCTCGGGCCAGAACTACTTCCCGGACGGCATGGCGCGGCCCAGCTTCTACCAGCCCAAGGACCAGGGCTCGGAGGCGCGCATCAAGGAGCGCCTGGCGCGCTGGGCGGCGATCCGCGCCGAACGGGACGGCAAGTGAGGCCGGCGCCCAAGCGGAAGGCCGAGCCCGCGCCGGTGGTGCTGACGCCCGAAGAGATCGCGCTCGTCCGCGGCCTGGTGATCTATGAGGATCCGCACATCCTGGCGCTCAACAAGCCGGCGGGCCTGTCCAGCCAGGGCGGGCGCGGCCAGGTCCATACCCTCGACGAGATGCTCTGGGCCTTCGCCAAGCCGGGCAAGGCGCGGCCTCGGCTGATCCACCGCCTGGACCGCGACACCTCCGGGGTGATCCTCACGGCCAAGACCAAGCCCGCCGCAGGATTCCTCGGCAAGGCCATGATGGGGCGCAGGTTTTCCAAGACCTACCGGGCTATCGTCACGCCCGGCGCGCCCGATCCCACCGGCGGGACCATCGAGGTTCCCCTGCGCCGGGACGAGGCGGGGCGAGAAGCCTTCATGCGGATATGCGCGCCCGATCACCCGGACGCCGAGACCGCCCAGACCCGCTATCGCACCCTGGCCGCCAACGATGTCGCGGCCCTGCTGGAGCTGTCGCCGGACACCGGGCGCATGCACCAGCTTCGGGTCCACCTGGCCTCCATCGGGCGGCCCATCGCCGGGGACGTTCGGTATGGCGGCGCCCTCGCTGTCGGGGGGCAACCGGTTCCCCGCCTGATGCTGCACGCCGGGGCCCTATCGTTCCCGCATCCCGAAGGCGGGACCAGGCGGATCGAGGCGCCGACGCCCCCGGACATGGCGACGATCCTGGCGGCCATCGGCCTGGAGCCGTAAGGGGGAACGGGGGCGGGGCTTGGCCGTTCTGTCGGGCAAGCCTTGGAAGTCAAACGACTTTCCGCCAGACCGAGACCGCCCGATGAAACGCCTGATCCTCACCGCCGCCCTCTGCGCCAGCCTGGCGGCCTGCGCCAGCGCGCCCACCGTCTTCACCGCCGCCAACGGGCCCCAGGCCGTCGGGTTCTCCGACTACCGGATCGAGCCCGGCCGCTACCGGGTGACCTTCCGCGGCGGCCCCGGCGCGCCGCCCGAGCAGGTGGCCGACTACGCCCTGCTGCGGGCGGCCGATATCGCGCTGGCCGACGGCTATGACTGGTTCCGGGTGGCCGACCGGGTGATGCGCCAGGCCGGGCCCGACAACGGACCGCGGGTCTCCCTGGGCACGGGCGGCGGCAGCTATGGCCGGGGCGGCGGCGTGGGGATCGGTCTGGGGACCAGCTTCAACCTGGGCGGCGGTCCGGCCCTGGCCCAGACGATCGAGGTGGTGATGGGCAAGGGCCCCAAGCCCCCGGGCGGCGACGTCTATGACGCCCACCAGCTGCGCGCGACCATCGGGCCCAGGGTCTAGGCCGCAGGCTGCTGCTGCTGGGCGGGCCGGACGACCTTCATCGAGGCGTGGGTGAAGCCAGCGACGCCGGCCACGTCCAGGAAGCCCTCGGAGGTCAGGCCGTGGATCATCAGGGCCGGGGCGCGGCCGCGCGCCTGGGCGGCCAGGGCGATCATCTGGCTCGCGACCTGGGAATCCCCGCCGAGCAGATCGCCGGCGTCCACCGTCAGGCCCTGGAGCCGCGCGCCCCGCACCGGGCCGATGGCGTCGCGCACCGGCTGGATGCGGGCCAGCACCCCCTTGCAGACCTGGCCCACCAGGCCGGTGACCTCCAGCAGGCGCGCCTCGGGGGTGCCGCGGTCGACATCGATCAGCTCCACCATGATGCCGGTCTTCATGCGGGCGGGGGTGAGGCCCGGGACCGAGATCAGGGCCTGGCGGCCCTTGCGGGCCGACATGGTGCGGAAGGACAGCGGCAGGATCAGCGGCGGCTGGGGACGGCCCTCGGCGCCGGCGAACAGGGCGGCGAAGTCCAGGGCCGAGCGGTCGATGAAGGCGATGTCGTCGTCCGACAGCTTGCCGAAGGCCCGGGCCGGGATCAGCCGGCCGCTGGCGATGTGGGTCACGGTGGGATCGACCCGCAGGGCGGCGGTCACCTTGTGGCGAAGGCTGACCACCTCCTGCAGGGCGAAGTCGATCCGCAGGTTCTGGCCCGAGGCGGTGACGAAGGAGATCGGATTGCGCCGGCGCTCCTCGGCCGGGTCGACGCCGGCGTGGTAGGGCGAGACGGCGATGACCTCCTCGGGCGGCGCGGCGCGCGGGGCGGCGATGCGGGCCAGGTCGATCTCCGAGCAGGACAGCTCGTCGCCGTTGATGGCGCTGACCGCCCGGATCTTCATGTCGGCGCGATCGGCGACGCCGAGGAAGAACAGCAGCACCTCCTCGAGGATCTTCAGGCTGACCGCCTGGGCGGCGACGCCTTCCTCCGAGGTCATGGCGATCAGGAAGTCGGTCTCGCCGACGCGGTGGCGGATGTCCTGATAGGCCAGGTGTTCGTCGCACTTCTTGCCGACATAGGCCCAGACCGCGTCCCGCTTGCGCGTCCAGCGGTCGCCGGAGCGCTGACGGATGGCCTCGACGCTGATGATGGTGACGCAGCCCCGTTCCACCAGGTCGGTCGCGGCCAGCCGTTCGAGCGCCGCGGCAGCGCCGCCGGCGGTGAGACGCTCGATACTCTTGGGCTCGCCGGGGGACACTTTGCGCGGCCGGGTTCAGGAACTTGGACGAGCATAATCCCGCCCAGCCCTTAACCAGGCGTTGCGGGCCAGGGTTACCGAGCGCGGCTTCTCGACGGCGGCGGCGCACCGTCGCATAAGGGGCCATGGAAAAACTGCTTCTGGTGGCCGCCGGCGGGGCGACCGGCGCGATGGCGCGCTACGCCCTGGGGATTCAGGCGATGCGGCTGTTCGGCCCGGCCTGGCCGTTCGGGACCTTCCTCGCCAACATCCTCGGCGGCCTGCTGATGGGCATGCTGGCCGGGTTCCTGGCCCATCGCGGCGGGGCCGATCAGGAGCGGCTGCGGCTGCTGCTGGGGGTGGGGGTGCTGGGGGGCTTCACCACCTTCTCGGCCTTCTCCCTGGAGACGGCCCTGATGATCGAGCGGCGCGCCTATGGCGTGGCCGCCTCCTATGCCACCGCCTCGGTCCTGCTCTCCATCACCGCCCTGTTCGCGGGCCTGTTGCTGGCGCGGCGGATGTTCGCATGAAGGAGGTCCGCACCCTGTTCGTGGACGCCGGCGAGGACGGGGTCCGGCTGGACCGCTGGTTCAAGCGCCGCTGGCCGCACCTGAACCATATCCAGATCCAGAAACTGACCCGCTCGGGCCAGATCCGCGTCGACGGCGGCCGGGCCAAGCCGGACTCGCGGCTGTCGGCCGGCGCCCAGATCCGCGTGCCGCCCCTGCCCGACGCCCCGGAGCCGGGGACCCGCGACAAGGGCATCGACGCCCGCGAGGCGGCCTACGCCAAGAGCCTGGTGCTCTATGAGGACGAAGAGGTGCTGGTGCTCAACAAGCCCGCGGGCCTGGCGGTGCAGGGGGGCACCAAGACCCACAAGCACATCGACCGGCTGCTGAGCGCCTGGGGCGAGGGGCTGGAGCGGCCGCGCCTTGTCCACCGCCTGGACCGCGACACCTCCGGCGTCCTGGTGCTGGGCAAGACGCCCGGCGCGGCGGCCAAGCTGGCCGGCGCCTTCGCCCGGCGCAAGGCGCACAAGACCTACTGGGCCATCGTCATCGGCTTCCCCAAGCCGGGGGAGGGGGTGCTGGAACTGCCCCTGGTGAAGAAGGGGGTCGGCGACCGCGAGATGGTGGTCCCGGCCCAGCCCAAGGAGCCGGGCGCCGAGCCCGCCGAGACCGAGTTCGTCACCATCAGCCGGGCCGGGCCCCGGGCCGCCTGGATGGCCCTGCGCCCCCACACCGGCCGGACCCACCAGCTGCGGGCCCACATGCTGGCCATGGGCCACCCGATCCTGGGGGACCCGAAGTACAACACCGCGGCCTCCAAGGAGCTGTCGGGGCCGCTGAAGCTGCAGCTGCACGCCCGGCGCCTGAGCCTGCCGCACCCCTCCAGCGGCACCCTGGTGCTGGAGGCGCCCCTGAGCCCGGAGATGAAGGAGGGCTTCGCCCGCTTCGGCTTCGACGAGCACGAGGCCGACCCCGAGCCGTTCCGCCGGGGCCGGAAGTAGGTCCTAGCCGTTCAGGGAGCCCATCATCCCGGCGGCGTAGCGGTCGCCGACGGAGATGTCCGGCGGGAAGGCCGCGTCGATCTCGGCGAGGTCGGCGGCGGTGAGCACGACGTCGACGGCGCCGGCGTTGTCCTCCAGGTACTTGATGCGCCGGGTGCCCGGGATCGGAACCACGTGCTCGCCCTTGGACATCACCCAGGCCAGCGCCAGCTGCGAGGCGGTGACGCCCTTGGCCTGGGCCAGCGCCTTCACCTTCTCCACGATGGCCAGGTTACGGGCGAAGTTCTCGCCCTGGAAGCGGGGGTTGGAACGGCGCCAGTCGGCGGCGCCGAAGTCGTCGGGGGTCTTGATCTCGCCGGTGAGGAAGCCGCGGCCGAGGGGGCTGTAGGGCACGAAGCCGACGCCGAGCCGCTCGCAGGCGGCCAGGGGGCCGGTCTCCGGATCGCGGGTCCAGAGGGAGTATTCGCTCTGCAGGGCGGTGATCTGGTGGACCTTGCAGGCCCGCTCCAGGGTCTCGGCGGAGGTTTCCGACAGGCCCAGGTGGCGGACCTTGCCGGCCTTCACCAGCTCCGCCATGGCGCCGACGGTCTCCTCGATGGGCGTGTCGCGGTCGACGCGGTGCAGGTAGTAGAGGTCGATGACGTCGGTCTTCAGGCGCTTCAGGCTGGCGTCGCAGGCCGAGCGGACGTAGGCCGGGCTGGCGTCCACCCCGGTGGCCTCGCCCTTGCGGACGATGCCGAACTTGGTGGCCAGGAACACCTTGTCCCGGCGGCCGGTCAGGGCCTCGCCCAGCAGCTCCTCGTTCTCATAGGGGCCGTAGATGTCGGCGGTGTCCCAGAAGTTGATCCCCAGCTCCAGGGCGCGGTCCAGGGTGGCCAGGCTCTCGGCCTTGTCGGAGGGGGCGCCATAGACGGCGGTCATGGTCATGCAGCCCAGGCCCATGGCCGAGACGGTCGGGCCCTTGGCCCCCAGTTGACGGGTCTTCATGCGCGTACTCCCTGGATGGCGTGACCGATTCAATGCCGGGGTCACTATATCGCGGCGCAGGCTGGCCGTATCTGTTCGCCTTCGACGCCTCCTCGCGCCGCTGATCCACGGGAGATGACCATGACCCACCCCGCCCTGACCTCCGGCCGCGCCGCGGTGGTGGCCGGCTCCGCCAGCGGCATCGGCCTGGCGGCCGCCAAACGGTTCGCCGCCCTGGGGATGAAGGTCTGCCTGGCCGACCAGAACGCCGAGGCCCTGAAGGCCGCGGTGAAGGCGGTCCAGGCCGTGGCGGCCGCGCCCGACCAGGTGTTCGGCGTCCCCACCGACGTCTCCGACGCCGAGGCGGTCAATCGCCTGCGGGACGCCGCCTACGAGCGGTTCGGCGAGGTGGGGGTGCTGATGAACAACGCCGGGGTCGGGGGCGGGGCCGGGGCCTGGGAGCATCCGGACCGCTGGCGTCGGCTGCTGGAGGTCAATCTGTGGGGGGTGATCAACGGCCTGCAGGCCTTCACCCAGCTGATGATCGACCAGCAGACCCCCTGCGCCATCGTCAACACCGGCTCCAAACAGGGGATCACCAATCCGCCCGGGGACGTGGCCTACAACACCAGCAAGGCGGCGGTGAAGGCCCTGACCGAGGGCCTGGCCCACCAGCTGCGCAACGTCGAGGGCGGGCAGGTGAGCGCCCACCTGCTGATTCCCGGCTTCACCTTCACCGGCATGACGGCGCGGGCCACCGAGAAGCCGCCCGGCGCCTGGAGCGCCGAGCAGGTCGCCGATTTCATGATCGCGGCGATGGGGAAGGGGGACTTCTACATCCTGTGCCCCGACAACGACGTCACCCGCGAGACCGACGAGAAGCGGATCCGCTGGGCCGCCGACGACCTGATCCTCAACCGATCGGCCCTGTCGCGCTGGGATCCGGACTACATGGCCGCCTTCGAGACTTTCATGGCGTCGAAGCTCGGGGCAGGCTAAGTCGGGCGGAGAGCCGAACCGTTGCGGCGGCCAAGCTGCCGCTATAGGTTCCGCCGCTCTATTCCCTTGCGCCTTTCGTGCGGAGTTTCCCGACGTGGTTGATGTCTTTGAAGAGGTCGAGGAGCAGCTCCGCACCGACCGCTACAAGGCGCTTGCGCTGAAAGCCCTGCCCTGGGTCGGCGCCGTCATGGCCGCCGCCCTGGTGGTGGCCCTCGCGATCTGGGGCTACGAGACCTATCAGACCAAGACCACGTCGAAGGCCTCGGAGCAGTACAGCCAGGCCCTGGACGCCTTCAACGCCGGCCGCGCAGACGAGGCCGACCGGCTGTGGACCGAGGTCGCGAAGTCGGGCTCCAAGGCCTACAAGTCGCTGGCCCTGCAGCATCAGGGCGGCGTGAAGCTGGCCGCCGGCAAGACCGCCGAGGCGGTGAAGTATTTCGACCAGGCCGCGGAAGCCGCGCCGAACGACATCATCGGGGACGCCGCCCGCCTCAAATCCGCCTTCGCCTTGCTCGACACGGCTCCTTACAAGGACTTGGAGGCGCGCCTGACGCCGATGCTCAAAGAAGGTCGGCCCTATCGCACCGAGGCGCGCGAAGCCCTGGCGTTCGCCAAGATCATGGCCGGCGACCTGGCCGGCGCGCGGGGCGACTTCGTGGTGATCTCCCTGCTGGCCGACGCCTCGGAAGGCGCGCGCAACCGCGCCAAGGCCGCCATGGACCTGATCGATTCCGGCTCGGCCAAGAACGTGGCCGCCGCCGCCCGCGCCGCCGCGGCCCTGCCGCCGCAGAGCCTTGTTCAACCGGGGGCCGCCGCGGCTGGCCCTTCCGCTCCGACGCAACAAACCCCGGACGCCAAATGACGCTTCGCAGCCGCACCGGACTTGCCCTGCTCCTGACGGCCGCCCTGGCCGCGAGCGGGTGCTCGACCCTTAGCCGCCTCAACCCCTTCCCCAAGAAGGAAGCTCCCGGCGAAGTCGCCAGCGAGGGCGAACGCATCGCCATCGTCGCCTTCGACCAGAAGGTGGAGGCCGCCGAGGCCCTGAAGGGCGCCGACTTCTTCCTGCCCGACCCCGTCCAGGTGACCCAGTGGTCCCTGCCGGGCGGCACGCTGGAAAACTCCGTCGAGCACGTCGCGGCCGGCGGAGACCTGTCGATCGCCTGGAAGCGCGGCTTCGGCAAGGGCTCCGACCGTGGCGCCCACGTCACCGCCCCGCCGGTGGCCGTCAACGGCAAGATCTATGTGATGGACGGCGAGGCCACGGTCTCGGCCCATGACGCCCAGTCGGGCGCCGAGGTGTGGAAGGTCGACCTGCGTCCGGACGGCAAGCGCGACAAGGAATCCTTCGGCGGCGGCATCGCCATCGCCGACGGCAAGCTCTACGTCGCCTCCGGCTACCGGTTCGTCGCCCAGCTCAACGCCGACACCGGCGCGGTCGGCTGGAAGGTGAAGACCGAGCAGCCGATCCACGCGGCCCCCACCGTCTCCGGCGGCCGCCTGTTCGTGGTGGCGGTGGACAACACCCTGCTGACCTACAACACCGCCGACGGGACCCCGAGCTGGACCTATCAGGCCCTGTCGGAATCCTCGCGCATCCTGGGCGCTTCGACGCCGGCGGTGTCGGGCGACACCGTGGTGGCCGCCTTCGGGTCCGGCGAACTGGTGGCCCTGCGCGCCGCCAACGGCAACGACCTGTGGAACGAGGCCCTGTCGCGGGCCAGCCGCAACAACGCGCTCTCCGAGATTCGCGACATTCCCGGCCGGCCGGTCATCTATCAGGGCGATGTCTTCGCCGTCAGCCACTCCGGCGTCTTCGCGGCCACCGACCTGCGCACCGGTCAGGCGCGCTGGAGCCTGCCGATCACCGGCATCACCACCCCCTGGCCGGCGGGGGACGTGGTCTATGTCGTCGACAAGGGCGGCCAGGTGATCTGCGTGGCCCGCGAGAGCGGCCAGATCTACTGGATCCGCGACCTCAGCGTGGGCCGCGGCAAGGCCAAGGGCGGCCTGATGGGGCTCAGCCTGGGCCGCAAGAAATATGTCTCCAAGCCGATCTGGTCGAGCCCCCTGCTGGCCTCGGGCAAGCTGATCACCGTGTCCAACCAGGGCGAGCTGGTGGCGCTCAACGCCAAGACCGGCGTGGTGGAGAAGACCATGAACCTCGGTTCCAGCGTTCTGCTGGGCCCGATCGCCGTCAATGGCGTCATCTATATCGCGACCGATGAGGCTCAACTCATCGCGCTGCGCTAAGCCAGAGAAGACCAGGACCCCATGCCGCTCAGGCTTGCGATCGTAGGGCGTCCGAACGTCGGCAAATCGACCCTGTTCAATCGGCTGGCGGGCAAGAAGCTCGCCATCGTCGATGACCGGCCCGGCGTCACCCGTGACCGGCGCTTCGGCGTCGGGACCATCGGCGACATCGATCTGGAGCTGATCGACACCGCCGGATTCGAGGACGTCACCGACGAGAGTCTGGAGGCGCGGATGCGCGCCCAGACGGAGCTCGCCATCGACGAGGCCGACGTGGCCCTGTTCGTGATCGACTCCCGCGATGGCGTCACCCCGATGGACCGGGTGTTCGGCGAGATCCTGCGCCGCCGCGACAAGCCGGTGATCCTGCTGGCCAACAAGGCCGAGGGCAAACGCGGCGACGCCGGCATCAACGACGCCTTCAGCCTGGGCCTGGGGGAGCCGATCCCGATCTCCGCCGAGCACGGCGAGGGCATGGCCGATCTCTACCAGGCGATCGCCCCCTATTCGGTCGAGCACGAATTCGAGGACGGCGAGGCCGTCGAGAAGCCCGTGCAGATCGCCATTGTCGGGCGCCCCAACGCCGGCAAGTCGACCCTGGTGAACAAGCTGATCGGCGAGGACCGGCTGCTGACCGGCCCCGAGGCCGGCATCACCCGCGACGCGATCCCCGTGGACTGGACCTGGGACGACCGGGCCATCCGCCTGGTGGACACCGCCGGCCTGCGCCGCAAGGCGCGGGTCGAGGAGAAGCTGGAGAAGCTGTCGGGCCAGGACTCCATCCGCGCCATCACCTATGCCGAGGTGGTGATCCTGGTGATGGACGCCACCCACCCCTTCGAGGTCCAGGACCTGCAGATCGCCGACCTGGTCGAGCGGGAGGGCCGGGGCCTGGTCTTCTGCCTGGCCAAGTGGGACCTTGTGGAGGACCAGCGCGCGACGCTCGCCATGTTCAACGAGGAGGCCGCCCGCCTGCTGCCGCAGCTTCGCGGCACGCCGGTGGTGGCCCTGTCGGCCGAGACCGGCCGCGGCCTCGACAAGCTGATGCCCGCGGTCTTCAAGGTGCACGCCGACTGGTCCACCAAGGTCAAGACCCGCGACCTGAACGACTGGCTCTCCATGGCCACCCAGCGGCATCCGCCCCCCTCGGTGGGCGGGCGCCGGATCAAGCCGAAATACATGGCCCAGACCAAGGCCCGGCCGCCGACCTTCGTGCTGTTCGCCAGCCGCGCCGACCAGCTGCCGGACCACTATCGCCGCTACCTGATCAACTCGCTGCGGGAGAGCTTCGACCTACCCGGCGTGCCCATGCGGCTGACGGTGAAGTCGAACAAGAACCCCTTCGCCGAGGGCGAGGCCAAGAGCGGCCCGGCCGCGGGCTTCGCCGCCAAGGCCGCCAGCAAGGCGGCCTCAGGCCCCTCGACGGGCCTGCGCGCCAAGACCAAGGCGGCGGCCTCGGCCAAGGCCAAGGCCGGCGCGGCGGCCAAGCCGAAGCGCGCCTATGTCGCCAAGCCCAAGCAGGTGGGAAATCCCAAGGGGCGGACCCAGAAGCTGGCCCGCCCGGGGGTCAAGCCGAAGCGGGCGAGCCGGACCTCTGCTTCCAGTCCGAAAACAAAACGCTAGATTTCGGCAGGCCCAGGTCCGCCTGGGCAAGCTCCACGATCATCGGCCCGATCTCCGAGGGCTCGGGCAGGGTCATGGGATCCTCGCCCGGCATGGCCTCGGCGCGCATCTTGGTGCGCATGACGCCCGGATCCACCAGGGCGGCGCGGATGGTGGTGTTCTCCAGCTCGTCGGCCCAGGTCTGGACCAGGTGCTCCATGGCCGCCTTGGAGACGCCGTAGACGCCCCAGAAGGCCTTGGGGCGCTGCACGCGGCCGGTGGTGAGGAAGATGGCCCGGCCGGCGTCGGAGGCCCGCAGCAGGCGCTCGGTGGTGCGGATCAGGCGGTAGGTGGCCGTCAGGTTGGTGGCCATCACCTTGTCCCAGAGGGCCGGTTCGATGTGGCTGACCGGGGTGATGGCGCCCAGGATGGCGGCGGCGTGCACCAGGATGTCCAGGCGGCCGTGCCGCTCGTGGATGGCCAGGCCCAGCTGGTCCAGGCCCTCGACCTGGGAGATGTCCATGGGGACCAGGGTGGCGGGCTGGCCGGTGGCGGCGCGGATCTCGTCGTCGAGCTCCTCCAGGCCGCCGGTGGTGCGGGCCACGGCGATGACGTGGGCGCCGGCCTTGGCGAGCGCCAGCGCGCTGGCGCGGCCGATGCCGCGGGAGGCGCCGGTGACGAGGGCGATCTTGCCGGCGAGGGGGAGATTCTGGTCAGTCATGGCGGGGCTTCTAGCTGGTCTGGGCGTCGCTGTCCGCCCGCTTTGCATAGACGCCGGCGATCACCGCGCAGGCCATGAGCTGGATCTGGTGGAAGACCATGATCGGCAGCAGGATCAGGCCGAGCGTCGCGCCGGGGAACAGCACCCCGGCCATGGGCACGCCGCTGGCCAGGCTCTTCTTGGAGCCGCAGAAGACGATGGTGATCTCGTCCTCCTTGTTGAACTTGAAGGCCCGCGCCGCGAACAGGGTGGCCAGCAGGACGGTGGCCAGCAGGACCAGGCAGAGGATCAGCAGGCGCACCAGGTCGAGCGCGCTGACCTTGGTCCAGATGCCCTGGACCACGGCCTCGGAGAAGGCCGAATAGACCACCAGCAGGATGGAGCCGCGGTCCACATAGCCCACCGCCTTGGCCCGGGCGCTGATCCAGGGTCCGACCCAGGGGCGCAGGACCTGGCCGGCGATGAAGGGCAGCAGCAGCTGCAGGACGATCGACTGGGCCGAGTGCAGGGAGAAGCCGCCCTGGGTGTGCATCAGCATCGCCGCCAGCAGGGGCGTCAGGGCTATGCCCAGCAGGTTGGAGGCCGTCGCCGAGGCGACGGTGGCCGCCACATTGCCCCGCGCCACGGCGGTGAAGCCGATGGAGGACTGGATGGTCGACGGCAGGCAGCCCAGGAAGATCAGGCCAGGGGCGAGGGCGGCCGGGGTGATCGCGCCGGGCAGGGCGGCCAGGCCCAGGCAGAGCAGGGGGAAGAGGACGAAGGTGGCGGCCAGGACCAGCAGGTGCAGCCGCCAGTGGGTGACGCCCTTGATCACCGCCTCCCGCGAAAGCTTGGCGCCGTGCAGGAAGAAGACCAGCGCGATGGCGATCTTGGTGGCCAGGCCGAAGGCCGGGGCCGCCGCGCCGCGGGCGGGCAGGATCGAGGCCAGCACCACCATGCTGACGATCAGGATGATGTACCAGTCGGGCTTCAGGCGGCTGATCCAGCCGCCGGCCTTCCCTCCGCTCACGCGTCGACCAGGAACGACAGCTGGCGCTCGGCCGTCTCGTTGCGGCCCTCGGCGATCTCGCGATCCAGCAGGCGGGTCGGATAGTCGCCGGTGAAGTAGTGGTCGGTGAACTGCGGCTCGTCGGGATTGCGCGGCGCCGATTCCATGGCCCAGTAGAGGCCGTCCACGGAGAGGTAGCCCATGGAGTCGACCTCGAGGATCTTGGCGATCTCCTCGACGGTGTGGTTGGCGGCCAGCAGCTTGTCGCGGTCGGGCATGTCGATGCCGTAGTAGTCGGGCCACATGATCGGCGGCGAGGCCGAGCGCAGGTGGACCTCGGCGGCGCCGGCCTCGCGCACCATGCGGGCGACGCGGACGGAGTTGGTGCCGCGGACGATGGAGTCGTCGATCAGCATCACCCGCTTGCCGGCCAGGACCGAGCGGTTGGGCGAGAGCTTCATGCGCACCCCGTTCTCGCGGGCGCCCTGGGTCGGCTGGATGAAGGTCCGGCCGACATAGTGATTGCGGATGATCCCCATCTCGAAGGGAATGCCCACCTCCTGGGCGTAGCCCAGGGCGGCGGGCACGCCAGAGTCGGGGACGGGGACGATGACGTCCACCGGCACGTGGCTCTCCATGGCCAGCTTGCGGCCCATGCGCTTGCGCACTTCATAGACCGAGCGGCCGTTCACCACGGAGTCGGGACGGGCGAAATAGACGTATTCGAAGATGCAGGGCCGGGCCTTGGCGGCCGGGAAGGGGCGCAGGGACTCGATGCCGTCGTGGTCGATGACCACCATCTCGCCATGCTCGACGTCGCGGACGAAGGTGGCGCCGATCATGTCGAGGGCGCAGGTCTCGGACGCCAGGACCGGCTTGCCGTCCAGGTCGCCGAGCACCAGGGGGCGGATGCCGAGGGGATCGCGCACCCCGATCAGCTTCTTGTTGGAGAGCGCCACCAGGGCGTAGCCGCCCTCGATCCGCGACAGGGCGTCGATGAACTTGTCCACCAGACGGGCGCGCCGCGAGCGGGCGATGAGGTGGAGGATGACCTCGGAGTCCGAGGTGGACTGGAAGATCGCGCCCTCGGCCACCAGCTGCTGGCGCAGGGTCAGGAAGTTGGTGAGGTTGCCGTTGTGGGCGATGGCCAGGCCGCCGGCCTCGAGGTCGGCGAACATCGGCTGGACGTTGCGGATGAAGCTGCCGCCGGCGGTGGAGTAGCGGGTGTGGCCGATGGCCGAGGCGCCCGGCAGGCGGTCGATGAGGTCGCCGCCGGCGAAGGCGTCGCCGACATGGCCCATGTGGCGCTCGGTGTGGAAGCCCAGGCCGTCGAAGCTGGCGATGCCGCAGGCTTCCTGCCCGCGGTGCTGCAGGGCGTGCAGCCCCAGCGCCGTGATGGCCGAGGCGCCCTCGGTGTCGAAGACGCCGAACACGCCGCACTCCAGGCGGGGCGTGTCATCATCCGGATCGCGGGAAACCTGTCGCCATCGATCCGAAGTCTGGCTCATCGGGATTTCTCCACTAGATCGTCGATACTGCCGCGATCGCGGGCGTCATAGCCGCGACCGTCGCCAGAGTCACGCGGGGCCTTCGCCGAACCGTCACGAACCGCCTCGGAAACCGCGGGCTTGAGCTTGTTGGCCATGTCCAGGCCGCGCGGCGCGAAGGCCTTCAGGAGCTGACCGGCCGCCGTGGTCATCGGATAGAAGACCGCGCCGGTCATCCATTTGGGCCGAAGCTCGGGCGGGGTGGCGGCGTTGAAGGCCAGGTTGAAAGCTCCCAGCACCACGAAGGCGCGGATCAGTCCAAAGCCGAGGCCGACGGTGCGGTCCAGCAGGCCCAGGATCTGAGTCTCCTGGATGCGCCGCGCAAGGCCTGCGCCCGTAAGCCGCAGGGCCCCGTAGACCAGGACGAAGGTGGCCACGATGGCGCCGGCCATGCCCGCCCAGTCGGGATCGACCATGGCCCGCCCCAGGGGGCCGGTGAAGCGCAGGCCATAGACCGCCACGACGGCGGCGATCAGGAAGGACAGCACCGCGACCATCTCGCGGGCCGCGCCCTGGTAGAATCCGATCCCCGCCGAGGTCAGCAGGATGGACAGCACGACGATGTCGAACCAGGGCAAGCCGTCTAATCCCAATCGCCGTCGCCGATGCGGCGGATGGCGTCGCCCAGGCGGGCCACACCGGTCATCCTCAGGGGCCCGCCATCGACGTCGGCCGGCCCGAAAGCCCTTTTAAAACCGAGCTTTGCGGCTTCTTTCAGACGTGAATCCATGCGGCTGACAGGACGCACGTCCCCCGACAGGCTGACCTCGCCGAACACCACGCAGTCCTGGGGCAGGGCGACGTCCAGGGCTGAGGAGGCCAGGGCCGCCGCCGCCGCCAGATCGGCGGCCGGCTCGCTGATCCGCAGGCCGCCGGCCACGTTGAGATAGACGTCGCGATTGCCGAGACCGAGGCCGCAGCGCGCCTCCAGCACCGCCAGGACCATGTTCAGCCGGCCGGTGTCCCAGCCCACCACCGCGCGCCGCGGGGTGCCATAGGCCGAGGGGGCCACCAGGGCCTGGAATTCCACCAGGACGGGCCGCGAGCCCTCGATGCCGGCGAAGACCGCCGCGCCCGCCGCCCGCTCGCCGGAGGTGTCGAGGAACAGGGCCGAGGGGTTCTTCACCTCCGCCAGGCCGGCGTCGCCCATCTCGAAGACCCCGATCTCGTCGGTGGCGCCGAAGCGGTTCTTGACCCCGCGCAGGATGCGGAACGGGTAGCCGCGCTCGCCCTCGAAGGCCAGGACGGCGTCCACCATATGCTCGATCACCCGGGGGCCGGCGATGGTCCCCTCCTTGGTGACGTGGCCCACCAGGATCACCGCCACGCCCTGTTTCTTGGCCAGGCGCACCAGTTCGCCGGTGGCGGCGCGGACCTGGGTGACGGAGCCGGGGCCGGCCTCGTGGGCGTCGCTCCACAGGGTCTGGATGGAGTCGATCACCACCAGGTCGAACTTCTCGCGCTTCAGGCCCTCGACGATGTCGCGCAGGGAGGTCTCGGCGGCCAGGCGGACCGGGGCGTCGGCCAGGCCCATGCGCTGGGCGCGGCTGCGGACCTGCTCCACGGCCTCCTCGCCGGAGATGTAGGCGCAGTTGGCCCCGCGGCGGGCGGCGAAGGCGGCCACCTGCAGCAGCAGGGTGGACTTGCCCACCCCGGGGTCGCCGCCCACCAGGATGGCCGAGCCCGGCACCACGCCGCCGCCGCAGACGCGGTCGAACTCGCCCACCCCGGTCAGGATGCGGGGTGGGGCCGGGGTGTGTTCCTGCAGGCCCTGGAAGGGCAGGCCCTTGCCGCGCAGGCTGCCGCGGCTGGGGGCCAGGGCGCCGGGCGGGCGGCTCTGGACCTCCTCCACCAGGGCGTTCCACGCCAGGCAGGCCGGGCACTGGCCCGCCCACTTGGACTGGGTCGCGCCGCAGGTCTGGCAGACATAGACGGCGCCGTCGCGGGCCATGGGGTCTCCTGATTCGGGGTCGGGGCAGACTAGCGCGAAACGCCGCGAGGCGTTGGCGGATCAGGAGTACATATAGGGAACATGGGCGACGGGGAAGGGCGGCGGGGCGTCGGATTTCGTTCGTCGGTGGCCGTGGATGGAAGACAAGGCGGTTCACGGGCCGACGAACGCCGACAAAGCCTTGCGCACCAAGGGTGCGCAGCCGATCAGGCCGACCAATCTTGGCCGACAAGTGACCCGCAAGGCGCCACGGAGTCAGGCCTGGGCGAGCCGCGCGGTCCACCTCTGGAGGTTCACGCCCTTCAGCAGGAGCCACAGGCAGAGGGTGGATTCGCCCACCAGGGCCGGCAGCAGGATGGCGGGGGTGATCTGGGCGGCGAAGGCCGGGGCGAACAGCTGGGAGAAGGCGGCGATCAGGTAGCTGGCGCCGGCGGCCTGGATCAGCAGGCCCACGAGCCGGGGCAGGTAGCCCGAGCGGAAGATCAGGAAGCCGCTGAGCAGGCAGGCCGCGCCGAAGAAGATCAGGGTGATGTGGAAGGCGATGTCGTGGGCGGTGAGGGCCAGGCCCGCCAGGGCCTGGATCTGGCCCGGATCGAAGGCCCCGTCCGCGCGGCGCAGGATCGGGACCACCATCAGCAGGAACAGCTTGCTGACGCACTCCACGGCCAGGGAGACCAGGTTGAACAGCAGGAACAGCAGGGAGACGTTGCGGCTCACCGGCCGCAGCAGCAGGTACTCGATCCAGAGCTGGACCACCGCGATCAGCGGCACGAGGAGGTTGCCCGCCACGCTGAGGGTCCACAGGTCGGGCGAGGCGATGATGTTGTGGGCCGTGGCGGCGGGGTCGCCGGAGACCACCAGGGCGTTCATGACGAACCCCTCCGAGAAGCCGCCGAACACGATCACCAGCAGGTAGATGGCCCCGGCCAGCCGGGCATAGAGGTTGGGATGGGTCTCGATCGTGCGGGTCATGGCGTTCTCGACAGGCTGGAGACGCCGACCGATCCGGCAGTTCCATTTCAGGTGTCAGGAATAACTGACACATGATTGCAGGTCAAGACGGGCTGGCCGAACAGGCCGACGCCTTGGCGTTGGAGGGGCTCAGACCTCGCCGAGATAGACCCGCTCGGCCCGCGGGCTGAGGCGGACCAGGCATTCGTGGGCCACGGTGCCGGCGGCGGCGGCCAGGTCGTCGATGTGGGCGTTGGGGCCCATGAGTTCGACCATGTCCCCCAGGCCGGCGGGGGTGTCGCCGATCTCCACCAGGATCAGGTCCATGGTGACGATGAGGAAGGGGCGCGGGGCGCCGGCGTACCAGCCGTGACCCGCGGCCTTGGCGGCGCGCACCAGGCCGTCGGCATAGCCCGCGGCCACCACGGCCACCCGGGTGGGGCGATCGACGACGCGGCTGGAGCCATAGCCGACGGTCTCGCCGGCCTCGATATTGCGGATGTCGAGGATGGGGGCCTCCAGGGTGGCCACCGCCTTGAGGCGCGCATCGGGGCGCTCCTCGGGGCCGCCGCCATAGAGGCTGACGCCGGGGCGGACCATCTCGAAGCGGTAGTCCTCGCCAAGGAAGATGCCGGCCGAGGCCGCGAAGCTGGCGCGGGCGTCGGGGAACAGCTTGCGGACGGCGGCGAAGCGTTCGAGCTGGCGGGCGTTGCGCGGGCTCCGGGGTTCCGGCGCCGAGCCCAGGTGGCTCATCACCAGGCCGATCTCGAGATGGGCTAGCCGATCGCGGGACTGGGCGAGCGCCACGGCCTGGTCCGGCGTGATCCCCTGGCGGTTCATGCCGGTATCGACGTGCAGGGCCACGGCCAGGGGGCGGCCGAGGCCCGAGGCGAAGCTGCCGGCGGCCTCGATCTGCGGCACGCTGGTGAGGGATGGCGTGAGATCGGCGGCCAGCAGGCGCGGGGCCGTGCCGCTGGTCATGCCGTCCAGGACATAGATGACAGCCGGGCGCTCGGGGCCGAGGGCGGCGCGCAGGGCCTCGCCCTCGGTGAGGCGGGCGACGAAGAAGCTGCGGGCGCCTTCGGCCCACAGCCGTCGGCCGATGGCGCCGGCGCCCAGGCCATAGCCGTCCCCCTTGACCACGGGGGCGGCTTCCGCCCCCGGCGCATGGGCGCGCAGGACGCCGTAGTTGTGCGCCAGGGCGTCGAGATCGATCGTCAGGCGCGCGGAGGAGGGGAGAGCCATTGGCGCTCCCTTAGAGGCTGGCAGCCGGAAGGGAAAGGCGGTTCAAGCGGCGCGATCAGTCGCGCTGCTGTTGATCGTAGCGGCTGTGGTCGCGGGCCAGATTGCCGAACTTGGTGAGGTCGGAGTTGAAGGACAGCTTCACGGTGCCGATGGGGCCGTGACGCTGCTTGCCGATGATCACCTCGGCCAGGCCGGCCACCTGGTCCATCTGGTCCTGCCAGGTGAGGTGTTCCGGCGTGCCTTCGCGCGGCTCGGTGCGGGAGAGGTAGTATTCCTCCCGGTAGATGAACATCACGCAGTCGGCGTCCTGCTCGATGGAGCCCGATTCCCGCAGGTCGGAGAGCTGGGGCTTCTTGTCCTCGCGGTTCTCCACCTGGCGGGAGAGCTGGGCCAGGGCGATGACCGGAACGGAGAGCTCCTTGGCCAGGGTCTTGAGGCCCTGGGTGATGGCGCTGACCTCCTGCACCCGGTTGTCCACCTTGCTGCCGGGACCGATGGTGACGAGCTGGAGGTAGTCCACGACGATGAGGTCCAGGCCCACCATGCGCTTCAGGCGCCGGGCGCGGGCGGCCAGCTTGGCCATGGTGATGCCGCCGGTGTCGTCGATATAAAGGGGGGCGTCCTGGATCTCGAGGGCCGCGTCGCGCACCCGGCCGAACTCCACGGCGTCGATCTCGCCCTTGCGCAGGCGGTCGCCGGACACGCCGGAGACATCGGCCAGCATACGCATGGCCAGCTGGTCGGCGGACATTTCGAGCTGGAAGAAGGCCACCACCCCGCCGCTGACGGTCTTCTTGGTGCCGTCCGGCTGCGGCTCCCAGGCGTAGTTGCGGGCCACGTGGAAGGCGATGTTCACGGCGAGCGCGCTCTTGCCCATGGAGGGGCGGGCCGCGAGGATCAGCAGGTCGGAGGGGTGCAGGCCCCCCAGCTTCTGGTCCAGGTCGATCAGGCCGGTGGAGAGGCCGGCCAGGCCGCCGTCGCGGCTGTGGGCCTCGGCGGCCATGGTCACGGCGCCGTGCAGGGCCTCCGACAGGGGCACGAACCCCTGGCTCTGGCCGCCGCTCTCGGCCAGGGCGTAGAGCTGCTGTTCGGCCGCCTCGATCTGGTCGCGGGCCGAGAGGTCGTCCTCGGGCGCGGTGGCCGCCTGGGCGATGTCGCCGCCGATGCGGATCAGGTCGCGGCGCAGGGCCAGGTCGTAGATGACGCGGGAATAGTCCGGGGCGTTGGCGCCCGGCGGGGCGCGGTCCACCAGGTCGGCCAGGTAGCGGATGCCGCCCAGCTCCTCGAAGGCCGGGTCGCGGCTGAACTGCTCGGCCAGCAGGATCGGCTCGGCCAGCTGGCCCTTGCGGACATGGGTCTCGATCGCCGCGTACAGGCGGGCGTGGAAGGGCTCGTAGAAGTGCCGGGCCTGCAGATAGTCGCCGATCCGCTCGAAGGTGGCGTTGTCGTAGAGGACGGCGCCCAGCAGGGCCTGTTCGGCCTCGATATTGGCCGGGGCGTGGGGGATCGCCGTGTCGTTGTGGGCGGGGCGGAGGTCGAGCGCGGGAACGAGGGCCATGGGTTACTGATAGCTTAAGGCGGGGTGCGAAACAGTGCGGCCAGAAGCCCTACTCACAGGTTCGGGCCGCGCCTGTGGATGACCACGGTCCGACCGGAGTCGGGACTCGATCCTAACCCATCCAACGCCGCCGCTCAGCCCCCCTTCCGGGGGTGTGCGACCGAATCTGTCGTGGACATGAAAGCGGCGCGGAACCGGGGTTCCGCGCCGCTCCATCTCAGAGTGGGCCTGGCCCTACCACTTGTAGGACAGGCGGCCGTAGACGAACCGCCCGCCGAAGCCGAAGGGCGAGAAGGACGAGAAGGGCGCCGCGCCCGAGGTGTTGAGGTTCGGCGCGATCTGCAGCGGGTAGCCGTCGAAGAGGTTGTCGGCGCCCACCGAGACCGTCACGCCCATCGGGAAGGTGTAACGCCCCTCCAGATCGACGATGCCCTGGGACCCCGTGTGGCTGTCGGCGCTGCCGTCGGCCAGGGTGCCCGGCGACAGGACGTCGCCATAGAAGGTGGTGCGCAGGGTGGCGCCCCAGCCCTCCTTCTTCCAGTCGCCCTGCAGGGTCAGCTTGTGCTTGGGCGCGCCATCCTCGAACCGCAGGGTGGCCTGGCGGGCGAACAGCGAGACCGGGGTCGGCAGGATGGTGGCCGAGGTCGTGGGGGTCTTGGTGACGCTGAAGTCGTTGACGTTGCCGGCCGCCGTCAGGTCGAAGGTCCCGGCCTGGTCGTCGACGATCCGGTAGTGGGCGACGACGTCCACGCCCTTGGTGTCGGTGTCCACGCCATTGATGAAGAAGCGGGCGGCCGAGGCGCCGTAGGGCGACAGCAGGTCATAGATGACGCGGGCGTTGGTCCCCGGGGCGGCGGTGGCGCTGCCGGTCAGGGTCTCCGACAGGACGATGCGGTCCTTCACCTTGATCTGGTAGGCGTCCACCGTCAGCTCGAAGGCGCCCTTCCGGAAGACGAAGCCCAGGGCGTAGTTGTCCGAGGTCTCCGGCTCCAGGGGCTTGCCGCCGAGGGCCCGGCCCACCGGGCTCACCGAGGGATAGGTGCCGGTCTCGAAGGGCACGCCGTTGATGTAGAGGATCGAGGTGGCGGTGTAGTACTGCTGCTGCAGGGCCGGGGCCCGGAAGCCGGTGGAGACCGAACCGCGGATCGCGAATTCCGGCGTGAAGTCGTAACGCGCCGAGAGCTTGCCCGTCGTGTTGCCGCCGAAGTCCGAATAGTCCTCGTAGCGCACGGCCGCCGAGGCCGAGAGCTTCTCGGTCAGATTGCCTTCGAGATCCAGATAGACCCCGACGGCGTCGCGATCGACGTCGACGATGTTGGAGGGGGTGAAGCCGGTGAAGCCGCGCGACCCCAGGGCGAGCGTCGTGAACGGACCGCGGATGTAGGAGCCGGGCTCGCCGGGGTTGATCTTGTAGGTCTCGCGGCGGGCCTCGAGGCCGAAGGCGACGTTGAGCGGCTTCACCAGCCCGACCTCGACCTCGCGGCTGAAGTCGGCGCCGAAGACGGTCTGGTCATAGGTCAGGCCGCCGGCCTGGAACGAGGTGGGGGAGGTGGGGCCGAGCGACGGATTGATCGTGTGCTGGACGCCGAAGTCGATGTCGTTCTTGCCGTAGACCAGGTTCACATCGACGTTGAAGCCGGCCCATTCGCCCTTGAGGCCGAGGCCGGCGCTGTTGTCCTCGGTGTCGGTGGTGATCAGCGGCAGGTAGCCGTTGGGATAGACCGAGGGGATGTTCTGGGTGGCGTCGGTGGGCAGGCGGTAGGTGGCCGCCGAGGAGGCGTCGCGGTGCTCGTAGCCGTACCAGCCGTAGAGGTTCCAGGTGTCGCCCAGCGGCTTGCCGGCGTTGGCGTAGAAGGACAGGTCGTCGGAGTCGCCGTCGCCGAAGCGCGAGGTGACGCGCACCGGGGTGACGCGCGGATCGACGTCGCTGCGGTTGGTGTTCTGGCGCGCCCGGTATTCCGCCGACAGGGTCAGGAAGCCGTCGCCCAGCAGGGTCAGGCCCTGCCAGCCGGAAACCGTGGTGGTCTGGCCGTCGGTGATGTCGCGCTTGCCGCCGTAGAAGCCGTCGAAGCTGGTGACGTACTCGCCGGTGGTGACCGACAGGCCGCCGCCGCTGCTGGCTTCGCGCAGGCGCATGTTGATGACCCCGGCGATGGCGTCGGAGCCGTACTGGGCCGAGGCGCCGTCCCGCAGGACCTCGATGCGCTCGATCGCGGTGGAGGGGATGGCGTTGAGGTCGACGGCGGCGGAGCCGCGGCCCACCGAGCCGTTGGTGTTCACGAGCGCCGTGGCGTGGCGGCGGGCGCCGTTCACCAGGACCAGGGTCTGGTCGGGGCCCTGGCCGCGCAGGGTGGCCGGGCGGATGGTGTCGGTGCCGTCGGTGTTGGAGGGCCGCGGGAAGTTGATGGAGGGCACGGTGGTGGCCAGCGCCGTGGCCAGTTCGGTCGTGCCGCGCTGCTGCAGGGTCTCGGTGGTGATGACGTCGACGGGGGCCAGGGTCTCGAGCCGCGTGCGGCCCACCGCGCGGGTGCCGGTGACGACGAATTCCTCGACTTCGGTCTGGGTCTTGGGCGCGGTCTGGGCGGCGGCGACGCCGGTCCAAAGGCTTACGGCGGACGCCGTGGTGATCAAGAGTGTACGGTAGCGCATGTCATCCCCTCTGCTCCGGGAGGCCCTGGAGCTCTAGCTTGGCCCTGATGACTGCCTAGCTAGGGGGCGCCGCTGCCCGTGAAAATGACATTTCTGCAACGGCGGACATGAAAAACGGCGCGGAACCGAGTGTCCCGCGCCGTCTTCAATCTTGAATTGTCGCGCTGAGATCAGCTCTCGACGTAGTCGCCTTCGTGCGAACCGGCGCCGCCGGCCAGCATGTCCTGGGCGGCTTCCTCGGCCGCGACGCGATCTTCCTCGAACTGAGCGTTGATCACGTCCTCGCCGCGGGCTTGGCGCTCGGCCTCGTCCTGGCTGCGGGCGATGTTGAGGGTCACCGTCACGACGACTTCGGCGTGCAGGACGACCTTCACCGGGTGGAGACCCAGGGTCTTGATCGGCTTGTCGAGCGCCACCATCGAGCGTTCCAGCTTGCCGCCGGCCGCGTTGACGATGTCGGCGACGTCACGGCCGGAGACCGAACCGTAGAGCTGGCCGCTTTCGCCCGCCTGACGGATCAGGATGTAGGAGGTGCCGTCCAGACCTTCGCCGGTCTTGGCGGCCTGTTCCTTGGCCTTCTGGTTGCGGGCCTCGATGTCGGCGCGCTGGGCCTCGAAGACCTTGACGTTGGCGGCGTTGGCGCGGAGCGCCTTGTTGCGCGGAAGCAGGAAGTTGCGCGCGTAGCCGTCCTTTACGGTGACCACATCGCCCAGGGCGCCCTTGCCTTCGACGCGTTCGAGCAGAATGACTTTCATGTGCCTGTCTCCCTACTTCACGACGTAGGGGAGGAGGGCCAGGAAGCGGGCGCGCTTGATGGCCTTGGCCAGCTCACGTTGCTTCTTGGCCGACACCGCGGTGATGCGGGAGGGCACGATCTTGCCGCGTTCGGAGACGTAGCGCTGCAGCAGCTTCACGTCCTTGTAGTCGATCTTCGGCGCGCCGGCGCCCGAGAACGGGCAGACCTTGCGGCGACGGAAGAAGGGGCGGCGCTGGCCACCCGCGGCAGGCGCGCCGGCGGTGGTGGCTTCGGAGGTTTCGTCGGTCATGTGATGATCCTCCCTTTCTTAGGCTTGGAAGCTGTCTTCGCGGCGCGGTTCGCGCTCACGATCACGGTCGCGACGGGCCAGGACCGGCGAGAGCTCGAGGTCGAGCTCCTCGACGCGGACCGTCAGGTGGCGCAGCACGTCTTCATTGAGAGACAGCTGGCGCTCCATTTCCTTCACCGCCGGGGGCGGGGCGTCGATGGAGATCAGGGAATAGTGACCCTTGCGGTTCTTCTTGATCCGGTAGGTCAGGTTGCGAAGGCCCCAGTACTCGATCTTCGCGACCACGCCGCCACCCTCTTCGATGAGGGCCTTGATCTGGTCATTGAGGGCTTCGGCTTGTTGCGGCGAGATATCCTGCCGCGAGATAACGACGTGCTCGTAGAGCGCCATGTTTTCCTTCTTCCGTTGTGGAGGCGGCGCTGTCGACGGCGGAAGCCCGGCGAAAACGATGGATCTCAATGCGGCGCGCGGGAGGCTCCCGCGCCTTTTACGTTCCGACTTGAGACCGCCGTCCGTGAAGAGGCGGGCAGATACGGGAAAACCGCTTGTTTCGCAAGCCTTCCCGCGCCTGGCGGCTACTTCTTCTGCTTGGCCTTCCAGGCCTTCAGCGCCGTGAGGGTCTGGTTGACGTGGTCGTCGGCCTTCATGTTGTCGTAGGCCAGCAGGACCTTGCCGTCCGGGGCGATGACGTAGGAGGTGCGGGCCGAGAGGTCCACCGGGGCCTTGATGCCGGCCATCTTCATGGGCGAGTCGTAGGCCTTGGCGATCTTGGCGCCCGGATCGGCGGCCACGGCGAACTTGCCGCCGCAGGTGGTGGTGTCGGCGGAGAATTCGGCCAGGCGTTCGACCTTGCCCGCGGTGACCCCGATCAGGGTCGCGCCCTGGGCCTTGAACTCGTCGGCGGCCTCGGAGAACAGGTGGGCCTCGAGATTGCAGCCGCCGGTGAAGGCCGAGGGGAAGAAGTAAAGGACCACCGGGCCCTTCTTGCGCGCCGCGGCCATGTCGAAGGTGAAGGGCTTGCCCGCCAGATAGGCCGGGGCGGTGAAGTCCGGCGCCTTGGCGCCCACCGCGAGATCGGCGAGGGCGGGCGTGGCGGCGGCGGTTGCGGCCAGGACGGCGAGGGCGATCAGGCGTTTCATGGGGTGTTCCTCCGGGGTTCGATGATCATACGAACTGGACGTCGCTTTGTCTTCGCAGCATAGGCAGACAATGACACCGCAGCTCCCCGCGCGCCCCGACCAGGTGCTGGCCGACGCCACCCTTCCCGAACTGCCCAACCACTACCGGGGCAAGGTGCGCGACACCTACGATCTGGGCGACGGGCGCATGCTGCTGATCTCCAGCGACCGGCTGTCGGCCTTCGACACCATCCTGGCGGTGATCCCCTACAAGGGCCAGGTCCTGACCCAGACGGCGAAGTTCTGGTTCGAGGCCACCGCCGACATCTGCCCCAACCACGTCCTGGCCTATCCCGACCCCAATGTGGTGGTGGGGACGCGGCTGGAGATCCTGCCGGTGGAGATCGTGGTGCGCGGCTATCTGGCCGGGACCACGGGGACCTCGATCCTGACCCTCTACAAGAAGGGCGCGCGGGAGATGTACGGCCACAGGCTGCCCGACGGCCTGGCCGACAACCAGATCCTGCCCAGCCCCATCATCACGCCGACCTCCAAGGCCAATGACGGCGAGCACGACGCGCCCCTGACCCCGGCGCAGATCGTCGAGCAGGGGCTGCTCAGCGCCGCGCAGTGGGAGACGCTGTCGACCTACGCCCTGGCGCTGTTCGCCCGCGGCCAGGCGATGGCGGCGGCGCGCGGCCTGATCCTGGTGGACACCAAGTACGAGTTCGGCGTGGACAAGGCCGGGACCATCATCCTGGCCGACGAGATCCACACCCCGGACTCCAGCCGCTACTGGTTCGCCCAGAGCTATCCGGAGAAGTTCGCCAAGGGCGAGCCGCCCGAGAGCTTCGACAAGGATTTCGTGCGCTCCTGGGTGGCGGCCCGCTGCGACCCCTATAAGGACCCGATCCCGGAGATCCCCGCGCAGATGATCGACGAGACGGCCCGGGTCTATATCCGCGCCTTCGAAACCATCACCGGCCAGGCCTTCGAGGCGCCGCCCTCCGACCTGCCGATCCTGGAGCGCATCCGGCGCAACCTGGCCAGCTACGTTCCGGCCTAGAATTTCTGGGCGGGGGTACGGGAACGGGGAGTCGCGCGCCTGGGGGGAATCCGTCATGGTCCCGCCCCATGCAAAACGAACCTTTTTTCAAAAGGGACGGTCAATTTTACGTCCCGCAACCGTCCTGCCGCGGCCCCTGGAACCCTCAGTCCCTGCACGGGCGCGTCATCGTCGGCCTGCTGGGCTTCGAGATCGAGGCCAAGCACGGCAGCCCTGATTTCATGCCGGCCCGCCTGACGGTGGACATGTACCGGCTGCCCAATTTCGATCCGATCGAGATCAAGACCACGGTGATCCGCGACGGCAACCGCATCCGGGTCGTCGACGCCGAGTTCATCTCCGGCGGGGTCAGCATGGCGCGGGCCTCGGTGCAGTTCCTGAAGCGCACCGAGAATTCGCCGGGCGAGTCCTGGCATCGTCCCGACTGGGACGCGCCCAAACCCGCCGACATCCCGGCCCCCACCGACGGGCGCCAGGGCATGGGCGGCATGTGGGCCATGCGGCCGATCACCGGCGGCTTTGGCCAGCCGGGCCCCCGCAAGACCTGGATGAGCGAGGTCCGCGAGATGGTGGAGGGGGTTCCGCTGACGCCCTTCCAGCGGGTGTCCCTGGCGGCCGACTTCTCCAGTCCCTTCGCCAATTCCAGCACCGAGGGGCTGGGCTACATCAACTCCGACGTGACGGTCTATCTGCACCGCCTGCCGGCCACCGAGTGGATCGGGTTCGAGGTGGCCGACCACCACGCCACCGACGGCGTGGCGATCGGCGAATGCTGGCTCTATGACGAGCAGGGGCCGATCGGCCAGGCCTCCTGCGCGGCGCTCGCCCAGCGGCGGCTCAGCCCTGGGGGACCGCCGCCGGCGCCGGCGAAGGCGTAGGCGGCGCGACGGGCGCCGGGGTCGCAGCCGGCGCTGTCGGCGCGGCCTCGGCCGGCGGCGTCTCGACCTTCGGGGCGGGGGCGGTCGTGCGGCGCGCGCTGAGGATCGGGACCGGGGGTTTGAGCATCTCGCCCTTCATCACCCCCACGCCGGCCGTGGGGGACCGCGGCTTGACGAGGATCTTGCGCACCACGTCCATGCCCGCGACCACGTGGCCGAAGGCCGCGAAGCCGAGGTTGTCGCCCTTGGCCTTGGGGTTGGCGTCCAGATAGGTGTTGTCGCCCACGCAGATGAAGAAGTCCGAGGTGGCGCTTCCGGGGGCGAACCGGCCCATGGAGATGGCGCCGTCGGTGTGGGAGAGGCCGGTCTTGGTGGTGGGCTCGTGGGGGATGGGTTTCATCACCTTGGCCGGGTCGTTCTGCAGGCCGCCCTGGATCGAGCCGTAGTCGTCGGCGGTGTAGCCCTTGGGACGCGAGGCCCGGTAGAAGGTCGCTCCGTCATAGCGCTTGGTGTCGGTGTAGCGCAGGAAGTTGGCCACGGTGATCGGGGCCTTGGCCTGGTCGAGGGCCAGCACGATGGCCCCGTCCGGGGTGGTGAGCTTCACATAGACCACGCCCGGCGCGGCCAGGGCAGGGGAGGCGGCGAGCGCGCCGGCCCCGGCCAGGAAGGTTCTGCGTTGAAGGATCATCCGATCCGGCTCCCCATGCCGCCGTCCACGGGCAGGATCGCCCCGGTGATGAAGTCGGCCTCGTCGGAGGCCAGGAACAGGGCCGCATAGGCGGTGTCCCAGGCGTCGCCCATCTTGCCGCCGAGCGGAACCCGCGCGTTGCGGGCGGCGCGGACCGCCTCCTGCTCCTGGCCGCTGGCCTGGGCGATGCCGGCCACGGCCATGGGGGTGTCCATCAGGCCCGGCATGATGGCGTTGCAGCGTATGCCCTTGGCGGCGTTGGACTGTGCGACGCTGGTGGTCAGGCGGTTCACGGCGGCCTTGGAGACCTCGTAGGCCACCTGATTGCCGCCGGCGATCCCCGCCAGGGACGAGATGTTGACGATGGCCCCGCCGCCCTGCTCACGCATCACCGGGATGGCGGCCTTGATGGTCAGCCACATGCCCTTGAGGTTCACGCTGAGGATGCGGTCGAAGGCGGCCTCCTCGACCCGGTGGGCCGGACCGTCGCCGCCGCCGATCCCGACATTGTTGACCAGGATGTCGATGCGCCCCAGGCGCGCCTTGCCGGTCTGGATCATGGCGTCGCAGTCGGCCGCCGAGGTGACGTTGGCCGTGAAGGCCGTGGCCTTGCCGCCCTCGGCGACGATCATGGCGGCGGTCTCCTCGGCGCGTTCGCCGACGCGGTCGACGCAGAGGACCTCCGCGCCCTCGCGGGCGAAGAGGATGGCCATGGCCCGGCCGTTGCCGATGGTCTCGCCGGGCGTCTGGCCGGCGCCGACGATGATGGCGGTCTTGCCCTTCAGGCGGTCGGCCATGCTCAGAACCCCTTGAGGTCGGGGTCGAGGGTCTGGCCCTCGTCGAGCTGCACGCCGAAGGAATTCAGGATCATCGAGACCTGGGTGTACTGGCCGGCGGTGAAGACCACGTCCATGCACTGCTTGTCGGTGAAGTGGGCCTTCAGCTGGGCCCAGGTGGCGTTGGTGATGAACTGGTCGTTGTGGAGTTCGTCCGAGGCCCGGAGCAGGGCGGCGTCGGCGGCGCTCCAGCCCGGGGCGTCGGCCCCGCCCTTGATGCGCTCGCATTCCTCGGCGGTCAGCCCCTCGCGCTGGCCGATCGGGACGTGCTGGGTCCACTCGTAGCCGGCCTTGCAGAGATAGCCGATGCGCAGGACGACGATCTCCCGCTCGCGGCCGGGCAGGTCGTTGCGGCGCGACAGGACATAGTTGCCCCAGGCCAGGAAGCCCTTGGCGGCCTTGGGGGCGTTGACCATGGTGCGGAAGATGTTGAGGACGCGCCCCGTGGCGACCATCGGCGCCAGGACCTCGGCCTGAGCCTCGTCCAGCTTATCGAGGTCGACCGGTTGGATACGGGGTTGGGTCAGGCGCATGCAGGTTCCTCCGCGACGCCTTACGCAGCGTCATTGAGGACATCTTACCGGAGCGCCGGCGCGGCCTGTCAAACGAATGTTCGGCGCGCGATCAGCCGAGCTCGCCGGACCGCAGGATGAGCGGGATGACCTGCGCCAGCAGCAGGAGGCCGAAGCCGATCAGCAGGATGCGACCGAACCATTTCCGGCGTTGCTCGGCCTTCAATTCCTCGGGCGTGGGCTCTGGGGTGTCAGTCATGGGGGCGGCCTATCACGCCCATGTCATCGCGGGCAACGCGGGGTTCAGCGGATTGTCTGGCCTATGCCGGCCATTAGGCGCATAAGGCCTGCGTCGATCTCTGCCGCGCAACGCTCTTAAGCCCTCTCGCTCAGCGCGCGGAACTTTCGAAGCCGACCCTCTCAGACCTCGATGGCCGCCGGGCTGTTCCGGCGCGCCTACGCACTTCTCGGAGGCTGTCATGGCGACCGGTACTGTCAAATGGTTCAATTCCACCAAGGGCTTCGGCTTCATCCAGCCGGCTGACGGCGGCAAGGACGTCTTCGTCCACATCTCCGCCGTCGAGCGCTCGGACCTCAATGGTCTGAACGAAGGCGACACGGTGTCCTACGAGCTGGAGCGCGATCAGCGTTCCGGCAAGGAAAGCGCCGTCAATCTGAAGTCGGCCTAAGACGAAAAGGGGCCGGCGCGATCCTCGCGCCGGCCCCGATCTTATTCGCGCGGCGTTCGCGCTGACGGGAGCTGCTCATGGCCATGGCCGACCTGATCCCCACGCTCGACGACGAAGGCCTCGCCAATCTGCGCGCCAACGCCCAGCGCCTGGAAACCTCGAGCGTCGCCCGCCAGGCCGAACAGGCCTCGGCCCTGCTGCCGCTGATCGACGCCGAACTGGCCGAACGCCTGACCCGGGTTCCGCCCAAGGCGCCGGCCAAGGCGCGCGCCAAGAAGACCGTCGTCCCCGTCGAGGACGCCGATGAGGACGACGACGAGTCCTAAACGCACCCCAGGATAGCGGGGCGCGTTCAAACGCAACCTGGTCCCTGATTTTCCAGGGAAATTTGTCGCACCTCCCTCGAAATTAAGCATTCGGAAAGCGTGTCGCCCGCAAGCGGGTAACATGTTCGACAAGCCGTCATCAGAGCGCCTGCCGCTTTCGAGCTTGATCTTCATCGGGCTGATCGCGGTCGCCAGCGTGGCCGGCGCCACCCTGCTCGGCGCGCGCCCCCTCGATCCCCACGAAGCGGCCGGCGTGTTCCCGCCCTGGTGGGGCCGCGAGGCCAGCCTGGTGGCGGCCTCAGACGCCGGCGCCGTCCTGGCGGTCGGAACCCTTCCCTTCATCGTCATCGTTCGCAGCCCCGACGCCGACGCGCCCGCGCGGCTGCGGGCCGCGGGCGCGCTGTTTTCCATCGATCCCGGCCGGGTCTCCCCCTGCGCCGCCTAGGAGCCACCATGTTCCAGTCCATTGAAGATCAGCGCCGGTTCGCCGACCGACTTGTGGTGACCATGCTCTGGCTGCTGGTTCCGATCATCGCGGCCACCGCCGCCGTGCTGAAGGCGCCGTGGATCGGCTTTGGCCTGGCCTCGGCCGGCCTGGCGGGCGCGGTCACCGCCTTCTGGCGCCTCGCCCCGCACGGGGCGGCCGTTCGCATGGCCGCCGCCGCGGCCCTGATGGGCTCAGTGTCCCTGCTGGTGGCGGCCTTCGCGGGCAAGCCCTGGCAGGTCGACATGCACATGGCCTATTTCGCCGCCCTGGCGGTGCTGATCGTCTCCTGCGACTGGCGGGCGATCGCCATCGGCGCCGGGGTGGTGGCGGTCCACCACCTGCTGCTGAGCTTCGTGGCGCCGGCCGTGGTCTTCCCCGGAGGCGGGGACCTGGGCCGCGTCGTCGTCCACGCCGTGATCCTGGTGGCCGAGGCCGCCGTGCTGATGTGGGCCACCTTCAACATTTCGAGCATGTTCGCCCGGTCGAGCGCCGCCCTGGCCGAGGCCGCCCAGGCCCGCCAGGTGGCCGAGGACTCCGTCCAGCAGGTCGAGGCCGCCCGCCTGGCCGAGGGAACCGCGGCGCGGGACCGTGAGGTCTACCAGAAGACCGTCGAGGACGAGGCCGTGGTGGTGGTGGACGGCCTGGCGCGCGGCCTGAAGCAACTGTCAGAGGGCGATCTGACCGCCCGGATCTCCCAGGCCTTCCCCGCCAAGTACGAGACCCTGCGCCTGGACTTCAACGCCGCCTCCGAGCGGCTGGAACAGACCCTGGCCGGCATGGTCGCCTCGGCCCAGATCATCCGCAACGGCGCCTCGGAGATCTCCGGCGCCGCCGACGACCTGTCGCGCCGCACCGAGCGCCAGGCCGCCGGCCTGGAGGAGACCGCCGCGGCCCTGGACGAGATCACCGCCACGGTCCGCAAGACCGCCGGCGGGGCGAAGGCGGCCGCCGACGTGGTGCTGGCCGCCCGCGGCGACGCCCAGGCCAGCGGCGAGGTCGTGCAGCAGGCCGTGGCCGCCATGAGCGGCATCGAGAAATCCGCCGCCGAGATCAGCCAGATCATCGGCGTCATCGACGAGATCGCCTTCCAGACCAACCTCCTGGCCCTGAACGCCGGGGTCGAGGCCGCCCGCGCCGGCGAGGCCGGCCGTGGTTTCGCCGTGGTGGCGTCGGAGGTCCGCGCGCTCGCCCAGCGTTCGGCCGAGGCGGCCAAGGAGATCAAGTCGCTGATCTCGGCCTCCAGCCAACAGGTGGGGTCGGGCGTGCTGCTGGTGGGGCAGACTGGCGAGGTTCTGCAGAGGATCGTCGGCCGCGTGGCCGAGATCGACGCCCTGGTGGGGGAGATCGCCGCCAGCGCCCAGGAACAGTCCAACGGCCTGGCCCAGGTCAATACCGCGGTGAATCAGATGGACCAGGTCACCCAGCAGAACGCGGCCATGGTGGAACAGTCCACCGCCGCCAGCCACAGCCTGTCGTCCGAGGCCGAGAACCTCGCCACCTCGGCCGGACGCTTCCGCGTCGGCGCGGTGGCCATCGAGACCCGGCCCCGGCGACGGGCGGCCTAGAGCCTCTCAGGGTCGGATGGAAGCATCCGACCCGAGGTTCCAGTTCAAAGAGAAAGAGCGCGTCGGACGGGTTGACCGGCTTCCACCCAACTCTGACGCGCTCGAGGCCCCCCGCTCACCCTCAGGCCGCGAAGATCCAGTCGCCGGTGAGCGCGGTGGTCTGGACGCCCACCAGGATGACCTGACCGCCGCCGGCCATGGAGATCACGGCGTCGCCGCCGACCTGGGCCAGGGTCCAGGTCGTGCCGGCATCGACCTGGATGCGGTCGCCCTCGGCGCGGCTGAAGTCGGTGACGCGGTCGATCCCGGCCGCGCCCCAGCTGTGGAAGGTGTCGGCGCCCGCGCCGCCCGAGAGGGTGTCGTCGCCGAGGTCGCCGGACAGCCAGTCGTCGCCCGCGCCGCCGGAGAGGCTGTCGTTGGCCTGGCCGCCCCGGACCCAGTCGCGACCGTCGCCGCCGTCCTGGGTGTCGGAGCCCAGATTGCCGTAGACCACGTCGTCGCCGGCCTCGCCGAACAGGCGGTCGTCGGCCTGGCCGCCCACCACCCAGTCGGGCCCGTCGCCGCCGCGCAGGGTGTCGTTCCCCTGGTTGCCCAGCATGTCGTCGAAGCCGCCGCCGCCGATCAGGCTGTCGTCGCCCTCGTTGCCGCGCAGGTAGTCATTGGCCTCGCCGCCGTCGATGGTGTCGTTTCCCAGGCCGCCGAGGATCTGGTTGGCGGCGCTGTTGCCGTTGATCTGGTCGGCGCCCGAGCCGCCCAGGGCGTTCTCGATCGTGGCCCCAACGGCCACGGCGACATTGCCCACCAAGCCCCCGACATTGGAGAAGAAGCCCTGGCGCAGGTCGATGACCTGGTTCTGGCTGAAGCCGGAGAAGTCGAAGGTGTCGGCGCCGCCGGCGTCCCACACCGCGAAGACCAGGCGCGAGCCCCCCGAGGTCGCCTCGAACCAGGGCCGGCCGGCGTTGGCGTTGAAGCCGTAGGTGTTGTCGCCCAGCCGGGTGGTGGTGTTGACGCCGTATTCCAGCTGCACCGCGGCGATGTCGTCCAGCATCGGCGCGGCCGAATAGGTCCCGCCGAAGCTGCCGCCGGTGTTGGTCTCGCTGAAGTAGCTCATCACCGTGTACTGGCGGCTATCCTCGGCGTAGTCGGCGCTGGTGGCGTAGGTGGGGGCCGTGGCGTCGCTGGCGTCGTAGTTGCTGGGGTGGCCCAGGCCGATGGCGTGACCGATCTCGTGGATCAGCACCGAGCCGCCATAGTTCCCGACCGTGGGATTGACGTTGTAGCTGAAGGTGCTGTTGGTCCAGACGTCCCCCGACTGGGCGGAAAAGCTGGTGTTGCGGGGGAAGAAGCTGAAAGCCGAGGCCCCGGCGACGCCCCCCGAATAGTTGCCGAACAGGATGCTCGCCGAATTGGAGTAGGCCGCGTCGCCCGAGGCGCCGGAGCCCACGCGGACGAAGCTGATATTGCCGGCGTCGGACCAGCCGGCCAGGGCCAGCTCGGCCTGATGAATCTGGGCGGAATTGAACCGCGAGAAGCCGGTGGCGTCGTCGGGCATGGTGGCCGGCGCGTCGGCCCGGAAGCCGTAGGTCACCGTGAAGCCGACCCCCAGGGCGTTGGACCAGCCGGGCTCGCCGCCCACCAGGCGGTTGGCCGCCTCGGCGACGGTGAAGCTCTGCTTGCTTCCCACCGTGCCGCCGCGGGCGTCGGCGTTGAGGTAGGATTGGGGGGAGGCGTCGCCCTCCAGGGCGAAGCTGGCGCCGATGGGGTCGCCGGAAGAGGTCATGGCCATGGGACGGTCACCACACTACAAGCTCCCCAACTCCAGACCTCCGTACGGGGGGACGGCGCCCCCGGCAACCAGGAACCCCGCGTTGCGACGTTTTCCCGCAGGTTTCAAAGGCTTAGCTATGGTTTTCTGTTATCTGCCGTTCATCTTCGCGGGCGATCTGGATCGAGTATCGGCGTCAATCGTTTCGGCAATCTAACCGGGATCGGAGGCGGCCATGGCGGCAGAGAAACTTGCCCGCTACCAGAAGATGCGGGACTTCGAGCAGACGGCCGAGCCGTCGGGCCGGGACGCCAAGGTGGTCAAGTCCAACCGCCTGCGGTTCGTGGTCCAGAAGCACGCCGCCACCCGCCTGCACTTCGACCTGCGGCTGGAGCACGATGGGGTGTTCAAGTCCTGGGCGGTGACCCGCGGGCCCTCGCTTGATCCGCACGACAAGCGCCTGGCCGTGGAGGTGGAGGACCACCCCCTGGACTATGGCGACTTCGAGGGCGCCATCCCCAAGGGCCAGTACGGCGGCGGCACGGTCCAACTCTGGGACCGGGGCTACTGGGCGCCCGAGCCGGGGATGGAGGACATCGACAAGGCCCTGAAGACGGGCGAGCTGAAGTTCGTCATGGAGGGCGGGCGGCTGCACGGCTCCTGGGTGCTGGTTCGGCTACGGCCCGACGCCAAGTCCAAGCGCAACAACTGGCTGCTCATCAAGCACCGCGACGCGGCCGCCGTGGAGGGGGAGGGCGGGGCGCTCGCCGCCGAGGACCGCTCCATCGCCTCGGGCCGCAGCATGGCCCAGATCGCCGCGGGGGAGGGCGAGCCCGCCAGCCCCTTCATGACCGCCAAGGGGGCCGCCGCCGACGCCGTCTGGCAGAGCCGGGCCAACGCCCATTCCACCGCCGCGGCCTCGCCGAAGGTGGCGCGGGCCGACCCGAAGTCCGTCGCCAAACCCAAGACCGTCGCCGCCGTGCCCGCCTTCGTGGAACCCCAGCTGTGCAAGACCCTGGAAAAGCCGCCCCTGGGGCCGGGCTGGGTGCATGAGATCAAGTTCGACGGCTATCGCATGCAGTTGCGGACCGTCGGCGGCGCGGCGAGCCTGAAGACCCGCAAGGGCCTGGACTGGTCGGCCAAGTTCCCGGCCATCGTGGCGGCCGGCGCCCGCCTGCCCGACTGCGTGATCGACGGCGAGGTGGTGGCGCTGGACCACACCGGCGCGCCGGATTTCGCGGCCCTGCAGGCGGCGATCTCGGAGGGCAGGACCGACGACCTGATCTTCTTCGTCTTCGACCTGCTGTTTGCGGGGACCGCGGACCTGCGCGGCCTGCCGCTCACCGAACGCAAGGCGCGGCTGCAGGCGCTCACGGCCAAGGCCCCGCCGAATATCCGCTATGTCGACCACTTCACCACCGCCGGCGACGCGGTGCTGCAGTCGGCCTGCCGCATGGACCTGGAGGGGATCATCTCCAAGCGGGCCGACGCGCCCTACCGGTCCGGCCGCAGCGAGACCTGGGCCAAGTCCAAGTGCCGCCAGGGCCATGAGGTGGTGATCGGCGGCTGGACCACCACCGGCGACGCCTTCCGCTCGCTGATCGCCGGGGTCTATCGCGACGGCGATCTGGTCCATGTGGGCCGGATCGGCACGGGCTTCGGCCGCGACAAGGTCGACCGCCTGCTGCCGAAGCTGAAGGCCCTGGAGACCGACAGGAGCCCCTTCACCGGCAAGGGCGCGCCGAAGAAGGCCGCCGGGGTCCATTGGGTGAAGCCCGAGCTGGTGGCGGAGATCGAATATGCCGGCTTCACCGGCGACGGCTCGATCCGGCAGGCGGCCTTCAAGGGCCTGAGGGAGGACAAGCCCGCCCAGGAGGTGGAAGCCGAGGTCCCGGCGCCGGCGCAGAGCGCCGAGCTGGCCGATCCGGCGCCTAGGGCCGCGGATTCGAAGACCGTCTCGCCGAAGAGCTCGGCGGTGGTGATGGGGGTCACGATCTCCAACGCCGGCAAGGCGCTCTGGCCCGACGCGCGCGACGGCCAGCCGGTGACCAAGCTGGACCTGGCCCACTACTACGAGGCCATGGCCGGGGCGATCCTGCCCCACATCAAGGGCCGGCCCTGCTCGATCATCCGCATGCCGGACGGGATCACAGGCGGGGAGACCTTCTTCCAGCGCCACGCCTCGCGGGGCTCGTCGTCCCTGTTCACCGAGGTGGAGGTGTCTGGCGACCACAAGCCCTACCTGCAGATCGACCGGCCCGAGGCCCTGATCGCCGCGGCCCAGATCGGGGCGGTGGAACTGCACCCCTGGAACTGCGAGCCCTTCAAGCCGGAGGTTCCGGGCCGGCTGGTCTTCGACCTCGATCCCGGGCCGGACGTGCCGTTCGAGGCGGTGATCGAGGCGGCGCGCGAGGTGCGCGACCGGCTGGAGGACCTGGGCTTGGTGAGCTTCTGCAAGACCACCGGCGGCAAGGGCCTGCACGTGGTCACGCCGCTGAAGGCCGGGAAGATCGACTGGCCCGCCGCCAAGGCCTTCGCCCGGGACGTCTGCAAGGCCATGGCGGCCGACGATCCCGAGCGGTTCCTGATCACCATGGCCAAGAAGGATCGCGGCGGGCGGATCTTCCTCGACTATCTGCGCAACGACCGGATGGCGACGGCGGTGGCGCCCTTCTCGCCGCGCGGCCGGGACGGCGCGCCGGTCTCCATGCCGCTGACCTGGAGCCAGGTGAGGAAGGGGCTCGATCCGGCCGCCTACACCGTCCGCACCGTGCCGGCCCTGCTGCCCAAGCTGACCGCCTGGGCCGACTACTTCGAGTCCGAGCGCCCCCTGGCGGCGGCGATCAAGCGGTTGGGGAAGGTGTAGCCAGAACCGCTCATCCCGGCGAAGGCCGGGACCCAGGTCGTAGGTCACAGCCCTGGCCAGGGTCCTGGAAGCCGTGGATGAATCTGGATCCCGGCCTTCGCCGGGACGAGCGGAGATGGATTACGCGCGCTTCTTCGCCGGGGGATGCTTGGCGGCGGCCTTCTTGGCGGGAGGCTTCTTCGCCGGGGCCTTCTTGTCTCCGGCCAGGCTGCGGCGCAGGGCCTCCATCAGGTCGATGACCTCGGCGCCCTGCGGCGCCTCGACGGTGACCTTGCGGCCGGCGCCCTTCTCCTTCTCCTTGATCAGGGCGCGCAGGGCCTCCTCGTAGTGGTCCTTGAACTCGCGGGGGTCGAAGTCGCCCTCTTGCTGCTCGATGATCTTCTCGGCGATGGCGATCATGTTCCTGTCGGCCTTGGCGGCCGGGATGTCGTCGAAGAAGGCCTCGGGCGCCTTGACCTCGTCGAAGGTGCGCAGGGTGTAGGCCACCAGGCCCTTGCCGCGGGGCTCCATGGCCAGCATCCGCTCGCGCTGGTGCATGACCAGGCGGCCCAGCGCGATCTTGCCGGCCTTCTCCATGGCCTCGCGGATGACGGTGAAGGCCTCCACCGCCACCTTGCCGTCCGGGACCAGGAAATAGGGGTCGTTCCAGTACAGGCGGTCGATCTCCTCGGCGTCGACGAACTTGTCGATGTCGATGGTCCGCGTGCTCTCCAGCCGGACGCTGTCGATCTCCTCGGGCGTGACCACCACGTAGTGGTCCTTCTCGATCTCGTAGCCCTTGACGATGTCGGCGCGCTCCACCGGGCCGGTCTCCGGATCGGTGGGGATCATCCGGATGCGGTTGTGGGTGGTCTTGTGCAGCATGTTGAAGGACACGTCGCCGGTCCGGCTGGTGGCGGTGTAGAGCGCCACCGGACAGGAGACGAGCGAGAGGCGCAGGTGACCCTGCCAGGTTGGACGCGCCGCCATGGAACCCTCCGAGAAATCCGAAGGGGTGAACGCGCCAGGCGGCGCTGTGTTGCCTAGAGCGCGCCGGTGAAGAAGCTCACCACCTCGGCCCGCGCGGCCTCCGCCGCCGTCCTGTTGAATTCCATCAGCACCGGCCCGCCGGCGCCGTTGTGGGCGAAGGGGTCGTTGATGGTCTGGGCCGGCAGGTCGCGGTCGAAGCCGTGGGTGGCGCCTGGATAGGTGATGTTGCGCACCTGGGCGGTTCCCTGGGCGCCCAGGGCCGCCGCCAGCTTGGCCCCGGCGTCGGGATGGTCGTAGGTGTCGATGTCCCCGGTCTGGATCAGGATCGGCGCGCCGGTGAGGTCGGTCAGCGCCATGCGGGGGTCGGCGGCATAGGCGTAGCAGACCGGATAGTGGGCGGCGTGGGCTGCGAAGCCCGGCAGGTCGCCGCGCAACGGATCGGCCCGGCCCTTGGTGGCGCTCAGCAGGGTGACCACCCCGCCCCAGGAGAAGCCCAGGACGCCGATGCGGGCCGGGTCGATCTCCGGCTGCGCCCCCAGCAGCTTCAGGGCTCCAAAGGCGTCGGGCAGGGTCTCCATGGGCGAACGCGGCCGGCCCGCCGCGCCCCGGGACGTGCTTCGCGCGGCCCACATGTCGATCTCCAGGGTGGCGAGGCCCGCGGCGTTGAGGGCGCCGGCATAGAACTCGCCGCGCCCATCGACCCCGTCGGAGCCATGGCAGATCAGGACGGCCCCGACCGGCTGGGCGGCCTCGCGCGGCGTGCGCAATAGGCCCGCCACCTGGAGGCCGGCGGAGGTGGGAAAGCTGACGAAGGAGGTTCTCATGGGCGGCATCCTAGAAACGCCGCGCCAGGCCGGCATAGATTTCGATATCGGGCGTGTCGCGGTTCAGCCCCGCGTTGAAGCCCAGGTCAAGCTGAAGGTCGTCGTTCGGGCTCCAGGCGGCCATCAGGTCGAGGCTGGACTGGGTGACGGCGCCGGAAGGGTCGTCGTCGCGTCCGGCCCAGAGCTCGATCCCGACCTGGACCGGACCGAAGCCGTGCCCCACCCCGGCCGCAGCGCTCCAGGCCAGGTGGGTCCCCCGGCCCCCGCTGTCGCGCACCACATCGAGCTCGGGCGAGAAGGCCAGGGCCAGGTCCGGCGTCAGGGGCAGGGACATCGGGACGATCAATCCGCCCTCCCAACCGCCCGCGCCGAAGCCGCGGGTCGCGGTGGGCGCGCTGACATAGGGCTGCAGGGCGATGGAGAGGCCCTGGCCGTCCGGGTTCCTAAGCGAGGCGCGCAGGGCCAGGGTCAGGTCGCCGACGCCGTTTTCGCGGGTGGTGACCCCGGCCGTCCTCTGCCGCGTGGAGAGCGCCGGCGACCAGGCGAGCTGGGCCTCCAGGCGGGGCGTCAGGCCGGCGCGCAGCTCCAGGTCGCCATAGGCGGAACTGTCGGTGGTCACGCCCGACTGGCGGTCGCGCTGCAGGTCGGCCAGGCCGATCTCGGCCTGGAGGTGGCCGACATCGAGGATGCAGGGCGGGCTGCCCTTGCCCGGCCGATCGGGGCAGAGATCGCGCAGGGTGGTCTGGGCGCCGGCGGGACCGGCGGCCAGGATCAGGGCGGCGAAGGCCAGCCCGAAGAGGCGGGGCATCAGCGCCCCGGCTCGACGAGGATCTTCACGTGGGATTCCGGGTCCCCGAGGGTGACGAAGGCCTGGGCCACCTCCGACAGGCCGACCTTGCCGGTGACCACCCCGCTGACGTCGATTACGCCCTCGGAGATCTGGTGCAGGGTCTGGGCGAACTCCTCGGGCGAATAGCCGAAGACGAAGGTCAGCTCGATCTCCTTGGTGATGGCGATGGCCGGCTCGATCTTGTCGGTCTCCATGCAGACCCCGGCCACCACGATCTGGCTGCCGGCCGGCGAGGCCTCGATCAGGTGCTGCAGGATGCCGGGCGAGCCGACGCACTCGAAGACCACCGGCTGGCCGAAGGTCTTGCCCATCATCCGGGCCATGTTCTGGGCCGCGCGGGCGGTGGGCACGCCAAAGGCCTCCCAGCGGGCGTGCGGGCTCTCGGTGGCCGGGTCGATCACCAGGTCGGCGCCCAGCATCTCGGCGGCGGCGCGGCGACGCGGGGAGTAGTCGGCGGCGATGACCGGGCCGTGGCCCTTGGCCTTCAGGCCGGCGATCACCGCCAGGCCCACCGGGCCGCAGCCGATCACCAGGGTGACGCTGTCCTTGTCCAGCCGGGCCTTGGCGACGGCGTGGGCGCCGACGGCGAAGGGCTCGGTAAGCGCCGCCTGGTCGGTGGGCAGGCCGTTCTTCACCTCCAGCAGCATCATCTCCGAGAGGATCATGCGCTCGGCGAAGCCGCCGGGCAGGGCGTTGGAATAGCCCAGCAGCTCGACCCCGGTCCCGGTGAGGGTCGCGGGCACGCTGACGACCCGGGTCCCGGCCTTCAGGGCGCCGGTGGTGCCGGGGCCGTGCTCCAGGATCTCGGCGCAGAACTCGTGGCCGAAGACGGTGTCGGCGGTGGGGTCGAAGCCGCCGCCCATGGCGTCGCCGCCGCCGCTGGCGCGCCGCGAGGTCTCGATCATGTGTTCCATGTGATGCAGGGCGTGCAGGTCCGACCCGCAGATGCCGCAGGCGAGCGTCTTCACCAGCACCTGGCCGGGGCCGGGCGTCAGCTCGGGGATTTCATCGCAGACCAGTTGCTTGTTACGGCGGATGACGGCGCGCATGGAGGCCTCCCGGGTGTTTTCGCCAGCTTGCGGGCGGACCGCCGGGAATTCCAGCCTGTCGTGGCGGAAACGCCGCCCGCCTTGCCCGGCGGGACGCAATCCCCTAACCCTCCGCCCTTGAATCGAAGTGGCGCCAACGCGCGCCGAAGGGAGCCCCAGATGAGCCTCGCCTTTCTCTTTCCCGGTCAGGGCAGCCAGGCCGTCGGCATGGGCGCCGACCTCGCCGAAGCCTTCGCCAGCGCCCGCGAAGTGTTCCAGGAGGTCGATGACGCCCTGGGCCAGAAGCTCTTCAAGCTGATGAAGGAAGGGCCGGAGGACCAGCTCACCCTCACCGAGAACGCCCAGCCGGCCCTGATGGCCGTCAGCCTGGCGGTCGCCCGGACGCTGGAGAAGGAATTCAAGGTCGGGATCGACCGCGCCGCCTTCGTCGCCGGCCACTCGCTGGGCGAATACTCCGCCCTGGCCGCCGCCGGCGCCATCAGCCTGGCCGACACCGCCCGGCTGCTGAAGCTGCGCGGCCAGGCCATGCAGCGCGCCGTGCCGGTGGGCGAGGGGGCCATGGCCTCCCTGATCGGCCCCAAGAGCGACGTGGCCCTCGCCGAAGAAGCCGCCAAGGCGGGCTCGGCCTTCGGGGTCTGCGTGGTGGCCAACGACAACAACAACGGCAATGTGGTGATCTCCGGGGCCAAGGCCGCCGTCGACGCCGCCATCGAGAAGGCCAAGGAGCTGGGGGCCCGCGCCATCCCGCTGAACGTCTCGGCGCCCTTCCACTGCCCGCTGATGCAGCCCGCCGCCGACGAGATGGCCAAGGCCCTGGGCGCGGCCACCATCCTGGCGCCCCGCGCGCCCCTGGTGGCCAATGTCACCGCCCGCCCGACCCTGGATCCCGAAGAGATCCGCCGCCTGCTGGTGGAGCAGGTCACCGGCCGCGTCCGCTGGCGCGAGAGCATGATCTGGCTGGTGGAGGAGGGGGGCGTGACCCGCTTCGCAGAAGCCGGCTCGGGCAAGGTGCTGTCGGGCATGGCCAAGCGCATCGCCCCCGACGCCGAAGCCACTCCGCTCAACACCCCCGCAGACCTCGAAGCCTTCGCGAGCAGCCTCTGATGTTCGACCTCACCGGAAAGACCGCCCTCGTCACCGGCGCCACCGGCGGCATCGGCGCCCACATCGCCCGCGCCATGCACGCCCAGGGCGCCCACGTGGTGCTGTCGGGGACCCGCGAGGCCGTGCTGGCCGACCTGGCCAAGGATCTGGGGGATCGCACCTCGATCGCCGCGGCCAACCTCGCCGACGCCGAATCGGTGGACGGGCTGATCGCCAAGGCCGAGGAGGTCTCCGGCCATCCCCTGGACATCCTGGTGGCCAACGCCGGCATCACCAAGGACGGCCTGCTGATGCGCATGAAGGACGAGGACTGGGAGTCCGTCCTGAAGATCAACCTGGAGAGCTATTTCCGCCTCAGCCGGGCGGCGATGCGCGGGATGATGAAGCGCCGGGCCGGGCGGATCATCGGAATCACCTCGGTGGTGGGGGTCATGGGCAATCCCGGCCAGGCCAACTACGCGGCCTCCAAGGCCGGAATGATCGGGTTTTCCAAGGCCCTGGCCCAGGAAGTCGCCACCCGCGGCATCACCGTCAACTGCGTGGCCCCGGGCTTCATCGAGAGCCCCATGACCGACGCCCTGAACGAGGCCCAGAAGGCCCAGATCCTGGCCACCATCCCCGCCGGCCGCCTGGGCCTCGGGAGCGATGTGGCCGCGGCGTGCGTTTATCTGGCCAGCGATGAAGCCGCCTACATGACGGGACAGACCCTGCATGTGAACGGCGGCATGGCGATGATCTGAACTGTTGGCCTAGGCCAAGCGAACATGCTACGGCCACGCCCGAAGCGGTTGGGCGAAGGCCGAAATCGAAGCTCCGTTACGGTTGACAACATGTCGGCGGTCACGGATGGATCAAGTGACTAATTGAGGAACTAAACCTGATGTCCGACATCCTCGAGCGCGTGCGTAAGATCGTCATCGAACACCTCGACGCCGATCCGGAGAAGGTCACCGAGAAGGCGAGCTTCATCGACGATCTGGGCGCCGACAGCCTCGACAACGTCGAACTGGTGATGGCCTTCGAAGAAGAATTCGATATCGAGATCCCCGACGACGCGGCGGAGCACATCCAGACCGTCGGCGACGCGGTGAAGTTCATCGGAGAGCGTCTGGGCGCCTAAGGCCCAGAGTTCGTTCAAGATTTGACCGCCGCGACGCTCACATGAGCCGCGGCGGTCTGCGTTTTGGAGCTCCACCATGCGTCGAGTTGTGGTCACCGGCATCGGTCTTCTGACCCCCCTGGGCCAGGGAACCGAACTGAGCTGGCAGGCCCTGCTTGCGGGCAAGTCCGGCGCGGGTCGGGTCACCACCTTCGACCCGACCGACTATGGCTGTCAGGTGGCCTTCGAGGTCCCGCGCGTCGACGGCCGCGGCGGCGGCGGCCCGGACGTTCCGGGCTCCTTCGACCCCGACCAGACCATGAGCCCGCGCGACCAGCGCCGGGTGGACGACTTCATCCTCTACGCCATGGCCGCGGCCGACGAGGCGGTGAAGGATTCGGGCTGGGTCCCGGAGACCGACGAGGACAAGGAACGCACCGGGGTCATCATCGGCTCGGGGATCGGCGGCCTGGCCACCATCGAGAAGAACGCCGTGGAGCTGCACCTGAAGGGGCCGCGCCGCATCGGGCCGTTCTTCATTCCCTCGGCCCTGATCAACCTGGCCTCGGGCCAGGTCTCCATCCGCTACGGCTTCAAGGGCCCCAACCACTCGGTGGTGACGGCCTGCGCCACCGGGGCCCACGCCATCGGCGACGGCGCCCGGCTGATCAAGTACGGCGACGCCGACATCATGATCGCCGGCGGAGCCGAGGCGGCCATCTGCCCGGTGGGCATGGCCGGCTTCATCGCCGCCCGCGCGATGTCCACCAACTTCAACGACCAGCCCACCAAGGCCAGCCGTCCCTATGACAAGGACCGCGACGGCTTCGTGATGGGGGAGGGCGCCGGCATCCTGGTGCTGGAGGAATACGAACACGCCAAGGCCCGCGGCGCGAAGATCTACGCCGAGGTGGTGGGCTACGGCCTGGCGGGCGACGCCTACCACATCACCTCCCCGGCCGAGGACGGCGACGGCGGCTTCCGGGCCATGCGCTCGGCCCTCAAGGACGCCGGCATCACCGCCAACGAGATCGACTATGTGAACGCCCACGGCACCTCGACCCCCATGGGCGACGAGATCGAGCTGGGCGCCGTCACCCGGCTGATGGGCGACCACGCCAAGGACATCTCCATGTCGTCGACCAAGTCGGCCACCGGCCACCTGCTGGGGGCGGCGGGCGCCATCGAGGCGGCCTTCTCCTGCCTGGCCATCCGCGACCAGATCGCCCCGCCGACCCTCAACCTGGACAACCCCTCCGTCGAGACGGTGATCGACCTGATCCCCCACAAGGCGAAACCGATGGCGATCACCTACGCCCTGTCCAACAGCTTCGGCTTCGGCGGCACCAACGCCTCGGTCGTGTTCAAGAAGGTCACGTGAGCCAGAGGCCGCGATCCCCCAAACGGAACGGCGGCATCACCCCCTTGCGCAGGCTGGTCATCATGCTGCTGAGCGCGGCGGCCACCCTGGCGGTGGCCGCGATGCTGGTGGCGGTGTGGGTGGTGTGGTCCTTCCAGGGCCCCGGGCCCGCGGCCAGGAGCGGCGACGCCACCACGGTGATGCTGCGCCATGGGGCGAGCCTGCCCGAGATCGCCTCGACCCTCTCCCATGAGGGGGTGATCCGCTCGGCGCCGGTCTTCGTGGCCGCCGCCCAGATCACCGGCGCCGCGCGGACCCTGAAGGCCGGGGAATACGAATTCGCCAGCCGCGCCTCCATGGCCAGCGTCCTGGCCGACATCCGCGACGGCAAGATCGTCCGCCACCAGATCACCATCCCCGAGGGCCGCACCAGCGCCATGGTGGTGGCCGCGCTCGCCGCCAAGACCGACCTGACCGGGGTGGCGGCCGCCCCGCCGGAGGGCTCGATCCTGCCCGAGACCTATCAGTACGAGCGGGGCGAGGACCGTTCGGCGGTGCTGCGTCGGATGATGGACGCCCGCGACGAGCTGCTGGCCAGCCTGTGGGCCAAGCGCCAGCCGGGCCTGCCCTTCGCCACGCCGGAGGAGGCCGTGACGCTCGCCTCCATCGTGGAGAAGGAGACCGGCAAGGCCAGCGAACGGCCCCGGGTGGCGGCGGTGTTCATCAACCGCCTGCGCCAGGGCATCCGCCTGCAGAGCGACCCCACCATCATCTACGGCCTGACCCAGGGCGAGCCCCTGGGGCGCGGCATCCGCGCCTCGGAGCTGGCGGCGGCCACGCCCTACAACACCTACGCCATCAACGGCCTGCCCCCGACGCCGATCGCCAATCCGGGCCGGGCGGCCATCGCCGCGGTGCTGGACCCGCCCAAGACCGACGAGCTCTATTTCGTGGCCGACGGGACGGGGGGGCACGTGTTCGCCTCCACCCTGGAGGAGCACAACGCCAATGTCGCCAAGTGGCGCGCCATCGAGCGCAACCGCGGGGCGGCGACGAGCAATGAGACGTCGGATCTGGCCGGGGCGCCCGTGGACGCGCCCGGCGTGACGGTGGAGCAGTAGGGTGACCGGCTGCGCCGTGCGGGCGGAGGCGTCCGATAGATGGACCACGGACCTCACGAACCTCAAGAACAAGTACGCGGCGACGCTTCCCCAAGGTGTCATCCCGGTTTCCGCGCAGCGGAAGACCGGGACCCAGACTCACCGATCCATCCGCCAAGCCCCCGCGCATCTGGGTCCCGGACAAGCCCTGCGGGCTTTCCGGGATGACACGGATTTGTTCGTTCGTGAGGTTCGTGGCTCCTGTTTCTTGAGGACCCGCTAGTGCCCCTCTCCGGCATGACCGGCTTCGGCCGGGCCGAGGGCGCCAGCCATGACTGGAGCTGGTCGGTGGAGGCGCGCTCGGTGAACGGGCGCAACCTGGAGATCCGCTATCGCGGGGTCCCCGGGTTCGAGGCCCTGGACCGCACCGCCCGCGACGCGGCCCAGGCGCGGTTCCAGCGGGGCAATGTCACCATCGGGATCACCGGCAAGCGCAGCGACGCGGCCGGCAAGGTCACCATCAACCTGGAACAGCTGGAGCGCTATCTGGCGGCCGGCGCGCCCTATGTGGCCGAGGGCCGGGCGGCGACGCCGAGCCTGGACGGGCTGCTGGCCCTGCGCGGCGTGGTCGAGACCGGCGAGGCCGTGGACGATCCCGAGACCCTGGCCGAAATCGAGGCGGCGATGGCCGCCAGCCTGAACGCCGCCCTGGACGCCCTGCTGGCCAACCGGCGGGAGGAGGGGGCGTCCCTGGCCCTGGTGCTGGCCGGGCAGATCGACCGGATCGCCGCCCTGGTGGTCCAGGCCGAGACCGAGGCGGCGGGCCAGACGGCCGCCATCAAGGAGCGCTTCGAGCGGCGGATGAACGAGCTGGCGCCCGACGCGCCCGGCGTGGCCGAGCGCATCGTGGTGGAGGCCGCGGCCCTGGCCGTGAAGGCCGATGTCCGCGAGGAGTTGGACCGGCTGGCCGGCCACGTGGAGGCCGCCCGCACCCTGATGGCGGGCGAGGGCCCGGCCGGACGGCGGCTGGACTTCCTGACCCAGGAATTCATGCGCGAGGCCAACACCCTGTGCTCGAAATCGGCCCTGCCGGGCCTGACCACGGTGGGGCTGGACCTGAAGGCCACCATCGAGCAGTTCCGCGAGCAGGTGCAGAATGTGGAATAGCCGATGACCGACGACCATTCGAAGCCCTGGGAAACCACCCGGCGCGGCCTGCTGCTGCTGGTCTCCAGCCCGGCCGGCGCGGGCAAGACCTCGCTGTCGCGGCGGCTGGTGTCGGACAACAGCGACCTGACGCTCTCGATCTCGGCCACCACGCGGGACCCGCGGCCCGGCGAGGAGGAGGGGCGCGAGTACTTCTTCGTCGACCGCCCGAAATTCGAGGCGATGATCGCCCAGGACCACTTCCTGGAATGGGCCGAGGTGAACGGCAACCTCTACGGCACCCCGAAGGCCGCGGTGATGGCCGCCCTCGACGCCGGCAAGGACGTGCTGTTCGACATCGACTGGCAGGGGGCGGGGCAGATCGCCGAGGCGGCGCCTGCCGACAGCGTGCGGGTGTTCATCCTGCCGCCCTCCTGGGAGGACCTGTCGCGGCGGCTGCACGCCCGGGCCCAGGACTCCGAGGCGGTGATCGCCAGCCGCCTGCTGCTGGGCAAGGACGAGATCGCCCACTGGGGCGCCTATGACTATGTGATCGTGAACAAGAACTTCGACCGGGCCTATGCCGACCTCAGCCACATCTACCGGGCCGAGCGGCTGAAGCCGGGGCGGAATACGTGGCTGCCGGAGTTTGTCGAGGGGTTGCTGGCGGAGGGGTAGGCGTTCCTGCCCGGCTCAGCTTCGCAACCAGGCTCTCATAAGCAAGCTTGAACCCAACAGGATCAGGGTGATCGAAAACGCATAGCGATGGCGCTTGTAGGCCGGCCTTCCGATAAGGCTGGTCACGACGATGACTGCAAAAAGTCCAGCGTAGTCGATTGGACCGAATTCCATGCTGAAGCCTAGCGGACGGTTGCAGGTCTCAGCAACGGCGCAGCGGTGACGACCTCCAACCCGCTCATCCCGGCGAAGGCCGGGACCCAGGTGACACCCACTCCGATCTCAGATGATCCATCGTATCGAGCGGATAGACGCCGAACGCTGGGGATGAATCTGGGTCCCGGCCTTCGCCGGGATGAGCGGAAATTAGAGCACCAGTAGATTGTTGAGGTCGTCACCGAGGTCTTTCCAGTCGGGATTGCTTTCCTCGATCAATCGCAGCTTCCACACACGCCGCCATTCCTTGATCTGGCGTTCGCGGCGGAAGGCGTTTTCGCGCCGTTCGAAGGCCTGGAACCAGACCAGCTTGTCGACCCCGTATTGGGCGGTGAAGCCGGGCCTGGCCTTGGAGCGGTGTTGGAAGATCCGCTTGGCGAGGTTGTCCGTGGAGCCGGTGTAGAGGGTCCCGTTCCGCTGGCTGGCGAGGATGTAGGTATAGAACATGCCTCTCTTCCGCTCGTCCCGGCGAAGGCCGGGATCCAGGTGAAACCCACTCCGCGATCTCAGGATGTCCGTCGGATTTGGGGGATTAATCCCGACCGCCGAGGATGAATCTGGGTCCCGGCCTTCGCCGGGATGAGCGGAGTGGGGGCTGCACCCGCCAAATGTTCCCTAAATGTTCTTGTGTTTTCGCGCAAGTTTGGTAGATTTCCGCCATCGGTGAGGACTGCGCGCGGCGCGTCCGGCGGCCGAGCTAGCCAAACAATTTCAGGATAATTCCATGAGCCGGAAGCGGGTCTGGGGCGAGGTCGCCCCGGTGGTGGAGGAGGTGTGTCTGCGGCTGGAGGGCGGCGACCCGCTGGCCGTGGTGTGCCGGGAGGCGGAGATGCCGCACGAAAGCACGCTGCGGGCCTGGCTGAAGCGGTATCCGGATCTGAAGGCCAAGGTGGACGCCGCCCGCGCGGCCGGGGCCGCGGTGATGGCGGCGCGGCCCCTGGTGATCCGGGTGCGGCCGGTGGCGTTCGACGAGGCCCTGGCCGACGCCGTGTGCGAGCGGCTGGCGGCGGGGTCGCAGGGGCTGGAGGCGGTGTGCGCGGCGGCGGACCTGCCGTCCTCGGCCACGGTCTATCGCTGGCTGGCGGACTATCCGGAGTTCGCGGCGCGCTATGGGCAGGCGCGGCAGGTCCAGGCCCACCGGATGTTCGACGAGGCCCGCGCCATCGCCAAGGCGGCCACGGCCAAGTCGGTGGCGGTGGCGAAGCTTAGGATCGACACCCTGAAATGGCAGGCGGCCAAGCTGGCGCCGCGGGTCTATGGGGCGCGGGTCGAGCGGGACCTGGAGCCGGAGGCGCCGGTGTTCAATGTGCAGATCCGCGACTTCAGCCTGGAGGACGAGGTGGAGAAGCTGCGGGCGATGGTCACGGCGGCGGGGATGAGCCTGCCGGAGGTCTCGGCGCTGAACCCGATCCCGCCGAGGTTGCCGGGGATGAGCCGGGGCGAGGCGGCGAAGGCGTTGGAGGGGTAGATCCCGCGCAGGGGGCGCGACATTTCCCGCTCGTCCCGGCGAAGGCCGGGAGCCAGATCCTAGGTCACAGCCTGCGCCTGGGATCCGGAATTCGGCGGGTGAATCTGGGTCCCGGCCTTCGCCGGGATGAGCGGATTTATGATGCCGCCGCTCACCCCGCCCCATGCCCGTGCCGGTGGTGCAGGTCGGGGTAGTGGGCGTGGGTGTGGGTCAGGGGCTCGTGGCGGTGGGGGTGGCTGTGGGGTTCGCCGGGCGGGTCGTTCGGGGCGTGCTGGTGCTGGTGGTGGGCGTCGTGCACGTGGCGGTGTTCGTGGTTCATCGCCTCGTGGGTGTGGGGGTGCTCGTGGGCCTCCATCAGGTGCATGGCCACGCCGATCAGCATCAGGACCGAGGCGGCGACGAGCTGCAGGGTGACGGGCTCGCCGAACATGGCGATGGCCAGGACCGCCCCGATGAAGGGGGCGGTGGAGAAGTAGGCGCCGGTGCGGGCCGCGCCGAGATGGCGCAGGGCCAGCACGAACATGACCAGGCTGACGCCATAGCCCAGCAGGCCGACGAGGCCGGCGCCCAGGGTCTGGGTCAGGGGCGGCAGGTGGGCGCCGAGGGCGAGCGCCAGGGCGAGGTTCACGGCGCCGGCGGCCAGGCCCTTGATGAGGGCGATCTGCACGGGGTCGGCGGCGCTCAGCTTGCGGGTCAGGTTGTTGTCGATGCCCCAGGCCAGGCAGGCGCCGCTGATGGCGAGCGCGCCGAGGCCGAGGCCCGCCGGGCCGCCCTGCCACGACAGGATGACGGCGCCGGCCAGGATGGCGGCGGCGCCCAGCAGCAGGCGGCGGTCGACGTTCTCGCGGAACACGATCCAGGCGATGGCCATGGTGGCCAGGCCCTCGAGGTTCAGCAGCAGGGCGGCGCTGGAGGCCGCGGTGGTGGCCAGGCCCACCATCAGCAGGACCGGCCCCACCACCCCGCCGCTCAGCACCACCAGGGCCAGCCACGGCAGGTCGGCGCGGCGCAGGGGCGCCTCGGCGGCCGGGACCCCCAGGGCGCCCCGGGCCAGGTGGACGATGGTGAGTCCCAGGCCCGAGCCGAGATAGAGCAGGCCGGCCAGCAGCCAGGGGCTGACCCCGCCCCCCAACAGCAGCTTGGCGAAGGGGGTGCTGGCGCCGAACAGGACGGCCGAGGCGATGGCGAGCAGGACGCCGGGGCGGTTTGTGGACATGGGGGGAGCTTAGGGGCGCCGGGCGGGCAGGGCCACACTCCTCACCCCCCGTCTCTTCGGGGGGTGAGGGTAGGGTGAGGGGGGCGGTCCGGCTGGGTGGTGAGCATCGGCGCGATCCCCTCACCCAACCTCTCCCCTTGAAAGGGGAGAGGAGGAATGTCGCTACAGCACCCCCTGCGCGCCCCAGGCGGCGGCGCCGGCGGCGAGGGCCAGGGCGGAGACCAGGGTGAAGCGCAGGGCGAAGGGGCGGCTGCCGAACAGGTGGGCGAAGACGGCGCGCTGGACGGCGTTGGCGGCGAAGGCGGCCAGGATGGCGCCGGCGGCGAAGTCGAGGCTGACGCCGCGGGCCACCGAGCGGGCGGTGGAGAGGGTGATGGCGTCGACGTCCACCAGGCCCGAGACCACGGCGAACAGGTATCCGCCGGTGACGCCCGCCTCCCGGGTCACCCAGGCGCCGAGGAAGGTGACGACGATCAGCAGCAGGCCGAAGCCGAGGACGGCGGAGAGCTCGAAGGGCACGGTGTCGGGGCGGGCCGGGGCGCCTGTGGCCGGACGCAGCAGGGGCAGGAGGCCGGCGGCGGCGAAGACCAGGGCGGCGGCGGCGGCGGGCGCGGCCACCCGAGGGATCAGGGCCGGCTGCAGGACCCCGGCCAGGACCGTGGCGCGGATCAGGGAGACCATGGCCGCCAGGCAGACCCCGGAGCCGAGACCGCGGGCGTCGTCGGCCTGGCGGCTGAGGCGGGCCATGGCGAGCGTCGTGGCGGTGGAGGAGGCCAGGCCCCCCAGCAGGCCGGCCAGCGGCGGTCCGCGGTCGGGGCCGGCCACCTTCTGGGCGATGTAGCCGCTGTAGGAGACCGCCGCGATGAGGATCATCAGCAGCCAGAGCTCGTGGGGATTGAGGGCGTTCAGCGGGTCGACGGTGCGGTTGGGCAGCAGGGGCAGGACCACCACGGTCATGGCCAGCAGCAGCAGGGCCGCGCGCAGCTCGATCCAGCTGAGGCGTGCGACGGCGCGGTGCAGGGTCTCGCGGCTGGCCAGCAGGCCGGCGGTGGCCACCCCGCCGGCGGCGGCGGCGCGCAGGTCGCCCATGGCCGCCAGGACGCCCAGGACGAAGACGGTCATGGCCGCCACCACGTTGGTGACGCTGAAATCGGCGTCGGCGGCGCTCTCCCGGTAGCTGAAGACGGCGAAGGCCGCGGTGAGGACGGCCAGGCCCGCCACCCAGGGGACGAAGCTGCCCGCCAGGATCGACAGGGCCCCGCAGAGACCCCCCAGCAGGCCGATGAGGGTGAAGGTGCGCACCCCGGCGGTGCGGTGGCCGCCGGGCTCGTCGCGCCAGCGCCAGCCGCGCTCGACGCCGACGATCAGGCCGATGGCCAGGGCCAGACCCAGGCGGAGCAGAAGATCGTTTTCGATAGGCGTCTCCATCGGCCCAGTCAGGCGGCAAGCCCGGCGCGCGGTCAAGGCGGCCGCGATCCTCGCCTCAGAACCTCGCGGGGCCTTGATCTGAATCAGGTCGCCGGGCGAGCTGCGCGCTCAAGCTTTCCCGCACCCTGGGTTGAGACCGTGACCGCCATGACCAAGAGCTTTCCCCGCGCCGTCCTCGCCCCCCTCCTGGCCCTTGGCCTGGCGACGGGGGGCTGCGCCTCCACCAAGGCCCCGCCCAGCGAGCGGCCGGCCGCCGCCGGCCAGCGGTCCAGCGCCATGACGCGGGGCGGGGAGAGCGGGCTGGGGATCTCCGGGGCGGTGACCCCGCCGGAGCTGAAGGCGGTGGCCGCCGCGCCCTATGTGCTGCCCACGCCCCCCGACTGCGCGGCCATGGCCCAGGAGATCAGGCAGCTCGACGACCTGCTGGGCCCCGATGTCGACGTGCTGGCGGCGGTCGAGACCCGGTCCGGGGCCATGGGACGGGCGGCCGACCGGGCGATCGTCGGCGCGGTGCGCGGGGCCATCCCCTATCGCTGGGTGCTGCGACTGTTGACCCAGGCCGGCAAGCTGGACCGCGAGCTGCGGGAGGCCATCCTGGCGGCCACGGCGCGGCGCGGCTACCTGAAGGGCGTGCGGCTGGGCCTGGCCTGCCCGGCGGCCTGACGGGGACTTGCCCCAGGCCTGGGACGGTGACAATCCAGGGGCTCCGATGCAAGGAGCTGACATGGCCGAACCCAAGGGCAAGCGGGACTTCCGCGACTCGCCGCGGCTCGATCCCAAGGAGCGCCACCAGGTGGAATACTGGGCCAAGCGCTGGGGGGTGACCCACGACCAGATCATCAGCGCCTATCGCAAGGTGGGGATGATGGTGAAGGACATCGCCGTCGAGCTGGGCAAGAAGCGCTGATGGGCCACCTGATCCGCACCGAGGCCCTGATCGCCGCGGCGCCGGAGGCGGTGTGGGCGGTGCTCGCCGATTTCGAACGCTATGGCGCGTGGAACCCGCTGAACCTGGAGGCCCATGGCGAGGCCGTGCTGGGGGCCAAGATCCCCATGGTGTTCCGCAACCTGGCCTCGAAGACGCCGGGCGCGACCATCTCCCAGACCGTGACCCTCGTGGCCTGCGAGCCCGGCCGGAGCCTGGCCTGGGCCGGGACGGTCCCCCTGCTGTTCAAGGGCCGGCATCACTTCACCCTGTCGCCGGAGGCCGGCGGCACGCGGGTGCGGCACGGCGAGGACCTGAGGGGCCTGATCCCCATGACCTTCTCCAAGGCCCAGATCGCCCGCGACTTCGTCCCGGCCTATGAGGCGGTGAACACGGCGCTGGCCGCCCGCGTGGCCGCCCTGGGATGATGGGGGTCAAGGACCTGGTGGACCTGGCCATCGACGAGGATCCGCGTTCCCCCTGCCTGTGGGTTCCCAGCGAGCACTGGGACGACTTCTGCGCCGCCATTCGCCGCAAGCCCAACCTGATCGGGGCGGTGATCTATCGCGACAAGACCATCCGCGACGGGGGGCCGGGGACGGACGTCGTCACCGGATCGGACCAGAGCGGCCGGCGGCGATGATCACCGACCCGTGGTTCTACGCCCTGGCGGTTCCGGCGGTGATCATCCTGGGCCTGGCCAAGGGCGGGTTCGCGGGGATCGGGGTGATCGCGGTGCCGCTGATGGCGCTGGCGGTTTCGCCGGTGTTGGCCGCCTCCATCACCCTGCCGATCCTGATCGTCCAGGACGTGGTCAGCGTCTGGGCGTTCCGCAGGACCTGGGATCGGAGGATCCTGGTCCTGATGCTGCCCAGCGCGGCGGTGGGGATTTTCGCGGGATTCGCCCTGGCCGCCTTCGTCAAGCCGGGGGCGGTGGAGCTGGCGGTGGGGGCAGTGAGCGTGGTCTTCGCGCTGCAGCGGCTGTGGCTGGAGCGGGCGGCGGCGCCGGCGGCGGAGGCGCGGCCCGAGGGTCTGCCCTGGCGCGGCGTGCTGGCGGGGATCGCCGCGGGCTTCACCAGCCAGATCAGCCACGCCGGCGGGCCGCCCTTCCAGATGTACGTCCTGCCCAAGAGGCTGGAGCGCGACGTCTTCATCGGCACCAGCGCCATCTTCTTCGCGGTGGTGAACTGGATGAAGGTGCCGGCCTATCTGGCGCTGGGCCAGTTCACCCACCAGAGCCTGGCCACCTCCGTCGCCCTGCTGCCGCTGGCCATCGCCTCGACCTGGGCCGGGGTGTGGCTGGTGCGGCGGGTGCCGGGCGCCGCCTTCTACCGGGTGATCTACCTGCTGCTGATCGGGGTGGGGGGCAAGCTCGCCTGGGATGGCGCGATCTCGCTTTTGCGATAGGACTGAAACCGTCGGGCCCTCAGCGCGCCGCAATCGCGGGCGAGCTTGGGGACGAAGGAGCTTTCCCATGACGCCACGATCCTGGACCGCCGGCCTGGCGCTTTCGGCCCTGTTGGCGGCGGGCGGCGCGCGGGCGCAGGAGGCGGTCGCCACGGCCTCGGCCACCCCGGCGCCGGCCGCGGAGCTCTCCACCGCCGCCCAGATCGACCAGTTCATCAGGTCCGCGCCGCCCCCCAGCCTCGAGGACGAGGGGGTGGACGGGATCACGCCCGGGACGGGCAAGCGCCAGGTGCATGGCGAGGTGGGGATCGCGGTGGGCACCGGCGGCTATCGCAGCGCCTACGCCATGAGCCTGATCCCCGTCGGCGAGACCGGAACCCTGGCCATCGCCGTCAGCGAGAGCCGCAACGCGCGGTTCGGCGGCTACGGATACGGCGGCTATGGCGGCTACGGCGGCTATGGCGCCGGCGACCGCCAGTCCATCGGCCTGTCCTATTCCTCCAGCGGCGCGGCGACCGACCCGGAGACCGCCTGCGCGGGGCGTCGCGGGCCGAGCTGGCATGACGGCCGCGGGCGTGGTCCGGAGGGCTGCGGGCTGGGCGCGCCGCTCCTCGACCCCCGCTAGATCGCGCGGGCCAGGTTCAGGAATTCCTCGACGTCCAGGGTCTCGGCCCGCCGTGAGGGATCGATGCCGGTCTTTTCACAGAGGCTCTCGCCGCCCAGCTGCTTGAGGCTGGAGCGGAGCATCTTGCGGCGCTGGCCGAAGGCCGCGGCGGTGATCGTCTGCAGGGCGTTCAGCAGGGCCTGGTCCAGGCGCGTCGCGTGCGGGACCAGCCGGACCACGGCCGAGGTGACCTTGGGCGGCGGGGTGAAGGCCCTGGGCGAGACCTCCATCACCAGCTTGGCCTCTGCGGTGGCCTGGGCGATCACCGCCAGGCGGCCATAGGCGTCCGAGCCCGGGGCGGCGACGATCCGCTCGGCCACTTCCTTCTGGAACATCAGGGTGAGGGAGGCAGGCGTGAACGGCCCGGTCAGCCACTTGATGAGCAGGGGCGTGCCGACATTGTAGGGCAGGTTGGAGACGATCGCCGTCGGGCGACCCGCCGCCAGGGCGGCCTCGTCGGCGGTGAGGGCGTCCTCGAGATGTACGGTGAGGGCGCCGCCGCTGACGGCGGTGAGCTCCTCCAGCAGGGGCAGGAAGCGCGGGTCCTTCTCGATGGCGGTGACCTGGGCGCCGGTCTCCAGCAGGGCGCGGGTCAGGCCGCCGGGGCCGGGGCCGACCTCGATGACGTGGTCGCCCTGATGGACGTCGGCCAGGCGGGCGATCTTACGGGTGATGTTGAGGTCGAAGAGGAAGTGCTGGCCGAAGCTCTTCTTGGCGATCAGGCCGTGCGCGTCGAGGGTGTCGTGCAGGGGCGGGAGGTCGTCGAGGGTCATGGCCCTGCCTATCAGGCCGCGCGGCGGGTGGCGATCTCGTCGGCCATGCGGATGGCGGCCACCAGGCTGTCGGCGCGGGCCAGGCCACGTCCGGCGATGTCGAAGGCGGTGCCGTGATCGGGCGAGGTGCGCACGATCGGCAGGCCCAGGGTCACATTAACGCCGCCCCAGAAGTCGAGCATCTTCACGGGGATAAGCGCCTGATCGTGATACATGCACAGCGCCGCGTCATAGCGGGCGCGCATCTCCTCGGGGAACAGGCTGTCGGCCGGGGTGGGGCCGACGGCGTCGACGCCGAGGTCGCGCAGGGCGCGGATGGCCGGGGCGATGATCTCGTGCTCCTCGCGCCCGATGGTCCCGCTCTCGCCCGCATGGGGATTGAGGCCGGCCACGGCCAGGCGGGGAACCTCGATCCCGAAGTCGCGGCGCAGGGCCTGGGCCGTCACCAGGCCGGCGTTCACCACCTTCTCGATGGTGAGCGCCGCCGACACCTTGGCGAGGGGCTCGTGGACGGTGACCAGGGTGGTGCGCAGGCCGGGCACGGCCAGCATCATGATCGGCCCGCGGGCCCCGTCATAGCGGGTGGACTGGGTGAGCTCCCCCAGGAACTCGGTATGGCCGGGGAAGGCGAAGCCGGCCTCGTAGAGGGGAGCCTTGGCGATGGGGGCGGTGACCAGGCCGCAGACCTGGCCGGAGAGGGCCAGGCCGACGCCGGTCTCGATCCACTGGATCACCGACTTGGCCGCCGCCGCGGTGGGCTGGCCGGAGACCACCGGCGCGCGCAGGGGGATGTCGAGGACGGGGATGGCGTCGGGGAAGACCCGGGCGGCCTCGTCGGGTGAGATCACCCGGCGCACGATGGCCGCGCCCGAGCCGGAGGCCGAGGCCAGGGACTGGCTGTCGCCGACCACAAGGAAGGCCGGCCCCGACTGGCGCAGCTGCGCCCAAGCCTTGACGATGATCTCCGGTCCGATCCCGGCGGGATCGCCGAGCGTCAGGGCGAGGGGGCCTGTCTTCACTTGGTCTCGATGGTCGCCGAATTCCTAAGGTCACGCATGTAACGCCGGGCGATCATGCTCAGTTGCTGACCGAACAGGCGGTTCTCGATCTGCTCCTTGGACTGACCCTCGCCGCCGCTGGCGCGCTTGGCGCAGACGGCCAGCAGGTGAAGGCCGGCGCTGGTGCGGATCGGCTGGGACAATTGTCCGGCCTCGAGGCTTTCGGCGGCCTCGCGGAAGGCAGGCGCCAGATCCTTGATCTCAGCCTCGCCGAGGTCGCCGGCGACGACGCCGGGCACCTTGGCGGCCTGGGCCTCCAGGTCGCCGCAGCCGGTCACCTGGGCGCGCAGGGCCACCAGCTTGGCATTGGCGGCCTCCACGGCGCTCTGGTCGGCGGTCTGGGGCAGGCCGACGGCGGCCTGCTTGAGGCTGACCATCATGCCGCCGGCGCCGGCCCGCTTGTCGCGGAGGTAGATGATATAGACCCCGTCCTTGACCTGGATCGGGCGCGAGAGCTGGCCGGGGCGCATCTGCTCCAGGGCCGCATCGACCTCGGGCGCCATTTCGCCAGCGGTGATCCAGCCGGCGTCGCCGCCGGCCGCGGCGGTGGCGGCCGCGGAGAACTGGCGGGCCACGGCGGGGAAGGGCGCGCCCTGCTGCATCTGGGTGATGAGCTGGCCGGCGCCGGTCATGGCGGTCTCCATGCCACCGACGCGGTTGGCGTCGATGAAGACTTCGCTGATCTGGTACTGGGGCTTGGACGCCGCGGCGGCGAGACGCTGCTGGACGGCCTTCACCTGGTCGTCGCCGATGCGCAGGCGAGAGCCGTAGCGGCCGCGGATCCAGCGCTGCCAGCTGGTGTTGGCGCGGACCTCCTGGCGCAGGGTCTCCTCGCCGATGCCCTGGGCCTTGAGGTTGCCCAGGAACTGCTCGAGCGACATGTTGTTGCCCTTGGCCATGTCGGCCAGTTCCTCGGTGACCTCGTCGTCGGTGGCGATGATCTCCATCTTCTGGTCGCGCTCGACGCGACGCAGCTCCTGCAGCTGGAGGCGCTCGTCCACCAGGCCCACCAGGGCCTCGCGCTGGAACTGGGGCAGGTTCTGAGCCGTCGGCTGGACCCCCGAGGTGGCGATCAGCAGGCGCATCCGCTGGGCCAGGTCGTAGGTCGAGATGATGTCGTCATTGACGACGGCGGCGACGGATTCGTTGATCCCCGCGGGTTGAACCGGGGCGGCCGGGGCGGCGGTCTCGACCGGAGCGGTGGCCGCCGGCGGCGCCTCCTGGGCCCAGAGGACCGAGGGAATCGCCGTGGTGGCCAGGGCGATCGCCATGGCGGCGCCGCGCGCCGAAAGGCCCGTGACATTACGCGCACGCATCATGGGTGAGGAGTTTCCTTGGAGGCGATGGCCATGGGCAGCTCGGTGCGAAGGGCCATTTCGGTGGCGAATTTCAGTTCGCATACAACGGACCGCCCAATGTGGCGAGGGTGAGGCGTATGGCGATGGACTCGGTGGGGCCAAGGCGGCCCACCACGGTGTCTTCCCGCCGATAGATGATGTCCACGCGGGTGCAGTCGTCGCGGTAGGTGACGCCGAGGTCGCGGATCACCCAGGCGTCCTGGACCAGGTCGCGGTTGCCGTAGGCCGTCAGGCCCCAGTGCTTGGTGAGGTAGAGGTCGCCGCCGAGATCGAGGTTCTCGACCTTGACGCCGTTGGCGTTGGCGCGGTCGCGCAGGTAGCGGAAATAGCCGTTGGCCCGCTTCATCGAGAGGTTGGCGCCGGCTTCCGCCCGCTGGACCGTAAAGTCGTCTGAATCCAATCGCGTACGGGCGAAGAATGAGAGGCCTTTGATGGGCTGGGCGTCGGCGGCGACGATCCAGTCGGAGGAGGTCTGGCGCAGGCCGCTCTGGGTGGAGAAGACGTCGTTGCTCTGGTTGCGGAAGCTGCGGCCCACCAGCAGGCTGGCGCGGCGCCCGTCGTCCCAGAACACCGAGGCGCGGCCACCGGCGTTCACCCGCACGCCGTCCTCGTAGAGGTCGTAGCCGGGGAATTTGTTGGCCCGGAAGAGGTTGGTCTCGTCGAACTCGAAGGCGACGGAGTCCTCGTTGAGATAGACCGGCGCGCCCGTGGTGCTGGTTCCCACCACCACCTGACGGGCGTTGGGGGAGGCGGCGATCTGGACGATGGGCTCCAGGATCACGGTGGAATCGGAGAACCGGCGCACGAAGGGCCAGGTGATGTCGGCGCCGGCCACGGCGAGGCCCCGCGACAGGGTCTTGGAGGCGCCCTTGACGGTGTTCAGGTCGTCGAGGCTGTAGGCGTCGCCGCGCAGGTTCAGGAAGGGCGAAACCCTTATGCCGGCGGGGGCGGTGTAGGTGGCGCGCCAGTCGGCCTCGCCGGTGACGCGGCGGCTGTCGAGGCCCGCCAGGCGCAGGGGCGGGGCGCCGACCGGCGACTGGTCGCGGGTGAGGGCCACGGCCGACCCCAGCAGGCGCAGGCGGCCGCCGGCGATGTTGGTCTCGGGCTCCCAGCGGGCCTCGATCAGCGGGCCGACGATGGGGAAGGTGCGGTCGTTGTCGCCGGGCCGCAAACCCTGGATGGAGAAGGCCGCGGCCGAGAAGTAGGACCGCTGGTCCTGGCGGGTGGCGTAGAGCTGGGAGATCAGGCGGCGGTCGTCGGCCACATAGGGGCCGCGGGCGGTGTAGACGTCGCCGATCTCGTACTTGTCGAACAGCAGGTCGTCGGAGGTGCGCTCGGCGGTGAAGCCCCAGTTCCAGCGCTCGTCTATGGCGAACTGGCCCGCGGCCAGGACGTAGCTGCGGCTGGTGGCGTCGCCGAAGCGGTTGCCCTTGCCGTCGAAGTCCTCGTCGTAGGTGTAGCCGAACCGCGCATCGACGGCCCCGGAGTAGAACCGCTTGCGGTAGTGCCCGTTGAAGAACGGGTTAACTTTCGTGTTAATCTGAGGACTTAGCGTGATATCCGAAGACGGCGAGAGAACCTGCAGATAGGGCTGCTCATAGCTGAGGCCCCGGCGGTTCGAGGCGCCGAGCTTGGGCGGCAGGAAGCCGGACTTGCGCACCGCCTGCGGGTCGGGATGCCAGAACAGCGGCAGATAGAGCACCGGGGCGCCGAAGATGCGGATCACGGCGTTGCGGTAGTAGATCAGCTGCCGGTCGCGGTCCTGGACCACCTTGTCGGCCTTGATGGACCAGGTGGGGGTCTTGGGCGAGCCGTCGGCGGCGCAGATCTCGCAGGGGGTGTAGATCGCGCGGTTCAGTTCGTTGACCCGCTCGCTGCGCCGGACGGCGGTGGCGGCGGCCAGCTTGATGCTGGGGGCCAGGCGGGCGGCGAAGCCCGTGGCGACCCCGGCCTTCATGGCGTCGTCCAGCACCAGCTCGTCGGCATATTCGATGCTGCCGTCGGCGTTGATGATCTGGACCTGGCCCTTGGCGGTCATCACGCCGCGGACCTCGTCATAGACGAGCTCGTCGGCCCGCAGGGTGCGGCCCTCGTAGCGGACCTCGGCCTGGCCGCGGGCGGTGGTGATCTTGTTCTTGTCGTCGCGGATGACGAGGTCGGCTTCCATGTAGAGCTGACCGGGCTCGAGCCCGTCGACGGCGACCTTGCCGCCCGGCGTCTGGGCATGCGCCTGCGCGGACATCGCCACGACGATGACCGCCACGCTCGCCAGCAGGCCGCGCTTTACGGAGACGGAACGGCGACCACGACTCATGAAGCTAGGAAACCCCCTCCAGGCGGTTGTTGGCGGACTGATAGCCGGGAACGCCAACGATTCAACCGTCTTCGGTGTAGCAGAGCAAAGTCAGCCCGGACAGGAGCGCGACCAAGGGCGGCGCCCAGGCGGCCGCATAGAGCGGGATGATCTCCGCATCGGCGAGCGCGCCGGAGAATTCGTTGAAGAAAAAGAAGATGAAACCGATGGCCACGCCGGCGCCGGCGAGGCTCGCCAGGCCGCCGAGACGGGCCAGGCGCAGGGAAAAGGCCGCCGCCAGCACCGACATGGCCGCAAACAGCAGGGGCGTGGCCAGGAGCTGCTGGAAGCGCAGGCGATAGCCGTCGGCGGAGAAGCCGGCCTGTTCGGTCAGGCGGATGGCGGCGGGCAGCCGCCAGAAGGCGATGGCCTCGGGGGAGGCGAACCGCTCCATGGCCGATTCGGAATCCAGGGTGGAGCGAATCGACAGCGAGTCGGAGCGCACCGAGCTTTCGCCGGCGGTGGCCTCGCGCACGTCGGTGAGCTTCCAGAAGCCCGGCAGCAGCTCGGCCTGGGCGGCCTCCAGCCGGCGCTTGAACTCGGGCAGGCCGGCCTTGTTCTTCTGGTAGACGAACAGGGAGACGCCCTTGAGCCGCACCCGGCCGGCCACGACGTCGCGGGCCTTGGCGTGGATGACGATCTGGTTGCGATCGTCCCCCTGGCGCAGCCAGACCTCCTTGGGGGCGTCGGTGAGGTAGTTCTCCATCAGGCTGGCGCGGTCGGCCTCGAAGCGGGCGCTGAAGGCCGAGGCCAGGGGATTGAAGGCGGTGACCGCCACGACGCCGGCCAGGAAGGCCGCGACGCCGGAGGGCAGGATGAAGCGCCAGGCCGAGATGCCGGCCGCGCGCATGGCCACCAGCTCGCTGGAGCGGTTGAGCCCCACATAGGCGCTGATGCCGCCGGCCAGGAAGACGAAGGGCAGCAACAGCAGGATCAGGGCCGGCGCCTTGAGCAGGGTCAGGCCGAACAGCTGGGCGACCCCGACATCGGCGCGCACCCCCACCGACCGCGACAGGTCGACGAACTGCACCAGCAGGATCACCGCCGAGATGACGGCGAGCGCCGCGCCGACGCCGGTGAAGGTGCGGACCAGGACGTAGCGTTCGAGGCGGCCGGTTCCGATCATGCGGCGGCCTGGGCGATGCGGGCCGGACGCAGGCGCATGTCGATGAAGCGGCTGACCCGCTGCTTGAAGATGCCGCGCAGGGCCAGGCCCATGGCGCCCAGGGGCACGGCGAACTGGACGAGGTTCAGCCAGGGCTCGGACTCGCTGCCGGCCTGGACGACGAAGCCCAGGATGCGGACGGCCACGGCCAGGCCCGCCACGGTGGCGATGCGCCGGCCATAGCCCAGGCGCGAGAAGCCGCCGCCGATGATGGCCAGGAGGGCGAAGCTCATGAAGGTGAGGTTGTAGAGCGGGGTCGACAGGCGCGCGGCGCCCTCGGCCAGCAGCTTGTTGCGGTTCTGCTTTTCCCAGACCTGCTGCAGGTCGGGGAACAGCAGTTCGTGCAGGTAGCGGTCCGAGGGCTTGTAGTGGACCATTTCGTCGGACTGCAGGTAGCGCGACAGGTCGAAGACGTATTCGTCGAAGGACAGGAAGTTCAGCACCCCGGTCCGGCTGAACTCCTGGTTGGAGCCCTTGCGCATCAGCAACACCGGCTTGTCGCCGCGCTTGACCACTCGGCCCTCGTCGGCGGTGTAGGTGGTGGCCCCGCCGTCGCTCTTGGTCTGGTGGATGAACAGGTTGTGGATCAGGCCGCCATTGTCCACCGACTGGGCGTAGACGGTCAGGCCGGGGGCGGGCTCGGTGAACTCGCCCTCCCGCACCAGGGTGGAGGCCAGGTCCGTGCGCACCTGGAACAGGGTCTCGCGCATCTGGCGCGAGGCGGCGGGCTGGACCCAGAGGTTCATGAACAGCGCGATGAGGGTGACGACGCCGGCCAGGCGCAGGGCCGGCGCGATGACCCGCCAGCGGCTCATGCCGCCGGCGAAGCAGACGACGATCTCCTGCTCCACGTGCAGGCGGTTCAGGGCCACCAGGGCGGCCACCAGCAGGGCGATGGGCATGACCATGTTGATGAGCTGCGGCATGGCCAGCAGGGTCACCTCCAGGAAGACCAGCGCGCTCTGGCGCTGGCTGACGATGATGTCGAGCTGCGACAGGCTGGTGGACAGCAGGGCGACAGCGGTCAGCGCGAGCGTCGCGAAGACGGTCGGTCCCAAGAGCTGACGAAGCAGGTATCGATCGATCAGGCGCATCGGCAAGAAATATAGGGCAGGCCAAGATATTTGCCGCGCCCGGAACGGGAAGCTGCTCTAAACCATGCGTCGCCCCGCCACACAACCGCCGCACGAACGGCGAGGCTGGGAAGGATTCAGGGCGCACGCTGCGCCGGGTTGAGACGTTTGAGAGAAATTCATGGATATCCAGTTCGTCGCGGCTGACGCCGCGCTTGGTGAAAAGAGCGCCCTGGCGATCGTCGTGTTCGAGGGCGAGGCCGCGTCGGCCCAGGGCGGCGCCTTCGCCAAGGCCCTGGCCGGGGCCCGTTTCACCGGCGGCAAGGGCCAGACCCTGGACGTGCTCGCGCCGGCGGGCTCCGACGCCGCCCGCGTGGTGCTGGTGGGCGCCGGCAAGGCCGGCGACTTCGACGCCATGGCCGCCGAGACCGCGGCCGCCTCGGCCTTCGCCGCGGTGAAGACCTCGGGCCTGACCACCCTGCGGGTGGTGCTGCCCAGCGCCGACGCGGCCAAGGCGTCGCGCGCGGCCTTCGGGGTGCGGCTGGCGGCCTACCGCTTCGACAAGTACCGCACCAAGGAGGCGGCCGAGAAGAAGCCCTCCATCGTCAAGACCGAGGTGGTGACCGCCGAGGCGGACGCCGCCGTCACCGCCTTCGCCGACCTGGCGGCCCTGGCCGACGCCATCAGCTTCGCCCGCGACCTGGTCTCCGAGCCGCCGAACGTCCTCTATCCCGCCGAGTTCGCCAAGCGGGTGAAGCAGCTGGAGGAGCTGGGCCTGGAGGTCGAGATCCTCGGCGAGGCCGAGATGATGAAGCTGGGCATGGGCTCGCTGCTGGGGGTCGGGCAGGGGAGCATCCGCGAGAGCCAGCTGGCCATCCTCAAGTGGAACGGCGCCGACGACAAGAAGGCCCAGCCCATCGCCTTCGTCGGCAAGGGCGTCTGCTTCGACACCGGCGGCATCAGCATCAAGCCGGCCGACAACATGGAGCACATGAAGACCGACATGGGCGGCGCCGCGGCCGTCTCGGGCCTGATGCACGTGCTGGCGGGCCGCAAGGCCAAGGTCAACGCCGTGGGCATCCTCGGCCTGGTGGAGAACATGCCCGACGGCAACGCCCAGCGTCCGGGGGACGTGGTGACCTCCATGTCGGGCCAGACCATCGAGATCATCAACACCGACGCCGAGGGCCGCCTCGTCCTGGCCGACGCGGTCTGGTACTGCCAGCAGCGGTTCAAGCCGAAGTTCATGGTCGACCTGGCCACCCTGACCGGGGCGATCATCATCGCGCTGGGCGATGATGTGGGCGGGTTGTTCAGCAATAGCGATGAGTTGTCGGCAAATCTTATGGCGGCTTCCAGCGCTGAGAACGAGCCCCTGTGGCGGATGCCGCTGCCGGCTCACTACGACAAGAACATCGACTCGATGATCGCCGACATGAAGAACACCGGCGGCCGGCCGGGGGGCTCGATCACCGCGGCCATGTTCATCCAGCGCTTCGTCAACGGCGTGCCGTGGGCCCACCTGGACATCGCCGGCACCGCCTGGAAGAAGCCGTCCACCGTCCCCACCATCCCCGACGGCGCCACCGGCTTCGGCGTGCGGCTGCTGAACCGCATGGTGGCCGACAAGTACGAAGGCTGATCGCCCGCCTTGCGCTTCGCCCTGCTGCATAGCCCCCTGGTGGGCGCCAGCTGCTGGCGGCCGGCGATCGACGCCTTCGCCGACCTGGGAGTCTGGGCCGCCGCGCCCAGGCTGCCGGCGCTCGCCGGGGTGAACCCGCCCTATTTCCCGGCCCTGGCGCAGAGCGTGGCCGCGCAGATCGCCCCCATGGACCCGGTGGTGCTGGTGGTGCATTCGGGCGCCGGGGCGCTCGCCACCTCGGTGACGGCGGCGTCGCAGGGGACGGTGAGCCAGGTGATCTTCCTGGACGCCATCCTGCCCAATCCCGGGCGCTGCTGGTTCGAGACCGCCGGGGACGCCCTGGGACGCACCCTGAGGGAGGCGGCCCGCGACGGCTGCGCCCCGCCCTGGGACCAGTGGTTCCCGGCCGACGCCCTGGCCGCAACCCTGCCGGAGGGGGCGGCGCGCGCGGCCTTCCTCGCCGAGCTGGCGCCGACGCCGATGGCCTATCTGGAGGAGGCCGAGCCCGAGCTCGACCTGCCCGACGACGTGGGCTGGGCCTATCTGCGCCTCTCCAAGGCCTATGAGGACGAGGCGGCCGTCGCCCGCGCCCACGGCATCGCCACGCTGAGGCTCGACCGCCATCACCTGGCGATGATGACCCACCCGGCCGAGGTGGCCGCGGCCCTGATCAATCTGGTGCGGGGCTGAGCATGGCCTGCGAGGTCTGGTTCTATCACCTGGAGCGGACGGGCCTGGACCAGGCCCTGCCGGAACTGCTGGAAAAGACCCTGGCGCGGGGCTGGAAGGCCATCGTGCGGGCCGCCGGACCGCAGCGGGTGGAGCACCTGGACGGCTGGCTGTGGGCCTATCGCGACGAGAGCTTCCTGCCCCACGCTCCGGCCGAGGAGCCGGGGGCGGCGCGGCAGCCGATCCTGCTCACCACGGGGACCGAGAACCCCAACGGGGCCGACGCCCTGTTCCTGGTGGACGGGGCCGAGCCCGGGGAGCTTGGCGACTACGCCCGGTGCGTGATCTTGTTCGACGGCGGGGACGAAGAGGCGGTGGCGCTCGCCCGCCGCCAGTGGAGCGCGGTCAAGGCCAAGGGCCTGCCCGCCTCCTATTGGAAGCAGCAGGGACGCGGTTGGGAGAAACAGGCATGAAACTCAAGATCCTGGCGGGCGTGGGCCTGGCCCTGCTGATGACCGCCTGCGCCAGCGACGCGCCGCAGCCCGCGCCGCCCCCACCCGCGCCCTATCGCCCCGCGCCGCCGCCGCCCCCGCCGGCCGACCAGTGCGGCGCGGCCGAGGCCCAGAAATATGTCGGCCGCTCGCGGACCGAGATCCCGATCCCGGTGCTGCCGGCCCTGCAGCGGGTGGCCTGCACCACCTGCCCGGTGACCATGGACTACAACCCCCGGCGGCTGAACTTCTTCTACGACGCCCAGACCGGGATCGTGAAAGAGGTGAAGTGCGGTTGACCTGACCATGGGTCAGTCTGGCCACCTGCGTGAAACGGGGGGACGGGCATGAAGTGGGTCGTGGGAATTCTGGTGACGGTCGTGGCGGGCCTAGCCCTGGCAGGCTGCGCCCTGACCGCCAAGGACATCCCCTATCCAACCCTGGAGGCCAAGTACGGCGGGCCGGCCTCGCACTATATGGACCTGCCGGGCGACCTGCGCGTCCACTACCGAGACCAGGGCCGGGCCGACGGGCCCGCCGTCGTGCTGGTGCACGGGTTCGCGGCCTCGCTGCACACCTGGGAGCCCTGGGTTCAGCGGCTGGCGCCGGACTACCGGGTGATCAGCCTGGACCTGCCCGGCCATGGCCTGACGCGGGCGCCCGAGGGTTATGTGGCCGCCCAGGCGACCAATGTGGCGGTGGTGGACGAGTTGACCCGCAACCTCAAGGCCGACCGCTTCGTCATCGTCGGCAACTCCATGGGCGGCGGGGTGGCCTGGGCCTATGCGCTCGCCCATCCCGAGCGCCTGCGCGGCCTAGTGCTGGTGGACGCCGCCGGCTGGCCCCGCGAGGACCGGGGCAAGGAGAAGCCGCCGGTGGTGTTCAAGCTGCTGGGCAATCCGGCGGGCCGCGCCTTCCTGCGCAAGATCAATCCCCGGCCCCTGGCGGCCAAGGGACTGAGGTCGGCCTATGTGGACGAGAAGGTCGTCACCCCGGCCCTGGTGGACCGCTATGTGGAACTGGCCCTGGCGCCGGGCCACCGGGCGATCCTGACCTCCGGCCGCGACGGCCCGCAGCGGCGGATCGACCGGTCGGTGTTCGGAACCATCAAGACCCCGACCCTGGTGATGCACGGCGAGGCCGACACGGTGATCGACGTCGCCGCCGGTCGCGGCCTGGCCGGCGCCATCCCCGGCGCCAAGCTGATCACCTATCCCGGTGTCGGCCACGTGCCGATGGAGCAGATCCCCGACCGGTCCGTGGCCGACCTGAAGGCGTTCATCGCCTCGCTCCCCGCTACTTGATGGCGAAGCAGTAGAAGAGGCCGTTGCCGCCCGTCGCCACCAGGTCGGGCTGGGAGCAGCTGCGGGTCTGGTGGGCGGAGTTCCAGGAGGTGGGGTTCTGGCCGCCGCCCTGGCGGTCGTGGTGGCCGACCATCGTCCGGCTCGCGCTGGAGGACGTCCAGTTGTTGCAGGTGAGGTTCGGCGGCGCGGCGGGGGCGGGGGTTCCGGCGGGCGCGTTGGCGGGCAGGGGCATGGCCACCGGCGGGGCCAGGCGGCCGTCGGTGAGCGAGCCGGTCATGATGTCGTGCTGGTTGGGGCTGTCGCCGCGGCCTTTGACGGGCGCGCCCTTCTCGTCGAGGGAGTTGGCCTTGCCGGTGAGCGCCGCCTCGCTGTGCAGATCCTCGAGGCTGGAGGCGATCTGCACCCCCTTGGCGTTGAACCAGGGGCCCTTGCCGATGCGGTCGCGGGCGTTGATGGCCTTGCCCTTGGAGTCCGTGGCCGAGAGATAGGCGCGCCAGGCGTGGTCGCCGGCGCCGGCCTCCGTCGCCAGCTTCTGGCACCAGGCGTCCGCGCCCTTCAGCCCGCCCAGGTCGCCGCCCTTGCCGGGGCCGACGCTGGTGATGAAGAAGGTCATCTTGGAGCGTTCCTTGGCGACGACCGCGGTGGTGGTCAGAGCGCCCATGGCGATGAGCGCCGCGGCGCCGCCGATGATCAGCCTGTTCATACTTGCCTCCCTGGATTTGGCCGCGATGCTAGCAGCAACCAAGCCGATGTCTTGAGGGAGAGTTCAGATGGCCGACTTCGCAGTCGAGATCGCCGCCGCGCAGGGCGTGCTGGACGAGTTCATGGCGGGGTTCAACGCGCGGGACGTGGCGCGCTGGGACGCCACCTTCAACTTCCCGAGCGTGCGTCTGGCCTCGGGGACCCTGGTGATCATCCAGGCCGGCGACCACAAGCCGGGCATGTTCGACAAGGGGGCGCTGGCGGACTGGGACCATTCGGCCTGGGAGCGGCGGGAGGTGATCCACGCCGGGGCCGACAAGGTGCACATCGACACCCGCTTCACACGCTACCGCAAGGACGGCAGCGTGATCGGCGGGTTCGATTCAATCTACGTGATCACGCGCGAGCACGGCCATTGGGGCGTCAAGGCCCGGTCGAGCTACGCGCCGTAGAGCCTAACGGCTCCACGATTTTTCCTGGTCGCGTGACGGGCGCCGGAACCGGCGGCCACTTCCGGCTGTCACGCTCCAGAACCCGTCCTAGTAGCGGCGGGTCACGTAGTGGCAGTTCTTCTTGGCGTTCTTCTTGGCCAGCTGGTGGCCGGTGAGGCCGCCGAGGCCCGCGCCGATGACGGCGCCTTCGGTCTTGGCCCCGTGGCCGGCCACGGCGCTGCCCAGCAGGGCCCCGCCGACGGCGCCGACGACAGTGCCGGTGTTGGCGGCGTGACGGACGTCCTTCTCGCAGACCCAGACCTTGTGGGTGCGGGTGCGGGCCTCGGCCGAGACGGGAAGAGACGTCATGGCGACGGCGGCGGCGATCAGGGCGATGGGCGCGAAGTGGTTGCGCATGGGGGGAACTCCCTTGAGGGTTTGTCGGTCAGGCGACTTAACCCCCAGGGCCGCTGAAGGTTGCTACTTGGCGACGCTGAAGGACCCCGCCGCCCCGGGGAAGACCACCGGACTTTCATAGCCGTCGGCGGAGATGGCCGAGACCCCGAAGAACCAGTCGTCGATGACCACGCCCTTGAGGGTCTCGGCCGTGGCGGTGGTGTCCTTGGCGTGCTCCCAGCGCGGGGCGGTGGTGGCGCGCCAGTGGACGCGGTAGCCCCCCGCGCCGGGGCTGGCGGACCAGGAGACCTTGGTGTCGGGGGAGACCGCGCCCTCGATCTTGACGTCCTCGGGCGGGGCCGGCGCCTTGGCGAGCGCCGCCATCATCACGACGTTGAGCTGGGTGACCTTGGCCAGATAGGGGAAGTCGACGCCCTCGATGGTGTCGCCGTAGGGGCGGCCGTTCTCGGTGCGCAGGTCCTGGTGCTGGCGATCATAGTGCTCGGCGGCCTCGGTGACCCGGATGGCGGGGAAGCCGGCGTTCAGCATCTCCACCTGGTCGCCGCCACGGCCGTAGCGGTCGGTGCGGTAGACCATCACCACATCGAGATCCTTCAGATAGGTCTCGGCGAGGCCATCGGCGAAGCGGGCGAGGTTGCGCGAGGGGGAGTCCACCTCGCCGCCATTGTAGCGGCGGCCATTCGCCTGGTCGGGGGTCTCCACCGCCTTGGTGCCTTCGGAGAAGACGCGGACCTGGCGGTCGTTGTGGACGCCGCTGGCGCCATGGGTGTTGCCGACGATGTCGTTGTTGAGGTCGGCCTCGACCCGCCAGCCGTGGTCCTTGGCGTAGGCGGCCAGGACCTTGCCGCCATAGAGGCCCTGTTCCTCGCCCTCCAGGACCGCGAAGACCAGGGTGGCGGGGAATTTGTGCTTGGAGAGCACGCGGGCGGCCTCGATCACGGCGGCGGTCCCCGAGCCGTCGTCATTGGCGCCGGGCGCGTCGGCCGTGGCGTTCATGACGTCGGTGACCCGGCTGTCGATGTGGCCGGAGATGACGATCACCCGGTCCGGATCGGTGGTCCCCTTCTGGATGGCGAGGATGGCCCCGATCTCCGTGGGATTGGGAACGCGCTTGCCGGTGAAGGTCTGTTTCGGAACCGCGACGGTGAGGCAACCGCCGCATTCCTTTGAAATCGCCTCGAACTCCGCGGCGGTCCAGCGCTCGGCGGCGCCGATGCCGCGGGTGGGCGAGGCGCGGTCCGACAGGGTGTGGCGAGTGCCGAACCCCACCAGCCGGGTGATGGTGGCCTGCAGCCTGGCCTGCTGGACCTCTCTGGCGATCTGGACCAGTTCGGGCTGCGGCTTGGCGGCGGCGGTGAGCAGGGGGAAGGCGAGGAGGGCGGTCAGCAGGATGGGGCGCATGGGGGACCTTCGAAAACCTGTGACGACTGTTACGCCAGGGCGCCGCGCTCTGCTAGGAGAGCGCCCATGAAACTCCCCATCGATATCGACAGCGTCAAAGGCTTCATGGATCCGGCGGAGGGGGCGGCGCTGTATGACGCGGCCCTGGCCTGCGCGCCCCGCGGGCCGTGCCTGGAGATCGGCGCCTATTGCGGCAAGTCGGCGGTCTATCTGGGGACGGCCTGCCAGGCGGCGGGCGGGGTGCTGTTCTCCGTCGACCACCATCGGGGTTCGGAGGAGAACCAGCCGGGGTGGGAATATCACGACGCCGAGCTGTGGGACGAGGCGGCGGGCGCCATGGACACCCTGCCGTTCCTGCGTACGACCCTGAGGCGGGCGGGGCTGGAGGAGGTCGTGTTCCCGGTGGTGGGCCGCTCGGCCCTGATCGCCAAGGCCTGGGCGACGCCGCTCAGCTTCCTGTTCATCGATGGCGGCCACACCATGGAGGCGGCCCTGGGCGACTGGCGCCACTGGACGCCGCACCTGATGGCCGGCGGGACGCTCGCCATCCACGACGTGTTTCCCGATCCCGCCGACGGCGGCCGGCCGCCCTTCGAGATCTACCAGCGGGCCCTGGCGTCGGACCTCTATGAGGAGGTGGCGGCGGTGAAGAGTCTCAGGGTGCTGCGCCGTGCCTAAGGATGACCTGCCGCTCTTGACGTTCGCCGATGCGGACTCCCTGAGGCGTTGGCTGGAGGCGCACGGCGAGACCTGTCCCGGCGCCTGGCTGCGGTTCGCCAAACAGGGCGCGCCGGAGGCGACCGTGAGCAAGTCGGACGCCATAGATTGCGCGCTGGCCTATGGCTGGGTGGACGGCCAGCTCGGCAGCCTCGACGCCCACTATTTCAAAACCCGCTTCTCGCCGCGGCGGCCCAAGAGCGTCTGGTCGCAGATCAACCGCGAGCGTGTGGAGAAGCTGGAGCAGGCCGGCTTGATGCACGCGCGAGGGCGAGCGCAGGTTGACCAGGCGAAGGCGGACGGGCGCTGGGCCGCGGCCTATCCGGCCCAGAGCAAGGCGGCGCCGGACGCCGACCTGTTGGCGGCGCTGGAGGCCGAACCCGCCGCGCGCGACCTGTTCGAGGCGCTGGATTCCGCCAACCGTTTCGCGATCCTCTACCGGGTGCAGCAGGCCAAGACCCCGGAGAAGCGCGCCGCCAAGATCGCCGAGCTGGTGAGCATGTTGAGCCGAGGCGAGACGATCCATCCGCGCAGGGCGAAGCGGTCGTCGTAGCCTAGGGCCAAGGCGCTTGCGTCGCCGCCATGCCGACGGCCCAGACATAGCCATCCGGATCCTGGATCATCACCTCGCGCCAGCCATGGCCTCGCAGGACGACGTCCTGAAAGATTGCGCCGCGCGCGCGGGCGCGCTCGGCGACGGCGTCCGGATCCAGGCCCAACAGGCGCATCTCCACCCCGAGTCCGCGCGCGCCGCCGCCGGCCAGCGCCGCCGCCCAGGGATTGTGTTCGTAGGTATGGTCGGCGTGCAGCATCAACTCCAGTCCGAGGATCCGTATGGCCGCGAAGTCAGGGTCCGCGTAGTGGGTCTGGGCCTGGAGCACGTCCCGGTAGAAGGCGAGGGCGGGTCCAAGATCGCGGACGATCAGGTTGACGGTGAACTGGGGCAACAGCGCCCCATAGGCCCTTGCCGGAATCCACGGCTCGCCTGTCCGCGTCTTCATCGTCGTCCCCGTCTCGCCGCTCAGTGTCGCGTCAGACTATGCCGGTGGCCGGCCGTCGCAACAGGCCGCACCGCGCGCGGCCGTGCTCGCTGGAGACAGGCGATCGCCTCCTGGAACCGCCAGCCCCATGCGGGCACGATGCGACGGCTCGAAAAATCCGAATCGACGCCGGAGCGGTCTCAGGCCCGCTAAGGTCCTTCGCGCACCTTCAGCATCAGGCCGGCGGCGAGGACGAAGTCGAAGATTTCCGCGTCGATCGGCACGTTCGGCGCCAGGGCCGGATCGGAGATCGCCTGGCGCCACACGGCCCGCAGACCGGCGGTGAGGTCCGGGTCGCCGCCGGTGAACCGCGCCTGGGCGGTCCGCCAGCGCCGGGCGAGGTCGAGGGCGGCGGGCCCGGAAGGGTCGCTGCCGATCAGGGCCCGGGCCTCGGCCACCAAGCCCTCCCACAGGCGACCATTGGCCTCGTCCGCGGCGAAGGCGTCGCGGGCGGTCAGGTCGTCGATCTGTTCGGGACGAAGGTGCTGGCGCATCAAGGGCGCGAAGGTCTCGCCCCAAGGTTCGCGGTTGGGCTCGGCGGCCTGGCGGGTCAGGTCGATGAGGACGTCGACGGCTAGCGCGTCACCTGCGGCGAGGCGGGCCTTGGCCGTGCGGATCGAGGCCAGGGCCGAGTCCAACTGCGTCTGCTGGGTCCGAAGCGCGGCCTCCTGGACCTCCAGGGCGGCGGCGAGATCGACTTCCCCCTTGGCCAGGAGTTCACCGATCTGAGAAAGAGTCAGACCCAGTCGCTTCAAGGAGAGAACCTGGTGCAGGCAGGCGATGACCTCGGCGTCGTAGACTCGCCAACCCTTGGAGTTCCGGCGAGGCTTGAGCAATCCATGCTGCTCGTAGAGCCGCAGGGCGCGGATGGTGACCCCGGTGCGCCGGGCGATCTCGATCGGTTTGAACTCCCGCATCACCGGCGCACCTCAGCGGCGCGGCTTGCCGGCTAGGCCTTCGAGCAAGGCCTTGGCCGCCGTCCAGCCGACGTCACGCGCGCGTTCGGTTCCCTGGGCGTCTCCGCCGAAGTCGAAGCTGAACCCACCGCCCGGCATCTCCATCTTCGTGATTCCGGGCCCGAAGCCCATCAGCAGGTGGCTGGCCGCGTCGAACTGCAGATTGACCACAGGATAGCGGAAATCGCGCGACCTCAGCCGCGCCTCGATCTCATCGGCATAGACGGTGGAAGGCCAGATGGTGTCGGCCTTGGAGGAGACCAGCAGCACCGGACCGCGGATGCGCTCCACCGGGATCACCGCGGCGTCGAGGGGCGCGGCCAATTCGAACCACCGGCGCATCGGTGTCCCCGCCGCCGCGGCCGCCGTCTGGTAGGCGACGGGTCTGTTCTTGAGGGTCCAGGCCGGCCCCAGCGCAGCGGGCGCGCCGCCCATCGGCGGTAATCCGCTCCACACGCGGCTGCTGGGGGAAGAGGCGATCACCCCGGCGACCTCGGGGCGCAGGGCGCCCAGGAGCAGGGCCAGTTCTCCCCCACGTGACAAGCCCATCACCGCCACGGGGCCGACCTCGCGCCGGGCGCGCAGCCAGTCCAGGCCCCGAAAGAGGTATTCCAGCGGGATCTCGTTCAGACTCTTGGGCAGGCCCGAGGGTTGGCCGCTCCAGTCCTGGAAGTAGGCCAGAGCCAGGGTCGGATAGCCCGAGGCCGCGAGGTCGCGGGCGTCCTTCGCGGCGGGAAAGCCGCCATCTGAGCCGTTCAACATCAGCACGCCCGGACGTCGGCGGGCCCCTGGCTGACTGTAGAAGCGTCCCGCCAGGCCGCGGTCTCCGACCTCGGTGGCGATCACCGTTCCGGCCGACGCCCGCGATGCGGCGAGGCCAAGTCCCAGGCCGGCGGCGCGCCGGAATAGGGTTCTGCGATCTGAATTCATGGAGGTTCCCGTCGTCCGATGCTTCGGTCGACGGTCAAGCTGCACCCGAACCTTAGGTTCGGGTCAACGCCTATCTGCCGGTGAGGACGTCATGGGCCGCGGACGCCCCCAGCCTCGCGTCGAAGGCCAGGATGGCGGCGGCCTGGGTCCAGGTGGGGCGCTCGCGGGGCCAGACGATCTGTTCGGCGAACTGCCACCCCATCCAGAAGGCGCCGTCCTCGTCCCGGTGGTTGAGCTGGGAGTCCAGCAGGGCGCAGGCGGCGGCCCGGGCGCCGAGGCCGAGCAGGGCCATGGCCAGTTCGCAGGACTCGGCCACCGTCACCCAGGGTTCGCTGGCCACGCAGCGGCAGCCGCGGCCCAGCACCGCGAAGCGCGGGGCGCGGGCCTCGAGCCGGGCGAAGGAGGCGCCGGGCGACAGCACCCCGGCCAGGGCGGGATAGTACCAGTCCATGGCGAAGTCGGAGCGGTCCTGCAGGCGGTCGAAGCGGTGGGGCGCGTTGCGGATGGCGTGGCTGAGGCGGTCCTTGGCCAGGCGCCAGGCCGGCTGCGGGTCCCCCACCAGATCGGCGAGCTTCAGGGCGCAGTCGAGGCTCTTGTGGATCGAGGCGTTGCCGGCCAGGACCGCGTCGTCGGCGCCCGTCTGGTGGGCCTCCTGGCTCCAGGAGATGTCGCCCTGGGGGTGCTGCAGGGTGAGGACGAAGTCGATGGCCGACCTGACCATGGGCCAGTAGCGGCGGGCGAAGGCCAGGTCGTTGTCGAGGCGGTAGCGGTGCCAGAGGGCCACGGCGGGGTAGGCGGCGAAATTGCTGTCGCGGAAGGCGGCGGCGGGGGTGCGGGCCATGTGCAGGCGGTCGGCCATGGGCAGGGTGTTGCCGTACTCGCCGAGCCAGGCGCCGGACTGCTCCTGCGACCAGGCCAGGTATTCGAAGCCCCGGTCGGCGGCGTCGAACTCGCCCATGGCGCCGAGCGCCATCAGGCATTCGGCGTGGTTCCAGGGGTCCCAGGGGCCCTTGTCGAACCAGGGGATGGCGCCGTTGGCCTGTTGCTGGACCAGGATGACGTCCAGGGCGCCGGTATAGGGGGCCAGGGGGCCGCCGACGCGGTCGAAGGCCAGGCTCATGCGGGCGCCTTGCGGAAGTAGAGCGCCACGCTCTTGCCCATCAGGGGCGCGGTCGCCGCCTCGAGGACGCGGGTGAAGGCCGGGCGGTCCATCAGGTCCCAGACCAGGAAGCGGTGGTAGAGCTTCACCAGGGGGTGGTCGTCGCGGCGGTCCCAGAAGGCGCACTTCAGCCACCAGTAGGGGGCGTGGAGGGCGTGGGCGTAGTGCTTGCCGCGGTAGGCGAAGCCGAGGTCGCTGATGGACTTGCGAAGGTCCGGCTCGTGGAAGATGCGGACGTGGCCGCCGGGCTGGTCGGCATAGCCCCCGGCGCCGGGGGCCAGGGCCCAGCAGATGCGCTCGGGCCAGGCGCGGGGCACGGTGGGGACGAAGCGGCCGCCGGGCTTCAGCACGCGGCGGATCTCGGCCAGGGCCTTGTCGTATTCGTGCAGGTGCTCCAGCACCTCCGAGCAGATCACCACGTCGAAGGCCGCGTCGGCGAAGGGCAGGCGGTAGGCGTCGCCGGAGAGGAAGCTGGTGGCCGCGTCCCCCGTGCTGGGGGGCAGGTGGTCGAGGCCATCGCGGGCCTTGATGAGGCTGGGGATGTCGAGGTCCAGGCCCACGACATTGACGCCGGGGATCATGTGCAGGCCGTGGACGTGGCGGCCCTCGCCGCAGCCCAGGTCCAGGACCCAGTCACCGGCCTTCAGGCCCAGGGTCTCCAGGCGGACGGTCAGCATTTGCGGGCCACGGCCCGGCGCAGGACGGTCTCGTAGGCGGCGGCGACCCGGGCCCAGGAGAAGGCGGTGCGGGCCCGCTGGCGGGCGGCGGCGCCCAGGTCGGCGCGGCGAGCCGGATCGTCCAGCAGGGCGGCGATGGCGCGGGCCAGCGCGGCGCTGTCGCCGCGGGGCACGACCACGCCGGCGTCGCCGACGACCTCGGGCAGGGCGCCGCCGTCGGTGACCACCACCGGGGCGCCGCAGCTCATGGCCTCGGCGGCGGGCAGGCCGAAGCCCTCATAGAGGGAGGGGGTCACGCAGATCGTGGCGCGGGCATATTGCTCGGCCACCTCCTCGTTGCTGAGGTCGTGGATGAAGCTGACCCGGTCCAGCAGGTTGAGGTCGTCCAGCATCTGGGCGGTGGGACCCTCGCGCAGCTTGCCGATGACGATCAGCTCCAGGCGCGGATAGGTCTCGAGCAGGGTGGAATAGGCCTCGATGAGGTGCTTGAGCCCCTTCAGCGGCACGTCGGCGCTGGCGGTGGTGAGGATGCGGTTGTCCCGGCGGCGGATGTCCGGCTGGGGCTTGTAGATCTCCTGGTCGATGCCGAGGTGGATGACGCTCATCACCTGGGGGTCGACGTCCAGGCACAGGGCCACGTCGCGGGCGGCGGCCTCGGAGACCAGGATCACCTCGTTGAGCCGGGGGGCGACCCTCTCCTGCATCTTCAGGAAGGCGTACCACTGCGCGATCAGCAGGCGCATGCCCCACTTGGGTTCGGCGGCCAGCGCCAATTCCAGGTCGCGGCGGATCGGGTGGTGGATGACGCCCACCACCGGCAGGCCGGCGCGCTCGATCTCCAGCAGGCCCTGGCTGAGGGACTGGTTGTCCAGAACGACGTCGTAGTCGCGGCGATGGGCGCGCAGGTACTTGGCCGCGCGGCGGCCGAAGCTCCAGGGCTCCATGAACTTGCCGGCCCAGTGGCCGAAATATTCGGCGGTGTCGGTCCAGCTCAGCAGGTGCTTCCAGCGCAGGGCGCGGTGACCGTTGTGCGGCTGGTTGTAGAGGTCCAGGGACGGCAGCTCGATGAGCCGCACGCCCTCGGGCGTGTCGGGGTAGGGCGGGCCCGAGAGAATGTCGACGCTGTGGCCCCGGCGGGCCAGGGCCGCGGCGGCCTGGCTGAGATAGACCCCCTGGCCGCCGACCCGCGGATCGGAGCGATAGGAGAGGAAGGCGATGCGCAGGGGCGGCTGATCGAGCGCCCCGGAGGGCGCACGCGTCTCGGAGACGCCGACGGGGGGAGAGGGTGTTTTCAGCATCGCCGATGTCCTTAACGCGCCAGCGGGCGAAAGGACTAGGTCGAATGCCGGGTATGGACCCGGAATGTTGTTTCAGGACGGAATTGTGTCGGCTGGCGGGCGTGAGGTGGGCAGGAAGCCGAGAGCTGGCGTTTGAACCACGAACCTCACGCAACAACAGGTTTCATCCCGCATGGAGCGCCGTAGGCGCGGAAGTGCGGGACCCAGATGCACCGATTTCTCCTGCACGCCCCGCGCGTCTGGGTCCCGGACAAGCGCTCCGCGCTTTCCGGGATGACACATGTGTGTTTGCCGTCGCCGCCTAACTGACCGCCACCGGCTCCACCACCAGGGGCAGGCCGCCCTTGGGGCGGATGGCGATGTCGCCGGTGGGCTCGACGGTGTGGCCGGCGGCGGGGCGGAAGCGGAACCGGGCCAGCCAGTGGGAGAGCACCAGCAGCCCCTCGGCCTGGGCGAAGGCCGCCCCGATGCAGACCCGGGGGCCGGCGCCGAAGGGGATGTACTGGAAGCGGTGGTGGCCGGCCTTGGCCTCGGGGTGGAAGTTCTCCGGGTTGAACAGCTCCGGCTGGTCCCAGAGGGCGCGGTGGCGGTGGACGATCCAGGGCCAGATGGAGACCTGGTCGCCCTTGCGGACGGCGTGGCCGCAGAGCTCGTCGTCCACGGCGGCCTCGCGGTCGATCCTCAGGGCCGGGGGATAGAGGCGCAGGGTCTCCTCCCAGACCATCTTCAGATAGGGCAGGCGGGCGAGGATCTCCTCGGGGGTTCCGCCGGCGTCCCAGGCCTCGCGGGCCTCCTCGCCGGCCCATTCCTGGGCCTGGCGGTCGCGGCTGAGCAGGTAGAGGGCCCAGGTCAGGCCGTTGGCGGTGGTCTCGTGGCCGGCGCCCAGGAAGGTGACGGCGTTGTCGAGGGCCAGCTTGGCGGCCTCCCGGGGCGGATGGCTCTGGGCGAAGGCGGCGATCACCCGGGTCATGAAGTCCTGGGGCGGGGCGGGATCGGCCTGCCGCCGGGCGATGAAGTCGGCCAGCCGGCCGATGATGAAGCGGCGGCCGGCGGCGCCGCGCCATTGGACGGGGTTCTGGTCAAGCCAGGGCGCGCCGAGCACCACCCCCAGGCGATACTGGCCAGTGGCGGCCATCACCGCGGCGATGTGGCCGGCCGATTCCTCCACCGAGAGGCCGGCCTCGGAGGAGAAGAGGGTGGCGTTGATGATGTCGAAGGTGGTGCGCAGGCACTCGGCGGCGACGTCGATGACGTCGCTGTCGGCGACAGCCCAGCGGTCGGCGGTGCGGGCGGCGATCTGGCCGAAGATCGGGGTGAACTCGGTGACCATTGACGGCGTGAAGACGGGGGCCATCATCCGGCGCTGCTCGCGCCAGGCCTCGCCCTCGGTGGTGAGCAGGCTCTCGCCCATGGCCGGGGCCAGCATCTTCTTCACCAGGCCGGGCTTGGGGTAGTCGGCGACCCGGTCCAGCAGCACCTTCTTGATGGCGTCGGGATCGCTGATGAAATGGTAGCGCAGGTGGAGGACGCGGCGGGCGTGGTGGTGGTGCTCGAAGGCCTCCTTGGGCCAGCCGTTGAGCGGGTTCTGGGCCTCCTTGTCGACGAAGACGCGCCAGGTGGGCCGCCAGTCCTCGGGCTGTTCGGGCGCGGCGGGTCGGAAGGGCGCGGGGCCCAGGACGGCGGTGTCGGTCATGACCAATCCCCTCGGTCGCGAGCGTTTCGGCTCGACCGGAAGATGAGCGAATTTGATGCAGCGCAACAAACGATATAACCGTGTTGTTCTTGTGATCTGACCTCACATGAGACGGCGATGACCAAGCGTTCGCTTCCGCCCCTGACCGCCCTGCGCGCCTTCGAGGCCTTCGCGCGGCTGGGGAAGATGACCACGGCGGCCGACGAGCTCTGCGTCACCCACGGCGCGGTGAGCCGGCAGATCCGCAGCCTGGAGCTGGCCGTGGGCCTGCCGCTCACCGAGGGGCCCCGGCACCGGCTGAAGCTGACCGACGCCGGCGAGCGGCTGGCGGCCTCGCTGTCGGGGGCCTTCGACCGGGTGGAGCGGACGCTCGCCGAGCTGAAGTCGGCGGACGCCGCCGAGTTGCACCTGTCCTGCCTGGGCACCTTCGCCATGCGCTGGCTGATCCCGCGCCTGGGGTCGTTCCACGCGCAGCATCCGGGCTTGCGGGTGCGGGTGACGGAGAGCTTCGCCCCGGCCGACTTCGCCCGCGAGCGCTACGACGCCGCCATCCGCCTGACCGAGCACGTGCCGGCCCACGGCGGGGAGGCCATCGGCTTCCTGGACAATTTCCATGGGCCCGTCGCCGCGCCGCAGCTCACCGGCGGGACGCCGGGGGTGACGGCCTTCGCCGGCCTGCCGCGGCTGCACACCCGGCCGCACCTGCAGGCCTGGGCCGAATGGGAGCGGCACACCGGGATCTCCCTGCCCGAGGCGGCGCAGAACCGGGAGTTCGAGCACCTGTTCTACATGCTGGAGGCGGCGGTGGCGGGGCTGGGGGTGGGGCTGAGCCCCTTCGTCTATGTGGCCGCCGACATCGAGGCCGGGCGGCTGGCCGCCCCGGTCGGGTTCGTGCGGACGCCGGCCCAGTTCTACCTGATCCTGCCGCCGGGCCCGGCCAAGCCCGCCGTCGCGGCCTTCCGCGACTGGCTGCTCGACGAGGCGGGGCGCGTTCCCAAGCCTAGTTGAAGACGTGCATCAGCCGGTAGGCGGCGGGCAGCAGCAGGACCCCCAGCAGGCAGGGGAAGATGAACAGGATGAGCGGGACGGTGAGTTTCACCGGCAGGGCCAGGGCCTTCTCCTCGGCCCGGAGCATCCGCTTCTGGCGCATGTCCTGGGAGAAGACCGAGAGGGTCTCGCCCAGGCTGGTGCCCATGTCCTCGGCCTGGCGCAGCATGGTGGCGAAGGCCCGGGCGTCGTCTATGCCCAGGCGGTCGGCGAAGGCGGTCCAGGCCTCCTTGCGCGACTTGCCGGCCCGCAGCTCCAGGGTCAGCATCCGCAGGTGGACGGTCAGGCGCGGATAGCGGCGGACCAGTTCGTCGGTGACGCGACCGACGGCGGCGTCCAGGGACAGGCCCGCCTCCACCGAAGCCACCAGCAGGTCCAGCAGGTCGGGGAAGCCGTCGGCATATTCCCGCTCGCGGTCCTTCTGGCGCGCGGACAGCACCTGGTCGGGGCCGAGCAGGGCCAGCAGGGCCAGGATGGCGGCCAGCAGCACCGGCGCCATGCCGCGACCGGGCTGCAGGGCGAAGGGCAGCAGGATGATGGTCCCCAGGGTGGCCAGGGCCAGGGCGGCCGCCCGCGCGCCCAGATAGTAGATCGGCGCCTCGCGGCCGAAGAAGCCGGCGCGCACCAGGCGCATGCGCACGTCGGAGACTTTGGAGGGGTCGCGGACGGCGGCCTGCTGGCCCAGGCGGCGGACGCTGGCGGTCACCTGGCCGAGGATGCGGACCTCGCCGCGGGCCTCGCCCATCGGGGGCGCCGCTGCCGGGTCCTGGAAGCGCGCCCTGCGCAGGGAACGGACGCGCAGCTCGCCGGCGGCCAGGACGCCGCCGCCCAGCAGGCCGCCGGCCACCATGGCCAGGCCGAACCAGAGGATCAGGGTCTGCAGGTCCATGGGCTCAGATCCGCATGTCGACCATGCGGCGCATGATCAGGTTGCCGATGGCCACCCAGATGAACATGGCCAGCAGGCCGGTCTGGATGAAGGGTTCGCCGATCACCTCGCCGTAGAAGTCCGGCGACATCAGGCTGATGGCGCCGCCGGCGATGAAGGGGGCGGCGGTGAGGATGATGGCCGAGATCCGGCCCTCGGCCGAGGCGGCCTTGATCTTCAGGCGCATGCGGTGGCGTTCGCGCACCGTGGCGGCGTTGAGCTTCAGCAGGCCGGTGAGGTTGCCGCCGGCCCGCTCCTGCAGGCGCACGGTGGCGGCGAACAGGTCGACGTCGGGGTGCTGGCAGCGCTGGGACATGCGGCCGATGGCCTGTTCCAGGGTGGCGCCATAGGCGATCTCGTCGGCGGCCATGCCGAATTCCGAACCGATGGGGTCGGCCATCTCGCGGCCGACGAGCTGGATGGCGGTGGGGACGGGGTGGCCGGCCTCCAGGCTGCGGACGATGATCTCCAGCCCCTGGGGGAGCTGGTGACCCAGGGCCTTGGACCGGCGGGCGGCCATGAACTTCAGGAAGAAGATGGGGCCGGCGCCGCCCACCAGCAGGGCGCCCACGGGCGCCATCAGCAGGCTGTGGCTGACCAGGACGATCAGGACCGCGCCGGCCACGGCCGCGGCGATCACCGCCATCAGCCACTTCCGGGGATCATAGGGCACGCCGGATCGGACGATCAGCTCTGCCAGCCACTTCACCCCGGCCCGCAGGTCGCCGGCGGCGGTGAGGCCGCGCTGCTTGCGCAGCTCCACCACCAGCTCCTGGATGCCGCCGATGCGCTCGGAGACCTTGAGCCTCTGGTTGACCTTGCGCTTGACCTTGGCGGTGCTGAACAGGCCGAAGGCGGCCTGGCAGGCGGCGAAGACCGCGGCGAAGACCAGGACCAGATAGGCGCTGGAGGCGTCGAAGCTCATCCCAGCACCTTGGAGGGATCGAAGTTGGCGGTGTCGTAGGCGATGCCGCGGCGGGTCATCTCGTCCAGGCAGCGGGCGCGCAGGCCGCTGGCGCGGAACTCCCCGTGCACGGCGCCGTCGGCGGAGGTGTGCAGGCGGTTGAAGAAGAAGATCTCCTGCATCTGCACCACTTGGCCTTCCATGCCGGTGATCTCGGTGACGCTCATCAGCTTCCGCTTGCCGTCCGACAGACGCATGATCTGGATGATCAGGCCCACCGCCGAGGCGATCTGGCCGCGCACGGCCTCGGGGCTCAGCTTCATGCCCGACATGGCCACCATCTGCTCCAGGCGGGTGATGGCGTCGCGGGGGGTGTTGGCGTGGATGGTGGCCATCGAGCCCTCGTGGCCGGTGTTCATGGCCTGGAGCATGTCGAAGGCTTCCTCGCCCCGGACCTCCCCCAGGATCACCCGGTCGGGACGCATCCGCAGGGCGTTCTTCACCAGTTCCCGCTGCCGGATCTCGCCCTTGCCCTCGATATTGGGGGGACGGGTCTCCAGGCGCACGATGTGCGGCTGCTGCATCTGCAGCTCGGCGGCGTCCTCGATGGTGATCAGCCGTTCCTTGTGGCTGATGGCGGCCGAGAGGGCGTTGAGCAGGGTGGTCTTGCCCGAGCCGGTGCCGCCGGAGATCACGGTGGAGACCCGGGCCTTGATGGCCCCGTGCAGGAAGTCGGCGACGCACTGGGGCATGGCGCCCACGTCCACCAGCTTCTCCAGGGTGTAGGGCTTCTTGGAGAACTTACGGATCGAGACGCAGGCCCCGTCGATGGCGATGGGGGCGATGGCGGCGTTGACCCGGCTGCCGTCGGGCAGGCGGGCGTCCACCATGGGCTGGCTCTCGTCGATCCGGCGGCCGACGCCTGCGACGATGCGGTTGACGATGCGCAGCAGGTGGTCGTTGTCGCGGAAGCGCACGGCGGTGGGCTCCAGCTCGCCGCGCCGCTCGACATAGACCTGGAAGGGGCCGTTGATCAGGATGTCATTGATGCTGTCATCCTTGAGTAGGGGCTCCAGCGGCCCCAGGCCCATCATCTCGTCATAGACCGACGAGCCCAGCTCCTCGAGTTCGGCGGTGTTGAGCGCCAGGCGCTCGGCGCGCGCGAAATCGCCGATCAGGGCCAGGACCTGGCGACGGATCTCCTTCTCGCCGACCTTCTCAAGCTTTGAAAGGTCAAGTTCCTCAATGAGTTGCGCGTGCAGCTTGAGCTTGATGTCGAGCATCTGGCTCTCGGCGAGCGCCGTGGAGGCGGCCGACGCCGCGGCGGCGACGGCGGCGACGCGCTCCGGGGTCGGGGCGGGGGCGGGAGCCTCGGTCTCGACGACCTCGAGGACCACGGGCTTGGCGGGGCTGAAGCGTCCCATCAGGCGGCCCGCGACGCGGCGGGAACGGCCAGGGGCGCGCGGCGGCCGCGCTCGGCGAGCAGGCGATCCACCAGGCCCCCGACATCGCGCACGATCTTGGACTTGGGCCGGTGCTGGCTGATGGCGCCCCCCAGATTGACGGAGGCCGCGGCGGCCTCCCAGTCGGAGGAGATGGCGCCGTCGGCCTTGCGCTGCAGGGCCTTCTCCGCCTCGGCGGTGGAGGGGGCGGGGCCGAACATGCGGCTGGCCAGGCGATTGAGCACGATGCGGGGGCGCAGGGCGGCGGCGGCCTCCACCTCGTCGGAGAGGGCGCGGGCGGCCAACAGGGCGGGCACGGTCAGTTCGGAGACCACCAGCACCTCGTCGGAGCCGGAGAGGGCCTCCAGGGTCCAGCCGTGGCGGTGGCGGGGCATGTCGAGGACGACGTGGTCATAGGAGTCGCAGGCGATCTCCAGGATGCGCAGGACCGCCTCGCGCGAGATGGCGGAGAAGGCGGTGGGATCGCGCGGGCAGGCCAGCAGGTCCAGGCCCTTGCTCACCGGGCTGGCGAAGGCGGCCAGCAGGGCGGCGTCCATGCGTTCGGCGGCGGGGCCGAACTGGGCCAGGCCCATGGCCGGGGTCGCGCCGAGATAGGCCGCGCAGGCGCCGTCGGCCAGGTGCAGGTCGATGAGGCAGACGCTGGAGTCCCGCGGCGACTTGGCGGCGAGGGCGCTGGCGATCTCGATGGACAGCATGGTGGCGCCGGCGCCGCCGACCGCGCCCAGCACGGTCCAGCAGCGGGACTGGTGGCCCGAGGCCACGGGCGCCTGGGCCGCGGCCTGATCCAGCAGGGCGTAGATCGCGTTCTGCAGCTGGTCGTTGGTGTAGGGCGCCTCCACCACGTCGGCGTGGGGCAGGCGCATCAGGGCGCGGACCAGACCCACCGGCAGATGGCCGCCGAGGAACAGGGTCGGGGGCAGGGCCGGGATGTCCGACAGGGTCGCCACGGCGGCGGCCAGGGCGGCCGGATCGGCGCTGTCGGCGTCGATGAGGATCAGGTCGGTCATGCCCGGCCGCAGGTCGGCGAGGCGATCGAGGCCCGCGATCTCCATGGCCGCCCCGAACAGGGGGCCGCGCGACAGGGGGGCCAGGCTGTCGCCGATGGCCAGGACCCGGCGGCCCAGGAGGCTCCAGTTGCTCATGAGGGCGATCCGCTCTTGGTGCGGCCGTCGACCTTGGACAGCGGCTTGTCGAGGGACAGGCCGTTGAGGATCAGATCGATGGCGGTGGCCTCGTTTCCGGCCAGGACCGCGGGGTCGGCCTTGTAGTCGTCGGCGCCGGCCATGCGGGGGGTGACGATGATGACCAGCTCGGTCTCGGCCTTCTTCCACCGCGAGGAGCGGAACAGGGCGCCCAGGACCGGCACCTCGCCGGCGCCGGGGAGCTGGCGCACCGAGTTGGAGTAGTCCTGCTGGAACAGGCCGGCGATGGCGAAGCTTTCGCCCGAGCGCAGCTCCACGGTGGTGTTGGCGCGGCGCACGATCAGGCTGGGGATTTCGATGCCGTTCAGCTTCAGGGAGGTTCGGCTGTCGAGCTGGCTGACCTCGGGCGCCACCTGCAGCCGGATCAGGCCGTTGTCCTGCACCGTCGGCTGGAAGTTGAGGGTGACGCCAAAGGGCCGGAACTCGATGGTGACGGTGTCGCGGCCGTTGGGAACCGGGAAGGGGAATTCGCCCCCGGCCAGGAAGCTGGCCTTCTCGCCCGACAGAGCCACCAGGTTGGGCTTGGCCAGGGTGCGGATGACGCCCTTCTCCTCCAGGGCGCGCAGGACCAGGTCGATGCGCGCCGTGCCGATGGAGCCGCCGATGCTGAGCGCGCCCTGCGGGGCGGAGTTGCCGATCAGGCCCGAGCCGGTCTGCAGGGCGAAGGTGGTGTTGTTGCTGGCGTTGATGTTGAAGCCGATGTCCTTGAGGGAGGAGCGGCTGGCCTCCAGGACGCGGACCTCCAGGATCACCTGCTGCGAGGCCCGCACGGTGAGGGCCGAGGTGACGGAGTCGGGGGCGAACTTCTCGGCCAGGGCCTTGGCCTTGGCGGCCGCGGCGGTGGTGGAGACGTCGCCGGCCAGAAGCAGGCCTTCGCCGAGGTTGCGCACCTCGATCATCTCGCCGGGCAAGGCCGCGGCCAGGTCGGCCTGGAGGGCGTCGGCGTCGTAGCCGACCCGGACGTCCACCACCTCCTGCAGGGCGCCGCCGGCGCCGTAGATCAACAGGTTGGTGGAGCCGAGCTGCTTGCCGCGCACATAGAAGCTGCGGTCGGTGGTGGCGACGATCTGGGCGGTCTCGGGCTGGGCCACCACGATCTTGCTGGCGGGGGCGTCCAGCCGGAAGGAGGCGGACTTGTTGCGGGGCACGGTGATGACCCGCGAGCGGGCGGCCTCGCTGGAGAACTGTTCGGCGGCGGCGGGCAGGGCCGTGGCGATGGCCAGGGTGGCGGCCAGGGCGCCGAGAAGGGAGGAGCGGAGCATTGGGGGGATGTTCCTTAGGCCGCGGGCTTGGGGCTGGCGGCCGGGGCGGCCGGGGCGGCGCTGTTCTCGCCTTCGACGATGGTGATGCGGCCGCCCGAGGGCGCGCCGGCGGAGCGGGCGCGGCGGACGTGGCCCTGGGCCCGCGGGGCGGCCGAGGCCACCTCGGCGACAGGCTCGACATCGGAGGAGCCCAGCGGGCGGAGCGCCAGGGAGAGGGTTCCCATCTCCGCGGCGATGGCCAGTTTCTGGGCGTCCTTGACGCTGACCTCCAGGGTGGTGGTCGAGGGCTTCTCGGCCTTGGTGGAGGTGGGATCGGCGTTGAGGTCGACCCCGAGGACGCGGACGTTCTGCACCACCAGCTGGGACTGCAGGACCTTGTGCGGGCCGTCGGGGGTGAGGTTGCGCATCATCACCACGTCGACGTGGTCGCCGGGCAGGGCGTGACCCCCGACGCCGGAGATGTCGGTGACGCCGATGGCGTAGGCGCGCATGCCCGGCGCGATCTCGGCGGCGACCGAGGGGCGGGCTCCGGGGCCGCTGAGCTTGGCCGGCAGCACGGGTTCGCGGGCGGCGATCAGGGTCAGGGCCACCGGGGCGCCGCCGTGATCCTGGGCCAGGACCTGGGCGACGGAGGTGAAGGCGTTGGCCGGGGCGGCGTCGCGGGGCACCTGGATCAGCTTGAGCTGTCCGGCGTCGAGGCGCGCGCCATAGGCGATGTCGCGGGCGGCCACCACCACGGAGACGGCGTTGGCCATGGGGGAGACCGCGGCGGGGGCGGCCTGGACCTTTCCGGTGTCCGGCAGGGCCACCCGGGCCACGATGATGGCCCCCAGACCCAGGGCGACCGAGGCCCCCAAACTGCCGATTGTAACGAGCCTCATGCCCCACCCCTGGTGCTAATAGCGTCGAACTGTCAGGGGGTTATGGGTGGGGGCCTCTTGCAATACGGCGAATAAAGAGGGTGTGCGATTGTAAACCTTAATTGGTCGGATCGCGGGCTCAGGCCGGTTCGAAGGCGGCGGCGGCCATCAGCGGGGCGTCGATGCGGCAGGTGAGACCGCCCGGTTCGTAACCAATCTGCGCCGCCGCCCCGAGGTCGGCGGTCAGGCCCTGGAGCAGCAGGCGGGAGCCGAATCCCTTGCGGGACGGCGGGGTCACCGGCGGGCCGCCCCGCTCGCGCCAGTCCAGCACCAGCCGGGACTGGCCGTCCCCCGCGGCCAGGCTCCAGGTCACAGAGACCCGGCCCACCTCGGTGGCGAGCGCGCCGTACTTGGCCGCGTTGGTGGCCAGCTCGTGCAGGGCCATGGCCAGGGCGACCGCCGCCCGCGGCGCGATGCGCACGGGGGGCCCCTGGACCTCGAACCGCGCGCCCGCCTCCGGCTCGAAGGGGCCGAGCGCCTGGGCGACGATGTCGCGCAGGTCGGCGGCCTCCCAGTTCTCGCGGGTCAGGATGTCGTGGGCGCCGGAGAGGGCGATCAGCCGGGCGGTGAGCAGGCCGCGGGCCTCGCCGGGGCTCTGGCCGGGGCGCAGGGTCTGGTGGGCGATGGACTGGACGGTGGCGAGGGTGTTCTTCACCCGGTGGTTCAGCTCGTTGATCAGGAACTGCCGCCGCTCCGCGGCGCGGGCTCGCTCGGTGATGTCCTGGATGGCGCCGACATAGCGGACGGCGCGCGGACCCTCCGGGGTGTCCTCGAACAGGGCCTCGCCGTGGGCCAACAGCCAGCGCTCGGCGCCGTCGGGCCGCACGATGCGGCAGTCGTAGGCGACCTTTTCGCGCAGGTCCGGATCGGTGGCGCGTCGCGCCATGGTCTCGGTGATGGCCTCGTCCTCCGGGTGGACAAGGTCGCGGACCATCGCGAAGCTCACCGGCTGGTCCGCCGGAAAGCCGAAGATGGCCTTGGCCTGGTCGGAATAGATCACCTCGTCGGTGGCCAGGTCCCAGTCCCAGACCCCCAGGCCCGCGGCCTCGGTGGCCAGGCTGAGGCGGCGCTCGCTGAGCCGCAAGGCCTCGTCGGCCAGGCGGTGATGGGTCAGGTCCTGCGCGATCCAGACGGCGCCGTCGACCTCGTCCGGGCCGATCTGGCGGGGGCTCACCGTGACCTGGAGGTCGCGGGCCCGGCCCTCGCGGTCGCCGAGGGTGAGATCGCGTCGCTGGGGACCGCCGGCCGCCGCGGCCAGCAGCTCGGCCGCGATCGGGCGCAGGGTCGGAACCAGGGCGTCGAGGAAGGGCCGCCCGTGGATGGGCGCCCCGCCCTCGGCCAGCCAGGGGTGGAAATTGGCGGTGGCGAAGACGCAGATCCCTTGCCCGTCCACCACCGCGATCTGCAGCGGCATGGCCCGGAGCAGGGCGAACATCGGCGCCCGCTCCATCTGGGGCTTGGCCGCCAGGGCCGTCTCCAGGGCCTGGACACGGGCCTGAAGGGCCGCATTCGAGGCGCGCAGCTCGTCCAGTTCAGACATGACCACAGCCTCAGGGCGACGACCGCCACAGCCTAGAGTGGATCGGGCGGGGCTGTGAAGGCGTAACCGCCCCAGGTCAGGCGTCGGTCTTCAGCGCCTCATAGGCCTCCACGGCCTCGATCCATTCCTGCTCGGCGGCGTCGAGGGCCGCCTGGGCCTTGACCCGGTCGGCGCCCAGGCGGGCGGCCTTGGCGGGATCCCTGGTGAAGATGTCGGGGTCGGTCAGGGCCTTGTCGATCTCGGCGATGGAGGCGGTGGCCCGGGCCAGCGCCGCCTCGGCCTGTTCGGCGCGGCGGCGCGCGGTGCCGGTGGGGACCTTGGCCTTGGGGACGGGCTTGGGCGGCGGCGGCGGGGCGGCGGCCTGGGGAACCTGGGAGGGGCCCTTGGCGGCCTGGCGGGCCCGGTCGATCACCAGCTTGGCGTAGTCGTCCATGTCGCCGTTGAAGGGGGCGATGGTGCCGTCGGCGGCCAGCCACAGACGGTCGGCCACCAGCTCCATCAGGGAGCGGTCGTGGGTGATGAGGATGACGGCGCCGGCATATTCGTTCAGCGCGTCCAGCAGGGCCCGGCGGCTGTCGATATCCAGGTGGTTCGTCGGTTCATCGAGGATCAGGAGGTGAGGGGCCTCCATGGCCACCATGTTCAGCAGCAGGCGCGCGCGCTCGCCGCCGGACAGGTTGGCGACCGTGGTCTCCACCTTCTGCACCCCCATGCCGAACTGGGCCAGGCGCGAGCGGCGGGCGGCGTCGCTGGCCTCGGGCATGGCGCGCCGGATGATCTCCAACGGGGTGTCGGAGGGATCGAGCGCCTCGATCTGGTGCTGGTGGAACCAGCCCACCTTCAGGCGCCGGTCGCGGCGCAGGTCGCCGTGCATCACCGTCAGGGCGCCGGCCACCAGCTTGGCGAAGGTGGACTTGCCGGCCCCGTTGACGCCCAGCAGGCCGATGCGGTCGTCCAGGTCCAGGCGCAGGTCGAGATTGCGCAGGATCGGCGAGCCGTCATAGCCCACCGAGGCGCCCTCCAGGCGGATCAGGGGCGGCGCCACCGGCCGCTCGGGGGAGGGCAGGATGAAGGGCGCGGTGCGCTCGGCCGCGACGATGGAGACCGGCGGCAGCTTGGCCAGCTGCTTGAGGCGCGACTGGGCCTGGGTCGCCTTGGACGCCGTGGCGCGGAAGCGGTCGACGAAGGCCTGGAGGTGGGCGCGCTGGGCGTCGATCTTGGACTTGTTGGATTCCAGCAGGCGGGCGCGCTCGGCGCGCTGAATCTCGAAGTTGTCGTAGTTGCCGGGATAGAGGTCGAGCTTGCCCGAATGCAGGTGGAGGATGTGGTCCACCGAGTTGTTCAGGATCTCGCGGTCGTGGCTGATGATGATGGCGCTGTTGGGGTACTTCTTCAGGCGCGCCTCGAGCCAGAGCGCCCCTTCCAGGTCGAGATAGTTGGTGGGTTCGTCCAGCAGCAGCAGGTCAGGCTCGGCGAACAGGGCCGCGGCGAGGGCGACGCGCATCCGCCAGCCGCCGGAGAACTCGGCCATGGGGCGGGCGAGGTCGGCGTGGGAGAAGCCGAGGCCGGAGAGGATTTCCGCCGCCCGGCTGGGGGCGCGGTCGGCGCCGATGTCGCTGAGGCGGGCGTAGATCTCCCCCAGGTGCTCCGGCTCGGCGGTGTCCAGGGAGGCCATCAGGGTCTCGCGCTCGACATCGGCGGCGAGCACGGTGTCCAGCAGGGTCACCGGGGTGGCCGGGTGCTCCTGGTCCACCGAGGCGATGCGGGCGGCCTTGGGATAGCCGATCTCGCCCGAGCCCTGGTGGAGCTGGCCCAGGATGAGCTTGAAGAGGGTGGACTTGCCGACGCCGTTGCGGCCCACCAGGCCCACCTTGGACCCCACGGGCAGGCTGATGGTGGCCTCGTCGAAGAAACGACGGCCCCAGGAGTCGAAGACGAGTTCATGGATCTGCAGCATGGGATCGGACTTACAAAACAGGTTGAGTGAACGGCCGGCCCGGTGGCCGTCGCTGGAGCCTTTTCGTTTCAGACAAGTCTGAAACGATCAAAAAAAGGCTCCAATCTTTTGCGTTGGAGCGTGACGGGCGCCTGAACCGATATCCACTTCAGGCTGTCACGCTCCGGCACGTCTTCGCTCGCGGCGTTGACTAGGGTCGCATCAACCGTCTCTCCGATGACGGGCGCTCCATATCAGAGGTCGGGGGCCGCGTCGCGCGCAACCTGCCTTGGCGCTGTCACCCGGTGCGGCTATAAGCCCGCACCCTTCGGCGCGGACGGCCGCGCCTCAGATACAAAGAACAAGCCAAGACCATGACTGAACGCACCTTCTCGATCATCAAGCCGGACGCCACCAAGCGGAACCTCACCGGCAAGATCAACGCGGTGATCGAAGACGCGGGCCTGCGCATCGTCGCCCAGCGCCGGATCAAGATGACCGAAGCCCAAGCCAAGAAGTTCTACGAAGTGCACGCCGAGCGTCCCTTCTACGGCGAACTGGTGGAGACCATGACCTCGGCCCCCGTGGTCGTGCAGGTCCTGGAAGGCGACAACGCCATGGCCCGCTATCGCGAAGTCATGGGCGCCACCAACCCCGAGCAGGCCGCCCCCGGCACCATCCGCAAGCTGTTCGCCCTGAACGTCGGCGAGAACTCGGTGCACGGTTCGGACAGCGTCGAGAACGCCAAGATCGAGATCGCCCAGTTCTTCAAGGACGAAGACATCGTCGGCTAAGCGATCACGGGGCGTCTAGTCGACGCCGCGTCACCGTTTCCAAGGAGCCCTCCATGCGCTAGCTGAGGCTGGTCGCAGGGAGGGCTTTTTCGTGGGCGCAACAGCGGGTGAGACCTTCCCCGAGATCCGCGAGGCGGTGCGCCGCCTCTGCGCCCAGTTCCCGGGGGCGTACTGGCGGGCCCTGGACCGCGACCGCACCTATCCCACGGCGTTCGTCACCGCCCTGACGGAGGCCGGCTTCCTGTCGGTGCTGATCCCCGAGGCCTATGGCGGCTCGGGCCTGGGCCTGGGCGCGGCCACGGCGGTCCTGGAGGAGATCCACCGCTCGGGCTGCAACGGCGGGGCCTGTCACGCCCAGATGTACACCATGGGCGCCCTGCTGCGGCACGGCAGCGAGGCGCAGAAGCAGGCCTACCTGCCGAAGATCGCCAGCGGCGAGCTGCGCCTGCAGGCCTTCGGGGTCACCGAGCCCACCGCCGGCACCGACACCACCCGCATCTCCACCTTCGCCCGGCGCGAGGGGGACAAGTACGTCGTCAACGGCCAGAAGCTGTGGATCAGCCGGGCGGAACACTCCGACCTGATGATCCTGCTCTGCCGCACCACGGCCCGCGAGGACGCGGCCAAACCGACGGCGGGGATGAGCGTCCTGCTGGTGGACATGCGCGCCGCGGTCGGCAACGGCCTGACCATCAAGCCGGTCCGGACCATGCTGAACCACGCCACCACCGAGCTGTTCTTCGACAATATGGAGGTGCCGGCCGCCAACCTGATCGGCGAGGAGGGCCGGGGCTTCGGCTATATCCTGGACGGCATGAACGCCGAGCGCATCCTGATCGCCGCCGAGTGTGTCGGGGACGCCAAGTTCTTCATCGACCGGGCCAGCGCCTACGCCACCGCGCGAGAGGTGTTCGGCCGGCCCATCGGCCAGAACCAGGGGGTGCAGTTCCCCATAGCCCGGGCCTACGTCCAGATGACCGCGGCCTCGCTGATGGTGGACAAGGCCGCGACGATGTTCGACGCCGGCGAGCCCTGCGGGACCGAGGCCAACATGGCCAAGATGGTCGCCTCCGAGGCCTCCTGGTTCGCCGCCGACACCTGCCTGCAGACCCACGGCGGCTTCGGCTTCGCCGAGGAGTACGACATCGAGCGCAAGTTCCGCGAGACGCGGCTCTACCAAGTGGCGCCGATCTCCACCAACCTGATCCTGAGCCACGTGGGCACCCACGTGCTCGGCATGCCGAAGTCGTTCTGAGGTCAGCATGTACGACCTGCTCAAGGGCCTGAGGGTGGTGGAGGGCTCGGCCTTCGTGGCGGGGCCGACCTGCGGGCTTTACCTGGCCCAGATGGGCGCAGAGGTGATCCGCTTCGACAATATCGGCGGCGGGCCCGACTTCCGGCGCTGGCCGCTCTCGCCTGAAGGCGACAGCCTCTATTGGGAGGGGTTGAACAAGGGGAAGAAGTCGGTGGCCCTGGACCTGGCCCGCCCGGAGGGCCGCGAGCTGGCCCAGCGCCTGGCGACCGCGCCCGGCGAGGACGGCGGTCTGTTCGTCACCAACTTCCCGGTCGACGGCTTCCTGTCCTACGAGAAGCTCAGCGCGATCCGGCCCGACCTGATCTGCGTGCGGGTGATGGGCTGGGCCGATGGGGCCCAGGGCATGGACTACACCATCAACTCGGCGCTCGGCCTGCCGCTGATGACCGGTCCGGTGGGCGACGAGCGCCCGGTGAATCACGTGCTGGCGGCCTGGGACCTGCTGACGGGGGCCTACTGCGCCTTCGCCCTGGTCTCGGCCCTGTTGGCGCGGACGCGCGGGCAGGGCGGCCGGGAGATCCGCGCGCCGCTGTCGGACATCGGGGCGGCGACCATGGCCAATCTGGGCTTCACCGCCGAGACCCTGCTGGCGGGCCACCAGCGGCCACGCATGGGCAATGACATCTACGGCGCCTTCGGCCGCGACTTCACCACCCAGGACGGGGTGAAGCTGATGCTGCTGGCGATCACCCCGAAGCAGTGGAGCAAGGCCCTGGAGACCCTGGGCATCGTCGCCGAGGTGGGGGCCTTGGAGGCCGAGCTCGGCCTGTCCTTCGCGACGGACGAGGGTCTGAGGTTCGTCCATCGGGCGCGGCTCTATCCGCTGTTCGAGCGGGCCTTCGCCGGCCGCACCGCCGCCGAGCTGACGCCCGCCTTCGACGCCGGCGGGGTGACCTGGGGCGCCTACCAGACCCTGGAGGCGGCGCTGGAGGATCCTCGGCTGTTCAAGGCCAATCCCGTGTTCCAGGACATCCGCCATCCCAGCGGCCTGAGCTATCCGGCCCCCGGCGCCATGGCGACCATTCCGCAGGACTTGCGCGGTGAGGTTCTTCCCGCCCCCAGGCTCGGCGAGCACACCGACGAGGTGCTGTCGCAGCTGCTGAAGATGTCGGGCGGCGAGATCGCCAAGCTGCACGACGCCAGGATCGTCGCCGGACCGGAGGGCAAATGAACCAGACCATCGCTGTCGAGGAGACGGCCCCCGGCCTGCTGGTGGTGACGCTGTCGCGTCCCGAGGCGGCCAATTCGCTGAGCACCGCCATGGGTCGCGAACTGCTGGCCCTTTGGCTGCGGATCGCCGACGACGACCAGGTCCGCGCCGTGGTCCTGACCGGGGCTGGGCGGTTCTTCTGCGCCGGAGCGGACCTCAAGGAGCGCGACGGCATGACCGACGCGGCCTGGGGCGAGCAGCACCGCCTGTTCGAGGACATGATCCGCGCCCAGCTGGCCTGTCCCTTCCCGCTGATCGCGGCGGTCAATGGGGCGGCCATGGGCGGCGGGGCGGAGATGGCGCTGGCCTGCGACTTCGCCTGGGCCTCGGAGACCGCGCGGATCGGCCTGCCCGAGGCCGGCCTGGGGATTATCCCGGGTCTGGGGGGCACCCAGCTGCTCACCCGCGCGGTGGGGGAGCGGCGGGCCGCCGAGATGCTGATGTCCGGCGCGCCGGTGGACGCCGCCGAGGCCCTGTCGATAGGGATCGTCAACCGGGTCTGCCCGGCCGAGGCTCTGCTGCCCCTGGTGCTGGAGCGCGCCGCCCTGATCGCCTCCAAGGCGCCCCTTTCGGTGCGGGCGCTCAAGCGGGTCGTGCGCGGCGGGGCGGTCCTGCCCCTGGACCGGGCGATGGCTCTGGAGCTGGAGGCCTACAACCACCTGTTCACGACCGAGGATCGGCGCGAGGGCGTGGCGGCCTTCAATCAGAAGCGGTCGCCGGACTTCAAGGGTCGGTAGGCGGCGGGGCCGCCACGGTCGAGGCCAGAGCCCGGGTCGCGGCCAAGGCGGCCTTGTCGCCGCCCATGCTGTCGGCGGCGTTGGCGATCACCAGCGCGCCCGATCCCGTCTGCGGGAACAGCACCACCAGGGCGTACCAGTTTCCGTCGGAGCCCGCGTGGGTGAGCGCCGGGCCGGCGAGACCCATGGGACGCGGAGAGGCGCCCCAGCCGAGGGCCGAGCGCGTCTCGCCCTGGCCGGTGTGCAGGAAGCGGTAGGTGTCGGCCTTCAGCAGCTTCCCCTGGCCGTGCTCGCCGCGCATCTGGTCGATGCAGAAGCGGCCCCAGTCAGCCATGGTCAGGCGCATGGCGCCGGCCGGGGCGAACATGCGCGGATTGACGTCGGTGATCTTGTCGGCCGGCCGGCCGTCCACATGGCCGGAGGGCTCATTGGCCCCGCCATACTGGTCGAAACTGATGGAGCGCATGCCCAGCGGTCTGAAGACCTCCTGGACGATCAGGGTCTCGAAGGGCTTGCCGGTGGCGTGTTCGGCCACGGCGGCGGCGGTCAGCAGGCCGGTGTTGGAATAGATCATGTCGCCGCGCCGGGGCCCGGCGGGCGCGTCGGCCAGAGCCGTGGTCAGATAGCGCAGGCGCTGGGCCGGGAGCGGAGCCGCATCGGCGTAGAAGCCGTTGAAGAAGGCCATGTCGTCGTGGTTTTCCGGCAGGCCGGCGCGGTGCGACAACAGGTCGGGCAGGGTCACCTCGCGATACTCCGGGCGCATGACGGCGGTCAGGCCCGGCAGCATCTGATCCAGCGGCCGGTCCCAGGACAGCACCCCGCGCTCCACCAGCCGGGCGATGAGGGTGGCGGTCATGGCCTTGCCGTTCGAACCCAGGTGCCAGCGGTCCCCGGCGCGAACCAGCTCGGGGCGGCCCAACCGGCGGATCCCGGCCACCAGCTCCGGCTCGGCCTTGAAGTTCCGCAGGACCAGGGCGGCCATGCCGGGGGTCTTCGTGCCTTCCATGGCCGTGACCAGTACGGGGTCGGAAGGGGTCGCTGCATGGGCGGCGAACGGAGCGGCGAGGCCGGCCAGGAGGACGGCGCGTCGGGACGGGGTGATCATGGCGGTGAGCTAAGGTCCAGCTTCGGCGCCGGTCAACTTACGCTTTGGAGAGCCTGAGCCGGTTTGCCCCGCATCGCGTTCGTGGTATGTTCCGGACCGAGCAGGAGGAGCTTGGCCATGCGTCTCTATTCCGGTCCCTTGAGCATGTTCGGCGCCAAGGTGGAGATCGCGGCCCTGGAGAAGGGGCTGCCCGTGAAGGTCTTCATGGTCCCCTACGATCCGCAGCGGGGCTATGAGCCGAAGCATCCCGACGTGGTGCGGATCAATCCCAAGCGCCAGGTTCCGGTGCTGATCGACGGGGAGCTGGAGATCTTCGACTCCACCCAGATCCTCGAATATTTCGAGCACCTCTCGCCGGAGCCCGCCCTCTGGCCCGCCGAGCCCAAGGCCCGCGCGGCGGCCCGGCTGTTGGAGCATCGCGCCGACGAGGTCTATTTCCCGAACATCATCGCCCTGATGGGCCTGCAGGCCACGCCGCAGGACCCGGCCGCCGTGGCGGCGCGGGCGGCGGCGGCGGCCTTCTATGGCGAGATGGAGGCGCTGCTGGCCGACCGCGCCTTCCTGGCCGGGACCCTGAGCTACGCCGACATCGGTTTCTTCATGGCCAGCCTGTTCGGCGAGCGGATGGGGGCGGTGATGGGGCGCGAGACGCCGCGGCTGCTGGCCTGGCGCGAGACCATGGCCTCGCGGCCGGCGGTGCGTCAGGTGGCCGGCGCCATGATGGACTACCTGGCCTCGATCGGCCGGCCGGTCCCGCAGTTCATGACCGCGGCGGCGGCCGGGTGATCTGGCTGTCGCGCAGGTGGGGAGAGTGCAGGCGCTCATAGGGCGGGGCGCCGGACTGGCCGATGAGCATGCTCAGCAGTTCGCCGCCGTGCACGCCCGCGGGCGGCGGACCGTCCCTCAGCACGCGCCAGAGGCCAAGGGCCTCCCGGTCGATCTGTTCGTCACGCGACATTTCAAGCCTCAATTCCACGTTGTGAGTTACGCGTGGGACCGAGGGCAGGTTCCGCCAAATTTCTTTATTTACCGTAGCTTGGCAGAAATTCGTCGCAGTTGTGGCGAAGTTTCGGCCTTCAGGCCGCCACCAGCTCGCCGCAGACGAAGGCGTCCTCGTCCGCCGCCAGCAGGCCTTCCAGCACTTCGGGGGCGTCCTGCGGGGCCACGATGAGGATCAAGCCGACCCCGCAATTGAAGGTGCGGCGCAGCTCGTGGTCGGAGACCCCGCCCACCTGCTGCATCCAGGCGAAGACCGGGGGCAGGGGCCAGGCGTTCCAGTCGAACCGGGCCTCCAACCCCTGCGCGATGGCGCGCGGCGGGTTCTCGATCAGGCCGCCGCCGGTGATGTGGGCGCAGCCCTTGATCCGGCCGGCCTTGATCTGGGGCAGGACGCTCTTGATGTAGATCCGGGTGGGGGCCATCAGCGCCTTCGCCAGGCTCAGGTTCTCGTCGAAGGGCGCGGTGTCGGTCCAGGCCAGGCCCGAGCGCTCGACGATGCGGCGCACCAGGGAGTAGCCATTGGAGTGCGGGCCGCTGGAGGCCAGGCCGATGATCAGGTCGCCGGCCTGCTGGTCGTCCATGCGGGGCAGGACCGCGCCGCGTTCCACCGCGCCGACGGAGAAGCCGGCCAGGTCGTAGTCGCCCTCGCCGTACATGCCGGGCATCTCGGCGGTCTCGCCCCCCACCAGGGCCGCGCCGGCCTGGAGGCAACCCTCGGCGATGCCTCCCACCACGCGGGCGGCTTCCTCGACATTGAGCTTGCCGGTGGCGAAGTAGTCCAGGAACAGCAGGGGTTCGGCGCCCTGGGCCAGCAGGTCGTTGACGCACATGGCCACCAGGTCGATGCCGACGGTGTCGTGCATGCCGGTTTCGATGGCCACCTTCAGCTTGGTGCCGACGCCGTCGGTGGTGGAGACCAGCAGGGGATCGGCATAGCCGGCCGCCTTGAGGTCGAAGAGGGCGCCGAAGCCGCCGAGGGCGGCGTCCGCCCCGGGCCGCCGCGTGGCCTTGGCCAGGGGCTTGATGCGCTCGATCAGCGCGTTGCCCGCGTCGATATCCACGCCAGCTTGAGCATAGGTGAGGCCGTTCGGACGGTCGGTCATGGTGAAATAGGCCTCAAGAAATTCGCCGCCGGGGTTGCAGACTCGGGCGTGCGCGGGGCTATAGCTAATTGATGACGCCGATTACAACCACCGCCGAACTGGCGGCGTACTGTGACAAAATCAAAGGCCAGCCTTTCGTCGCCGTGGACACCGAGTTCATGCGGGAGACGACCTACTGGCCCAAGCTCTGTCTGATCCAGGCCGCCGCCCCGAACGCCGAAGCCGTTATCGACCCCCTGGCCGAAGGCCTGGACCTCGAACCGTTCCTGGCGATCCTCCGCGACGAAAGCATCGAGAAGGTGTTCCACGCCGCTCGACAGGACGTGGAGATCTTCAACAATCTCAAGGCGATGCCCAGGCCGCTGTTCGACACCCAGGTGGCCGGCATGGCCGCGGGCTATGGCGAGCAGATCGCCTATGACGCCCTGGTCCGACAGATGCTGAAGATCGAGTTGGACAAGTCCAGCCGCTTCACCGACTGGGCCCGCCGGCCGCTGACCGAGGCCCAGTTGACCTACGCCCTGGCCGACGTGACCCACTTGGCGGCGCTCTATCCGATCCTCAAGGCGCGGCTGGAAAAAGAAGGCCGCCTGGCCTGGGTCCACGACGAGATGCAGAACCTCTGCGATCCCGCCGTCTATGACGTGGAGCCGGAGAACGCCTGGAAGCGGCTGAAGCCGCGCCGGCACACCTCGAAATACCTGGCGGTCTACAAGGCCGTCGCCGCCTGGCGCGAGCGCACCGCCCAGCAGCGGGACCAGCCGCGCGGCCGCATCCTGAAGGACGAGGCCATCGACGAGCTGGCGACCCAGGCGCCGACCGACGCCGGGGCCATCGACCGCCTGCGCTCGGTGCCCAAGGGCTTCTCCGGGTCGCGCTTCGGGCCGGACCTGCTGGACGCCATCAAGGAGGCGCTGAAGGACCCCGACGCCTACGCCCCGGTGATCGAGCGCAGCAAGATCGCCGCCTCGCCCGCCGCCGGCGCCGTGGTGGAGCTGCTCAAGGTGCTTCTGAAGGCGCGGGCCGAGGACGCCGGGGTGGCGTCCAAGCTGATCGCCACGGTCTCGGACCTCGAACAGATCGCCAATGACGACGACGCCAAGACCCCGGCCCTGACCGGCTGGCGGCGCGAGGCCTTCGGCGAGGACGCCCTGAAGCTGAAGCGCGGCGAACTGGCCCTGGTGCTGGATGGCACGCGGGTGCGGGTGGTCGAGGTTCGGCGCGCGCCCAAGGTCAGCGCGGCGGAATAGATGCGCCTGCTGCTCAACCTGCTGTGGTTCATCTTCGGCGGCTGGCTCTCGGGCCTGCTGTGGATGCTCTCCGGCGTGCTGCTGGCCATCACCGTGGTCGGCCTGCCCTGGGCCTTCGCCGCCTTCCGGATCGCCGGGTTCAGCGCCTGGCCCTTCGGGCGGCAGGTGGTGGCGCGGGACCTGCACACCGGCCGCGAGGACCTGGGCACCGGGGGCGTCGGCTTCCTGATGAACGTCGTGTGGTTCATCCTCGGGGGCTGGTACCTGGCGCTCAGCCATCTGATGCTGGCGGTCGCCCAGGCGGTGACCATCATCGGCATCCCCTTCGCGGTCCAGAACGTGAAGCTGGCGATCATCTCCCTGGCCCCGGTGGGCAAGACCGTCGTCGAGGTCTGAGGCGCGTCACCGGGGCGCCGCGCAAGTCCCGGTGGATAAACTGAGCGCCAATCCCAGGTTGGCTCGCACGCCGCCGTCCCCCATGCCTGCACCGCTTGTCCACCGCTTGTCCACCGCGCGTCCACCGCTCGCCCACCGGGCGCGCCAAAACCCCGCTTGCCGGAATTCGGAGGCGGGCGCACCGTCATGAGGTCGAGAGGGACCGCGGCGCGGGCGGATCGGGAAACCGGACCACCAGGCGGGCGGAAGGTTCCAAGCCGGAGACTGACGGGGCGACCCGACGGCGACCGACCGAAGGACACCGGCCGAAGGCGAAGAGGCGCAGGGCGACCTGCAAATCGACGCGGCGACCGACCTTGGAGGCGCAGATCCCGCAAGGGAGCTGGATGAGAGGGCGGCATGTCGGGCGACCGACGTGTCGCCCTCTTGCTATGGGGCCGCCGCCGCCGTCGCGTGAGCCTCGATGAAGGCCGCCGCCAGATCCAGGGAGTGGCGGGCCTCGGCGCTCTCCGTGCGCTCCCACACATGGGTCTGGCCGCGCCAGACCCGCAGGGTCAGCTCCCCGCCGGCCGCCTCGACGGCCTGGGCGAGGCGCCGGGCGTCGTCGAACACGATGTCGCTCTGACTGGCGTGGATCAGCATCGGCGGCAGGCCCGACAGGTCGCCGAAGATCGGCGAGGCCAGGGGGTCGGTCGCCGGCCGTCCCTGCAGGTAGAGGCGGCTCATCACCGCCAGGGAGGCCATGCTGTAGGGGGTCGAGGCGGTCATGGAGGCGGCCGTCACCGACCAGCTCTGCAGCGAGAGATCCACCCAGGGCGAAAACAGCAGGACCGCGTCGGGCAGGCGACCGCCCTGGTCGCGGACCTCGCAAAGGGCCGCCATCAGGATCGCCGCCCCGGAGGACTCGGCCGCCGCGATCAGGGGTTCGTCGGGATAGGTGGCCGCCAGCCATCGCCAGGCGGCGATCACGTCCTCGATGGCCGCGGGGCAGGGGTGCTCGGGCGCCAGCCGATAGTCGGGCGAGAACACCCGGGCGCCGGCCGCCGCGGCCAGCTTGGCGATCATGCGGGTGACCCGGGGACTCTTCTCGCAGACGAAGGAGCCGCCATGGACATAGAAGACGAAGCCGCGGCTGTCGCCGCGCTCGGGGCGGAACCAGGTCGCCGGAGTCGGGGCGGGGGAGGGCGGCGTGAGCGGGCCGCTCCAGGCCTGGGCCTCGACCCGGGCCAGCAGGCCCACGGGACGGTCGTATCGCAGATAGGCCTGACGCAGGCGGTCGACCGCGCGACGCAGGGACTCGCCGCCTTCGGCCACCAGGTGAACATTGCGGGAGATGCCGCGGTCGAAGGCCCACTGCAGGATGCGATTGCCGGCGCGCGTCAGGACGGGGGGCGACTTCAGGTTGTTGGCGGGGGCCGGCGCCATCTCCGTGCGCACCAGCGCGGTGGAGGACTGGTCAACAAGCGTCACCGATGCCATTGGCATAGTTATGAACGACAAGCATCGACTGAGACAACTGCTTATCACCGACGCCGCCCTGGCGGCCTACAGCAAGGTCTATCCCGACGCCGTCGATAGACTGGCCCAGGGGCTGGAGAACCTCGATCCCACCATGACGGCGCTTGGCGACAGCATACTGGTGGCCCGCGAGATCCGCGACGAAGCCCTCAAGACGGTGCTGTTCGACCAGTTCGGCCTGACCCCGGCCGAGGCGGCCGTCAGCGCCGCCCTGTGCGAGGGCGCGAGCCTGCGGGCGATCGCCGAGGCTCGGGGCGCGGCGATCACCACGGTGCGCAACCAGGTCAAGAGCGTGATGGCCAAGGCCGGGGTGCGGCGGCAGTCGGAACTGGTGGCCCGCCTGCGTGGCTATCTCTAGAGGCCCACCTCGCTGGGCGAGGCCTCGTTGATCAGGGGCTCGCCGGCCAGGAAGCGCTGGAGGTTGTCCACGAACAGCTGGTCGCCGCGGGCGGGCGTCCCCTGGCCGGAATTGGAGGTGTGGGCGCTGATCCGCACCTTGGGGTGATCCCACATCCAGTGATCGGCCGGCAGGGGCTCGGTCTGGAAGACGTCCAGCACCGCGTGACCCGGCTGGTCGGACTCGAGGCCGACCTTGAGGGCGTCCTCGTCCACCAGGCCGCCGCGGCCGATATTGATCAGGATCGCGCCCGGTTTCATGGCGGCGAAGAAGGCGGCGTCGGCCAGGTCGCGGGTCTCGTCGTTCAGCGCGCAGGCCAGGACGACGACGTCGGTCTGCGGCAGGATCTCGCCCAGGCCCGCCAGGGTGACGGTGGCGTCGGCCAGGGGATCGGCCTTGTCGCTGCGGCGGACGACGGTCAGGTGCGCGCCGAAGGGCTTGATGCGCCGGGCGATCTCGGCGCCGATGGCGCCGGCCCCGACGATGGCCCAGCGGGTCTGGCTCACCTCGCGATAGGGGGTCGACTTCCAGGTCCTGGCGGCCTGCAGCGCACGCTGGGCGTCGATGGGGACGATCAGGGCCAGGCCGTGGGCCACGACATATTCGGCGATGGCCACGGCCTGGGCGTTGCTCTTGGAGAGCCGCACGCCCTTGGCCATCACCGACTTGAAGATCGGGGCGTCGATGCCGGCGTTGAAGGTCTGCATCCACCGGGCCCTAGTCCCCTTCAGGACCCGGCCCATCAAGGCCGGGAGCTGACCCGCGCCATAGGCGTCCAGGGTGGTCCAGACGATCTCGGGATCGACCTCCTCGGCGGCGATCTCGGCGCCGGCGCGCTGGAAGCTCTCCGGCCCGCTCAGGGTGACGATGTCGAGGTCGCCGACGAAGGGGGCGATCCGGGCCTTCACCCGCTCATAGGCCGCCGCGGTGAGGAGGAGCTGCATCGGATCAGGCCATTTCGAGCTTGAGTTTCAGGGCTTGGGCCAGGGTGGCTGCGCGCTTGGCGGTCTGTTCCCCCAGCAGCATGTCGCGCCAGCCCTCGTCGGCGGTGAGGCTGAGACGGGTGTCGTCGATCACCAGGCTGGCGTGCGGCAGCAGAGTGGCGTTGCGGCCCGACAGGTCGCAGCCCAGGCGCACGGCGGCGCCCAGGGCCCGGGCCCGCTGACGACGCTCGTTGGAGAGCACCTTGGCGATGGTTCCGGGCTCCGGGGTCACCGGGGCGCTGGAGTGGCGGGCGAAGGCGGCGCAGGCCAGGAAGGCGCGCTCGGCATGGGTCATGCCGGCGATGGGCGCCCGCAGCACCTGGTCGAAGGCCAGGTCGGCGCGATGGTCGGGGTGCAGACGCGCCCCCAGGTCGGCCAGGCGGCAGGCCGCCGCCGTCAGGATGGCGTCGCGTTCGCCGAACACCGGCGGCAGCTTGGCGAAGGCCCGGGTCAGCCAGGTCTCCAGGGCCAGGCCCAGGTCGTGGGAAAGGCCGCGCACGGCGGTCAGGGCCTCGCAGCCCTCGATCAGGGGGTCGCGGGCGCGCGTCTCCGGGGCCATGGCCTCCAGCAGCAGGCCCTCCCGCAGGCCATAGGCGGAGATCACCACCTTCTCGACCCCCAGCCGTTCGATCAGGGCGTCCAGCACCAGGGCCGAATAGGGCAGGGTGTCGAAGCGCTTCTTGGACAGGCCCTGGATGCGCTCCAGGGAGCCGCGGGACTGGCGGCTGACGAAGCGGGCGACGTCCACGGCGTCGGCCCGGGTCATCTCGTACTGGTGGGCCACCCGCAGGGGGTAGTCGGCCATGATCATGTGCAGCAGGGCCAGGTTGCGCCAGGCGCCGCCGACGGCCTGGAACTGCGGGGTGGCGAACCTCTGGTCGAGGGGCGCCAGCGCCGCGTCGATCCGCTTGCGGGTGCGCTCGACGTCCAGGGCGCGGGGGGCGCCCAGGGCGAAGGGGCCGAGGGGCAGGGTGACGCCGTCGCCGGACTGGCCGTCGTCCAGGCGGATCAGCTCCAGGCTGGAGCCCCCCAGGTCCCCCACCACGCCCTTGGCGTCGGGCTGACCGGCCGTGACGCCGAGGGCGGCGTAGCGGGCCTCCTGCTCGCCGGACAGGATGCGGACCCGCAGGCCGGTCTCGGCCTGGATGCGGGCCAGGAAGTCGCGGCCGTCAGTCGCCTCGCGCACGGCGGCGGTGGCCACCACCATGATCTCCGAGGCGTTGAGGCCGTCCAGCACCGCGCGGAAGCGGCGCATGGCCGCCATGGCGGTCTCCACGCCCTCGGGCGAGAGGCGGCCGGTGGTGGTCAGGTCGCGGCCAAGGCCCGCCAGGGCCTTCTCGTTGAAGACGGTCCAGATCGCCCGGCCCTCGAGCCGGTAGATGACGAGACGGACGGAGTTCGAACCCAGGTCGATGACGGCGGCCTGGCGGCCGGGGGAACTATCCGTGCGTGGCCACATGATCGATCGCGCGCGGCATGTCCTTCACCTTCTGCCCCCGGCCCGACAGGCTGGGATTGGTCATGAAGTACTCGTGCGCGGAGAAGGCGCCCGGGTGGTCCCACGACGGATCGCGGGTATAGCGGCCCTCGCCGTCCAGCGTCCAGCTCTGCGCTTCGTCCTTGAGGTTGGCGACCATGATCTGCTGCAGGACTTGCTGGTGGACCGTGGGGTTCTCCACCGGGGTCAGGCACTCCACCCGGCGGTCCAGGTTGCGGGGCATCCAGTCGGCCGAGGAGATGAAGACCCGGGTCTCCGCCGAGGGCATGGGGGCGCCGTTGGCGAAGGCCACGATGCGGGAGTGCTCCAGGAAGCGGCCGACGATGGACTTGACCCGTATGTTCTCCGACAGGCCGACGACGCCGGGGCGCAGGCAGCAGATGCCGCGCACCACCAGGTCGATGGAGACCCCGGCCTGGCTGGCTTCGTACAGGCGGTCGATCAACACGGGGTCGACGATGGAGTTGAGCTTGGCCCAGATGGCCGCGGGCTTGCCGGCCTGGGCGTTGGCGACCTCCTGGCCGATCAGGGCCAGCAGGTCGTGCTTCATGGTGATGGGCGAGAAGGACAGCTTCTCCAGTCGGTCGGGGGTGGCGTAGCCGGTGATGTAGTTGAACAGCCGGGCGGAGTCGCGGCCGAGGGCCGGGTCGGTGGTGAACAGCGACAGGTCGGTATAGATGCGCGCCGTGACCGGGTGGTAGTTGCCGGTGCCGAAGTGGCAGTAGGTGCGCAGGTTGTCCCCCTCCTTGCGGACCACCATCGAGAGCTTGGCGTGGGTCTTGTACTCCACGAAGCCGAAGACCACGTGGACCCCGGCGCGTTCCAGATCGCGCGCCCACTTGAGGTTGGCCTCCTCGTCGAAGCGGGCCTTGATCTCCACCAGGGCGGTGACGTTCTTGCCGTTCTCGGCGGCCTCGATGAGGGCCGCCACGATGGGGCTGTCGGAGGAGGTCCGGTAGAGGGTCTGCTTGATGGCCAGGACATTGGGGTCGCGGGCCGCCTGGCGCAGGAACTGGACCACCACGTCGAAGCTCTCGAAGGGGTGGTGGACCAGGATGTCCTTCTCGCGGATGGCGGCGAAGCAGTCGCCGGCGTGATCGCGGATGCGTTCGGGGAAGCGGGGCTCGAAGGCCTTGAACTTCAGGTCGGCGCGGTCGGGGGGGATGAGCTGCGAAAGCTCGTCGAGGCCCAGCAGGCCGTCGATCATCAGGATGTCGTCCTGGCGGGCGTGCAGGTTGGTGACGATGAAGTCCCGCAGCTCCTGGGGCATGGCCTGCTCGATCTCGACGCGCACCACCGAGCCCAGGCGGCGCTGCTTCAGGCGCGCCTCGAACTCCCGCATCAGGTCCTCGGCCTCCTCCTCGATCTCGATGTCGCTGTCGCGGATCAGGCGGAAGACGCCCTGGGCCTCGATCTCGCAATCGGGGAACAGGTGGTCGAGGAAGATGGAGACCATGTTCTCCAGCGAGATGAACCGCCGCTCGGGCTTGCGCCGCCGCGAGGGCGTGGCCGGAAGCTGCCAGAAGCGGGCGACCTGGGCCGGGATCGGCACAAGGGCGTAGAGCAGGCGGCCGTCCGACTGCCGGCGCAGCTTCAGCGCCAGGGAGAAGGCCAGGTTCGGGATGAAGGGGAAGGGGTGGGCCGGGTCGATGGCCAGGGGCGTCAGGACCGGGAACAGGCGGCTGACGAAGGTCTCCTCCAGCGCCGCCTTCTCCGCCGGCGTCACCTCCTGGGGCGAGACCACGTGCAGGCCCTCGCCGGTGAGTTCGACGCAGAGTTCGCGCCAGCGGGTCTGCTGGCCGGCCATCAGGTCGGCGGCCTCGGAATTGACCCGCTCCAGCTGCTCGGCCGGGGTGAGGCCGTCCTGGCTGACGACACGCACGCCCTCGCGGACCTGGGCCTTCAGGCCGGCCACGCGGACCATGTAGAATTCGTCGAGGTTGTTGGCCGAGATCGACAGGAAGCGCAGGCGCTCCAGCAGGGGGTGGCGGGCGTTCTGGCTCTCCCCCAGCACCCGCTTGTTGAAGGCCAGCCAGGAGAGTTCGCGGTTGAAGAACCGGGCCGGCGAGGCCAGCAGCTCGGCGTCCAGACCCAGGGGTTCGCGCGCGACTTCGACACCGTCGGATCGCATGGGCGCGGCATAGGTCATGGGTCGGCATTCCCGGAACTGGAGATCGGACCTGTTCTGGCCCAACCCACTTGAGGCTTCAAGTCATCCCTCGAAAAGGTCAAGATTCTCCGTATCATCTTCAAGAATCTGTCGTGCAAGGGCCCGCGAAATGGGCCGCTGTTCGTCGTCGGCGGCCTCATCCAGACGCTTGACGATTTCACGGGCGGCCGGGATCGACCTTGGCATGCGGCGGAGAAGGTAGGGAAACACCTCCTTGGGCGGGCGAATGCTCCGCTCCCGGAAGAATTTTCTCAAGACACCTTCCAGAACCTGGTCGTCGGGCTCCTCGATCAGGGCCACGGGCAGGGCGTTGAGGCGCGACCGCAGGTCCGGCAGTTCCGCGGGCCAGGCGGCCGGGGCCACGCGGGCCGTCAGCAGCAGGCTGCCGCCGTCGTGGCCGGCCATGTTGATCAGGTGGAACAGGGTCTCGGCGTCGATTCCCTGGTCGACATCCTCCACCAGGACCGGACGGCCGTTGGCGGCGGAGACGTCGGTCGCGGTGCGCTCCAGGACCAGGGCCTTGGCCTGGGCGGCCCAGCCCCGGGCCAGATGGGTCTTGCCCGATCCCTCGGCCCCCACCAGCACCAGGCAGCCGCCGTGCCAAGCGGGCCAGGCGTCGAGGGCCGCGATCGCCTGGGCGTTGGAGGGGCCCTGGCTGAACTCGCGGCGCGCATAGGAGACGGGGCGCCTGAGGGTCAGGCGGAGCTGTCGCACTATGGGTCTCTTCGGGCGGGCGCGGTCACCGGGTGATCTTAGCCTCGGCGCCGCGCGGGGTCGATGTGGACAGCGTCGGCAACTGGGGATGGATCGACCGGCGTTGCCGACGCGCGTAGCCGCCGCTAGGCTCACCCCTGGGGTGTGCCGAGGGGGATGAGGTGAGATTCCAGATCGCGATCGCGGCCCTGGCCGTCACATTGGCTGCGGCGGGTTCGGTCCTGGCCCAGTCGTGGGTCCCGGTGACCGCCGACCAGGATCACAGCAGCCAGTTCGAGATCGACATGGCGTCGATCGTCCGGAATGGCGGCTACACCCAGACCTTCGTGCGGCAGGTGCTGAACCGTCCGCAGCGCGACGCCGTCAGCGGCAAGCGCTACTCGACCGTCGTCATGCAGCGCATGGACGATTGCAGGGGCCGGAGCTTCGCCCTGGCGTCCTTCACCTATCTCGACGCCAAGGGCCTGGTGACCAGTTCCTCCACCGTGCCGCAGCGCGACTGGCAGTTCGTCGCGCCGCCGCCGGGTAGCGTCGCCAGCGGCCTGCAGGACAGGATTTGCGCCGTGGCGGCGCAGCGGGCGAGTCTGAAGCCCAGCCTGGAGACCGGCCCCGCGACCAAGGCCACCTGGCTGCCCACGGCCTATGATGCCAAGAGCCAGAGCCGGTATTTCATCCGCCAGGACAGCGTCGTTGGCCTTGGGGATGGGATTGTGGGGGTGATCGTGCGGATGGACAGCGCCGTCCCGGTCAAGCTCGGCGACGGCTCGATGATGACCACCGGCTTCATCGCCCAGATGTTCAATTGCGACACAGGCCGGCTGAGCACGGTGTCCGCCGACAGCTACGACGCCGGCGGCGCCCTGGTGGCGGTCTATGCACCACCCTCCGACAAGGTGGAGGTCCAGGCCTATGGCGCCGGATCGGTTTCCGAGCAGATTTCCAGGTATGTCTGTGACGAGTCCCACATCGTGGCCAACGAGGCCGAGGGCGGCACCTTTGTCGGGACCGGCTGGCTGGGGCCGAAGGGCTACATCATCACCGCCAATCACGTGATCGAGGGCGCGACCCTGTTGGAGCTGGCCCGCGACGGCAAGGTCGTCGGCGAGGCGGAACTGGTGGTGGCCGACCCGGCCAACGACATCGCCATCCTGAAGCCGCTGAAACCCCTGCCGACCCGCACCGCCATCGCCTTCAGCGCCGCGCCGGCGCAGCTTGGCGAGCATGTCTTCACCCTGGGCTATCCCGCGCCGGACACGCTGGGCGTGAGCCTGAAGATGACGTCTGGGGAGGTGAGCGCCATGGCCGGCAACGACGCGGCCACCGGCCGGCGGGACGACGCCCGCTTCCTGCAGGTCTCCATGCCGATCCATTCCGGCAATAGCGGCGGCCCGGTGATCGACGACCAGGGCCGCGCCGTGGGCATCGTCATCTCCAAGCTGACCAAGGCCGGCGAAGACGAGATCGCCCAGAACGTCAACTACGCCCTGAAGATCGGCTACGTGCGCAACCTGCTGTCGGAATTGCCGGCGGTGGGCGCACCGGTGGCGGCCACGCCCCGCGCCTCGATCAGCAGCCTGGTGGAGGAATTGCAGGGCTCGGTCTTCCTGGTGATCGCCTCCAGCGGCGAGGCCGCCGAACGGGCGCGATAGGCCGCGGGCGCCGCCTGGGGAGCAGACGCGCGGCGCCATTGCGCGTCTGGAGTTCAAAACCGATCAAACCTCGCCATACCGACGCACCGCCGGTTGGAGGGGCGGCCGCCCTTGCGCCACCTGTCCCCATCACCCCGAACGGGGGAGCTGGGGATAGCATGATGAACACTTCGAACCTGCGCCGTCGGGCGCTGATGTGCGGCGCGGCCATGACCATGGCGCTGGGCGCGCCGACCTGGGCCCTCGCCCAGACCTCGGGCACCGTCGAGGAACTGGTGGTGACCGGCAGCCGGGTCTCGGAGGCCTCGGTGGCCATCGGCACCGATCAGGCCACCGCCACCGTCGCCATCACCCGCGAGGCCCTGCTCTCGGCCCCGGCGGGCGTCACGGGCCTGAAGATGCTGGAGTCCCTGCCGGGCTTCAACGTCCAGGCCAATGACGCGCTGGGCATGTACGAGTTCGGCAACTCGGTTTCGGTGCGGGCCTTCAACTTCCAGCAGATCGGCTTCCTGCTGGACAACATCCCCATGGGCCGCAGCGACCAGTTCGGCGGCAGTCCGATCTATCGCTATGTCGACAACGAGAACCTGCTGCGCGTGACCGCCTCGGCCGGCTCGGGCGACGTCGGCCTGCCCAGCTACGCCTCGCTCGGCCCGATCGTCAGCTACCTGACCCAGGTTCCGGACAAGGAATTCGGCGGCGTGGTCAGCTACAGCCGCGGCAGCGACAACCTGCAGCGCACCTTCGCCCGCCTGGACCTCGGCGAGCACAACGGCTTCTCCGGCTATGTCAGCGGCTCCTGGATCCACGGCGACCTGTGGCGCGGCCCGGGCGACATCGACCGCAAGCACTATGAGGGCAAGCTGCGCTGGGAGATCGGGGAGGGGGCCATCACCTTCCAGACCGTCCACAACGACTATTTCGACTATGACTCACCGTCGATCACCAAGGCGCAGTACGCCGGGACGGCCGGCGACCTGTTCGGCCGCTCGGGGCGCGACTTCGCCTATCTGGGCTATGTGCCGGTGCTGCCGGTGACCAGCCCGGGGATCACCTATTCCAACACCGCCTACAACCAGTACTACAAGCAGGCGGTGAACAGCCGGCAGGACCACCTGTATGGCCTGACCTATGAGACCCCGATCGGCGAGGCCCTGAACCTCACCCTGGGCGGCTATTACGAGTCCAAGGAAGGCTACGGTGTCTCGCCCGAGGCCTATGCCACCTCGCTCACCAACTACAACAACGAGCGGCTGATCATCCCGGGCCTGTTCGCCCCCAAGGGCCTGCAGTACGGCCTGTCCACCGTGGACGGAACGCGGCAAGGGGTCACCGGCAAACTGACCTGGAACCTCGGCGTCCACGCCCTGTCGGCCGGGGTCTGGCTGGAGAACGACGACTACCACCGCACCCAGCAGCGCTATAACCAGGTCGGCGGCAGCCCCGACGGCGCGCCGCTGCTGAACGAGCCGGTCCACCTGCAGCGCAACTACACCTCGACCCGCGACACGGTGGAGTTCTTCGTCAAGGACACGCTGAGCCTGCTGGACGAACGCCTGCACATCGACCTGGGCTTCAAGAGCCTGAGCGTCGACTACAATATCCAGGGCTATCGCAACCCGGCCGACTTCATCAACAGCCGCCGGCCCTCGATCTCCAAGACCTGGGAGGATAGCTTCCTGCCGCAGGTGGGCGCCGTCTTCGACGTGGGCAGCCGCGACCAGATCTTCGCGTCCTATTCGGAGAACATGGCCCTGCCGCGCGGCGCCGACGACATCTTCTCGGCCGCCAGCCCGGCGGCGCCCGGACCCGAGGCCGAGACCTCCACCAACTGGGAGATCGGCTACCGCGCCAACCGGCCGACCTTCAACGCCTCGATCGTGGCCTACCAGACCAGCTTCGAGAACCGTCTGCAGGCCTTCGCCGCCGTGGTGCCGGGGTCATCCACCACCGAGACCTTCTATCAGAACGTCGGGGCGGTGAAGGCGCACGGGGCGGAGTTCAGCGGCCAGTGGAAGCCCGAGTTCCTGGGCGGGAAGGTCTATTTCAACTCCAACCTCAGCTACAACATCGCCGAGTTCCAGGACAACTTCGCCACCTTCGCCATCGCCGGAAAGCGGGTGCCCGACTTCCCCGAATGGCTGTGGACCGGCGGGATCACCATCGAGCCCGTCGAGGGGGCGGTGTTCAACCTGTCGGCCCGCCACATCAGCTCGCGCTTCACCAACTTCGTGAACAGCGAGGAGACCGACGGCTATACGATCTACAACGCCTATCTCGACCTGGGCGACGGGTTCGGCGCCGGGCCGTTCGAGCAGATCAAGGCCCGGGTCAATGTCGATAACATCCTGGACGAGGACTATCTGGGCACGGTGAGCACCACCACCAACACCCCGGCCAGCTTCCGCCCCGGCCCGCGCCGGACCATCCAGTTCACCCTGTCGGCGGAGTTCTAGACCCTGACGGCGCCGCGGGGGCTCAGCCCACCGCGGCGTCGAACTTGCCGGCGTTGTAGTCGGTGATGGCCTGGACGATCTCCTCGCGGGTGTTCATCACGAAGGGACCGTGGGCGACGACGGGTTCGCCGATGGGCTCGGCGTGACCAAACAGCACCAGGCCGCCGGTGGCCGAGGCGATCTCGACGACGTCGCCGGCGTCGCTGAGCTGGACCAGGTTGAAGGCCGGGGCCGGCGTGCCGCCGATCTCCACCTGACCCCGGACCACATAGAGGAAGACGCTGCGGTCGCCGAGATCGGCGAACCGCACCCGTCCGCCGGGCCGCAGGTCGACGGTGGCCAGGCTGACGCCGGTGAGGGAGGTGACCGGCCCCGTGTGGCCGTCCCAGCTTCCGGAGGTCAGGTGGACGGTGGTCAGGCCGTCGGGCGTGCGCCAGGCGGGGATCTCGTCCTGCTGCAGGCCGACATAGCGCGGCGGGCTCATCTTCAGCCGGCCCGGCAGATTGACCCAGAGCTGCAACAACTCCAGCGGCCCGCCGCGGCGCTTGAAGTCGTCGGGGGAGATCTCGGCGTGGACCAGGCCGCTGCCGGCCGTCATCCACTGGACGCCCCCGGCCCGGATGATGCTCTCATGGCCGGCGCTGTCATGGTGGGCCAGGTCGCCCTCCAGGATGAACGTCACCGTCTCGAAGCCGCGATGCGGATGGGGACCGAAGGGCAGGCCGTGATTGTTCGCCGGATAGGTCTGAGGGCCGTGATGGTTCAGGAACAGGAACGGATCGACCTGCTCCACGCGGGGGCCGGGGACGGGGCGACGGGTCACCAGGTCGCCGATGTCGTCGCGCAGGGCCGGGTGCAGGGCCTGGAGGGTCTTGTCGGTCATGGATCAGTCCTCTGCCGTCCCAGATAGGTTCTCCAAGCTCGCGCGACGAGAGGTTTTCTGCCGCCAAGGTGGACCCAAGGCCACGCTCCGGGCGTTGGTCAGCAGACCAAAACCCCGAGGACGTGATGGCGACTGAACACACCCCTCGCGCGCCGCTGGCGGCGGGCGCGCTGCTCGGGCTCGTTGGACTGGCGATGGGGGTGGGGGGCGCCCAGCTGATCACCCTCGGCGGCTCTTGGTACTATCTGATCGCGGGCCTCGCGGTCTTGGCCTCCGGGGTGCTCCTGGCGGCCCGCAAGGCCGAGGCGCTTTGGCTGTTCGCCGCTGTCGTGCTGGGCACCCTCGTCTGGGCGGTGTGGGAGATCGGCCTGGACTGGTGGCCTCTGGCGGCGCGGGGCGACGTGATCTTCGTGCTCGGCGGGCTTCTGCTCCTGCCGTTGGTGACCCGGCCGCTGGGCGGTCGCCGGGCGTGGGCGCCGCTGGCCGGCGCCTTGGGCCTCGCCGCGGTGGTCGGGGTGGCCGCCCTGATCTCCGACGAGCATGAGGTCGCCGGCCGGCTGCCGGGGCCTCGCGGCCCGGTCGCTGTCGGGGCCGGCGATGTTCCCACGGCGGACTGGGCCTCCTATGGCCGGACCGGCCGTGGGGATCGCTATTCTCCCCTGACCCAGATCACGCCGGACAATGTGAATCGCCTGAAGGTGGCCTGGACCTATCGCACCGGCGATCTGCAGGGACCGGGCGATCCGACCGAAACCACCTTCGAGTTGACGCCCCTGAAGGTGGGGAGCCGAGTCTATATCTGTACGCCCCACGACTGGGCCATCGCGCTGGACGCCGCCACCGGCAAGCCGCTCTGGCGCTATGACCCCAAGATCGCCGTGGCCAAGAACCTGCAGCATCTGACGTGCCGCGGGGTGTCCTACCACCGCGACGCCGTTCCGGGCGGCGCCTGCCGCGAGCGCATCTTCCTCCCGACCGCGGACGCGCGGCTGATCGCCCTGGACGCGTCCACCGGCAAGCCCTGCGCGGGGTTCGGCCAGGGCGGGGCCGTGGATCTCTGGACCGGCATGCCCGCGCGCCAGCACGGCTTCTACTATTCGACCTCGCCCCCCGTCGTGACCAAGGACCTGGTGATCATCGCGGGAGAGGTGACGGACAACTATTCGACCCGCGAGCCCTCCGGCGTCGTGCGCGCCTATGACGTTCGGACCGGCGCCCTGGTCTGGAACTGGGATGCCGGAAATCCGGGCCAGACCGCCCCCATCGGCCCGGGCCAAGCCTACACCCGCAACTCCCCCAACAGCTGGGGCGTGTCCAGCGTCGACGAGGCCCTCGGGCTCATCTACCTGCCCATGGGCAACCAGACCCCCGACCAGTTCGGCGGCCACCGCCAGCCGACCCCGGAACGGTTCAACAGCTCCGTCGTGGCCCTCGACCTCGCCACCGGAAAGCTGCGCTGGGTGTTCCAGACCGTCCACCACGACCTGTGGGACATGGATATCGGCGGCCAGCCCAGCCTGGTGGACATCGACACGCCGTCGGGGCGTCGCCCGGCCCTGGTGGCCTCCACCAAGCGCGGCGACATCTATGTCCTCGACCGGGCCACCGGGGCGCCCATCATTCCGGTGGTGGAGCGTGCTGTCCCGCAGGGGGCGGCGCCCGGCGACCGCACCTCGCCGACCCAGCCCTTCTCCGCCCTGACCTTCCTGCCCAAGCGGCCGCTGGAAGGGCGCGACATGTGGGGGGTGACCCTGTTCGACCAGTTGGTCTGCCGCATCCGCTTCGCCGAGCTTCGCTATGACGGGATCTTCACGCCGCCGTCGGTGAAGGGCTCCCTGGTCTATCCCGGCAATTTCGGGGTGTTCGACTGGGGCGGGCTGGCTGTCGATCCGACGCGCCAGGTCGCCTTCGCCAATCCGGACTACTTCGCCTTCGTCTCCAAGTTGATCCCGCGCCGGGTCGGGGAGGGCGGCGGAACGCGCCCGCTCGGCGCCTCCCGCGAGGGCGGCGGCAACCCGATGTACGGCGCCCCTTATGCGGTGGAACTGCATCCCCTGACGTCGCCCCTGGGCCTGCCGTGCCAGGCGCCGCCCTGGGGCTATGTGGCGGGGGTGGACCTGGTCTCGGGCAAGATCGCCTGGATGCACCGGAACGGCACCGTGCGGGATTCCTCCCCCGTGCCCCTGCCGTTCAAGATGGGGGTCCCCAGCCTCGGCGGACCGATCATGACCGCCGGCGGGGTGGCCTTCCTCACCGGGACCCTGGACCGCTATATCCGCGCCTATGACGTGACAACGGGCCGCCAGCTCTGGCAGGCCCGGCTGCCGGCCGGGGCGCAGACCACGCCCATGACCTATGCGACGTCCGATGGCCGCCAGATCGTGCTGACCGCCGCGGGCGGGCACGGCAGCCTGGGGACGAAGATGGGCGACTACCTGGTCGCCTACGCGCTGCCGCGGTCCTAGACCTTGTCGACGTGCCGGTCGCGGGCCGACATCAGGGACCAGCCTTCGGGGCGCAGCAGCTCGATGGGCGAGAAGCGGACCTTGTAGTCCATCTTCTCCGAGCCCCGCACCCAGTAGCCCAGATAGACATAGGGCATGTCGGTGAGGCCGGCCTGGATCACGTGGTCGAGGATCACGAAGGAGCCGAGGCTGCGGCGGGCGAGGGTCGGGTCGTAGAAGCTGTAGACCAGGGACAGGCCGTCGCTCATCAGGTCCACCAGGGCGCAGGCGATAAGGTCGCCGGGGCCGCCGTCCTTGGAGCGCAGGCGGTATTCGATGATGTGGGTGCGGACCGCGGTGTCCTCGACCATGGCCACATAGTCGGGCCAGGTCATCTCGGCCATGCCGCCGTCGGCGTGGCGGGTCAACAGGTAGCGGCGGAGCAGGTCGAACTGCTCCATGGTGGCCTCGGCCTCCACCAGATGGCGCTCGATGTCCTCGTTGCGCGCCAGGGTCTTCCGCTCCGAGCGGGAGAAGACGTAGTCGCCGGTGGGGATGCGGGCCGAGACACAGGCTGAACAGGACTCGCAGGCCGGGCGGTATGCGATGTTCTGGGAGCGGCGGAAGCCGACCTGGGTCAGCGAGTCGTTGACCGTGGCGCCGTCCGACAGGGGCAGGTGGGCGAAGACCTTCCGCTCATGACGTTCGGGAAGGTACGGACAGGGGCTCGGCGCCGTCAGGAAGAACCTGAGTTGTCGGGTCGGAAAATGTTGCGTCACGGACTTGCGATCGCTTTCGAACCACTGCGCCTGACCCGATTAGGCGTCATGCCGTGGGGTTGCGCAAGTGTTCCGAACGTCACGGCCTAGAGCCCGTGGTCCGGCGGCAGGACCGGCGCCTCGCGAAGCAGCACGATGGCGATCCGGCGGTTGCCGGGCAGGGTGGGATCGTCCGGGTACAGCGGCTCGGAATTGGCCTTGCCGGAGACCTGGTAGATGCGGTCGGCGTCCACCCCCGATCCCTGCAGCACCCGGCGCGAGGCGTCGGCGCGGCTGGAGGACAGCGACCAGTCGGTGTCGGCCTTGCGCCCGTTCATGCTGGCCGAGGTGTGGCCCGAGATGCTGATGCGGTTGGGCAACTGGTTGACGATCTTGGCCACCGCCCGCAGCAGCAGCTTGGCGCGGTCGTTGGGCTGGACCTGACCCTCGTTGAACAGGGAGCGACCCTCCTGGTCGACGAGCTGGATGCGCAGGCCTTCGGGGGTCTGGTCGATGATGATGTTCTTCGACAGCTCGGCAAGTTCCGGCATGTCCTGCAGCGACTGGCGCAGGGACTGGGCGGCGGAGGCGAAGGCGGCCTCCTCGCGCTTCTCCAGGGCTTCCTTCATGGCCTGGGTGGAGGCCTCGGCGTCCACGGCCTTGGCCGCGTCCTGGCTCTTGCCGTCGTCGGGGTTCTTCGATTCCGGGGACATCTCCTCGATGATCGACATCGAGCCCGCGCTCTTGGCGCCGTCTTCCCCCAGCGCCGTGCCGCCCAGGATGCCGCCGGAGCCGGATGTGGTCTCCGAGACGCTGGCCGGGGCGAAATAGTCGGCGATGCCGCGCTTCTGCTCGGGGCTGGTGGTGTTGATCAGCCACATCAGCAGGAAGAAGGCCATCATCGCAGTCACGAAGTCCGCATAGGCCACCTTCCAGGCGCCGCCATGGTGAGCGTGGCCGCCGCCCTTCTTGATTTTCTTGATCAGGATAGGGGCTTCGCCGACAGCCATGATTCAAACCCGGTTAACGCTGATTCCAGCGCAAGGTGCGGTGAGGCTCGTTAAGATGGCGTTGAGTTTGTGAGAAGGACGTGAGGCATGAAGGTCGCATTCGTGGGCTTGGGCGTGATGGGCTTCCCCATGGCGGGGCACCTGGCCAAGGCCGGCCACGAGGTGGCGGTCTTCAACCGCAGCCCGGAGAAGGCGTCGCGCTGGGTCGGCAGCCACGGCGGCCGCGCGGGATCGACCGTCGCCGAGACCGCGAAGGACGCCGAGATCGTCTTCCTCTGCGTCGGCAATGACGACGATGTCCGCGGCGTCGTGACCCAGGCCCTGCCGGTCATGGCGGCGGGCGGGATCATCGTCGACCACACCACCACCTCGGCCAAGGTCGCCCGCGAGATGGCGCAGCTGGCGGGCCGCGACGGCCGCTTCTTCGTCGATGCGCCGGTGTCCGGCGGCCAGGCCGGGGCCGAGAACGGCCAGCTTACGGTCATGTGCGGCGGCGACTCCGCCGCCTACGCCCGGGCCGAGCCGGTGATCGCGGCCTTCGCCAAGGCCGTGCGGCGGATGGGCGAGCCCGGCGCCGGTCAGCTCACCAAGATGGTCAACCAGATCGCCATCGCCGGCCTGGTCCAGGGGCTGGCCGAGGCCATGCACTTCGCCAAGCGCGCGGGCCTCGATCCGCTGGAGGTCTATGAGGCGATCTCCAAGGGCGCGGCCCAGTCCTGGCAGATGGACAACCGCTGGAAGACCATGGCCGAGGGCAGGTTCGACTTCGGCTTCGCGGTGGACTGGATGCGCAAGGACCTGGGTCTGGTGCTGGACGAGGCCGCCGCCAACGGCGCGACCCTGGAGGCCACGGCCCTGATCGACGGCTTCTACGGCGAGGTCCAGGCGATGGGCGGGCGGCGCTGGGACACCTCCAGCCTGGTGGCCCGGCTCGAAAAGCCGTGACCGAGATCCGGCGCGCCGTCCTGCCGCAGGACGCGGCGGGGATCGCGGCGATCGACACCGCCGTGCAGAGCACCAATGTGCTGACGGCGAGCGCCGGACCGCAGGGGATCGTCCTGCGCTCCGTCCCGCAGACCGTCACCAAGCGGTTCCCCCTCGACGACCTGGCCGATCCCGAGCGCCCCTGGGACACCGCCTGGGTGGCGGCCGACGGCGGGCATATCATCGGGTTCGCCGCCGTGGGCTTCCAGGCCTGGAACCGGCGGCTGACGCTCTGGCACTTCTATGTGGATGCTGGCCGGCGCGGCCAGGGCCTCGGCCGCCGGCTGATGGACGCCGTGCTGGACCACGCCCGGGCCGCCGGCGCCCGCCATGTCTGGCTGGAGACCAGCAACCACAATCCGCCGGGCGTCGCGGCCTACCAGGCCCTGGGCTTTTCCCTCACCGGCCTGGACCTCACCCTCTATGACGCCACGCCCTCGGAGGGCGAGTTCGCCCTGTTCTTCAGTCGCGCGGTCTAGATGAGGTCATAGGCGAACATCACCGAGATTCCGGCCAGCGCGATCAGGCCGGCGACGAACAGCAGGTCGGCGATGGTCCCGAAGGCCTCGTGGACCTTGCCCCGGCGGGGCGCGCGGATGGCCAGATAGGCGAAGAAGGCGCTGAACACGAAGATCACCGCCGCGCAGCCGGCGTACTCGTCCACGTGACTGAGCCCGCCGCCGCGCTCCACCACCTTCACCAGCCCGATCAGGGTGGCGCAGACCCCGACCATGGTCCCCGAGGTCGAGAGAATCCGCTCCTGAAGCTGATCGTCATTGGCGGGCGGGGTGCGGTCGTCGGCCATGCGGATCGCTTCTTGGCTCTGTCGGTGGGAATCGACTTGGCGGTATATTCGGGCATCCCTGGGGCGGCGCCAGGGCGGCGAGGAGGAGCGTGGCGTGTCGGTGATGGTTCTGGAGACGGATCGGCTGTTCCTGCGGCACCTGACGCCGGACGACGACGCCTTCATCCTGGAGCTGCTCAACGAGCCGGGCTTCCTGCAGAACATCGGCGACCGCGAGGTCCGGACCCTGGAGGACGCCCAGCGCTACGTCATCGACGGGCCGGCCGCGAGCTACGCCAAACAGGGCTTCGGCCTCTGGTGGGTAGGCCTGAAGGCCACCGGCGAACCGGTGGGCATCTGCGGCCTGATCAAGCGCGACGTCCTGGAGGATCCCGACATCGGCTACGCCTTCCTGGAGCGGTGCTCAGGGCGCGGCTACGCCTCGGAGGCCGGGGCGGCGGTGCTGGACTATGGGCGCAGGAGCCTGGGCCTCGGGCGGATCGTCGCCATCACCAAGCCGGACAATGAGGGCTCGATCCGGGTGCTGCAGAAGATCGGCCTGAGGTTCGCGGGCATGATCACGCTGCCGGACCACGGCGGCGACAGCCGCTACTTCGTCTCCGAAGTCTAGCGGCTCGCCCAGCCGGAGGGTTCGCCGCCGGCGACCTCGGTGGCCTTGGTCTGCTTGTTCATGACGCAGGCGTACTTCACGGGAACGCCGCCCTGCGCCTTGCCGGTGAGGACCGCCATGCCGTAGCTCTGGCTGCCGAAGGCCGAGACCGAGACGGTCCAGGCCTTGACGCCGGAGTCCTTGGTCGCCGCCGCCTTGCAGCGGGTCGCGACCTCTTTCTGGAATTCCGCCCAGGCGTCGTCGGAACTGGCGGAGGCCGAGGCGGCCATCGAGAGCGCCAGGAGGCCGCCGGCGAGGGCGGTGGGGATCAGGGACTTCGGCATGGTCATCTCCAGGATGCGGGCTTCTAGGATAGCCGCGGAAGGACCTGGGTTTCCAGCAGCGGCGCGAGGCGCACGGCCGGCGGGGCGGCGGGATCGATCCAGAGCAGTTCGGCGATCTCGGCCTGGGCGGCGACGGGGCCGCTGACCGTGGCGTGATAGATGGCGCCCTCGACCCGCGTGTCGGGCTCATTGGCGGCCGGCGCGGTGAAGACGCCGAGCGCGCGGCTTTCCACCAGGACGCAGCCCAGTTCTTCGGCGAGTTCGCGGGCCAGGGCCGTGAGGTCGTCCTCCCCGGGGTCGCGCTTGCCGCCGGGCAGCATGAAGGCGCTGGTTCCCTGCTTGCGGACGGTGAGCAGAAATCCCCGATCGTCGCGGATCAGGGCCGCCACGATGGAGATCTGGCTCACGCTCCCAGCAGCCGGGCCGCGACGGGGGCGAAATAGGTGATAACGCCCGCCGCTCCGGCGCGCTTGAAGCCGCCCAGGCTCTCCAGAATGGCGCGCTCCTCGTCCAGCCAGCCGTTCTGGGTGGCGGCCTTGATCATCGCGTACTCGCCGGAGACCTGGAAGGCGAAGGTGGGCATGGCGAAGGTCTCCACCACCCGTTGGACGATATCCAGATAGGGCATGCCCGGCTTGACCATGACCATGTCGGCGCCCTCGGCGATGTCGAGGGCGACCTCGCGCAGGGCCTCGTCGGAGTTGGCGAAGTCCATCTGGTAGGTCTTCTTGTCGCCGGGGTTGTCCACCGAGCCGGTCCCGAGCTTGCCCGAGCCGATGGCCTCGCGGTACGGGCCGTAGAAGGCCGAGGCGTACTTGGCGGCGTAGGACATGATCATAACGTCTTGAAGTCCCGCGCTTTCCAGGGCCCCTCTTAACGCGCCGCAGCGGCCGTCCATCATGTCCGAGGGCGCCAGGATGTCGGCGCCGGCCTCGGCCTGCATGATCCCCTGGCGGATGAGGGTCTCGATGGTGGGGTCGTTGAGGATCTTGCCGTTCTCGATCAGGCCATCGTGGCCGTGGTCGGTGAAGGGGTCCAGCGCCACGTCGCACAGGATCCCGACCTCGGGGGCGGCGTCCTTCATGGCCTTGACGGCGGTGGCCACCAGGCCGTTGGGGTCATGGGCGAGGGTTCCGGCGGCGTCCTTCTTGGCGCCGTCGATGTGGGGGAAGACGGCGATGGCCGGTATGCCCAGCCTGCGGGCCTCGACGGCGGCCTTGGCGGCCTCCTTGACCGACAGGCGCGCCACGCCGGGCATGGAGCCCACCGGAATCTCGCCCTCGCCCTCGTGCACCACCATGGACCAGATCAGGTCGGCCGGGGTGAGCACGCTCTCGCGCACCAGGCGTCGGATCCAATCGGCCTGACGCAGGCGGCGCAGGCGCAGGGCGGGGTAGGCGGCGAGATGGGCGTTGGTCATGGGCGGGGTGTTTAGGCCGCGGGCGAGGTCAGGCCAATCCCTCGCGCCGAGACCAGGCGGATAAAACCGATGGCCGGGGCGGCGATCAGCCAGACCCCGGCCAGCAGGGACAGGACCACCGCGGCCACCAGCAGGGCGACAATCCGGCCGTCGATGGCCAGGCGGGAGAGATCGATATTGATGGTGGAGAAACCGTCCCAGCCGTTGGCCCGGGTGAACTCCATCAGTTCGCCCACCCCGCTGATCAGCGCCCCCAGACCGCAGGCCCCGGCGGCCATGGTCAGGGCGAAGGCCACCCAGAAGATCTTGATCTGGAAGTCGTGGTGCGAGCGAACCGAGGGCGGCGCCTCGTCGCGCTGCGAATAGGCGATGATCACCGCGATCAGGGCCGGAACCCCCGCGAAGAAGATCGAGGCGAACAGCAGGCCATAGTTGATCAGCGCCAGATTGCGCGCCGTCTCCGGGTCACGCCCGCTCAGGTGTTCCGTCATGCCCACGACTCCCGCTCGTTGACAGGTTGCGCCAGCGGAGCGAGTTCCTCAAGCCAACCGCTTCGAGGCCCCCATGGATTTCACCCTCACCGACGATCAGCGCGCCATCGAGGACGCCGCCCGCGTCTTCGCCGCCGAGGAGCTGTCGCCCCACTCGGCCCGCTGGGACGAGGACAAGCACTTCCCGGTGGATGTGCTGCGCAAGGCCGCCGGCCTCGGCTTCGCCGGCCTCTATGTCCAGGAGGACGTGGGCGGCTCGGCGCTCAGCCGGCTGGACGCCTCCATCGTCTTCGAACAGCTCAGCTATGGCGACGTGCCCACCGCGGCCTTCCTGTCGATCCACAACATGGTCTCGTGGATGATCGACCGGTTCGGCTCCGACGACCTGCGTCACCGCTACCTGCCGCGCCTGACCAGCATGGAGCTGATCGCCTCCTACTGCCTGACGGAGCCGGGCTCGGGATCCGACGCCGCGGCCCTGGCCACCACGGCTCGCAAGGACGGGGACGCCTATGTCCTGACCGGCTCCAAGGCCTTCATCTCCGGGGCGGGAACCTCGGACATCTATCTGGTCATGGCCCGCACCGGCGCGGCCGGGGCCAAGGGGGTCTCGGCCTTCGTCGTGGAGAAGGACCAGCCAGGGGTCTCCTTCGGGGCTCAGGAGCGCAAGATGGGCTGGAACGCCCAGCCCACGGCCCAGGTGAACCTGGACGGGGTCCGCGTGCCGGAGGCCAACCGCCTGGGCGGGGAGGGGGAGGGCTTCCGCTTCGCCATGGCCGGTCTGGACGGGGGCCGGATCAACATCGCCTCCTGTTCCCTGGGGGGCGCCCAGTTCGCCCTGGATACGGCCAAGGACTATCTGCAGACCCGCAAGCAGTTCGGCCAGGCCCTGGCCGACTTCCAGGCCCTGCAGTTCCGGCTGGCGGACATGGCCACCGAGCTGGACGCCGCCCGCCTGATGGTGCGCCGGGCCGCCGCGGCCCTGGACGCCCGCGATCCCAAGGCCACCCAGTACTGCGCCATGGCCAAGCGTTTCGCCACCGACGCCGGGTTCGAGGTCGCCAACCAGGCCCTGCAGCTGCATGGTGGCTACGGCTATCTGAAGGACTACCCGCTGGAGCGGATCGTGCGGGACCTGCGGGTCCACCAGATCCTGGAAGGCACCAACGAGATCATGCGGGTGATCATCGCCCGGGAGCTGCTGCGCCAATGAGTGAAGTCCTGGTCCGCATCGAGGGCCGTGTCGGGCGGCTGACGCTCAACCGTCCCCAGGCGCTGCACGCGCTCACCACCACGATGTGCGAGATCCTCACCGAGGCCCTGCTGGCCTGGCGGGACGAGCCGGGCGTGGAGCTGGTGCTGCTGGACCATTCCGGCGAGCGCGGCTTCTGCGCCGGCGGCGATATCCGCATGCTGGCCGAGAGCGGCGCGGCCGACGGCAAGGCGGCGCGAGAGTTCTTCTTCAAGGAGTACCGCCTCAACCACCTGCTGTTCTCGTACCGCAAGCCGGTGGTGGCGATCATGGACGGGGTGACCATGGGCGGCGGCGTCGGCCTGGCCGCGCCCTCGCAGTACCGGGTGGCCACAGAGCGCACCACCTTCGCCATGCCCGAGACCGGCATCGGCCTCTTTCCCGACGTGGGCGGCGGCTGGTTCCTGCCGCGCATGCCCGGCCACATCGGCCTGTGGCTGGCGCTCACCGGGGCGCGGCTGAAGGCGGCCGACTGCGAGCTGGTGGGGATCGCCACCGACTTCATCCCGAGCGGGGAGGTGGAGGCCTTCAAGACCGCCCTGCTGGCCGATCCGGCGGCGGTGGAGACCCTGCTGACCCAGTTCGAGGGCGACGCCGGCCGCCCGCCGCTGGCCCAGCACCAGGACGAGATCGACCACATCTTCGGCCTGGGCAGCGTCGAGGCCATCGTCGCGGCCCTGCAGGCCGCCGGAACGCCGTGGGCGGCCGAACAGCTCAAGGTGCTCGCCACCAAGTCGCCCCAGACCCTGAAGGTCGCCTTCCGGCAGTTGGCGCTCGGCGCCAAGGCGGCGAGCTTCGCGGAGAACATGGAGATGGAGTACCGGATCGGCGCCCGGGTGGTGCAGCGCCACGACTTCATCGAGGGCGTGCGGGCGGTGATCGTCGAGAAGGACAACGCCCCGAAGTGGAATCCCGCCACCCTGGAGGGCGTCACCGAGGTCATGCTGGACGGGATATTCGCCCCCCTGCCTTCCGGCGAGGCCTGGTCGCCCCTAACTGGACTGTAACGAGACGACGGCGCGCGCCGAATGCTATCTCGACGAACAACCTTGGGAGGAATCCGATGAGACGTAATCTGATGCTGGCCGCCGTGGCGGTGCTGGCGCTTTCGACGGGCGTCGCCCAGGCCGCGCCGTCCCCCGCCGTGGTCGCCGCCGTGGCCGACAAGGCCCGGCCCGAGGCCGACACCAAGCGCGACGCCGACCGCAAGCCCGCCGAAATGCTCGAATTCGCCGGGATCAAGCCCGGCCAGACCGTGGCCGACTTCCTGCCCGGCGGCGGCTACTTCACCCGCATCTTCGCCAAGGCAGTGGGCCCCAAGGGTACGGTCTACGCCGTGATCAACGCCCCGCCGGCGACGCCCGCCCCGGACGCCAAGCCCAACCCGATCCTCGCGGTGGCCGCCGACCCGGCCTACGGCAACATCAAGGTGGTGCAGGCGAGCTTCGAGACCCTGGCCCTGCCGACCCAGGCCGACGTGATCTGGACCTCGCAGAACTATCACGACCTGCACCTGGCGCGCTTCAACCTGGACGTGGCCAAGGTGAACAAGGCGGTGTTCGCGGCCCTGAAGCCGGGCGGCGTCTATATCGTCCTCGACCACGTCGCGGCCGACGGCGCGCCCCTCGACACCGCCGACAAGCTGCACCGGATCGACCCGGCCATCGTCAAGAGCGAGCTGGCCGCGGCCGGCTTCAAGTACGAGGGCGAGAGCACCGTCCTGCGCAACACCACCGACGACCACACCAAGATGGTCTTCGACCCCACCCTGCGCGGCCACACCGACCAGTTCATCTACAAGTTCCGCAAGCCCAAGTAAGGGCGTTCGAGTCGTTAGAGGAGTGTCGCGCCCATGACGCGGATCGCGTTCATCGGTCTGGGAAACATGGGCGGCGGCATGGCCGCCAACCAGGCGAAGGCGGGCCACGCCGTGGCGGCCTTCGACCTGTCGGCCCAGGCGCTGGAGAAGGCTGTTTCGGCGGGTTGCCGCGCGGCCGGCTCCGCCGCCGAGGCCGTGGCCGACGCCGAGGTGGTGATCACCATGCTGCCGGCCGGACCCCACGTCCGGGCGGTCTATGCCGGCGAGATCCTGTCCAAGGCGCCCAGCAGCGCCCTGCTGATCGACTGCTCCACCATCGACGTGGAGAGCGCCCGGGCGGTGGCGGCCGAGGCCAAGGCCCAGGGGTTCCGGTTCGCCGACGCCCCGGTGTCCGGCGGCACGGCGGCGGCCGAGGGCGGGACCCTGGCCTTCATGGTGGGCTGCGACGAGGGCGACTTCGCCGCCGTCGAGGGGGCGCTGGATCCCATGGCCCGCGCGGTCATCCGGGCCGGCGACCACGGGGCGGGGCAGGCGGCCAAGATCTGCAACAACATGGTGCTGGGCATCTCGATGATCGGGGTGTGCGAGGCCTTCGCCCTGGCCGAAAAGCTCGGCCTGGACGCCGACCGCTTCTTCGAGATCGCCACAAAGTCCTCCGGCCAATGCTGGTCGCTGTCCAACTACAGCCCCTGGCCCGGCCAGGTGCCCGCCGCCCCGTCGAATCGCGACTACGAGGGCGGCTTCGCCACGGCCATGATGCTCAAGGACCTGAAGCTGGCCCAGGAAGCCGCCGCCAAGGCCGGCGCGGCCGCCCCCCTGGGCGCCCAGGCCGAGGGGCTGTACGCCCTGTTCGACCGGCTTGGGGGCGGGGGAAAGGACTTCTCGGCCATACTGGAGATGTTCCGGGGGCGAATGCCGTAGGGGAACCCATGGCGACGCTTCACGAAACCTGCGCGGGCGCTCACGAAATGTGCGCGATTGCGACATGACGGATTATAGACAACGGGTCCGGGCGGCGCGATAAGCCCGGCGAAGCTAAGGGGACCGGTTGCGGCGCGAGATCGTCGAACGCGCGACCGGAATTCAGTCGATGGATTACAAGGCCGCGTTTCGCACCGCTCTCGAGCAGATTCATGCCGAGGGACGTTATCGGGTCTTCGCCGACCTGAAGCGTCATCGCGGTCAATTCCCGAAGGCGACCTGGACGCGCGAGGACGGGACCTCTTCGGAGGTGGTGGTCTGGTGTTCCAACGACTATCTGGGCCAGGGCCAGAACCCGGTGGTGCTGGACGCCATGCACCAGGCCATCGACGAGGCCGGCGCAGGCTCGGGCGGCACCCGCAACATCTCGGGCACCACCCATTACCATGTCGAGCTGGAGGCCGAGCTGGCCGACCTGCACGGCAAGGAGGCGGCCCTGCTGTTCACCTCGGGCTATGTCTCCAACGAGGCCTCGCTGTCGACGCTGTACAAGATCCTGCCGGGTCTGGTGATGTTCTCCGACGAGCTGAACCACAACTCGATGATCTCCGGCATCCGGGCCGGCAAGCGCGAGCAGCGCCGGGTGTTCCGCCACAACGACCTGGCCCACCTGGAGGAGCTGCTGGCCCGCGAGCCCGCCGACGCGCCCAAGCTGATCGCCTTTGAGAGCGTCTATTCCATGGACGGCGACATCACCGACATGAAGGCGATGGTGGCGCTGGCCAAGAAGTACAACGCCATGACCTATCTGGACGAGGTCCATGCGGTGGGCATGTATGGCCCCCGCGGCGCCGGCGTGGCCGAGCGCGACGGGGTCATGGACCAGATCGACATCATCGAGGGCACCCTGGCCAAGGGCTTCGGCGTGATGGGGGGCTATATCGCCGCCGACGCGGTGATCGTCGACGCCATCCGCTCCTATGCCGACGGCTTCATCTTCACCACCTCGATCCCGCCGGCCCTGGCCGCCGGGGCCGTGGCCTCGATCCGCTACCTCAAGGACCACAACGAGATCCGCGAGGCCCACCAGGAGCGCGCCGCGGCCCTGAAGGCCAGGCTGGCCAAGGCCGGCCTGCCGGTGATGCCGTCCGAGAGCCACATCGTCCCGGTGCTGGTCGGCGACCCCCACCACTGCAAGATGATCTCCGACATCCTGCTCGAAGAGCACGGGGTCTATGTCCAGCCCATCAACTACCCCACCGTGCCCCGCGGCACCGAGCGGCTGCGCTTCACCCCTAGCCCCGCCCACACCGACGCTATGATGGACGACCTGGCCCGGACCCTCGAAATGCTGTGGGCCCACTGCAACATCAAGCGGGTCGGCGGCTACGCCGCCTGAGGCGCGGACCTGACGGCGAATTCACTCAAGGCCGGGCGCCGCGCGCGCTAGGCTTGCGCCATGACGTCGCTTGCCGCCGGTGAGACCTTTGGCGAGGTGGCCGCGGGACCGGCCGCCGGCATGACCCTGAGTCGCCATCGCCCCGATCACGCCTTGCCCCTGCACGAACACGCCGGCGCCTATGTCTGCGCGGTGCTGGCCGGCGGTTTCCGCGAGCGCGACCCCCGGGGCGAGGCCGAGCGCGGGGCCGGCGAGATCATCCTGCATCCCGCCGGCCAGAGGCATGCCGACACCTTCGGAGCCCACGGGGCCCTTTGCCTGAACCTGCAGATCGACCCGCCCTGCGAGCCGCTGGCCCGCCGGGCCGAACCCGCCCTGGCGCGCGCCCTCACCGAACTGGCCGCCGAGGTCGCCAAGGGCGGGCAGGGGGATGGTCTGACGGCCGCGGGCCTGAAGGCCGAAGTCCTCGACCGCCTGGTGCGCCCCGAGACCCGCGCCGATCTCGACTGCGTGGCCAGGGTGCTGCGGGCCCTGGACGAGGCGCCCGCCGCCGACTGGACCCTGGAGGCCCTGGCCGGAATCGCCGGACGTCATCCCACCCACCTGGCGCGGGCCTTCCGGACGCGGACCGGCCTGACGCTCGGCGCCTATCGCCGCCGTCGTCGGTTGATCGACCTGTGCCTGGACCTGCGCCTGGGTCGCGAACCCCTGTCGGCCCTGGCCCACGATCACGGCTATGCCGATCAGGCCCATATGAGCCGCGCCTTCCGCGCCTTCAGCGGCGCGACGCCGGCGGCCTACCGCCGCCGCGCACGCTAATCCCGTTCAAGATCGGGGGCGTGGTCCGCGCCATGCTGCCCGCATGAAATCCTTGCTCCTCGCCCTGGCCCTCGGCGGCGCCCTGACCTCCGGCCCGGTTCAGGCCGCCGGGCGCACCCAGTGGCGCTTCACCCCCTCGGTCACCTTCGACGCCCTGTGCCTGGCCGGGGTCATGGCCGACGACCCCTTCTATGTCCGCTACTATCAAAGCCAGCACGACGCCCTGGGCGCGCGGCTTACGCCGCAGGCGCGGGCGGCCTTCAAGACCATCACGGCGAGGTCCAAGGCCGACGGCGACATCGCCTCGGCCTGGCTGGCCCTGACCTTTTCGGCGGCCGACGCTCAGACCCTCCCCGAACTGATCGCCGCGGCAGAGCACCCCGCGGCCATGAAGGCGCGCCTACAGGCCAGCCGCTTCTGGGACGACGCGGCCTGGGCGCGGTTCGGGGCCCTGCGGCCGGATGTTCTGACGGTGCTGCGCTGGTATCGCGACATCGACTTCCCGGCCTATTGGCGCGCCGACGCCGAGGGGCCGGTGAAGGCCGCCCTGGCCGAGATCGCGCCGCAACTGGAGCAGACCGACGTCGTGCCCCTCGTGGAGCAGGTGCTCGGCCGCAGGCTCGACAGCGGAGAGATCCAGGTGGTGGCCACCCGCTACTGCCGTCCGCACGGTATCCGGGTGACCGGCGACCGCTTCCTGACCGATCCCACCTATCCCAAGGACCGGGTGCTCTCGATCGTCGGCGGGACCTCGGTGCACGAGATGCTGCATCCGCCCTTCGACCCCAAGGACCCGCGGGTGCTGGCGGCCATCGCGGTGGCGCGGGCCGATCCCTTCGTCCAGGCGCGGTTCCAGGGACACAACGCCTCCTATGGCTACAACACCATCGAGGGCCTGTTCGACGAGGACTCCACCCAGGCCCTGGACCAGGTGATCAACGAGAAGATCGGCTTCGCCTTCAAGGGCGGGGACGCCGGCGAGCGCTGGCGGACCGCCGACGATGGCCTGCACGTGATGGCCGCGGCCATCTATGTGCTGATGAAGCAGGAGAAGTTCCTGGAGTCGGGCCAGGACTATGTGACCTTCCTCGACCGCATGATCCGGGAGGGGCGCCTTGCGCCGGGGAAGATCGAGGCCCTGGTCCCGGCGGCCGTGCGGGAGGGGCCCAGGCCCTGAGGGGCGCGGGTTGCGAATTTCCCCATGAGAGCGCATACCGGTGCGGTCCTCACCGCTTCGGAGAAGCCTCAACTTCGCTTTTCATCTGAACGATCGGGCGGCCAGGCCGCCCACCTCAACTCCGCCGCCGCACGCCCCGGCCCAGGCCGATCTGCTTTGCGAAGTCCGAGCGCCGCGCCGCATAGGCCGGCGCCACCATCGGATAGTCCGGCGGCAAACCCCACCGACGACGATAATCATCCGGGCTCAGGTCGAAGCGCGAGCGCAGATAGCGCTTGAGCATCTTCAGCTTCTTGCCGTCTTCCAGGCAGACGATGAAGTCGTGCTGCACCGACTTGCTGACGGGAACCGCGGGTTTCGGCCGCTCCTCGGGCAGGGCGACGGCCGCGTGGCCAAGACCCGACAGGGCGTGGTGCACCGAACGGATCAGGTCGGGCAGGTCGCTCTGCGCCACGCTGTTGCGGCTGACGAAGGCCGAGACGATGTCGGTGGCCAGGGACAACACTTCCTCGCCCGCCCCCTCCTCGGTTTCCCTGTCGATACTCATCACGCGCCCCCTGGGTACAAACCGAGCTGTTCCGTCAGGGGCAGGATCGCTCGTGCACCTCCGGTGAGGCGACAACGCCCTCTGTCAGACTTTGTTCCCAGCATTTGGTCCCCAGCGCCCAAGGCGCTAAAGAGCCGCCCAGGCCCGTCCTCCCCAGATTCCCGAAAGGCCCACCCATGACCGCCCAAGCCGCCAATTTCATCGACGCCTTCTTCACCGCCCCGGTCGCCGAGAGCGATCCGGACGTCTCCAGCGTCCTGTCCCGGGAGCTGAAGCGTCAGCAGGATCAGATCGAGCTGATCGCCTCGGAGAACATCGTCTCCCGCGCCGTGCTCGAGGCGCAGGGCTCCGTCCTGACCAACAAGTACGCCGAGGGCTATCCCGGCAAGCGCTACTACGGCGGCTGCGAGGTGGTGGACGAGGTCGAGCAGATCGCCATCGACCGGGCCAAGCAGTTGTTCGGCTGCGAATACGCCAATGTGCAGCCGCACTCGGGCAGCCAGGCCAACCAGGCGGTGTTCATGGCCACCATGAGTCCCGGCGACACCTTCATGGGCATGGACCTGGCCGCCGGCGGCCACCTGACCCACGGCAAGAGCGTCAACCAGTCGGGCAAGTGGTTCCGCCCCGTGGCCTACGCGGTGCGCCAACAGGACCACCTGATCGACTACGACCAGGCCGCCGAGGTGGCCCTGGCCGAGAAGCCCAAGGTGATCATCGCCGGGGGCTCGGCCTATTCGCGGGCCATCGACTTCGCCCGCTTCCGCGAGATCGCCGACAGCGTGGACGCCCTGCTGATGGTGGACATCGCCCACTATGCCGGCCTGGTGGCGGGCGGGGCCTATCCCAACCCGTTCCCCCACGCCCACATCGTCACCACCACGACCCACAAGACCCTGCGCGGCCCCCGCGGCGGGATGATCCTCACCAACTCCAAGAAGTGGGCCAAGAAGATCGACTCGGCCGTCTTCCCCGGCCTGCAGGGCGGTCCCCTGATGCACGTGATCGCCGGCAAGGCCGTGGCCTTCGGCGAGGCCCTGCGTCCGGAGTTCAAGCTCTATGCCCGCCAGGTGGTGGACAACGCCCGCGCCCTGGCCGAGAGCCTGCAGATCGCCGGCTTCAAGATCGTCTCCGGCGGCACCGACAGCCACCTGATGCTGGTGGACCTGACGCCGAAGAACGTCTCCGGCGCCGACGCCGAGATCGCCCTGGAGCGGGCCGGTATCACCACCAACAAGAACGGCATCCCCTTCGATCCGCTTCCCCCGATGCAGACCTCGGGCCTGCGGGTCGGCACCCCGGCCGGCACGACGCGGGGCTTCGGGCCCGCCGAATTCCGCCAGGTGGGGACCTGGATCGGCGAGGTTCTGGATGGCGTCGCGGCCGGCGGCGACAATTCCGCCATCGAAGCCAAGGTGAAGGCCGAGGTCCTGACCTTGACGAAACGCTTCCCGATCTACAGCTAGTCCCTCTAATAGGGGTTGGATTGGCCGGAAGGGCTAGATCATGCGCTGCCCGTTCTGCGGTCATCTCGAAAGCCAGGTGAAGGACAGCCGCCCGTCGGAAGACGGCGCGGCCATCCGGCGCCGGCGGCTGTGTCCCGAATGCGGGGGCCGCTTCACCACCTTCGAGCGGGTGCAGCTTCGCGAGCTGACCATCCTCAAGCGGTCGGGCCGGCGCACGCCCTTTGAGCGCGACAAACTTGCGCGCTCGATCGCCATCGCCACCCGCAAGCGCCCCATCGAGTCCGAGCGCATCGAGAAGATGATCTCCACCATCGTGCGCCAGCTGGAGAGCATGGGCGAGACCGAGTTGCCCTCCTCGGCGGTGGGCGAGATGGTGATGAAGCAGCTCAAGGCCCTCGATGACGTGGCCTATGTCCGCTACGCCTCGGTCTATCGCGACTTCCGCGAGGCCGGCGAGTTCGCCACCTTCCTGGGGGAAGAGGGCCTGAGCGAACAGGTCGACGACGAGGCCTGATCCGTGCCGGTCACCCTCAAGCTCGCCACCTCCCTGGACGGCCGCATCGCCACCGCCACCGGCGAGAGCCGCTGGATCACCGGGGCGGAGTCGCGCGAAACCGTCCACCGCCTGCGCGCCGAGCATGACGCGGTCGTGGTCGGCGTCGAGACGGCCCTGGCCGACGATCCGGAGCTGACCGTCCGCCTGCCGGCCTATGACGGGCCGCAGCCCGCGCGGGTGGTGCTGGACAGCCGCCAGCGGCTGGCCGACGGCTGCAAGCTGGTCGCCACCGCGCGCGACATCCCGACCTATCTGATCGCCACCACGCCGCCGGAAGCTCGCCTGACCGAGGCCGGCGTCCGCGTCCTGCAGGTCCACGCCGTGGGCGACGAGCGGCCCGAACTGCACGACGTGGTCCGCGCCCTGGCCGCCGAGGGGCTGAGCCGCCTGTTCGTCGAGGGCGGGGGACAGGTGGCCGCCAGCTTCCTGCGCTGCGGCCTGGTGGACGCCCTGGAGTGGTTCCGAGCTCCCATCATCATCGGCGGGGAGGGGCGGCCGGGGATCGGCGCCCTGGCCATCCAGGCGCTTTCCGACGCGCCGAAGCTTAAGCGGGTTGATCTTCACGTGCTGGGTCCCGATGTGTGGGAACGCTACGAGAGGATCTGAATGTTCACCGGCATCGTCACCGATGTGGGCCGCGTCCGCGCCGTCCGCGACACCAACCGCGACCGCAGGTTCGAGATCGAGACCAAGTTCGATCTCTCCACCGTCGATATCGGCGCCTCCATCAGCCATGCCGGCTGCTGCCTGACCGTGGTGGAGAAGGCCGAGGGCTGGTTCGCCGTGGAGGTCTCGGGCGAGACGCTCTCCCTCACCACCCTGTCGGACTGGAAGGAAGGCCGCCCGGTCAATCTGGAGCGCGCCGCCCGGGTGGGCGACGAACTCGGCGGCCACATCGTCTCGGGCCATGTCGACGGGATCGGCGAGGTGATCTCCATCGAGAGCGAGGGCGGCAGCCACCGGGTGAAGGTCCGCGTTCCCCGGCCCCTGCACCGGTTCATCGCCCCGAAGGGCTCCATCACCGTCGAGGGTGTTTCGCTCACCGTGAACGAGGTGGAGGACGACGTCTTCGGGGTGAATCTGATCCCCCACACCTGGGACGTGACCACGCTCGGAACCCTGGAAGTGGGGTCGCGGGTCAATCTAGAGATCGACATGCTGGCCCGGTATCTCGCCCGCTGGCGAGAAACAGCCTAAAGGGAGCGGCCAACTCGGCCGCGCTCCGGAAAGAACCCATGCTCGAAGACAAAATCCGCATCCTTATCGTCGAGGCGCGCTTCTATTCCGACCTGGCCGACGCCCTGCTGCAGGGCGCCGCCGACGCCATCACCTCGCAAGGTGCGGAATATGATGTGGTGACCGTGCCTGGCGCTCTGGAGATCCCGGGGGCCATCGCCCTCGCCGAAGAGGGCGGCGCCACCGGCGTTCGCTACGACGGCTATGTCGCCCTCGGCACGGTGATCCGCGGTGAGACCTATCACTTCGAGATCGTCTCCAACGAGTCAGCCCGCGGGATCATGGACCTGACGATCGGCAAGCGTCTGGCGATCGGTAACGGCATCCTCACCGTGGAGGACGAGGCGCAGGCCTGGGCCCGCGCCAAGATCAGTGAGGGCGACAAGGGCGGCGGCGCGGCCCGCGCGGCGCTCACGATGATCTCCCTGAAGAGCCAGCTGATGGGCGGGCAGGCCCGATGAGCAAGCCCAAGCAGGCCCGCTCGGTGGCGCGCCTGGCCGCCGTCCAGGCGCTCTACCAGATGGAAGTCTCCGGGGTCGGGGTGGAGGCGGTGATCCGCGAGTTCACCGATCACCGCTTCGATCGCGGCATCGAGGGCGACGGGGAGGGCGATCCCCTGGCCGCCGCCGACGAGGCCTTCTTCGCCGAACTGGTGCGCGGCGTGGTGGAGAGTCAGCGCGAGATCGACGCCGCCGTGGTCAAGCGCCTGGCCGCCGGCTGGCGTCTGGAGCGGCTGGACGCGACGGTTCGCGCCATCCTGCGCTCCGGCGCCTACGAGCTTGCCCACCGCGGCGACGTGCCGGTCGAGGTGGTGATCGACGAGTATGTCGAGCTGGCCAAGTCCTTCTTCGAAGGGCCGGAGCCGGGCTTCGTCAACGGCGCCCTCGACAAGGTGGCGCAGGATGTCCGCGCCGGATGAATTCGAACAGATCGCCCGGCTGTTCCGCCCCCTGACCCGCGGGGCGGCCGAGGCCTTCGATCTGCTGGACGACGCCGCCGTCATTCCCTCGCGGCCGGGCTTCGACCTGGTGGTCACCAAGGACGCCCTGGTGGCCGGGGTGCATTTCCAGCCCGACGACCCGCCCGACATCGTGGCGCGGCGGCTGATGCGGGCCAATCTCTCCGATCTCGCCGCCAAGGGGGCGGAGCCCCACGGCTATCTGCTGATGACCGCCTGGCCCACCGACTTCGGCTGGGAGCAGCGACAGGCCTTCGCCCGCGGCCTGGATGAGGACGGCCGGGCCTTCGGGGTGATCCTGCTGGGGGGCGACACCGTCTCCACCCCCGGGCCCCTGACGGTGTGCATGACCCTGCTGGGCTGGGTCCCGGCGGGGCGGATGATCCGCCGGGCGGGCGCCAAGGCCGGCGACCTGGTGCTGGTGAGCGGCCCGATCGGCGACGGCTGGCTGGACTGGGGTCCCGGTTGGGGCGAACTGGACCGCCGCTGGCTGCCCGAGGGCCATCGCCTGCCGACGCCCCGGCTCGATCTGCGCGAGGTCCTGCGGGCCTATGCCAGCGCGGCGGCCGACGTCTCCGACGGTCTGATCGCCGACGCCGGCCATATCGCCAAGGCCAGCGGCGTGGGCATGCGGATCGATCTGGACCGCATGCCGCTGTCGGGCCCGGCGCGGGCCTGGCTGGCGACCCAGCCCGATCCTGCCGCCGCCCGCCTGCGGCTGGCCACCGGCGGTGACGACTACGAGATCGTCTGCACCGCGCCCGCCGATCAGCCGGCCCTGCTGGGCCTCACCGTGATCGGCGAGGTGACGGACGGCGAGGGGGTCGAGGTCCGGGCCGGCGGGGCGGTGCTCCAGGCCGGCCCCGGCGGCTGGCGGCACGCCTGAGGCGGCCGCAAGCTTCCGGAAACCATATTGCCGGAAGGTGGGCCCATGCTTCGCCGCGCCCTCCTCGCCGCCGCCGCCCTGGGCCTGTTCGCCGGGTCCGCCCGGGCGTCGGAGAAGCCCAAGGAAGGCGGGGGCAAGCCTGAGGTCGGCCAGTATGTCGACCTGGCGCCCGTGGCCCTGCCCGTGGTCGCCCGCGGCGTCCTGGTGAACTACGTCTTCGTCTCGGTGAGGGTGCAGCTCTCGGCCATGGCCAACACCGGCAAGCTGCGCACGCGGGAGCCCTATTTCCGCGACGCCCTGGTGCGCGCCGGGCATCGCACGCCCTTCACCCTGGACAGCGACTACACCAAGATCGACGAGGCCAAGCTGAAGGCCAGCCTGCTGCGCGAGGCGATCGCCATCGGCGGGGCCAAGGACGTCAAGGGCGTCACCGTCGTCTCGCAGTCCCCCAAGAAGCGCACCGGCCTGCCCGACCCCAAGACCTGGGGCGCGCGGACCGAAATCCAGCCCTGAGCGGCCAATTCCAACGCGCCGTTGCTTCGGCGCGGCAGTTTTGGCACTTTCACGGTCTTAAATAAGGAGCGTCGCCTAAAGGCGCTCCAACTGGGGAAACACCATGGGGCCGGGAACATACCGACGGGCGCGCCTTAGGCTGCCGTCGTCCCCCCTCCGCGCAATCGCAAAAGGGGCTTTCAGATTATGAGTTTAACGCTTGAGCTGGTGATCGCCGCCGGCTTCCTGGCCGTGCTCTACGGCATCGTCCAGACAGCATCGTTGATGCGGGCCTCGCCCGGCAACGCCCGCATGCAGGAAATCGCCGCGGCGATCCAGGAGGGCGCGCAGGCCTATCTGCGCCGCCAATACACCGCCATCGCCATGGTCGGCGTGGTGGTCCTGATCGCCGCCTATCTGCTGATCGGTCCGCTGGCCGCCATCGGCTTCGCCACCGGCGCCATCCTGTCGGGCGCCGCGGGCTTCGTGGGCATGCTGATCTCGGTCCGCGCCAACGTCCGCACCGCCCAGGCGGCCTCGGAAGGCCTGGCCAAGGGCCTGTCCCTGGCGTTCCGCTCCGGCGCCATTACCGGCATGCTGGTGGCCGGCTTCGCCCTGATCGGCGTGGCGGGCTACTACGCGGTGCTCACCGGTCCCCTGGGCCTGGAGAACACCAGCCGCGACGTGGTCGACTCCATGGTCGCCCTCGGCTTCGGCGCCTCGCTGATCTCGATCTTCGCCCGCCTCGGCGGCGGGATCTTCACCAAGGGCGCCGACGTTGGCGGCGACATGGTGGGCAAGGTCGAGGCCGGTATCCCGGAGGATGACCCGCGCAACGCCGCGACCATCGCCGACAACGTGGGCGACAACGTCGGCGACTGCGCCGGCATGGCCGCCGACCTGTTCGAGACCTATGCGGTGACCACGGTCGCCACCATGGTCCTGGCCGCTATCTTCTTCCGCGACAACGTGGAGGTGGTCACCAACATGATGCTGCTGCCGCTGGCCATCTGCGGCGTCTGCATCGTCACCTCGATCATCGGCACCTTCGCGGTGCGCCTGGGCAAGTCCCAGAACATCATGGGCGCCCTCTATCAGGGCCTCATCGTCACCGGCGTCCTGTCGGTCGGCGCGATCTGGTGGGTCATCCAGAAGCTGGTCCCGGCCACCCTGACGGTGGGCGACAAGACCTTCGGGCCCCAGGAGCTGTTCTACTGCGGCATCGCGGGCCTGGTGGTCACCGCCCTGATCGTGGTGATCACCGAGTACTACACCGGCACGGGCTTCCGCCCGGTGAAGTCGGTGGCCAAGGCCAGCGTCTCCGGCCACGGCACCAACGTGATCCAGGGCCTGGCCATGAGCCTTGAGTCCACCGCGGCCCCGGCCATGGTGATCATCGTCGGCATCATCGTCACCTACGGCCTGGCGGGCCTGTTCGGCATCGCCATCGCCACCACGGCCATGCTGTCCCTGGCGGGCTTCATCGTCGCCCTGGACGCCTTCGGTCCGGTCACCGACAACGCCGGCGGCATCGCCGAGATGGCGGGTCTGCCGCCGGAAGTCCGCGTCACCACCGACGCCCTGGACGCCGTCGGCAACACCACCAAGGCGGTGACCAAGGGTTATGCGATCGGTTCGGCCGGTCTCGGCGCCCTGGTGCTGTTCGCGGCCTATACCGAGGACCTGAAGTACTTCGCGGCCAACGCCGAGCCGGGCTCGTTCTTCGACGGCCTGGGCGCCGTGGCCTTCGACCTGTCGAACCCCTACGTCGTGGTTGGCCTGCTGTTCGGGGGGCTGCTGCCCTTCCTGTTCGGCGGCATGTCCATGACCGCCGTGGGCCGCGCCGCCGAGTCGGTCGTGGAAGAGGTCCGCCGTCAGTTCCGTGAGAACCCCGGCATCATGACCGGGGAGGTGAAGCCCGAATACGGCCGCGCCGTGGACATCCTGACCAAGGCCGCGATCAAGGAGATGATCGTGCCCTCCCTGCTGCCGGTCTTCTCGCCGATCGTCCTGTTCTTCGTGATCAAGGCCATCGCCGGCAAGGTCGACGCCTTCGCCTCCCTCGGCGCCATGCTGATGGGCGTGATCGTCACCGGCCTGTTCGTCGCCATCTCGATGACCTCGGGCGGCGGCGCCTGGGACAACGCCAAGAAGCTGATCGAGGAAGGCCACTACGGCGGCAAGGGCTCCGAGGCCCACAAGGCCGCGGTGACCGGCGACACCGTCGGCGACCCCTACAAGGACACGGCGGGTCCCGCCGTGAACCCGATGATCAAGATCACCAACATCGTGGCTCTGCTGCTGCTGGCGGTCCTGGCCCACGGGGTGGTCGGCTAAGCCGACCCCTCAAGGCCAAACGAACGACGCCCCGGAGAGCGATCTCCGGGGCGTTTTTCTTGCGACGATGATTCGGCGGCTCTCTAGCGGCGGTCGCCCGGGCGGTTGCCGGGGACGCCGTCGTCCTGGTTGGGCAGCATGGTGCCGCGGCCGACGGTGCCGATCAGCTGTTCGAAGATGGTCAGCTCGCGGCCCCGGGTCGGGGTCTCACGGCCGTTGAAGGCGATGACCTTGCCGTCCTTCAGGCTGTACTGGTTGACGCTCTCCACCACCTCGGTGTCCTTGTTGAAGGCGATGGCGGTGACGTCGCGGCGGGTGGTCTTCGGCATGCGGAAGGCCACGGTCTCCTTGACCTGGTCGATATAGAACCAGACGTTCGGGTCGAAGGTCGAGGTGGCCGAGGGCGACCCGAGCCGCCCGCGGACCATCGACTTGGTGTCGGTCCCCACCTTCACGTCCTTCGGATTGGCGTCGATCGCCTGGAATCCGGAGTAGGTGGTGATCGGCGCGCAACCGGCCGTGGCCATGAGGCCGGCGGCGATAGCGGCGAAAGCGACACTGCGAAACATGTGCGGACCACACCCGTTCAATTTTCCTGGGCTTTGACCTATCGCTCGCGGCCCCTTACTGCAATGCCGCCCTTAAAGGCCCCTTCGGGCGAAATCGAGGCCAAGATGCTTCTGGACCGTTTGTTCCGCCCCAAGCCGACCCTCACCGCGGGTCGCGCCCTCTATGCCGGCGTGGTGACCCAGGCCCGGACGCCGGCCCTGTACGAGGTGCTGGGCGCCCCCGACACGGTGGAGGGCCGCTTCGAGATCTACACCCTGCACGTCTTCCTGCTGTTGGATCGCCTTCGCCGCCAGGGGCCGCAGGCCAGCGACACCTCCCAGGCCCTGTTCGACACCTATGTCGCCTCCCTGGACGACGCCCTGCGGGAGATGGGGGTGGGCGACCTGTCGGTGGGCAAGAAGATGCGCAAGCTTGGAGAGGCGTTCTACGGCCGGGTGAAGTCCTACGAGACCGCCTTCGAATCGCTGCCCGACACCGCCGCCCTGAACGCCCTGCTGATCCGCACGGTCTATGCCGGCGCCGATTCGGCGGCCCTGCCGAAGCTGGCCGACTATGTGATCGCCCAGCGCGCCGCCCTGGCGGCCCAGCCCCTGGAGGCCCTGCTGGCCGGGCAAGCCGTCTGGAGCCCCGCATGAAACGCGCCTGGAGACAGACGATTCGCCTGGGCGAGCTCTCCAAGGGGCCGGTGAAGCTGCGCCTGGAGCCCGACGCCGAGACCCGCGCCCTGATCGCCAAGGAGGTGGGGCTGGAAAGCCTGCCGGCCCTGACCGCCGACATCACGGTCCATCCCTGGCTGGACGGCGCCGAGATCCTCGGCCAGTTCGACGCCGTGGTGGAGCAGATCTGCGGGGTCAGCCTGGAGCCCTTCGAGCAGACGCTCAGCGCCGATATCGAATTCCGCGTCGTCCCGGCCGGCAGCCCCAACGCCCCGGCTGAGTCGGAGGCCGCCACGGTCGAACTGGAGTTCGACCCCGACGAACCCGATCCGCCGGACGTGCTGGCCGACGAGGAGATCGACCTGTCGGCCTACCTCATCGAGCACCTGGCCCTGGAGATGGATCCCTTTCCCCGTAAGCCCGGGGCGACCTTCGACTACGCCCCGGACACCACCGACCTGTCGCCCTTCGCCGCGCTCAAGAAGCTCAAGGGTGAGGGCGAATGACCCCGCTCCGCCTGGGCGGTTTGCATCGTCGGGCCTGGGCTGTATCGTCCCGGCGCGGTCGCAATAGGGGGCTGGACGCAACGTTTTGACCCGAACCCTGGTCATTTCCATAGACGCGATGGGGGGCGACCACGGACCTTCCGTGACCGTGCCGGCCCTGGCGCTCGCCGCCAAGGCGATGCCGCCGACCACCCGGTTCCTGGCGCACGGCGACGAGGCCGTCCTCGCGCCCGAGCTGGCGCGCCACCCGGGCCTGGCGAGCCAAGTCGAGGTCCGTCACACCGACAAGGTCATCGCCTCGGACGAGAAGCCCGCCGTGGCCCTGCGCCGCGGCAAGGGCAGCTCCATGTGGAACGCGGTGGAGTCGGTGAAGACCGGCGAGGCCGTGGCCGCGGTCTCCTCGGGCAATACCGGCGGCCTGATGGCCATCGCCAAGCTGATCCTGCGCATGAGCGTCGACGTCGACCGCCCCTGCCTGGTGGCCAGCTGGCCCGGCGCCAAGGGCCTGACCACCGTGCTGGACGTCGGCGCCAATATCGACTGCGACGCCGAGCGGCTGGTGGAGTTCGCCATCATGGGCGAGGCCTTCCACCGCGCCTTCCACGGCGTGGCCAAGCCCACGGTGGGCCTGATCAATGTCGGATCCGAGGACGTGAAGGGTCACGAGGAAGTGCGCCTGGCGCACGCCATCCTGCGCTCGGGCAAGTTCGACCTGGACTATCGCGGCTTCATCGAGGGCGACGACCTGTCGAAGAACACCGTCGACGTGGCCGTCACCGACGGCTTCACCGGCAACATCATGCTCAAGGCCGCAGAGGGCACGGGACGCTATGTGGAGGCCGAGCTGCGGGCCGCCCTCACCAGCTCGCTGATCACCACCGCCGGCGCCCTGCTGGCGCGGGCCGGACTTCGCCGCTTCGGGCGGAAACTGAACCCGCCGCGCGCCGCGCCCCTCTTGGGCCTCAATGGCGTGGTGGTGAAATCTCATGGGGGCGCCAAGGCCCAGGACTTCGCCGACGCCATCGCCATGGCCGCCAGCCTTTCGCAAAGCGACTTCGCCAGCGAGGTCGAAAAGAATATGACGCGGCTCACCGCCGCCGTGGCCGAGTCGAGCGCGCCGGCCGTCGATGGAGCCGCAAAAGTTGACTAGAGTCCTGCGTAGCGTCGTGACCGGGGTCGGGGGGTATCTGCCCGACGAGATCGTCACCAATGCCGACCTGGCCAAGGTCGTAGACACCAGCGACGAGTGGATCGTCGAGCGCACCGGCATCCGCCAGCGCCACCGCGCCGCGCCGGACCAGCCGACCTCCGATCTCGCCGTCGAGGCCGCCAAGCGCGCCCTGGCCGCCGCCGGCAAGACGCCCGCCGACGTCGACCTGATCATCGTGGGCACCACCACGCCCGACCTGACCTTTCCGGCCGTGGCCACCATCGTCCAGCGCAAGCTGGGCTGTCCGGTGGGCATCGCCTTTGACGTCCAGGCGGTGTGCTCGGGCTTCGTCTTCGCCCTCTCCACCGCCGACGGCTTCGTCGCTCGTAACCGGTCCAAGTGCGCCCTGGTGATCGGGGCCGAGAGCATGACGCGGCTGATGGACTGGACCGACCGCGGCACCTGCGTGCTGTTCGGCGACGGGGCCGGGGCCGTGGTGCTGGAACCGGGGGAGGGCGACGGCGGCACCGCCGACCGTGGCCTGCTGGGCTTCGCCCTGCGCGCCGACGGCGCCAAGCAGGACCTGCTCTATGTCGACGGCGGGGTCTCCACCAACGGCCAGATCGGCCACCTGCGGATGCAGGGCAACCAGGTCTTCCGCCACGCCGTGGTGAACATCTCCGAAGCCGTGGTCGCCGCCGCCGCGGACGCCGGCATCGAGGTGTCGGACGTCGACTGGTTCATCCCCCACCAGGCCAACCAGCGCATCCTGGAGGGCGTGGCCCGCCGGCTGGGCATCGACGACAAGAAGGTCATCTCCACGGTGGCCAAGCACGCCAACACCTCGGCCGCCTCCATCCCGCTGGCGCTCGCCGAAGGGGTGGCCGACGGTCGCATCAAGCCGGGTCAGCTTCTGCTGATGGAGGCCATGGGCGGCGGCCTGACCTGGGGCGCCTGCGTGGTGCGCCTCTAGGCGAAAGCCTCAGCCGATTCCCCAATCTGCGCCTTGAAGTCTTTGACCTGATGCGACAATCAGGTCATGACGGTTCTCCGACGTTTTCCGCGATTGCGTCTCGTCGGTGGTGGTTCAGTAGGGGCAGGGGCGAGTATGAAGGGCGCGACGGTGACGCGAGCCGACCTGTGCGAGGCGGTTCACGAGGAGGTGGGCCTGACCCGCCAGGATTGTTCCGAGCTGGTCGAACGGACGCTGGAACTGGCCTCCCAGGCGCTGGAGCGTGGCGAGCAGGTCAAGCTTTCGGGATTTGGCGTCTTCCAGGTCCGCGCCAAGCGCGCCCGCATGGGGCGCAATCCCAAGACGGGGGAGCCCGCGGCCATCGAGCCGCGCCGCGTGATCGGCTTCCGCGCCTCGCAGGTCATGAAGGCGCGAGTAGACCGCGCCCTCGGAAAGTAGCCAGGCGCCGCTGTGGCCAAGGGCCCGGACGCCTTTCGCACCATTTCGGAAGCGGCCGACGAGCTGGGCGTGCCCCAGCATGTGCTGAGATTCTGGGAGACCAAGTTCTCCTTCATCCGCCCGATGAAGCGGGCTGGCGGCCGCCGCTTCTACCGTCCGCAGGACATCGCGGTGCTGCGCGGGGTCAAGACCCTGCTCCACGACGACGGCTACACCATCAAGGGCGTCCAGCGCCTGCACAAGGAACAGGGGCTCAAGCGCCTGCTGGCCGCGGCCAACGGGGAGGGCGGACCGCCGCCGCCGGCGCCCGCCCGCGAGCCGGGGCCGGTTCTGGGCCTTTCGGCCATCAACCTGGACGCTGACGGACGCGAGCGGCTGGTCTTCGCCCTGGACGACCTGCAGGCCGCCAAGCGACGCCTGGACGCCCTGCTGAAGCGCTAGGGGTTTTCCGCCACGAAGGCCCGGTACCGCTCCAGCAGCAGGGGCCACCCGTGCTCGCCGGCCATTTCCGCCCGATAGTCGTCCGCCCCCTCGCCATGCCGCTCGAAAGCCCGGTGGGTGAAGGTGACCGACGTGGCCTCGCCGGCCGGAGCGAACCGCAGCTCGACGATGCTGGCCAGGTCCGGATTGGGCTGGGGCGCGGAGTCCGGGCCGATCTGCCACAGGAAGGCCAGGTGGCGACCGGGATGGAAGGTGAGGGTGCGGCCCCAGTCGACGCGGAAGCCGTGCGGACCGATCTCCGAGCACATCGCGCCCTCGGTCTCGCCGATTCCGATGAAGTCGGGCGTCAGGTCGCCCTGGCCGCAATAGGTGTAGTCGGCCGGCCACCACTCGCCGAACCGGGCCTGGAACAGGTCGAAGGCGCGGTCGGGCAGGGCCGCGACGGTGAGGCTCAGCTCGATCGGTTCCATCACCTCAGCCATGCTCATCCTCAATGATCGCCGCGGCGGGAAATTCAGCTTGCCCATGCGCCGCAAGAGGTTAGAAGGGCCGCCTTGCCGATGTCGGAGCGTGGCGCAGCCTGGTAGCGCACTTGACTGGGGGTCAAGGGGTCGCAGGTTCGAATCCTGTCGCTCCGACCATCGGAAGGCCGAAGGGGCGCTCTCGCAAGAGGGCGCCCTTTTCGTTTAACGGCCCCGGTTCATCCAGGACAGCAGCGGCAGGATGGGCACGCCCCAGCCGATGCCGGCCACGGCGAAGAAGGCCAGCTTCAGGGCCCACTGGTCGGGCACGTACTCGCTGAGCGTGCTCATCCCCCAGATATAGGCGGCGAGGAAAACCAGGATGCCGATCCCGCCGACGAACTTCCGGACACGTGCGCTCATGGCGCCGGTATAGGGCGCGGCTAACGCCGGCGGAAGATGGCGAAGGGGGCGAGGAACAGGATCGAGCCCACCGTGGCGGCGATCAGGCTGCCGATGAAGCCCACCAGGCGGATTTCCAGGCCTCCGGCGATCACCCGGCCCAGCATGGCGCCCACCAGGCCCACGGCCATGTAGACGAACAGGCTGTGGCGGCGGCCGAGCGCCAGGGCGGCGATCCACCCCGCGAGCATCCCGATCAGGATCTCGCCAAACAGCCCGACGCCGTCCATGAAATCGCCTCAACGCCCCCGTCTGGCTTGCTTTGACCATCCCCGGTTCGGATGACGCGCGCAAGCGTGGACGCGCGCCGGGGTCTCAAGGTAAGGGTCGCCCCAGGAACGCCTCGAAAGGCTCTTAGTCACCCCCCATGACGTCTTTTCTTCGCTCGGATCGGTCGCGGCCGGTCGCCATCTGGCTCTTCGCCGTCGCCCTCCTGGTCCTGGCCATGGTCGTGGTGGGTGGAGCCACGCGCCTGACGGACTCAGGCCTGTCCATCACCCAGTGGAAACCGGTCTCCGGCGCCCTGCCGCCGATGTCGGCCGGCGACTGGAACGAGGAGTTCGCGCGCTACCGCGAGATTCCCCAGTACCAGCAGCTCAACAAGGGCATGAGCCTGGAGGCCTTCAAGGCCATCTATTGGTGGGAATGGAGCCACCGGCTGCTGGGCCGCCTGGTGGGCGCCGCCTTCGCGGTTCCCTTCGCCTATTTCCTGATCCGGCGGCAGATTCCCAAGCGGCTGATCTGGCGCTGCGCGGTGCTGTTCGGCCTGGGCGGCCTGCAGGGCCTGGTGGGCTGGTGGATGGTGGCCAGCGGGCTGTCGGACCGGGTCTCGGTGGCGCCCGAGCGCCTGACCCTGCACCTGGGCCTGGCCTTCGCCCTGCTGGCGGGCCTGGTCTGGACGGGTCTCGACGCCTGGACCGGCGCGCCGCGCCAGACCGTGCCCAGCCCCTGGAACCTGCGGGCCTTCGGTCTGGCCGGGCTGATCTACCTGCAGATCCTGCTGGGCGCCCTGGTGGCCGGCAACGACGCCGGGCTGGTCTATAACGACTGGCCGCTGATGAACGGCGCCCTGTTCCCCAAGGACTATGCCGGTGCCGGCTTCTGGGCGACCGTGGCCCACAGCCAGGGCGCGGTGCAGCTCCATCACCGGCTGATGGCCTATCTGCTGCTGATCGTCGTCCTGGCCGCCGCCGTCGGCGCCCAGCGCTCCCGCTACCTGCCCGCCGGCGCCAAGGCCCTGGCCCTGACGCTCGGGGGCGTGGTCATCGTCCAGGCGGGCCTGGGGATCGCCACCCTGATGGCTGGGGTGCCGCTGTGGCTTGGCCTGCTGCACCAGATCACAGCGGCCCTGCTGCTGGCCCTCGCCACCGCCTTCGCCTGGCGGGTGCGCCGGCCCTAAGGTCTATGCTGGGGCGCGTGACGGAGGCCTGAACCGGCCTCCACTTCAGGCTGTCACGCTTTGAAACTCGCCCACGGGCCGGTGATGGCCAGGGTCATGCCCGGCCAGTAGACGTTGACGAACATCGTCGTGCCGTCCGGTGAGAAGCAGACCCCGGCCAGCTCGGCGTTGGTGGCGGTGTCGCCCCCCAGCAGGGCGGCGTTGCGGGCCATGGTGTAGATCTTCCCCTGCGGGGTGATGGCGCGCAGGAAATTGACCCCGCCGATCTTGTCCTCGCAGACAAAGAGGTGGCCCCAGGGCGCCACGGCGATGTTGTCGCACATCTCCATCACCGCGATGTCGGTGGGCTCGGCGAACAGCTCCAGGCGGCCGCCGGTCCCGCCGGCCTGGCCCTCCTGGGGGCTGGGGACGTAGCGCATCACCTGGCCGCCGCCGGCCGGGCCGCCGCTGGTGCAGGCGAAATAGATCTCGCCCTGGCCGTAATAGATGCCCTCGCCGCGGGCGAACCAGGCTGCCCCCTTGGCGTGGCCGCGATAGCGTAGGTCCTCATAGGGATTGTCGGCGCCGTCCAGATCGACCCAGTGGACGGCCCGGGAGTCGCCGACCTTCCAGTAGGGGGTCTCCCAGTTGCGCGGATCGGCGTCGGCGCCTTCGGGCAGGCACAGGGCCTGGAGTCGGCCGCCCGCGGCCAGCCGGGTGCGGTCCTTGGGCAGGTAACGGTAGAAGAGGCCGAATCCGTCCCCCATGTCCTCGGTCATGTAGACGACGCCCGTGCGGGGATCGATCGCGGCGGCCTCGTGGCGGAAGCGGCCCATCGCCGTCAGCGGGATCGGATCGGCCAGGCCCTTGCCCCGCGACGGGACCTCGAAGACCCAGCCGTGGTCCTTCTGGGCCTCCTGGCCCCTGTTCTGGGTGGTCTCCTCGCAGGACAGCCACGAGCCCCACGGCGTGATCCCGCCGGCGCAGTTGGTGGACGTGCCCGCCAGGCTGAGATGGGCGCGCTCCAGGGTCTTCTTGCGCAGATCGTAGACCAGGGTGGTGGTCCCGCCGCCGAAGGGCAGGCCGTCGTCGCCCCGGTCATAGATCCGGTCGGCCGCGACCTTGCCAGCCAGGGCCCGGCCGCGGCCGAAGGCGGTGATCTCGGTGTCGATCGGCTTGACCTCGTGGTTGCGCACCAGGGCGACGCGGTCGTTGTCCAGGGCGAAGCAGCCCATGCCGTCGGCCTTGAAGGGGGTGACCAGCCCGTCGCTCATCGGATCGCCGGCCTTGGAGACCACGGTGTAGGAAAACCCCTCGGGCAGGTCGAAGAGCCCCGCCGGATCGCGGCGCAGGGGACCGTAGCCCGCCACCTCGCTCCGATAGCCGTCGATCCCCGAGTCCTGGGCGGCGGCGAAGCGGGAGAAGCCGGAGAAGGCGAGGGTGGCCGCGGTGGCGCGGATCAGCTGGCGTCGCGAGGTGAACATGGGGCATCCGGGCTGGGGCGCCGTGGCGGCGCCGCTTGCGCAGCTTGCACCACAGTCGCGTGACGTTCGTTTGACGCGGTATTCAGATACCCGATCTCGGAAACCCTTATGGCGTAAGGATTTCCGCCGATCGACCGATCGGAACTGTTGACAGGCGAGGCGAGCCGACGTATCAGCGCGCCTCTTTCGTCGGGATCTCCTGGTCCCACCTCTATTACGGACCCGTTCCCATGATGAAGACGACGGCTTCTCTGAAGCCCGCCGACGTCACGAAGAAGTGGATCGTGATCGATGCCGAGAACGCCGTCGTCGGCCGTCTCGCCTCGTTCATCGCCATGCGTCTTCGCGGCAAGCACCGCCCCGACTACACCCCGCACGTCGATTGCGGCGACTATGTCGTCGTGATCAACGCCGACAAGGTGAAGTTCACCGGCAAGAAGCTGACCGACAAGATCTACTACCGCCACACCGGTCACCCCGGCGGCATCAAGCAGCGCAGCGCCGGCCAGATCCTGGACGGCAAGTTCCCGGAACGCATCCTGGAAAAGGCTGTCGAGCGCATGCTGCCCAAGGAAAGCCCCCTGGCGCGCGCGCAGATGACCCATCTGCGCCTCTACAATTCGCCCGAGCATCCGCATGAGGCGCAAGCCCCCGAGACCATCGCGTTCAAAGAGATGAACGCCAAGAACGTGCGGAGCGCGTAAGCAGATGTCCGAACCCCAAGGCTTCGAGGCCCTGCAAAGCCTCTCCTCGCAACCGGCCGCCGAGCCGGCCGTGCAAAAGATCGACAAGTTCGGCCGCGCCTACGCCACCGGCAAGCGGAAGAACGCGATCGCCAAGGTCTGGATCAAGCCCGGCAAGGGCTTGGTCACGATCAACGGCCGCGACCAGGAAATCTATTTCGCTCGTCCCGTGCTGCGCATGATGATCGCACAGCCCTTCCAGGTCACTGACCGGGTCGGCCAGTTCGACGTCGTCGTCTCGGTCCAGGGCTCCGGCCTGTCGGGCCAGGCCGGCGCGATCCGCCACGGCCTGTCCAAGGCGCTCACCTACTACGAGCCGGGCCTGCGCCCGGTGCTCAAGCCGCACGGCTTCCTGACCCGCGACAGCCGCGTGGTCGAGCGGAAGAAGTACGGCAAGGCGAAGGCGCGACGCAGCTTCCAGTTCTCGAAGCGCTAAACCCGCGCGCGTTCACTCGCGTTTTGCACAGGGGCGCTTCGGGAAACCGGGGCGCCCCTTCTGCTATCTGGAATTCGGCTCGATCAGGAGCAAACCATGACCCACACGGTATTCATCGACGGCGAGGCCGGCACCACGGGCCTGCAGATCCGCGAGCGGCTGCAGAGCCGCGCCGACCTGCAGCTGCTCTCCATCGATCCGGCCAAGCGCAAGGACGCCGCCGCGCGCGCCGAGCTTCTGAACGGCGCCGACGTGGTGATCCTCTGCCTGCCCGACGAGGCGGCCAAGGAGGCCGTCAGCCTGATCACCAATCCGGCGGTGAAGATCGTCGATCCCTCCACCGCGCACAGGGTGGCGCCGGACTGGGCCTATGGCTTCCCCGAGGCCATCGTCGGCCAGCGCGAGGCCATCGCGGCCTCCAAGCGGGTGTCCAACCCCGGCTGCTACTCGACGGGCGCCATCGCCCTGATCCGGCCCCTGGTGGACGCCGGCCTGCTGCCGGCCGAGCACCCGGTCACCATCAACGCCGTCTCCGGTTATTCCGGCGGCGGCCGGCAGATGATCGCCGAGTTCGAGGACAAGAACGCGGCCGACTACACCACCGTCGCCTACCGGATCTACGCCACGAGCCTGGCCCACAAGCATGTGCCGGAGATCGCCGAGCGCGGCGGCCTGGTCCACAAGCCGATCTTCACCCCGGCCGTGGGGCGCTATCACCAGGGCATGATCGTCGAGATCCCGCTGCACCTTTGGGCCCTGCCGAAGAAACCCACCCTCGCGGCTGTCCAGGCGGCCCTGGCCGAGCGCTACGCCGGCGAACAGTTCGTCGAGGTGGCTTCCCTGGAGGAGGCGCAGGCCACCAAGACGCTGGATCCCGAGGGGCTGAACGGCACCAACCGCATGAAGCTCTTCGTGTTCGGCAATGAAGCCGAGGGCCAGGTCCGCCTGGTGGCCCTGCTGGACAATCTGGGCAAGGGCGCCTCGGGCGCCTGCGTGCAGAACATGAACCTGATGCTGGGTCTGGACGAGGCCGCCGGGCTCTAGGTCGTGGACGGGACGGGGAGGGCGTGAAACCTTCACGCCCTCCGCCACGTATGACCTGACATGACCCAGCTCCTCGACCGTCGTCGCTTCCTCGCCTGTTCGGCCCTAACCCTGGCGCTCGCGCCGGGCGCCTCGGCGCTCGCCGCGGCCCTGCCGGCGCCTGACCCCAAGTGGAAGAAGCTCACCGACGCCCAGTGGAAGGCGCGTCTGCCAGGCGACGCCTATCGCGTCCTGCGCCACGAGGACACCGAGCGGCCGGGAACCAGCCCGCTGCTGAAGGAGCACCGCAAGGGGACCTTCGTCTGCGCCGGCTGCGGCTGGGCCCTGTTCAAGAGCGAGGCGAAGTTCGAGAGCGGCACCGGCTGGCCCTCCTTCTTCACCTCCATCGGCGGCGGGCTGATCAAGAAGCCCGACTTCGCCATCGGCATCCTGCGCACCGAATACCACTGCGCCCAGTGCCTGGGCCACCAGGGCCACGTCTTCAACGACGGCCCGCGCCCCACCGGCCTGCGCTACTGCAACAACGGGGTGGCGCTGCGGTTCGTGCCGGCCTAGCGCCGCCGCCGGCCTGGGCTAGTGTCGCGCCAGGTCCCTCCGGAGTCGCCATGCCGCGCATCTACTATCTCACCCACCCGCAGGTGGTCATCGACCCCGCCGTCCCGGTGCCCCACTGGCCGCTGACGCCCGAAGGCCGCCGGCGCGCCGGCCTGTTCGCCGAACGCCTGGCGGACGGGCGCGTCACGGCGGTCTGGTCCAGCGGCGAGCAGAAGGCCCTGGATGGCGGGGCGATCATCTCCGCTCGCCTGGGCGTGCCGCACCGGATCGATCCGGACCTCGGCGAGAACGACCGCTCGGCCACCGGCTATATCGCCCCGCCGGAGTTCTGGGAGGTGGTGGCGCAGTTCTTCGGCAAGCCCGACGAGAGCGTGCGCGGCTGGGAGACCGCCCGCCACGCCCAGGACCGCATCGTCACCGCGATGCGCCGTCTGGCCCGCGACGAGCCCACCCGCGGCGACCTGGTGGTGGTGGCCCATGGCGGGGTCGGCGAACTGCTGATGGCGCACCTGCAGGGCGCGGCCATCGGCGATCAGGACAAACCCCAACACCCGGGCGGCGGGTGCTGGATCGAGATCGACCGGGCGAGTTTCGGGCTGGTGGCCGGCTGGCGAAACGTGCCGGACTGACTCATCACGTCAACCCGGCTCCGCCTATCGGCCGTCCGGGACAATGGGGTTGGAATGTGCTTACCGCTTTCCGCCCCGCGGCCTGTGGTTGCGCGTCATCAGGTCGGGCTTGGGCGGCGGCTTCCAGCCCTTTGGGGGTCGAACCGCCTGCTGGTCTGTGCCCACCCCCATCTGGCCGGGCTGCTGAACCTTGATCATCGAACCCGGCTGCAGGGCCGCGATCTGGTCGCGCAGCGTCGCGGCCAGCTCGTACTCCTCGTGGTCCATCGCCTGGGCCATCTCGCGCTGAAGCTCGGCGATGGTCTTGGTCATTCCTAGGACTTCACCTTCACATAGGATCCGGGCGCGTCCTCCAGGGGCTTGAAGGGGCCCTTGGCGGGATCGCGGGCCGGGACCATGCCGCCGGACTTGGCCTTCAGCCAGGCGGCCCAGTGGGGCCACCAGGAGCCCGGAGTCTCCTTGGCCTTCTCCATCCACTGCTCGACGGTGGCCGGCAGCTCGGGGTTGGACCAGTACTGGTACTTGTTGGCGACCGGGGCGTTGATCACGCCGGCGATGTGGCCCGAGCCCGCCAGGGTGAAGGTCACCGGCCCGCCGAACAGCTTGGCGCCGCGATAGACCGAGCGCGCCGGGGCGATGTGGTCTTCCTTGGACGACTGGACATAGACCGGGGTCTTCACCTTCGACAGGTCCAGCTTGATGTTGTCCATCACCAGGCTGCCGTTCGCCAAGGCGTTCTCGCCGTAGAACTTGCGCAGGTAGAACAGGTGCAGGGCCTTGGGCATGCGGGTCTGGTCGGAGTTCCAGAACAGCAGGTCGAAGGGCTTGGGCTCCTTGCCCATCAGGTAGTTGTTCACGAAGAACGACCAGATCAGGTCGTTGGCCCGCAGGGAGTTGAAGGTCTCGGCCATGGCCTGGCCCGAGAGGACCCCGCCCGCGGCGTCCATCTGCTTTTCCAGGTCGCCCAGCCAGTCCTCGTTGGTGAACAGCAGCAGGTCGCCGGCCTCGGCGAAGTCCTGCTGGGCGGCGAAGAAGGTGGCCGAGGCGATCCGCTTGTCGCCCTTGGCCGCCATGTGGGCCAGGGTCGCCGAGAGCAGGGTGCCGCCGATGCAGTAGCCGACGGTGTTCACCTGGCTGACGCCGGCCTGCTTCATGGCCGCCGCCGTGCCCTCGTAGATGCCCTGCTGCATGTAGTCTTCGAAGGTCTTGGCGGCCATCTCCACGTCGGGATTGACCCAGGAGGCGACGAAGACGGTGATCCCCTGGTCGGTGAGCCAGCGGATCATCGAGTTCTCGGGGCGCAGGTCGAGGATGTAGAACTTGTTGATCCAGGGCGGGAAGATCACCAGCGGGATCTCGAAGACCTGTTCCGTGGTCGGGTTGAACTGCAGGAGCTGCAGCACCTGGTTCTGGAACACCACCTTGCCCGGGGCGGTGGCGACGTTCTCGCCGATCTTGAACATGTCGTAGTCGGTCTGGCTGATGGCCAGGGTGCCGCCGCCGCGGGTCAGGTCGGCGGCGAAATTCTCCATGCCCTGCAGCAGGCTCTGCCCCTGGGTCGACACCGCCTCGCGCAGGGCGGCCGGGTTGGAGACCAGGAAGTTCGAGGGGGAGAAGGCGTCGGTGAGCATCTTCATGAAGAACTCGACCCGGCGCTTGGTCATCGGGTCGACGCCATCGACCTCGGAGACGAGGGCGTTGAGCCAGTTGGAGGTGACCAGGTACGACTGCTTGATCACGTCGAAGACCGGATTGTCGTTCCAGTCGGGATCGTTGAAGCGCTTGTCCCCCTTGGCCGGGGTGACGATCGGATCGACGGCCTCGCCGGCGGCGCGGCGGGCGGCGGTCTGCCAGAGCTCCAGATAGCGTTGGAAGAGGTCGGCCTGGGCGCGGACCAGCCGGTCGGGCTGGGAGGCCAGCCGACCCATGACGTCGGTGAGGGCAGGGGCCACGTGGAAGGGGTCGGGCTGCAGGGCGGCCGGGCGCTCGGCCTGGCGAAGCGCCGCCTCGGCGATGGCGCCCTGGGCGGTGAGCGCCGCGCGGGCCAGGTTGGCCGACAGCTTCTCCATCATGTCCCGCTGCTCGGGGCTCAGCTTGGCGGGCGGGAAGTCCACCGTGGCGCCGAAGGCCGCGGCGGCGGCGGGGCTGACCCGAGGCGGCGGCTCGGCGCGAGGGGCCGCGGCCTGGGGCGACTCCACGCGGGGGGGCTCGGCGCGCGCCGCCTCCGGCTTGGCCTTGGGCGCCTTGGCCTTGGGTTCGGCGGTCTTGGTCTTGATCTTCTTGGGGGAGGCCTCGGCCTTGGCGGCGGTCTTGGCCTTGTCCGACGACTTGGCCTTGGCGGCCTTGGTCTTGGTCGGCTGCTTGCTCATGACCGTCTTCTCCCAGGTTGTCTTCAAGGCTTGGCGCTCGCGCTCTTTCGCCCGAAGCAATCATGGCATAAGACCAGCGCCTAGATGAACGCGTCGCCTAGACTTTTCGTGATGAGTCGCCTCGGAACCTTTCGGACCGGGCTGTTGGCCTGCGTCTGCGGCGCGAGCCTGCTCGGCGGCTGCGCCGTCTCCAACCCCTTCGTGACCGCCAAGGTCGATCCAAGTTCGCCGATCGCCGCCCAGGTGGCCAGCGCGGCCCGCGCCCGCACGACCTATCCGACCTTCGCCGACATTCCCCCGGTTCCCGCCGACGTGCGCCCCTTGCCGGCCTTTGGCCGCGCCGCCGACGAGCTTGAGGTGGCCGGCGCCGAGCTGATGCGCGACACCGCGCCCTCGACCTGGACCCTGACCGGAACCGAGGCCTTCGCCGGCCGCGCCCGCGACATGGCCGGTCCCGAGTCGGAAGCCATTTCCACCACGGCGGAGACCGAAGCCTTCGCCAAGGCGCAGCGGGCGCGAGCTACACCGCCTCCGCCGCCCAGATAGGCCCGCGGAGGCGAACGAATTTGAACCTGCTTGGCGGAGCCCCCGTACGGGACCTGCCATGTGCGACTTCAGCTCCCTACCGCCGCGAGGCACGCGGCCCGAGCTCAAAATGACCCCCGAATTCCACCGTATCCGACGCCTTCCGCCCTACGTCTTCGAAGAGGTGAACCGCATCAAGGCGCGACTGCGCGCCCAGGGTGTGGACATCATCGACTTCGGCATGGGCAATCCCGACATGCCGACGCCCAAGCACATCGTCGACAAGCTGATTGAGACCGCCCGCGACCCCAAGGCCGGTCGCTACTCGGCCTCCAAGGGCATCGTCGGCCTGCGCCGCGCCATGGCCGGCTACTACAAGAAGCGCTTCGGCGTGACCCTGAACCCCGACACCGAGGTGATCGCCACCCTGGGGTCGAAGGAGGGCTTCGCCAACCTGGCCCAGGCCCTCACCGCCCCGGGCGACGTGATCCTCTGCCCGAACCCGGCCTATCCGATCCATGCCTACGGCTTCATCATGGCCGGCGGGGTGATCCGTCACGTGCCGGCCCCCTCGCCGGAGGAGTACCTGTCGGGCGTCAGCGCCGCCATGCGCCACTCCAGCCCGGCCCCCAGCGTCCTGATCCTGTCCTATCCGTCCAACCCGACGGCCCAGTGGGTGGACCTGGACTTCTACAAGGAGGCCGTGGCGCTGGCGAAGAAGCACGACCTGCTGGTGCTCTCCGACATCGCCTATTCCGAGATCTATTTCGACGACAACCCGCCGCCCTCCATCCTGCAGGTGGACGGAGCCAAGGACATCGCCGTCGAGGTCAACTCGCTGTCCAAGACCTACGCCATGGCCGGCTGGCGGGTCGGCATGGTGGTGGGCAACGAGCGGATGTGCGCGGCGCTCGCCCGGGTGAAGTCCTATCTCGACTACGGAGCCTACACCCCGATCCAGGTCGCGGCCGCCGCGGCCCTGAACGGTCCCCAGGACTGCGTCGACGAGATCCGCGCCACCTACAAGAGCCGTCGCGACACCCTGGTGACCTCGATGAAGCGCGCCGGCTGGGACATCCCGTCGCCGCCCGCCTCGATGTTCGCCTGGGCCCCGCTGCCCGAGCAGTACAAGGACGCCGGCTCCATGCTGTTCGCCAAGTTGCTGATCGAGGAGGCCGGCATCGCCGTCGCCCCCGGCGTGGCCTTCGGCGAATATGGCGAGGGCTATGTCCGCATCGGCCTGGTGGAGAACGAACACCGCATCCGTCAGGCCGCGCGCAACGTGAAGAAGTTCCTGGCCAATTCCGAGGAAATCCTCGGCCGGGCCCACAACACCCTGGCGGCCCAATGATCCTCCTTCGCCGAGGCTACGGAGGACACGGCCGTGTGGATGGAGGATCAATCCTCCGAAGCTCTGAAGGAGCGTAGGACGGATGACGGCTAAGAACTGGCGTATCGGCGTCGCCGGCCTGGGAACGGTCGGCGGCGGCCTGCTGAACTTCCTGTCCGACCGGCCGGGCTTCGCGCCCGCCGGCGGTCAGGCCGTGGTGACCGGGGTCTCGGCGCGCTCGCGTTCGCGGCCCCGGCCCTTCGACATCTCCAACCTGCCCTGGTTCGACGACCCTGTGGAACTAGCCAAGTCGCCGGACAACGACCTGTTCGTCGAGCTGATCGGCGGCTCGGACGGCCCGGCCAAGGCCGCGGTTGAGGCGGCCCTCAACGCCGGCAAGCCCGTGGTCACCGCCAACAAGGCGCTGATCGCCGAGCATGGGGCCGAACTGGCGCTGCTGGCCGAGTCCAAGGGCGTGCCCCTGCTGTTCGAGGCCGCCGTCATGGGCGGCACCCCTGCGGTGAAGATGCTGCGCGAGGCCATGGTCGGCGACGACATCAAGTCGGTCGCCGGCATCCTCAACGGCACCTGCAACTTCATCCTGACGGAGATGGACTCCGGCGGTCGCGCCTTCGCCGACGTGCTGGCCGAGGCCCAGCGCCTGGGCTACGCCGAGGCCGATCCCACCATGGACGTCGGCGGCTTCGACGCCGCCCACAAGATCTCCATCCTGGCGGCGCTGGCCTTCGGCTGCGCCCCCACCTTCGCCGCGGCCGAGATCGAAGGCATCGACGGCGTGGACCTGATGGACATCAAGCTGGCCCGCGACCTGGGCTATCGGGTCAAGCTGGTGGCCTCGGCCGACCGCTCGCCGGACGGCGTCCTGGTGCGGGTCCACCCCTCCCTGGCGCCCATCAACCACCCCCTGGCCCAGGCCGGCGGGGCGCTGAACGCCCTGTTCATCGAGGGAACCCGGATCGGCACCATCTACATCCAGGGTCCCGGCGCGGGGTCTGGCCCCACCGCCGCGGCCGTGGCCGCCGACATCGCCGACGTGATGACCGGCGCCGTGCGCCCGGTCTTCCAGAAGCCGGCCGGTGAGCTCAAACCCTTCACCCCGGTCGACCCCTCCAAGAGCATGGGCCGGGCCTATCTGCGCTTCATGGTCAAGGACGAGCCCGGCGTGATCGCCGCCGTCTCCGAAACCCTGGCCGAGGCGGGCGTCTCCATCGAGAGCTTCCTGCAGAAGCCGGTGGAGAACGCCGACGGGGTGCCGATCGTGCTGACCACCCACGCGGTGGCCGAATCGGTGCTCACGGCGGCGATCGACCGCATCGCGAATCTGCCCTCGGTGCTGGAGAGACCACGGCTGTTGCGCATCGCGCGCATCTGAGAATCTCACGATAGTCGCCGGCTATGCCGGATTCCGGCAGGAGACGTGTTCATGAGTTCCGAAATTCTGGATCGCGGTCTGGTCATCGACGCTGTCCGGGTGACCGAGATCGCCGCCATCGCCGCCTGGAAACTGGTGGGCCGGGGCGACGAGAAGGAAGCGGACCAGGCGGCTGTCGACGCCATGCGCACGGCCCTGAACGACCTGGACATCGACGGCGAGATCGTGATCGGCGAGGGCGAGCGCGACGAAGCGCCCATGCTCTACATCGGCGAGAAGGTCGGGCGGGGCAAAGGCCCCAAGATCGACATCGCCCTGGATCCGTTGGAAGGCACCACGCTGACGGCCAAGGCGATGGCCAATGCGCTCGCCGTCATGGCCTGGGCGCCCAAGGGCACCCTGCTGAACGCGCCCGACACCTATATGGACAAGATCGCCTGCGGCCCCGGCTATCCGGCCGGGATCATCGATCTGGACAAGAGCGCCGCGCAGAACGTCGAGGCCCTGGCCGAGGCCAAGGGCGTCGAGGCGACCGAGATCACCGTCTGCATTCTGGACCGTCCGCGGCACGCCGAGCTGATCGCCAGCGTCCGTTCGGTGGGCGCCCGGGTCTATCTGATCACCGACGGCGACGTGGCCGGGGTGATGAACACCGCCGACCCCTCCACCGGAGTCGACCTCTATGTCGGCCAGGGCGGGGCGCCCGAGGGGGTGCTGGCCTGCGCGGCGCTGAAGTGCGTGGGCGGCCAGTTCCAGGGCCGCCTGGTGTTCCGCAACGCCGACGAGAAGGCCCGCGCCCGGCGGATCGGCATCACCGACTTCGACCGCAAGTACGACCTGCACGAGATGGTCCGCGCCGACGCCATCTTCGCCGCCACCGGCGTCACCAACGGGGCGCTGCTGGACGGCGTCCACTATGAGGACGGCTTCGTCCACACCCACACCATCGTCATGAACTCCGCCACCCAGACCGTGCGCGAAGTGCGGATGAAACGGCCCGTGTGATGGCGGACGGCTCCACCCCGGCGGGCTATCTGGGCGTCACCAAGTCGCTCAGCGGCCGGCTGTGGCGCGAGCGGGCCGCCGATCCCGAGACCGTGCGCCGCCATGAGATGGCCCTGGGCCTGCCCGAGCCCCTGGCCAGGGCGCTGGCCTCCCGCGGGGTCGAGGACGGCGGGGGCGAGCACTATCTGAACCCGACGCTGAAGGCCCTGTTCCCGGACCCCTCCAGCTTCATGGACATGGACAAGGCCGCCCAGATCCTGGTGGACGCCGTGGCCAAGGGCCGCCCCATGGCGGTGTTCGCCGACTATGACGTGGACGGGGCCTCCAGCGCCGCCCAGCTGGTGCGCTGGACCCGCGCCATGGGGGCGCCCCTGCGCATCTACGTCCCCGACCGCATCACCGAGGGCTATGGCCCGTCGCCGGCCGCCTTCCGCCGCCTGAAGGACGAAGGCGTCGAGCTGGTGATCACCGTCGACTGCGGCGCCGCGGCCATGGAGGCGGTCACCTACGCCGTGGAGATCGGGCTGGAGGTGGTGGTGATCGACCACCACCTGATGCGCGGCGACGAGGTTCCGCCGGCCACCGCCCTGGTCAATCCCAACCGGCCCGGCTGCGGGTCGGGGCAGGGGGTGCTGGCCGCCGCGGGCGTCACCTTCGTCCTGCTGGCCGCCCTCAACCGTGAGGCGCGCAGACAGGGCCTGTTCAGCCCCGAGCGCCCCGAGCCCGATATCCGCCAGTGGCTGGACCTGGCCTGCATGGGCGCCATCTGCGACGTGACCCAGCTGGTGGGCTTCAACCGGGCCCTGGCCTCCCAGGGCCTGAAGGTGATGTCCGGCTGGCGCAATCCCGGTCTGAAGGCCCTGCTGGAGGTCGCCAAGAGCCAGGGACCGGCCAGCGCCTTCCATGTGGGCTTCGTCCTGGGGCCACGTATCAACGCCGGCGGCCGCATCGGCCGCGCCGACCTCGGCGCGCGCCTGCTATCCACCGACGACCCCCGCGAGGCCGCGGACCTGGCCGCCGAGCTCGACGCCCTGAACGCCTCACGCAAGGAAGTCGAGCGCGAGGTGCTGGAGGAGGCGGTGCGGATCATCGAGCGGGAGAGCAACCAGGCCGACCTGCCCGTGCTGCTGGTGGCCGCCGACGACTGGCATCCGGGAGTGATCGGCATCGTGGCCGGGCGCCTGCGGGAACGCTATCGCAAGCCGGTGATGGTCATCGGGATCGACCGGGCGGCCAATGTCGGCAAGGGCTCGGGGCGCTCCCAGCCCGGCGTCAATCTGGGCCGCGCCGTCCAGGCCGCCTATGAGGCGGGCCTGCTGATCGCCGGTGGCGGCCACGCCATGGCCGCGGGGCTCAGCGTCAAGCCCGACACCATTCCCGACCTGCGCGCCTTCCTCTGCGAGCGGCTGGCCGACGAGAGCGAGGTCGCGGCGGCCGAGGACGGTCTGGACATCGACGCCCTGATCACCACCGGCGGGGCCGACCGCGCCCTCTATGAGAGCTTCCAGCGGATGGCGCCCTTCGGCCCCGGCAATCCCGAGCCGGTCTTCGCCCTGTCCGACGTCCGCGTGGAGCGGGCCATGGCGCTCAAGGGCGGGCATGTGCGGGTCACCCTGACCGATCGCTCCGGCGGCAAGCTGAAGGCCGTGGCCTGGCGTTCGGAGGGCACGGAGATCGGCGCGAGGCTGCTGGCCGAGGGCGGCGGATTGCATATTGTCGGTCGCCTGAAGCCGGACGATTGGCAGGGCCGATCCAGCGTCGAGCTGGAGATCGAGGACGTCGCCGACCTTCGCCGCGTCGGCTGAGCCGCGAGCTTTGCAGGGAAGTGCGACAAGTGGTGGTGAGTGCGCTTGCACACCCCCAGGAACGCAGATATAGAGCCGCCCTTCGCCGCTGCGGTCCCTTCGTCTATCGGTTAGGACGCCAGGTTTTCAACCTGGAGAGAGGGGTTCGACTCCCCTAGGGACTGCCACGCGAAACCGCCCCTGAGGCGACGGCGAACGCCCACGCATCGCGCATTGCGCGAGAAACACACCAGATGCGTGCATTTGGGTGAAAAACCCCCATTGACGGCTCTCCTGTTACGAGAACAGTGTTATAACTGGCCAGTATCCGTAGGGATTGGGAGATCGGGCCAGAGGGGCAAATGTCTGGTTACGAATATGAGGGTGTGGATTCGCACGAAGACGCGGTGCGGATCAGTGGGCGGATCAAGTGGTTCGACGCGGGCAAGGGGTATGGCTTCATCGTTCCTGACGATCCGGGCCAGACCGACCTGAAAGATGTTCTCCTGCATGTGACCTCGTTGCGTAACTCCGGGCGCGAGAACGCCCTGGAGGGGGCGATCATCGTCTGCGACGTGATCCGCCGGCCCAAGGGCTGGCAGGTGTCGGAGGTGGTGGACCTGGACGAGAGTTCCGCCCCGCCGCCGGCCGAGCGCCGCAGCCGCGACGACGGATTCCGGCGCGACCGCGACGGCTTCGACCGTCACGGCGGCTTCGACCGTCCGAGCGGCGGCTTCCAGGCCCGCAGCCCCCGTCCCACGCCCCAGGCGCGCGGCCCCCTGGAGCGGGCCAAGGTCAAGTGGTTCAACCGCGCCAAGGGCTATGGCTTCGTCGTGCGCGACGGCGAGCCGGGCGACATCTTCGTCCACATCGAGACCCTGCGCCGCTCGGGTATCGAGGACCTGCAGCCCGGCGACGACGTGATGGTCCGCTTCGCAGAGGGGCCCAAGGGCCTGGTGGTGGCCGAGCTGGAGTCGATCGGCATGGCCTGAGGCCGGCTGCGCCTTGCCTCCGCCACGAGGCTCCCGCAAAGGATAGGCCCGTCCTCGCCCAGGGAGCCTGGTTTGCCGTCTTCGATCCTCCGGCCGCTGGCCGCCCTGTGCCTGGCCCTCGTCGCGGTGATGGCCGGCGGTCCGGCCGCCGCCCTGGTCCCGGTTCAGGGCTATGAGGTGCGCGCGTCCTATCCGCATGACACCGGCGCCTTCACCGAGGGCCTGTTTTACCTGGACGGCGTCCTGTTCGAGAGCACCGGCCTCGAGGGCCGCTCCTCGATCCGCAAGGTGCGGCTCAAGGACGGGGTGGTGCTGCAGTCCAAGGCCCTCTCGCCGGCCTATTTCGGCGAGGGCATCGTCAACTGGGGCGGCGAGCTGATCAGCCTCACCTGGCGCGATGGCGTCGGCTTCCGCTGGGACCTGAAGAGCTTCGCCCAGAAGGGCAGCTTTCGCTATCCCGGCGAGGGCTGGGCCCTGACTCAGGACGGCAAGCGCATCATCATGAGCGACGGCACCCCGACCCTGAGGTTCCTGGACCCCAGGACCCTGAAGGAGACCGGCCGCCTGCGGGTGACCGCCGACGGCCGCCCGGTTCCCAACCTCAACGAGCTGGAGTGGGTGAGGGGCGAGATCCTGGCCAATATCTGGCTGACCAACCGCATCGCCCGCATCGACCCCCGCACGGGCGCGGTGAAGGGCTGGATCGACATGAGCGGCCTGCCGGAGACCGGCCCCGGCCGCGATCCCGACGCGGTGCTCAACGGCATCGCCTATGACCGGGACCACGACCGCCTGTTCGTCACCGGCAAGAACTGGCCCCGCCTCTACGAGATCGTCCTGAAACCCGTGAAAGCCGCCGCCCCATGAAGCCCGACCCCGCCGCCGAGATCGTCCCGCCGGAGGGCTTCATTCGCTCCCAGGGCCGGGGCGACTTCTCCACCATCAACGGCCCCTACTATCATCGGGCGCAGCAGGGGGAGCTGACCGAGCAGGCCTTCTTCGCCGAGCAGCGCCACGCCAACGGCCTTGGCCTGGTGCATGGCGGCATGCTGACCGCCTTCCTGGACGGTCTGCTGGCGGCCGCCGTCTGGCGCGAGACCCAGACCCGCTCGGTGACCATCCACCTGTCGGTGGACTTCCTGCACATGGCGCGGGTGGGGGAGTGGGTGATGGGGGATGCGCGCGTCACCCGCGCGACCCGGGACGTGGCCTTCGTGGAGGGCCGCGCCTATGTGGGCGGTCACGACGTGGTGCGCGCCTCAGGGGTGTTCAAGCTGATGCACCGGCGCACGCCGGGCTAACCCAGGGCCATCTTGGCCACCAGGCTCGCGCCGACGATGGCGGCCGCGGCGATCAGGCTCACCCGGATCGGATCGCCGTACTTGTCCCAGAACTTGGCGCGCTTGCGCATTTCCATGCGCCGGACCCGTTTGGACTTTTTCTTCAACCCCAGCATTGCACCCCCGTTCCTCCCGCGAGACCTAGCAGCCCAGCCCTGCAAAGGTCGAGCCGAGGCCGATGCGACAGATTGTAAATCGATCTCGCGGGCCGTGGGTCGCTGATTGCGCCCTGCGGCCTCCTATCATTTGCGACAGAGGCCAAAGCCTTATATCCCACGGCCGCCGGTGCTTTTCGGGGTGTAGCGCAGCCTGGTAGCGCATCTGGTTTGGGACCAGAGGGTCGGAGGTTCGAATCCTCTCGCCCCGACCAGCACCGGCCAAACGAAGTCATCGCCAGGAATCCACATGCTCGCGCGCATCTACCGTCCGGCCAAGAACGCCATGCAGTCCGGCAAGGCCAAGACCAAGGACTGGCTGCTGGAGTTCGCGCCCGAGGACGCCCGGGCGTCGGACCCGCTCATGGGCTGGACCCAGACCAAGGACACCGACGGTCAGATCCGCCTGTCCTTCGACACCGCCGAGGACGCCGTGGCCTACGCCCAGGCCCACGGCATCGCCTTCCAGCTGTTTGATCCCAAGCCCGCCAAGCGCATCATCAAGGCCTACGCCGACAACTTCGCCTTCAACCGCAAGCAGCCCTGGACCCACTAGGTCCGCCAAGCGCCCTTAGCTCAACTGGATAGAGCACCTGCCTTCTAAGCAGGCGGTTGCAGGTTCGAGTCCTGCAGGGCGCGCCAGGGCCTAGGCCGAGCGGAACGCGTCCAGGCCCTTCCGCAGGTCGGCGATCAGGTCCTCGGCATTCTCCAGACCGATGTGCAGCCGCATCAACGGGCCGCCATAGTCGCGGCGGTGCTTGCGGGTGTGGAGCTGGGGGTCGCAGGAGATGGCCAGGCTCTCGAACCCGCCCCAGGAAAATCCCAGCCCGAACAGGTCGAGCGCATCGAGGAAGGCGTTCACCGCCCCCTCGGCGCCGGGCTTGAACACGAACCCGAACAGGCCGCAGGCGCCGACATAGTCCCGCGCCCAGAGATCATGGTCGGGGCAGCCGGGCAGGGCGGGGTGGAGGATTTCGGCCACCTCCGGCTGCTCCCGCAGCCAGGCGGCGATGGCCAGGCCGCTCTTGCCCTGCCGCGCCAGGCGGACGGGCAGGGTGCGCAGGCCGCGCAGCATCTGGTAGGCGTCCTCGGGCGCCACGGCCCAGCCCAGATGGGTGATCCCGTTCTCCAGCTGGCTCACCAGGGTCGGATCGGACGCCGCCGCCGAGCCCATGAAGACGTCGGAGTGGCCCCCCACATACTTGGTGAGCGCCTGGACGCTGATGTCGACGCCCTGGGCCAGGGGCTTGATCAGATAGCCCGCGCCCCAGGTGTTGTCGGCGAGGGTCAGGATGCCCCGCGCGCGGGCCAGCCGCGCCACTGCGGCCATGTCCTGCATCTCGAAGGAGAGCGAACCGGGACTCTCCATGACGATCAGTCGCGTGGCCGGACCCGCGCCGGCCACCAGGTCCTCGGGGCTCTCGCGGGGATCGAAGTAGCGGACGCCGACCCCGAACCGCTTCAGCACATGGTCGCAGAACCGGCGGGTGGGCTTGTAGATGGTGTCGGTGACCAGCACCTCGTCGCCAGCCTTCAGCACCGCCAGCATGGCGCCGGTGAGCGCCGCCAGGCCCGAGGGGTACAGGCAGACGCCCTGGGCCTCCTCCATCCCGCACAGGGCGTCGCGCAGGGCGTCGTGGGCCGCCAGGCCCTGGCGGCCATAGGTGATGAAGCCCTCGTCGTCATAGAGCGCCTCGGCGTTGGGCAGCAGGACGGTGGAGCCCTTCTGGATCGGCGGGCCCACGGTCTTGGCCAGCGACTTGGGGGCGGCGCCGGCGCGGATCAGGCGGGTTTCTTCGGCCATGCGGGTTGACGGCTCGGAACGAACAGGGGCGACAATGCCCGTCCCCCTTAGAACCTTGGTGAGGCCCGTGATCAAGGAGCGCCGCATGTGGAAACGACGAACCCTGGCGCTGGGCCTATGCCTCTGGCTGGCCGCCTGCGGGGACGCGTCGAAGTCCACCACGGCCCCGGCCGCCACCGCCGTGACCGCCACCGATCCCGCCACCCAGGTGCTGCGGGCCAAGGCCAGTCCGACGCTGGCGGCGGTGAAGGCCCGCGGCTGGCTCGCCTGCGGCGTCCACCCTGGCCTGGCGGGCTTCGCCTTCGCCGACGACAAGGGCGCCTGGCGCGGCTTCGACGTCGATGTCTGCCGCGTGGTGGCCGCCGCGGTGCTCGGCGACCCCAAGGCGGTGCGGTTCACGCCGATCCCGGCCCAGGACCGCTTCGCCGCCCTGAACAGCGGCAAGATCGACGTCCTGTCGCGCAACACCTCCTGGACCCTGGCCCGCGACGCCGGCGGGCTGGATTTCCCCGTGGTGACCTATTTCGACGGCCAGGGCTTCCTGGCCCCGCGGGCCCTGGCGCTCGCCAGCGCCGACGAACTGAACGGGGCGCGGATCTGCGTCCAGGCCGGGACCGCCAGCCAGGACAACCTGGCCGACTATTTCAAGCTGCGCGGCCTGACCTATCGCCCGGTCGTGGTGGCCACCGAGGCCGAAGCCCGCGACACCTACCAGGCCGAGCGCTGCGACGCCTTCACCGCCGACGTCTCGGCCCTGGCCTCGGCCCGCTCGCTGATGAACAACCCCAACGCCCACGTGATCCTGCCGACGGTGATCTCCAAGGAACCCCTGGGGCCCGTGGTGCGCCAGGACGATCCGGCCTGGACCGATATCGTGCGCTGGAGCGTCTACGCCGTGATGCTGGGCGAGGAATTGAAGCTCAACGCCGCCAACGTGGCCAAGGCCCGCGACTCCTCGCCCGACCCGCGGGTGCGCCGCCTGCTCGGGGTGGAGGGCGATCTCGGCCAAAGACTGGGGCTGAAGGCCGACTGGGGCTTCCAGGCCATCCATCAGGTGGGCGCCTACGACGAGATCTTCCGCCGCAACCTGGGCCAGGGCTCGGCCCTGAAGCTGGAGCGCGGCCTCAACGCCCTGTGGAACGCCCCGCAGCCGGGCCTGCACTATCCGCCCCCGGTGCGGTAGGGCGCGCGGACGTCGCCAGATGGGCCTTGCAATACAGCGTTCGGTTCGTCGTGATTGACCCAACGACAAGAGAGCGTGCGCCCATGAGGCCTCGCCAGTCAGGGAGAACCACCATGAGCGACGGGTCCGTCGACATCCGCCATGAGGCCCGCGAGCAGGCCGCGGCCCTGCCTCTGGACCAGCTCAACCCCGCCCAGGCCGAACTGTTCAGCCAGGACGCCATGTGGGCCCAGTTCGAGCGCCTGCGCCGGGAAAGCCCGGTCCACTACACCGCCGAGAGCGACTACGGCCCCTACTGGTCGATCACCAAGTACAACGACATCATGGCTATCGACACCAATCACCAGGTGTTCTCCTCGGCCGACGGCATCGTTCTGCAGAGCCTGGAGTCCAAGGCCGAATCGGCCGGTCGTCCGACCCGCCCCAGCTTCATCTCCATGGACCCGCCCAAGCACGACGTGCAGCGCAAGGCGGTCAGCCCCGCCGTGGCGCCCCACAACCTGGCGCAGATGGCCCCGGTGATCCGCGAGCGGGCCGGCGCCATCCTGGACGGCCTGCCGATCGGCGAGACCTTCGACTGGGTGGACCTGGTCTCGAAGGAGCTGACGGCCATGACGCTCGCCACCCTCTTCGACTTCCCCTTCGAGGACCGCCGCAAGCTGACCTACTGGTCGGACATGATGACCAACCCGCCGGGCCACGGGGTCTGTGAGAGCTGGGAGCAGAAGCGCAGCGAGCTCACCAAGTGCTTCGACGCCTTCGACGGCCTCTGGGCCGACCGGATCAAGGCGACCGCGCCGAAGTTCGACATGATCTCCATGCTGGCCCACAACCCGGCCACGCGGGACATGGGCGAGCACGAGTACCACGGTAATGTCACCCTGCTGATCATCGGCGGCAACGACACGACGCGGAACACCATCTCCGGCTCGATCTACGCCCTGAACCAGAACCCGGCCCAGTACCGCAAGCTGCGGGAGAACCCGGCCCTGATCCCCTCCATGGTCTCGGAGACCATCCGCTGGCAGACCCCGCTGGCCCACATGGCCCGGACCGCGACGGAGGACTACGAAATCGGCGGCAAGACCATCCGCAAGGGGGACCGGGTGGCCATGTGGTACGTCTCGGGCAACCGCGACGACGAGGTCATCGCCAATCCCGACAACTACATCATCGACCGCGAACGGCCCCGTCAGCATCTGTCCTTCGGGTTCGGCGTCCACCGCTGCGTGGGCAACCGCCTGGCCGAGCTGCAGCTGCAGATCATCTGGGAGGAGATCCTGGCCCGCTTCCCCACCGTCGAGGTGATGGCCGAGCCGCAGCGGACCCACTCGGTGTTCGTGAAGGGCTACGAGACCCTGCCGGTGCGGATTCCGACGCGGAACTAAGCTTTTCCTCGACGCGCGCCCTGCGTGCGTTAGCCTCTCTTCGCAACTGAGGGAGGGGCGAGATGACGATGCGCAGGGAATGTTCGCTGAGGCTTGGGATCAGCGCACGCGTTCTCGCCCTCCTCGCGCTCGCCGTGTCGGTGACTATCCCGGGACTCGCCCAGGCCGCCTGGGTGCGGGCCGAGACTGATCGCTTCATCGTCTACAGCCAGGGCCGCGAGGAGCGGGCGCGCAGCCTGGCGGTGAAGCTCAACGCCTATGATGCGGTCCTGCGAGTCATGAACCCTGGGGCGGGAAAGCGCCTGCCGACCCGCAAGCTCGAGGTCTACCTGCTGTCCAATCCGGCGGAGATGAAGCTGGTCAGGCCGGGGCCGGATCAGAACATCGGCGGCTTCTACACCTCGTCCAACATGGGCATCTTCGCCTTCGCCTACGACGGCACGAAGTACTTCGAGGCCGACGACGCGCTATTCCACGAATACGCCCACCACTTCATGCTGGAGAACTTCCCCGCCGCCTATCCGGCCTGGTTCGTCGAGGGCTGGGCTGAGTACTTCATGACCACGCAGATCACGCCGACCAGCGCGCGGATCGGAGCTTACAACGAGAGCCGGGTCTATAGCCTGCTCCGCATGGACTGGCTGCCCCTGGAAACCGTCCTGTCGAAGGGACCGATGGAGCTTACGGAGCAGCAGCGCTCGGCCTACTACGCCGAGGCTTGGTTCCTGATGCACTACATGCGCAGCGACGAGGCTCGCGCGGTCCAGATCAACAAGGCCAGCGCCGCGATCGCCGCCGGGGCCGATCCGGTGAAGGCGATGGAGGCGGCGACCGGCATGGACATGGCCAAGCTGACCCATGTCCTCAAGCGCTACATCAAACTCCCGATGCTGGTGATGACCAATCCCACACAGCCGCCCCAGGTCACGGTCACCGTCCTCCCGCCATCGGCGGACGACCTGCTGCTGCACAATGCGCGGCTGTCGCTGCTGAACTACGGTCCCGACCTGCCCTTCCTGGCTGAGGTGCGCCAGCGGGCGGCGCGCCATCCGGGCGACAAATTCGCCGAGCTGACCCTGGCGCGCGCCGAGTGCGCGTTCGGTGACGCCGCGGTCTGCGACGCGATCTTCGCCCGGTGCCTGGCCACCGAACCCGACAATGTCGAGCTGTTGCTCACCGCCGGAACCAGCCAGCTCGACGCGAGCTATCTCACCCCCGCGAGCCGGTTGTCCCGCGCGCGAGCGGCGCGGGCCTATCTCGGCCGCGCGTACCAATTGGACAAGGGAGACTATCGCGTCCTGCTCAGCTATGCCGAGAGCCGGGCGCTCGAGCCGGCCTATCCAACCGACAACGACATCAAGGTGCTGTTGGAGGCCCGGGCCCTGGCGCCGTCGGTTCAGGAGACCTCGATTAGGGCCGGCGTGGCGCTCCTGAGAAAGGGGCGGCGCGCCGAGGCGTTGAAGATACTGACCCCCATCGCCAACAGCCCGCACGGCGGCGGCATGACGACCTATGCCCGCTCGCTGGTGGCCGGGAAAAGTGACGAGGACTCCCAGGCCGACGCCATGAAGGCACCGGAATCGACCACGCCGCCCCCGCTGCCGCCCACACCGCAGAAGGGCCAGCCCAAGAGCTAGAGCGTCAGGCGCATCGGCACGCGGTCGGTGAGGCCGCGGGCGGCTTCCTCGGCGAGGATCGCGCCCAGGACGACCGGGGGCTGGTCGAGGATCTGGAAGCCCAGGCGGGCATAGAAGGGGCCGTTCCAGGGAATGGTCCGGAAGGTGGTCAGGGTCGCCGCGCGGTAGCCGGCCGTCCGCGCCGCGCTCAGGGCGGTGTCCATCAGCGCGCGGCCGATCCCCTTGCCCTGATGGTCGTGCGCCACGGCCAGCTCCAGGATGTGGAGGCCGCCGGCCAGCGGCTCGGTGGAGATGAAGCCCACCACCACGTCGGCAACTTCGGCCACCCACACGCCGCCGGTCGCGATCAGGGGCGGATAGGTGTCGGCCTGCGCCACGATGTCGTCGGCGATCCAGGCCTGGTCGCTGCCGCGGAAGGCCTCCCCCGCTGAACGCTCGATCTGCGGCAGCAGGTCGATGTCATCGAGGGTCGCCAGGCGGACCCTCAAGGACCGGTCACCACGGCGGTGTCGGTTCGCCCGCCCCATTCGGTCCAGGAGCCGTCATAGACGGCCACGTCCTCCCGACCCAACCGGGCGAGCGCCAGGGCCACGACGGAGGCGGTGACGCCCGAGCCGCAGGTGGTGACGATGGGGGCGGCCAGATCGACCTTGGCGGCGCGGAACAGCGCCTTCAGTTCGTCGGCGGTCTTCATCGTGCCGTCGGGGTTCAGCAGGCTGTCGAAGGGGGTGTTGCGGGCGCCTGGCATGTGGCCCGAGCGCAGGCCGGCGCGGGGCTCGGGCGCCTCGCCCCGGAAGCGGGCCGCACCGCGGGCGTCCACCAGCTGGGCGGCCTTGGAGCTCAGCAGGTTCTTCACAGCGCCCAGGTCGCACACCAGGCCGGCGTCGAGGCTCGGACTGAGGGTGGTGACGGGCAGGGCGGCCTGCCCAGCCTCGGTCGGTCGGCCCTCCGCGAGCCATTTCTTCAGGCCGCCATCCAGGACGAACACCTTCGAAAAGCCCATCACCCTCAGGGTCCACCAGACCCGGGCCGCCGAGCGGATGCCGAAGCTGTCATAGGCCACGATCGTGGCGTCCGGCGACAGGCCAAGCGCGCCCGCGGCCTCGGCGAAGTCCTGCGCCGTCGGCAGCATGTGGGGCAGGTCGACGGTCCGGTCGGCGATGGCGTCGATGTCGAAGAAGACCGCGCCGGGAATGTGGGCCTCCAGGTAGTCGGCGTGGCCCTCGCGCCCCTCGTTCGGCATGAACCAGGTGGCGTCCACCAGCTGGACCTCTCCCAGGTGGGCGGCCAGCCAGTCGGTGGAGACGAGGGGATCGGTCATAGCCAGCCGGGGACCGGGAGGCCCCGCTCCTTCAGGAACTGCGGATTGTAGATCTTGCTCTGATAGCGGGAGCCCTGGTCGCACAGGATGGTCACGATGGTGTGGCCGGGACCAAGGTCCTTGGCCATGCGGATCGCGCCGGCGACGTTGATCCCCGTGGAGCCGCCCATCACCAGGCCCTCGTGCTCCACCATGTCGTAGATGGCCAGCAGCATCTCCTCGTCGCCGATCCGGTAGGCGTGGTCGACGGTCAGGCCCTCCAGGTTGGCGGTGATCCGGCCCTGGCCGATGCCCTCGCTGATGGAGGTCCCTTCCGACTTCAGTTCCCCGTCGGTGAACCAGCTGTAGAGGGATGCCCCGTGCGGGTCGGCCAGGCCGATGGCCACGTCGGGCTTTTCGGCGCGCAGGGCCTGGGCGATGCCCGCCAGGGTCCCGCCCGAGCCGACGGCGCAGATGAATCCGTCCACCTTGCCGGCGGTCTGGGCCCAGATCTCGGGGCCCGTGGTCTCGACGTGGGCCTGGCGGTTGGCGACATTGTCGAACTGGTTGGCCCAGATGGCCCCGGCCGGCTCCCTGGCGTTAAGTTCTTCCGCCAAGCGCCCGGAATAGCGGACATAGTTGTCGGGATTGGAGTAGGGAACCGCGTCCACCTCCACCAGCTCCGCGTCCAGGAGGCGGATGGCGTCCTTCTTCTCCTGGCTCTGGGTGCGCGGGATGACGATAGTGGTCCTGTAGCCGCTGGCCCCGGCGACCATGGCCAGGCCGATGCCGGTATTCCCCGCCGTGCCCTCCACGATCCGCCCGCCAGGCTTCAACAGGCCGCGCCGCTCGGCGTCGCGGATGATGTAGAGCGCCGCCCGGTCCTTCACGGACTGGCCGGGGTTCATGAACTCGGCCTTGCCGAGGATCTCGCAGCCCGTGGCCTCGCTGGCGCGGGCCAGGCGGATGAGCGGCGTGTTTCCGATGGCGTCCAGGACGCTGTGTGCGACGGTCATCCCCGCTACTTAAGGGGCGTCGGCGCTCCAGAACAGGGGGCGGTCAGGCCTTTGACAGGCCAAGCTGCACCACGTCGGTGCGCCCGGTGCGGAAACCGGCGTCGCAGTAGCTGAGATAGAACCGCCAGATCTTGCGGAACTTCTCGTCGAAGCCGAAGGCCTTGATCTCGTCCCAGCGGGCGTCGAACCGTTCGGCCCACTGGGCCAGCGTATCAGCGTAGTCCTGGCCGAAGCGGGAGATGCCGGTCCAGGCGAGGCCCGCCCTGTCGGTCTCTTCCTTCAGCCGACTCTCCGAAGGCAGCATGCCGCCGGGGAAGATGTATTTCTGGATGAAGTCGGCGCGCCGCCGGTAGTCCTCGAACAGCGCCTCCTGGATGGTGATGATCTGCAGCCCGGCCCGTCCGCCCGGCGCCAGGACCTGGGCGATCTTGTTGAAATAGGTGGGCCAGTAGCGTTCGCCGACCGCCTCGAACATCTCGATGGAGGCCACCCGGTCGAATGTCCCCTCGACGTCACGATAGTCGATCAACCGGATGTCGGCCTTCTCGGCCAGGCCCTGGTCGAACATCCGCTTCCGGGCGAAGTCATACTGGGCCTGCGAGATGGTGATGCCGGTGACCTTGGCGCCCACCTCCTTGGCCGCGAACTCGGCGAACCCGCCCCAGCCGCAGCCGATCTCCAGCACGCTCTGGCCGGCCTTCAGGTCCATGGTCTGGGCGAGCGTCGCGTACTTGTTGCGCTGGGCGTCGGCCAGGCTCTGGCCGGGGTGGTCGAAGCGGGCCGAGGAATAGGTCATGCTGGGGTCGAGCCAGCGGGAATAGAAGTCGTTGCCCAGGTCGTAGTGGGCGTGGATGTTCCGCTTCGAGCCGCGACGGGTGTTGCTGTGCAGGGCGTGGTTGATGAAGTTGAACACGCCGACGATCGGGTTGCCCTGGGTGATCCGGCGCAGGTTGTCGTAGTTGAGCGAAAAGACGCTGAGCACCGCGGTCAGGTTGGGGGTGTCCCACTCGCCGGCCGCATAGCCCTCGGCGAAACCGATGTCGCCGGCCGCCAGGGCGCGGCGGATAAAGCGGAAGTCCCGCACCACGATCCGCGCCTGCGGGCCGCCTTCGCCCTCCAGCTTCAGCTCGTGGCCGTTGGGCATGACGAAGGTGAGCTCGCCGGCCATCCAGTTCCGCGCCATCAGACGCAGCGCGGTGCGGAAGATCTCCGGCACGTCGGCCAGGGCCGGCAGCCTGCGGAAGGCGCGGGGGGAGGCCGCGAGGGCCACGAGGGACGATTCATGCGCCAGGGTCATGGTCGCAACTCCCGATCTCTTAACGGCATAATAACACTGGTTTGGCGTCGGGAAAAATCGAGTGACCCTTGCTGAACCTACGGCCCTGTTTGGGCCACGGATGCAGGCGATCAATTGCCGCTTGTGAAGAGCCCGTCCGCGCGCCACTTAGGCGCCGACCGCAAAGCCCCTGACCGACCGGAGCCCCGTCCATGGCCGTCCTGACCCTGAACAAGTGGAACATCTCGATCGGCGACGGCCAGCCGCTGTTCGTGATCGCCGGCCTCAACGTGCTGGAGGACCTGGAGCTGGCGCGGGTCACCGCCCGGCATCTGAAGGGGATCACCCGCGACCTGGGCCTGCCCTTCGTCTTCAAGGCCAGCTTCGACAAGGCCAACCGCTCCTCGATCCACAGCTACCGCGGGCCGGGGCTCGAAAAGGGCCTGGCGATCCTCAAGGCGATCAAGGACGAATTCGACGTTCCGATCTGCACCGACCTGCACGAGGTCAGTCAGGCCGAGCCGGTGGCCGAGGTCGCCGACATCGTGCAGATCCCGGCCTTCCTGGGCCGGCAGACCGACCTGGTCGTCGCCACGGCGCGGGCGACCCACGCCCGGGGCGGGCTGCTGCACCAGAAGAAGTCCCAGAACATGGCGCCCTGGGACACCAAGCAGATGGTGGACAAGGTCCGCGAGGCCCTCGGCGGCGCCCAGATCAGCATCCTCTGCGAGCGCGGCACCACCTTCGGCTACAACAACCTGGTGGTGGACATGCTGGGCATCGGCGAGATGCAGAAGCTCGGCGTCCCCGTCACCATCGACGCCACCCACGCGGTCCAGCTTCCGGGCGCCGATCCCCGCACCCAGGGCGCCTCCACCGGCGGCCGGCGCGAGGGCGTTCCCACCATCGCCATGGCCGCGGTGGCCGCCGGCGCGGACGGCGTCTTCCTGGAATTCCACCCCAGCCCCGACGACGCGCTCTGCGACGGGCCGAGCACCCTGCCGCTGGACCGGGCCGAGGGCCTGCTGCGCACGTTGAAAGCCATTCATACGGCGCGGTCCTGATGCCATAACGGGCGGCGTCTTGACCGCAACGGCCCGAGACCGCACAGGCGGACCCATGGACCTCTCGACCCTGCAGCAACTTCTCAGCCGCCTTTCGGGCCAGCGCGTGGTGTGCGTGGGCGACCTGATGGTGGATCGGTTCGTCTATGGATCGGTGACGCGGGTGTCGCCGGAGGCGCCGATCCCGGTGCTGGCGCGCGAGCGGGAGCTGGTGATGCTGGGCGGGGCGGGCAATGTGGCGCGCAATGTGGCGGCGCTCGGGGGTGAGGTGGCCCTGATCGGCCTGGTGGGTGGCGACGGCGAGGGTCACGAGGCCCTGCGGCTGATCGGCGACAAGACCGGCATCGAGGGCTTCCTGGTCACCGATCCCGACCGGCCCACCACGCTGAAGACCCGCTTCGTCTCCGGCGGCCAGCAGCTGCTGCGGGTGGACCTGGAGCACAGCCGCCCGGCGACGGGGGATGTGGAGGCCCGCCTGGTGCGCACCATCGCCGACGTGGCCAGGGGGGCCGGGGCCATCCTGCTGTCGGACTATGGCAAGGGGGTCGTCACCGACGCGGTGATCGCCGCCTGCCGCGAGGCCGGTTGTCCGGTGATCGTCGATTCCAAGGCCCGCAGCTTCCTGCGCTATGGCGCAGTCGACGTGATCAAGCCCAACGCCGCCGAGCTGGCCTACGCCACCGGCCTGCCCACCGCGACCAACGCCGAGATCGAGGCGGCGCTGGCCCACGCCCTGAGCCTCTGCGAGGCCAAGGCCATCCTGGTCACCCGCGCCTCCAAGGGCATCAGCCTGGCGGTCCGCGGCCAGCCGGTGGTCCACTTCCCCACCGCGGCGCGGGAGGTGTTCGACGCCTCGGGGGCCGGGGACACCACGCTCGCGGCGCTCGGCCTGGCGCTGGCCGCCGAGGCCCCCATGGCCGAGGCCATCGCCTTCGGGATGCTGGCCTCGGGCGTGGCGGTGGGCAAGGCCGGCACCGCCACCGTCCTGCCCGAGGAATTGATCGAGGCCGCCCTCACCGCCCACCTGGCCCCGGCCGAGCACAAGATCGTCACCCCTGAGCGGATGGCCGACGAGATCGCCCGCTGGCGGGCCAAGGGCCTGCGGGTGGGCTTCACCAACGGCTGCTTCGACATCCTGCACCGCGGCCACGTCACCTATCTGAACCAGGCCCGCTCCTGGTGCGACCGCCTGGTGGTGGGGCTCAACTCCGACCGCTCGGTCAAGGCGCTGAAGGGGGAGGGCCGTCCGGTCAACGACCTGGAGGGCCGCGCCATGGTGCTGGCCGGTCTCGGCTCGGTGGATCTCGTGGTGCCCTTCGACGAGGACACCCCGATCCGGCTGATCGAGGCCGCCCGGCCCGAGGTGCTGATCAAGGGCGCCGACTATTCGGAGGACCAGGTGGTGGGGGGCGACCTCGTCAAGGCCTGGGGCGGCGAGGTGCGCCTGGCCCAGATCGTCGAGGGCTATTCCACCACCGCGGCCATCGCCCGCATGACCGCCAAGGAGACCACATGACCCGCCGTATCGCCTTCGTCACCGGCGGGGCCGGCTTCATCGGCTCCAACATCGTCGCCAAGCTGGCGGAGGATCCCAGCCTGGACGTGGTGGTCTGCGACTGGCTGCTGGAGGCCGACCTCGGCAAGTGGCGCAATATCGCCAAGCACCCGATCGGCGACTTCGTCGCGCCCGAGGCCATGTTCGAGTGGCTGGAGAAGCGCTGGCGCGACATCGAGATCGTCGTCCACATGGGGGCGGTCTCCTCCACCACCGAGCCGGACGCCGACAAGATCGTCCACGCCAACTTCACCCTCAGCCGCGACCTGTTCCGCTGGTGCGCCGACCGTCAGCGCCGCTTCGTCTACGCCTCCTCGGCGGCCACCTATGGCGACGCGACCGACTTCGACGATCGCGACGACCTGGCCTCGCTGGCGGCTCTGCGGCCGCTCAACACCTATGGCTGGTCCAAGGCCCTGTTCGACCTGTTCGCCGCCCGCCAGGCGGCCCGCGACTACGCCCCGCCCCAGTGGGTGGGCCTGAAGTTCTTCAACGTCTACGGCCCCAACGAGGAGCATAAGCACTCCATGAAGTCGGTGGCCTCGCAGATCTGGCCCAAGGTCGCGGGCGGCCAGGCCGTGCAGCTGTTCAAGTCCTACCGCGAGGGGATCGCCGACGGCGGCCAGACCCGCGACTTCGTCTATGTCCGCGACGTCGCCGACGTGGTGGCCTGGCTGGCCAAGTCCGAACAGGTCAACGGGGTCTACAACCTGGGCTCCGGGACCGCGCGCACCTTCGAGGACATGGCCAAGGCCGTCTTCGCCGGCGCCGGTAAGCCCGCGAAGATCGAATACACCCCCATGCCGCCGGCCATCCGCGACAAGTACCAGTACTTCACCCAGGCCAGGATGGACCGCCTCAAGGCCGCCGGCTTCAACCAGCCCATGACTCCGCTCGAGGACGGCATCGCCGACTACGTCCAGAACTACCTCGCTCAGCCCGACCCCTACAGGTAGGCGATGGCGCAGCGTCCCAAGGGCTTCAAGCGTCTGGTGTCCGCCGCCGCCGTGGCCTTCCTGGGCCTGGTGATCATGGCCGCCTTCGTCTGGCGCGACGACATCGCCAGCAACGCCCTGGACCCCAAGGAGCCGTTCCAGACCTACCGCCCGCCGGCGGCGCCCGACTACACGCAGCGCGCGGCCTGGGCCCTGCTGCCGGCCAAGCCCGACGTCTGGACCGCGGGCGATCCTCCCGCCGACGTCTTCTTCGTCGCCCCCACCACCTTCGACGGCGGCCGCGACTGGAACAGCCCCATCGACGACGTGCCGGCCGACAAGTTCTTCCGCCGGGTCGTCGCCCCCAACTATGCCGGGCCCTTCGTCCGGGTCGGGCGGCTGTTCGCGCCCCGCTATCGCCAGGCCAGCCTCTACACCCTGCTGACCCTGAGGGAGGACGCCCGCGACGCTCGCCGCTTCGCCTATGCCGACGTGGCCGCCGCCTTCCGCCAGTACATGGCCGCCGACAATAAGGGCCGCCCCTTCATCATCGTCGGGGTGGAGCAGGGGGGCACGATGGCCTCGCGCCTGCTGGCCGAGGAGGTCGCCCCCGATCCCGCCGTCCGCGCCAAGCTGGCGGCCGCCTACCTCATCGAGACCGTGGTGCCCGCCGACGATCCGCCCCTGCCGCCCTGCCTGCGGCCGGGGGAGCCGGGCTGCCTGGCCGCCTGGGCCTCGGCCTTCGACCGCGACATCGAGCGGGTCCAGGCCCTGAAGGACCGCTCCCTGGTCTGGGACTCCCACGGCGACCTGCAGAATCTCGCCGGCCGCGCGCCGCTCTGCTTCAACCCCCTGCTGGGGGCGGTCACCAACGCCGAGGCCCCGGCCAAGCTGAACCAGGGGGCGGCCAACGCCACCGGCCTGGAGTGGGGCGCGCGGCCCGCCTTCCTCACCCGCCAGGTGTCGGCCCGGTGCGACGGCGGCATCCTGCGGGTCTCGAGGCCCAAGCCCAAGATGCTGAAGAGCGCCGGCTCCTGGGCCGACAAGCGCAAGGTGCCGGGCTACAACCTCTTCTATGGCGACCTGGAGGCCGATGCGAAGGCCCGCGTCGTGGCCCTGACCTCCAATCCCGACTTCGCCCGCCCCGCGCCCCCGATCACCGAGGTGCGGGCCGTGAAGGGCTACACGGTGCACCGGATCGACCGGTAGGGCGCCACAATTCCAGCCAAGCTCGCCGCCCATTCTGCCGTCGGCATAGGGGAGCGTGGGCCGATGACCTGGATGCGAGACCTTCTTGGCCTTGGCGCCGCCGTCGCGCTTCTGGCCGGGCCGGCCTGGGCGGGTCAGACGCCACGCCCGGATGGCAGCCTCATCGACTGGTCCCTCGACCGCCGGGCCGGCGGCGCCAAGCAGGGAATCCTGCTGCTGGCCCAGGGCTCGGGCTGCGAGTCCGTCCTCGACAACGCCAACATCGAGCGCGGCAAGGGCCTCCTGTCGGACTTCGCCATCCTGACCGTGGAGAAGTACGGGGTCGCCCCCCATGGCAAGCCCACGGTGGGGGAGGGCGGCTGCTCACCCGCCTTCTACGCCCACCACACCATCAGCCAGCGCGTCGAGGACTATCAGCGGGTTCTGGCTCTCGTGGAGAAGGAGCCCTGGTGGAACGGTCAGCTGGTGCTGTTCGGCGGTTCCGAGGGCGGCGCGGCGGTGACCCTTCTGGCGCCTCGTGTCCAACCGACCGCGACGGTCATCTTCTCCACCGGGCCGGGCCAGCCCTTCCGCAAGACCTTCAAGCTGGCCGTCCCGCCGCCGGTTTGGGCCGAGGCCGAGGCCACCTTCGCCAAGGTCCAGGCGGCCCCGGAGAGCGCGGAGGTCTGGGGCGGCAATTCCTATCGCTGGTGGGCCGACATCCTGGACCACGATCTGCTTGCCGATCTGTTGGCGGTGGAGACCCCGATCCTGGTGGTCCATGGGGAGCGCGACAGCTCGGCCCCGGTCGCCGCGGCGCGCCTGGCGCGGGACGGCGTCCGCCAGGCCGGTCGCTGCAATCTGACCTATTGGGAATTCCCCGGCTACGACCACCAGATGCGCGACCGGGACGGTGGCGCGCATATCGAGGAGGTCCTGGGTCGCATTTCGGGATGGCTTCGTCGGGAGCTGGCCGCGCCCGACCCTGTCCGCTGCGCCCCGGGCGCCTAGCCGGCATCCTTCAGCGGCGAACTCGCCCGCCAGTCGAACAGCTCCTGCAGCACCCGCAGGGCCTTGCCGCGTTCGCTGGTGAGCTCCGGGTCGCGGGCGAGGATCATGCGGGCGTCGTCGCCGGCCGCCGCGATCAAGTCGCGGTGGGCGAAGGGGTCGGCGAAGACATAGGCCGGGAAGCCGCTCTGGCGCAGGCCCAGCGCGTCGCCGCCGCCGCGCAGCTCCAGGTCGGTCTCGGCGATCAGGAAGCCGTCGTCGGTGCGCCGCAGGATGTCCAGGCGCTTCTGGGCGGTCTCCGACAGGGGTGGGTCGTAGAGCAGGACGCAGGAACTCTCCCGCCGCCCCCGGCCCACCCGGCCGCGTAACTGGTGAAGCTGGGCCAGGCCGAAGCGCTCGGCCTGTTCGATGACCATGATGGTGGCGTTGGGGACGTTGACCCCCACCTCCACCACGGTCGTGGCCACCAGCACCTTGATCTTGTCGTCGGCGAAGTCGGCCATGACGGCGTCCTTCTCCGGCCCGGTCATCTTGCCGTGCACCAGGCCGACGCCGGGACCGATCCTGGCCCGCAGCTCGATGGCCCGCTGCTCGGCGGCCTTCAGGTCCACCAGTTCGGACTCCGAGACCAGGGGACAGATCCAGAAGGCCTGGGCGCCGCCGGCCACGGCCTCGCGCAGGCGCGCCTCCACCTCGTCGACGCGGGTCATGGGGGCAGCGCGCGTCGCCACCGGCGTGCGGCCCGGGGGCTTCTCGTCGATGCGGCTGACGTCCAGGTCGCCATAGACCGTCAGCTCCAGGGTGCGGGGGATGGGCGTGGCCGACATGGCCAGCAGGTGGACCGAGGCGCCCTTGGCCTGGAGGAGCTGGCGCTGGGCGACGCCGAACCGGTGCTGCTCGTCCACCACGGCCAGCTGGAGCCTGTGGAAGTGAACCTCGTCCTGGAAGAGGGCGTGGGTGCCGACGGCGACCTGGGCCGCGCCGCTGGCGATGGCCCGCAGCTTCTCGGCCCGCGCCGCGCCCTTGTCGCGGCCGGTGAGCAGCACGGCGGTGATCCCGTGGGCGGCCAGCGGACCCGACAGGGTCTCGTAGTGCTGCCGGGCGAGGATCTCGGTGGGCGCCATCAGGGCGCTCTGGGCGCCGGCCGCGGCCACGTCGGCCATGGCCAGCATGGCCACCACGGTCTTGCCCGACCCCACGTCGCCCTGCAGCAGCCGGCTCATCCGCTCGCCGGCGGCGAAGTCGGCGCGGACATCGGCCAGGGCGCGTTCCTGGGCGCCGGTGAGCTTGAAGGGCAGGTCGGCGACGATGGCCGCGGCCATCGAGCCCGGCGCGATCTTCTCGGCGGGTTCGGCGCGGCGGTCGGCCTTGCGCTGGGCCATGGCCAGTTGGTGGGCCAGCAGCTCGTCGAAGGCCAGCCGCCGGATATGGGCGGCCTGGGGCAGGAGGTGGGCCTCGGTGAAGGGGGCGTGCAGCCGGGTCAGGGCCTCCTTCCAGGTCGGGAAGCCCTCCTGCCTGATCCAGGCGGGATCCTGCCATTCGGGCAGCTCGGGCGCCCGCGACAAGGCCTCCAGGGCGAACTTGCGCACCGTGCGGGCCGGCAGGCCGGCGGTGGCCGGATAGACGGGCTCCACCTCCGGAATCTCGTCGGCCTTGTCGAGGGGAAGCATATAGTCGGGATGGGCGATCTGCAGGGTCAGGCCGAAGCTCTCGACCTTGCCCGAGACGATCCGCTTGGAGCCCACCGGGTGCTTGGCCTGGAGCTGGCCGCCGAAGCTGCCGAAGAAGATCAGGTCCAGGGTGCCCGTGCCATCGAAGGTCTTGATCTTCCACGGTTGCTGGGCGCTGCGCGGGACCTGGTAGGCGTCGATCTCCACCCGGAAGGTCTGGACCTCGCCCTCCACGGCGTCGACCACCGTGGTCTCGCGGCGCTTGATCAGCGAATGGGGCGCCAAGAACAACACGTCGCGCACGATGGGCCCGGCCAGCTTCTCCAGCAGCGGCGCCACGCGGGCGCCGACGCCCTTCAGCGTGGTGACCGGGGCGAAGAGGGGAAACAGAATCTCGGGCCGCATGGGGCGATCATAGCGTGAAGCTGGACGCCCGCCGCCGCCCATGATGATCTCCCGCCGACCTTTGGGGGAAGAATCCTATGCGTAACCTGTTGACCGCCGCAGCCCTGGCCGCCTTGCTGGCCGGCTGTAACCAGCAATCCGGCGGCCAGAGCGGCGCCTCCAGCGCGGGCTTCCAGCCGCCCGCGGCCCCCGCCGCCGCCCCTGCCGCGGCGCCCGCCGCCCCGACCCCGGCGGCGGGCGGCTTCAGCCACGTGAAGGGGGAGGACGTCTTTGGCTATTACATCCCCAATACCGAGGTGAAGGTCGGGAACTGGCGGCTGGAGAACATCAGCTTCGGTCCGGAGGAGGACTTCGTGGCCTGGGAAGGCGGCGCCCGGAGCGAGCCCTACGGGCCCATCATGTTCGACTTCGTGGACGTCACCAGCGCCAATGGCGAGAACGAGATGGGCCAGACCACCTACGCCAAGACCATCCGGGTCCTGCCCACCAGCTACAAGATCGGCGGCGGCGACCTGAGGTTCACCGGCAAGGACGCCGCCCTCGGGGTGGTCCAGCTGGACGGGACCATCGACATGGCGGCCCTGAAACGGGCCCGCGCCGCCGGCCCCGGCGCCCAGGAGACGGTCCTGCGCACCGGCCTGATGATCGGCCAGACCCCCTTCAAGAACCTGTCCTTCAGCTGGTTCGGCGGCGACTGACCTAGAAGACTGGCGTCGAGGGACGGGCCACCCTATATCGGCCCGTCCACATGTCGATTGACGATACCCGCCTGCGAAAACTGAAGTTCCGTGCGTGGCACAGGGGATTCAGGGAAGCGGACCTCATTCTGGGGCCGTTCGCGGACACCCATGCCCAGGATCTGGCGCCGGACGAAGTGGACCTCTTCGAGGTGCTGCTGGAGCAGCCCGACCACGATCTCTACGAGTGGATCATGGAACGGGCCGACGTTCCGGCGGAATTCGACGGGGCCTTGCTGAACAAGATCAAGGCCTTCCGGTTCAGGGTTCACGAGGTTCGGGGCGACGGTCATGGCGGCTGACGGTTCGCGCGGGCCGAGCGCGGCCGACACGCGGCGCATCAGCCGGGATCCCGGCCGCCTCGACCTGATCGGCGCGCCGGAGGGTTTCGACGCCCTGGTGATGGCCGATATCGTGCGCGCCCGCGGCGGCCTGTCGGTGTTCGTGGCCCGCGACGGCTCGCGGCTCTCGGCCTTCATCGACGCCTTCCGCTTCTTCGCCCAGGGCATCGAGATCCTGCAGTTCCCGTCCTGGGACTGTCTCCCCTACGACCGCACCGGCCCGTCCCCGGGCGTCGCCGCCCAGCGAATGACCACGCTCGCCCGCCTCGCCCAGGGGCTGGAGACCAAGACACCCACCCTCCTGGTCACCACGGCGGCCGCGGTCATGCAGCGCGTGCCCCCCAAGGACGCCGTGGAGGGCGCGGCCTATTCGGCCCGCACCGGCAATGTGGTGGAGATCGCCGACCTGGAGCGCTACTTCGCCGTCAACGGCTATGCGCGGGCCTCCACCGTCTCCGAGCGCGGCGAGTTCGCCATCCGCGGCGGGGTGATCGACGTCTTCCCGCCCAACGCCGAGGAGCCCGTGCGCCTCGACCTGTTCGGCGACACCCTGGAATCGATCCGGGGTTTCGATCCGGAGACCCAGCGCTCCACCCGCCAGCTCAAGGAGGTCAGCCTCCACCCGGTGAGCGAGGCCCTGCTGGACAAGGACGCCATCTCCCGCTTCCGCCGCGGCTATGTGGAGGCCTTCGGCGCCCCCGGCGGCGACCCGCTCTATGAGACGGTCAGCGGCGGCGGTCGGCGGGCGGGCATGGAGCACTGGTTGCCCCTGTTCTACCCGGACATGGCCACCCTGTTCGACTACCTGCCGGGCTCGGCCCTGATCGGCATCGATCATCTGGCCACCCAGGCCCGCGACGAGCGCCTGGCCATGATCGCCGACGCCTACGACGCCCGCGCCCAGGCTGACCGCAAGGTCCACTACCATCCCCTGGAGCCGGACCGGCTCTACCTCACCGCCGAGGAATGGCGCGCCCGCCTGGCCGAACGGGCCACCCGGCGGTTCTCCGCCTTCCAGGAGGCCGAGGGCGAGGTGGTGGTCGACATGGGCGCCCGCCAGGGCCGCACCTTCGTCGCCGAGCGCCAGCAGGACTCGGTGAACCTGTTCGAGGCCACCGCCGCCCACGCCCGCGCCCTCGCGGAGGCCGGAAAGCGCGTGCTGTTCGCCTCCTGGTCGGAGGGCTCGTCGGAGCGTCTGGGCGTCATGCTGGCCGACCACGGCCTGACCAACGTCACCCAGGCGCCCTACTGGGACGCGGCCAAGGCGGCCAATCCCAAGGTCCCCCAGCGGGTCGTGCTGCCGCTGGAGTCCGGCTTCGAGACAGAGACGCTCGCCGTCATCTCCGAGACCGACATCCTGGGCGATCGCCTGGCCCGGCCGCGCCGCAAGCGCCGGGCGGCCAATTTCCTGGCCGAGGCCTCGTCCCTGAGCCCCGGCGACCTGGTGGTTCACATCGACCACGGCATCGGCCGCTATGAGGGGCTCAAGACCCTGGAGGTCCAAGGCGCGCCCCACGACTGCCTCGAACTGCAGTATGGCGCCGAGGCCAAGCTCTACCTGCCCGTCGAGAACATCGACCTGCTGACCCGCTACGGGTCGGAGGGCGACGGCGTCCAGCTCGACCGCCTGGGCGGGGCGGCCTGGCAGGCGCGCAAGGCCAAGGCGAAGGAACGCCTGCGGGACATGGCCATTGGCCTGATCCAGATCGCGGCGGCCCGCGCCACCCGCCATACCGACCCGGTGGATCCGCCGCACGGGGTGTTCGACGAGTTCTGCGCCCGCTTCCCCTACGAGGAGACCGAGGACCAGCTCTCGGCCATCGGCGACATCCTGGAGGACCTCTCGGCCGGCAAGCCCATGGACCGCCTGATCTGCGGCGATGTCGGCTTCGGTAAGACCGAAGTCGCCCTGCGCGCCGCCTTCGTGGTGGCCATGAGCGGCCAGCAGGTGGCCATCGTCGCGCCGACGACCCTGCTGGCGCGCCAGCACTACAAGACCTTCACCGAGCGCTTCCAGGGCTGGCCCATCAAGGTCACCCGCCTGTCGCGCCTGGTGCCGCCGAAGGAGGCCGCCGAGACCCGCGAGGCGCTGAAGAACGGCGAGGTGGAGATCATCGTCGGCACCCACGCGGTGCTGTCCAAGCAGGTGGGTTTCAAGAACCTCGGCCTGGTGATCGTCGACGAGGAGCAGCACTTCGGGGTCAAGCACAAGGAGAAGCTCAAGGAGCTTCGCGCCGACGTGCACATGCTGACCCTGACCGCCACGCCGATCCCGCGCACCCTGCAGATGTCGCTGTCGGGCATCCGGGAGATGTCGATCATCGCCACCCCGCCGGTGGACCGCCTGGCGGTGCGCACCTACGTCACCCCCTTCGACCCCATCGTCATCCGCGAGGCCCTGCTGCGGGAGAAGTACCGCGGCGGCCAGGCCTATTATGTGGTTCCGCGCATCTCCGACCTGACGGAGCTGGAGCGGTTCCTGCGCGAGCAGGTGCCGGAGGTCCGCTACGTCGTCGGCCACGGTCAGATGGCGCCGACCCAGCTGGAGGACGTGATGAGCGCCTTCTACGAGGGCCAGTACGACGTCCTGCTGTCGACCACGATCGTCGAGAGCGGCCTGGATATTCCCACCGCCAACACCCTGATCATCCACCGCGCCGACATGTTCGGTCTGGCCCAGCTCTACCAGCTGCGTGGCCGGGTCGGCCGGGCCAAGGCCCGCGCCTATGCCTACATGACCACGCCGGCCGAGAAGCAGATCACCATCTCGGCCGAGCGCCGCCTGAAGGTGCTGCAGTCCCTCGACAGCCTGGGCGCCGGCTTCCAGCTGGCCAGCCACGACCTGGACCAGCGCGGCGGCGGCAACCTGCTGGGCGAGGAACAGTCGGGCCATATCCGCGAGATCGGCGTCGAGCTCTACCAGCAGATGCTGGAGGACGCGGTCAACGACCTGAAGGAACTGGCCGGCAAGGGGGAGGGCGCCACCGACCGGGGCTGGTCGCCGCAGATCAACACCGGCGCCGCCGTCCTGATCCCGGAGGACTACGTGCCGGACCTGCACGTGCGCCTGTCGCTCTACCGCCGCCTCTCCGACGCCGAGAAGTCCGGCGACCGCGAGGCCCTGGCCGCCGAGATGATCGACCGCTTCGGCCCCCTGCCGCCGGAAGCCGGCCAGCTGCTCAAGGTCGTGGCCATCAAGGGCCTGTGCCGCGAGGCCAACGTCGCCAAGATCGACGTGGGACCCAAGGGCGCCGTAGTCACCTTCCGCAACGAGGACTTCCCCAATCCCATGGGGCTGATGCAGTTCGTCACCAAGAACCCGGTCGCCTGGAAGGTCCGCCCGGACAACAAGGTGGTGGTGCGCGGCGAGTGGGAAACCCCGGAACAGCGCCTCAACGCCGCCGAGCGGGTGCTGAGCGAACTGGCCAAGCTGGCAGGGGCGGCGGTCGCGGCCTAGCCGCCACAACACCGCTCATCCCGGCGAAGGCCGGGACCCAGATACATCTGCCGAATTCAGGGTCTCATTCGAGGTCGTGACCCGCGACCTGGATCCCGGCCTTCGCCGGGACGAGCGGGGAGAGTTAGCTCGCCTTGTCCACGGCCCGCGCGGCCGCCTCTTCCAGCGCCTTGCCGACCCCCGTCGCCAGGTTGACCTCGGCGACGCCGATGTCGAACTCCACCACGAAGGGCGCCTTGCCCTCGCCGGCCTCGAAGGCCGTGCAGCCGATCACGGCGGCGATCCGTTCGCCCGCCGCCCGGGCCGAGGCCTGGGGGGTGGCGGGCAGGGCCAGCGCGAAGACCTCCGGCCCCAGGCGGGCGGCGGTGTCCTCGACCCGGACCAGCCGGCCGATCATCGAGCCGATCTGGGGGATGGCGCGGTCCAGCCAGCCGCCGCGCCGGGCGTTTTCCACATCCGGTCGCTCGGAGACCTTGAGCACGCAGACCGACAGCGGCCGGTTGCGCAGCCGCGAGGCCTGGGCCAGGCGGCCCAGATGGGTGGCGAACAGGTCCCGGGTGAACAGACCCGTCGCCGGGTCCATCAGGCCCGAGGCCCGGGCCTTCTCCAGGGCCTTGCGGATGGCGGTCTGGCGGCGATAGGAGCGCGCGAGCTCGATGACCCGCTTGGCGGTCTCGGTTTCGGCGGTCTCGGGCGAGGCGACGTCGGAAATGCCCCGGTGATAGGCCTCCGACATGGTCACATAGCTCTCCTGCTTCATGTAGAGCAGGGCCGGCGTGTGATAGAGCCTGGTGTTGCGGCGCATGCCCGCGGCGATGGACAGCGCCTCCTGGCTGTTGTCCCCGGCCCACAGCACCACGGCGTCGAAGGGCCGCTCGTGCAGGTAATCAAAGGCCGTATAGGCCGTGAACGCCCCCACCACCTCGGCGCCGGAGCCGGTGAGCGCATTGGACAGCGCCAGGAACTGCGGGGCGGGCTCGCCGATGGCCAGCACCCGGAAGGGGCTGGGATCGGGTTCGGGAGTCTCCAGCCGGCGGCCGCGCTCGCTGAAGGTCTCAGTGCGGAGCTCGAACTCCTCCTCGGCGATGGCCATGCGCACCAGGGTCTCCAGGCGCAGCACCACCTGGGCCGGATGCACCGGCGCGGTCAGGGTCAGGTCGAAGTTGTGGCCGTCCAGCTCCGGGCCCGGGGCGCCGATGGCGATCACCGGCAGGCGGCGCGGGGCGCAGGCGGCCTTCAGGCGCTTGGCGAGCGTCAGGGCCTCGTGGCCGCCGCTGGCCAGGTCGACGATGGCCGCCTCCACCTGCAGGTCCCCCAGGGCGGCGATGGCCGCATAGGGCCCCCGCGCCGTGACGGTGCGCCAGCCGAGCCGGTCCAGGCCCTCGGCGAGCGGTCCCGCCAGGGCGTCGTCGCGCGCGACGATCAGAACCCGCGCATGGACGCCCAAAGCCATTCGTCAAACCCTTGAAATTACGCGCGCGCCGACCCGCCTCTTATAGGCGGGAATCGCGACGAGACAGAATATACAGAGGCGCGCGACCGCGACAGGGACGCGAAGGTCGCGGTTGGGGAGCAATCACTATGGATAAGGTACTGGCGGGCCAGACGGCCATCATCACCGGGGCCTCTGGCGGGCTCGGCGCCCATTTCGCCCGCCTGCTGGCGGGGGCCGGCGCGGCCGTGGCGGTGACGGCCCGGCGGCTCGACATGGTCGAAGCCCTGGCGGGCGAGATCGCCGGCGCGGGCGGCCAGGCCATGGCCCTGCGGCTGGATGTCGCCGACGCGGCCTCGATTCCCTCAGCCTTCGCCGAGATCGAGGCCGGGCTGGGACCGGTCTCCATCCTGATCAATAACGCCGGCGTGGGCGGGGAGGGGCTGGCGCTGGATCTTTCCATCGAGGAGTGGGACCGCACCTTCGACGTCAATGTCCGCGGGGTCTTCTTCGCCGCCCAGGCCGCCGCCCGCCTGATGTTCGCCAACGGAACCGCCGAGGCGGGGCAGGCCCGCATCGTCAACATCGCCTCCATCGCCAGCCACACCACCCTGCCGGGACTGTCGGCTTACAATGCGTCCAAGGCCTCGGTGGCCATGCTCACCCGCAGCCTGGCCCGGGAGTGGTCGCGGCGCGGCATCGCGGTCAACGCGCTCGCCCCCGGCTATATCGAGACCGACATCAACGCCTCGTGGTGGGCCACCGAGGGCGGCCAGAAGCAGCTCAAGGGCTTCCCCCGCCGCCGCCTGATGGAGGCGTCGGATCTGGATGCCGCCTTCATGATGCTGGCCGGTCCCGCCGCCCGCGCCATCGCCGGCAGCCTGATCACCATCGACGACGGCCAGTCCCTGCCGGGCGGGGGATAGGCGCCGCTTGGCTGACCGCACGTCATTGGCGCTAAGCTGCCGCAAAACCGAATGGGAGTTGAGACTATGCGCCAGGGACCGCTGACGGGACTGAAGGTCATCGAGTTCGCCGGGATCGGGCCCGGCCCCTTCTGCGGCATGCTGCTGTCGGACCTGGGCGCCGATGTGGTGCGGATCGACCGCAAGGGGACCGGCGGCGCCTCGCCGGCCAATGTCAGCGCCCGCGGCCGCCGCTCGGTCGGGCTGGACCTGAAGGCCCCCCAGGCCATCGAGACCTGTCTGAAGCTGATGGAGGGCGCCGACGCGGTCTTCGAGGGCTTCCGCCCCGGCGTCATGGAGCGCCTGGGCCTGGGCCCCGACGTCGCCCTGAAGCGCAATCCCAAGCTGGTCTATGGCCGTATGACCGGGTGGGGCCAGACCGGGCCCTACGCCAACGCCGCCGGCCACGACATGAACTACATCGCCATCAGCGGCGCGCTCCATGCCATCGGAACCAAGGACAAGCCGGTGCCGCCGCTGAACCTGGTGGGGGATTTCGGGGGCGGGGCCCTCTATCTCGCCTTCGGTCTGATGGCCGGGATCATCAGCGCCCGGGAGACCGGCAAGGGCCAAGTGATCGACTGCGCCATGAGCGACGGCGCCGCCTCCCTGATGGCCATGTTCTACGGCATGAAGGCCAGCGGGATCTGGACCAATGAGCGTCGGGCCAACATGCTCGACGGCGGCGCGCACTTCTACGACACCTACCAGTGCGCCGACGGCAAGTGGATCTCGATCGGCTCCATCGAGCCGCAGTTCTACGCCCTGCTGCTGGAAAAGACCGGCATCACCGATCCGGCCTTCGCCGCCCAGATGAACCGCGGCGAGTGGGACAACCTGCGCGCCAAGCTGGCCGAGGTGATCGGCAAGAAGACCCAGGCCGAGTGGTGCGCCATCATGGACGCCACCGACGTCTGCTTCGCCCCGGTGCTCGATCTCGACGAGGCGCCCAAGCATGCGCACAACGTCGCCCGTAACACCTTCGTGGAGGTGGCCGGCGTGGTCCAGCCGGCGCCCGCGCCGCGCTTCTCGGCCACCCCCGGCGCCATCCAGGGCCCGCCCCCCGCCACCGGCGCTCACGACCGCGAGGCGCTCGCCGACTGGGGCTTCTCGGCCGCGGAGATCGACGCCCTGAAGGCCGCCGGGGTCATGAACGGGTAATCCTCACCTCGTCATCCCGGGTCGCTTCTCGGCGCCCGGGATGACGGATGTTGGAACGAACGCCCTAGGACGCCGGGGCGGTCATCACCTTCAGGTCCTTGACCACCGCCTTCTGGGCGTCGTGTTCGGCCGCCGGCAGCGGAATCAGGCCGCGGGACTGCAGGTAGCCGCCCTTGCCGGTGGCGGCGTCGGAGACGAAGCCGTCGAGGAACTCGCGCAGGCCCGGCGTGACGCCGACATTGGACTTCTTCACATAGATGAAGAGCGAGCGGGACAGGGGGTAGGCGCCGCTGGAGATGGTCTCGAAGGTGGGGGCGACGCCTTCGATCTTGGCGCCCTTCACCTTGTCCATGTTGTTCTCGAGGAACGAGTAGCCGAACACCCCCAGCGAATGGGGGGTCTTCTCCAGGGTCTGGACGATGGCGTTGTCGTTCTCGCCGGAGTCGACCCACACCCCGTCGGACCGGATGGTGTGGGACTTGGCCTTGAAGTCGTCCTCGTTGCTCTTCTTCAGGGCGGCCATGGCCGGCACCGACTCGGCGCCCTTTTCCATGGCCAGTTCGGTGAAGGCGTCACGGGTGCCGGAGGTGGGCGGCGGGCCATAGATCAGGATCGCCTCCTTGGGCAGGCCCGGCGCCACGGCGTCCCAGGTCTTGGCCGCGTTGGGGGCGAAGGCCGTACCCGACGGGACCTCGGCCGCCAGGGCGCGGTAGAGCTGCTCGCGGTGCAGGTCGTAGGTGGGGCCCTTCTTGTCGTTGGCCACCACGATGCCGTCATAGCCGATCTTGATCTCGACGATGTCGGTGACCCCGGCGGCGACGCACTTGTCGTATTCCGACTTCTTCATCGGCCGCGAGGCGTTGGCGATGTCGGGGAAGTCGGACCCCGTGCCGCCGCAGAACAGCTTGAAGCCGCCCCCGGTGCCCAGCGATTCGACGCGGGCGGCCTTGCCGCCACCGCTGCGGGCCACGTTCTCGGCCACGCGGGTGGCGAAGGGGAAGACGGTCGACGAGCCGGCGGCCCAGACCTGGGCGCGGGTTCCGCCGCCGCCGCTGGGGGCCTTGGCCCCTTCGGTCTTCTGCCCGCAGGCGCTGAGGACGAGGGCCGCGCCGGCGGCGAGGTAGACGGCGGTCTTCATGGCGAAAGATCCTGTTTCCGAGAGGGGGCGCCTGGGGGATAGGCGCCAATCGAACTCAAGCGCGCAGCTATCACCGCTTCTTGAAGCTTATGCGACAGTGGCGTGACGCGGCCGAAAAGTGAACACGTTCCGTGAGCGCCGTTCAGCCTGGGTTCAGCGGCGCCGGATCAATCTATCCCCAGGTTGGTCGTCGCCCATTCCCGTCCCTCGAGCGGCGGCCGATCCGATGGTACGACACGCCCATCGACGGCGCGCCACCCCTTCCGGTGGCGCGCCGCTTTGGCTTTTACGCCGCGTCAGATCGCGGCTTGCCTAATCGACCGGTCTTGATCACCTTCCGCGCGATGTCGATCCGGGGCCAGATCCAGCGTTTGCGAGCCATCGATTGGGATCCGCTGCACTGGCTGCGGCGCACCCTGACGGTCAACGGCAAGGCGCTCACCCGGCTCTGGGGCCGCGACGTGATGCTCTATGTCGGCGGCGTCTCCTTCTTCGTCCTGCTGGCGGTCTTCCCGGGCCTGGCCATCATGGTGGGGATCTATTCCTTCTTCGCCGACGCCAGCCAGGCCGCCAACCAGGCCGAGATGCTGGCCCGCCTGATGCCTCCCGGCGCCCGGGGCCTGTTCGAGGGCGAGCTGATCCGCCTGGCCCACGCGCCCCTGGAGGCGGTCTCGGCCCAGAGCGGCGTGGCCCTGATCATCGGCTCCTACGCCGCGCACCGGGGATTCAAGGCCCTGCTGGCGGGCCTGTCCTTCATCCATGACGAGGAGACCCCCCGCGGCTTCCTCGGCTTCAACATCATGGCCCTGCTGGTGCTGATCGCCGCCTTCGTGCTGCTGGGCTTCCTCTCGACGGTGTTCTTCTATCTCCGCTTCATCGCCGCGGCCTTCGACCTCAAGCCCCTGGCGGGGGCGCCCTGGCTGTTCAGCGAATGGACCTGGGCCAGCTTCGGCATCACGCTCGCCATGAGCCTGATCTACCGCTTCGCCATGTCGAGCCGGCCGGTGGCCTGGAAGGCCTCCATCACCGGCGGGGTGGCCGCGGCCCTGCTGTGCCTGTTCATGTCCTGGGCCAGCGCCTTCTATGTCGAGCAGATCGCCCATCTGGGCGCCACCTACGGCTCGGTGGCCGCCGTGGTGGTGTTCCTGATCTGGCTGTCCTGGACGGTGAACGCCATCTTCTTCGGCGGCGCCCTGGCCACAGAGATCGAGCTGGCCATGGACGAGCACCGCACGGCCCTGCTGCCGGACCTGCGGGGCGACAAGGCTAGATTGGTTTCCGGATCAGGAAGCTGAGGGTTCCCTCCGCCTCGGCCTTGTCCACCAGCTCGAATCCGCCGCTGGCCGCGAAGTGCGGCACGTCGATCCGCGCCAGGGGGTCGTCGGCGTAGAGCCGCACCAAGGCGCCGGCTGGCGCGTCCTCCAGGGCCCGGCGCAGGCGTAGGGTGGGGACCGGGCACCGGTGTCCGCGGGCGTCGACGATGATCTCGCTGGCCATGGGCGAGCCATAGCCCAACCCCGCCCCGGAACCCAAGCTTGGCCTTCATGCGTTGAGCCCCCGAGCGAGGAGGAGACGCAGCGATGGCGGAGGCCTTCACCACCCATATTCCCGCCCGGCTGGACCGGTTGCCCTGGACCCGATTCCACTGGCTGGTGGTCTTCGCCCTGGGGATCACCTGGATCCTCGACGGGCTGGAGGTCACCCTGGTGGGGTCGCTCTCCCCGGCCATCGCCGGCCCCACCGCCCTCGACCTGACCGACACCCAGATCGGCCTGACCGGCAGCGCCTATATCCTGGGGGCGGTGTTGGGCGCCCTGGTGTTCGGCCGGCTCACCGACACCTTCGGGCGGCGCAAGCTCTTCACCCTCACGGTCGGAGTCTATCTGGTCGCCACCCTCGCCACCGGCTTCTCCTGGGACTTCTGGTCCTTCATGGTCTTCCGGTTCCTCACCGGGGCGGGGATCGGCGGGGAGTACGGGGCGGTCAATTCGGCGATCCAGGAGCTGATCCCCGCCCGGCGGCGCGGCTTCACCGACCTGGTGATCAACGGCAGCTTCTGGATCGGCGCGGCCCTGGGCGCCGTCGGCTCCATCATCGTGCTGGACCCCAACCTCGTGCCCCAGGAATGGGGCTGGCGGGCGGCCTTCATCATCGGCGGCCTGCTGGCCCTGGTGATCATCTATGTCCGCCGCTTCATCCCCGAGAGCCCCCGCTGGCTGATGACCCACGGCCGCGCCGACGAGGCCCACGCCGTGGTGGAGGAGATCGAGGGCCGGGTCGCCCGGCACACCGGCCAGCCCACCCCGGCGCACCACCACCTGCCCAGCCTGCGCCTGCGCGGCGACCACCGCACCTCCTGGCTGACGATCGCCGCCACCCTGTTCCGGCTCTACCCGAAGCGCACCGTGCTCGGCGTCGTGCTGATGGCGACCCAGGCCTTCTGCTACAACGCCATCTTCTTCACCTACGCCCTGATCCTGACCCGGTTCTACGGGATCGCCCCGGGCGCCATCGGCTGGTTCATGCTGCCCTTCGCGTTGGGCAATTTCATGGGGCCGCTGCTGCTGGGCCACCTGTTCGACGCCCTGGGGCGCCGGGTGATGATCACCGCCACCTACGGCCTGGCCGGGGTGCTGATGTGCCTGACCGGCTGGATGTTCGCGCAGGGCCTGCTGTCGGCGACCGCCCAGACGGCGGCCTGGAGCGTGATCTTCTTCTTCGCCTCCGCCGGGGCCAGCGCCGCCTATCTCACCGTCGGCGAGAGCTTCCCCCTGGAGATCCGGGCGGTGACCATCTCGCTGTTCTACGCCTTCGGGACCCTGCTGGGCGGGGTCGGGGGACCGGCCCTGTTCGGCGCCCTCATCGACACCGGCGAGCGCGGCCAGATCCTGTGGGGCTATCTGCTGGGGGGCGGGCTGATGATCCTGGCCGCCGGGGTCGAGCTGCTCCTGGGGATCGACGCCGAGCGCAAGTCCCTGGAGGAGGTGGCGCCGCCGCTCTCCCTCCAGGATGTCCCCTAGGGCCGCACGGGTGGTCCCACCCGCACGGTTTGGTCCACAATGGACTTGAGCCGCTGGCGGAGGACGACATGGCCGACGATGAAGACATCCAGGACGATTGGCTGATCCCCCTGGCCCACGCCGAGGAGGCCCTGCCGCCGGAGGACGCCGCGATGCGCTACGTGCGCCGCTTCGCCCATGGCAGCATGGACATCGGCCTCTATGCGCCGAAGGGCGCCGACTCCCAGTCCCCCCACGACCGCGACGAACTCTATGTGGTGACCTCGGGAACGGGCCGCTTCGTGAAGGACGGGGACGAGCGGGTGTTCGGACCCGGCGACGCCATCTTCGTGGAGGCCGGCGCGGCGCATCGGTTCGAGTTCTTCAGCGACGACTTCGCCGCCTGGGTCATCTTCTGGGGGCCGAAGGGCGGCGAATAGGGGGCGTCCTCCAGGTTGAGCGCGCCCGCCGACGTAAACCAGAGCGCAAGGACTCCGCGTTTAGCCTCGCGCTTTCCGTGGGGGCGGCCGGCGCAGCGATGAAATCTCTCTCACGCAGATTCCTGATCAGCGTCGGACTGATGTCGCTCGCGGTCACCATCCTGGGATCGCTGGGAGCCTTCGTCGTCTTCCAGCAGGAGCTGTCGAACCGGCAGATCGGCTATCTCTCGGACTATGTGCGCGAGCGCAGCTCCAACATCGACCGCCGCTTCACCAACCTCACCAACCTGCACAGGGCCGCCGGCGTGGAGCTGGAGCGGCGGATGAACCACCTGTCCGACGCCAAGGTCGTTCAGCTGACCGACGACTATTTCCCGGCCAAGGGGGACGGATCCCGCCGCAGCCGCGACGAGCTGTTCACCGGCCACCTCACCGCCTCGGGGCGCTGGATCTATGGCATGGGCGCCTTCATCGGCCAGGCCGGCGCCGCCAGCCTCGACGATCGCCGCGCCCTGGCGGCCGCCTTCTCCGTGGTCTCCGACTTCGGCCAGGCCGCCCGCAGCGAGTACGACAACTTCTACTTCTTCCAGCCCGATCCCCTGCGGCTGGTGATGTTCGGCCCCGACCGTCCCGACCACCTGATGTTCTACCGCCGGGAGGCGCCGGCGAACCTCGACGTCTCCAAGGAGGAGATGGCCCAGATCACCCTGCCGCGGAACGACCCGGCCCGGGTGACCCGCTGCACCAACCTCCAGCGCCTGATCCAGGACAAGAAGGGCGAGCGGCTGGCCACCGGCTGCCTGACCCCGGCCTATGTGAACGGCCGCTATGTGGGCTCCTTCGGCTCCTCCATCGAGCTCACCGGCTTCTTCCTCAACGCCATCCGCAACACCCTGCCGGGCGCCTCGAACCTGGTGGTGACGGGCAGGGGCGAGCTGATCGCCTATCCCGGCTTCGCCACCCCCGGCCGCGCCTCGGAGGCGACCGTCGCCGGCTATGAGCGCAAGCTGAACCTCAAGGTCCTGGTCAAGGCCATCCGCAAGGACGGCCAGGCCCACGGCGTGATCAGCAGTCCCGACGGCCGGCAGGTGGTGGCCTATGGCCGCCTGGCCGGGCCCGACTGGTACCTGCTGCTCACCTATCCCAAGTCCTCCATCGCCTGGTCGGCGGCCAAGTCGGCCTCCTGGGTGCTGCTGCTGGGAGCCATCGCCTCCCTGATCCAGACCCTGCTGGTGGTGGCGCTCGCCCGCCGCACCATCGTCTGGCCGCTCAGCCGCCTGGCCGCCTCCTGCGAGCCGGAAGCCTTCGGGATCCGCGTCCGGCCCGACGTCAGCGACGTCGAGGTCCGCCGCGACGAGATCGGCGTCCTGGCCAAGGCCCTGCGGGGCGAGCGCGAGAAGGTCGAGGCGGTGCTGGCCAGCCTCGAGGACCGGGTCCGCGACCGCACCGCCGACCTGGAGAAGGCCAACGCCGAGAAGTCCCGTTTCCTGGCCAATATGAGCCACGAGCTGCGCACGCCGCTGAACGGCGTCATCGCCATTTCCGAGACCCTGGCCGCCCAGCAGAAGACCCCGCAGAGCCGCGAGCTGGCCGAACTGATCGTCTCCTCCGGCCGGCTGCTGGAACAGGTGCTCACCGACATCCTCGACTTCTCCAAGATCGAGGCCGGCGAGATCAAGCTGGCCCACGACAGCTTCGACATGCAGGCGGTCGTCCGCCGCATCGCCGAACTGCACCGGGCCTCGGCGGAGTCCAAGGGGCTGGAGCTGTCCTGGAGCGTCGCCGAGGCGGTCCGCGGCGCCTTCGTCGGCGATCAGGTGCGCCTGACCCAGGTGCTCTCCAACCTGCTGTCCAACGCCGTGAAGTTCACCCCCGCCGGCACGGTGCGCCTGGCGGTGAGCGCCGAGGACGGCCAGGTCCGCTTCTCGGTCACCGACACCGGCATCGGCTTCGACGACGAGGTGAAGGCCCGCCTGTTCCGCCGCTTCGAGCAGGCCGACGCCTCCATCCGCCGGCGGTTCGGCGGCACCGGCCTGGGTCTCGCCATCTCCCGCTCCCTGGTGGAGCTGATGGGAGGCGCCATCCGCGTGGACTCCACCCCCGGCGTCGGTTCGGTGTTCAGCTTCGTCCTGCCCCTGGAGGCGGCCCAGGCGGTGGACGCCGCCGCCCCGGCGGAGTCCGAGGCGGGCTTCGATCTTTCCGGTTGCCGCATCCTGCTGGCGGAGGACCACCCCACCAACCAGAAGGTCGTCCAACTCATCCTGCAGTCGGTGAACGTCGAGCCCGAGATCGTCGAGAATGGCCAGCTGGCCATCGAGCGCCTGAGGGCCGGCCGCTACGACGTGGTGCTGATGGACATGCAGATGCCCGAGCTGGACGGCCTGTCGGCCACCACCCTGCTGCGGGAGTTCGAGGCCGCCCAGGGCCTGCCGCGGACCCCGGTGATCATGCTCACCGCCAACGCCATGGACGAACACGTCCGCGCCGGCCGCGAGGCGGGCGCCGACCAGCACCTCTCCAAGCCGATCCGCGCCACCGCCCTGATCGACACCATCGTCGCCTGCATCCTGGCGGCCGAGCAGGGCCGGGCGGACCGCGAAGTCGCCTAGACGCGCCCCGGCGATCCTTATGCGGCCCTTATGTCCGGGCCCCCGATCCCGCATCGAACCCCTATACGCCCCCGCGCTACCTCCTGGGGGGTCCCCTTGAGGGGCGGTGAGCGCGTGAGGTCGGCATGGCGTCGGAACAGGTGGCGGGCGAGATCTCGTCCGGCGGGACGGGGAGGGCCGGCTTCTGGACCCTGACCGTCGGCTCCATCGGGGTGGTGTTCGGCGACATCGGCACCAGCCCGCTCTACGCCATGAAGGAGGCCCTGGCCCACGCCAAGGGCGGCGCCAGCGACCTGGCGGTGTTCGGGGTGGTCTCCCTGGTCTTCTGGGCCCTGCTGCTGATCGTCACCCTGAAATACACCGCCCTCGTCATGCGGGCCGACAACAAGGGGGAGGGCGGGACCCTGGCCCTGATGGCCCTGGCCCAGAACGCCCTGGGCCGCCGCTCGCGCCTGGTGCTGATCCTGGGGGTCTGCGGGGCGGCCCTGTTCTACGGCGACGGCCTGATCACCCCGGCCATCTCGGTGCTGTCGGCCACGGAGGGCCTGGCCCTGGCGCCGGGTGTAGGCGAGCTGTTCGCCCCCTACGCCCTGCCGGCCGCGGCGGTGATCCTCACTGGCCTGTTCCTGGTGCAGTCGCGCGGGACGGCGGCCGTGGGCCGCTTCTTCGGCCCGATCACCCTGGTCTGGTTCCTGGTTCTGGCGGCGCTCGGCCTGATCTACATCGTCCAGGCGCCCCAGATCCTGCTGGCCTTGAGCCCGGTCTACGCCGTGCGCCTGCTGATGGAGAACGGGCTGCTGGGCTTCGCCATCCTGGGCAGCGTCTTCCTGGTGGTGACCGGCGCCGAGGCGCTCTACGCCGACATGGGTCACTTTGGGAAGGGGCCGATCCGCGCGGGCTGGCTGCTGGTGGCCTTCCCCTGCCTGATGATCAACTATCTGGGCCAGGGCGCCCTGGTGCTGATCGATCCGTCCGCCGCCGAGAGCCCCTTCTTCCGGATGATCCCCCAGGCGCTCTACTGGCCGGTGATGGTCCTGGTGACGGCGGCCACGGTGATCGCCAGCCAGGCGGTGATCACCGGCGCCTTCTCCATGACCCAGCAGGCCACGCAACTGGGCCTGCTGCCGCGCATCAACATCCGGCGCACCAGCGAGACCGTCGCGGGCCAGATCTATGTGCCGGCCGTCAACGGCTTCCTGATGGTGGGCGTGCTGTGGTTGCTGGTGATGTTCCGCAACTCCTCGAACCTGGCCTCGGCCTACGGCATCGCCGTCACCGCCACCATGGTGGTCACCGTCCTGCTGCTGTTCGTCATCGCCCGTTGGCGCTGGAAGTGGTCCCTGGCCGCCAGCCTGGCCATGGTCATCCCACTCCTGGCCATCGACCTGGTCTTCCTGGGCTCCAATGTCCTGCGCATCGTCCAGGGGGGCTGGTTCCCGCTGGTGGTGGGCGCCGGCGTCGTCCTGATTATCTGGACTTGGCTGAAGGGGGTGCGGATCCTGGCCGACAAGACCCAGCGCGACTCCATTCCCCTGGCCGACCTGGTGGAGAGCCTGCGCGCCCGCCCGCCCTTCCGGACGCCCGGCACGGCCATCTTCCTCACCTCCCAGGCCGACGTCGCCCCCGTCGCCCTGATGCACAACCTCAAGCACAACAAGGTGCTGCACGAGCGGAACATCATCCTGACGGTGGAGACCGCCGACCGGCCCCGTGTGCCTGAGGAAGAGCGGGTGGCGATCCAGACCCTCACCCCCGACTTCAGCCGGGTGACCGTGCGGTACGGGTTCATGGAGCAGCCCAACCTGCCCAAGGCCCTGGGCGCGGCCCGCCGCCAGGGGCTGAAGTTCGACATCATGGCGACGTCCTTCTTCCTCGGCCGGCGCTCGGTGCTGCCGGGCCGCGGCCCGGGAATGCCGCTCTGGCAGGACAAGCTATTCATCTATCTGATGAAGAACGCCGCCAATCCCACCGATTTCTTTCAGATTCCCCCCGGTCGGGTCGTGGAGATGGGAGCCCAGGTGACCGTCTAGGTGCGGGGTCCGGTCACCCCACGCCCAGGTGCCGGGCGAGCTTGTCGAGGGTCTGGTACCCGTATTCCACCGCGCCGAACCCGATGCCGGCGTCGCGCTGCGCCTTCGTCGGGTGCAGCTGGCGCATGGTCAGCACGCACTTGCCGTCGCTCTGCTCATCGAAGGTGATGGTCGTGTGGAACCGCGCGGGATCGTCGTCCACGTCCGAGCCATGCTCGATCTCCAGCAGGCTTGGCGCCTCCACCCGCAGGAACACCATTCGGTTGTCCCAGCGGGTTCCGTCCGGGCCGGTATAGATGAACCGCCAGCGGCCGCCTTCGCGGATGTCGATCTCCAGGGTCTCGGTCTTAAAGCCCTCCGGACCAAACCAGCGGGTGATCTGGCTTGGATCGGTGAAGGCCTGGAACACCCTGGCGCGCGGCGCGGCGATCACGCGCGACAGGACGATCTCGCGATCGAGCGCCCAGGTCGCGAGGGGGTCATGGCTCATGGTCTTCTCCTGTCGGGACGGTCGGTTGCGGGGATTGCGCGAGGAAGTGTTCCAGCCGGTCGAACCGCCCTTCCCAGGCCGCGCGCGTGTGATCGAACCAGCGCGCCGTCTCGGCCAGGCGCTCGGCGTTCAGGCGGCAGGGGCGTTTCTGGCCGTCGCGCCCGCGGGCGATCAGCCCGGCGCGCTCCAGCACCTTCAGGTGCTGCGACACCGCCGGCAGGCTCATGGCGAAGGGCCCGGCGATCTCCTGCACGGTCATGTCGCCTTCGCGGGCCAACCGGCTGAGGATCGCCAGCCGGGTCTCGTCGCCGAGGGCCGCGAAGGTGTCGCTGAGGGAGGGAGGGGACAGCACGTTGGGGGTCCGCGAGATATTTAAGTATTTACTTAAATACGGTGGCCGGCGGCGCCCGTCAACACCGGCCGGCAGGGCCGCGGGAAGATCGTCCCGGGCCGCATCCCGCCAGGCTAGGCGTCGCCTTCGGCCAGAAAGCGGTACCCCACCCCCGGTTCGGTGACGATGTGCCGGGGCCGGGCGGGATCGGGCTCCAGCTTCTGCCGCAACTGGCCGACGAAGACCCGCAGGTACTGGGTGTCCTCCACGTGGGCGGGACCCCAGACGGCGGTCAGCAACTGACGGTGCGTGATCACCTTGCCGCCGCCCTCCACCAGCCGGGCCAGCAGGTCGAACTCCTTGGGCGACAGCCGCACCGCCGCCCCGTCCCGGCGCACCGCGTGCATGGCCAGGTCGATCTCCAGGGCCCCGGCGCGCACCGCCCGCGGCGCGGCGTTCCCCGGCTGGCCCCGGCGCAGCGCCACCCGCAGCCGGGCCAGCAGCTCGCCCACCCCGAAGGGTTTCTCCACATAGTCGTCGGCGCCCAGGTCCAGGGCGTCGATCTTCTCCACCTCCCGGTCGCGGGCCGACAGGATCAGGATCGGCCCGGCATAGAAGGCCCGCGCCTTGGTGAGCGCCGTCTTGCCGTCCATGTCCGGCAGGCCGAGGTCGAGGATCACCGCGTCCGGGGCGCGGCGGGCGATCTCCTGCAGGCCGGCGGCGGCGGTGTCGGCGCGGATCGGCTCGAAGCCCGCCGCCTCCAGGGCTGGGGTCAGGAACCGGTGGATCTGCGGCTCGTCGTCGATCACCAGGATGCGCGGGCGCAGGGTCACAGCAGCGTCCTCGGCGTCGGATGGGGCTTGGGCAGGACGATCAGGATGCGCGTGCCCCGGCCCTCGGCCACGGGGCTGGTGGCGGCGATCCGCCCGCCCATGGCCTCCACGAAGCCCTTGGCGATGGACAGGCCCAGCCCCAGGCCGCGCCCCCGGTCGGTCGGCTGCTCCAGGCGGCGGAATCGGTCGAACACCTTGTCCAATCCCTCCGGCGGAATCCCCGGCCCCTGGTCCTCGATGGAGATCAGCACATGGCCCATATCCTCGTGGGCGGCCAGCTCGATCGGCGCCCCCGGCGGACTGTAGGCCGCGGCGTTCTCGATGATGTTCAGCACCGCCTGCTCCAGCAGCATCGGGTCGGCGCTCACCGGCGAGAGCTGCGGGGCGAAGTCACGCACGATCCGGCGGCCCTCCAGCCCCGCCTCCAGCCGCTCGAGCGCCGAGGCCAGGACCGCGCGCACGTCGGTGAGCTCGCGCCGCGGCGTCAGGGCGCCGCCCTCCAGCCGGCTCATGTCCAGCAGGTCGCCCACATAGCGGTTCAGCCGCCGCGCCGCCTCGGCGATGCTCTGCAGCAGGTCTCGCCGCACCCCCGGCTTCAGGCTCGCCTCGTAGTCCAGCAGGGTGGTGGAGGCGCCCAGCACCGTGGCCAGGGGGGTGCGGAAATCGTGGCTGATGGAGTTGAGCAGGGCCGAGCGCAGGTGATCTGCCTTGCGCAGGGCGTCCACCTCCGCCGCGGCGGCGGCCAGGTTGGCCCGCTCCAGGGCCACGGCGCCCTGGTGTAGCAGGGCGGTCAGCAGCCCCTCCTGCTCCGGCGACAGGGGCGAGGCGCCGCGCAGGCCGATCACCCCGACCCGCCCGCGCAGTCCCTGCAGCGGGCGCAGGCTCCAGCCGGCCTGGTCGGCGCTGCCGGCGCCGGTCTCCCAGGCCTGGCGGGCGGCGATCCGCGTGGTGTCGGCCAGCTCCGTCAGACCCTCGGGGCCCGCGGCCAACCGCAGGGCGTCCGCCTCCGGCAGCAGGACGATGGCCGCGCGGCCGGCGGCGAGGCTCGCCTGTTGCGCCAGGATGCGGGCGGCCTCGTCGGGCGTGGCGGCGGCCGACAGGCCCCGGCTGGCCTCCAGCAGGGCGCCCAGCTCCCACGCCCGGCGCGCGGCGCTGCGGGCCTGGGCCCGCACCCGGGCCGCCAGCCATCCGGTGGAGGTCGCCACCGCGAAGAACACCACGAAGGTCAGCAGGTCGGCCGGGCGCTCGATCCGGAAGCTCAGGCGCGGGACCAGGAAGAAGAAGTTGTAGCTCAGGGCCGCGGCGCAGGCCGCCAGCAGGGCGGGACCCAACCCGAACCAGAAGGCGCTCAGCAGCACGCTGGCCAGGAACAGCATGGCCAGGTTGGCGCCGGTCAGCTGATCGGCCGCCAGGTGGGCGATGAGATTGGCGGTGGCGACGAGAACCGCCGAGGCCGCATAGCCCGCGGCGTCCCGCGGCCAGGCGCGGTGCTGCGGGGTCGGTGGCGCCTCTGTCAGGTTCGAGTCCGTCGCCATCCCGCCGCCGATCATTGCCCGCCGCGATCCTACCGGCGCCCGGGCTCCGGGGACACCTGTTTGCGGCTGAGGGCGCCGGCCCTCGGCGCCCCTAAGGCGCGAATTCCCCCCCACTTATCGCCAGGTTCACGCTCCAGCTTGGCCATGCTGTAATCGCCGCCGGACACGGGGGAGGGCGCGCCAATGCCTCGCATCAACCGTCGCGCGGTCGTCGCCGGCGCCGCGGCCAGCGCGCTCGCGAGCCAGGCCTCCGCCGCCCTGCCGCCGATCGGGCCCGGCCGCACCAAGATCGTCTTCCTCAGCGACGTCCATATCGGGGACAATTCCCCCACCGTCTGGTACCAGCGCGACTTCCACGAGCCCTATCTCGCCGCCCTGCTGGACTATGTGATCGCCGGCGCGGGGGAGATCCGCGAGCTGATCATCCTGGGCGATTTCGTGGACTTCTGGACCTACGCCCCCCGGCGCCGGCCGCCGGGCTTCCGCGAGATCGCCGCCGCCAATCCGGCCATCTTCGGCCCGGGCGGCAAGCTCGCCCAGGCGCTGTCGGCCCTGAAGGGCCGGGTGACCTATGTGCCGGGCAACCACGACATGGGGATCACTCAACGCGATCTGGACATTGTCGCCAGCCGCGAGGGATGGCGCATCCAGCTCCGCGACGAGGAGGTCTATTTCCCGTTGGCGCCCGACCGCCGCCTGGCCTGTTCCCACGGCCACCGCTGGACCATGTTCAACGCCCCGGACCTGGCCACCCCGCTGGCCCCCGTTCCGCTTGGCCACTTCGTCACCCGGTCGGTAGCCTTCATGCTGGACCGCGACCTGCCGCCGGGCCGCAGCGTCGCCGACCTGCCCGACCAGGGCGCCCCCAACGGCATCGAGCTCTCCAAGTTGGCCGGCTCCATCAACGGCTCGCTGATCGAGTCGGCGGTGAACTACGCGGTGAAGGTCACCGGCATCACCGAGGCTGAGCCCATCCTGCTGCCGGACGGCCGCACCACCAACCTGGGGGAGGTGAAGCGCGTCTATCAGGGCCTGTGGGGCCGGTGGGCGGGTGCGGTGGGGGGCGACATCTCCGCGGCCAAGGCCGCCGCCGCCGACATCGATGGCCACTACCTGCCCTGGTTCGCCCAGCGTCTGGCCCTGCAGACCGGCGCCGACCTGGTGGTGTTCGGCCACACCCACGAACCCCGTTCGGGGTTGAGGGACGGCTTCATCAACTATGTGAACACCGGCTTCGACTGCCCCAGCCGCGCCGACATCGGGAGCAAGCATCCCACCTTCATCGAGGTGGACACGCTCAGCCTCACCGCCCGCCTGCGCCAGGTGACCGCCCAGGCCTCGGGCGCCTATGTCATCGAGGACCACGCCGCCCCCCAGGACAGCATCGTCTACGGCCCGACCCTCGACTATTCGACCTATGTCACCGTGGACAACACCCGCGGGACCGCCGACCTGGTCCGCCGCGCCACCGTCGAGGCGCACGGCCGCTACGTGGTGGCGCCGCCCGCCATCATCCCCAGGGGCCACGTCACCCGCTTCTGGATCCAGGACAACGCCGGCGCCCGCGGCTCGGAGGGGATCGTCACCTACGACCGCGCGGACGGACCGCCCCTGGAGCTGCGCTTCGCCTGTCCCACCGGCGTGGCGGCCAACCAGGCCTCCGGCGCCCCCTTCGTCGCCCGCGTCGGCGGCAAGGACTGGGCCGCCCCCAACGTCGCGCCCCGCGCCGGGCATCCGCTGTTCGTGCGGTTCAGCGTCTGAGAGGCGCGACCTCACGCGGCGCCGCTTCATCCAAGGTGTCATCCCGCATGGAGCGCCGCAGGCGCGGAAGTGCGGGACCCATACTCACCGATCTATCCTGCTCGTCCCGCGAGTTTGGGTCCCGGACAACGCTTCGCTGCGGCCGGGATGACACCGGAGAATTGGATGACACCGGACGACTACGTCACCCGCATCGCCGCCCCGAACACTGGCAACCCCAGCCGCGCCGCCACCCTCTGGGACGAAAGGTTGGTCACCGAGGTGCTGTAGAACAGCGGCCGGTCCGCCAGTTCGGCCAGGCTCGACCAGGCCGCCGTCACCGCCGCCGCCAGCCCCCGGCCGCGGAAACCCGGGAAGGTGTAGACCCCGATCTCGGCGCCTCGCGGCCCGATCCGCGCGGCGAACGCCATGGCTGCGACCGTCTCCCCCTCAAGGGCCACGCACCAGGGCTCCCAGAAGTCGCCGGCGCCGAGAAAACCGGCGTCCAGCAAGTGCTGCGGCATGCCGACCTCCGCCAGGCGCGCCAGCCAGGCCTGGCCCTGGGCGGTGTCGCCGCGCAGGATCCTGGCCCCCGTCCCCGGAAGGCCGTGGGGCAGGCGGTAGAGGATGGACCGGCTGACGCTCTCCACCGGCGCAAGCCGGGCCAGCAGGTCCGGCAGACAGGCCGGGTCCGCCTCCGGATCGACCCAGGGGGCCTCGCGCGCCACCAGCGCCTCGATGATCCGCACGGTCTCGCCGTCCAGGTCATGACGCAGGCGGACTCGCGTCCCGTCCCGGCAACCCGCCAGATGGAGGCGCGGTCCGGGCGGCAGGCCAGGCTCGTTCTCCGAGACGATCCGCCCGGTTTCCGAGATGACGAACGCCGTGGCCAGGTTGGCTTCCAGCAGGCGCAGGTCGCCGCCCACCGCTATTTCCGCGGCGCCAGGATGTCGTCCAGCCGGGCCGGGGTCCCCGCCACCCGCTCGAAGCGCGGGTAGCGCAGGCCGCCGTGGTAGTCGATCTTGACGGTGCGGTAGCGCTCGCCGGACTTCACCAGCAGCTCCAGCGGCTCCTTGACCCCCTTGGCGGCGGTGACCGCGTCCTTCAGCCGGTCGGCGTCATAGGCCAGGCCGTTCACCGCGATCAGCTTCATGCCGTCGGCCAGGCCTGCCTTGAAGGCCGGTCCCTCCCACTGCACCGCCGTCAGCTCTCCGTCCTTGCCGAGCGTCATGCCCAGGGAATAGGTCAGGTCGGTGATCTTCCGCCGGGTCTCGTTGCTCTTGGCGTAGTCGGTGGGGGTCTCGGCATAGACCAGGCGGTAGCCGCCGCGGGTCACCCCATCCAGGGGCGCGCCGGGGCCGTGGCCCTCCAGCCGGGTCTTCAGGAACCCCGCCCAGTCGTGGGGTTGAACCGCGTTGAGGGTCTTCACCACCTCGTCGAAGTCGTAGGTGAGCTGGCCCCAGTCGCCGTCATTGACCCCGAAGAAGGCCTTGGCGAAATCGTCCAGGGACTTCTTTCCCTTGGATTGCTCGCGGATCAGGGTGTCGGCGTCCAGCCAGATGAGCTGGCCCTCGGAATAGTAGTCCTCGCTGCGCTGCCAGCTGGTCCAGGCCTGCGGCCGGCGGGCGGAGATGATCGGGTCGTTGGTGGTGTCCTCCATCGCCCGCCAGGAGCGGCCCACCCGGTTGTCATAGGCCGCCGCGGTCGCGGCGATGGCGTCCAGCGCCTCCTGCTTGGTGAGCAGGCCCGAGCGCGCGGCCAGGACATAGCCCCAGTACTGAGTCTGGCCCTCATAGACCCAGAGCAGGCTGTTGCGCATCGGGGTGTTGAAGTTGGCGGTCCACAGGTCGGCGGGGCGGCGGTACTTGCCGTTCCAGCTGTGGGTATATTCGTGGGGCAGCAGGTCCCGGGTCGCCGGCAGCTTGTCCCAGTCGAGGAAGTAGCGCGGGACCGTGCCGTTCTCGCTGGAGCGCTGATGCTCCACCCCGATGCCGCCCATGCGGTCGGATAGGGCGAACAGGAAGTCGTAGTGGTCGTAGTGACGCGCGCCATAGAGCTTGTCGGCCTGGGCCACCATGGCCCTGTGCGCCGCCAGCTGGGCCGGCTTGATCTCAAGCAGGCTCGGATCGTCGGCCACCACGTTCAGGGTCACCCGCGAGCGGCCGCCGGGATCGAGGTCGAGCTTCTTGACGTAACGCCCCGCGAACATGGGGGAATCCATCAGAGTCTCGAAGCTGACAGGCTTGAATCGGACCATCTCCCGGACGCTGTCACGGTCCTCCAGGGCCGTGGCGAAGGACCAGCCGTCGGGCAGGCGGATATGGGGCTGGATCTGGATCTGTCGGGTGAAATAGCCGGCGGGATAGAGGGCCAGGGCGAACCACTGGACGTTCATCATCTCCGGGGTGACCACCACCCGGCCCTGGTCGGGATCGGTGGGGGAGACGTACTGGAAGTTCAGCTCCACGAACTTCACGTCGGGCGGCACGTCGATGTGGAAGGCGGAGACGTCGACGGGGTCGCGGGTCCACTCCAGGGGCTTGTCGTTCCCGGTGATCACCAGCCCCGCCAGCTTGTCGATGGGACCGCGCGGGGCGTGGTTGCCGGGGATCCAGCTCGGATAGAGCAGGGTCATGGGCCCCGGCTGGGCCACGGGGATGGTCTCCTTCACCCGGAAGATCCGGCGGTCCAGGTCGGTGGCGTCCACCGACAGGGTGATCAGGCCCGGATAGGGCCTGTCCTGCGGCGCGGGGATGGGGGCGGGGAGGGGAACCGGCTGCGGGCCGGCGGACTGGGCGAGCGCGCCGCCGCTGCTGAGCAGCAGGGCGGCGGCGGCGAAGAGCGCGCGTTTCACGGGCGGCGGACTTTCTGAATCAGGAGGGCTTTGCCCCATCCTGATGCCCCCGCGCCCCGACGGCAAATGGCGGCGTCAGGCGCCCGCGGCGGCGCTGTTGGGGGGCGCGCCCAGATAGGCGCCGTAGCCCAGGGCCTCCAGGGCCGTGCGCAGGGCGTCCTGGTTCAGCACCCCCACGCCGGCGCTGTGGGTCAGGCCCTGCTCCTGAAGGCGGTAGACGGTCCAGTCCTGGCCCGGCGGCGGCTTGGCGCCCGGAGCCAGCAGGACATGGCTCCAGCCCACCAGGGCGGGGTCGCGGCCCGGGGCGATGTCGAACTCGCGGTCGTGGAAGGCCAGGTCCATGCCGGCCCCACGCGCCTCGGCGACCCGATGGCTGAGCCAGCGGTCGAAGGCGTCGAGGATCACCCTGGCGGAGATTCCGCCCGCATTGGCGATTTTGCTGACCTGATCCAAAGGGATGGCGTCCATTCCTGTTCGGACTGAACCTGCCGTCCCCGCATGAATTCCCGGCCAAAAAACGCGGTGAATACCGCTTAACCACGCGCCACTGACGCAAGGTCACGCTTCCGCCCGCGCCCGCCGGGGTTCAATCTCCCGTCAAGGGCGCGCGAACAGCGCCTCGAGGGAGAACGCGATGCAGGACTTCACCGGCAAGATCGCCGTCGTCACCGGCGGCGGCACCGGCATGGGCCGCGAACTGGCCCGCCAGCTGGTGGCCCAGGGCTGCCATGTCGCCATGTGCGACGTCTCGGCGGCCAACATGAAGGAGACCATCGCGCTCGCGACGGCCGACCGCATCCCCCAGGGCGTGCGGATCACCGCCCACCTGGCCGACGTCTCCGACGAGTCGCAGCTCCAGCGGTTCCGGGACGAGATCAAGGATCAGCACCAGACCGACCACATCCACCTGCTGTTCAACAACGCCGGAATCGGCGGCGGCGGCAGCATGGTCACCGACAGCCGGGCGGCCTGGGAGCGGACCTTCAATGTCTGCTGGGGCGGGGTCTATCTGGGGGTGCGCACCTTCCTGGACATGTTGATCGCCGCGCCCGAGGCCCACATCGTCAACACCTCCAGCGTCAACGGCTTCTGGGCCAGCATCGGCCCCAACACCTCCCACACCTCCTACGCGGCGGCGAAGTTCGCGGTGAAGGGCTTCACCGAGGCCCTGATCACCGACCTGCGGCTCACCGCCCCCCACGTGAAGGCCAGCGTGGTCATGCCCGGCCACATCGGCACCTCCATCGTCGCCAATTCCCGCAAGGTCCAGGTCGGGACCGAGGCCGACGCCCTGAGCCCCGAGGAGATCGAAGTGGCCCGCGCCCGCATGGCCGCCGCCGGGGTGGACGCCGCCCAGGTTCCCGACGCCGCTATCCAGGCCATGGTCGCCGAGGCCGCCCGCCGCTTCCTGGAGGACGCCCCCATGACCGCCGCCGCCGCCGCCACGGTGATCCTCGACGGCGTGAAGGCGCAGCGCTGGCGCATCCTGGTGGGCGACGACGCCCACCTGCTGGACGAATGGGTCCGCAGGGACCCGGAGGCCGCCTACGAGCCGGCCTTCTACGAGGCCTTCGTCAAGGCGGCGGGGTGGAAGCTGGGGGGCGGCTAGAAAAACCCGCTCATCCCGGCGAAGGCCGGGACCCAGATTCACCTCCGGACTCAGGATTTCTGGCTCAGGCCGTGACCTACGACCTGGCCCCCAGCCTTCGCCGGGGTGAGCGGGTGAGGGGCAGCCGCCGTTCGTGACGTTCGTGAGGTTCGTGGTTCCAATCCTTCAAAGCCGCGACGCCGCGAGGCCCACCAGATCGTCCACGAACCACACGAACTTCACGAACAGGGCGCGAGACCTACTTCCGCACCGGCCCGAAGTCGTCGTCCGGATAGGTGATCGTCTCCTCGCCCGGCCGCCGCGACCCCACCGCCAGATATGTGGCCGCCGCCGCCGAGCGGTTCACCAGGTGGTGCGCATTGGCGACGCCGGCCGGAAACCCCGCCGACGAACCGGCGGTCAGCAGGTGCTCGCCGGTCTCGTCGATCAGCACCAGTTCGCCGCTCAGCACATGGACGAACTCATCCTCGGCGGCGTGCCAGTGGCGCAGGGCCGAATAGGCGCCGGGCGCCAGGGTCACCAGGTTCACCCCGAACTGGGTGATCCCCAGGGGCTTGGCCAGCCGCCCCTCAGTCTGGCCCTCGAACCAGTGGGGCTTGATCGCGTCGCCCCGCGCCCGATCGCGCCAGGGGATCATCTCCACCGCCGACAGGTGCAGAATTCGGGTTTCCATGTCACAGACCTCCCGCTTGCCCCACCATCCTAGCGCGAGATTCCATGAGCCGCCTCTGGAGCGACCTGACCCGCACGCTTTCGCCCTATGTCCCGGGCGAGCAGCCGCAAATCGCGGGCCTCATCAAGCTCAACACCAATGAGAGTCCGCTTGGACCCTCGCCCAAGGCCCTGGCCGCCGTCGCCGCGGAGGCCCGCGATAGCCTGCGCCTCTATCCGGACCCGGAGGCCACGGCCCTGCGCCGGACGCTGGCCGCCTATCACGGCCTGGAGTCCGCCAACGTCTTCGTCGGCAACGGCTCCGACGAGGTCCTGGCCCACGCCTTCGCCGCCCTGCTGAAGCACGACGCGCCCCTGCTGTTCCCGGACATCAGCTACAGTTTCTATCCGGTCTACAGTCGTCTGTTCGGCATCGAGGCCCAGACCGTGCCCCTGGACGAGGCCTTCCAGATCGACGTCGCCGACTACCGCCGCCCGGCCGGGGCGATCATTCTGCCCAACCCCAACGCCCCCACCGGCGTGGCCCTGCCGCTGGCCGACATCGAGACCCTGCTGGCCGAACACCCGGACGCCCCCGTGGTGATCGACGAGGCCTATGTGGACTTCGGCGCCGAGACCGCCGTCCCCCTGATCGCCCGCCACGACAATCTGCTGGTGGTCCGCACCTTCTCCAAGAGCCGGGCCCTGGCCGGTCTGCGGGTCGGATATGCCCTGGGCCATCCCGACCTGATCGCCGCCCTGACCCGGGTGAAGGACAGCTTCAACTCCTACCCGCTCAGCCGCCCCGCCCAGGCCGGCGCCATCGCCTCGGTACAGGACGAGGCCTACTTCCAGGCGACCCTGGCCACCATCATCGCCACGCGCGCCAAGCTGGTGGAGGGCCTCACCGCCCTCGGCTTCCAGACCCTCCCGTCGAGCGCCAACTTCGTCTTCACCCGCCACCCCGACCACCGCGGCGCGGCCCTGGCCGCGGCCCTGCGCGAACGCGCCATCCTGGTGCGCCGCTGGGACGCGCCGCGGATCGCCGACCATCTGCGGATCACCGTGGGGACGCCGGACCAGACCGACAGCCTGCTGGCGGCGCTTGCGGAGATCGCCGCCTAGAACCGGTTCCAGCCCGCCTGTTCCCAGGCCTCGAGCCACTGGCCGAACTCGCCGGCCCCGGAGAACGTCGAGTCCATGCCCGAACTCTCGACATAGCGGAACAGCCGGCCCTCCGGCGTGCGGTAGAGCTGGGCGACGATATAGTCGTCGTCGTTCTCGTCGCTGCGGTGCTCGAAGCTGTCGATGGAAGACCCGCCCCTCAGGGCGGCCTCCAGCTCCTCCGGCGTCATGTCCGTCGCCATCGCGCCCTCCCAGGCCATGGATCCGACCGGGAGGGTCATACGCCGCGCGGCGTCTGTAAAGCGCGGGGCAGGGGCCCGCCTGCCGGCGCACTTCGGCGACCGGTCGGTGGCGCTCGTGGAGATCACCCAGGGGTTGTGACCCGTAAGGAACCGCCCCATGCTTCGTGCTCGAACTCGGGGGAGTGGGGCTTTGAAGGGGTTCTTGCGGTTGGGGATCGTGACGATCCTCGTTTGCGTCGTGATGTGGTTCGTCGCGCCCGAGGGTCAGGCGCCCGGGATCATCGCGGGGCTCATCCTGCTGATCTTGCTTAGCGTGGCGCTGGCTCAGCCTCGCAGCCGCGCCTTCGCCAAGGCCCATCCGCGCGGGATGCGGTTGGCGGGCGTGGCGTTCATTGTGACCACGTTCGGGGTGATCGCCGTGCCGATAACTCGGCCAGAGTTGGGGCTCAGCAGTGATCTGTCCATCGGCCTCGCGGTCGGTTGCATGGTCTGCGCAGCGGTCCTGATCACCCTGCCGAACACCGCCAAACAGATAGAGGGCCTGCAGGTCCTTCAGGAGCGCGGCGGCGCCACGCCCCTCGATCCAAAGGAGTCCGGCCCGGCCGAAGCGCTGCGGGCGCTTCGCTTCGTCCGCGACAATCCCATCGCCCTGACGCGGGTGATCCTTCCATGGGCGCTCTTGGGCAGCGTTCCGGTGCTGGCCAGCCTCTATTTCGGCAGCGGGCTTCTGACGGGTCATCCGGGCAAGGCTGCTCGCGCGAGCGTTCTGCTTATGCTCGGCGCGTCTATCCTTCTGACGGCCGCCACCTACCCCATGGTCGCCCTGGCCTGGGCTCGGTTCGCGCTGGGCCAGTCCGCGTCGCCCTTTGCGCCGATCCGGCCCAGCCTGGCCTATCTCTGGCGGTTCTTCGTGCTCTCCATGGTTGTGGCGACCTTCAGCAAGCAACTCACACCGGCGACAGCCTACCTTGTGGAGCGGCTGCACCTGGCCGATCCGAAGGCGCTCGATGGTCTGGCCTCGCTCGCCGGTTATCTGGCGATCCTTATGATCTTCGGCCCCATGGCCCTGTCGCTGCCCGCCATCGCGGCGGGCGAACCCCGGCAGGCCAGTGGGGTGATGATGGGCCTGTTCCGGCCAGGCCGCCGTTACGTCCCGGGCCTCATCGTGGCGGTCGCGCCCTTCCTGGTGGTGAATGTCGTCGTGGAGGTCGCCACCGCCTATTGGCCACCGGCCAAGGAACTATCGCCCTGGCTCGTGCTGGGCTTCACGCCGATTGTGGCGACCTATCTTGGGATCGCCACGGGCATGACCTACCTGGTGCAGATCTATCGAAAGATGAGCGCGGAGACCGACGTCGGGCCCTACGAGCCCTTCGTCGCGGAGGCTTCGGAATGACGCTCATGCGGACCCTCGCCATGCTCCTGGTCGCGACCGCGCTCGTGGCCTGCGAGGCCCCGGTGGGCGCCATCTATCCGCAGACCGCCTCGGCCAGACTGTTCGTCCGGAGCTATGAACCAGGGCACGACGAGTTGACCGAGGTGCGCGCTCTGTCCCCTGACCAGATCGGGCGGCTGCGCGGCGCTCTCCATGCGCAGGCGCCGGAATTGTTCACGGCCGCCTGCTTTGTCCCGCACCATTTCTTCCGCATGTACGACGCGAAGGGAATGATGATTGGCGAGATCGCGGTCTGCTTCTGCTGTCGTGGCGTCCGGGCGAGGCCTGCGCTTCCCACGCCCTTGGGAACGGATCTTGGAGCGGATTACGAGAGCCTTGCTCTCCTAGTTCGAGAACTTGGTTCGACGCCAAAGGTCGATTGCGAGCCCGACGAAGCCCAGGGGCTTTAGCCCGCCAGTCATCCCAGCCTTTACCTGGGTGAGCGGGGGAGGGGCGGATGCTCGTTCGTGTGGTTCGTGTGGTTCGTGGTTCCAATTCTGAAGCGGTGACGCCGAGCCACCCATCAGATTGCCGACAACCTCACCCCCGCGCCGCATCCAACCCCGCCCACATCTCCCCGCAGTCCAGCATGGTCCCGCTCTCCATCGCCTGGTCGATGGCCATCACCGTCAGCCCCGCCTCCATGGCGTCATAGGGCGTCACCGGAAACGGCGTCCCCAGCTCCAGGGTCGCCAGCAGGTCCCGCGCCATCGCCTGGTCGGCCCCATTGTGCGAATCCGCGGTCACCCCGCCGTAGTCGATCCGCTCCGGCTTCTGGCGGTTCAACGTCGGGCGGAACATCAGCTTGTTGCGCACCAGGTCGGCGATCAACGTCGCGTCGGTCCCGGCGACGTACCAGCGCCGCTCGGGCAGGCTGACGTGGCTGTTGGCGTGGAACGACAGCCGCACGCCGTTCTCGTACTCCACCATGGCGGTCTGGTGGTCGGTGACGTCCATGTCGCTCTCGAAGGCGTCGTTGGCGCCCATCCAGCCGGGGTTGGTGGCCACATAGGCCGGGCTTCCATCGTCATAGGTCCGCGGCGCCCCGGCCCGCGCCGAGGTGAAGATCCGCCGCCCGCCGAAACTCGCCACCTTGGCGGGCCGCGCGCCGGCGATCCGCCCGAAGATATCGAAGTCGTGGCAGACCTTGTCCAGCAGGTAGGATCCGCCCCACTCCTGCTTGCGCCGCCAGTTGCGCGCCAGATAAGCGCCGTGCTCGACGTTCAGGTGCTCGGTGGCGTCGATGGAGATGATCTCCCCCAGCGCCCCGCTATCCACGCGCTTGATCACCTCGCGCACGATGGGCATGGAGCGCATCACCAGGCCGATGAACAGCGGCGGCCGGCCGGGCTCGGCCAGCGCGCGGGCCAGGGCATAGGTCTCCTCCACCGTGCGCACGATCGGCTTCTCGGCGAAGATCGGATAGCCGGCCGCCATGGCCAGGCCCAGGTGGCGCATGTGCAGGTGGTTCGGCGTGCCGATCATCACCAGGTCATAGGGTCCGTCGTGCAGCAGGGCGCCGGGGGAGGGGTAGCTGACCCCGGGGTCGATCCCGGCCGCCGCCAGGATCGGCGCCCCCACCGGGGCGGGATCGACGTGGCCGGCCACCTCCAGGTTCCAGCCGACCTCCTTCATGGCCGCCAGCACGTGGGCGATCCGTTGGCCCAGGCCGATCACCCCGACGCGATAGGTCTTCATCTGGCGCTCCCCCCGTTTCCCGCTTGGCGCACCCTACGGAATTCCGACACTATGGAGCTTCAGCCAAAAATCAAAAAACGTCGGGACGGAACATGCACTACAAGGAACTGAAGCAGGCCTGGGCCGAGCTGACGGCCCCGGGCGCCCCCTTCGAGATCGAAGAGATCGAGGTGCGCGGCAATACGATCCGCAGCTTCAAGCACGCCCCGCCCAATATCCGCGCCGTCTGGCTCGCCACCGCCGCCTATGGCGACCGCGACTACCTGGTCTACCAGGACGAGCGCATCTCCTACGCCCAGGCCCATGAGAAGGTGAACGCCATCGCCGCCTGGCTCTGGGCCGAGGGCGTGCGCCCCGGCGACCGGGTGGCCGTGGCCATGCGCAACTATCCCGAATGGATGCTGATCTACTGGGCCTGCGTCTCCATCGGCGTCGCCTGCGTGGGCATGAACGCCTGGTGGGTCACCGACGAGATGGAATACGGGCTCAAGGATTCGAGCCCCAAGGTCGTCTTCTGCGACGAGGAGCGCCTGGCCCGCATCCTCGAGCGCCCGGCCATGGCGGAGGGTATCCGTCTGATCGTCACCCGCATGGACAATCCGCCCGAGGGCGTCCTACCGTTCAGCGAAGTCACCCGCCGCGGCGGCGACATGCCCGACGTCCAGATCGACCGCGACGCCGACGCCTGCATCTTCTACACCTCGGGCACCACGGGCTTCCCCAAGGGGGCCCAGCTCACCCATCGCGGCTGCGTCGCCAACCTGATGAACATGGGCTTCTCCGGCCAGGTCCAGGGCCTGGCCACCATGCGGGCCAACGGGATCGACCCGGCCGCCGCCCCGGTCCCGGGCGTCCCCGCGGGCCTGATCGTCACCCCGCTGTTCCACGTCACCGCCAACAACTGCGCCGCCTACGCGCTGACCTCGGCGGGCGGCAAGATGGTGCTGATGTACAAGTGGGATCCGGGCGAGGCCCTGAAGCTGATCGCGCGTGAGAAGATCACCGCCATGAGCGGCGTGCCCACCATGGCCCGCGAGGTGATCACCCACCAGGACTTCGCCACCACCGACACCTCCAGCCTGCTGTCGCTTGGCGGCGGCGGCGCCCAGCTGCAGCCCGACCTGGTGGCCAAGATCGACGCCGCCGTCGCCACCGCCCGGCCCAACACCGGCTACGGCATGACCGAGACCTGCGGCATCATCACATCGGTGAGCGCCGACTTCTTCGTCGACAAGCCCGACAGCTGCGGTCCGGCCATGCCCACCTTCGAGGCCCGCTGCGTGGATGACGACGGCCAGACCGTGCCGCCGGGCCATGTGGGCGAGCTCTGGGTCAAGGGCGCGCCGGTGATCAAGGGCTACCTGAACCGCCCCGACGCCACCGCCGAGAGCATCACCAACGGCTGGCTGCACACCGGCGACGTGGCCCGCATCGACGAGGACGGCTTCATCTTCATCGTCGACCGCAAGAAGGACATGGTCCTGCGCGGCGGCGAGAACGTCTACTGCGCCGAGGTGGAGGCCACCTGCTACCGCCACCCGGCCGTGGCCGAGGTCTGCGTCTTCGGCGTCCCCGACGAGCGCCTGGGGGAGGAGGTCGGCGCCGCCGTCCTGCTTCGCCCCGGCCATAGCCTCACCGCCGACGAGCTGCGCGCCCACTGCATGGCCCTGATGGCCAAGCACAAGGCCCCCCGCTACGTCTGGTTCCTCGACGAGGCCATCCCGAGGAACGCCTCGGGCAAGTTCCTCAAGCGCGCCCTGCGCGAGAGCCTGAAGGTCGAGGATGCGAAGTAGGCCGAGCGCGAACAAACCACGTCATCCCGGACGGCCTGCAAGGCCGATCCGGGACCCAGGGGCCCAGCGCGCCGCCCCTGGGTGACTGCTTCGCGCCGCTGCTTCGCGGTCGCGGCTCCCCGCTTCGCTGCGGCCGGGATGACGCGCCCGGTTTAGGGCCTCGCCCCCTCGGGCGCGGCGCATCTTCTGGCGCCTTGGCGCCCAACTTTGTGCACCCTGCGCGTACCGCGCGTCCGCCAAGCTGAAGCTCGTTCCACCAGCCCCATTTCCATGAAACACCCACCTCAGTCACAGGGCGCGACTCCCGCGCAGGTGTGTGGGGGAGGGCGGCATGATCCACCTGGGCGATCTCGTGAGGCGGCTCGGCCTGGGCGCCGCCATCGCCACGTCCCTGGCCTGCGCGGCCCCGGCCGAGGCGGGACCCTACCTCAAGGCGGGTGAGCTGCGGCTCGCCTGCCTGAGCGGCGGCCCTGACATCAGCCAGTGCTACGGCTACATCATGGGGATCCACGACACCCTGACCGAGGTGTCGGATCAGTATTGCGCGCCCTCGACCGTCAAGCCGGAGGACCTGCGCAACATCTTCATGGCGAACTATTCGGCGGCCTATTCCGAGATTTCCGCCGCCGAGATGGTCGGGACGATCCTGCAGACCTGGTACGCCTGTCCGTGAGGGACCCTATGATGATCAATCTCGGCAAACCGGCGAAACGCCTCGCCCTGACGGCTGCGCTCGCGGCGTCGCTGGTCTGCGCGCCCCAGGCCCAGGCCAAGAGCCAGGCCCTGCTGACGGCCAGGCAGCTTGATGGGTATTGCCAGGACAACGGTCCGGATCTTTCGAAATGCTACGCCTTCATCATCGCGGTCAGCGACTTCCTGACCGAGACCATTCCGGACAAGTACTGCCGCCCGCCGGACGCGACCTGGGGGGATCTGAAGAACGCCTTCGAGCAGGAGTTGCCGACCTCCGAGGCGGGTTTGTCGGCGTCCCGCGTCGTCTTGATGGCCCTGCTCGGCCGGTACGGCTGCGAACGGGAGTGACCCATCCCGTCAGGCGACCCGACGGTCGGACCCCTGAGAGCTCCTGAGGAGAAGGTGGCCCTGAGGAGCCGGGTCGGATGAGGGGGCTCGCTCCCCCTGCCTGCCAACCGCCGTCATCCCGGACGCCGATAGGCGATCGGGGACCCGGGTGACGGGGCTGGGCCCCTGGGTCCCCGCGCTCCGCTCCGCCGCCTCCGCTCGCCTCGCGGATGTACGTTCGTCGACCGACGTTCGACTGTGCTAGCGTCGGGGGCGCCGGATGGACCGGTCGCGCCTGGGGGACCATCCGATGACCAAGCCGCTCCGTCTGCTGGGGGTTTCCCTGGCCGCCCTCGCGCTCGCCGCGCCCGCCGCCTGGGCCCAGCGTCCCATGGCGCCGATCCGCATCGCACCGGCCCAGCCGGCGACCAATCCGCAGCTCCAGGCGCCCAACGGCCCGATGACCAGCGCCGCCGATCCCATGGAGCTGCTCAAACAGGTCAACATCCTGCGCGGCCAGGTGGCGACCCTGCAGCAGCAGGTGCAGGCCCTGCAGAACCAGACCGCGGCCCAGGCCAAGGACATCGCCGGCCTGAACAGCGGCCTGAAGACGACCTCGGTCAACGGCTTCACCAACGCCGGGAACATCCTGGCCGTGAAGTCGGACCTGGCGGCCGCGAAGGCGGCCATGGCCTCGGACCTGGCGGCCCTGAAGTCGAGTTTCAACACCCACCGGCACTACCAGAAGCTCGCCCACATCGACGGCAATGACCACCAGGTCATCGACACCATCGCCACCACGGAGCCCACCTTCACCTGCAAGAAGGGCAACAACGGCGACTATATCTGCGTCGCCCCCAACTAGGGCCTCGGCCCTCGCGGCCCCTCGCGAAAGGGCTTAGCCTCTCCCTCGCGAGGCGCGGCCTCGCGTCCGATCTGGAGGTTTGCATGCGCCAGTACCTTCGCGTCGCCCTGGGCCTGGGGCTCCTGACCCTGGGCGCCGCCCCCGCGGCGGCCGGGGTCTATAACGGGCCGGGCCAGTATGTGGTGGTCGACAGCACCTATGTCGTCGGCGGCAATGGCCGGGACGGCTACCGGTCCGAGCACTACTACGGCCCGATCGAAGGGCCCTTCGCCACGCGGCCGGCCTGCGAGGCCCGCGTCGCCGAACTGAAGGCGCAGCAGAAGGCCCGCAACGTCCTGGACGGCCACGCCCTCTTCATGTGCTACGCCCTGGACGCGCCCATGTCGGCCGACTCCGGCGTCTGGTGGCAGCCGCGGCGCAACGACTAGGCGTCGCCACCAAGCTCCACAATTCGGGTTATCGGCCGCTTGTCAGGTCCCCGCGCCTGACGGACGCTCCTTTCCAAACGCGGGAGGTTGGTCATGCGCCATCTGGTGGATATTCGTAGCGCGGGGCTCGCGCCCCTGCTCGCCCTCGCGCCGCTGGCGGCCGCCAACGCCGCGCCGCCCGTGCCGGCCGCCTGCCTGGCGCTCAAGTCCGGGGCCGAGGCGGCGCTCTCGTCCGCCTCCACCGCCGCCCTGGGGCCGGTCTCCTATCCGGGCCAGGCCGACGCGCCGGGCTGCACCATCACCTTCACCGGCAGCGGCAAGGTGTTCGGGACCAGCTTCCAGTCCGTGGCGGCCAAGCTGGACGCCATGATGCGGGGCCGCGGCTGGGCGCAGGACAACAACGCCGCCGCCGACGGCCCCACTGGCACGGCCATGGGCTATCGCAAGGCCGCCCAGGCCGTCGCCGTCAGCGTCAACTACAGCACCCCCAAGGGCGTCTGCTCCCCGGACGCCCCGGTGGCCAGCTGCCATCCGACCGCCGCGCAGATGCGCTACACCATCACCCTGGGCCTGACCCCGGCCTCCTGAGCCGCCGCCCGCACCTTCTGGAGAGACGACAATGAAGCGGCTTCTGCTGGCGGCGACCCTGCTCGCCCTGACCACCGGATCGAGCGCCTCGGCCATGGGCGGGGCGGGGATCATCCTGGATCCCAAGTGCCTGGCGGACGCCGCCTGGGCCGTGGACCCCACCGCCGGTCCCATCCGGTTCTTCGGCTGCCGCCCGGCCTCGGAGATCCCGGCCCCCGACGCCGACGGCTACACCACCTACACCAAGCCCCTGGTCAACGGGACCGACGGCGGCTTCACCCGGGTCAAGCTCATCACCCTGAAACAGCCCAACATCGTGGTCTTCAACGTGCAGGACAACGGCGGCGGCAGCGGCACCATGTCGGTCACGGTCACCGGTGTGCCTGGCCCGAACGGGGTCATGGAAACCCCGGGCCTGACGGCCCAGTGATGGGCCCGGTGATCTTGGCCGCGGGCCTGGCCCTGGCCCTGCAGGGGAGCGCCCCGGCGCCCTATTACGAGGGCGTCGCCCGTGACAGCCTCGGCGCCTGGTCCTTCACCTCGGGCGATGTCCGGACGGAGGGGGCGGTGAAGACCACCTCGGTGGGGACCCTCTACGACACCCCGACCCCCTTCAACGGCGTTCCGACCCCGGTGGCCTGGTCGACCCATCAGGTGGCCTTCGACTGCCAGGCCAGGACGGCGGCCTTCCTCAGCGGCGGCAACTACGCCAAGGGCGGGGCCTTCATCAACGCCGCCCAGCCGAGCCCGGCCGCCCCGTGGACCGACTACACGTCCGGCTTCCAGCAGCTGGCCGCCGAGGTCTGCGCGATGCAGTCCTAAGGCACCGGCGTCCAGATCACCTGGTCGATCCTGGCCGCGCCGGTGGCCAGCATCACCAGGCGGTCGAAGCCCAGGGCCGCGCCGCTGGCCTCCGGCATCACCGCGAGCGCCGCCAGGAAGTCCTCGTCGATGGGGTAGCGCTCGCCATAGACCCGCTGCTTCTCGTCCATCTCGGCACTCAGACGGTCAAACTGCTGGTCAACGTCGGTCAGTTCGCCGAAGGCGTTGGCCAGTTCGACGCCGCACGCATATAATTCAAATCGTTCAGAAACTCGGGGATCTCCCGGCTTCGGGCGGGCCAAGGCGGCCTCCTTCGTCGGGTACTCGTAGAGGATCGTCGGTCGGCCCATCCCGAGGTGCGGCTCGACCTTCTCCACCAGAACCCGTGACACCATATCGGACCAGGTGTCGTCCGCCGCCGTCCGGATCCCCCGCTCGGCCATCTGCCCCGCCAGCGCCACCGGGTCGACTGTTCCATCCACGGAGACCGACACGAAGAGGTCGATCCCGGCGTGCCGCTCGAAGGCCTCGGCGACCGTCACCCGCTCGGCCTGCGCATAGGGGTCGCAGGCATGGCCCCGGAACCGCAGGGACTCGGCCCCCACCGCTTCCGCCGCCAGGGCCAGCAGGGCCCCGCAGTCCGCCATCAGCGCCTCATAGGGCACCTCGGCGCGGTACCACTCCAGCATGGTGAACTCGGGATGGTGCAGGGGCCCGCGCTCCCGGTTGCGCCAAACCTTCGCGAAATCAAAGATCTGCGTCTCGCCCGCCGCCAGCAGCTTCTTGCAGGCGAACTCCGGGGAGGTGTGCAGATAGAGCTGCGACCGCTGGCCGTCCGTGGTGATCGCCTCGGTGGCGAAGGCGTGCAGGTGGGCCTCGTTGCCGGGCGAAATCGCCAGGGCCGCGGCCTCCACCTCGGTGAACCCCTGGCCCTCGAACCAGCCGCGGATCGCCCGCTGGATGGCGTTGCGGGCCAGCAGGAAGGGCCGCCGGTCCTGATGGTTCTCGGGCCGCCACCAGGGCGAGGGCAGGGGGCTGGTCAAGGTCGCGGCTCCAAGACGCTGGCGATCCTGGCCCGGATCGCTATAGGAGCGCAGGAACCTAGCACAAGCGCGCCCGCTGCGGCCGGCGCGGATCTAAAGGACGAATGACTTGCCGAAAGTAGCCGCCAGCTCCCTCCGCAAGGGCTCCGTCGTCGATATGGACGGCAAGCTCTACGTGGTCCTCAGCGCCGAGAACATCCACCCCGGCAAGGGCACCCCGGTGACCCAGCTCAACATGCGCCGCATCTCCGACGGGGTGAAGGTGTCGGAGCGCTACCGCACGACCGAGCAGGTGGAGAAGGCCTTCGTCGACGAGCGCGACCACACCTTCCTCTATCAGGACGGCGACGGGTTCCACTTCATGAACCCCGAGAACTACGACCAGCTGACCGCCACCGAGGATGTCGTTGGCGACGCCGCCCCCTATCTGCAGGAAGGCATGACCGTCCAGCTCTCGACCCACAACGAGGTGCCGATCGCTCTGTCCCTGCCGCGCCTGGCCACCTTCGAGATCGTCGACACCGAGCCTTCGGTGAAGGGCCAGACGGCCTCGTCCTCCTACAAGCCCGCCGTGCTGTCCAACGGCCTGCGCACCATGGTCCCGCCCTATATCGCGCCGGGCACCCGGGTGGTGATCCTCACCGAGGACGGCTCCTACGTGGAACGCGCCAAGGACTAGTCCTGACCAGGACGGGTGGCCGAGTGGTTTAAGGCAGCGGTCTTGAAAACCGCCGTGGGTGAGAGCCCACCGTGGGTTCGAATCCCACCCCGTCCGCCATCCTAGCCAGCCAGGACGCCGTTGATGGTCGCCTGCAGCTGGCGGTCGGAGACCGGCTTGAACAGCACCGCCGAGGGGTGGTCCATCTGGATCCGCTCCATGGTCGCCGGCTCCCGCGAGCCGGTGACGAAGATCATCTTCGAGCCCACCGTCGCATTGATCGCCAGGGCGGCGTCGACCCCGTCCTTCAGCCCCCGCAGGCGCATGTCCATCAGCACCAGGTAGGGCCGGTGGTCCTGGGCCTGGGCGACGGCGTCGTCCGCCGTGGCGGCGACGGCGCAGACCGTCAGGCCCATGTCCTCGACCTGCAGGCGCAGGCCCTCGGCGATCAGGAACTCGTCTTCCACGATCAGAACGCACGCATTCAGGTCGCTCACGGCGCCACCGGCGCTGGCGCGCGGATCTCGCAGCGCGTTCCGTTCTCGGCCTGCACGGTCATCGTTCCTCCCAACTGGGCCACCAGGCCCTTGATTATGCGGGCGCCGAGGCCCGCCGGCGCGGCGGACTCATCGACGCGATAGCCCTGGCCGTCGTCGGCCACGATAAGGACGACCTGCCCATCCTCGCTGCGTTCCAGGAGGACATCGATGCGTCCGGCCTCTGCCGGGAAGGCGTGCTTGAGGGCGTTGGTCACCAGTTCGGTCACCAGCAACCCCAGCGGGATCGCGAAGTCGAGGCCAACCTCCAGGGGCGCGGCCTCGACCTTGAGCTGGATTCCCCCGGCCGCGCCACCCTCCACCACATTGGCCGACAGCTCCTGCAGGAAGGGGGCGATGTCGAAGGTGCTGAGGTTTGGCGAGCCCATCAGCTGGTGATGCACCAGGCCCAGGGCGTAGACCCGGCTGCGCAGGCCCAGCACGGCGTCGCGGGCGGCGCGATCGGCCAGTTCGCGCGCCTGCATGATCAGCAGGCTGTCGATGACCTGCAGGTTGTTCTTCACCCGGTGATAGACCTCGCGCAGCAGCAGGTCGCGCTGGGCCAGGGCGGCGGTGCGGGTCTCCACCATCGCCTCCAGGTCCCGCTTGGCGGCCTCCAGCGCCGCCTGGGCCTTGTGGCGCTCGTCGATATCCTCGACCACGCCGACCGACAGCAGGGGGTCGCCCGTCTCGGGGTCGCGGACGATCGATCCCGACAGCCGGCCCCAGATCGGCTGGCCATCCCGCCGCAGGTAGCGCTTCTCCCGGTGATAGGTGTCGATCTCGCCGGCCAAAAGGCGGGCGTAGCCCGCCCTGCCGTCCTCCAGGTCCTCCGGCCAGGTGAACCGCCAGCCGTCCTGGCCGATCAGGTCCTCCGGCTCGTAGCCCAGCATGTGGGCGAAGGCGCGGTTGACCCGGATGAAGCGGCCGCTCAGCGGATCGGTCTGGATCTTTCCCACAGCGGCGGCCTCGAAACTGGCCCTGTACTCGGCTTCGTTGCGGGCCAGGGCCTGCTCCGCCACGGAGCGCTTCGCCAGGGCCTCGGTGAGTTGCAGGTTGGCCGCCTCCAGTTGCGCGGTCCGGTCGGCGACGCGGCGCTCCAGCTCGAGATTGGCCGCCCGCACCTGGGCCTCGCTCTCCCGCAGACGGGCGGCGGTCTCGCCCTGCTGGGACACGGTGGCGGCGAGCTGGAGGTTCAGCTCGGCCAGCTGGCCGGCGGAGGGCAGGGCGATCGCCTTGGGGAGCAGGGGCCAGAGGATGGCGGCCGTGGCGATGGAGAGCAGGGCGGTCACCAGCTTGATCAGACCCTCGATCCCGTAGGACGGGACCCAGAGGGTGAGGATCGACATCAGGTGGGTGGCGCCGCAGGCGACGATGAAGGCGACGAAGAGATAGGCCACCCAGCCGTATTCCAGGTCTCGCCGGCGGCCGATGAAGGCGGCGATGGCCAGGGGGATGGAGAAGTAGGCCAGGCCGATGGCCGCGTCGGAGCCCGCGTGCAGGGCCACCAGACCGGGCGCCCAGCTCAGGCAAAAGCCGTGCGGCGTCAGGCCCGTGGGGTTCAGCAGCCATTCCCAGAACGTCATCGGCAGACCTCGCAGCGGGCGACTCGGGCCCCAGGAGGCGCGATCCACAACCTTAACGGATTAACCATCTTCCTTAACCGCAGTTCAAAGCCTTGGCGCGCATGTTTGCGGCCAAGAACCGTGCGCTGGGGGGCGCTCGGGAAGAAGGATTTGCGACCATGTTCGCCCATCGCCACAGCGCCGTCGGGCGCAATCTCGTCCTCATCCTGATGTCCAGCGCCGCGCTCGCGGCCTGCGCCACGCCCCATCCACGCCTGGCCAGCAAGCTGCCTGGCGTCACGCCCGGGACGGCGCCTACGGGGGCCGGGGGCCGATACAAGGTGGGGTCGCCCTATCAGGTGGCGGGCGTCTGGTACGTCCCCCACGAGGATCCGCAGTACGACGCCACCGGGGTGGCCTCCTGGTACGGCGATGACTTCCACATGAAGCCGACCGCCAATGGCGAGATCTTCGACATGCACGCGGTGTCGGCGGCCCACACGACCCTGCCGCTGCCGTCGATCGTCGAGGTGACCAATCTCGACAACGGCAAGAAGATTCAGGTGCGGGTCAATGATCGCGGCCCCTTTATCGGCGGCCGGGTGATCGATCTGAGCCACGAGGCGGCGCGCCAACTCGGTTATGACCGCAAGGGTCTGGCCAATGTGCGGGTGAGGTATATCGGCCCCGCCACCCTGGGCGGACCGGACGCCGGCATGCGCTACGCCAGCAACACCACGCCGCCGCCGGCCCTTCCGGCCTACGTCCCGCCGTTGCCGGCCTATGCGCCGCCGACTCCGGTGGCGGTGGCCTCGGCGAGCCTGCCTCCGATCACCGGAGCGGCCATCGCCCCCACCCAGATTCCGCCGGTCTCGTCGGCGGCGCCTGTGTTGAGCAGCGCGCCGAAGGTCGCCGCGGCCAGCGCCTATCGGGTGCAGGCCGGGGCCTTCAGCGATCCGGCCAACGCCCAGCGGGTCGCCAACCAGCTTTCCGGCGCCGGAGTGGCCACCATCGAGCCCCTGCAACGCGCCGACGGAGTGACCCTCTATCGCGTCGTCCTGCAGGGTGGAGCCGACGAGGGCGAGGCCTGGGGCCTGCGCGACAAGGTCGCGTCCTACGGCTTCGCCGAGGCCCGGGTGCTGCGCCCCTTCTAGGGTTCTGGACAAACGGCGCGGAGCCGCCATGTTGCGCCCGTGGCGCGCGGCAGGTTCATCACGTTCGAAGGCGGGGAAGGGGCGGGGAAATCCACCCAGGTCCGGCGCCTTGTCGCGCGGCTGCAGGAAGTCGGGATCGAGGTCGTCGGCACGCGCGAACCCGGGGGCTCCCCCGGCGCTGAGGCCATTCGCGCCCTGGTCCTGACCGGTTCGGCCGACCGCTGGAGCCCGATCACCGAGACCTTGCTGATGTACGGTGCGCGCCGCGACCACATCGAGCGCACCATCACCCCGGCCCTCGAGCGCGGCGCCTGGGTGGTCTGCGACCGCTTCGCCGATTCGACGCGGGCCTATCAGGGCGGGGCTGGCGACGTGGCGCCGGCGCTGATCGCCGCCCTGGAGACCTACGTGCTGGGCGCGGTGCGACCCGACCTTACCCTGGTCTTCGACCTGCCGGTGGAGGTCGGACTGGCTCGGGCCGAGATCCACGCCACAGCCTCGGGCCACGCCGAGACGCGGTTCGAGTCCAAGGGCCTGGCCTTCCACGAGCGCCTGCGCACCGCCTTCCAGCAGATCGCCGCGGCCGAGCCGGAGCGCTGCGTCCTGGTGGACGCCGCCGGAAGCCTCGAGGCGGTGGAGGCCGATGTCTGGACGGCGGTGTCGGATCGGTTGCGCCCCCATGGCTGACGAGATCCCCCATCCGCGCGACGTCTTCCGCCTGCAGGGGCACGCGGCGGCGGAAGAGGCCTTCGAGGCCAGCCGCGCGCGGGGCCGTCTGCACCATGCCTGGCTGCTGACCGGGCCCGAGGGCGTGGGCAAGGCCACCTTCGCCTATCGCGCCGCCCGACGCCTGCTGGGCGCGGCCCCGGCGCCCGACTACGGGATCCTCGGCGCCGATCCCGCCGATCCGGTGAGCCGGCAGATGATGGCCCGCTCCCATCCCGACATCCTGGTGCTGGAGCGGGTCGGCGAGGACGGCAAGCCGCGCAAGGTCATCCCGGTGGACGAGGCCCGCAAGCTGTCGGAGTTCTTCTCCAAGTCGCCGGCCAGCGCCCCGCACCGGGTGGCGATCATCGACGCCGCCGACGACCTGAACGCCAACAGCGCCAACGCCGTGCTCAAGACCCTGGAGGAGCCGCCCCCCAGCGGGGTGCTGCTGCTGGTCTCCCATTCGCCGGGCCGTCTGCTGCCCACCATCCGCTCGCGTTGCCGCAGGCTGGCCTTTCACGGCCTGCCGGAGGCCGAGACCGCCGCCTTCGTCCAGGCCCACACCCAGGCCAACGCCGAGGACGCCATCCGCCTGGCGCGGATGTCGGGCGGGGCGCCGGGCCGGGCCTGGGCGCTGGCCAACGCCGGCGCCGTGGCCATCGACGACGCGGCCAAGGAGCTGCTGCGCGACCTGCCGAAGATCGACGAGGCCGCCGCCCTGTCCCTGGCCGACAGGTTCCGCGGCGGGGAGGGGGCGAACCAGTTCAACCTGCTGTTCGAGCGCCTGGCCGAGCGGGTCCACGCTCAGGTCCTGGCCCAGGCCCATGAGGGCTATGGCGCCCTTGATCGCTGGGCCTCGGCGTGGGAGACGCTGCAGCGCCTGCCGCGCGACGTCGAAGCCGTGAACCTCGATCGCACGGACGCCCTCTTCACGGCGCTTTCCGAACTGCGTGACGCCGCGCGCGCCTGAGCCCGTCATGCTGATCGATAGTCACGTCAACCTGCACGCCCCGCAATTCGACGAGGACCGCGAGGCGGTGATCGCCCGGGCCCGGGCCGCCGGCGTCGGGCTGATGGTCAACATCTGCGACAAGATCCCGAACTTCCCCGCGGTCCGGGCCCTGGCCGACCAGCCCGACATCTGGTGCACGGTGGGCGCCCATCCCCACGAGGCCAAGGATCATACCGACCTGACGGCCCGGGCTCTGATCGACTTCGCCGCCGATCCGCGGGTGGTGGGGATTGGCGAGACGGGACTGGATTTCCACTACGACCTCAGCCCCCGCGACCTCCAGGCGGCCGTCTTCCGGCAGCATATCGTCGCCGCGCGCGAGACCGGCCTGCCGCTGGTGGTCCACACCCGCGAGGCCGATCAGGTGATGGGGGACATGCTGGAGGAGGAGCACGCCAAGGGGGCCTTCCGCATCCTGATGCACTGCTACACCTCAGGCGCGGAGCTCGCGGCCCGGGCCGCGGCCCTGGGCGCCTGGTTCTCGGTCTCCGGCATCGCCACCTTCAAGGCGGCCGAGGACGTGCGGTCCGTGGTGCGCGACATGCCGGCCGACCGGATCATCGTGGAGACCGACTGCCCCTATCTGGCGCCGGTTCCCCATCGCGGACGCCGCAACGAGCCGGCCTATCTGCCCGATGTCCTGGTCAAGCTGGCGGAGATCCGCGGCTGGTCGCGGGACGAGGCCGAGGCGAGGACCGAGGCCGCCTTCTTCGCTCTGTTCGACCGGATTCCCCACCCGTGAGCGGCGTGCTGGAGTTCACCATCCTGGGCTGCGGCTCCTCCGGCGGCGTGCCGCGGGCCGACGGCGACTGGGGCGCCTGCGATCCCGCCAATCCGAAGAACCGCCGCCGCCGCTGCTCCCTGCTGGTGCGCCGTCCAGGGGAGGATCCTGAGAGCTCCACCACGGTGATCGTCGACACCTCGCCCGACCTGGTGGGCCAGACCTCCGACGCCGGTGCGCGGCGGCTGGACGCCGTGCTGCTGACCCATGACCACGCCGACCAGATCCACGGCATCGACGACATCCGCGCCTTCGCCATTGGCCAGAGGACGCGGATTCCCTGCCACAGCGACGCGGCCACAGCCCTCTCGGCCCGCCGCCGGTTCGGCTACATCTTCGAGGGGGAGGGGGGCTATCCCCCCATCGCCGACCTGCGGCCGATCCCGCCGCACGGCGAACCCTGGCACGTGGACGGCCCCTCGGGCGTGATCCCCGTGGTCACCTTCGATCAGGACCATGGCCTGGTCCGCTCGGTGGGCTACCGGTTCGGCGGCGTGGCCTATTCCAGCGACGTGGTGGACCTGGACGACGCGGCCTTCGAGGCCCTGAGCGACCTCGACGTCTGGATCGTCGACGCCCTGCGCTGGCGGCCGCACCCGACCCACGCCCACGTCGAGCGCACCCTGCACTGGATCGAGCGCCTGCGGCCCCGCCGCGCCATCCTCACCAACATGCATATCGACCTGGACTACGAAGACCTCAAGGCGCAGCTGCCCGATGGGGTCGAGCCGGCCTATGACGGCCTGCGGTTCGAACATGAAGTGGGCGGCAGGTTCCTTTGATGATACCGCCTCTTAAGCTGGGTTTTCTCGCCTCCCGCAATGGCTCCTCCATGCGGGCCGTGGTGGCGGCGATCGCGGCGGGGGCCCTGCCTGCCGAGGCGCGGCTGGTGGTGAGCAACAACCGCAAGTCCGCGGCCCTCGCGTTCGCCCAGGCCCACGGGATCGAGAGCCTCTGCCTGCCGACGGAGAAGGATCCCGAGGCCGCCGACCTCGCCCTGCGCGACGCCATGGCCGCCGCCGGGGTCGAGCTGATCGTGCTGTCGGGCTATCTGCGCAAGCTGGGACCGGCGACCCTGGCCCGTTTCCGAAACCGCATCCTCAACATCCACCCCGGCCGCCTCCCCGAGTTCGGCGGAGAGGGGATGTATGGCCGCCGCGTGCATGAGGCGGTGATCGCCGCCGGCGTCCCGGCCAGCGGCGTCACCATCCATCTGGTGGACGAGGAATACGACCGCGGCCCGATCCTGGCGCGCCGAGACCTGGCCCTGAACCCGGGGGAGACCGTCGACAGCCTGGAGGCCCGGATCACCGCCCTGGAGCCGCTGTTCTTCGTCGAGACCCTGCAGGCCATCGCCGCCGGGGATCTGGCCCTGCCGGACTAAGCGGGCGTCAGGCCTGCGCGGGCCGGAACGGGAAGGGGGTTTCCCGCCGCCCGGGCGCGCTTCTCGCCGCGGGCGATCTCCTTGTGCAGGTCGTCGACATAGGTCCCGAAATCGACCTGAATCGTGTGGCGCTTGGACTGGTAGTACTGGCCCAGATGGGTCTGCTCGTCCTTGGCGATGACCTTCTCCATCTCGGCGGGCGAGGGCGGCAGGTAGCGGCCGGCCAGAAAGGCCGCGGCCAGCTTGGTCTGCTGCTCGGCGAAATTCACCAGGGTCGGCAGGGGCTGGGCGAGGGCCATGTAGAACAGGTTCGGCACGCCGGGCTTCATCATCCGCTTGAACAGGGGCAGGCGGTGATCGGCGTCCGGGACCAGCTCCGGATCGTCGAAGAACGGGAAGCGCATGTCATAGCCGGTGGCGAAGACGATCGCGTCGACGTCTTCCACGCTGTCGTCGGCGAAGCGGACGCGCCTGCCCTCCAGGGCCTTGATGGCCGGCTTGAACTTGATGTCGCCGCAGCCGGCGCGGGTGAGGAACTCGCCGCTCACCGACGGATGGGCCTCCAGGGGTTCATGGTCGGGCTTGGGAAGGCCATAATCCTCCATGTTTCCAAGGGTTTTCTTGATCACCCTGCGGGCCATGGCCAGGCCCAGCTTGCGGGGCATCCAGGACGGCATGGCCGACTTGTCCGCCGGCTTGCCGTTCATGTATTTCGGCAGCACCCAGACGCCCCGGCGGGCCGAGACCCAGAGGTTCTTGGCGATCGGGCGCTGGGCGAGCTCCGAGGCGATGTCCATGGCGGAGTTGCCCATGCCCACCACCACCACGTTCTTGCCGCGCATGTCGACCGGATCGAAGGGGTCGGAATAGGCGTGGCTGTGGAAGGCCGGGCCGTCGAACTCGCCCGGATATTCCGGGACGCGTGGGCTCCAGTGGTGGCCATTGCAGACGAAGAGGACGTCGTAGGTTCTTGTTTCCCCAGTGGAAAGCGTCACCGACCAGAGTCCGTCGGGCGTGCGGCGGGCCTTTTCGACACCCGTGTTGAAGGTGATGGTTTCGCGCAGACCGAAGTGTTCGACATAGTCCTTGAAGTACTGCAGCAGCTGGGCGTGGTGCGGGAAATCGGGCCAGTCGGCCGGGACCGGGAAATCCTCGAAGGCCAGGCGCCATTTCGAGGTGTCGATGTGCAGGCTCTCGTAACAGGCCGACATGCCGTTCGGATTCTTGAAGTACCAGTTGCCACCGATATCGTCGGAGACCTCGAAGCAGTCGTAGGGAATCCCGAAATCCTTCAACCGCTTGGCGGTCGTGAATCCGGAACAACCGGCGCCGATGATGCAGGCCTTGGGCAATTGGCTCACGGCGGAACTCCTGGTCTTCTGTGCGGCTGGGAAGCCTAGGCAGCGGGCCTGGGGCCGTCAAAGGTCACCCAACGGCATGCCGCAACGCCATCTTTCAATTTCCGATAATATTCCTTAGGCGAATAATGGATATGGCGGTCCATGGCTCCCCTGGGCCACGCGGTCCCTCAGCGCGGATACTGGTCCACCAGGGACAGCCTGGGCACGCGGGCGTTCCGGGCGATCACCGCGCCGGGCGCGATCACCGCATTGGCGCCGACCCGCGCGCCGTCCCCCAGCAGCGCGCCGAACTTGTCGACGCCGGTCTCGAACACCTGGCCCGCCACGGCGATCCGGATGGCCTTGTCCTCCAGCTCGTTGCGGTAGTTGGCGACGATGGCGCCGGCCTCGATGTTGACCCCGGCCCCCAGGATGGAGTCGCCGACGAAGTTCAGGTGCGCCAGCTTGGCGCCCTTGAACATCAAGCTGGTCTTCAGCTCCGCGCCCGGCCCCACGATGCAGTCCTCGTCCAGGAAGGTCCCGCCGCGCAAATAGGCGCCGGCGGCCACGAAGCAGCGCGGACCGATGATGGCTGGGCCCTTGACGACCGCGCCGGCCTCGACGGTGGCCGAGGCGTGGATCGCCACCTCGCCGTTAACCACATAGGGAGCCGCCAGGCCGGCGATGGCCGCGGCGACGTGGGCCTCCGCCGCCTGGGTCACCGTCCAGGGCGCGCCGGTCAAGCGCCCGAAGGGCGAGGTCCGCCAGCGGTCGACATAGGCGGCGATGTCCATGCGGGCTCCAGGACTCAGGCGGTGCGTCGCTCCAAGCTTGAGCCGTCCAGGACCAGCGTGTCGAGGGCGCCTTCGGCCAGGGCGGCCACCTCCCCCACCACGATCAGCATCGGCCCGCCATGGACTGGCGCGCACAGGCCCCCGAGGCCGTCCAGCCGGCCGCTGGCGAGGCGCGCCTGCGGGCCGCCGGCGCTCTCCACCGCCAGGACCGGGGTCGATGGCGCGCGACCGGCGGCGATCAGGGCCTCGCTCAGGGCCTGGGCCGCGCCGCCGCCCATATAGATGGCCAGCGTCGCCTCCGGATCGGCGGCGGCGCGCCAGTCCACGGCCAGCGTGCCGGCCTCGAGCCTGGCGGTCGTGAACACCACGCGGCGCGCCTGGCCACGATGGGTCAGGGGGAATCCGAACTGGGCCGCCGCGGCGCAGGCGGCGGTGACGCCGGGGACGATCTGGACCGGCACGCCGTGGCCCTGCAGGAAGGCGCGCTCCTCCCCCACTCGGCCGAAGATCGACGGGTCGCCGCCCTTGAGCCGCACCACGCGCAGGCCCCGGCGGGCCAGGCGCAGCATCAAGCGGTTGATGGTCTCCTGCTTCATGCTGGTTCGTCCGGCGCGCTTGCCGGTCTGGATGCGCAGGCAGCCCTGGGGCGCCAGGTCGAGGATCTCCTCCCCCACCAGGGCGTCATAGAGCAGGGCCTGGGCGCTCTCCACGGCGCGCAGGGCGCGGACCGTCATCAGGTCGACGGGGCCCGGACCCGCGCCCACCAGCAGAACCTCTCCCATGTCATATCCCATGTCATGCGGCATCCTGGGTCTCCCGAACGGGGGTGAAGGCGGCGAGGCGGCGGGCGATCTCCGGCCGGCAGGACCCGCAATTGGTCCCGGCCCCGGTGGCCGCGCCGACGGCCTCGACGGTGGCGGCGCCCGCCTGGGCGGCCTGGTCGATGGCGCGGGCGGCGACCTTGAGGCAGGCGCAGACCATCGGGCCCTTGTCGATCACGGGACCGGGGGGACGGCCGAACAGCAGGGTGGCGCGGGCCTCCGGCGGCAGGATCGCGGGCTCGAACAGCTCCGCCAGCCAGTCGCGGGGCGGCAGGGCGCCGCCGGTAGCGATGAACAGCACCCGCTCCAGGCGACCCTCGGCGATCCAAGCCTCGCGGCGCGCGCCGGTGGCGGGGTCGCCGTAGGTCAGCAGTTCGCCGGCAGGTTCGCCCAGGGCGCGGCGAAGGAGCTCGCGCTCCTCCTCGTCACCGCGGCCGGCGAACTCGTGCAGGGTGCAGGCGGTCTGCGGGATGCGCCGCCAGATGAGGTCGGCGCCTTCGGGGGCCGCGAAGGCCTGGCGGGAGATCAGGAAGCCCTTCCAGGTCTCGCGATAGGCCCGCACGCGGGCCGGCGTGTGCTTGAACTCCGGCTGGCCGGAGGTGGGGTCGATATTGGGGGCGATCAGGGCATTGGAGCGGCCGGACGGGGCGTAGGCGTCCGTCCAGTGCATGGGCATGAAGACTCCGCCCCGCCGCTGGCGGTCGGTGAGGCGGGCGATGGCCACGGCCTCGCCGCGCGCCGTCTGGATGCGGGTCAGCGCCCCCTGCCCCACGCCGACGGCGGCGGCGTCCTCGGGGTGGATCTCGAGGAAGGGCTCGGGCGCATGGCGCCACAGGTCGGGCGCCAGGCCGGTGCGGGTCAGGGTGTGCCACTGGTCGCGGATTCGGCCGGTGTTGAGGGAGAGCGGATAGGCCGGATCACAGGCTGTCGCCGGCCCGCTGGGCTGGACCGGGATCATGTTGGCCCGCGCGTCGGGGGTCTGGAAGCGCCCGTCGGTGAACAGGCGCGGCGTTCCCGAACCATCGTGGGCGACCGGCCACTGGACCGGCCGCAGAGTCTCGTAAGTGTCCGGGGTCAGGCTGATGAGCCCCGAGAGATTGAGAAGGCGGCCGGTGTTCTCGAAGGCGGTGAGGCGCGCCCATTCGCGGAACACGCTGGCCTGGCTGGTCCAGGAGAAGGCGTCGCCGAACCCCATCGCCCCGGCGACGCCGGCGATGATCCGCCAGTCGGCGCGCGCCTGGCCGGGCGGCGGGAACAGGGCGCGCTGACGGGAGATGCGGCGTTCGGAATTGGTGACCGTGCCGTCCTTCTCGCCCCAGGCCAGGGCTGGCAGCTTCACATGGGCGAAGGCCATGGTGTCGGTGTCGGCCATGCAGTCGGAGATCGCCACGAAGGGGCACTCAGCCAGGGCCTCGCGCACGCGGGTGGCGTCGGGCATGCTGACCGCCGGGTTGGTGGCCATGATCCAGATCGCCTTGATGCGCCCGTCACGCACCGCCTCGAACATGTCGACGGCCTTGAGACCCGGCTTGGCGGCGGTTTCGGGCGCGCCCCAGAAGCGGGCCACGCGGGCGACGTCGGCGGGGGCGAAGTCCATGTGGCCGGCGAGCGTATTGGCCATGCCGCCGGTCTCGCGCCCGCCCATGGCGTTGGGCTGGCCGGTGATGGAGAAGGGGCAGGCGCCGGGCTTGCCGATCCGCCCCGTCGCCAGGTGGGCGTTGAGGATGGCCAGGCCCTTGGCGACCCCCTGGGCCGACTGGTTGGCGCCCATGGAGAACAGGCTGACGGTCTTCTGGGTCTGCGCGAACATCCGGAAGAAGGATTCCAGGTCGCCGAGCGCCAGGCCGCAATCGGCGGCCACGGCGCCGGGCGACTGGTCAGCCTCGGAGAGCGCCGCCTCCACGGCGGAAAAGCCGTTCACATGCTCGGCGATATAGGCCCGGTCGATCGCGCCACGGCGGATCAGGTCGGCCAGCAGCCCGTTCCACAGCCGCACGTCCGTCTGCGGCGCCAGGGCCAGGTGCAGGTCGGCCACCTCGGCGGTGTCGGTGCGGCGAGGGTCGATGACGACATGCCGCTGTCCCCTGCCCCGCGCGGCCTCCATGCGCCGGAACAGCACCGGATGGGTCCAGGCGGCGTTGTGGCCGCTGAACACCACCAGGTCGGCGAGATCCAGATCCTCATAGCAGCCGGGCACCAGGTCGGCCCCGAAGGCCTGCTTGTGGGCCGCCACCGCCGAGGCCATGCAAAGCCTAGAATTGGTGTCGATATTGCCTGAGCCGATGAAGCCCTTCATCAGCTTGTTGGCGGCGTAATAGTCCTCGGTCAGCAGCTGGCCGGAGACATAGAAGGCCACGGAGTCCGGGCCGTGCCGGGCGATGGTCTGGCTAAAGCGCCGCGCCACCAGGGCCGTGGCCTCGCTCCAGCTGGCCTCGCGCTCGCCGATCATCGGGGTGAGCAGCCGGCCCTCCAGGCCCACCGTGGCCCCCAGGGCCGAGCCCTTGGAACAGAGACGTCCCGCGTTGGCCGGGTGGCGCAGGTCGCCGCTCACCGCCAGGCTCCGGCCCTCGGCGCGCGCCTCGACGCCGCACCCGACCCCGCAATAGGGGCAGGTGGTGGCGGTCGCCGGGGTCAGGGCGCCGTCGGCCACGGCTAGATCCTGTCGAGGCGCAGCAGCAGGCGGCCGTCGCGCACCTCCAGGGGCACGACCGGCGCGCAGCCGCCGCCCTTGTCGGCGCCGACCCCCTCCCCGGTCGCCAGGTCGATGACCCGGCCGTGCAGGGGGCAGGTCACCGACTGACCGTGGACGATGCCCTGGCTCAGCGGGCCGCCCTTGTGCGGGCAGGCGTCCATCAGGGCGAAGACCGCGCCGTCGCCGGTGCGGAAGATGGCGACGTCGCCCCGGGGACTGGGCAGGCGGCGCGCCCCGCGACGGGGAATGTCGGTGACGGCGCCGACATCGATCCAGACGGGTTCTCTGACGATGGCGTTCATGCGGGTTCGAACTCCAGGCGGCGGCTGAGGGGGGTGAACTCATCGGTGTGCCGGCCCGCCACCCGTTCGGCCCAGGGGTCCATGCGAGCGAAGCGCTGCGAATAGGCGAAGCGGTCGTAGAGCGCCCGGCGGTCGTCCGGATCGGCCAGGGCCGCCTTGATGGCGTCCAGGCCGACACGGTCCATCCACTTGTAGATGCGCTCCAGGTACCAGCCTTGCTCCCGATAGAGCTGGACCAGGGCGCAGATGGTCCAGACGGCCTCGTCCTCGGTGGCGACCTTGGTGAGGATCTCCGTGCCGCGGATGTGCAGGCCTGCCGCGCCGCCGACATGGATTTCGAAGCCGGAGTCGACGCAGACCACCCCGACGTCCTTGCAGGTGGCCTCGGCGCAGTTGCGGGGGCAGCCGGAGACCGCCAGCTTGACCTTGGCCGGGGTCCAGGACCCCCACATGAACTTCTCCAGCCGGATGCCCAGGCCTGTGGAATCCTGGGTCCCGAACCGGCACCAGTCGGAACCGACGCAGGTCTTCACCGTGCGCAGGCCCTTGGCGTAGGCGTGGCCGGAGACCATGCCCGCGGCGTTGAGGTCGGCCCAGACGGCCGGCAGGTCGTCCTTCTTGACCCCCAGCAGATCGATCCTCTGGCCGCCGGTGACCTTGACCGCGGGGATCGAGAACTTGTCGGCGACGTCAGCGATGGCGCGGAGTTCGGCCGGCGAGGTCATGCCGCCCCACATGCGCGGCACGACGGAATAGGTGCCGTCCTTCTGGATGTTGGCGTGGACCCGTTCGTTGATGAACCGCGACTGCTTGTCGTCCTGATAGGCTCCCGGCCAGGCGCAGAGCAGGTAGTAGTTCAGCGCCGGGCGGCACGAGGCGCAGCCATCGGGGGTGCTCCATTCCAGGGCCTGGTGGATGGCCGGCATCGACTTGAGCTCACCCTCGAGGATGGCCCGGCGCACCACGTCGTGGGTGTGGCCCGTGCACTTGCACATCGGGGCCGGGCCGGTCTGGACCTGGAAGCCGTCGCCCAGGGTCAGCTTCAGCAGCTTCTCCACCAGCGGCGTGCAGGATCCGCAGGAGGCTGAGGCCTTGGTGACCGCGCGGACCGCGTCGAGAGTCGAGAGCCCCTGCCCCGTGATGGCGCCGGTGATCTGGCCCTTGCACACGCCGTTGCAGCCGCAGACCTCCTGGTCGTCGGACATGGCCGCAACGGCCGAACTAGGGTCCAGGCCCGACAGGCCCTCCGTGATGGCCTGACCGAAGATCAGGGTCTCGCGGATGCCGGTGACATCGGCGCCTTGGCGCATCAGGTCGAAGTACCAGCCGCCGTCCGTGGCGTCGCCGAACAGGACGGCCCCGGCGACCTTGCCGTTCTCCAGCACCACCCGCTTGTAGACTCCACGCCCGGCGTCGCGGAACACGATGTCCTCGCAGGCCTCGCCGCCGGCGAAAGCGCCGGCCGAGAAGACGTCCACGCCGGAGACCTTCAGCCGGGTCGAGAGCATGGAGCCGCCATAGGCGCTGGCCTCATCGCCGGTCAGGGCGGCGGCCAGGGTCCTGCACATGTCCCAGATGGGGGCCACCAGGCCATAGGCGACGCCCCGGTGTTCGGCGCATTCCCCCACCGCATAGATGTCGGGATCGTCGGTGCGCATCTGGTCGTCGACCACCACGCCGCGGCCCACCGCCAGGCCCGCCGCCTTGGCGAGCGTCGTATTGGGTCGGATGCCCACGGCCATCACCAGGATCGAGCAGGGCAGGATCCGGCCGTCGGCGAGCTTCAGGCCGCTGACCTTGCCGTCCTCGCCCAGAATCGCCTCGGACTGGGCCGAGAGCACGGTCTCCACCCCGCGCTGGGCCAGGGCCTCGGTGAGCAGGAAGCCCGCGGCGCTGTCGAGCTGGCGCTCCATCAGCACGTCCATCAGGTGGACGACGGTGGCCTTCATGCCGCGCTTGGCCAGGCCGTAGGCGGCCTCCAGGCCCAGCAGACCGCCGCCGATCACCACGGCCGCGCCACCGGCGTCGGCGGCGGCCACCATCTGGTCGACGTCGTCGAGGTCGCGGAAGGTGACCACGCCCTTCAGGTCGGCGCCCGGCAGCGGCAGACGCACCGGGTCCGAACCGCTGGCGAGGATCAGGCGGTCATAGGGAACGACGAGGCCGCCCTCGGCCGTGACGGTCTTCGTCGCCCGGTCGACGCCGGTGACGGTCCGTCCGGCGTGCAGGGTGATGGCGTTGTCGCGGTACCAGGCCTCGTCATTGATGACGATGTCCTCGAAGGCCTTCTCCCCGGCCAGGACCGGCGAGAGCATGATGCGGTTGTAGTTCACCCGCGGCTCGGCCCCGAGGATGGTGATCTCGTAGCGGTCGGGGTCGCGCTTGAGGATATCTTCCACCACCCGGCAGCCGGCCATGCCGTTGCCGATGACGACGAGTCGTTGCTTGGACGCTTGCATGGTCATGCCCCTCAGACCCGGACCGGCATGGAGTCGGCGGGCGCCAGGGTCGGCCAGACCGCGCGCCAGTGGTTCTTCAGGCTCGTCAGGGCCACCAGGGCGAAGAGCGCCAGGGCCGCGAAGCCCAGGAAACCCAGCTGGTAGGAGCCGGTGAGCTTCTTGGCCAGGCCAAGGGTCGAGGCGAGATAGAAGCCGCCGATCCCGCCGGTCATGCCGATGAACCCGGTCATCACCCCGATCTCCTTGCGGAACCGCTGGGGGGCGAGCTGGAAGACCGCGCCGTTGCCGGCGCCGAGGGCGGCCATGCTCAGGAGCAGCACCGCCAGGGCCATCCAGGCGCTGGGCATCTGGAAGCTGGCGGTCGCCAGGCCAACAGCGGCGAGACCCAGCACCACGATCAAGGTCCGGACCCCGCCGAAGCGGTCGGCCAGGGCCCCGCCGACGGGACGCACGAAGGACCCGGCGAAGACGCAGCCCGCGGTGAAGAAGCCGGCGATCACCGGGTCGAGGCCATATTCGGAGTTGAAGTAGATGGTCAGGGAGGACGACAGGCCCACGAAGCCGCCGAAGGTGACGCTGTAGAGCAGCATCAGCCACCAGGCGTCGGGAACCTTGAGCACCTCAAGGTACTCGCCAAGCCGCTTGGGCGCCGGTTGCTCCGGGGCGTCCTTGGCGAACAGCAGGTAGACCACGAAGGCCACCAGCAGCGGCAGCATGGCCAGGCCGATGACATTGGTCCAGCCGAAGGACTTGGCCAGCAGGGGCGCGAACAGGGCGGCCAGGGCGGTGCCCGAATTACCGGCCCCGGCGATGCCAAGCGCCAACCCCTGGTGTTCCTGGGGGTACCAGCGCGAGGCCAGCGGAAGGGCCACGGCGAAGGAGGCGCCGGCGACGCCCAGCAGGACGCCCAGGGCCAGGACCTGGTGATAGTTATGGACCCCCAGCAGCCAGGCGGTGGCCAGGCCGGTGAGGACGACGGCCTGCCCGATGAGGCCGGTACGCTTGGGGCCGATGCGGTCGACCATGACCCCAGCCACTAGGCGCAGCAGGGCGCCCGACAGCACCGGCACGGCGACCATCAGACCCTTCTGGGCGGGATCGAGGTGGAATTCCTTGGCGATCGCCACCCCGAGCGGGCCCAGGAGCACCCAGACCATGAAGCTGAAGTCGAAATAGAGGAAGGCGGCGAACAGAGTCGGCGTGTGGCCCGACTTGAGGAAGGAGCGGCTCAACATGGACAAACCTCGGGTGAACGAGAGCGGCGACGGCGCCGTTGGGGTGACCGCATCCGAGCGGTCTTCTCGATCAGCCGCGAACCTCGTTGTCCGTGGGCCTGGGCTCATGACGCACTGCAACATGGCCGCTGTCAGGCGTGGCGAGGGGGTCGCGGGGAAGTTCGCCCTGCCCGCTCAATTTCAAGGCGCCCCAAAAAGGCGCCTGGTGAAAAACTAGGCGGACGCCGCGACCTTGCCGTCGAACAATGGTCCAGGCGCCGGCAAGATCGGCGTCCCGAGTCCGGTGTCCCGTAACGCCTCCAGCGCCAGGTCCGGCCGATAGACCGCCGTGGCCAGGCTGGCGGCGTCCACTTCCGGGCCGATCTGGTTCCACCGGCGCATCTGGTCCAGGAACCAGCGGGCGTGCTCCAGGCGCGGCACGCTGGCGCCGTCGCGGTGGAAAACGAGTTCGTCGGCGATGGCGGGCGCGATGGCGTCGGCGTCGGCGCCCACATGTTCAGGGCGGCCCAGCAGGTCGGCGAGATCGCGGTGATTCTCCGGGGCGTCGCACCAGGCCTGGGCCCGGACCAGGGCGCGCAGCAGGGCCTGGAGTTGTTGCGGCTCGCGCCGGGCGAATTCCGCCGTCACCCCCAGCACCTTGTCGGGGCCGGCGGGCCAGAACTGCGAGGTGCGCAGCACCACCCGCCCCAGGCCGCCGCGGCTGGCCACCGTGTTCCAGGGCGCGCCGACACAGATGCCGTCCACCTGGCCGGTGCGCAGTTGCTCCACCATGCGCGGCGGCGGCACCACCACCAGGCGGACGTCCCGGTCAGGATCGACGCCGGCCGAGGCCAGCCAGTAGCGCAGGGCGTACATGTGCATCGAGAAGGGGAAGACGACGGCGAAGGTGAGCGGCGGCTCACCGGCGGCGCGGCGCTGGGCGATGAAGCCGGCCAGGGCCGCCGCGGTCTCCTGCGGCGTCTCGGCGCCGGTGGGCAGGGCGTGGATCAGGCGGTTGGAGAGGGTGACGCCGGCCCCGTTCACCGCCAGGGCCAGGGGCGCCAGCATGGGCGCGGCCGGCTCACCGATGCCGGCGGTGGCGGCCAGGGCCATGGGCGCCAGCATGTGCGCGCCGTCGAGGGCGCCCACCGCCACCTTGTCGCGGATGGTGGCCCAGGAGGCCTCCCGGCTGAGGGCGACGTCCAGGCCCTCGGCGGCGAACAGGCCCCGGTCCTGGGCCACGATCAGCGGCGCGCAATCGGTCAGGGGGATGAACCCCAGGGTCAGGGCGGTCACGAAGCGTCTCCCTTCAGCACGCCCGCGAAGGCCAGCAGGTCGGCGGCCACCGCGCCGATCGGGCGACCCTTGTCCATGGCGAGCTTGCGCAGCAGCTTGTAGGCGCCGTCCTCGTCCAGGCCGCGCTCCTTCATCAGCAGGCCCTTGGCGCGGTCCACCACCTTGCGCGACTCCAGATTGGCCTTGGCCTTGGCCAGGTCGCCGCGGAGTTGCTGCATCAGGGAAAAGCGGGTCATGGCCACTTCCAGGATCGAGCGCACCCGCCCCGGCGCCAGACCATCGACGATATAGGCCGCCACCCCAGCGCGGATCGCCTGCTCGGCCAGGCCGGGCTCGGACCGGTCGGCGAACATCACCACGGGGCGGGGATTGGTCTCGCCCGCCTCGCGCAGGCTCTCCAGGATATCGCGGTCGGCGCTGTCGCAGGCGATGACGATGATGTCGGGGGAGAATCCGGCCAGGGCCTCGGCGTCGAAGACCGCCGCCTGCCGGACCTCCAGGGGATCGACGCCCTGCAGGCCCTCGGCCACCAGCGCGGCGCGGGCTGGATCGGGATCAATGACGAGGACGCGCATGGGCCGCTTCTAGCTGGGGGTGGGCGGCGGCAAGCCTTAGCCTGTGTCGACGGGGCATGACACGCGCAAGTCGCCTATTTTATGGGCGCTCATCGCCTATGGTTTAGGCGTTCAACCCAGTCCCGCGGCCTTCAACAGCCGCGCGCGCTCCGCCGGCGTGTTGGCGCCGCGGATTCGGTCGGCGGCGTCGGCGGCCACGGCGAGTTGGGCCAGGGCCGCGCGTTCGACAAGCCGCCGCAGCGGCCAGTCCTGGCCGATGTCGGCGGGGACCGCGGCGGGATCGATGGCCATGGGCACCGGGAAGCCCGCGAAGGCCGCCCCGGGCCCGGGGGCGGCCAGAAGCTGCGCCAGGTCCTCGGCGGTCAAGGTCGGGGCGTCCACCGCGAGGACCAGGATCCGCTCCAGCCCCTCGCCCAGCAGGGCCAGCCCGGCCAGGACGCCGGCCACCGGGCCGCTGAAGGGCGCGGGGTCCGGGGCGCGGGGCAGGCCGAAGTCCCCCTCCCCGGCCGTCACGATCCGGACCGCGCCCGCGCTGCGCGCCAGGGCCACGACCCGGTCGATGGCGCGGACACGGCCCCACGGCTGAAGCGCCTTGTCGGTTCCCATCCGGCGCGAGGCGCCCCCGGTCAGGATGATCGCGCCGAGGCGAGAGGGAGCGGTGTCCGACATCGCCTTAGTGTCGCGTCGCGCGAGATAGCGTCAAGTCGCCAGAAAGGCCGCGCGCGCCCCGCCCGGCTCGGGATAGTTTGCGCGCCATGAGTGCTTCGTCCCCGGTCCTGTCCCTGACCGCCCTGCGCAAGTCGGTCCCCGGCGGCCGCATCCTGTTCGAGGGGCTGGACCTCCAGGTCGCCCCCGGCGAGATCGTCGCCATCATGGGCGAGTCCGGCGTGGGCAAGTCGACCCTGCTCAACCTGATCGCCGGCCTGGACCAGGCCGACAGCGGCCAGGTGGCCATAGACGGGACGGCGCTGCAAAGCCTCGACGACGACGGCCGCACACGCCTGCGGCGCGACCGGATCGGCTTCGTCTTCCAGGCCTTCCACATCCTGCCCCACCTGACCCTGGCCCAGAACGTCGCCCTGCCTCTGGTTCTGCAGTCCGTGGAGGCCGGAGAGGCGACCCGGCGGGCGACCGCGCTCCTGGACGCCATCGGCCTGACCGGACGCGCCAACGATCGTCCCGCCCAGCTCTCCGGCGGCGAACTGCAGCGGGTGGCTCTGGCCCGTGCGCTGGTCCACCGCCCCGCCCTGGTCCTGGCCGACGAGCCGACCGGCAATCTCGACCCCGAGACCGCCGCGCGCATCCTCGACCTCTTCGTCGCCCAGGTGCGCAGCTTTGGCGCGGCGGCCATCCTGGTCACCCATTCCGAGCGGGCCGCGGCGGTGGCCGACCGGGGCCTGACCCTGACCCGCGAGGGTCTGGTCGCGCGCCATGACGGCTGAACGCCGGCCCCTCAGCCGCACGGCCCTGGCCTGGATGATGGTGGGGGAGTGGCGCGCCCATCCCGGCCGCGTGGTCACGGCCGCGCTCGCCATCGCCATCGGGGTGGCCCTGGGCTTCGCGGTCCACCTGATCAACGGCTCGGCCCAGAACGAACTGGCCCAGGCGGTGCGGACCGTCAACGCCGACGCCGACCTTCAGGTCCACGCCACGACCCCCCTGGGTTTCGACGAGGGTCTCTATCCCATCCTGGCCCGGGCGCCGGGGATCGCCGCGGCCAGTCCGGTCGTGGAACTGCACGCCCGCTTCGGCGCGGGGCCCTCGCAGTCCCTTGAGGCCGGTGGCCTGACCCTGCTGGGGATCGACCCCCTGCGGGCCGCCGCCGTCACCCCGACCCTGCTGGGCCGCGGCGCGGTCCAGGCGGCCGAAGGCGCGAGCGGTTTCGTGCCCGAGGGCGTCTTCGATCCCCGCGCCATCGCCCTGTCGCCGGCCGCCCTGGCCGCGAGCGGGCGCAAGGTGGGTGAGACCGTCACCCTCACCGCGGCGGGCCGGACGGTGACCTTCGGCGTGGCCGGGGTCCTGTCCCAGGCGTCCTCCGAGCAGCAGATCGCGGTGATCGACATCGCCGCGGCCCAGTGGCTGTTCGGTAGCCTCGGTCGCCTGCAGCGTATCGACCTGAAATTCGCCCCCGGCGCTGACCCCCAGACGGTGCAGGCCGCCCTGCGCGCGCGCCTGCCGGCCGACGCCCAGATCGTCACCGCCCAGTCCGAGGCCCGTCGCGGCGACAACCTCACCAAGGCCTATCGGGTCAATCTGGAGATGTTGGCCCTGATGGCCCTGCTGACGGGAGGATTCCTGGTCTATTCGGCCCAGTCGCTGTCGGTGGCCCGCCGCCGTCCGCAATTCGCCCTGCTGCGGGTCCTGGGCCTGGAGCGCCGCGGCCTGCTGGCCCAGGTCTTCGTCGAGGGGGCCCTGGTGGGCGGGGTCGGAGCCGTGCTCGGCCTGGCCCTCGGCCTTGGGGTGGCGGTCGGCACGCTGAAATTCCTCGGAGGCGACCTGGGCGGGGGCTATTTCCGCGGGACGACGCCGGATTTGGTGATCACCCCCCTGCCCGCCCTGATCTTCTTCATGCTTGGCCTGGCCGCGGCCCTGATCGGCAGCCTGCTGCCGGCGATGGAGGCGGCCCGCGCCCAGCCGGGCATAGCGCTGAAGGACATCGGCGACCGCAACGATCCCGACGCCCGGCCCGCGGCCTGGTGGGGTGTCGGCCTGCTGGCGGCCGGGACCCTGGCGGCCTTCCTGCCGGCGATCGGCGGCCTGCCCCTGTTCGGCTATCTCTCCATCGGCCTGATGTTGGCCGGCGGCGTGGCGGCCATGCCGTGGCTTGCGCGCGTGTTGCTCTCGCCCCTGCGTGGTCCGGCGCGGCGGGTCCTGGTCCTCGACCTGGCGATCCAGCGGCTCTGGGGCGCGCCGGCCCAGGCCGCCGTGGCCCTGTGCGGCATCGTGGCCAGCACCAGCCTGATGGTGGCCATGGCGGTGATGGTGGCCAGCCTGCGCGGCTCGGTGGATGACTGGCTCAACGACATCCTGCCCTCGGACCTGCTGTTCCGGGTGGAGAGCGGCGGCTTCGATCCGGATCTGCGGGCCAAGCTCGCCGCCGCGCCGGGGGTGGAGACGGCCCTGTTCCAGAAGACCCTGCCGGTGCGCCTGTCTCCGGACATGCCGCCCCTGATCCTGCTGGTGCGACCGGTGGATCGGCGGCGGCCCGCAGACAAGCTGCCGATGATCGGCGCCGTGGCCCAGGCGCCGGCGGGGGTGACGCCGGTCTGGCTCTCCGAACCCGCCGCCCGGCTCTATGGCCGCAAGGTCGGCGACCGCATGGTCCTGCCGCTTGGGGGGGGAAGCTCCAAGGTCTTCGTGGGGGGCATCTGGCGCGACTACGCTCGCCAGGCCGGCGCCATCGCCATGGACGGCGCCGACTACACCCGGCTGACCGGGGACGACCTGCGCACCGAGGCCTCCCTCGACCTCTCGCCCGGTGTCACCCCGGCCCAGGCGACCGGGACCCTGCGCGCCCTGCTGCCCCCGCCGCTCGCCGCCCAGGTGCAGTTCTTCGAGACCCGGCAGATGCGGGCGCTCGCCCTGCGGCTGTTCGATTCCAGCTTCGCCTTGACCTACGCCCTGGAGGCCATCGCCATCCTTGTCGGCCTGGCCGGGGTGGCGGCCACCTTCTCGGCCCAGACCCTGGCGCGCACCAAGGAGTTCGGCATGCTGCGCCACGTCGGCGTCCTGCGCCGCCAGGTGATGGCCATGCTGGCGGCCGAGGGCGCGCTGCTGGGAGCGGTAGGGGTGATCGCCGGCCTGGGTCTCGGCCTGGCCATGAGCCAGGTGCTGATCCACGTGGTCAATCCGCAGTCCTTCCACTGGACGATGGAGACCCGCTTGCCGCTTGGCCTGTTCGCAAGCCTCGCGGTCGCCCTGGTGGCGGCCGGCGCCGGCACGGCGGTCCTGGCCGGGCGCCGCGCCCTGTCGGGCGATGCTGTGCGCGCCGTGCGGGAGGACTGGTGATGGCCCGACGTCTCAGGCAAGCGGGCCTTGCCCTGCTGGCGGCCCTGCTCGTGGCCGCGGCGCCGGACGCCCCGGTGATGCCGGTGTTCCCGCCCGTCCGTCCCGACCAGGCGCTGCGCTTCCCGGCCGACCACGGCGCCCATCCCGACTACCGGACCGAGTGGTGGTACGTCACCGGCTGGCTGAAGACCCAGGATGGCCGCGACCTGGGGTTCCAGGTCACCTTCTTCCGCAGCCGCCTGTCGGTGGACCAGCGCAATCCCAGCGCCTTCGCGCCCAAGCAGATCCTCTTCGCCCATGCCGGTCTGTCGGACCCCAAGCTCGGCCGGCTGCTGCACGACGGGCGGATGGCGCGGGCGGGATTGGGCCTGGCGCAGGCCAAGGTCGGCGACGCCGACATCGTCATCGACGACTGGCGGCTGGGGCGGGGGTCGGACAATCGCTTCCAGGCCCGGGCCAAGGCCGACGACTTCACCCTGGACCTCGCCTTCACCCCCAGCCAGCCGGTCCTGCTGCAGGGCGACCGCGGGTTCAGCCGCAAGGGGCCCCTGCCCTCCCAGGCCAGCCACTATTACAGCCTGCCGCACCTGAGGGTGTCGGGCAGCGTCATCCAGGGCGGCAAGCGGGTGAAGGTGACCGGCGAGGCCTGGCTCGACCACGAATGGTCCTCCACCCTGCTGGACCCCACGGCGGTGGGCTGGGACTGGGTGGGGCTCAACCTCGACGACGGCGGCGCCCTGACCGCGTTCCGGGTCCGCGACGCCGCGGGCGAGACGGTTTGGGCCGGGGGCTCCCTGCGGTCCGCAGGCGGAGCGACGGCGCATCTGGGGCCTGGGGACGTCAGCTTCACCACGGAGCGAGTCTGGCGATCGCCGCGCACCGGCGGCCGCTATCCCGTGCAGCGGGAGCTGGTGGTGCGAACGCCGGCCGGCGAGCGGCGCTGGCGGCTGACCCCGCTGTTCGACGACCAGGAGCTGGACAGCCGCCGAACCGGCGGCCCCGTCTACTGGGAGGGCGCGGTTCGAGCGCCCGGCGCCCGGGGTTATCTCGAGCTCACCGGCTATGTTTCGCCGCTGAAGATGTGAGGATTGAGACCGCGCGACGCAGAATTTCGCGCCGACGCTTGGCCATCGCGCCAATGAATCCTTGCCAATCTCACCTATTCATGGGATACGCGCCCCATCGAATTTCGATTTGGCGCGGCTAGCGATTTCGGCCCACCCCGGTGGAGCCCCGAAGTTACCCTCCTTACCATCATGAACTTTGATTCTGCGGCGGCGCTTTGCCAGCCGAATACACTATTGCTAGGACTAAACGACTATGGCTACCGGAACTGTTAAGTGGTTCAACGCCCAAAAGGGCTTCGGCTTCATCGAGCCTGAAAATGGCGGCGGCGACGTGTTCGTCCACATTTCGGCCGTTGAACGTTCGACCCTCGGCTCGATCCATGAGGGTCAAAAGCTGAGCTACGAGCTCGAGCGTGACCAGCGCAGCGGCAAGATGTCCGCCGGGCAACTCACTGCGGCTTAAGACCGACCGAGCGTCCGCCTGAGCGGAGCTCTGAACGTCAGACGGGCTGGCCTCGCGCCGGCCCGTTTTCTTTTGTCTGTCGGTTCTACGACAAAGACCCCCCGGCGGGCCGGGTTCGTGCTATGTTGCAGCTCGCTCCGCGCAGGAGCCCTGCCGGCGACTCGCCCACCCCGCCGACCTGCCCGAACCGCGTCCCGCGCCTTGTGGGGCCCATCGGGGAAGAAAGGCGAACTATGATCAAGTCCTACAAGGTCTCACCGGTGAACACCCGCGGACCTACCATCGACGATCTTCGTGACGCTGTCGCGAAGGGCGAGGCCGACGGCGTTTCGCGCGAAACCATGGCCCTGCGCCTGACCTTCCGAGACGAGTCCCTCATCAAGCGCAGCCCCGATGTCGGCCTGGACGAGGTTTCCTTCGTCGATGGCCAGATGCGCTTCGTGGGCGTGCGCGTCATCGTGGGCAACATCCCGGTCAGCGTGCTGGATCTCGATCCTCAGCCCGAGCCCGAGCCGGTGGCTCCGCCCGTGAAGGTCAAGAAGACCCGCGCCAAGGCCAAGCCGAAGGTCGCCGCGGCGGCCACCGCCGCCTGAGCACGGCTCCGCCACAGTAAGGCCACGCTTGCGGGCCTTCATGGCGGGGGGGCGGCCTGACCCGCCCCGGATATGCGCCTGACCCGGAGCCCGCCATGCGCCTGCTCATCGCCACCGCCATCACCGTCCTGACCGCGGGATCGGCCGCCGCCGCCCCATTCGCCACCGTGGCCAGCGTCGACGTCCAGATCGGGCCTGAGCTTCACAAGAAAGCCGTCGAGGATCTCGGCGAGAAGGACGTTCAGCGCCTGGCCGCGGAACTGCGCCGCGATGTCCAGCGCGAGCTGGAACGCACCGGCGTGCTGGCCGGCGGCCGCATGGAGCTGGTGCTCACCGACGTGAAGCCGAACCGGCCCACCCTGCGCCAGCTCGGCAAGAAGCCCGGACTCTCCTATGAGAGCTTCGGAATCGGCGGCGCCACCGTGGATGGCCAAGCCATCTCCGTGGAGGGTGAGGTCACGCCCATCCACTTCCAATGGTATGAGAGCGACATCCGCGAAGCCTGGCGCAAGCCGACCTGGGCCGACGCCAACTACGCCTTCGACCGTTTCGCCTACCGCTATGGCCGCGGCGAGACCTACGCCGCCCGCTGAACCGCGCTCGCCGGCGAGTGACCGGCGCCGAAGCGCGCCACCATCCCGTTCAACGCCTCGGCCTGGTCGGCCAGCGCGTGACTGGCGCGGGTGGTCTCCTCCACCATGGTCGCGTTGTGGTGGGTCGTGCGATCCATCTCGGTCACCGCCAGATTGACCTGGGCCAGGCCCGTGGCCTGCTCGCGGATCGAGGCCGCCATCTCCAGGGCCAGGTCGTTGATCTGAGCCACCTTACCGGTGATCGCCGACAGGGCCTCGCCGGCGCTGTTGACCAGACCCACGCCGGTCTCCACCTCGCCGGTCGAGATGGCGATCAGGCCCTTGATCTCCTTTGCCGCCTCGGCCGAGCGCTGGGCCAGGCCCCTCACCTCCTGGGCCACCACGGCGAATCCCTTGCCGGAGTCCCCGGCGCGGGCCGCCTCGACCCCCGCGTTCAGGGCCAGGAGGTTGGTCTGGAAGGCGATCTCGTCGATCACCCCCACGATCTGGGCGATCTCCCGGGAGGATCGCTCGATGCGCTCCATGGCTCCGACCGCCTCACCGACGATGGCCCCGGAACGCTCGGCCACCTCGTTGGCCTCGGCCACCACCTGGCGAGTCTGTTCAGCGCCCTCGGCCGTCTGGCGGACGGTGGCGGTGATCTGCTCCAGGGCCGCGGCGGTCTCCTCCAGGGAGGACGCCTGCTGATCGGTGCGCTGCGAGAGATCGTCGGCCGCCTGGGAGATGCTGGCCGCGCTGGTGCGCACCTGGGTCGTGGCGCCGGCGATGACCCCCAGGGTCCGGGCGAGTTCGAGAATGGCGGTGTTGAAATTCCCCCGCAGCGCCTCGTATTCGCTGGGGAATTCCTCCGGCAGGCGGCAGTCGAGATCGCCGACGGCGAGCCGTTCCAGACCGCCCGCCAGGGCCACCATCACCCCCTCGCGGGAGAGGCTGGCGGCCTCGCGTTCGGCGGCGTTCTGGTCGCGCGCCTGATCGGCCCGCGCGCGTTCCTGGACCTCACGGGCCTCCAGCGCCTCCCGCTCCATGGCCGCGGCGCGGAACACCTCCACAGCCCGGGCCATCTCGCCCACCTCGTCGCCCCGGGCCTTGAAGGGGGTCTCCTGCTCATGCTCGCCGGCGGCCAGCCGGCTCATCACCCGCGTCATGCGCACCAGCGGGCCCACCAGTCCGGCTCGAATCGCCCAGAGCCCGGCCGCCAGGGCCGCGGCGGCGAACAGGGCCAGGCTGGAGGCCAAGGTCAGTAGCACGGTCCGCTGACGCGCGGCCTGCCCCTCGACGGCCGCGTTCATCGCATTGCTGGCGACCACCATGCGGTCGACCACCAGCCGGTGGGCGGCGTAGGAAGCGGCGATCTCGTCGAGGGACGCCTGAGCGCCGGCCTTGTCGCCCCGCTCCAGGGCTGGAATGTAGTCGTCCTCCACCTGCCGCCAGAACCTCTGCACCTGGGCGTGGGAGGTCTCCACCATCTCGCGCTTGAGGTTCACGGGCAGGCGCGCGGCCAGCCAGTAGGCGTGGCGGTCGTCATAGTCCTTGTGCAGTTGCTTCAGGCGCGCCTTCGACTGGGCCACGCCCGCGGGATTGTCGATGGCCAGGCGCGCCTCCAGATAGGCCTCGATCACATATTCCGGCGGCGGCAGGATGTCGGCCACCAGGTCCTTGCCCAGGATGATGCGCTCATAGAGCGGCCCGCCGACCCGAAGCTGCTGGATGGCGTAGAAGCTCGCCCCGACGCTGGCGAGCATGGCGGCGAACACCAGCGCGCCAATCAGGCCAATGGCCCTGGATATTCGGAGGCGCATGACGCCCTCCCCCATTCCGCCGACTCTAGAGGTCGTGCGGCGAGCCTGGGGCGGACTTGGTTAACGGCGCCCTTACACGTCCTGGTGGTGCGGCGCGATGCCTGCCCGCCCGCCCAAAACGACCTTGCCTCGGCCATCGCCGCACGGTCAGATCACCGCCGCGCCACAGGGACCTCCGCTGTCGGACCGCGACCTAGCCGAGGATCTCCATGCGCGATACCGACCTGCGCCCGATCGACCGCCTGCTGGGCATCATGGCCCGCCTGCGGGACCCGGATGGCGGCTGCGAGTGGGACCTGGAGCAGACCTTCGCCACCATCGCCCCCTATACGGTGGAGGAGGCCTATGAGGTGGCCGACGCCATCGAACGCAACGACCTGACCGACCTGCGGGACGAGCTGGGGGACCTGCTGCTGCAGGTGGTCTTCCACGCCCGCATGGCGCAGGAACAGGACGCCTTTTCCTTCGACGACGTGGCCACCGCAATCTCCGAGAAGATGATCCGCCGCCATCCCCACGTCTTCGGCCAGGAGGCCCAGCGCAGCAGCGCCGAGCAGACCCGCGCCTGGGAGGTGATCAAGGCCCAGGAGCGCGCCGGCAAGGGCCGCGACGAGAGCCTGCTGGACGACGTCCCCGTCGGGCTGCCCGGCCTGACCCGGGCGGTGAAGCTGTCGCGCCGTGCGGCCGGCGTGGGCTTCGTCTGGCCCACGGTGGATCATGTGCTGGAGAAGCTGGACGAGGAGGTCGCGGAGCTCAGGGCCGAAATCGCCGCGGGCGACCTGGCCAAGGCGCGCGACGAGCTGGGGGATGTGCTCTTCGTCGTGGCCAATATCGCCCGCACCCTGGAGATCGACCCCGAGGACGCCGTCCGCGCCACCAACGCCAAGTTCGCCCGCCGTTTTCGCTTCATCGAGGCGGCGCTGAAGGCGCGGGGCAAGACCCCTGACCAGTCGGACCTGGCCGAGATGGACGCCCTATGGGACGCGGCGAAGGCGGCCGAAAGGCTCTAGGCCCCGGCGATCATCAACAGCGCCCAGAGGGCGGGGCTCCACAGCAGGGGCCAGACTGCGCCGTCGGCGCGCCGATGGAAGGCGATCCAGGCCAGGGCCGGGAAGACCAGCAGGGCCAGCGGCAGGGAGTTTCCGGCCGCCGCCACGATGGCCTCGCGGTGATCGGCCATCTCCAAGCTGGGCGTGCGGGCGAGCGCCACCCAGCCGGCGACGAGGGCCAGCAGGGCTTCGAGCCCGCTCATCAGGATCAGCTCTCGCGGCGCCCGCCGCCGGCCAGGCTGAATCGGGATGTAGTCCAAGGGCCGGCTCCGGGGTTCAGGCCCGCAGGTGGGCCTGCGGGAAGAGTTGTTCGAACTGTCCCAGGGCTTGGGCGCTGAGTTTGACAGCAAGGCGCGTGCCACCGTCGTCCTCGGTCGTCCGTTCCAGAACCCGGCCGTGGCGATAGAGCCAGGCGACCGCCGCCCCCTGGCTGGGCGGGGCCACGATCTCCACCGCCGGCGCCTCGTCCACCATCTCGGCGACCATGGCCAGCAGCTCGTCGCAGCCCTCGCCGGTGACGGCGGAGACCGGAACCGCCGGGGGATGGGCCCGGCGGGCGTCGCCGATCAGCCGCTCGCGGGCCTCGGGCTCCACCAGATCGATCTTGTTCCAGACCTCGATCAGGCGGCGCTCCTCCATGTCCACGCCAAGGCGTGAGAGCACGGTGCGGACGTCCTGGGCCTGGGCGTCGGTCTCCTCGCTGGAGATGTCGCGCACGTGCAGGATGACGTCAGCCTCCTTCACCTCCTCCAGGGTGGCGCGGAAGGCTTCCACCAGTTCGTGGGGCAACTCGGAGATGAAGCCGACGGTGTCCGACAGGATGGCGGGTCGCCCGTCGGGCAGGTCCAGCATCCGGATGGTGGGATCGAGGGTGGCGAACAGCATATCCTCGGCCACCACCTCAGCCTTGGTCAGTCGGTTGAACAGGGTCGACTTGCCGGCGTTGGTGTAGCCCACGAGGGCCACGGCCGGGTACGGATGCCGCTGACGGGCGCCCCGCTGCAGGTCCCTGGTGCGACGGACCTCCAGCAGGTCCTTCTTCAGCTTGACGATCTTGTCGGCGATCAGCCGGCGGTCGGTCTCGATCTGGGTTTCCCCAGGCCCGCCCATCACCCCGGCCCCGCCGCGCTGACGTTCCAGGTGGGTCCAGGTGCGGACCAGACGCGACTTCTCGTAGGACAGGCGGGCGAGCTCCACCTGCAGGCGGCCCTCGCGGGTCCGCGCCCGGCGGGCGAAGATCTCCAGGATCAGGCCGGTCCGGTCGATGACCTTGACCTTCCAGGTCTTCTCCAGGTTCCGCTGCTGGACTGGGCTCAGGGCGTCGTCGATCACCGCGACGTCGGCCTCGGCGTCCTCCAGAAGCTTGCCGATCTCCTCCACCTTGCCCTTGCCGAACAGGGTCGCGGGCACGCGTTTGCGCAACGGCGCGACGAAGGCGTCGTGGATCTCCAGGTCCAGGGCCTGGGCCAGGCCGACGGCCTCCTCCAGTCGCCCTTCGGCGGTCCGGGACGTGCCCCGCTCATCACGCGCGGGGTGGATGACGATGGCCTGCTGGGCAGGCGCCTCGCGATCTATGGATTTTGAACTCAATCGACCTCGTCTTCCGCCGGCTCATACAGCTGCACGGGCTGGGCCGGCATGATGGTCGAGATGGCGTGCTTGTAGACCAGTTGCGACTGGCCATCGCGGCGGAGAAGCACGCAGAAATTGTCGAACCAGCTCACCACACCCTGCAGCTTGACGCCGTTCACCAGGAAGATGGTCAGCGGCGTCTTCGACTTGCGCACGCTGTTCAGGAACGTGTCCTGCAGGTTTTGTTTCTTTTCGTTCGACATGGCTTTTCGCCCTTTGTTTTGGATCGGCGTCCGCAAACCGGTCGCCACACACAAGTTGGACGCTAGACCGCTCTCTGTGACCGGCGCAATCGCCCCGTTGGCCTCAGATCGCAGTTGCTCGCGCACGCTCGATATAGAGGCTCCGGAGCTTCATCGCCACTGGACCGACGGTTCCATCGCCCACGGGCGCCCCGTCGACGGCCACCACGGGCAGGACCAAGGCCCCCGCGCCGGTGATGAAGGCCTCCTTGGCCGCCTTGGCCTCGTCGGGGGTGAAGGGGCGTTCGTCGACCTTCATCCCCTGCTCCCTAAGGATGTCCAGCAGGCTGTAGCGGGTGACGCCGCGCAGGATATTGGCATTGGTGGCGCGGGTGCGGACGGTCCCGTCGGCGTCGATGATCCAGGCGTTGGAGGACGCACCCTCGGTCACCAGACCCATCTCGTCGACGAACCAGGCCTCAGCCGCGCCGCGCTCCTTGGCCGCCTGCTTGGCCATGGCGTTGGGCAGCAGGCCCACGGTCTTTATGTCGCACCGCCCCCAGCGGTTCTCCGGCAGGGTGATCACCGAGACACCCTTGGCCGCCTTGGCCTCGGTGGCCGCCCGATCCACCGCCTTCACCGTGACCACGATGCTGGGCGGGGTGTCGGGATGGGGGAAGGCATGGTCGCGCGGCGCCACGCCGCGGCCGACCTGCAGATAGACCAAGCCTTCGCGGACCCGGTTCTGGCGCACCGTCTCCTTCAGGACCATGGTCAGCGCCCGGCGGCTCATGGGCATCGCGATCTTCAACTCGCCCAGGCTGCGCTCCAGGCGGGCAAAGTGCCCCTCCGGATCGGCCAGCTTGCCGTCGAACAGCGACCAGACCTCATAGACCGCGTCGGCCAGCTGATAGCCCCGGTCCTCGATGTGGACCACGGCGTCGGCATGGCGTGAGAAGCGCCCGTTCACATAGGCGATGCGGCCCATCCTATTTCGCTCCCTTCGTGAGCTTCAAAGGATTTGGGATGCGGCCTGCGAAGCCTTGGCGTAGCAGTCCCATCAGGCGTCCTCTTCTTCCACGGGGCGAGCGCCGGACAGGCCCAGCGACTTAAGTTTACGATGCAGGGCCGAGCGCTCCATGCCGATGAAGGCCGCGGTGCGCGAGATGTTGCCGGAGAACCGCAGCATCTGGGCGTTGAGGTACTCCCGTTCGAACACCTCGCGGGCCTCGCGCAACGGCAGGGCGATGATCCGGTCGGCGCCCAGGGACGAGCCCTGGTCGGAGGGCGACGAGTCCCCCGGCAGCATGTCGGCGCTGATCGGCTCGCTGGGATCGCCCGAGGCCAGGATCAGCATGCGCTCCACGTTGTTGCGAAGCTGGCGCAGGTTTCCGGGCCAGGCCTTGACCTGCAGGGTGGCGAGCGCGTCGTCGGCGAGCCTGCGGCGCGGCATGCCGGTCGCCTCGCAGATGCGCTGGATGAAATAATCCACCAGCTCCGGAATATCCTCCCGGTGCTCGGCCAGGCCCGGGACGGTCACGGGCACCACGTTAAGGCGATGGAACAGGTCCTCGCGGAACCGTCCCGCGGCGATCTCCTCGCGCAGGTCCCGCGAGGTCGACGAGACCACCCGGACGTCCACCTGCACGTCATTGTCGCCGCCGACCCGGCGGAACCGCTGCTCCACCAGCACCCGCAGGATACGGCTCTGGGTCTCGAAGGGCATGTCGGCCACCTCGTCCAGATAGAGGGTGCCGGTGTGGGCGCGCTCGAAGACGCCGATCTTGGCGGGGCGGCCGTTCTCCGCCTCTTCCCCGAACAGCTCCAGGTCCATGCGCTCGGGGGTCATGCCGGCGGCGCTGATCACCACGAACTCGGCCTTGGCCCGGGCGCTGGCGGCATGGATCATGCGCGCGACGGTTTCCTTGCCGGCCCCGGGGGGACCGGCGATCAGGACGCGGCTGTTGGCGCCGGCCAGCTTCGGAATCAGGCTGCGAAGTTGCTGGGTGGCCATGGACCTGCCCACCAGGCCGTCGGGCATGATGGCCTGGGTCCGCAATCGGCGGTTCTCGCGCTTCAGGCTGGTGGTCTCGAGGGCCCGCTCGACGGTCAGCAAGAGCTTGTCCGACTTAAACGGCTTCTCCAGGAACTCGTAGGCGCCGCGCTTGATGGCGCTCACGGCGGTCTCGATATTGCCGTGGCCGGAGATCATGATCACCGGAATGTCGGCGTCCAGGGTGCGGAGCATGTCCAGCAGCTCCAGCCCGTCCATGCCCCCGCCCTGCATCCAGATGTCGAGGATCAGCAGGGCCGGCTTGCGGGCCCGGATGGCGGCCAGCGCCGACTCCGAGTCGTTGGCCGTGCGCACGGCGTAGCCTTCGTCCGACAGGATGCCGGCCACCAGCTCGCGGATGTCCGCCTCGTCGTCGACTACCAGAACATCAGCCGCCATTGGTCACCTCTAAGCCGTGATCGTCGGTGACGGCGCTCACCCGCGCCGTCGTCGGAAGTTTCAGGAGCGCGCGCGCGCCACGTCCGCGCTTCGCGTCGGTCAGAATCAGTTCGCCGCCGTGGTCCTCGAGGATCCGCTTGACGATGGCCAGACCAAGGCCCGTGCCCTTCTCGCGGGTCGTGACATAGGGCTCGGTCAGGCGGTCGCGGTCCTTCTCGGGCAGGCCTACGCCGTTGTCCTCGATGGCGACGCAGACGCCGGAACCGTCGGAGATCAGTTCGGCGACGATCCGGCCCTGGGGCTCGGGCTCGTCGGCCACCCGGGCGGCCACAGCCTCCGAGGCGTTCTTCAGGATATTGGTCAGGGCCTGGGCCAGCATGCGGCCGTCCGCCATCAGGGTGGTGGCCGGCAAGGGCTCGACCAGGTCAATCTCGATGTCGGGGGTGGCCACCCGCTGGGCGAAGACCCCGGCCCGCAACAGCTCCACCAGGTCCTGTTCGGCGAACTTCGGCGCGGGCATGCGGGCGAAGGACGAGAATTCGTCCACCATCCGGCCGATGTCCCCCACCTGGCGCACGATGGTGTCGGTGCAGCGGTCGAAGATCTCCAGGTCCTCGGCGGCGACCCCCTTGCGGAACTTGCGCTGCAGACGTTCGGCCGACAGCTGGATGGGGGTCAGCGGGTTCTTGATCTCGTGGGCGATGCGGCGGGCGACGTCGCGCCAGGCGGCGTTCCGCTGGGCGGAGACCAGGCGGGTGATGTCGTCGAAGGTCAGGACCAGGCCGCTCTCGCTGCGGCTGGCGCGGACTCGCAGGCGGCGGGTCTCGCGGTCGCGCTCGACGTCCACCTCCTCCTCGGCCTCGCCGGCCTTGCGGGCGTTGTCGGCGATAGTGACGAACTCCGGCGCGATCTCCGCCAGCTTGCGGCCGCGCACCGGCGCCTCGCCCAGGCCCAACAGTTCGCTGGCTTGGCGGTTGGCCGCGGAGATGCGGCCCTCGGCATCCAGGCCGATCACGCCGGCGGACACTTCGGCCAGCACGGTCTCGATGAACTGACGATCCTGATCGGCCTCGTCCCGGGCCCGTTGCAGGGCGGCCTGCTGAGCCTGAAGATCATGCGTCATGCTATTGAATGCGCGAGACAAGACCGCGATCTCATCAGGATCGTTCTCGGCATCTACCCGTGCCGTCAGGTCGCCGCTGGCCACCCGGCCGGCAGCCTGCACCAGGCGGCCCACGGGACCGGAAATCGCGTTGGCCGCGGCCATGCCCAGCCAGACGGCTCCCACCAGGACCAGCAGGGCGGTCTCCATGTAGGACAGGGCGAACACCGCCTGGATCCGCTGCCGGCTCTGGGCGGCCTCGCGATAGGAGACCAGGGAGGCGTCGGCGTCGGTCAGGTGGTTGATGATCCCCTTCTCCACCGGCCGGGCCACGTAGAGATAGGCGTCGGGATAGGCCGACAGCTTGTAGACGGCCCGCATCAGGTCGGCCGAATCGAAGGCCGGCACCGAGATGTCGCCCTCGTCGGCGGCCTTGAAGCTGGAGTCCGGCGGCGTGACATAGGCCGGGGCGTCGCCGGCCTCGGCGCGGGCCAGGACCCGGCCCTCGCGGTCGATGAGATAGGCCGCCGGGAAGGCGTGATAGGAGGCCTGGTAGGCCAGGAAGTGGCTGAAGGTGATCGGGCTGGACTGCAGGGCCGGGGCGGCGCGGTTCAGGTCCACGGCCATCAGGGTCACGTGGTCGCCGATGTAGCGCTTCTGGTCCTCCACATACGACCTCGCCACCGTCGCGGAGTTCTCCACCACGGTCTGCACCCGTTCGGAGAACCAGTTCTCCACCCCGCGATTGACCAGGACGCCGTAGAACAGCGCCACCACCACGGCCGGCGCCACGGCGGCCAGGGCGAACAGAGCGACGAACCTCAGGTGCAGGCGGGCGCCGGCGTCCATGGAGCGCGCGTCCAGCAGGGCCACCAGCCGCGCGCCCATGATCCCGGCCAGACCGAGGATCAGCACCAGGTTGAAGCCCAGCAGCACCAGGATGTTCTTGCTGGCCGGCGCCAGGGGGCCGGTCTCGGGGGGCGAGGCGGCCAGCAGGATGGCGACGCCGGTCAGCAGCAGGGCCAGCGCATAGCCCCCGCCAAGCACATAGCGTGACTGTATCGCCCGCCACAGCCGCGCGGCCGGCGCTCGAGGATTCTCGCCGTCGTGGGTCAGGGACGCCATAACGCGGCGACCCTAGGCGGAACTGTGCTCGCAACTCAACAGGTTGTTGCGAGAATGCTTCACATCCGCGTCAGGAACCCGACCCTCAGCGACGCCCGCGCGCCATCTCCACCCCGAGGTCCTGGATCTTCTTGCGCAGGGTGTTGCGGTTGAGACCGAGGATCTCGGCTGCGCGGACCTGGTTGCCCCGAGTCGCCGTCAGGGTGAGCTGGATCAGGGGACGCTCGATCTCCTCCAGCACCCGGTCGTAGAGCCCCGCGGGCGGCAGGCCGTCCGGTTGCTCGGCGAAGTAGCCGCCGAGGTGACGTTCCACCAGGGTGGCCAGGGTGACCGGCCCCTCCTGCCCCTGGACCTGGGGCTGCTGGTCGGCCAGTTCGCGTTCGACGATGCGGGCGCTGATCAGCTCCTCGGCGTAGAGGGCGCAGATGCGGCGGATCAGGTTCTCCAGCTCGCGGACATTGCCCGGCCAGAAGTGCAGCTTCAGGCGCTCCAGGGCCGCGGCGTCGATGGTCTTCGACGGCAGGCCTTCGCGGTTGGCCCGTAGCAGGAAGGCCCGCGCCAGGTCCGGGATGTCCTCCACCCGGTCGCGCAGCGGCGGCAGGCGAAGCGGCGCGACATTGAGCCGGAAGAACAGGTCCTCGCGGAACAGACCCTGTTGGATCAGGCCGCGCAGGTCGCGGTTGGTGGCGGCGATGATCCGCACATTGGGCCGGCGGCCGGTCTTGGGGTTGAGCGCCGGCTCCGAACCGTCGATGACGCGCAGCAGGCGGGTCTGGGCGTCCAGCGGCATGTCGCCGATCTCGTCCAGGAACAGGGTGCCGCCGTCGGCCTCCACCAGCTTGCCGTGGTCGCCGTCCTCGCGTCCGAACAGCTCGGTCTCCACCCGCTCGCGCGGCACGGCGGCCAGGTTGATGACCACGAACTTGCCGTCCTTGCGGCGGCCCATCTCGTGCAGGGCGCGGGCCACCAGCTCCTTACCGGTGCCGGACTCGCCCAGGATCAGCACGGTCAGGTCGGCGCCCACCAGGCGGGCGATGGTGCGGTAGACATCCTGCATCGGACCCGAGCGGCCGATCAGCGGCAGGCGTTCGTCGCGCACGGCGCGGGCCTGGGCCTTGGAGGCCTCGGAGTCCGCGGGCTTGGCGAGCGCCCGGCGCGCGGCCGAGGTCATGTCGTCCAGATCGAAAGGCTTGGAGATGTAGTCGAAGGCGCCCACCTCGGCGGCGTTGACCGCCGTCAGCAGGGTGTTCTGGGCGCTCATCACGATGACCGGCAGCTTGGGGCGGTCCTTGCGGATGCGCGGCAGTACGTCGAAGACGTTCTCGTCGGGCATCATCACGTCGGTGACGACCAGGTCCCCTTCCCCGTCGGAGACCCACTTCAGCAGCGTCGTGGCGTTGCCGGTTGCGCGCACCTGATAGCCGAGACGGGTGAAGGCCTGGCTGAGCACCAGACGGATCGAGGAGTCGTCGTCGGCGATCAGGATCTTCTTGTTGGCGTTGGCGATCGCGTTCATGCCGAGACGTCCTCTTCAGATGCGATGGGGAGCAGCACGCGGAAGGTCGTGCGTCCAGGCTCGGATTCGAAATCGATCAGGCCGCCGTGTCCGGAGACCAGCTTGGAGACCAGGGCCAGGCCGAGGCCCGCCCCATTGACCTTGGTGGTGACGAAGGGTTGGAACAGGCTTTCGCGCAGGTGGGCGGGAATGCCGGGGCCGTTGTCCTGGATGCGGATCTCCAGGGGCGCGCCGCGCAGGGCCTGGCCCTTGGCGGCCCGGACCCGGACGCCGTGCCGGTAGGCGGTGTGGATGGTGACCTCGCCGCGGTTGTCGCCCCGACTGTGGGCGGCCTCCGAGGCGTTCTTCACCAGGTTCAGGAAGATCTGGATCAGCTGGTCCTCATCGCCGTAGGTCAGAGGCAGGGAAGGATCGTAGAGGTCCTTCAGCACAAGGCCGTCGGCGAAGCCGTTGACCGCCAGGGCCCGGACGCGGTCCAGCACCTGGTGGATGTTGATGGGCGAGCAGACCGGCAGGGCGTCGTCGGAGAAGGCCTCCATCCGGTCCACCAGGCGACGGACGCGGTCGGTCTCGTCGACGATGAGCTGGGCGAGCGGGGTGTCCTCGGCCTTGGCTCCGGCCTTCAGAAGCTGGGCCGCGCCGCGGATGCCCATCAGCGGGTTCTTGATCTCGTGGGCCAGCATGCGCCCCAGGCCCACGATGGTGCGCAGGCCGGCGGCCTCCGCGCCGGTGCGTTCGCCGCCCAGGGCACCGCCCTTGACGTGCAGGGTGAGCAGGACCGAGCCGTCCCCCAGGGGGGCGGCCGCCCCGTCGGCCTCGAACGAGGGGTGACCGAACAGGCTGATCTCCACCCCGCGCTCGCGGACGGGAGCGTCTTCCTCCAGGGCCCGGTTGAGCAGGGAGACCAGGGCCGAGCCTTCCGGCAGGGCGGCGCCGAAGCGGCCGCGGGTCAGCAGGCTGAGCCCCTGGCCGAACAGGGCCTCGGCGGCCTCGTTGACCGCCACCAGGGCGCCGTCGGCGTTCACCACCAGAGCCGGTTCGGGGGAGAGGTCGAAGGCCGCGGCCTTCAGGACATCCAGGTTGACGCCGCTGCTTGCGGCCCGTGTTCGACTGTTCATGCCGCCAATCTCGTTTGAGGATCGCGCCAGAGCGCGATCAGGCCTTCCTCGACCAGGGCGGGATCCTCCAGGCGGCAGAGCACCGATCGGGCGCTCTGCCTGGCCTCGGCCTGCATGGGCCAAGGCGCGTTATCGACATAGGACGCCAGGTGCTTGCGGAAGATCCGCAGGCCCAGGCGGTCGCCATAGAAATTCAGGCTGTCCCGGAAATGCTCCAGGGCGATGCCCAGGCGGGTCTCGGCGTCGGGCTCGACGAAGGTCCCGCCCTTGAGCTCGGTCTCGATCTGGGTGGCGACCCAGGGCCGGCCATAGACGCCGCGGCCCACCATGACGCCGTCGGCGCCGGACTGGGCCAGGGCCTCGCGGGCGGTGACGCCATCGACGATGTCGCCATTGACGATCACCGGGATGGAGACGGCGTTCTTCACGTCACGGACGGCCGACCAGTCGGCGACGCCCTTGTAGAACTGGCTGCGGGTGCGGCCGTGGATGGTGACCGCCTTGGCGCCACGGGCCTCCGCCATGGCGGCGATCTCCGGCGCGTTCCTGGAGGCGTCGTCCCAGCCCAGGCGCATCTTGACGGTGACGGGCACGTCGACGGCGTCGACGGTGGCGGCGATCAGGGCTTCGGCCAGGGCCGGCTCACGCATCAGGGCCGAGCCGGACTGGGCGCCGCCGGTGACCTCCTTGGCGGGGCAACCGAAGTTGAGGTCGATGATCTGGGCGCCGGCCTGGGCGGCCAGGACCGCCCCGCGGGCCATGTGGACGGGATCGCGGCCGACAAGCTGGACCACCATCAGCGGCAGCCCCTCCCCCACCGCCGCGCGACGAACCACGTCGGGCCGGCCGCGGGAGAACTCGGCGCAGGCCACCATCTCGGTGGCCACATAGGCGGCCCCAAGCTTGCTTGCGGCCTTGCGGAACGGAAGGTCCGAAACGCCGGTCATGGGCGCGATCCACGCCCGCCCCGACACCTCGACATCCCCGACTGCGAGCGTGTTGCTCATTTTGTAATCAACCCCATCGCCGCCTTTTTAGGCAATTGTTGCGGCGCCGTAAAGCCTAGACAGGACACGATCGCCCTCTAAACAACGTCGCCATGAACTTTTCTGCCGTCGTTGTCGCCGCAGGCTCGAGCACCCGGGCCGGGCCCGGAGCGCCCAAACCCTGGCGAAGCCTGGGCGGGCGGCCGATTCTGCGCTGGTCGGTGGAGGCCCTGGCCCGCGCCGGAGCCCGAGAAATCATCGTGGTCACCGCCGGCGAGCGCATGAGGGATGCAACCGAGGCGCTTGCCGGACTAACGGGCTGGAAGGCCGTCGCCGGCGGCGCCACGCGGGCTGAGTCGGTGCAGGCCGGCCTCGCCGCCCTGTCGGCGACCGACGACGAGACCGTGCTGATCCACGACGCGGCCCGCCCCTTCGTGACCACGGCGCACATCGAACGCCTGCTGGCGGCCCTGACCGGCGTCGACGGCGCCGTTCCCGCCCTGCCCGTCGCCGACACCCTGAAGCGCGGAGCCGACCTGATCACCCAGACGGTCTCCCGTGAGGGCCTCTGGCGGGCCCAGACGCCCCAGGCCTTCGGCTACCGCACCTTGCTGGACGCTTACGCCGCCTGGCCCGCCGACGCCGAGCCCACAGACGACGCCGCTGTCGTGGAACGGGCGGGCGGCAAGGTGGCCCTGATCGCGGGCGATCCCCGGCTGATGAAGCTAACCTATCCGGAGGACTTCACGATGGCGGAGCAGTTGGCCGGCGGCCGCCGGATCACCCGCACCGGGTTCGGGGTCGACGCCCATCGCTGGGGTCCGGGCGAGGCCGTCTGGCTGTGCGGGGTGAGGATCGACCACGACCAGACCTTGATCGGCCACTCCGACGCCGACGCCGGACTGCACGCGCTGACCGACGCCCTGCTGGGCGCCATCGGCGAAGGCGACATCGGCGAACACTTCCCGCCCAGCGATCCGCAATGGAAGGGCGCGTCCTCCGACCGTTTCCTGGTCCACGCCGCGGGCCTGGTGGCGGCCAAGGGCGGCGCGATCGTCAATGTCGACGTCACCCTGATCTGCGAACGCCCCAAGATCCGCCCGCACCGCGACGCGATGCGCGCCCGGCTGGCGGACCTGCTTGGCCTGCCCCTGGACCGGGTCAGCGTGAAGGCCACCACGACCGAGGGGATGGGCTTCACCGGTCGCGGCGAAGGCCTGATGGCCCAGGCGGTCGCGACCGTGGAGACGCCCCTCTAGGGGAGCCAGGCCCAGCGTTCCTTCATGCGTCCGTGGAGCGCCCCGATCAGGTTGGTGTAGTCGTCGGTCCAGGGGCGGACGAGCACGGGCTCCGTCGGCTTCCAGCGGGGATCGGCGGCGAAGGACGCCAGGGCCTGAGCGTTGCGGGCCACGATCAGAGCGTCCTCGGAGGACTCCCACAGCATGGGCGAACTCTTGGCCGCGTCGTGCCGCTGCAGCAGGGCCTCGCCGCCGGCGGCGTAGGCCACCGCCATGGCCGGGCTGCGCAAGTCGAGGTTGCGGTTGGACAGGTGCAGGATCAGCACCCCGTCGGGCTTTATACGGGACAGGTAGCCGCGCATGGCCTCGACGGTCAGCAGGTGAGCCGGGACGCTGTCGGAGGAGAAGGCGTCGATCAGCAGGATGTCGAACTGGTCCCTGGGCTGCTTGGCCAGGGTCAGGCGGGCGTCGCCCACCACATAGTCGATCTTCCCCTTGGCGCAGGTCGTCGTGTAGCTGAAATGGGCCGGATCGCTGGAAATCCGGATCACCAGCGGATCGATCTCGAAGAAGGTCAGCCGGTCGCCCGGGCGCGTATAGGCGGCCACCGCGCCGGTCCCGAGGCCGACGGCGCCGATACGCAGGGCCGGCTTGCGCCGTTCCACCTCGGTGAAGACCTGACCGATCGGCGTCTCCGGGGCGTAATAGACCAGGGGGCGGCAGCGCCAGCGCGGATCCTGGGCCTGGGCGCCGTGCAGGGTGGTGCCGTGGGAGAGCATGCGCACGGCGCCGCCCATCTCCGGGAGCTTCAGCTCCGACTGCCGCACCACGCCGAAGAAGCTGCGCCAGCTCTTGAGCACGTCGACCTTGTCGCCGGCCCCCTCGGCCGCCAGCGAGATGATGGCGATGAGGCCGAAGAAGACGATGCCCCGACGGCGGACCAGGAAGGCGCAGACCACGGCGGCGGCCAGGCACACCTTGACCAGGACGAGCATCAGGTCGTGGCCCGTGGTCCCCATCAGATGGGCCCGGCCGATCTCGCCGCTATAGGCGGCCATGGTGGCCAGGGGCGCACCCGCCGCGGCCAGGCACCCCAGGGCGAGGGTCACCCAGCGCCAGCGCTCCACCGGCCCTTCGCCCCAGGGTCGGACCAGACAGGCCAGAGCCAGGATCAGGGGATACTCCCAGACATTGTTGAAGATCACCGGGGCCAGGAAGGCGTTGAACCCGCCGCCCACCACGCCGCCGAAGGACATCCAGAGATAGAATCCGGTCAGGTGTCCGGGCGCCGGGCGGCGCGCCACCAGGGCCTGGTGGCACATCAGGGCCGTCAGGAAGAAGGCCGAGAGGTGGATGAACAGCTGCAGGAAGAGGTTGCTGGCCTTGAAGGGCAGGATCGAGGCGCAGGCGGCCACTGCCGCGGCCTGCAGGATCAGGGTGGTCTGCTCCGACATCGCGGGCTTGGTCGAGAACGCGATGATGAAGGTGACCAGATAGAGCGCCAGCGGGATCACCCACAGGAAGGGCGCCGAGGCCACGTCCGTGGCCAGGTGGGTCGTCACCCCCATCATCAGGCTGGAGGGAATGGCGGCCAGCACGACCCAGGTCAGACGATCGCGCCAGCTGGGCGCCGCCTCGGCGGTGTCGCCCGCCGCGACCACGACCGGGGTGGTCTCGCCCCCGGCGCGGGTCACGAAGATCATGAGAGCGGCCATCAGCAGGACAAAGGCCCCGTAGCCCAGGCTCCAGCCAACGGCCTGGCCGTGCAGGGTCGCCAGCGGCTCCACCAGGATCGGATAGGCCAGCAGGGCCAGCAGGCTGCCCAGGTTGCTGGCGGCGTAGAGGGCGTACGGTTCGCTCCCGGTCTCGGCATGCAGGGTGCGGGCGTGCCAGGCCTGGGCCAGCGGCGCGGTGGCCGACAGCACGGCGAAGGGGGCGCCGATGGAGACGGTCATCACCCCCAGCAGCCAAAGGGCCGGGTGCTCGGAACTGGGCGCGCCGAACACCCCGGTGACGTGCAGGGGCAGGACCAGGGCCGCCAGCACCATGGCGGCCAGATGCAGTCCCGCCTGCAGGCGGATGGACCGGACCCGCTGCAGCAGGTGGGCGTAGCCGTACCCGGCCAGGAGGGCGGCCTGGAAGAAGGCCAGGCTGGTGTTCCAGATCGACGGCCCGCCGCCCAGCAGGGGCAGGACCAGCTTGGCGATCATCGGTTCGACCAGGAAGACCAGGCCCGCACTGGCGAAGACGGTGATGGCGAACAGGGCCGGCGATCGGTCCGCGGCGGTATTGGCGGCGGCGTCCTGCGTGGTCATGTCTCGAATCGTCTTGTGTCCGGGGTCGCGGCGATGTTGTGGTCTCGCCTCACCCTTGCCTAGCTTTGTCGGAGTCACGCCGCATGTTTTCCCTCGAGATCGAGACCCTGGCGCGACTGCTGATCGACGAGGCTCGCGAGCGCAACCTGCGCATCGTCACCGCGGAGAGCTGCACCGGGGGGTTGGTGGCCGGGGCCATCTGCTCGATCTCCGGCGCGTCGGACGTCTTCGAGCGCGGCTTCGTCACCTACACCAATCGGGCAAAGCAGGAACTTCTCGGCATTCCGGGCGACCTGCTGGCCGACCTCGGCGCTGTCTCCGAGCCTGTGGCCCGGATGATGGCGGAGGGCGCCCTGGAGGCCTCGAACGCCCACATCTCGGTGGCCATCACCGGCGTGGCGGGTCCGCACGGCGGCACCTCGTTCAAGCCGGTGGGCACGGTCCACATCGCCACGGCGCGGACCAACCACGGCCTGATGCACCGCCAGGAATTCTTCCAGTACGAAACCCGTTCGGAGATTCAGCTCGCGGCGGTCCAGGCCGCCCTGCAGGCCCTGCGCGACCGGATGACCTAGTCGTAGAGCGCCTTGGCGCGGGCCTCGAAGCATTCCATCAGCTTGTCGACCGCGTGGCCGAAATTGGCGGCCAAAAGGGCCTCCAGCATCCTCGACTTGAACGCGAACTCGATGTCGAACTCGACACGGGTTCCGACGGGGTCGGGCTCGAACCGCCACTGGTTGCGCAGGGTCTTGAACGGCCCCGACAATAGGGCGACGTCGATCTGACGGCCGGCCGGATCGCGCCGCACCCGGGTGGAGAAACTCTCCTTCAGGAAGGCGAAGCCGACCCTGGCCTCGGCGTCCACCCAGCTCAGGCCCTGGCTGTCGGTGCGCGCGTTCCAGGTCCGCATGCCTGTGACCCAGGGCACGAACTGGGGATAGGACTCCACGTCGCCCACCAGGGCGAAGAGCTGCTCCGGCCCGTAGGGCAGCGTCTTGGTGACGTGATGCCGCAAGCGCTTAGGCCGCGGCGTCCTTGGCCCGGCGGGCGGCCTGCAGCTTGGCGAAGTCCTCGCCCGCGTGGTGCGACGAGCGGGTCAGCGGGCTGGCCGAGACCATCAGGAAGCCCTTGGCCCGCGCGATCTCCTCATAGGCGTGGAACTCGTCGGGGGTCACATAGCGATCGATGGCGGCGTGCTTGCGGGTCGGCTGCAGGTACTGGCCGATGGTCAGGAAATCGATGCCGGCCGAACGCATGTCGTCCATCACCTGCATGACCTCTTCCTTGGTCTCCCCCAGACCGACCATCAGGCCCGACTTGGTGAACTGCTCGGGGTCGCGCTCCTTCACCCGCTCCAGCAGGCGCAGGGAGTGGAAGTACCGCGCGCCGGGACGGATCGAGAGGTAGAGGCGCGGCACGGTCTCGAGGTTGTGGTTGAAGACGTCGGGCTTGGCGTCGATCACCAGCTCCGCCGCGGCCACCGGCTTGCGCAGGAAGTCCGGGGTGAGGATCTCGATGGTGGTGGCGGGCGCCGCCGCGCGGATCGCGCGCACCACGGCGGCGAAGTGGGCCGCGCCCCCGTCGGCCAGGTCGTCGCGGTCCACCGAGGTGATGACCACGTGCTTCAGTCCCATCTTGGCCACCGCGTCGCCGACGCGGGCGGGTTCGGTGGGGTCCAGGGGCTGGGGCTTGCCGGTGATGACATTGCAGAAGGCGCAGGCCCGCGTGCAGGTGTCGCCCATGATCATCATGGTGGCGTGGTTGATGGACCAGCACTCGCCGATGTTCGGGCAGGCGGCCTCCTCGCAGACCGTGGTGAGGCCGTGTTCCTTCACCGTCGCCCGCGTCGCCGCGTAGCCTGGGGAGCCCGGCGCGCGCACGCGCAGCCACTCGGGCTTGCGCAGCATCGGCGTGTCGGGCCGGGACTGCTTTTCGGGGTGTCGCGGCCTTGCGCCGGTGACGGTGTCGATGACGGTCGCCATGACCCCTAGATCGGCGTTCGAGGCTCTCGGATCAAGCCGTGATTGAGCGGCCTTGCGCCACGGCGGCGATCTGGGTTCAAACACGGCATGGTCCGCGCGTTCGCCGTCGCCGCTCTGCTCCTGTTGCTCGCGGCGTGCGGTCGGAGCGATGTGATGGGCCCGTTCGCGGAAAGCCGGGCGCCGCCGTCCCTCAGCCCGCGCTTCTATCCGCCCGAGGGCTGGGCCTGGGGCCTGATCCAGACTGGCGGCAAACCCGCCCAGCGCTACGGCGTCGCCGCCGGCTGGCGGGCGCCGCGGGCGACGGTCGTGATCCTGCCGGGGTATGGGGAATCGGCCGAGGCCTGGTTCGAGACCGCCGCGGACCTGATCCGCCGCGGCTACACCGTCTGGATCCTGGAGCGCGCGGGCCAGGGCGGCTCGGCCCGCTACACCCTGCCCCGCGACCTGGGCTTCGTCCCCAGCTTCGATCCGGATGTCGCCAATCTGCGGGCCCTGGTCCGGGTGGTGATCCGGCCGACCGACACCAAGCCCCTGATCCTGCTCGGCCACGCCGACGGCGCGATCGTCGCCCTGCGGGCCGTGGAGACGGGGCTGAAGGCCGACGGGGTGATCGTCTCCGCCCCAGCCCTGGCGCCCAAGGCGGTGAGCGCCGACTCCGCCCAGGCCCTGGCCGGACGGGCCGGACTGGGCCGTCTGCCCTCCCCCGACTGGCGGCCCTGGAGCCGCTCGTCCCCGGACGCCCGGGGCCAGGGCCTCACCCACGACGCCTGGCGGGGACGGGTGCAGCAGGCCTGGCAGACCGCCAATCCCGACCTGCGCATGTCTTCGGCCAGCCTGGGCTGGCGCGGCGCGCACCAGGCGGCCAGCCGCGCGGTGGAGACCGACGTCGGGTTGGTGAAGGCCGACGTCCTGATGCTGCTGCCGGCGCGCACGGCAGCCTCCGACCTGGCCCTCTGCAAGGCCCTCCCCCGTTGCCGCTCCGTGGCCATTCCCGGCGCCTGGCCGGCCCTGCACCTGGAACAGGACCGCTTCCGCCAGCCCTGGATGGACGAGGTGAGCGGCTATATCGCCGCCAAGGTCGAAGCCGAACGCGCCGCCGAAGTCGCGCCGCGGGCGGCCCCAACCCCTGTCCCCGCCGCGATTCCCGAGGAAAATTCTCCGCCTACCCCGTGAAACCACCTCACGGTTTGTAACGTATCCTTGCAATGGCGACCCCCGACGATAGGCTTAGGTTCCAAGAAACGGCGATCCGATCGGGGAGGTCTTCGCCTTTGTCGCGTACATTTGATCCGCTTGAGAGCGAACGAACCCTGTTCGACGCTCTGCTCGACGCTCGCGCCAGGTACGGCGCGAAGAAGCTCATCCTGGAGGACCAGGAGCGCAATCCGCTGTCCTACACCGACCTTGTCCGGGCCGCCTTCGCGCTCGGCCGCAAGATCGCGGCGATGACGGAGAAGGGCGAACGGGTGGGTGTCATGCTGCCCGCCAGCTCGGCTGCGGTGGTGACCTTCTTCGCCCTGCACGCCTTTGGCCGCGTGCCCACCATGCTGAACTTCACGGCCGGAATCCGGAACCTGAAGGCGGCCTGCAAGCTGGCCGGGGTCAAGCGGGTGTTGACCGCCAACCGGTTCATCGAGCAAGGCCAACTTCACGATCTGATCGACGCCCTGGAGGAGGTCTCCACCGTCACCTACCTGGAGGACGTGCGGCAGAAGATCGGCCTGGCCGACAAGCTGTTCGCCGCCACCGCCGCGGCCTTCCCCAAGCCCTTCGTGGCCGAGACCCAGCCGGGCGATCCGGGGGTGATCCTGTTCACCTCGGGCAGTTTCGGCGCCCCCAAGGGGGTGGTCCTGAGCCAGGCCAATCTGGTGGCCAATGTCTACCAGATCGCCGCCCACATCCCGCTGGATCCGGACTGGGTGATGTTCAATCCCCTGCCCACCTTCCACTGTTTCGGCCTGACGGGCGGCGCCCTGCTGCCGATCCTGACCGGCATGAAGGCGTTCCAGTATCCCTCGCCCCTGCACACCAAGGTCATCCCGCCGCTCCTGAAGGACTCCAAGGCCTCGATCCTGCTGGCCACCGACACCTTCCTGAACCAGTACGCCCGCGTCGCGGAGTACGACGAGCTGGCTAACCTGAAGTTCATCGTCTGCGGCGCGGAAAAGGTTCGGGAAGAGACCCACAACCTCATCCGCGACAGGTTCGGCGATGTGCCGGTCCTCGAGGGCTACGGTGCCACGGAGGCCGCGCCGGTGATCGCGGTCAACAAGCCTATCGACAACCGCCGCGGCACCGTCGGCGGCCTGCTGCCGGGCATCCAGACGCGCCTGGAGCCGGTGGAGGGCATTCCCGGCGGCGGCCGCTTCTATGTTCGCGGTCCCAATGTGATGAGCGGCTATCTGAGGCCCGACGGCTCGGTGGAGCCGCTGGCCGACGGCTGGCATGACACCGGCGACGTCGTCGACATTTCCGACGACGACTGGGTGACGATCCGCGGCCGGGTGAAGCGCTTCGCCAAGGTCGGCGGCGAGATGGTCTCCCTGACCGCCGCGGAGGACCTGGCCGTCGCCGTCTGGCCCGAAAGCCGTCACGCGGTGATCGCCATGCCCGACGCCCGCAAGGGCGAGCGCCTGATCCTGGTCACCGACCGCCGCGACGCCGATTCGACGGCCCTGGTGGCCCACGCCAAGGCCATCGGCGCCTCGGAGCTGAACGTGCCCAAGAAGATCATCAAGGTTCCCGAAGTGCCCGTCCTGGGCACCGGCAAGACCGACTATGTGGTGATCCAGCGCATGGTTGAGGCCGAGGGCCGCCGCGCCGCCTAGCTTGACGGATGGTCGGGGATGGCGGCTCCTCTTCGCTCAAGCGCCCGGAAGGCGTGTGGAGGAAGCCATGCCGAACCTCGACGTCTGGGCGCCGCGCGTCCTGAGTCTGCTGCGCATTGTCGCCGCCCTGCTCTTCATGGAGCACGGGCTGATGAAGATCTTCCACTTCCCGGCGGCCCAGCCCGGCGCGCCCGATCCCCTGCCCACCCTGCTGCTGGTGGCGGCCTGGCTGGAGATCGGCGGCGGCGCCCTCCTGGCGCTCGGTCTGTTCACCCGGCCGGTGGCCTTCATCCTGTCGGGTCAGATGGCTGTGGCCTATTTCATGGCCCACGCCCCGGCGGGCTTCTACCCCGCCCTGAACGGCGGCGAGGCCGCGGTGCTCTACTGCTTCACCTTCCTCTACCTGGCGGTGGCCGGCGGCGGGGAATGGAGCATCGACGCCCTGGTGCGCAAGAAGCCCTGACGAAATCGGCGCTTGGCTGCCGTGGGGTCGCCGGGTCCATGGTCGCCCCTCGATCGGCGCTTGCGCGCAAACTGAGCTTGAGAGGACCACCCCATGACCGAGGCCTGGATCATCGACGTCGCCCGCACCCCCCGTGGCGTGGGCAAGCCTGAGAAGGGCGCGCTGTCAGGCGTCCATCCGCAACGCATCCTGTCCACGGTGCTGAAGGCCCTGGCGGAGCGCAACAACCTCAACACCGCCGACATCGACGACGTCATCGCCGGCTGCGGCACCCAGTTCGGCAAGCAGGGCTCCTGCATCGCCCGCATGGCGGCCCTCGACGCCGGCTACGCCAACGAGGCGGCCGGCATGTCGCTCGACCGCTTCTGCGGCTCGGGCCTGACGGCGGTGAACCTGGCGGCCATGGGCGTGATGTCCGGGGCGCAGGATCTCGTGGTCGCCGGCGGCGTGGAATCCATGTCCTACGGCTCCACCCTCAAGCGCCCCGTCGGCCCCACCCTGGACTCGGGCAACACCCACCTGCGCAGCATCCATCCGCAGCCGCACCAAGGCGTCTGCGGCGACGTGGTGGCGACCCTGGAGGGCATCACCCGCGAGGACGTCGATGCCCTCGCCCTGGAAAGCCAGCGCCGAGCCGCACACGCCATCGCGAACGGCTATTTCGATCGTAGCCTGGTCACCGTCTACAATGACGACGGCAGCGTCGCGCTGGACCGCGAGGAATATCCCCGGCCCAGCACGACCGCCGAGGGATTGGCGTCCCTGAAGGCGGCCTTCGCCGCCCTCTACGATGTGCCCCTGGACGAGGAAGGCCTCTCCTTCCGCCGCCTGGTGGAAGCCACCTATCCCGACCTGAAGATCAACCACGTCCACCATGCGGGCAACTCGTCGGGTGTGGTCGACGGCGCCGGCGCCGTGGTCATCGCCTCGCCGGAATACGCCCGGGCCCATGGCCTGAAGCCCCGCGCGCGGATCCGTTCGGTCTCCACCGCGGGCGATTCGCCCGAGCTGATGTTGAACGCCCCCGGCCCGGCGGCCCGCAAGGCCCTGGCCAAGGCCGGCATGACCATGAAGGACATCCAACTCGTCGAGATCAACGAGGCCTTCGCCGTGGTGCCGATCAAGTTCATGCGCGACCTGAACGTCGATCCCGCCATCGTCAACGTCAACGGCGGCGCCATCGCGCTGGGTCACCCCATCGGGGCGACGGGGGCCATGATCCTGGGCACCCTGCTGGACGAGATGGAGCGCCGCGACCTGTCGGTCGGCATGGCCACCCTGTGCGCCGCCGGCGGCATGGCCCCGGCGGCGATCATCGAGCGGATCTAGATATGTAGGACCCGACCATAGGCGTCGAGCGAGGCCTCATGCATGGCCTCGCTCATCGTCGGGTGGGGGAAGACGGTGGCGATCAGCTCGGCCTCTGTGGCCTCGAGCGTCATGGCCAGGGCGAAGCCCTGGATCATCTCGGTGACCTCGCCGCCGATCAGGTGGGCGCCCAGCAGGGCGCCGGTCTTCTCGTCGAAGATGGTCTTCACGAAACCCTCGGTCTCGCCCGAGGCGATGGCCTTGCCGTTCACCCGGAACGGGAAGCGGCCGACCTTGACCGCGATCCCCTTTTCCTTGGCCTGGGCCTCGGTGATCCCCACCGAGGCGATCTGCGGGGTGGAATAGGTGCAGCCGGGGATGGGGGCGTTGAGGTTGGCCGGGGCGAGGCCGGCGATGTGCTCGACGCAGTGGACGCCCTCGTGGCTCGCCTTGTGGGCGAGCCAGGGGGGACCGGCGACATCGCCGATGGCGAACAGGCCGGGCACGCCGGTGGCGCCGTGGGCGTCGGTGACCAGGTGGGTGCGGTCGATCTTCGCGCCCAGGGCTTCGAGGCCGAGATCCTCGACATTTCCGACGATGCCCACGGCGACGATGGCGACTTCGGCCTCGAGGGTTTCGGAGGTCTGGCCGGTTGATGCAGTGATCCTGACACCCCCCGATTTCGGCTTTTCGAGGCCCTGGACCTGGGCGCCGACGCGGAATTTGATGCCGCGTTTTTCGAAGGCTTTGCGGGCGGTTGTGGAGATTTCCTCATCTTCCACGGGAAGGATTCGGGGCAGGGCTTCAATGACCGTCACCTCGGCGCCGAGGGCGCGGTAGAAGCTGGCGAACTCGATGCCGATGGCGCCCGAGCCGATGACGATGACGGACTTGGGGGCGGCCTTGGGGGCCATGGCCTCGCGATAGGTCCAGACCCGGTCGCCGTCCGGCTCCAGCCCCACGGCGGGGATGGTGCGGGCGCGGGCGCCGGTGGCCAGGATGACGTTCTTGGCGGTGAGGGTGCGCGAGCCGCCGGCCTTCAGGGCCACGACCACCTTGGGGGCGGGCGAGCCCTTCTCGAGCCGGGCGGTCCCCTCCACCACCTCGATCTTGTGCTTCTTCATCAGGAAGGCGACGCCGGAATTGAGCTGGGCGGCGACCTTGCGCGAGCGCTTGATGATGCCGGCGAAATCGAAGGAGGCCTTCTCCACCTTGATGCCGTAGTCGGCGAGGTGGGAGAGGTTCTCATAGGCCTCGCCCGACTTCAGCAGGGCCTTGGTGGGGATGCAGCCCCAGTTGAGGCAGATGCCGCCCAGGGCCTCGCGCTCGATGATGGCGGTCTTCAGACCAAGCTGGCTGGCGCGGATGGCGGTGACATAGCCGCCGGGGCCCGAGCCGATGACGATGAGATCGAAGGAGTCGGCCATCAGAGCAGGGCCTCGATGGCGCTTTCCAGCGACTTGGGGGTCACGGTGGGGGCGAAGCGGTCAACCACCTCCCCCTTCCGGTCGACGAGGAACTTGGTGAAGTTCCACTTCACGTTGGAGGTGCCCAGCACGCCCTTCTTCTGCGTCTTCAGGTAGGCGTAGAGCGGGTGGGTCTGGGGCCCGTTGACGTCGATCTTGCGCATCATCGGGAAGTCCACCTCGTAGGTCAGCGAACAGAAGTTGGCGATTTCGTCGGCGTTCCCGGGCTCCTGCGCGCCGAACTGGTTGCAGGGGAAGCCCAGGACCACCAGGCCGCGGTCCCTGTACTTGAGGTACAGATCCTCCAGCCCCTCGTACTGCGGGGTGAAGCCGCACTTGCTGGCGGTGTTGACGATCAGGACCACCTTGTCGCGATAGGCCGAGAGCGGCGCAGCCTTGCCGTCGAGTGTCTCGGCGCTGAAGTCGTAGATGCTCATGCGCCGCTCCTAGGCGATCATCGTGATGGGATCTTCGATCAGCACCTTGAAGGCCTGCAGCCAGCGGGCGCCGATGGCCCCGTCGACGACCCGGTGATCGCAGGTGAGCGTCACGGTCATGACGGTGGCGACGGCCAGCTGACCGTTCTTCACGACCGGCCGCTGTTCGCCAGCCCCCACCGAGAGGATGGCGCCCTGGGGTTCGTTGATGATCGAGGCGAAGGCCTTGATCCCGAACATGCCGAGGTTGGAGACCGAGAAGGTGCCGCCCTGGAACTCCTCGGGCTTCAGCTTGCGGGTCCGCGCCCGGGCCGCCAGGTCCTTGGCCTCGGTGGCGATGGCCGCCAGGCCCTTGGTCTCGGCCGCGCGGATGATCGGGGTGATCAGGCCGCCGTCGATGGCCACGGCCATGGCGATGTCGGCGTGGTGGTGCAGGGCGATCCCCTCCGGCGAATAGGAGGCGTTGGCTTCGGGCACCTGTTTCAGGGCGATGGCGGCGGCCTTGATCACCAGGTCGTTCACGCTGACCTTCACCCCCTGCTTCTCCAGCATGGCGTTGATCTTGGCGCGGCCGGCCAGGAGGGCGTCGATCTCCAGGTCGAGGGTGAGCGGGAAGTGCGGCACGTCGCGGAAGCTGTCGGTCAGGCGGCGGGCGACGGTTCTGCGCATGCCGTCCAGGGGCACAAGGTCGTAGGAGCCGTCCGGTATGCCCATCTGGGCCAGGCTGAGCACCTGACGGGGAGCGCTCGCGGCGCCGGAGGCGGCGGCGGCAGGCGCCTTGGCCGCGCCTGGGGTCGCGCCCTCGACATCGCGCTTGATGATGCGGCCGTGGGGGCCGGAGCCCTTCACGGCGGACAGGTCGAGGTTCTTCTGGGCGGCGATGCGCCGGGCCAGGGGCGAGGCGAAGATGCGGGCGCCGTCAGAGGTTTGGGCGGGCTGGCCCCCTCCACCGCTTCGCGGTCCCCCTCCCCCAGAGGGGGAGGATCTTGGCGCAGCGCTTTCCGCTGGGGCCGGCGCCAGATGCTCCCCTTTTGGGGGAGCTGGCGCAGCCGCAGGCTGCGACTGAGGGGGACTTTGACTGGCAGCGGGCGACGCCGCCTCCCCCTCGCCCGAAAGCCGCGCGATGGGGGCGTTGACCTTGACGTTCTCCGTGCCCTCGGGGACCAGGATCGCGTCCACGACACCCTCGTCGACGGCCTCCACCTCCATGGTGGCCTTGTCGGTCTCGATCTCGGCGATGACGTCGCCGGACTTCACCACGTCGCCCTTCTTCACGTGCCACTTGGCAAGCGTCCCCTCCTCCATGGTGGGCGACAGCGCGGGCATCAGGATGTCGATGGGCATGGGTCAGGCGCTCGGGCGGAGGTGGGGGACGCGGGGGCGGGTCATGAGGGCTCCAGCGACAGATGGGCCAACTGGTCGGCGTTGGCCTCCCAGTTCTGGCCGTCGAAGGCGGTGAGGTCGAGCCTGGCGGCCTCGTCCAGGCAGCGGGCGTTGACCGACCAACCGTCGGGGTTGGAGCGCGGGCGGTAGAAGCTCTTGATGCCGCATTCGGCGCAGAACAGGTGCTTGGCCACGCGGGTGTTGAAGGTGTACTCGGCCAGCCGCTCCATGCCCCTGGTCACGCGGAAGCGGCTCTCGGGCACGATGATGTGGATGAAGCCCGACTTGGCGCACATCGAGCAGTTGCAGCTCTGGGCCTCGACGACCTCGGGCAAGGCCACCTCGAACCGCACGCCGCCGCAGTGGCAGCCACCCGCACGCCAGGTGAAGCCGTCCCCGCTCATCGGTAGGTGACCGCCTTCACCGCCTTCACGATCTTGTCGACCGAGGGCAGGGAAAGCGCCTCCAGATTGGCCGCATAGGGCATGGGCACGTCTTCCTGATGGACCCGGGCCGGCGGGGCGTCGAGATAGTCGAAGGCGTGCTCCAGCACCCGCGCGATCACCTCGGCGCCGACGCCCATGGGGCCCCAGCCCTCCTCGACCGTGACCAGGCGATTGGTCTTCTTGACGCTTTCGACGACCGTCTCGTGATCGAGCGGGCGCAGGGTGCGCAGGTCGATGACCTCGGCCTCGATCCCCTCGCCCGCCAGACGCTCGGCGGCCTCCAGGGCCATCCCGACGGCGCGGGAGTGGGCGGTGATGGTGACGTCGGTCCCTTCGCGGCGGACCTTGGCCTTGCCGATCGGCACGACCCAGTCCCCCTCGGGCACGTCGAACTCGACCCCGTAGAGCATCTCGTGCTCCAGGAAGACCACGGGATTGGGGTCGCGGATGGCGGCCTTGAGCAGGCCCTTGGCGTCGGCGGCGTCATAGGGCGCCACGACCTTCAGGCCCGGCACCTGGGCGTACCAGGCCGAGTAGTCCTGGCTGTGCTGGGCGCCGACCCGGGCGGCGGCGCCGTTGGGCCCGCGGAACACGACCGAGCATTTGATCTGGCCGCCGGACATGTAGAGCGTCTTGGCCGCCGAGTTGATGATGTGGTCGATGGCCTGCATGGCGAAGTTGAAGGTCATGAACTCGATGATCGGCTTCAGACCCGCCATGGCGGCGCCGACGCCGAGGCCGGCGAAGCCGTGCTCGGTGATCGGGGTGTCGATGACCCGGCGGTCGCCGAACTCCTCCAGCAGGCCGCGGGAGACCTTGTAGGCTCCCTGGTACTGGGCGACCTCCTCCCCCATCAGGAAGACGGACTCGTCGCGGCGCATCTCCTCGGCCATGGCGTCGCGCAGGGCGTCGCGCAGGGTGGTCTTGACCAGCTTCACGCCCTCGGGGAGCTCCGGATCGCGCAGGGTGGGTTTGGGGTCTGCCTCGAGAGTCTGGGGCGGCTGGCCCCCTCCACCGCTTCGCGGTCCCCCTCCCCCAGGGGGGGAGGATCCTGGCTCGGCGGTGGCGGCCGGCGGAGCGTCAAGATGCTCCCCCTCTGGGGGAGCTGGCGCAGCCGCAGGCTGCGACTGAGGGGGTGTGGCCCCGGCCTCCCCCGACAGGCGGGCGATGGGGGTGTTGACCTTGACCTCCTCGGTCCCTTCCGGAACCAGGATCGCCTCGACCACGCCCTCGTCGACGGCCTCGACCTCCATGGTGGCCTTGTCGGTCTCGATCTCGGCGATGACGTCGCCGGAGCGGACGGAGTCGCCGACCTTCACGTGCCACTTGGCCAGCGTGCCCTCCTCCATGGTGGGGGACAGGGCGGGCATCAGGACGTCCGTCACTGGGCGGCCTCCAGATAGACGTCGGTATAGAGCTCGGAGAGCTCCGGCTCGGGCGAGGTGCGGGCGAACTCGGCGGCGTCGGCGACGATGCGCTTGACCTCCGCGTCGATGGCCTTCAGCGCGGCCTCGTCGGCCCAGCCCTTCTGCTCAAGCAATTCCTGAAGATGATCGATGGGATCGCGGGTTTTCCTCACCTCGTCGACCTCCTCCCGCGTGCGGTACTTGGCCGGGTCGCTCATGGAGTGGCCGCGGTAGCGGTAGGTCTTCATCTCCAGGATGTAGGGGCCTTCGCCGGAGCGCGCGTGCTCGGCGGCCTTCCGCGCGGCGGCCTGCACGGCCAGGACATCCATGCCGTCCACCTCCTCGCCCGGAATCCGGAAGGAGGCGCCGCGCTTGTAGAGGTGGGTCTCGGAGGACGACCGCTCGATGGAGGTGCCCATGGCGTACTGGTTGTTCTCGATCACATAGACGACCGGGAGCTTCCAGATCGTGGCCATGTTGAAGCTCTCATAGACCTGGCCCTGGTTGGCCGCACCGTCGCCGAAATAGGTGAAGGCGACCTTCTTGTTGGCCTTGTACTTGTTGGCCAGCGCCAGTCCCGTGCCGAGGCTGACCTGGGCGCCGACGATGCCATGGCCGCCGTAGAAGTCGGCCTCGGTCGAGAACATATGCATCGACCCGCCCTTGCCCTTGGAGGACCCGGTGAAGCGGCCGGTGAGCTCGGCCATGACCTCCTTGGGATCCATGCCGCAGGCCAGCATGTGGCCGTGGTCGCGGTAGCCGGTGATCACCTGATCGCCCGGCTGCTTGATGGACTGCACGCCGACGGCGATGGCTTCCTGGCCGATATAGAGATGGCAGAAGCCGCCGATCAGCCCCATGCCGTAGAGCTGGCCCGCCCGCTCCTCGAAGCGGCGGATCAGCAGCATGTCGCGATAGAATTTGAGCAAGGTCTCCTGGGTCACCGGACCCTCCGCCGCGCCCCCGGCGCCCTCGGTTGTGACACCGGTGTCATTCTTCTTCCGCTTGGAAGTCGAGCTTGCCTGCCCGCGCGCCATTCGTTTCTCCGTGGAGTTCGCCACTGGGGCCTCGTTCCCGAGTCAGTCGTCCTGTGGAGCGTCATCGCTTCAGGGTCGAAGCTATAACGCTCCAAACCTTCTGTAGAGCGCGATGAAGGCCGGAGACCTGTGCGTGGTCATGGCCGTCGTGCTCTAGAACGAACGAATCCGCCCTACGGCTTCACCCGGATCACATAGTCTCTCGGGTCGGCGAAACCTAGCAGGGAACGAGCCCGCTCTTCCAGCAGATCGGCCGAAAGACTGGTGTCGCGCAAAAGGCGGGCGCGGGCCTCGAGGTCCTGCCTCTCGATGCGCACCTTGTTCAGCTCGGCGATCTTGGCGGCCAGGGTGGCGTCGCGCAGATCCGACGACAGCAGGCCGCGATCGCCCGTGAAGGCGTGGAACCCGAAATAGAAGATCAGGAAGGCCAGGGCGGCGGTCGGCAGATAGGGGCGAATTCGTGCGAGCACTGGCTTGGAATCAAACGCGTTTCAGGACCCGGTCAGGGTGACGCTTCATGTTTAATATTGCGTTGCGGTCAAGCTTGAGGCCGCGGGGCCAAGGGTCGCATCGGATTGGGGATAATCGGGGCGGTCCTGAGCCCTGGCCGCCCTCCGCCAAATTGGCGTCATCCCAGACGCGGCGAAGCGGAGAGCCGGGCCCCAGGGGCCGCGCGCATGGCCCCTGGGTCCCGGACCGGCCTGACGGCCCTCCGGGATGACGGAATTGTCTTGGCAAGCCTGCGCGCTGTTGAGCCTCCTAGGCCGCGACGCCGAACACCGCTCCGACGCCGGCCGTCAGGGCCATGGCCATGGCGCCCCAGAAGGTCACCCGGGCCACCGCCTTCCAGATGGGGGCCCCGCCGGCCCGTGCGCCCACCCCGCCCAGCAGGGCCAGGAAGGCGATGGAGGCCGCCGAGACCGCCGGCACGAGCGCCGGAAGCGGCGTGACGATCGCCAGGACCAGCGGCAGGGCCGCCCCGGCCGAGAAGGTGAGCGCCGAGGTGATGGCCGCCTGCACCGGCTTGGCCGTGGTCATCTCGGAAATGCCGAGCTCGTCGCGGGCGTGGGCGCCCAGGGCGTCCTTGGCCATCAGTTGCCGGGCGACCTCGCGCGCGAGCCCGGGTTCGACCCCACGCTCGGCGTAGATCCCCGCCAGCTCCGCCAGTTCGAGCTCCGGCTGGGTGGCCAGTTCGCCCTTCTCCCGGGCCAGGTCGGCCCGCTCGGTGTCGGACTGCGAACTGACCGAGACATATTCGCCGGCGGCCATGGACATGGCGCCGGCCACCAGGCCGGCCACCCCGGCCACCAGGATCTCGCTGCGCCCCTGGGCGGCGGCGGCGACGCCGACGATCAGGCTGGCGGTGGAGACGATGCCGTCATTGGCGCCCAGGACCGCGGCCCGCAGCCACCCGACCCGCTCGATGAGGTGCATTTCGCGGTGAGATCGAACCATGCTGACCCTTTGGGGCTGAGGCGCCGGCCTGGCCGGGGCGAAGGATGCCGGGGCGAGGTTAGCCCTATCCGGCGCGCTTGACCCAGAGGATCCGCTGCAGGGTCCCGTCGCGGTCGATCACCAGGTGCTTCAGGGCGCCGGCCACGTGCAGGACGATCAGGGGCCAGAACAGCTTGCTGGCCGCCCCGTGCACCTCCTCGGCGGCTTCGTGCAGCCAGCCCACTCGCACGGGGAACGGGCTGGGGATGGCGAAGAGATCGAAGACCTGGATCGGCCGGGCGACCGACCAGACCGCCAGCGGCCCGGTGACCAGCAACACCGCGATCATCAGCAGGAACAGGACCTGCACCGCCATGGCGGCCCGATGCAGCCAGACATTGTGCTCCAGGGGCCGGGGATGGGGCTGGGAGACGCTCCACAGCAGGCGGGCGGCCAGGAAGGTGAAGAGCAGGACCGCGACCGAGACGTGCAAGTTCTGGGCGGCGATCTTGGCGGCCCGGTCCGGCGCCTCCTCCATCTGCTCCCCCAGCAGGTAGAGGGCGGTGACACCGACCGCGCTGATCCAGTGGAGGGCGATGGCCGCCCAGCCATAGGCGGCGCGGGTGTTGCGAAGGGACATGGCGGGACTCCGGTTTTCCCGTCCGCCATGCCCCATGGACTCGCGCGCCGCCTTGACCGGCGTCAATGGCGACGCTTGAGGCCCTAGCGGCCCTTGAGGGCGGCGCGGCCGAGATAGACCGCCTGGTCGCCCAGCTCTTCCTCGATGCGCAGGAGCTGGTTGTACTTGGCGGTGCGGTCGGAGCGGGCCAGGGAGCCGGTCTTGATCTGCCCGCAGTTGGCGGCGACGGAGAGGTCGGCGATGGTGGAGTCCTCGGTCTCGCCGGAGCGGTGGCTCATCACCGAGGTGTAGCCGGCGCGGTGGGCCATCTCCACGGCGTCAAGAGTCTCCGACAAGGTGCCGATCTGGTTGACCTTCACCAGGATCGAGTTGGCCAGGCCCTTCTCGATGCCCATGGCCAAACGCTTGGGGTTGGTGACGAAGAGGTCGTCGCCCACCAGCTGGACCTTGGCGCCCAGCTTGTCGGTGAGCAGCTTCCAGCCCTCGAAGTCGTCCTCGCCGCAGCCGTCCTCGATGGTGACGATGGGGAACTGGGCGACGAGGCCGGCCAGGTAGTCGACCATGCCGGACGGGTCGAGGGTCTTGCCCTCCCCGGTCATCTCGTACTTGCCGTTCTTGAAGAACTCGGTGGAGGCGACGTCCAGGCCCAGCACGAAGTCGCGGCCGGCCTTGTAGCCGGCGGCCTCGCCGGACTTGACGATGAAGGCCAGCGCCTCCTCGGCCGTGGCGATGTTGGGGGCGAAGCCGCCCTCGTCGCCGACATTGGTGTTGTGGCCGGCGGCCTTGAGCGCGCTCTTCAGGCCGTGGAAGATCTCGGCGCCCATGCGCAGGCCCTCGGCGAAGGTGGCCGCCCCTGTGGGCAGGATCATGAATTCCTGGATGTCGATCGGGTTGTCGGCGTGGGCGCCGCCATTGATGATGTTCATCATCGGCACCGGCAGGACGCGGGCCGAGACCCCGCCGACATACTTGTAGAGCGGCAGGTCGGCGGCGGTGGCGGCGGCCTTGGCGACGGCCAGGCTGACGCCCAGGATGGCGTTGGCGCCCAGGCGCGACTTGTTGGGGGTGCCGTCCAGCTCGATCAGCAGGGTGTCGAGGCGGCGCTGGTCCTCGGCCTCGAAGCCGGAGAGGGCGTCGTAGATCTCGCCGTTGACGGCGTCGACCGCCTGCAGGACGCCCTTGCCGCCGTAGCGGCTCTTGTCGCCGTCGCGCTTCTCCACCGCCTCGTGGGCGCCCGTGGAGGCGCCCGACGGCACGGCGGCGCGGCCGATGGAGCCGTCCTCCAGCACCACGTCCACCTCGACCGTCGGGTTGCCGCGGCTGTCGAGGATTTCGCGGGCGGTGATGTCGACGATCTCGGTCATGGCGTTCCCCGGGTGGGCATTGAGAAAAGGCGCGCGACCCTTAGCCAGCTTCGGGCCGCGGGGCAAATCCTGTGGGGGTTCGCCGGGCGGACGGCGGCCTAAAATTCGCCAGTACCCCGCCCGGGGCGACCGGCGCACCGTCACCGTGGGGGACACATATCCGGAGACCCAGATGACACCGAAGACCCAGCTGAACATCGCCGGCTTCGCCGCCGCCATGGCCCTTGGGGCCCTGATCGGGCGCGCTACGGCGGCCCAGCCGCAGATGGAGGCGGCGCTGGACGCCCTGCAGGGCGCGCGCGCGCACCTGATCGCCGCCAACAACGACAAGGGCGGCCACCGCGCGGCGGCGATTCGCGCCACCGACGCGGCCATCGCCGAAACCCGGGCGGGCATGCGCTACGCCGGCTATTGAGCGCCCAAGGCAAAGCCACCCGCCGCGGAGCCCGCAGCGGGTGGCTTTTCGATCTTCAAGCTGGAAGACGCCGCGCGCCCGTCAGGGCGGCGAGGAAGCGCTAGTCTTCCTTCGGCGTGATGACCTGGCGGCCCTTGTACATGCCGGTCTTCAGGTCGACGTGGTGCGGGCGCTTCAGTTCGCCGGTTTCCTTGTCCTCGACATAGGAATTGGCGCCCAGGGCGTCGTGGCTGCGGCGCATGTTGCGACGCGAGGGGGAAGTTTTGCGTTTCGGAACGGCCATGGGAGAATCTCTCAGGCGTGGAAATGGAAGCGGCGGCCCGGGGCCGCCGACGTGAGCGCGGGTGTATGACGCAAACCCCGCGTCGTTTCAAGCGCCGAAGGCGTCGAGATGCAGATCGCGTGCATCCCCCGCCCTAGACCAGCCGCGAGCGGTCGCGGGCGGCCCCGATGAAGCTGGCGAACAGGGGGTGGGGCTCGAAGGGTCGGCTCTTCAGCTCGGGGTGGAACTGGACGCCGATGAACCAGGGGTGGTCGGTCCGCTCGCAGATTTCCGGCAGGACGCCGTCGGGCGAGAGGCCCGAGAAGGCCAGGCCGGTCTGCTCGATGCGGTCGCGGTAGTCGATATTGACCTCGTAGCGGTGCCTGTGGCGCTCGCTGATGGTCAGGCCGCCATAGATCTCCGAAACCTTGGAGCCGGGGGTCAGGACCGCCTCGTAGGCCCCCAGGCGCATGGTGCCGCCGAGATCGTCGCCCTCCTTGCGGACCTGGCGCTCATTGCCCTTGGTCCACTCGGTCATCAGGCCCACCACGGGTTCGGTGGTGGGGCCGAACTCGGTGGAGGAGGCCTCGCCGATGCCGGCCAGGTTCCGGGCCGCCTCGATCATGGCCATCTGCATGCCGAAGCAGACGCCGAAATAGGGGATCATGTGCTCGCGGGCGAACTGGACGGCGCGGATCATGCCCTCCGAGCCGCGCTCGCCGAAGGCGCCGGGGACCAGGACGCCGTGGACGTCGGTGAGGCGCTGGGCGATCAGCCCCTCCTCCCGCTCGAAGGCCTCGCCCTCGATCCAGTCGAACCGGACCCGCACGTTCTGGGCGACGCCGCCGTGGATCAGGGCCTCCACCAGGGATTTGTAGGCGTCGGTGAGGCCGGTGTACTTGCCGACGATGGCGATGTTCACCTCGCCGTCCGGATTGGTCAGGCTGGCGGAGATGGCCTTCCAGCGGGTCAGGTCCGGGGCGGGCGCCGACTCGGCCATGCCGAAGACGTCGAGGACCTCCCGGTCCAGGCCCTGCTCGTGATAGTCCAGCGGCACGTGATAGATGTTGGCGCTGTCCATGGCCTGGATGACGGCGCTTTCCCGGACGTTGCAGAACAGGCCGATCTTGCGGCGTTCGCCCTGGGGGATCGGCATCTCGCAGCGGCAGAGCAGGATGTCGGGCTGGATGCCGATGGACCGCAGCTCCTTGACGGAGTGCTGGGTCGGCTTGGTCTTCATCTCGCCGGCGGTCTTGATGTAGGGCAGCAGGGTCAGGTGGATGTAGCAGGCGTGGCCGCGGGGCAGCTCCTGGCCCAGCTGGCGGATGGCCTCGAAGAACGGCAGGCCCTCGATGTCGCCCACCGTGCCGCCGATCTCCACCAGCACGAAGTCGACGCCCTCCCCCGGATCCGACAGCACGAACTCGCGGATCTGGTCGGTGACGTGGGGGATCACCTGGACGGTGGCGCCGTTGTAGTCGCCGCGCCGCTCCTTCTCGATGATGGTCTTGTAGATCTGGCCGGTGGTGATGTTGTCGGCCTTGGTGGCGTTCACCCCGGTGAAGCGCTCGTAGTGGCCCAGGTCCAGGTCGGTCTCGGCGCCGTCGTCGGTCACGAAGACCTCGCCGTGCTGATAGGGGCTCATCGTCCCCGGATCGACGTTGAGATAGGGGTCGAGCTTGCGAAGGCGGACCTTGTAGCCCCGAGCCTGCAGGAGCGCGCCGAGCGCCGCGGAGGCCAGACCCTTCCCCAAGGAGGAGACCACGCCGCCGGTGATGAAAATGTACCGCGTCATGGGCGTTCAGATTAGCCGTGATTCGCAGCGCGCGCGCTGTGGTGATTCGTGAAACTTGCTTGCGGGCGCAAACGCCGCACCTCGCCCCACCCATGGGGGATCACGCCGCGTGCGCGGCGCCGACGCCAGACCGACCATGGCGATCGGATCAGGGCTTGGCGGGGGCGGGGGCGGCCGGGGTCGTCCCCTCCGCCTCGCCGGTGAAGGGATTGCGGACCTGCGGGGTCGGGGCGCTCAGGGGCGCCGGCGCCGCGCTGGGGCTCTCCGGCTGCGGCTGCGGGGCCCGGTTCAGCTTGTTGGGGTCGATGGATTCGACCTTCATGCGGTCGACGACGGACTCCGCCGCGCCCTGCCGGCCCGACAGCAGGGTGAGCGCCAGGCTGAGGACGAAGAAGGTGGAGCCCAGGATCCAGGTGACGCGGGTCAGCAGGTCGCCGGCGCCGCGCGCGCTCATGAAACCGGTCGGTCCGCCGCCCATGCCGAGCGCCCCACCTTCCGAGCGCTGCATCAGCACCACGACGATGAGGCAGACGCAGACGATGATGTGGATGGTGAGAAGGATGCCAAGCAGCATGTGTACGTCCGATAGCCTCGGCCGAAGGAGCGGAGCCGAAATGAAGCGCGCGCTCTACCACTGAGATGCGCGCAAGGCCATAGCTAGGGCGTCGCACGTCGCGGGCAAGACCAATGATTCTCGAAACCGAACGCCTGAACCTCCGCCCTCTCGAGGTCTCCGACGCCGATCTGCTGTTCCCCCTGATGAACGACGCCGAGGTCATGGCCCACTGGGACGTGCCCGAAATCGACGATCCCGACCTGGTCCGCGCCATCGTCGCCGGTCAGGTGGAGGACATGGCGGAGGGACGGGCGCTCTACTGGGCCATGCGCACCCTGCAGGGAGACGAGTTCCTGGGCTGCTGCGACCTGTCGGACATCGACCGCTGGCACAAGCGCGCCGAGGTCGGCTTCATGCTGGGGCGCGGCGCCTGGGGGCAAGGCTACGCGGTGGAGGCCATGCGGGCGGTGATCGCCTACGCCGCCTCCACGGGCCTGCGGCGGCTGACCGCGCGCACCCACCTGGGCAACCGGCGCTCCGACGCCCTGCTGGAGAAGCTGGGCTTCAAGGAAGAGGGCCTGCTGCGCGGCCACGTCCTGCGCGACGGCGATCGCCGCGACTGCCGGCTGTTCGGGCTGCTGCTCTAGCCTGCCGACCTGGAGGAACTATCTGAGACCCATGACCGACCATCCGCTTCAACTCGCCGGCTTCGACCACATCGTCCTGCGCATCAAGGACAAGGCGGCGATGATCGCCTTCTATACCGATGTCCTGGGATGTTCCGTGGACTGGGACCGTCCGGAACTGGGCCTGACCCACCTGCGGGCCGGGGCCAGCCTCATCGACCTGGTGACGGTCGACGGGAAGCTGGGCGCCCTGGGCGGCGCGGCGCCGGGTCAGGAGGGCCGCAACCTCGACCACTTCTGCCTGACGGTGAAGGGCTTCGACGACGCCGTCATCCGCGCCCATCTGGCCGCCCACGGCGTGGCCATCAGCGAGGAGGGCCAGCGCTACGGCGCCCATGGCGACGGGCTGTCGATCTACCTGCAGGACCCCGAGGGGAACACGGTGGAGCTGAAGGGGCCGTGAGACGATAGCTTCCCCCATTCATGGGGGAAGTGGGCCGACAGCCTCTTGGCTGGAGGGTCGATGGGGGTGCGTGTCTGAAGCGCAGTGCGTTGGAGATTCTCACCCCCATCGTCACGCGTCTTGGCTGCGCCAAGCCTTGTGACACTTCCCCCACATGCGTGGGGGAAGCAGGCAGGTTAGGCGCTTTCCGGGATGACACCTTGGGTGGGTGTGGCGCGTTGCGCCAACAGGCGCTTCTGCTCGGCGGGGCTGCGATAGAGGAAGTTCTCCGGCAGGCCCAGGCGCTTGCTGGCCTGGCACGGCGCGGAATCGCGGACCGGGATGCGGTCGGCCAGCTTGCCGGCGATCTTCAGGGCCAGGCGGTCGGCGGCGGTCAGGTCATATTCCGGGCCGAGCGCCAGCTTCTCGCGCACGATGGGCGGCAGCAGGGAGACCGAGGCGCGGGCCAGGGCCCGGTGCAGGAACTTGGGCAGGCCCGGCGCGGCCTGGCCCGACTGGATGATGGCCAGGAACTCCTCGACGATGGGGTGCGGCTCGAAGCGATGAGCAAGCTTGTCCATCATGCCCAGGAAGTCGGCGGTCGATTTCGGCGAATACTGCACGCCGTAGAGCCGGGCGATCGGCCCGCCCTCCTCGTAGAAGCGGGCCTTGTCGGCCTCCGAGACCGGCGAGACGAACCGGTCATAGGCGTTGAGGAAGCCATAGGCCGCCGTGGCGCTGACCCAGTCCAGAAGCTCGGTGTCCAGGGCCTTGTAGGCCTCGCCCGTGGGCGTCGCGCCCTTGACCCGGGCGTGCATGTTGGAGACGCCCTGGATCACCCGGCGCGCGGCGCTCTGCGGGCCGTAGACCCCCACCATGGCCGCGACGCCGGTGCGCTTGGAGCGGCCGATGGGGTCGGCCTTGTAGGTGGAATGGTCCCAGACCCCGGAGCGGATGCGGGCGTCGGCGAACTCCAGCAGCACCGCGGCGACCCCGCCGACGGCGAGCGCGATGGGGTTCTTGTAGACCCGCCAGTGCACCGAACCGGGATGCAGATAGGCCGCCTCCCCCACGGGCTGGCTGTAGTCGATCTTCCAGCCGAGATAGGAGGTCATTTCGGTCATGGTCGAACTCCGGTGTGGCGACGCGCTGCGATCCGGAGGATCGTCGCGATGCGCAGGCGCGGTTCAAGCTATCGAATCCGACAGGCCGCTTCGGAAGGACTTGCATGGCGCCGCCGCGCTTCGTGGTTGAACAGCTGGCCTGGCAGGATCGTCCGCTGGGCGAGCTGGCCCTGCCTGACCGGGTGCTGCGCGCCACCCTGGGACTGGGCTCGGGCCTGACGCGGCGGCCCGGCGATCGACCCGGACGTCTATGGGCGCTGGGAGACCGAGGGCCCAACCTGAAGGTGGGCCAGGCCCAGGATATCTATGGCGTGAAGGGGCTCGACCACCTGCGCGACGCGCCGGGCGCCAAGATCCTGCCGATGCCCGAGTTCGGGCCGAGCCTGTCGGAGCTGCAGATCACGGGAAACCGGGTCGAGTGGCTGAGGACATTGCCGCTGCGGGCGGCCTCGGGGGCGCCGATCACCGGCCTGCCCCTGCCCGGCGGCGACGCCGCGGGGATGGAGCCGCTGTTCGACCTGGATGGCCGCCCCCTGGGGGCCGATCCGAACGGCGCCGACAGCGAGGCGGTCGTGGCCTTGACCGATGGCTCGTTCTGGGTGGCGGAGGAATACGGGCCGTCGCTGATGAAGGTGCGGGCCGATGGCGTGGTGGAGCTGCGCTGGACGCCGGAGGGGCTGGTTGTGGCCGGCGGGCGGGACATTCTGCCGTCCATGGCGAGCCGCCGGCGGTTCAACCGCGGGTTCGAGGGCCTGGCGGTGTCGCAGGACGAGACTCGGCTCTATGCCGGGTTCCAGAGCGCCTTCGAGGGCGACGACGCCGGAGCCGCGCGGATATGGACCCTGGACGCGGTGTCCGGCGCGCTCCTGGCCGAGCACAGCTATCCCCTCGATCCGCCGGAGAGCTTCCTGAGGGACGTCGCGGCGGGGCCGGTGGAGGTCAGCGACCTGAAGATCGGTGAGCTGCTGTGCGTCGGGCCCGGCCGGCTGCTGGTGCTGGAGCGCATCACCCGCACCAGCAAGATCTACGCGGTCGACCTGACCGGCGCCGGGGCGCTCGAGAAGGCGCTGATCTTCACCAGCGACGAGGCTCCGCAGGTCGCCCCGGACCTTGAGGGCATGATCGCGCTGTCGGACCACGAACTCCTGCTGGTGAACGACAACGACTTCGGCATCGAGGGCGTGGAGACGCGCTTCTTCCGGGTTCGGTTCGACCGGGCGGTGATTTAGCTGGACCGGGGCCGCCTCAGCCTCAGACCGCGCCGATGATTCCCAGGAAGTCGGCGGCCTTCAGCGAAGCGCCGCCCACCAGGGCGCCGCCCACTTCGTCGGCGTGGAGGATCTCGGCGGCGTTGGAGGGCTTCACCGAGCCGCCGTAGAGGATGGCCACCGTCGCGCCGTGGGGACCGAACACCTCCGTCAGGGTGGCGCGGATGGCGCGGTGGACCTCGACGATCTCCTCGGTGGAGGGGGTGAGGCCCGTGCCGATGGCCCAGACGGGCTCGTAGGCCACGCAGAAGGCCTTGCCGGCCAGGTCCGCGGGCAGAGAGCCCCTCACCTGCCCGGTGACGACCTCCAGGGCCTTGCCGGCCTTGCGCTGCTCCAGGGTCTCGCCGACGCAGACGATGGGTTCGAGGCCGGCGGCCAGGGCCGCCACGGTCTTGGCGGCCACCAGGGCGTCGGTCTCGCCATAGCCGCTGCGGCGCTCGGAGTGGCCCAGGATCACCAGCTCCGCGCCGGCGTCGGCCAGCATGCTGGCGGCGATGTCGCCGGTATAGGCGCCGGCGGCCTCGGCGCGGCAGTCCTGGCCGCCCACCAGCACATTGGTGGCCTTCAGAGCGTTCGCCATCCGGGAAACCAGGGTGGCCGGCGGGCAGATGGCGACGCGGGCCTTGGTCGATCCGAGGCCGGCGGCGGTGGCCAGCGCCTCGCCCAGGGACGCGGAATCCCCGTTCATCTTCCAGTTTCCGGCGATCAGGGGGGTGGGGGCGGTCATCAAGGCCTCGCTTTTGTCGTGTTCCCTGGGCGAGTAAGGCGCCTTGTGTTTTCTGTCACGCGCTTGCGGGGGCCAAGCGGCCTCCACTATACCGCCCGTTCCGATGCTCGCCCCGCGGGGCCAGGAAGACCGCCCACATGCTCGCCGCCGTCCGCACCTTCGCCAAATCCTGGGTCGCCGCTGTTCTGATCGGCCTGCTGATCGTCAGCTTCGCCATCTTCGGCATTCATGACGTCTTCAAGGGCGGGGTCTCCAACTCCGTGGTGACGGCCGGGTCCCGCAAGGTTTCGGCCACCGACTTCAAGCGGGAGTTCGACAATTTCCGCAAAGGCGCCGAGCAGCAGGTGGGCCAGCCGATCACCAACGAGGTGGCCGCCGCCAACGGCCTGGACACCCGGGTGCTGAACGACGTGGCCAACCGCGAGGCCTTCGGCGAGATGCTGTGGAAGATCGGGGTGCGGCCCTCCGACGTGCTGATCACCCGCGAGCTGCAGAAGATCCCGGCCTTCTTCGACCAGGTCTCCGGCCGCTTCGACAAGGCCCTCTACGCCCAGCGCCTGAGCGAGAACGGCCTGACCCCCCCGGCCTTCGAGATGATCATGCGCGACCAGATCGCCGAGGCGCACCTGGCCTCGGCCTTCGCCAACGGCCTGCGGGTGCCGCGGGCCTACACCGCGCTGGGCGCCATCTACGGGCTGGAAAGCCGCGACGTCGGCTACTTCACCGTCGATCCGCGCACCGTGGCCCCGCCGCCCCTGCCCACCGACGCCCAGCTCACCACCCTGATGCAGGAGAACGCCGCGGCCCTGACGCGTCCGGAATTCCGCGTCCTCACCGTGGTCCGCTTCAGCCCCTCCATGGTCGGCGCCGACCTGCCGATCGATCCCGCCGAGCTGCAGAAGCGCTTCGAATACCGCCGCGACACCCTCTCCAAGCCCGAGACCCGCAGCCTGATCCAGATTCCGGTGAAGGACGCCGCCGCGGCCCAGGCCGTGGCCGCCCGCCTGGCCAAGGGCGAGGCGCCGGCCGCCATCGCCAAGTCCCTGGGGGTCGACGCCATCACCTATGCCGACAAACCGCGCACGGCGATCGCCGACCCCAAGGTCGGGGAAGCCGCCTTCCGCCTGCCGGTCGGCCAGATCGCCCCGGTGAAGGGCGACCTCGGCTTCGCGGTGATCGCGGTCAGCAAGATCACGCCTGGCCAGGCCGTCACCCTCGACCAGATCCGCCCGCAACTGGAGGCCGAGCTGCGCAAGGACGCCGCCGCCGAGAAGGTCTACGCCATGAGCCAGGCCTATTCGGACGCCCATGACAGCGGCGCCAACCTGGCCGAATCCGCCAAGAAGGCCAATGTGCCGGTCCTGACCATCGGCCCGGTGTCCGAACAGGGCGGCAGCCCGCAGGGCCAGCCGGTGCCCGGCGTGAACGAGAAGCTGCTGAAGACCGCCTTCAGCCTGCCCCAGGGCGGCGAGAGCGAGGTCGAGGAGGCCGGCCAGGGCGAGTACTACGCCGTCCGCGTCGACAAGATCATCCCCAAGGCCATGCCGCCGCTCGCCGAGGTCAAGCCGCAGCTGACCCGCGTCTGGATGATGCGCGAGATGGTCAAGCGCCTGCAGGCCAAGGCCGACGAGCTGGCCGCGCGGGTGCGCAAGGGCGAGAGCCTGGAGGCCGTCGCCGCCACGGTGGGCGGCCAGGTGGGCCGCGCCACCGGCATCGACCGCCAGAACGCCGGCCAGAACAAGATCCTGTCCCGCGACGCCCTGATCAAGGCCTTCAACGCCAAGTCCGGCGAGGTGTTCACCGCCGAGGCCACCACCTTCGGCCTGATCGTCGGCAAGCTGGAGGCGGTCCGCGCCCCCACGGGCCCGACCCTGGCCCGCATCACCGAGGAAAGCCGTCCCCAGATGACCGAGGGGACCTTCCGCGAGATCCAGGAGGACGCCCGCAAGGCCGCGCGGTCCCTGGTGAAGGTGAAGACCTATCCCAACAATGCGCGCATCGCGCTGGGCCTCGAACCCCTCGAGCCCAAGAAGGACGCCAAGGCGGCCAAGACGGAGACGGCGAAGTGACGATCGAACCTGCGTTTGCGGACTTTGAGCAGAAATATGCCCAGGGCGCGCCGCAGGTGGTCTGGACCCGTCTGATCGACGACCTCGAGACCCCGGTCTCGGCCTATCTGAAGATCGCCCACGGCCGGCCCTACGCCTTCCTGTTCGAAAGCGTGGAGGGCGGCGCCTGGAGGGGCCGCTACTCCGTGATCGCCATGAAGCCCGACCTCGTCTGGCGGTGCCGGGGCGACGTGGCGGAGATCGCGCAGGGGCCCGGCATCGCGGCCGGCCAATTCGTGACCCAGACGGGCGGGGCGCTGGATTCGCTGCGCGACCTGGTGGCCGCATCGCGGCTCGACCTGCCCGCGGGCCTGCCGCCGATGTCGGCGGGCGTGTTCGGGGCCATCGGCTACGACATGATCCGGCTGGTGGAGAAGCTGCCCAACGTCAATCCCGACCCCCTGGACCTGCCCGACGGCCTGATGATCCGGCCCTCCATCGTGGCCATCTTCGACGCCATCGCCCAGGAGATCATCCTGGTGACGACCGTGCGGCCCGACGGGCTGTCGGCGCGAGCGGCCTTCGACGCCGCCCAGGCGCGGCTGGAAGGGGTGATGGACGACTTCCGCAAGCCCGCCCCGCAACTCGTCGGCAATGGCGTGGCCGAGCCTGACGCCTTCACCACTCCGGTCAGCCGCGAGGACTACCGGGCCATCGTGGAGCGGGCCAAGGACTACATCCGCGCCGGCGACATCTTCCAGGTGGTGCCAAGCCACCGGTTCCGCGCGCCGTTCAGCCGCGATCCCTTCGCCCTCTACCGGTCGCTGCGGCGGATGAACCCCTCGCCCTTCCTGTTCTATCTGAACTTCGGGGACTTCCAGCTCGTGGGCTCGTCGCCGGAGATTCTGGTGCGCCTGCGCGACGGCAAGATCACCATCCGCCCCCTGGCCGGCACGCGGCCCCGCGGCGCGACGCCCGAAGAGGACCGCGCCCTGGAGGCCGAACTGATCGCCGATCCCAAGGAGCGGGCCGAGCACCTGATGCTGCTGGACCTGGGCCGCAACGACGTGGGCCGGGTGGCGATGCTCAACAAGCCCGGCGCCAACGAGCCCCCCAAGCCCTCCAAGGGCGCCCACGTGCGGGTGACGGCCAGCTTCTTCGTGGAGCGCTACAGCCACGTCATGCACCTGGTCTCCAATGTCGAGGGCGACGCGCCGGAGGGGCTGGACCCCGTGGACGTGCTGATGGCCGCCCTGCCCGCCGGCACGCTGTCGGGCGCCCCCAAGGTGCGGGCCATGCAGATCATCGACGAGTTGGAGCTGGAGAAGCGCGGCATCGCCTTCGCCGGCGCGGTCGGCTATTTCGGCGCGGACGGCTCCGTGGACACCTGCATCGTGCTGCGCACCGCCTGCATCAAGGACGGACAGGTCTATACCCAGGCCGGTGGCGGGGTGGTGGTCGATAGCGATCCCGACGCCGAGTACGACGAGACCCTGCACAAGGCCCGCGCGGTCCGCCGGGCGACCGAGGAAAGCTGGCGCTTCGTCTAGCCGAGGCGCCTAGCGGTCGCCCTGCACGACGTGCTGGGTGATCACCGGCGGCGCCAGGATCATGGCGGTAGCCAGGGTCAGGGCGGTGGAGGCGGCGAAGGCCGCGGCGCAGAGCACCGGCCACATCGATTCCTTGGCCGCCGGCGTCGCCAGCAACAGGCGGGCGCGGGCGATCTGGTCGGCGTCGAGGACGGAATCAGCGGGCGGCATGGCCACAGCCTCCGCTCAACTTGCACCCGGCGCAATGCGCGGACTTGGCGCAGGAGCGCCTACAGCCTAGATGGACGATCATGATCCTGGTCATCGATAACTACGACAGCTTCACCTACAACCTCGTCCACTATCTAAACGAGCTGGGGGCGGAGACGCTCGTCTATCGCAATGACGCGCTGACGGTTCCCGAGGCCCTGGGGTTGAAGCCGGACGGCATCCTCCTGTCGCCGGGCCCCTGCACCCCCAACGAGGCCGGCATCTGCCTGGGTCTGATCACCGGCGCGCCGCAGGATCTGCCGATCCTGGGGGTCTGCCTGGGCCATCAGGCCATCGGCCAGGCCTTCGGCGGCCAGGTGGTGCGCGCCAAGGCGATCATGCACGGCAAGACCAGCCCCATCCACCACACCGGCAAGGGGGTGTTCGCCGGCCTGCCCAACCCCTTCACCGCCACCCGCTATCACAGCCTGTCGGTGGCCAAGGAGACGATGCCCGAGGTCCTGGAGGTCACCGCCTGGACCGACGACGGCGAGGTCATGGGCTTCCAGCACAGGACCCGGCCGATCCACGGGGTGCAGTTCCACCCGGAATCCATCGCCACCGAGGGCGGCCACCAGCTGCTGGCCAACTTCCTCGACCTGGCCGGCGCGCCGCGGACCGTCCCGGCCTGATGTCCGACGCCTTCAAGCCTCTGCTGGGCCTGCTGGCCGACGGCGCGACCCTGTCGGAGGAGGACGCCGGCGCCTTCTTCGCCGCCTGCCTGCGCGGCGAGCCGACCCCGGCCCAGGTGGCCGCCGCCATCACCGCCATGCGCCTGCGCGGCGAGACCGTCGGCGAGATCACCGCCTGCGCCCGGGCCATGCGCCGCGCCGCCGTGACCCTGGATCATCCGCACGACGTCATCGACGTCTGCGGCACCGGCGGGGACGGCCTGCACACCCTCAACATCTCCACCGCCGTGGGCTTCGTGGTCGCCGGTGGGGGCCTGAAGGTGGCCAAGCACGGCAACCGGGCGCTGTCCTCGCGCTCCGGCGCCGCCGACGTGCTGGCCGAGCTGGGGGTCGATATCTCGGCCTCCACCGAGCGCCAGCTGCAGGCCCTGGACGAGGCCGGCATCTGCTTCATGTTCGCCCAGGCCCATCACGGCGCCATGCGCCACGTCTCGCCGATCCGGGCCGAGCTGGGGTTCAGAACCCTGTTCAACCTGTTGGGACCCCTGACGAATCCGGCCGGCGCCAAGCGCCAGGTCATGGGGGTCTTCGCCGAACGCTGGGTCGAGCCCCTGGCCCGCGTCCTGGGCGCGCTCGGGACCGAACGCGCCTGGGTGGTGCACGGCGGCGGGATGGACGAGATGACCACCACGGGCGAGACGGTCGTGGCCGAATGGCGCGAGGGTCAGTCGCGGCTGTTCACCGTGACGCCCGAGGCCGTGGGCCTGAAGCGGGCGGCCCTGGCCGACCTGACCGGGGGCACGCCGGCCGAGAACGCCGTGGCCCTGCGCGCCCTGCTGGACGGCGAGACCGGGGCCTATCGCGACATCGTGCTGCTCAACGCCGCCGCCGCCTTCCTGGTGGGGGAGAAGGTGGAGACCCTGCGCGACGGGATCGACCTGGCGCGCGCCGTCATCGACGACGGGCGGGCCAGGCGCGCCCTGGAGCAGCTCGTGGCCATCACGAGCGCCCCGTGAGCGACATCCTTTCCAAGATCGCCGCCTACAAGCGTGACGAGGTCGCCGAGCGGAAGACCCTGCGCACCGTGGCCGAGGTCGAGGCCGCCGCGGCCCAGGCCTCCGCGCCGCGGGGCTTCCGCGCCGCCCTGGAACGCGCCCACGCGCCGGGGCGCCTGGCCCTGATCGCCGAGATCAAGAAGGCCTCGCCGTCCAAGGGGCTGATCCGCGCCGACTTCGACCCGCCGGCCCTGGCGCGGGCCTATGAGGCCGGCGGCGCGGCCTGCCTCTCGGTGCTGACCGATGGTCCGAGCTTCCAGGGCGCCGACGGCTTCCTGACCGCCGCGCGGGACGCCTGCGCCCTGCCCTGCCTGCGCAAGGAGTTCCTGGTGGACCCCTGGCAGGTGGCCGAATCCCGGGCGCTCGGGGCCGACGCCATCCTGGTGATCCTGGCCATGGTGGATGATTCCGTCGCCTCCGCCCTGATGGCCGAAGCCGCCCGATTCGGCATGGACGCCCTGGTGGAGGTCCACGACGAGGCCGAGATGGCCCGGGCCGGGGCGCTCGGCGCCACCCTCGTGGGGGTCAACAACCGCGACCTGCGCAGCTTCGAGATCGACCTGGCCATCACCGAGCGTCTGGCGGCCCTGGCGCCCGCAAACGCCTTGCTGGTCACGGAAAGCGGCATCTTCACCCCCGCCGACGCCGCCCGCCTGGAGCGGTCCGGCGCTCGCGCCATGCTGGTGGGGGAAAGCCTGATGCGTCAGGCCGACGTGGCCGCCGCGGCGAGGGCCCTGCTGGCCTAGCCCGCGGTCAACTTGACATTAACGAAGAACGCCTAGAGAACATCGGCAAGGTTTCTGCTTTGTTCTTTAAGGGCTCTACGTCCATGCTCACCCGCAAACAGCACGAATTGCTCATGTTCATCCATGAGCGGATCAAGGAGAGCGGTGTCTCGCCATCCTTCGACGAGATGAAGGAGGCGCTCGACCTGGCGTCGAAGTCCGGCATCCACCGCCTGATCACGGCCCTCGAGGAGCGCGGCTTCCTGCGCCGCCTGCCGCACCGGGCCCGGGCCCTGGAGGTGGTGAAGCTGCCGCAGCAGGCCACCACCTCCTCCCCGCCCAAGGGCCGCGCCCCCTTCAAGCCGCAGCTGGTGGAGGCCGGATCCTCGGCGCCGCAGCCGGCCGCGGCCAACGACACCCGCGAGATCTCCATCCTCGGCAAGATCGCCGCGGGCACCCCCATCGAGGCGATCCAGCAGGAACGCGACCGCATGCACGTGCCCGAGAGCATGCTGGGCGCCGGCGAGCATTTCGCCCTCGAGGTGCAGGGCGACTCCATGATCAACGCCGGCATCCTGGACGGCGACTATGTGGTGATCCGCAAGACCGACACCGCCACCTCCGGCGAGATCGTCGTCGCCCTGGTGATGGGCGAGGAAGCCACCCTCAAGCGTCTGCGCAAGAAGGGGGCCTCCATCGCCCTGGAGGCCGCCAACCCCGCCTATGAGACCCGCATCTTCGGGCCCGACCAGGTCCAGGTTCAGGGCCGTCTCGTCGGCCTGATCCGGAAGTACCACTAGACCCTGACCGTTTCAGATGACTCATCTGAAACGGCAAGAAGGGTCTAGATTCAAGATATTAGAGCACGTCGGGCGGCGGAACCGGCATCCACTTCCGCCTGACGTTCTCTAATTCGTCCACGGGCGCCGGCCCCGCAGGGTCTGCGCCCAGACGATCCTCCAGCCCTGGGCCGTGCGATAGAGCTCGGCCGAACCGCCGCGGGCGAAGTCGTCCTCTGTCAGCAACAGCGCAGCGGGGCAGTCGGCCGCGTTCGCCGCGCCGCGCACCACCACCACCTCGGCCCATTGGCAGAACAGCGGCAGCTTTCGCGCGATGGTGGAGGCGCGCCGGGTGAAGACCGCGGCCACGCGCGGGCTTGAGCCGAGCCTCGGGGCGCAGGACCAGCGGTCGCAGTCATAGAGGGCGTCGCGGGCCGCCAGACCGTCCGTGGCGGGCTCCAGGCCCCTGCGCCGGGCCCAGAGCTCGGCGCCGAACAGCTTCACGTCCGGACGGAACAGAACCGCCTGCCCGCCCTGCCGCACCGCCAGGGTCGAGCCGTCGGCGGCGATCCAGATGTCCGGCGGCGGCGGGCGCGGGGTCAGGGTGACGGCCAGGGCCAGGGGCAGGCCGGCCCAGCGCAGCGGCCCCTTCCACAGACAGAGCCACAGGATGCCCAGGAAGGCCGCCGGCAGGGTCCAGGCGGGCGCGCTGGCCACGATGATCTGGGCGTGGGGCAGGCCGGCCGCCGTCGCGGCGATCCGGTTCATGGCCTCGATGGCCAGGCCCGCCGCGCGCAGGGGAGCCTCCCCCAGGCCCAGGGGCGCCAGCACCGCCCCCAGGGCCAGGGCCGGCATCATCAGGAAGGAGGAGATGGGCGCCACCAACAGGTTGGCGGCGAGGCCGAAGGTGGAGACCCGGTTGAAGTGCTGCATGGCGAAGGGGCCGGTGGCCAGGCCCGCCACGAAGCTGGCCGCCAGGCTGGCGCCCAGCCAGGTCCCCACAGCCTGGACGCCGCGGATCGGCCAGGGGGCGTTGATCTCCCGCACCGGCCGCGGCCAGAGCTCGGCCAGGGCGACCAGCGCCGTGGTGGCGGCGAAGGACATCTGGAATCCCGGCTCGGTCACCGCCTCCGGCTGCAGGGCCAGGATCACCAGGGCGGCGATGGCCAGGGTGTGCAGGCTGATGGCGCGGCGATCCACCAGGATGGCGCCGAAGGCCGCGCAGGCGGTGATCGCGGCCCGCTCGGCCGGCGCAGGGGCGCCCGACAGCACCAGATAGGCCAGGACGGCGGCGAGACCCGCCAGGGCCGCGGCCTTCTTGCTGGAGAGACGCAGGGCGAGCCAAGGCCAGGCGGCGATCAGCAGGCGGACGCCGGCGAAGGCGAAGCCGCCGACGATGGCCATGTGCAGGCCGGAAATAGAGATGATGTGGGCCAGGCCCGCCGCTCGCAGGGCGTCCACCTGTTCCCGGGGCACGAAGGCCTCGTGACCGGTGACCATGGCCGCGGCCAGGCCGCCGCTCTCCACCCCCATCTGATCGACGATCCTGCGCGCCAGGGCCCAGCGGGCGGCGTTGACCCGCATCTCCAGGGCCAGGCGCCAGGGCGGCGGCTCGGCGAAGATCTGGCGGGGCTCGGTGAGGGTGAAGCCCACCCCGCCGATTCCCTCGAAGAAGGCGTCGCGGGCGAAGTCGTAGGAGCCGGGGCTGGCCGGCGGCGGCGGCGGGTTCAACATGCCGCGCAGGCGGATGGCGCTTCCCGGCGGCGGCAGGGCGGCGTCGGCCTGCAGGGTCACCCGCGCGCGGATCGGGGTCGCCTCGGGGTCCAGGCCGCCGACCCGGATCGGCGCCAGCAACAGGCGTGGGCCGCCCTGCCCCGGGCTGGCCACATCCACCACGAAGGCCTCGATGGTCGCCATCCCCTCACTGGCGGGCGCCCGCGGGGCGCGGACCTGTTCGGTGCGCAGCTTGCCCGCCGCGAAGCCGGCCAGGGCGAAGGCCGCCAGGGTCAGGGCCACGGCCAGGGCGCGGCTGCCGCCCCATCGCGCGCGGATCAGCAGCAGGCCGCCGGCCAGGCCCAGGATGGCGAACGCCAGCAGGGCGAGGGGCTCGCGCGGAAGGCTGAAATAGACCGCCGCGCCGCACCCGAAGGCCACCGGCGTCCACAGGCTGAGCCGGTCGGGCTGGGCCGCCGCCTGGGCGCGCAGCCACGCCATCGCGTCGGCGGCGCTAGGAAGCTTGCGGACGGGCGTGTAAATAGGCGCCGCGATCGCGTCGGCCTCCGCCGACGCCGCCACACCCACAGTCTTGAGCTCGATGTCCGACCGCCCCGTCGTCACCCGTATCGCCCCCTCGCCCACCGGCTACATGCATATTGGCACGGCCCGCACGGCCCTGTTCAACTGGCTTTACGCCAAGCGCATGGGCGGCAAGTTCCTGTTGCGCATCGAGGACACCGACCGCGAGCGCTCCACCCTGCCCGCCGTCCAGGCGATCTTCGACGGCATGGCCTGGCTGGGGCTGACGCCCGACGAGGAGCCGGTCTTCCAGGCCGCCCGCGCCGACCGCCACGTCCTGGCGGCCCAGGAGCTGCTGTCCCGCGGCCGGGCCTATCGCGACTACATGACCCCCGACGAGCTGACCGCCGAGCGCGAGATCGCCCGCGCCGAGGGCCGGGCGGTGCGCTCGCCCTGGCGCGACCAGGACGCCAACTTCAACGACCGTCCCTTCGTGGTGCGCTTCAAGGGCCCGCAGGAGGGCGAGACGGTCATCCACGACCTGGTGAAGGGCGACGTGACCTTCAAGAACAAGGACCTGGACGACCTCATCATCCTGCGGACCGACGGCACGCCGACCTACAACCTCGCCGTCATCGTCGACGACCACGAGATGGGGATCACCCATGTGATCCGCGGCGACGACCATCTGAACAACGCCGCCCGCCAGACCCTGATTTACGAGGCCCTCGGCTGGGAGGTGCCGATCTGGGCCCACCTGCCGATGATCCACGGCCCCGACGGCGCCAAGCTGTCCAAGCGGCACGGCGCCCAGGCGGTCAGCGAGTTCGACGACATGGGCTATCTGCCCGAGGCCATGCGCAACTACCTGGCGCGGCTCGGCTGGGGTCACGGGGACGACGAGATCTTTTCCGACGAACAGGCCCAGGCCTGGTTCGACGTCACCGACGTGGTCAGCGCGCCCGCCCGGCTGGACTGGGCCAAGCTGAACCACATCAACAACCACTATCTGCGCCAGGCCGAGATCGGCCGGCTGACGGACCTGACCGTGCGCGTCCTCAAGAGCCGGGGCGAGACCCTGCACGATGGCGACACCGACATCCTGCACCGCACCATTCCGCTGGTCCGGGACGGCGCCAAGACCCTCCTGGAGTTGGCCGACGCCGTGGTCTTCGCCCTGAAGCGGCGGCCCCTGGACCTGCCCGAGAAGACGCTCGGCCTGCTGAACGACGAGACCCGCGCGCGCTTCGCCCGCCTGCGCCAAAACCTCGCAGGTCAGGACGAATGGGAGGTCGTCGCCCTCGAGGCGGCCCTGCGCGCCTTCGCCGAAAGCGAGGGCGTGGGCCTTGGAAAGATCGGCCCAGCCTTACGTGGCGTCCTGTCGGGTGGGTCGCCCGCGCCCGATCTCGCCGGCGCCTTGGTAAGCCTCGGAAAAGCGGAAAGTCTCGGTCGGCTTGACGATGCCCTTTCGCCCGCTGCGTAAGCCGGTATAAGGCTCGCCAAACAGGCGTTTTGTTCCAGACATGCGAAGGGGATGGCATGGCCGACATGGCGAAAATGAGCATCGGCTCAAAGACCGTTGAACTCCCGATTCTGAGGGGCGTCGACGGCCCGGCCGTCGTTGATATCCGCAAGCTCTACGCCGAGGCCGACGTCTTCACCTACGACCCCGGCTTCACCTCCACGGCGAGCTGCGAGAGCAAGATCACCTTCATCGACGGGGACGCGGGCGTTTTGCTGCACCGCGGCTATCCGATCGACCAGCTGGCCGAGAAGTCGAGCTTCCTGGAGGTCTGCTACCTGCTGCTGCACGGCGAGCTGCCGAACGCGGCCGAGGCCGAGCAGTTCGAGAAGACCATCACCTACCACACCATGCTGCACGAGCAGTTCGATCGCTTTTTCCAGGGCTTCCGCCGGGATGCTCACCCGATGGCGATCATGGTCGGCGCCGTCGGCGCCCTGTCGGCCTTCTATCATGACAGCACCAACGTCGAGGATCCCGAGCAGCGGATGATCTCGTCGCACCGGCTGATCGCCAAGATGCCGACGATCGCCGCGCGCGCCTTCAAATACTTCCGCGGCCAGCCCTTCGTGCATCCGCGCAACGACCTGTCCTACGCCGAGAACTTCCTGCGCATGTGCTTCTCGGTCCCGGCCGAGGACTGGGTCCCGAACCCGGTGCTGACGCGGGCCATGGACCGCATCTTCATCCTGCACGCCGACCACGAGCAGAACGCCTCGACCTCGACGGTGCGTCTGGCCGGCTCCTCGGGCGCCAACCCGTTCGCCTGCATCGCGGCGGGCATCGCCTGCCTCTGGGGCCCCAGCCACGGCGGCGCCAACGAAGAGGCGCTGAACATGCTCAAGGAGATCGGCACCGTCGATCGCATCCCCGAGTACGTCCAGGGCGTGAAGGACCGCCGCTATCGCCTGATGGGCTTCGGTCACCGGGTCTACAAGAACTACGACCCGCGTGCGACGGTCATGCAGAAGACCTGCCATGAAGTCCTGGCCGAAGTCGGCCACTCCGACGACCCGTTGCTGAAGGTCGCCATGGAGCTGGAAAAGATCGCGCTCTCCGATCCCTACTTCATCGAGCGCAAGCTCTATCCGAACGTCGACTTCTACTCCGGCATCACCCTGCGCGCCCTGGGCTTCCCGCCCGAGATGTTCACCGTGCTCTTCGCCGTGGCCCGCACCGTGGGCTGGATCGCCCAGTGGAAGGAAATGATCGAGGACCCGTTGCAGAAGATCGGCCGTCCGCGCCAGATCTATACCGGCGCCCCGCTCCGCGACTACACGGCCATCGACAAGCGCGGCTAGGCCCGCTTCCGACGCCGAGACAGATCATCCGCCGCGCCCCAGGCGCGGCGGATTTTCTTTGCCCGGTTGGTGAGCCCCGAACCCGGCCCTCAGGCCGGCGAGCGCTCGGCCAGGATCTTGAGGATGGCGTCGGCGGCGGCGTCGGAGGGGTCGGGACCGCCGCGGCCCATCGTCTCCAGGGCGGCGAACTGGGCCGCCACCTGGCGGGCGCGGAGCGCCGGATCGTCGAGGCGCAGGGCGATCTCGCGGGCCAGGGCCTGGGGCGTGCAATCGTCCTGGATCAGCTCCGGGGCGACGATCTCCCCGGCGGCGATGTTGAACAGGGTGATGGGCCGGCGCACCAGGCGGTTGACCAGGGCGTAGGTCAGCTTGTCGATGCGATAGCCGATCACCATCGGGCATCCGGCCAGGGCCAGTTCGATGGTCACCGTGCCCGAGCAGGCCATGGCGACGGTGGCGGCCTTCATGGAATCCAGCTTGGCCTGCTCGCCCTCCACCACGTGGGCCCGGCGCGGCCAGCCGGCCACCTGGGCCTTCACCGCCTCGGCGACGGTGGGGGCGGCGGGAATGACGATCTCCAGGTCCGGGCGGCTGGCCTTGAGCAGCAGGGCCGCCTCGGCGAAGGGCGGCAGGACCCGATTGATCTCGCTGGGCCGGCTGCCGGGCAGGACCAGCAGGATGGGCGCCTCGGGGGCGATGTTGTGCTCGGCGCGCAGACGGGCCGGATCGGCGGCGGAGAAGTCGACCTTCAGGGCCGCGTTGCCGACGAAGGTGGTGGGCAGACCCTCGGCCTCGAAATAGGGGGCGTCGAAGGTGTGGATGGAGAGCAGGTGGTCCACCGAGCGGGCCAGAACCTTGGCCCGTCCCCGCCGCCAGGCCCAGACCTGGGGGGCGACGTACTTCACCAGGGGGATGGCGGGGTCGAGCTTGCGCAGGCGGTTGGCGACCCGCAGGCTGAAGGCCCAGGAGTCGATCAGGACCACGACGTCGGGCTTCTCCCGGGCCGCCAGGGCCACGGTCTGGTCCACCAGCTTCATGGCCCGGGGATAGACGGCCAGCGCGTCCACCACGCCGAGGATGGACAGCTGGGCGATGTCGAACAGGCTCTCGACGCCCTGGGCGGCCATCTGGGCCCCGCCGGCGCCGATGAAGCGTACCTTGTCGCCCAGCCGGGCGCGCAGGGACTTGGCCAGCCCCGCGCCACGGTCGTCGCCGGAGGCCTCGGTGGCCACCAGCATCACGCAGAGGGGCTTGGTCATGGCTCGACGCCCACGATGAACAGGCCCAGTTCGTCGGCCATCTCGATCACCGCCTCGCGGTCGAGGACCAGCAGACGGCCGGCCTCCCCCACGATGCCGGCCAGGCCCGCGGCGGCGGCGCGCTGGACGGTGGCCAGGCCGATGGTGGGCAGGTCGACACGGGTCTCCTGGATCGGCTTGGGCGCCTTGGCCAGCACGCCACGATAGGCGCCCGGGGTCCCGCGGATGGCGGTGGGAATCTCATGGGCGACGCGGCGCAGCATGGCGTCGGTGCCCTCCTGGGCCTCCACGGCCAGGACCAGACCGTCGCAGACCACGGCCCCCTGCCCCACGTCCAGGCGGCCGATCTCGCGGGCCACCAGCAGGGCGCGCTCGATGTCGGCCATGTGCTCGGGCCCCGGGGCGACCTTGCCCAGCGGTCCCTTGGCCAGGGACAGGTCGCTCTTGGCCTCGTGGGCGCCCTCGATGACGAAGCCCTCCTTGGCGAACTCGTTCAGCACCACCCGCAGCAGGGCGTCGTCGCCATGACGGGCCGCGGCGATCACCGCCGGCAGCATGGCCAGACCGCGCAGGTCGGGCTTGAGGGCCTTGAAGTCGGGCCGGCTGACATTGCCCACCAGGCAGATCGCCTGGCACCCGGCGCGCTTGAGCGCCTTGATCGTCTTGCCCACCTCGGCCAGGCCCACGTCGGCGCCCGGGAAGCGGTTCAGCTCGGGCCCGGCGAAGCCCTTGAGGCGGGCGACGAACACCGGGCGACCTTCCTGTTCGCAATGCTCGGCGATCTCCAGGGGAAGCGTGCCGCCGCCGGCGATCAGGCCCAGCTTGCGCATGGCTGGGACTAGACCTCGCGCTCGGGCAGGCACAGCGGACGGCTGCCGTCGGCGCGGATGAAGTCGATGATCTCCAGCACCTCGTCGCAGCTGGCATAGGTCTCGACGGTGTCGTCCAGGCGCTCCTGGAAGGTGCCCTCGTCGGCGAACAGCATGCGGTAGGCCGCGCGCATGGTGTTGATGGTCTCGCGGCTGAAGCCCCGGCGCTTCAGGCCCACCAGGTTCAGGCCCTCGAGGTGGGCGTGGTTGCCCCAGACCGAGCCGTAGGGGATGACGTCCTTCACCACGGCCGCCAGGCCGCCGATCATCGCGTGGCGTCCGACCCGGGTGTACTGGTGCACGGCCGCCAGGCCGCCGACGATGACATAGTCGCCGATCTGGCAGTGGCCGCCCAGGGTGGCCTGCTTGGTGAGGATCACGTGGTCGCCGACCTTGCAGTCGTGGGCCACGTGGCTCTCGATCATGTAGAAGCCGTCCGAGCCGACGCTGGTGACTCCGCCGCCGCCGACCGTGCCGACGTTCATGGTGGCGTGCTCGCGGATGGTGTTGCGGTCGCCGATCACCAGCTTGGTGGGTTCGCCCTTGTAGGCGGTGTGCTGCGGCGGGCCGCCCAGCATGGCGAAGGGATAGACGGTGTTGTCCTCCCCCAGCTCGGTATGGCCGTCCACGACGATGTGGGAGACAAGCCGGGTGTTGGCGCCCAGCCGGACATTGGGGCCCACGGTGCAGAAGGGACCGACGACGACGCCGTCCCCCAGTTCGGCGCCCTCGGCGACGATGGCGTTGGGATGGATCTGGGCGGTCATTGGGTGGCCACCACCATGGCGGCGAACTCGCATTCGGCGGCCACCTTGTCGCCCACCATGGCCTGGCCCTGGAACTTGAAGAGATCGCCGCGGGCGCGGATCACCTTGACGTTCAGGCGCAGGACGTCGCCCGGACGGACGGGCTGGCGGAAGCGGCCGTTGTCCACCGAGACGAAGAAGATGGTCTTGCCGGCCACGTCCACCTCAAGGGACTTGGACATCAGCACCGCCCCGGTCTGGGCCAGGGCCTCGATGATCAGCACGCCGGGCATGACCGGATAGTCGGGGAAGTGGCCCTGGAAGAAGGGCTCGTTGATGGTCACGCACTTGATGCCGACGATGGACTCGCTGGGCTTGTAGTCCTCGCAGCGGTCGACCAGCAGGAAGGGATAGCGATGCGGGATGCGCTTCACGATCTCGGTGATGTCGATCTCGGTGGGCGATTCGTTGACGGGGGCCTTGCGGCTCATTGATCAGGTTCCTCCCGGCGGCGCTTGGCCGCCGACTTGCTCAGCCAGGCGACTTCGCGCAGCCATTGTCGCATGGGCATGGCCGGATAGCCGCCCACGATCGCGCCCGGCGGGATGTCCCGCAGCACGCCGGACGCGGCGCCCACCTGGGCCCCCTCGCCGATGATGACATGGTCGGCCACGCCGGCGCGCCCGCCGAAGGCCGAGCCGTCGCCGATGGTGACGCTGCCGGAAATCCCGGTGTGGGCGGCCATCACGCAGTTGCGGCCGACGCGGACGTTGTGGGCGATCTGCACCAGGTTATCGATCTTGGTGTTCTCCCCCAGGACCGTGTCGTCATAGGCCCCGCGGTCGACGCAGCTGTTGGCGCCGATGGTGACGCCGTCCTGCAGGATGACCCGGCCGAGCTGGGGGATGTCGATGACCCCCTTGGGGCCGGCGGTGGCGCCGAAGCCGGCCTCGCCGATGATCGCGCCGGCCAGGATCTTCACCCGGTCGCCCAGCAGGGCGCAGTGGATGCTGACATTGGCGCCGATCTGGCCGTCGCGGCCGATGGCGACGCCGGGGCCGATGACGGTGTTGGCGCCGATGACGGTGTTGGCGCCGATCTCCGCCCCCGGCCCGATCACCACGCCCGGACCGAGCACGACCCCGGCCTCCAGCTTGGCGTCCCGCGACACCGCCTCGCCCAGGTGGCGGCGCGGCCGGTGCAGGCGCAGGGCGGACATGGCGTAGGCGGCGGTGGGCTGACGGGTCACCAGGGCGACGCAGCCCTGGGGCACCAGGTCGACGTCGCGGGGCCCCACGAAGCAGGCCGCCGCCCGGGTCTCGGCCAGGTCGGCGGCGAGCTTGCGGTCGGAGAAGTAGGTGATGCTGTCGGGGGTGGCCCGCGCCAGGATGGCGACACGGGCGACGCGGGACGCGCCGGCCCCCGGGGCCGAAATCTCGGCCCCGGTCAGCTCGGCGAGCTCCGTCAGGGTGACGGGGCCCAGATCTTCGAAAAAGCGCGGGTCAGGCATCAAGCACTCTCAGCTCGACCCGCGCATAGCCCGAGTCGTCCTACTTGCGGACGGGAGCCGCAGCTTGCGGGGCCGCGGCCGGTTGGTCCAGGCGTTCGCGGTCGAAAGCGAACTGGGTGATCTTGGCGTTCAGCGCCGTGGTCATGGTCGGGCTGATGTCCATGGCCGGGTTGGCGATGACCAGGGCGTCCCGCTGCAGCAGCACGCTGCACTGACGCTGCTGGTAGACCTGACGGATGATCGGGTCCAGCTCCTGGCCGACACGGCCGAGCGCCTTCTGCTGGGTGGCCTGCATCTCGCGTTCGCGCAGCTGGGCCTTGCGCTGATAGGCGTTGGCCCGGACCTGCAGGTCGGCGGCGGCCTTCTCGAAGGCGCCCTGGTCCATCGTGGCCTTGCGGCCGTCGAGGGCCTTGGCGTCGTTCTGGATGGCGGCTTCCTCGGCCTTCAGCTCGGCGCCGACCTGGGTCGCGATCTGCTGCAGGCGGGTCTGGACGTACTTGCCCACGGTCGAGGAGCCGATGACGCCCTCGATCGACATGACGCAGACGCCCGGAATGGCCGGCCCGTGGGTGATGGCCGGAGCGGCGGCCTGGGCGAAGGCCTGCGAGCTCGCGGTGAGCGAAAGCGCAGCGACGCAGGTCGCCGCGACAAGATTTTTGATCGTCATGGGGGTCAGAACTTCGTTGAAGTGGAGAAACGGAAGGTTTCGGTCTTGTCGTAGGCTTCTTTGGCCAAAACTTGGCTGAAGTCGAAGCGGATGGGACCCATCGGAGACTTCCAGAACACCGACAGACCGGCTGTGGCGCGCAACGACAGATCATCGAAGATCAGCGGGTCACGCGTTCCGGCAGGATAGGGAAGGTTTGTGGCGGGATTAATCGCGCCCGGTTGGTATTCCTTGTCCACGTCATCCAGCAGGCCGACGGTGCCGAAGTCGGTGAACAGGGCGGCCTTGATGCCGTACTGCTCGGGCACGAAGGTCGGGATGGTCAGTTCCACCGAGCCGATGGCGTAGGCGCGGCCGCCCAGCGCATCGCTGCGGGCGAAGTTGGTGTCGCGCGGACCGATGCCGGCGGTCTCGAAGCCGCGGAAGCTGTTGCCACCCTTGTAGGAGCGGTCGTTGATCCGGATGGTGTCGCCGTTCCAGCCGGCGATGTAGCCGCCCTGGCCGGTGACGCTGAGGATGAAGTCCTTGTTGAACCCGTGGTACCAGGCGCCGCTGACGTCGGTGCGGATGTAGTTCACGTCGCCGCCCAGACCGGCCAGGTCCTGGCTGAGGTCGGCGGAGAAGCCGCGGGTCGGGTTGATCGGGTTGTTGCGGCGATCCAGGTGCAGGCCATAGCCCACCAGGGAGGTCACGAAGGAGCCCCGCTGGGCGCAGAGCGACAGCGACACGATCGGCGAGGCCGGATCGCAGTAGGAGTCGTCGATCTTCACCTCGTCGCTGCGGATCACGTAGCGGGTGGTCATCGACGAGTTGAGGGTCAGCGGGAAGCCGGCCCGCAGGTTCATGCCCAGCGTGCTGGTCTGGTAGGCCGAATAGTCGGTCAGGTCGTAGCGGTAGGAATAGAGGTCAACCCCGGCCCGCAGGTTGCGGCCCAGGAAGCGCGGCTCGGTGAAGGAGAAGTCGAGCTGCTGGCGCAGGGAGCCCACGGAGATCCGGGCCCGGACGTCCTGGCCGCGGCCGCGGAAGTTGCGCTGGGTGACGCCCAGGTCCAGCACGAGCTGGTCGACCGAGGAGTAGCCGGCGCTGAAGGAGAGTTCGCCGGTGGGCTGCTCCTCGACCTTCACCTGCAGGTTGGTGCGGTCGGGCGCCGAGCCGGGGATCTCGGTGATGTCGACGTCCTTGAAGAAGCCGAGCGCGCGGATGTTGTTCTTAGACCGGTCCACCAGGGCGCGGTTGTAGGCGTCGCCCTCCACCAGGTTCAGCTCGCGGCGGATGACGTAGTCCAGGGTCTGGCTGTTGCCGACGATGTCGATGCGATCGACATAGACACGCGGCCCCTCGCGGACCTGGAAGACCACGTCGACGGTCTTGGTCTCCTTGTTGGCCACATAGCGCGGACGCACGTCCACCGAGGCGAAGCCGGCGGCGCCGGCCGCGAAGGTCAGGGCGTCGGTGGCGTTCTCGATCACCTGGTCCTGATAGAGCTCGCCCGAGTGGATCGGGACCAGCTGGAGCAGCAGGTCCTTGTCCAGCTTCTGAAGCTCGGTCTCCACGGAGATCTTGCCGAACTTGTATTCGGGACCTTCATCGAGGGTATAGGTGATGACGAAGCCGTTCTTGTCCGGGGACAGCTCGGCCACCGCCGAGATCACCCGGAAGTCGTAGAAGCCGCGGTTGCGGTAGTGCTTGCGCAGCTGCTCCTTGTCGTACTCCAGGCGGTCGGGGTCGTAGTTGGCGTTGGACGAGAAGAACTTGTACCAGCTCGACTGCTCGGTCACGACGACGTCGCGCAGGTCGTTGTCGGAGAATTCCTTGTTGCCGAGGAAGTTGACCCGCAGCACCCCGCTCTTGGGGCCCTCGTCGATCTCGAAGATCAGGTCCACGCGCTTCTGGGGCAGTTCGACGATCTTCGGCGTCACCGTGGCCGAGATGCGGCCTGAGCGGCGATAGAGCTCGACGATGCGCTGGACGTCGGCTTGGACCTTGGCGCGGGTGAAGATGCCGCGCGGACGCACGGTGACCTCGTCGCGCAGCTTCTCTTCCTTCAGGCCGGAATTGCCCTCGAACACCACCTTGTTGATGATCGGGTTCTCCACGACCGTGATGGTCAGGTCGCCGTTCACCAGGTTGATCTTCACGTCCGAGAACAGGTCGGTGCGGAACAGGGCCTTCAGGGCCAGGTCTAGCTTGGCCGGGTCGGCGGTCTCGCCGGGCTGGATCGGCAGGTAGGAGAGCACGGTCGACTGCTCGATCCGCTCGTTGCCCTCGACAATGATCCTCTGCACGACGCCGCCCTGTTCGGCGGCCTGGGCCAACGCAAGGCTCGGCAGGGTAAGCGCGGTCGAGCCCAAAAGCAGGGCGAGACCGGAGGCGAGCGCGGCGCTACGGGCGCGGGTTCTTTGCATCGTTTCTGCCGTCAACGGAAAAGGGCGGGTCAGGAAAGCAGACCGCCAAGGATTTTGAACACACGCAGTTGCTGCAGATCGTTCCAGGTCGCGAACAACATCAATCCCAGCAACAGCGCAAGGCCCACGCGATAGCCCACGGCCTGAACCTTGGCCGCGAGAGGCCTGCGGGCCACAGCTTCGTAGGCGTAGAACAGCAGGTGTCCCCCGTCCAGCACGGGCACCGGGAGCAGGTTCATGAACCCGATCCCCACCGAGAGGACGGCGGCCAGCCCCAGCAGGGCGACGCCGGAGCCGAGGATCTGGGTCCCGAGGTCAGGCGCGCCCTGCGCGCCGGTCTGGGCCACCTGACCCGAGACACGAGCGATTCCCAGGGGACCGCTCAACTGGTTGGCGGAAACCTGCCCCGTCACCATCCGGCCGAGATAGTAGACCGTCGTGCTGAGCACCCGCCAGGTCCGCTCGACCCCCTTGCCGAGGGCCTCGACCGGGTTGTAGCGGACGTGAATATAGTCCTCGCGGGCCTGCGCCGGCACGATGCCGAGGGTGCCCTGCAGCCGCTCGCCGCCGAGGCCGTCCGAGCGCATCTGCAGCTTCGAGGTCGCGGTCAGAGACACCTCCTCCGCCCCCCGGCGTACGACGAACACCGTGGGCAGGTCGACCCGAAGCTGGGCCACCTCCGCGAGGTCGACGAAGCTGCGGATCGGCCGGCCGTTGGCTTCGAAGATCAGGTCGCCCGCCTGGAAACCGGCCTGGGCGGCGGGGCTGCCGGGTGCGACGGAGGCCACCTTCGCCGGGAGGAGATCTTCCCCCAGGGCCAGGATCAGCGCGGCGAAGATGACGATGGCGAGGCCGAAATTGGCGAAGGGGCCGGCGGCGGCGATCACCGCGCGCTGCCAGATCGGCTTGAAATGATAGTAGCGGGCCAGGCCCCCCTGCCCTTCGCGGGCGACGATGGACTGGCGCAGGGTCTCCAGGTCGTCCTGGTCGGGGACGCTGGCGACATTCTCGTCGCCGGCGAAGCGCACATAGCCGCCCAGCGGCGCCCAGCCGATCCGCCATTCGACTCCGGACTTGTCGGTCCAGGCGGCGATGGACCGGCCAAAGCCGATGGAGAATCGGTCGACGGCCACGCCGAAGCTCTTGGCCGCCCAGAAGTGTCCCAGCTCGTGCACCGTGACCACCAGGGTCAGGACCAGCACGAAGGGCACGATGTAAGTCACGGCCGTATGGAGGAATTGAAGCATGGCGCAGGCTACTCCTTACAGCGCGACCGGCTCGAGCCGGGCCACGACCTCGCCCGCGACGCGGCGCGCCATGGTGTCTGTCGCCTTCGCCGCTTGCAGGACATCGCCGGTGGGTTCCCCCGCGAGGCCCTCGGCCTCAACACGTTGCAGTGTGTCGGCCACGATTGCGGCAATATCGAGAAAGCCTATCCGACGGTCAAGAAATGCGGCCACGGCGACCTCATTGGCGGCGTTCATCACCGCAGGAGCCGCGCCGCCGGCCGCCAGGGCGTCCTTGGCCAGCTGCAGGGCGGGGAATCGCTCGTAGTCGGGCGCCTCGAAGGTGAGCTGGCCGATCTGGGCCAGGTCCAGCCTGGGCGCCGGCCAGGGCAGACGGTCGGGCCAGGCGAGCGCGCAGGCGATGGGGGTGCGCATGTCCGGCGCCCCGAGCTGGGCCAGGGTGGAGCCGTCGACATATTCCACCATGGAATGGACGATGGACTGCGGATGGACGATCACGTCGACCCGCTCCGGCGGCATGGCGAACAGATAGGCCGCCTCCACCATCTCCAGGCCCTTGTTCATCATGGTGGCGGAGTCGATGGAGATCTTCACCCCCATGTCCCACTTGGGGTGATTGACCGCCTGCTCGACGCTGGCCAGGCGCATCTGCTCCCGCGACCAGCCCCGGAAAGGCCCGCCCGAGGCGGTGAGCACCAGGCGCGAGACGTGCTGGGCGACCATGGGGTCGAAGACCTGGAAGATCGCCGAGTGCTCGGAATCCACCGGGATGACCACGCCGCCCGCCAGCTTGGCGATGCGCAGCAGCTGCGGCCCGGCGCAGACCAGGCTCTCCTTGTTGGCCAGCGCCACGATGGCGCCGGACCGGGCCGCGGCCAGGGTGGGGCCGAGACCCGCGAAGCCGACAATGGCCGACATCACCCACTGGGCGTCCATGCCCGCGGCCTCGACCACGGCCTGGGCGCCGCCCGCCGTGGCGATTCCCGTTCCGGCCAGGCGATCACGCAGTTCGGCCAGGCGGCTCTCGTCCTCGATCACGGCGAGCTTCGGGCGCCAGCGGCGCGCCTGCTCGGCCAGCACCTGGACATTGCGGCCCGCCGCGAGGGCCACCATCTCGACCTCCGCCCCGGACTTCTCCAGCAGGTCGAGGGTGGAGACCCCCACCGACCCGGTGCAGCCCAGGACGCTGATGCGGCGCGGTAGGGTCAATGTCCCCACCCCAGGTGATTGACCAGCCGGGCGATGGCGATCACCACCACGGCGAACAGCAGGCCGTCCACGCGGTCCAGCAGCCCGCCGTGACCGGGGATCAGATCGCCGGAATCCTTCACGCCGAACCGGCGCTTCAAGGACGACTCCCAGAGGTCGCCGGCCATGGTGGCCAGGCCGCCCAGCAGGCCCACCAGGGCGCCGGCGGCCATGTTCAGCTCGAAGGCGGGGATGATGGTCATCAAGGCTCCCACCGCCATGGCGAAGACCAGGCCGCCGACGAAGCCGGACCAGGTCTTGTTGGGGGAGAACCGGGGCCAGAGCTTGGGGCCCTTCAGGGCGCTGCCGACGGCGAAGGCGGCGATGTCGGCGGTCCAGGTGATGGCGAACAGCATCAGGGTCCACCACTGGCCCTGGGGCATGGCCCGCAGCCAGACCAGGCAGATGCAGGCGATGCCGATATAGAAGACCCCGAAGGCGGCGTCGGTAGGCCGCTCGGCCACGCCGCGCGCCACCAGGGCCGAGGCTATGCCGCCCAGCAACAGGCCGGCCCAGGCCAGCCACATGTGGTCGCGATGGGCCAGGAAGACGCCGGCCAGGATCGCCACGGTGACGGCGGTGGAGACGCGGACCGGCGCATAGGGCGCGCTCATGCCGCCCCATTCGATGGACAGCAGGGCGACGGCCACGGCGATCAGCACCAGGAACGGCCAGCCCCCGGCCGCCAGGCCGGTGTCGAACCAGACCGCCGCCAGGGCGGTGGGCACCAGGACGGTGGCCGACGCCACCCGAACGCCCAGATTGGACCAGTTGAAGCGCTTAGCCGGCGGCAAGGACATCGTCCGCGACGGCGCCGTACCTGCGCTCGCGCCGGTGGAACTCATCGATCGCCGACTGCAGGTGGTCGGGGGTGAAGTCGGGCCAGAGCACGTCGGGGAAGACGAACTCCGAATAGGCCGACTCCCACAGGAGGAAATTGGAGAGGCGCTGCTCGCCGCTGGTGCGGACCACCAGGTCCGGCGCGGGCAGGCCACCGGTGGAGAGCCTCTGTTCGAAGGCCTCGTCGGTCACCCCCGCGGCGTCGATCTTGCCGGCCAGCGCGTCGGCCACCAGGGCCCGGGCGGCGTCGACGATGTCGGCCCGGCCGCCATAGTTGAAGGCCACCTGCAGGAAGAAGCGGTCGTTGTGGGCGGTGCGGGTCTCGGCCCGCTCGACGATCTCGGCGACGTCCGGCGGCAGACCCTCGCGGCGGCCCAGGATGCGGACCTTCACCCCCTCGCGGGTCAGTTTCTCGAGGTCGCTGTTCACATAGTGCTTCAGAAGCCGCATCACCTCGGCCACCTCGCCGGCCGGGCGGCGCCAGTTCTCGGTGGAGAAGGCGTAGAGGGTGAGCCAGCGGACGCCGAGGTCCGGGGCGGCCTCCACCACCTTGCGAATCGCCTCCACCCCCTTGGGGTGGCCCAGCTTGCGCGGCAGGCCGCGGCGCTTGGCCCACCGGCCATTGCCGTCCATGACGATCGCCACGTGCAGCGGCGCGTCCTTTTCGGGCGGCTCTGGGGGAGCGGAGGCCATGCGGTTTTCCGTTTCGTCCTTGGCGGCAGTCTGGACGACTAAACCTGCATGATCTCTTGCTCTTTGATTTTCAAGGCTTCGTCCACGCGCTTGATCGCCTCATCGGTCATCTTCTGGACCTCGGCCTCCATGCGCTTCTGATCGTCCTGGTTGATCACGCCATCCTTCTCGGCCTTCTTCAGGTCGTCATTGGCGTCGCGGCGAACGTTGCGCACGGCGATCTTCTGCTGCTCGGCGTACTTTCCGGCGATCTTGGCCAGGTCCTTGCGGCGTTCCTCGGTCAGCGGCGGGATCGGGATGCGCAGGTTCTGGCCTTCGTTGACGGGATTGAAGCCGAGGCCCGACGAGCGGATGGCCTTCTCCACCGCCACCACCATGCCCTTGTCCCAGACACTGACGGTGATGGAGCGGGGCTCGGGGACGCTGACGGCGGCCACCTGGTTCAGCGGCATGGTCGAGCCGTAGGCCTCCACCATCACCTGATCCAGCAGGCCGGAGGAAGCTCGCCCCGTCCGCAGGCTGGCGAATTCTTCCTTCAGCGCGGCGACCGCCTTATCCATGCGGTCCCGGTAGCGCGAAAGCACCGGCTTTTCTGCGTCGGCCATGGGTGCGTCTCCCTAAGTCAAAAGTGGTCGGCTGGTCAGGCGATGGTGGTGAAGACGCCTTGGCCTTTCAGCACCTTCATGAAGTTTCCTCGCTCGCGGATGGAGAACACCACGATCGGCACGTTGTTGTCGCGCATCAGGGCGATGGCCGAGGCGTCCATGACCCGCAGGTCCTGGGCCAGCACGTCCTGGTAGCTGAGGGTTTCGTAGCGCTTGGCGCTCGGATCCTTCTTCGGATCGGCGGTGTAGACCCCATCGACGCTGGTGCCCTTGAAGAGGGCGTCGCAGCCCATCTCGGCGGCGCGCAGGGCCGCGGGCGTGTCGGTGGTGAAGAAGGGCGCGCCGAGTCCGGCGGCGAAGATCACCACCCTGCCCTTCTCCAGGTGCCGCTGGGCCCGCCGGCGGATATAGGGCTCGCAGACCGCCTCCATGGGGATGGCCGACTGCACCCGGGTGTAGACGCCGGCCTTTTCCAGGGCGCCCTGGAGGGCGAGCGCGTTCATCACCGTGGCCAGCATGCCCATATAGTCGGCGTTGGCCCGGTCCATGCCCTTGCCGGCCAGGGAGACGCCGCGGAAGATGTTGCCGCCGCCCACCACCAGGCAGAGCTCGACGCCGGCGTCGACCACTTCCTTGATGTCCTCGGCCACCGCCTCGATGGTCTTGGTGTCGATGCCGAACATGGCGTCGCCCATCAGGACCTCGCCCGACATCTTCAAGAGGATCTTCTTGTAGCGCGGCTTGGCGTCGGACATGGGGCGCTCTCGAGAATCTTAGGCGGGTACTACATAAACCAAGGGCGTGGTGCGCGTCGAACGCACCACGCCCTTGGGCCGTCTTTTTATGGTGGCGGTTTAGGCTTGGCCGGTCATCGACGCCACTTCGGCGGCGAAATCGTCGACCTTCTTCTCCACGCCTTCACCCAGGGCGAAGCGCACGAAGCCCTTCACCGTCACCGGGGCGCCGAGTTGCTTGCCGGTCTCGGCCAGCAGGCCCTCGATGGTCTGGTCCGGGTTCATGACGAAGGGTTGCTTCAGCAGCACCACTTCTTCCTGCCACTTGCGGATCCGGCCCTCGATCATCTTCTCGACGACGCCGATGGGCTTGCCCGATTCCAGCGCCTGGTCGGTGAGGAACTTCTTTTCCTTCTCGACGGCGGCGGGATCGAGGTCGGCCTCGGTGAGCGCCAGCGGCGGGGTCGGGGTGCCGGCCACGTGCAGGGCGATCTTGCGGCCCACATCCTTCAGCACCGCCTGGTCGCCGGCGCCTTCCAGCGCGACGAGCACGCCGAGGCGGCCGACGCCATCGCCCTGCGCATTGTGCAGGTAGAGGGCCACGGCGCCTTGCGCCACGCTCAGACGGGCCGAGCGGCGCAGGCGCATGTTCTCTCCGATGGTGGCGATCAGGTTGGTGATCACGTCGCCCACCACTTCGCCCTTGGCGGTCTTGGCCGCCGAGATGGCGTCCACGTCGCCGTCGACGTCCAGGGCCACCGTGGCGCAGTCGCGCGCGGCGTCCTGGAACTTGTCGTTCTTGGACACGAAGTCGGTCTCGGCGTTCAGCTCGATCAGGACGCCGGTCTTGCCGTCGTCGCTGAGCTTGCCGGCCACCAGGCCCTCGGCCGCGGCGCGGTCGGACTTCTTGGCGGCCTTGGACAGGCCCTTGGTGCGCAGCCAGTCGATGGAGGCTTCGACGTCGCCGCCGTTTTCCTGCAAGGCCTTCTTGCAGTCCATCATGCCCGCGCCGGATTTCTCGCGCAGGTCCTTGACCAGCGCAGCGGTGATTTCCGCCATGGTGAGCTCCTTCAGATCAATTGGGTCGGCGGAGCCCATCTAGGACCCCGCCATGTCGTAGTCGTGTCGGCGACGCCGGAGGGCGTCCTCCGGCTTACTCTTGGGTCGCGGTCGGTTCAGCCGCCGGGGCTTCCGCCGCGGTGGTCTCCGGTTCGGCCGCGGCCGGGGCGACCTCGGCCGGGGCCGGGGCCGGGGCCGGTTCAGCCGCGACGGGCGCCGGGGCCGGAGCGGCCGCCGGGGCGGCCATCTCGGCTTCGGTCACGACCGGTTCCGGGGTCAGCTCACGGGCGAGCGTCGGCTCGATCGGGGCGATGGAGGCGCCCAGGTCGACACCGGCGGCCGATTGGCCGGCGGCCAGGCCGTCGAGGATCGAGTCGGCCATCAGGTCGCAATAGAGCTGGATGGCGCGCGCGGCGTCGTCGTTGCCCGGGATCGGATAGGTGATGCCGTCCGGATCGCAGTTGGTGTCGAGGATGGCGATGACCGGGATGTTCAGCTTGCGGGCTTCCAGGATCGCGATCGCTTCCTTGTTGGTGTCGATCACGAACATGATGTCGGGAATGCCGCCCATGTCCTTGATGCCGCCCAGGGACAGCTCGAGCTTGTCGCGCTCGCGCGTCAGCTTCAGCAGTTCCTTCTTGGCGCGGCCTTGGGCGCCGCCCTCCAGCAGGCCTTCCAGCTCGCGCAGGCGGGCGATGGAGCCCGAGACGGTGCGCCAGTTGGTGAGCGTGCCGCCCAGCCAGCGGTGGTTCACATAGTACTGGGCGCTGCGCTTGGCGGCGGTGGCGACCGGATCGGAGGCCTGACGCTTGGTGCCGACGAACAGCACGCGACCGCCGCCGGCGGCGATTTCGCGCACCTTCACCAGGGCCTGGTGCAGGAGGGGTATCGACTGCGACAGGTCGATGATGTGGATGTTGGAGCGGCTACCAAAGATGTAGCGGTCCATCTTCGGATTCCAGCGGTGGGTCTGGTGGCCGAAGTGGGCGCCAGCTTCCAGGAGCTGACGCATGGAGAAGTCGGGAAGCGCCATATGTATGGTCCTCTTTTTCCGGTTAGCCTCCGCAGACAAACCCTCCTGATGGAGGACCGGAATGGAAACCGGCGGGATGTCTCCCCGCCAACCGCCAAACGCCTGCGTGTGGAATGGGCGCGGATGTAGGGCGTAACGCCGGAAAAGGCAATAGCCAGCGGCGGTTGACGGCTGGCGCCGCCTAGAGATCCTCGACGAAGACCACGCCCGGAGAGGTCTTGAGCGCGCCGCGCACGGCGTTGTCCAGGGTGAAGCGGCCGGGCAGCTTGACCTCCACCTCGCGGCCGCCCTCGATGGCGGCCACCAGAATCACCTCGCCGCCGCGGGCGTTGACCGAGCCTTCGAGGCGTTTCTTCAGGGCCTCGATCTCGGCGCTGCGGGGGGCGAGGTGGACGCGCAGGCCCGCCACGGCGTTCTCGATGGCCCGGTCGATGGGCTCACAGCCGTCGCCGAAGAAGCGCACCTCGCCGTCGCGGGCCTTGGCGCGGATGCGCAGGCCCACGCACTTGCCGGGCTCCAGCAGCTCGCGGGCGTTGCGCAGGCTCTCCGGCGGGAACAGCACCTCGAACTCGCCGGTGGGGTCGGAGAAGGTGACGAAGGCGAACTTCTCGCCGCTGGAGGCCGAGGCCCGCTCCTGCTTGCGGCGCACCACCCCGGCCATGCGGAAGGCCTCGGCGCCGGCGATGGCCTTGGGCAGGACGTCGGCCAGCAGGTCGACGCGCTTGCGGCGCAGGGCGGGCACCATGTCGTCCATGGGGTGGCCCGACAGGTAGAAGCCGACGGCGGCCAGCTCCTCGTCCAGGCGCTGGGTGGAGGACCAGGTGTCGGCCTTGGGCAGGCGGGGCCGCTGGGCCTCCACCTGGTCGCCGCCGAACAGGGACCCTTGCGAGGAGGCGCGCTCGGCGGCCACCGACTGGCCGTAGCCCACCAGGACGTCGGCGGCGGCGAAGACCTGGGCGCGGTTGGCGTGGATGGAGTCGAAGGCCCCGGCCCGGGCCAGGGTCTCGAAGGCGCGCTTGTTGACCTGCTTGGGATCGACCCGCTCGACGAAGTCGAAGACATCCTTGAAGGGCCCGCCCTCGGCGCGGACGGCGACCACATGCTCCATGGCCTGCAGGCCGACATTGCGGATGCCGCCGAGCGCATAGACCACCTCGCCGGCCTCGACGTCGAAGTCGGCGGCGGAGTGGTTGACGTCGGGGGCGCGGATCTTGATCCCGAACTTCTTGGCGTCCTGGTAGAAGACCGCCAGCTTGTCGGTGTTGGAGATGTCGAGGCTCATCGAGGCCGCGAAGAACTCCGCCGGCGCATTGGCCTTCAGCCAGCCGGTTTGGTACGAAATCAGGGCGTAGGCGGCCGCGTGGCTCTTGTTGAAGCCGTAGCCCGCGAACTTGTCCACCAGGTCGAAGATGCCGCCCGACTGCTCGGCCGGGACGCCCTTTTCGGCCGCGCCGGAGATGAAGCGCGCCCGCTGCTGCTCCATCTCCTCCTTCTTCTTCTTGCCCATGGCCCGGCGCAGCAGGTCGGCTTCCCCCAGCGAATAGCCCGCCAGGATCTGGGCGATCTGCATCACCTGTTCCTGATAGACGATGACGCCATAGGTCTCCTTCAGCACCACTTCGAGAGAAGGATGAAGGTAATCAACGGGTTTGCGGCCGAACTTGCAGTCGATGAACAACGGGATGTTGTCCATGGGCCCGGGACGGTACAGCGCGCCGACGGCGGTGACGTCCTCGATGGAGTTGGGGCGCAGCTGGCGCAGGGTGTCGCGCATGCCCTGGCCTTCCAGCTGGAACACGCCCACCGTCTGGGCCGCGCTCATCAGCTCGTAGGTCTTGGCGTCGTCGAGCGGCAGGGTCGCCATGTCGATGCGGGCCCCGCGCTTGTCGAGATATTTCAGCGCCCGGTCGATGACGGTGAGCGTCTTCAGACCCAGGAAGTCGAACTTCACCAGGCCCGCGCTCTCCACCCACTTCATGTTGAACTGGGTGGCGGGCAGGTCCGAGCGAGGATCGCGGTAGAGGGGGGTCAGCTCGGTGAGCGGGCGGTCGGAGATCACCACGCCGGCGGCATGGGTCGAGGCGTTGCGGTAGAGGCCCTCGAGCTGGAGGGCGGTCTCCAGCAGCTGGGCCACGGCCTCGTCGTCGTCCTTGGCCTGGCGCAGGCGCGGCTCGATCTCGATGGCGCGGGCCAGGGTCACCGGGTTGGCGGGATTGGCCGGCACCATCTTCGCCAGGCGGTCCACCTGGCCCAGCGGGAGTTGCAGCACCCGGCCGACATCCCGCAGCACGGCGCGGGCCTGCAGGGTGCCGAAGGTGATGATCTGGGCGACCCGGTCGCGGCCGTAGCGCTGCTGGACGTAGGAGATCACCTCCTCCCGCCGCTCCTGGCAGAAGTCGATGTCGAAGTCGGGCATGGACACCCGTTCGGGGTTCAGGAACCGCTCGAACAGCAGGCCGTAGCGCAGGGGATCGAGGCCCGTGATCAGCAGGGACCAGGCCACCAGCGAACCGGCGCCGGACCCCCGTCCCGGACCGACGGGAATGTCATGGGCCACGGCCCACTTCATGAAGTCCGACACGATCAGGAAGTAGCCGGGGAAGCCCATGGCCTGGATGACGCCGATCTCGCGCTCCAGCCGGTCCCAGTAGTCCTGCTCGGTCCCGGAGAGGATGTGGCCCTCCAGGCGCCTGCGCAGCCCCTCGCGGGCCTGCTCGGCCAGTTCCTCGGCCTCGGTGCGGCCGGCCACGGTGGGGAAGCGCGGCAGGATGGGGTCGCGCTTCTTGACCATGAAGGCGCAGCGCCGGGCGATATCGAGGGTGTTGTCGCAGGCCTCGGGCAAATCCGCGAACAGCTTGCGCATGTCCTCGGCGGGCTTGAACCAGTGCTCCGGCGTCACCCGGCGGCGGTCCTCCTGGCTGATGAAGGCGCCGTCGGCGATGCACAGCAGGGCCTCGTGGGCGGTGTAGAGCTCGGCCGGGCCGAAATAGACGTCGTTGGTGGCCACCAGGGGAATGTCGAACTCGTAGGCGTAGGCCACCAGTTCCGGCTCGGCGGCGGCCTGGGCCGCCATGCCGTGCCGCTGCAGCTCGATATAGAAGCGGTCGCCGAACACGCGATGCATCTCGGCCAGGGCCGCCTGCCCTTCGACGGTCTTGCCCGCGGCCATCAGGGGATCGACGGGACCGTCGACGCCCCCCGACAGCAGCAGCAGGCCCTCGGCCCGCTCGACGACGGCGCTCCACGGGACCTGGGGTTCCTCGGTGGGCTCGATGTCCAGATAGGCCATCGAGGAGAGCTCGGAGAGGTGCAGATAGCCCTGCTCGCTCTGGGCCAGCAGGACGATGGTGGGGATCTTGGCCCAGCGCTCCGGCGGCCCCTCGCCGATGCCGCGCACCGGCAGGGCGACGCCGACGATGGGCTGGACGCCGGTCTCCTTGGTGGCGACGGAGAACTCCAGCGCCCCGAACAGGTTGGCCCGGTCGGTGAGGGCCACGGCCGGCATGTGGGCCTTGGCCGCCATCTTGCCGACCGCGTCGGCCTTGATCGCGCCCTCCAGCAGCGAATAGGCCGAGCGCACCCGCAGATGGACGAAACCGCCGTCTCCGCCCTGCCCGCTCACGCCGCCCTCCGCTTCCAGAATTTCAGCCTCAGGCAGCCAGTTGGGCGACCAGACACATCATCACGACAAAGCCCGCGACCGACACAAAGGCCAGCGATTCCCGCGCCAAACGAACAACCATAACGTCACCCCTGTGAATGTTCCGGGTATGTTCCTATTCTGGTTTTGTTCTCATGACAAGGGGATGTTCTGACGGCATTGGAGGGGGACGTTGGTCCCTAGGGGTGGGAGGCCACGCCGATCGTGGGCTAAGCTCGGCCATGCAGCCTGCCGCGCCTGTCGGAGCCCCGTATGACCTCGCACCTCATCGCCCTCCTCGCCGCCATCGCTCTGGCCGGCTGTCAGGCCAGGACGGTTTCGACGACGCCCGTTACGACGGACAAGTCCGCGGCGGAGAGCGTTCAAACCGCCCCAGCCTCCAATGGCGCGGGGGATTTGGCGGTCGGTGAACGGCGCGGGATCGGCGAACTCACGGCCGTGGAGGACGGCGGCTACCCCATGTACGTCGTCACCATCGTGTTCCAACCGGGCCAGCCCGGCGTCGAACTGACCGCCAATGCCGAGGACCTGGGCCTCGGGGCTGGCGGCCTTGAGGCCCTGAAGGGCAAGAGAGTCGCCGTCGGCTACACGCGCGAGGACGAGCCGGATCTGCGGGACATCCAACTCAAGGGCGTCTCGGTGCTTGGGGATGAGGCGCCAGCGTCGGTCTCGGGCCTGCTGAAGATCAGCGGCCGGCTGAGCGGCGCCGGCGAGGTCAGCGACGGCGATCTGCCAGACACGGTCACGGTGACTCCCGCGGCCGGAAAACCGATGACCTTCGAGGCCTTCGTGTCCGAGGGGATGGCGAAGGCCGACGGGCAGGAGGTGACGGTCTTCTACGCGACCCGCCCCAGAAACCGGATCACCTCTCTGAAGGCCAACTGAGGCCCGTGCGATCCCGCGCTCGCGACCGGAAATGGGAGCGGCTGGGAAAGGACGAAGAGATTGGAGCCGATCGCCGGCCTAAAACCCCGTCTGCGCTTCCAGCTTCCCGTCCTTGAGCCCCAGCACCCGGTCCATATGGCGGGCGAGTTCGAGGTTGTGGGTGGCCACCAGGGCCGCGACGCCGGTGGCGCGGGCCAGGGCGTAGAGGTTCTCGAACACGGCGGCCGACGTATGCGGGTCGAGGTTGCCGGTGGGTTCGTCGGCCAACAGCAGGCGGGGCGAGTTGGCCAGGGCGCGGGCGATGGCCACGCGCTGCTGCTCGCCGCCGGAGAGTTGGGCGGGCTGGTGCTTGACCCGTTCGGCCAGGCCCAGTTCGTCCAGCAGGAAGAAGGCGCGCTCGCGGGCGGCCTTGCGGGAGACCCCGGCGATCATTTGCGGCAGGGCCACGTTGTCGAGGGCCGAGAACTCCGGCAGCAGGTGGTGGGCCTGGTAGACGAAGCCGATGGTGTGCAGGCGAACGCGCGTCCGGACCCGGTCGCTGAGGTTGGAGCAGTCGCGGCCCTCGATGAAGATCTGGCCGGCGGTGGGACGCTCCAGCAGGCCCGCGGCGTGCAGCAGGGACGACTTGCCCGAGCCCGAGGGCCCGATCAGGCCCACGACCTCGCCCGGCATGACGTCCAGGTCGGCGCCGTCGAGAACGGTGAGGGTCTTGTCGCCGCTCTGGTAGGTCCGCGTCAGGCCGCGGATGGCCAGGACCTGGTCGGGACTGGAGGGATCACTCATAGCGAAGCGCCTCCACGGGATCGAGGCGCGAGGCGCGCCAGGCCGAGGGCAGGCTGGCGATGAAGGTCATGGCCAGGGCCCCCGCGACGATGCCGGAGACCTCGATCCAGTCGATCTTGGCCGGCACGCGGGTGAGGAAATAGACGTCGGAATTGAACACCTGGGTCCCGGTCGCCCACTCCACCGCCTGCTGGATCTCGCCGATGAAGGTGCAGAAGAGCACGCCGATGAGCAGGCCCGTCGCCGTGCCCAGGATGCCGATGGTGGCGCCGGTCATGAAGAAGATGCGCAGGATGCTCCCCTGCCCCGCCCCCATGGTGCGCAGGATGGCGATGTCGCGGCTCTTGTTCTTCACCAGCATGACCAGGCCGGAGATGATGTTCATGGCCGCGATGAACAGCAGCATCATCAGGATCAGGAACATGACGTTCCGCTCCACCTGAAGGGCGCCCCAGTAGGAGGCGTTCTTCTGGGTCCAGTCGGTGACCACGGCGCCGGGGCCGGCGATGCGGGCTACCTCCGGCTTCATCCCGACGGCGTCGTCGGGGTTGGCCAGCTTCATCTCCACGAAGTCGACGCCCTGGTCACGGCCGAAGAACAGCTGGGCCTGGGCAAGCGGCATGTAGATGAAGGCCTGGTCGTACTGGCTCATCCCCACCTTGAAGGTGCCGGCCACGGTGTAGGACTTGCGCTGCGGCGTGGCGCCGAAGGCCGTGGCCCCGCCGGTGGGGGAGATGAGGGTCAGGGCGTCGCCGGCCTGGACGCCCAGGTTGCGGGCCAGTTCGTCCCCCACCAGAACCAGGTCGCCGCCGTACTCGCCGTCGCCGAAGCCCTCCATGGAGCCGGAGACGATGTTGCCGGAGATGATCTTGGTGGCCTTGAGGTCGGCCGGCGTGATGCCGCGCACGATGGCGCCGCTGATCTGGCCGATGCCGAGCGCCATGGCCTGGGCCTCGATCACCGGGGCGGCCTGGGTGACGCCGGGAATGGCGCGCAGGCGATGGACCAGCGGGTCGCGGTCGGGGCCCTGGAGGACGCCGCCGGCCACATAGACGTGGCCGTTGAAGCCGAGGATGCGGCTGAGCAGCTCCGAGCGGAAGCCGTTCATCACGCTCATGACGATGATCAGCACCGCGACGGCGAGCGTGATGCCGATGAAGGAGATGACCGAGATCAGGGCCACGCCGCCCTGGCTCTTCTTGGCGCGCAGATAGCGGCCGGCCACCGTGCGTTCCCACACCCCGAAGGGCGGGGCGCGTCCCCCCAGGGCCTGCTGGCTCACGCGGTGATCACCTTCAGGGCCTGCTCCAGGGGCAGGGTCTGCTTCTCGCCGGTGGCGCGGCGCTTGATCTCGACGGTGCCATCGGCCACGCCCTTGGGGCCGACCACGAGCTGCCAGGGGATGCCCACCAGGTCGATGGCGGCGAACTTGGCGCCGGGGCGCTGGTCGGAGTCGTCCAGCAGGGGGTCCTTGCCGGCCGCGATCAGGGCTTGATAGGCGTTCTCGGCCACCTCATCGACGGCGGCGTCACCGGGACGAAGATTGATCACCGCCACGCCGAAGGGCGCCACGGCGTCGGGCCAGATGATGCCGGCCTCGTCGTGGCTGGCCTCGATGATGGCCCCGGTCAGGCGCGAGACGCCCACGCCGTAGGAGCCGCCGTGGATGGGGCGGTCCTGGCCGTCGGGCCCGGCCACCACGGCCTTCATGGGCTTGGAGTACTTCTCGCCGAAATAGAAGATGTGGCCGACCTCGATGCCGCGGGCCGACAGCCGCTTGTCCTCGGGGACGGCGGCGAAGGCGGCCTCGTCGTGCATCTCCTCGGTGGCGGCGTAGAGATTGGTGCGCTGCTCCACCAGGGGCTGGAGGTCGCCGTCCCAATCGACGTCGCCGGGGGCGCCCATCTCGATCAGGTCCTTGTGGCAGAAGACCTGGCTCTCGCCGGTCTCGGCCAGGATGATGAACTCGTGGGAGAGGTCCCCGCCGATGGGGCCGGGATCGGCCTTCATGGGCACCACGTTGAGGCCCATCCGCGCATAGGTGTTCAGATAGGCGATGAACATGCGGTTGTAGGAGCGGCGGGCCGCGGCCTCGTCCACGTCGAAGGAATAGGCGTCCTTCATCAGGAACTCGCGGCCGCGCATGACGCCGAACCGGGGGCGGCGCTCGTCGCGGAACTTCCACTGGATGTTGTAGAAGTTCTTGGGCAGGTCCTTGTAGCTCTTCACATAGGCCCGGAAGATCTCGGTGATCACCTCCTCGGCCGTGGGCCCGTAGAGCAGGTCGCGCTTGTGGCGGTCGGTGATGCGCAGCATCTCGTCGCCGTAGTCCTCATAGCGGCCGCTCTCGCGCCACAGGTCGGCCAGTTGCAGGGTGGGCATCAGCACCTCGATGGCGCCGGCGCGGTCCATCTCCTCGCGGACGATCTGCTCGATCTTCTTCAGAACCCGCAGGCCCAGCGGAAGCCAGGCATAGATGCCGGCGGCCTCCTGGCGGATCATGCCGGCGCGCAGCATGAGCTGGTGGCTGACCACCTGGGCGTCGGAGGGGGCTTCCCGAAGCGTCGGCATGAAGTAACGCGAAAGACGCATCGGCGAAGGATTCCCGGACGAGGTTCAGATCAACGGCCCTGATAGCCGTCGCCCATGGACCTTGGCAACGAAGCTGGATGAAAAGAAGGCCGCCCAGGGAGGCGGGCGGCCTTCTCATCGTCGGGGAAAACGCCACGAGCGGCTTTTGGCTGCCCGCGATGTCCAATTAGGTAACCTGGGTTACCGCGGCCGGCGAAGGGGTTACGCCCCCGCCCCGCCGCCGCTCGGGTTTCGCCCAAACTTTGAGCGCGCCGGACGCGCGACGCCGCGCGGTTGGGCAATCAGCCCAGGCCGGAGGGCAGGCTGGGGAGCGGAATCACCTTGAAGTGCAGCAGCAGCCACAGGACGGCGAAGACGATCGCCGAGATCCAGGTGGTGGTGATGAACTTCTGCTTGATCTTGGGATCCACCGGTGCGGCGGGATCGCCGCCGTCGCCCTTGTCGATGCCGGCCTCGGCGTGGCTGGTGACCCCAAGCGGCAGGACGGCGAACAGCACCGTCCACCAGATGGTCAGATAGATGGCGACACCGGTGAACCAGGTCATCAGTGGGCTCCCTTGGGGGTTTCCATGAGTTCGACCAGGACGCCGCCCATGTTCTTGGGATGGATGAAGATCACCGGCACGCCGTGGGCGCCGATGCGGGGTTCTCCGGTCCCCAGGACCGTGGCGCCCTTGGCCCGCATGTCGTCGCGGGCCACCAGGATGTCGGGCACCTCGAAGCAGATGTGGTGCTGGCCACCCGAGGGGTTCTTGGCCAGGAAGCCGTGGATCGGCGAGGCCTCGCCATAGGGCTCGATCAGCTCGATCTGGCTGTTGGGGGTGTCGACGAAGCAGACCCAGACCCCCTGTTCGGGCAGGGCGAACTTCTCGCCGATGGAGGTGGCGCCCAGCAGGTCGCGATAGACCTTGACCGCCTCGTCGATGGAGGGGGTCGCGACCCCCACATGGTTCAGTTTTCCGATCATGGACCGTCCGCCTCAAATGATGGGCGAGGGTATAGACGAGTTCCGCCGGGTTAGGGGAACGCTCTGTGCGACTTCGCGCCGCTACTGCGTGAAGAGCGCCGTCCCGCCGTCGCGCAGGTGGGCCAGGTTGGCGGCGGGACCGAAGATGGCGCCGGCCGCCAGCAGCTCGGCGATGTGGGCGTGGGAATAGCCCATCTCCTCCAGGAGCTCGCCGCTGTGCTGGCCGAGGTCCGGGGTGGGCCGGTGGAAGCCCGCCGCGCCGCGGCCGAAGTCGGCATAGGCGCGCACCCCAAGCATGTCCCCCAGGCGCGGATGGCGCCAGACCTCGAAGACGTCGTTCTCCCACAGCCAGTCGCTCTCGAAGGCCTCATAGCCGCGCAGGACCGGGGCGCAGGGCACCTCCTGGGCCAGGAGCTCGGCCAGCAGGTCGTCGCGCAGGCGGCTGGCGAAGGCCAGCTCCAGGGCGCGGGCCAGGGGGCCGTCGCGGGGGGCGGTGAGCGGGCTCTCGGGCAGCGCGACCCGCAGGGCGCCGGCGAGCGCGTCGGCCTGTTCGGGGGTCTCGCAGACGATGGCGATCCAGCCGTCGGCGCAGTTGTAGTAGCGGTGCAGGGCGCGCACGCCGAGGCAGTCGCGGCCGCCGACGTCGTTGGCCGGCCGGCCCTCATAGGTGGTGACCTCGCCCAGCTGGAAGGTGAGGCTCTGGGCCATCAGGCTGGTGACCACCTCCTGCCCCTCCCCCGTCGTCTGGCGGGCGTTGAGGGCGGCGATGATGGAGAAGGCGACGATGGCGGCGGTGGCCACGTCATTGACCGGGATGGTGTGCAGGACCGGCTCGCCGTCCCCGCCCTGGGCGGCCATCATCCCGCCCTCGGCCTGCAACAGGGGATCGAAGCCCGGCAGGTGGGCGCGGGGGCCCTTGTCGCCATAGGCGTTGATGGAGCACGAGATGATGCGCGGATTGATCGCCTTGAGCGCCGCGTAGTGGATGCCCAGACGCTCGCGGACCCCGAACCGGTAGTTGTCGAGGATGACGTCGGCCTCGCGCACCAGGTCGAAGAACATCTCGCGGGCGGCCGGCTGTTTCAGGTCGACGCCCAGGCCGCGCTTGCCGCGGTTGTAGGCCATGAAGCCGCCGCCGTTGCTGCGGAAGGGGTCGCCCTCGATGGGCTCGATCTTGATGACGTCGGCGCCGAGATTGGCCAGGACGCCGCCGGCATGGGCCCCGGCGATCACCGTCCCCAGGTCCAGCACCTTGATCCCGGCGAGCGGCGCGGGGCCGTCATTGGCGCCGGTGGGCTCCGGCGCGGGGCGCGGGGCCCAGACATGGCCGTTCAGGGGTTTGGCGAGGTGACGCACCGAGCCCGGGGTCACTGACAGGCGCGAGGGGACATTGGGCATGGCCACGGGGCCCAGCTCCGGGTGCTCGAGCACCACCCGGGCCTCTCCGGCCGCGATGGCCTCGCCGGCGAACCAGGGCTCGCGCTCGCCCACCGGGGCGCAGGGGACGCCGTGGCTCTGCAGCAGGGCCAGCCACTCGGCCCGGGGCCGGGTCTTGAACACCGCCTTCAGGGCCTCGCGGGCCAGCAGGGGATCGGCGGCGAAGGTCTCCCAGTGGTCGGCCAGGCCGAGGGCCTGGATGGCGCGGTGGTAGAAGGCCACGAACAGGGTCGCCAGGAGGAACCATTCGCCGTCGCCGCACTCATAGAGCCGGTAGCTGGGAGAGGCCCCCAGGGGCGCGCCACGCGGCAGGGGCGGGTCCGACAGGACGCGGACGGGGCCGGTGACCTCCGAGACCCCGTGCAGGCCGCTGACGATGACGGACTGGCCCTTGCCGCTGCGGTGGCGCTCGTGCAGGGCCGCCCCGATGGCCGCGGCGCCCATCACGCCCTGGCCATAGTGGCAGAGGGGCAGGATCAGGTGGATGGGCTGGTCGGCATAGCTGCCCTGCCGGAAGGCCACGCCGCTCAGGGCCGTCAGCAGGCTGTGGTGGGAGGGCAGCTGACTCCAGGCGCCCGTCGTCCCATAGGGCGGCATCCAGGCGTGGATCAGGGACGGATGGGCTTCGGTCAGCGTGCGGGCGTCGAGGCCCAGGGCCTCCAGCCTGCCCGGCGCGTGGTCGAAGAGGGCGACGTCGGCCAGGGCGATCAGCTCCCGCGCACGCGCCAGGCCCTCCGGCGTGGCGAGGTCCAGGGTCAGGAGCTGCTTGTTGCGGTTCCAGGTGAGGTAGCCGGGATGGCCGGCCATGCGGTCGCCCTGGGGCGGCTCGACCTTGATGACCTCGGCCTCGAAGTCCGCCAGCAGCATGGCCGCCATGGGACCGGGCAGGCCCTGGGTGAAGTCGACGATGCGCACGCCGGCGAATGCGGACATTCAAGCGCCCTCCCTGGTGCGGGGCGCGTCGTGTCGCACGCCCTCGCGGAGCTCGCGGGCCGCGAGCCGGAGGACATCAAACCATAGCCGGGCCTCGAAACAAGCCCGACCGGTCGGTCGGTTAGATGCGCAGGACCGTGGTCTCCACCACGGGGCGGCGGCCCCACACCCTCTGGCTGGCCTTTTTCACCGCCCGCGAGATGGCCTTCTCGATGGCCTCGTCGTCGTCCCGCTCGGGACCCTTGAGGCGGTCGAGGGCGCGTTCGGCCTCGTCGGCGAGGTCGTCCATCATCTCGTCCATCGGATAGTCCTCCTCGGCCGGAAGGCCGAGGGCGCGGACCTGCGGGCCCGAAACGATCTTGCCGCGGGGATCCAGGGCGACGGAGACGGCCAGCATGCCGTTGAAGGCGGCGTGGCGGCGTTCGCGCAGGGCGTCGCCGTTCTCGGGGGTCAGCATGCCGCCGTCGACATAGATGCGGCCGGCGGGGACCTCGTCGATGATCTCGGCGCGGCCGGGCGCCAGGCGGACCATGTCGCCGTTGCGGGGCGAGACGGTCTGCGGGACCTGCAGGTCCTTGGCGAAGGCGGCGTGTTCCAAGAGGTGGCGGCGCTCGCCGTGGGTCGGGACGGCGATCTGCGGCCGGGCCCAGGCGTACATCTGGGCCAGTTCGTCACGGCAGGGGTGGCCGGAGACGTGGATGCCCGGGTGGTCGCGCTCGGTGTAGAGGCGCACGCCGCGGTCGGCGAGGCGGTTCTGCAGGGCGCGGATCGGCACCTCGTTGCCAGGAATGACGCGGGAGGAGAAGACGCAGGCGTCCCCCTGCCCCAGCTTCACGAAGGGATGGGAGCCGTCGGCGATGCGGAACAGGGCCGCGCGGGCCTCCCCCTGGCTGCCGGTGCAGAGATAGAGGATGCGGTCCTCGGCGAAGTCGCGGGCCTCGTTGTCGGGGATGAAGTCCTTGAGATCGGTCATCATGCCCACCGACTTGGCGGCGGCGGCCATGCGGTGCATCGAGCGGCCCACCAGGCAGACCCGGCGGCCGGCGGCTTCCGCCGCGCGGATCACGGAATCCATGCGCGCCACATTGGAGGCGAAGCAGGCCACGGCCACCTTGTGGTGCAGGCCCTTGATCAGGCTGGAGAGCGCGTCGCGAACGTCGGCCTCGGAGCCCGCCGTGCCGTCCACGAAGACGTTGGTGGAGTCGCAGACCATGGCCAGGACACCTTCGTCCCCCAGCTTCTTGATGGCGTCCTCGTCGGTCACCGAGCCCAGGACGGGATCGGGATCGATCTTCCAGTCGCCGGTGTGCAGGATGGTGCCGAGCGGGGTGCGGATCGCCAGGCCGTTGGGCTCGGGGATCGAGTGGGTCAGCGTGATCAGGTCGATCTCGAAGGGACCAAGCGTCACCTTGCCCCCCAGGGGCACCTCGACGATCACCGCCCCGGCGGCGGCCGGGTTCTCGCGCAGCTTCTCGCGCAGCAGGAAGGCGGTGAAGGGGGTGGCGTAGAGCACGCCGCCCAGGCGCGGCCACAGGCGCGCGACGGCGCCGATATGGTCCTCGTGGGCGTGGGTCAGGACGATCCCGAGGATGTCCTTCTTGTGCGCCTCGATGAACTGCGGGTCGGGCAGGATGATCTCCACCCCCGGCGTGGTCTGGTCGCCGAAGGTGATGCCGAGGTCCACCACGATCCACTTGCGCGCATGAGGCGGGCCGTAGCCGTAGAGATTGAAGTTCATTCCGATCTCGTTCGAGCCGCCGAGCGGCAGGAAAACGAGTTCGTCGTCAGGTTTGGGTTTCACGAATTATGCCTTCGCCGGGTTTCGGCGGTGAATTTCCAGCATCCCACGGATGGTGAGATCGGGATCAAAATGGTCGATGGCGCTGGTGGCGCCGTGGAAGAGGGACGCGACGCCGCCCGTGCCGATCACGGTCATCGGACGGCCCCACTCGGCCTTGATGCGGGCGACGAGGCCCTCGATGAGGGCGATATAGCCCCAGAACACCCCGGCCTGCATCGCTTCCACGGTGTCCTTGCCGACGACATGCTCGGGCCGCTGGATCGCGACTCGGGGGAGCTTGGCCGCCGCCGTATGCAACGCCTCCATCGACAGGTTGATCCCTGGCGCGATGGCGCAGCCCTCAAGACCGCCGTCGGCGGCCACCACGTCGAAGGTGGTGGCGGTGCCGGAGTCGATGACGATGAGGTCGCCCGGATAGACGATATGCGCCCCAATTGCGTTCACAAGACGGTCGGCCCCGGCCTCGGCGGGCTTGGTGATGCGCACCGGAATCCCCAGCTCGGCGTTCTCGCCGATCACCAGGGGCTCCACGTGGAAGTAGCGGCGCGACAGGTTGCGCAGGTTGAAGATCGACTGCGGCACCACGCTGGAGATGATGCAGGCGTCCAGGACGCCGAACTGCAGGCCGGCCATGTTGAGGAGCTGAGACAGCCAGACGGCGTACTCGTCGGCGGTACGGCTGGAGTCGGTGGCCGCGCGCCACTGGGCGATCCAGCTTGCGCCGTCATGGACGGCGAACAGCGTGTTGGTGTTGCCCTGTTCGATGGCGAGCAGCATGTCAGGCCCCTCCGAAGAAAACGTCGCCGGCCGTTATGCGCAGAAGCGCGCCGTCGTCCAGCCGCAGGCGCAGCGCGCCATCCAGGTCCAGGCCCTCGGCCACGCCCCGCAGGGTCTGGTTGGGCAGGCGGGCCTCGCAGGGCTGCCCCAAGCCATGGGCGCGCTCGGTCCAGCCCTTGGCGATGGGGGCGAAGCCCTCCCGCTCCCAGGCCAGGCGCCAGCGCTCGAAGGCCTGGGCGAGGACCTCCAGGGCCGCGCGCGGCGATGGCGGCGGACCGTTCATGAACTCGGCGAAGGCCGCGGCGGGCCGCTCCACGTCCTGGGGAGCGTGGGCGAGGTTGACGCCGATCCCCACCGCCAGCCACAGGCGACCGTCGGGCAGCGGCCCGGACTCCACCAGGATGCCGGCGGCCTTGCGGCCGTGGATCAGCAGGTCATTGGGCCATTTCACCGTGGCGACGCCGGCGCCCAGGCAGGTCTGCGCCAGGTCGGCGGCGGCGAGCGCCGCCACGAAGGAGATCTGGGCCGCCTCCCCCGCCGGCTTGTCGGTGGGAAACAGCAGGGTGGCCGCCAGGTTGCCGGACTTGGTCTGCCAGTCGCGCCCACGCCGACCGCGGCCGGCGGTCTGGGTGAGCGCGGTGATCCAGACGGGGCCGACCTCGCCCGCCTCGGCGCGGCGACGCGCCTCGGCGTTGGTGGAATCGATCTCGTCGTAGGACTCGATCGGCGGAAGCGTCACCTAGACCAGGCCGAAGGCGGCCGCGGCGGCCTTGGCCAGCGGGTCGATGAAGACCAGGGCGCCCAGCACCAGCGGGAAGGAGAAGAAGGCCGCGGCGATGGCGATCGTGCGGGCCTCGGCCGGCGGGGCGTCCGTGCCGCCGACGCCGCCGTCGAACCACATGACCTTGATCAGGCGCAGATAGTAGAAGGCCGCCACAACGCTGCCCACCAGACCGATCACGGCGGCGACGCCGAGGCCGGAATTGATGGCCGCCTTGAAGACGTAGAACTTCGCCCAGAAGCCGGAGAAGGGCGGCAGGCCCAGGGCCGACAGGGAGAAGACGGTCATGGCGATGGCGATGCCGGGACGCTCCTTCATCAGGCCGGCCATGTCCTCGATGGTCTCCATCGGCTTGCCGGCCCGCGACAGGGCCGCCAGGCAGGCGAAGAAGCCGGTCACGTCGACCATGTAGAGGACCATGAAGACCAGCATGGACTGCACGCCCTCGGCGCTGCCCGAGGCGAGACCCAGGACCGCGTAGCCGACATTGGCGATGGAGGAATAGGCCCACAGGCGCTTGAGGTTGCTCTGGGCGAGGCCGGCGAAGGCGCCCACCGCGATGGAGACCAGGGCGATGATCACCAGGACCTGGCTCCACTGGGCCGAGGCCCCCTGGAAGCCTTCGCTGAGCGCGCGGGCGAACAGCACCATGGCCGCCAGCTTGGGCGCCCCGGCGAAGAAGGCCACGACCGGGGTGGGCGCGCCCTCATAGACGTCCGGCGTCCACATGTGGAACGGGGCGGCGGAGACCTTGAAGGCCAGGCCGCAGATCAGGAAGACCAGGCCGAACAGGACGCCCGTCCCGGCCCCGGCATGGACCGCCACGGCGATGTCGACGAACTTGGTGGAGCCGGCGAAGCCGTAGATCAGCGAGGCGCCGTAGAGCAGGAGCCCTGAGGAGAGCGCGCCGAGCACGAAGTACTTCAGGCCCGCTTCCGAGGCCTTGGCGTCGTCGCGGTGCATGGCGGCCAGGACGTAGAGGGCGAGCGACTGCAGCTCGACCCCGACATAGAGCGAGATCAGGTCGCCGGCGGCCACCATCATCGACATGCCGAGCGCGGCCAGCAGGATCAGGACCGGGAACTCGAAATTGCGCACGCCACGCCGCTCGAACCACTTCTGGCCCAGCGGGATGGCCACGGCGCTGGCGGCGAAGATCGCCACCTGGCTGAAGGCCGAGGCGGCGTCGGCCACCAGGCCCCCGGAAAAGCCCCTGCCCTGCGCCCCGAAGGCCGCGGCGTAGCCGGCGCCCGCGAGGGCGGCGACGGCGCCGATGGACAGCAGGTTGGTGGCCCGCGGCGCGAAGGCCCCGACCACCAGGAGCAGGAGGGCGGCGCCGGCCAGGATCAGCTCGGGACCGGCAAGGGCGATATCGGCGGAGAAGTTCATGGATAAGAGCCCCTAGGCGCCGATGGCCGCGCGGTAGACCGCGACGAGGTTGTCGACCGACGACTGGGTCAGGTCGAAGACGGCGGCCGGATAGATGCCGAGGTAGAGGGTGGAGGCGATCAGCGGCGCGAAGATCGCCACCTCGCGCCAGTCGAGGTCGCCGATCTCGGCCAGGGCCGGATTGGTCAGCTCTCCGAAGATCACCCGACGATAGAGCGACAGGGCGTAGACCGCCGAGAGGATCACCCCGCTGGCGGCCACCAGGGCCGTCCAGGTGGAGACGCCGTAGGTCCCGGTCATGGTCAGGATTTCGCCCACGAAGCCCGAGGTGCCCGGCAGGCCGACATTGCCCATGGTGAAGAGCATGAAGACCGCCGCGTACCAGGGCATGCGGTTCACCAGGCCGCCGTAGAAGGCGATCTCGCGGGTGTGCATGCGGTCATAGACCACGCCCACGCAGAGGAAGAGCGCCCCGGAGATCACCCCGTGGCTCAGCATCTGGAAGATGGCGCCCTGCACGCCGATGTCGTTGCCCGAGAAGATTCCCATGGTCACGAAGCCCATGTGGGCCACCGAGGAATAGGCGATCAGCTTCTTGATGTCGGTCTGACGGAAGGCCACCAGCGAGGTGTAGACGATGGCGATGACGCTCATCGCGAAGACCAGGGGCGTGAAGTACTCCGACGCCTGGGGGAACATCGGCAGGCTGAAGCGCAGGAAGCCGTAGCCCCCCATCTTCAGCAGGATGCCGGCCAGGATGACCGAGCCCGCCGTGGGCGCCTCGACGTGGGCGTCGGGCAGCCAGGTGTGGACCGGCCACATGGGCATCTTCACCGCGAAGGAGGCGAAGAAGGCCAGCCACAGCCAGGTCTGCAGGTGCGGGTCGAACTTGTAGACCATCAGTTCGGGGATCGAGGAGGTGTGGGCGATCCCGATCATGCCGAGGATGGCCGCCAGCATCAGGACCGAACCCAGCAGGGTGTAGAGGAAGAACTTGTAGGCCGCGTAGACCCTGCGCTTGCCGCCCCAGATGCCGATGATCAGGAACATCGGCACCAGGCCGAACTCGAAGAAGGCGTAGAACAGCACCAGGTCGAGCGCGCAGAACACGCCGATCACCAGGGTCTCCAGGACCAGGAAGGCGATCATGTATTCCAGAACCCGCGTCTCGATCGTCTTCCAGGAGGCCGCGATGCAGAGCGGCATGAGGAAGGCGGTGAGCAGGACGAACAGGATGGAGATCCCGTCCACGCCCATGCGGTAGTGCAGGCCCGCGAACCAGGGGGCGTCCTCCACGAACTGGAAGCCCGGATTGGCCGGGTCGTACTCCGCCACCAGCAGGACCGAGAGGGCCAGGGTCGCCAGGGTGGTGACGAGCGCGATCCACTTGGCGGCGCTGACGGTCTTGGCGTCGTCGGTGCGCGCGAAGAACCGCAGGATGAGGATGGCTGCGACGCCCAGCAGGGGGGCGAAGGTGACGCCGGAGAGAAGGCCGATCATGATCCCGCTCCCGCTCAAGCCTGCCACTGGAAGACGGCGAAGGTCAGGAGACCCAGCACGCCCAACAGCATGACGAAGGCGTAGTGATAGACATAACCGGTCTGCAGCAGACCCGCGCGGCGGCCGATGTCGTAGGACACCGCCGAGACGCCGTCCGGTCCCAGGCCGTCGATGATCTTCTGGTCGCCGCCCTTCCAGAACAGGTCGCCCAGGAACTTGGCCGCCCGCACGAAGGTCGCCTCATAGAGCTCGTCGAAGTACCACTTGTTGTAGAGGAAGCTCCACAGCGGGCCCTTCTTGGCGGCGATCCGCGCGCCCATGCCCTCGTTGGCGATGTAGTAGTACCAGGCGGCCAGGAACCCGATCACCGAGACCACCAGGGGCGCCCACAGCAGCCATTCCGGCGAGTGGTGGGCATGTTCCAGCACGGTGTTCGTGGGGGCGTTGAAGATGGCGCCGCGCCAGAAGGCGTTGCGTTCCTCGCCGACGAAGGACTCCACGAAGACGTAGCCGGCGGCGACCGCGCCGACCGCGAGCGCGATCAGCGGGACCAGCATCACCAGCGGGCTCTCGTGGGGCTTGTGGTCCCCATGGCCGTGGGCGTCGTGGTGATCGTCCGGCAGCGGCTCGCTGTGGGTCTCGATCTGGGCGTGGCTGGCGTGATCGTCGGCGGCGTGGGCGTGGGCGTGATCGTCATGCGCCCACTTCGGCGTGCCGTGGAAGGTCATGAAGGCCAGGCGCCAGGAATAGAAGGCGGTGAGGCCCGCGGCGCTGAGGCTGACCAGGAAGGCGAAGAAGGCCACCGGGTTGTGCTGGCCCGCGGCGAAGGCGGCCTCGATGATGGTGTCCTTGGAATAGAAGCCGGCGAAGCCCAACTCCACGCCCGGGATGCCGAAGCCGGTGATGGCCAGGGTCCCGATGGTCATGACCGCGTAGGTCACCGGCAGGTACTTCCACAGGCCGCCCATCTTCCGCATGTCCTGCTCGTGGTGCATGCCGTGGATCACCGAGCCCGCGCCCAGGAACAGCAGGGCCTTGAAGAAGGCGTGGGTGAAGAGGTGGAACATGGCCGCCTGGTAGGCGCCCACGCCGGCGGCGAAGAACATGTAGCCGAGCTGCGAGCAGGTCGAATAGGCGATGACCCGCTTGATGTCGTTCTGGGCCAGGCCGACCGTGGCGGCGAACAGGGCCGTCACGGCGCCGATCAGGGTGACGATCTGCTTGGCGACCGGGGCGTACTCGAACATCGGCGACAGCAGGCAGACCATGTAGACGCCGGCCGTCACCATGGTGGCGGCGTGGATCAGGGCCGAGACCGGGGTCGGGCCTTCCATGGCGTCCGGCAGCCAGGTGTGCAGGAAGAACTGGGCCGACTTGCCCATGGCGCCGACGAACAGCAGGGCGCAGGCCAGGTCCACGGCGTGGAACCAGTGGCCGGCGAAGAACCAGCCCTTGTCGGCGAACTCGGCGACGCGCGGGAAGATCTCGGCGAACTGCACCGTGCCGAACATCCAGTAGACGGTCATGATGCCGAGGGCGAAACCGAAGTCCCCCACACGGTTGACCACGAAGGCCTTGATGGAGGCGGCGTTGGCGGTGGGCTTGTGGAACCAGAAGCCGATCAGCAGGTAGCTGGCCAGGCCCACCCCTTCCCAGCCGAAGAACAGCTGCATGAAGTCGGCGGCGGTGACCAGGGCCAGCATGGCGAAGGTGAACAGCGACAGATAGGCGAAGAACCGCGGCTTGGACGGGTCCTCGGCCATGTAGCCCCAGGAGTAGAGGTGGACGAGCGAGGAGACGCTGGTCACCACCACGAGCATCACGGCCGACAGGGTGTCGATGCGGATCGACCAGTTGGACTGGAAGTCGCCGATATTGATGAAGGGCAGGATGTGGACCGTGAACCGGGCCGGCCAGTCGCCCCAGATCACCCCGTAGAAGGTGGTCCAGGCGATGGCGCAGGACAGGAACAGGGCGCCGGTGGTGAGCGCCTGGGAAGCGACATTGCCGATGCGGCGGCCCGACAGACCCGCGATGGCCGCGGCGACCAGGGGCGCGAAGACCGCGATGGTGACGAGAAGCTGAGGGGTCATGGCGGGGTCCTCAGCCCTTCATCACAGAGACGTCGTCCACGGCGATGTCGCCGCGGTTACGGAAGAAGGTGACCAGGATGGCCAGGCCGACGGCGGCCTCGGCCGCGGCCACGGTCAGGACGAACATGGCGAAGATCTGCCCCGTGACGTTGTGCAGATAGACCGAGAAGGCCACCAGGTTGATGTTCACGGCCAGCAGGATCAGCTCGATCGACATCAGGATGACGATGATGTTCTTGCGGTTCACGAAGATCCCGAACACCCCGATGGTGAACAGGATCGCGGCGACCGCCAGGTAATGGGCGAGCCCGATGCTCATTCGTCGATCCCCGCGCCGGGTTTGATGGAAATGACCCGCATGCCGGTCTTCGGCTCGCGCGCCACCTGGTCGGCGATCACCTGCCGGCGGACGCCGGGCTTATGGCGCAGGGTCAGCACGATGGCGCCGATCATGGCCACCAGCAGAACCATCCCCGCCGCCTGGAAGAAGTAGACATAGTCGGTGTAGAGCACCCGCCCGATGGTCTCGGCGTTGGAGATGTCCACGCCCGAGGCGGCCGGGGTGTCGTTCAGCCGCGCGGCCCCGCCCGTGGAGACGGCGGTGGAGACCAGGATCATCTCGAAGGCCAGGATGCCGGCGACCCCCGCGCCCAGCGGCATGTAGCGGGCGAAGCCCTGCCGCAGGGCGGTGAAGTCGACGTCGAGCATCATGACGACGAAGAGGAACAGCACCGCGACGGCGCCGACATAGACGACCACCAGAAGCATGGCCAGGAACTCGGCCCCGAGGAGCACGAAGAGCCCCGCGGCGGAGAAGAACGTCAAGATCAGGAACAGGACCGAGTGCACGGGACTGCGGGCCGAGACCACGCAGAGCCCGGCGACCAAGGTCACCGCCGCCAGCAAGTAGAATGCGATCGCCTGAACGGCCATAACGGCTTGTCTCAGCCCCTCAATTTCAGTGACCGGCGCCTGACGGCGACGCGGTGATTAGCTTTCGGAATCGCGCCCGGGTCTTACCGGTAGGGCGCGTCCAGTTCCAGATTCTTCGCGATCTGCCGCTCCCAACGGTCCCCGTTATCGAGCAGGCGTTCCTTGTCGTAATAGAGCTCTTCGCGGGTCTCCACGGCGAACTCGATGTTGGGGCCCTCGACGATGGCGTCCACCGGGCAGGCCTCCTGGCACAGGCCGCAATAGATGCACTTCACCATGTCGATGTCGTAGCGGGTGGTGCGGCGGCTGCCGTCGGCGCGGGGTTCGGCCTCGATGGTGATGGCCTGGGCCGGGCAGATGGCCTCGCAGAGCTTGCAGGCGATGCAGCGCTCTTCGCCGTTGGGATAGCGGCGCAGGGCGTGCTCGCCACGGAAGCGCGGCGACTGGGGCCCGCGCTCATAGGGATAGAGCACGGTGGCCTTGGGGCGGACCATGTACTTCATGGCCATCCCGAAGGCGCCGACGAAGTCCATCAGCGCCGCGCCTTTCACGGCCTGGGTGATACGCTGCATCATCTTGGCGTCACTTTCGTTTGCAGACGTAGGCGGTGATCGACTGAGGATCGCCTTCCTTCGTCAGCTTCAGTTCGCCGCCCTTGGCCAGGCACGCGTCGCGCGCCGTCTTCAGGGCGTCGTAGCTCGCCACCCCGCCATCGGGCGTGACGCCGCTGGCGCAGGCGGCGCAGAGCATCAGGCTGGCGATGGCGAAGAGGATCCTCATGCGGCGACGGGTCCGAACACGCGCCAGGCCGCCACCAGGACCACGGCGACGAGGGAGGTCGGCAGGAAGACCTTCCACCCCAGGCGCATCAGCTGGTCGTAGCGGTAGCGGGGCACGATGGCCTTGGCCATGGCGATCAGGAAGAAGAAGAAGCAGGTCTTCAGGAAGAACCACATCAGGCCGTAGAAGCCCTGCGCCAGGTCGCCCCACTGGTGGACGAAGGCGAAGTCGATGGGCGCCTGCCAGCCGCCGAAGAACAGCAGCGAGATCAGCGAACACATCAGCACGATGTTCACCAGCTCGCCGATCATGAAGAGCAGGAACGGGCTGGAGGAATATTCCACCTGATAGCCGGCCACGAGCTCGGACTCGGCCTCGGGCAGGTCGAAGGGGGGGCGGTTGGTCTCGGCCAGGGCCGAGATGAAGAAGATCACCGACATGGCGAACATCACGATGGTGATGGGCCAGTTGTGCAGGCCGCCGCCCAGGAAGTTCCAGTTCCAGAAGCCGCCGGCCTGCTTCTCGACGATGGTCATCAGGTTCATGCTGCCGCTCAGCAGGATGACGGTGATGATCACGAAGCCGATGGAGACCTCGTAGCTGACCATCTGGGCCGCCGAACGCAGGCTGCCCAGGAAGGGGTACTTCGAGTTCGAAGCCCAGCCGCCCATGATGATGCCGTAGACGCCCAGCGAGCTGATGGCGAAGAGGTAGAGCACGCCGACATTGATGTTGGAGATCACCCAGCCCGGCGCGAAGGGGATCACCGCCCAGCCCACCAGGGACAGGAGGAAGGTCAGGACTGGCGCCAGCAGGAAGACCGCCTTGTCGGCGCCGTCGGGGATGACGAGCTCCTTCAGCACGAACTTGATCAGGTCGGCGAAGGATTGCAGCAGGCCGAAGGGGCCCACCACGTTGGGGCCCTTGCGCATCTGGACGCCCGCCCAGATCTTGCGGTCGGCCAGCATGAAGAAGGCCAGGCAGACCAGCAGGGGCAGGATCACCAGCATGATCTTGCCGACGGTGATCAGGGTCCAGCCGAGCTGGGTGGCCCAGAAATTGATGGTCGGATCCATCCCCTACTCCGCCGCGATCTTGGAGGCGCCGGCCGCCACGGCCGCGCACTCGGCCATCGTCACGCTGGCGCGGGCGATGGGGTTGGTGAGGTGGAAGGCGCGCACCGCGCTGGTGAGCGGCGCGTCCGTGGCCGATCCGGCCGCCGGGATGCCCGACAGGTCGATGGCCGCGGCCGCCGCGCCCGGCGCGTAGTCGATCCGTCCGAAGGTCGGATGGTCGGCGAACAGCTTGGCGCGCAGCTGGGCCAGCGTATCGTAGGGCAAGGTGGCGCCCAGGCGATCCGACAGGGCCCGCAGGATGGACCAGTCCTCGCGGCCCTCGCCCTTGGGGAACACCGCGCGCTGGCCCATCTGGACCCGGCCCTCGGTGTTCACATAGAGGCCGTCCTTCTCCGTATAGGCCGCGCCCGGCAGGATCACGTCGGCCATGTGGGCGCCGGCGTCGCCGTGGGTGCCCATATAGACGGTGAAGGCGTCGCTGGCGGTGGCGTCGATCTCGTCGGCGCCCATCAGGAACAGCACGTCCAGGGCGCCGGGGGCGGCCATCTGGACGGCGGTCTTGCCGCCCTCGCCCGGGATGAAGCCCAGGTCCAGGCCACCGACGCGGCTGGCGGCGGTGTGCAGGACGTTCCAGGTCATGCCGAAGGCCTTGGCGACCTCCGCCGCGGCCTTGGCGATCGCCCCGCCGTCGGCGCGGCCGAGCGCGCCGGCGCCGAGGATGATGGCGGGGTTCTTGGCCGCCTTCAGGCGCTTGACGAACTCGCTCTTGGACTTGGCCAGGCCCGAAAGGCTGGCCGCGCCCGCGCCGAGATATTCGTAGCCGTAGGTCAGGTCGGCCTGGTCGCCGATGACGCCCACTTCCAGGGCGCCGGCGACCCAGCGCTTGCGGAACCGGGCGTTGAGCACCGGCGCCTCGAGGCGCGGATTGGTCCCGACCATCAGGATCATGTCGGCGTTCTCGACGCCGGCGATGGTGGAGTTGAACAGCCAGGTCTCACGCGCGCCGGAGCCCAGCGCCATGCCGTCCTGGCGGCAGTCGAGGTTCTTCACCCCCAGGGATCCGAAGAGGTCCTTGGCGGCCTTCATGGACTCCGCGTCCTGCAGGTCGCCGGCGATGACGCCGATGCGATCGGGGCTGGCGGCCTTCAGCTTGTCGGCGACGAGGCCCAGGGCCTCGGCCCAGGTGGCGGGCCGCAGGCGGCCGCCTTCACGGATATAGGGCTTGTCCAGGCGCTGGCGTGACAGGCCATCGACGGCGTAGCGGGTCTTGTCGCTGATCCACTCCTCGTTGATGTCCTCGTTCAGCCTGGGCAGGACGCGCAGGACCGCGGGGCCCCGGCTGTCGACGCGGATGGCGCAGCCGAGCGCGTCCATGACGTCGACGCTCTCGGTCTTCTTCAGCTCCCAGGGCCGGGCGTTGAAGGCGTAGGGCTTGGAGGTCAGCGCGCCGACGGGGCAGAGGTCGATGACGTTGGCCGACAGTTCGCTGGCCACGGCCTTGTCGAGATAGGTCGTGATTTCAACGTCTTCGCCGCGGGAGATGAGACCGATGTCCGGCACGCCGGCCACTTCGGTGATGAAGCGGACGCAGCGGGTGCACTGGATGCAGCGGGTCATGACCGTCTTGATCAACGGCCCCATGAACTTCTCTTCGACCGCGCGCTTGTTCTCGCCATAGCGGCTGTCGTCGCGGCCATAGCCCATGGCCTGGTCCTGCAGGTCGCACTCGCCGCCCTGGTCGCAGATCGGGCAATCCAGCGGGTGGTTGATGAGCAGGAACTCCATCACCCCTTCGCGGGCCTTCTTGACCATCGGCGAGTTGGTGATGATCTCCTGGCCGTCGGAGGCCGGCAGGGCGCAGGAGGCCTGCGGCTTGGGCGGGCCGGGCTTCACCTCGACCAGGCACATACGGCAGTTGCCGGCGATGCTCAGCCGCTCGTGATAGCAGAAGCGCGGGATCTCCTCCCCGGCAAGCTCCGCCACCTGCAGAACCGTCATGCCGGGTTCGAACTCGACCTCGACGCCGTTGACCTTGGCTTTAGGCATCTTTCAGCTCACTCCGCCGCGTGCAGGGCGTGGCCCTGAACATGCGGCTTGCCCGTGCGATAACTGGTGATCCGCTCTTCGACCTCGTGGCGGAAGTTGCGGAACAGACCCTGGATGGGCCAGGCCGCGGCGTCGCCGAGGCCGCAGATGGTATGGCCCTCGACCTGGGAGGCGACGTCGAGCAGCAGGTCGATCTCGCGCATCTCGGCCTCGCCGGTGACCATCCGCTCCATCACCCGCCACATCCAGCCGGTGCCCTCGCGGCACGGCGTGCACTGGCCGCAGCTCTCGTGCTTGAAGAAGCGCGACACCCGGGCGATCACGCGGATCAGGTCGGTGTCCTCGTCGAAGAGGATCATGGTGGCGGTGCCCAGGCGCGACTGCACGCGGGGCAGGTCGTCGAAGTCCATCAGGACCGTCTCGGCCTGTTCGCGGGTGATCATCGGCATGGAGACCCCGCCGGGGATCACCGCCTTGAGCTTGCCCCAGCCGCCGCGCACGCCGCCGAAGTGCTCTTCGATCAGCTGGCGCATGGGGATGGACATCGCCTCCTCCACCACGCTGGGCTTGTTCACGTGGCCCGAGGCCGCCATCAGCTTGGTGCCGGCGTTCTTCGGACGTCCGAAGCCCGCGAACCAGCCTGCGCCGCGGCGCAGGATGGTGCCGACGACGGCGATGGACTCGACGTTGTTGATGGTGGTCGGGCAGCCATAGATGCCCGCGCCGGCCGGGAACGGCGGCTTCAGGCGCGGCTGGCCCTTCTTGCCCTCCAGGCTCTCCATCAGGGCGGTCTCGTCGCCGCAGATATAGGCCCCGCCGCCATGGGTGACGTGGAGGTCGAAGTCCCAGCCGTTGACGTTGTTCTTGCCGATCAGCTTGGCCGCGTAGGCCTGCTTGATCGCCGCCTCCAGGCGCTCGCGCTCGGCCACGTACTCGCCGCGGATGTAGATGTAGGCGGTGTGGGCGCGGATCGCGTAGCTGGCGATCATGCAGCCCTCGATCAGCAGGTGCGGATCGTTGCGGATGATCTCGCGGTCCTTGCAGGCGCCGGGCTCGGACTCGTCGGCGTTGACCACCAGGTAGTGGGGCCGCTCGCTGAGCTGCTGCGGCATCAGGGTCCACTTGAAACCGGTGACGAACCCGCCGCCGCCCCGGCCCCGCAGGCCGGATTCGCGGATCTGCTCGCAGACCCATTCGTGGCTCTGTTCCAGCATCTCGCGCGTCGCGTTCCAGCAGCCGCGCGCCTTCGCACCTTCCAGGCCCCAGTCTTGGAGCCCGTAGATGTTGGTGAAGATGCGGTCCTTGTCTTCCAGGATGCCGACCAAGACCCCCTACACTCCCTTTTTCGCGGACCTGAAGCCCGCGATGAACCAGATCTGCGCGCCGAACCCGATCAGGAGCGCGACGGCGAAGACGTACAGCAGCCAGGTCTGGCTGAATCGAAAGGCGCAGACGATCGAGGCGATGGCCACGAAGACGCTGGCCGCGGAGACCGCGACCATGATCGTGAACCGGCGCTTGGCGATCTCCACCTCGGTCATGCGACGGGCGCCTTGGCCTTACCCTTGGGGGCGGCGTTCGGCAGCTTCTTGATCGGCTTGGCGGCCGACCCGTCATAGAGCTTGGCATCGTTGAGGGTGGTGTTGCCGCCCAGGACGGCGCTGCCCTGGCGGCCGATCTCCGACCCCGGAGGCGGCGTGCGCCCGGCGGCGAACTCGTCCAGCAGCTTCTCGAAGCCCTCGACGGTCAGGTCTTCGTAGTAGCGGTCGTTGATGGCGGCCATCGGCGCGTTGGAGCAGGCCCCCAGGCACTCGACCTCCTGCCAGTAGAACTTGCCGTCCGCCGAGCGGTGGCTGTCGGGGCCGAAGCGCTTGCGGCAGACCTCCAGCAGGGCCTCGGAGCCCCGCGACTGGCAGGCCGTGGTGCCGCAGACCTGGACGATGGCATGGGTGCCGACCGGCTCCAGCATGAACATCGTATAGAAGGTGGCGACCTCGTAGACACGGATGGTGGCCATCTTCAGCAGCTCGGCGACGGCGCGGATGGCGGGTTCGGAGACCCAGCCCTCCTGCTTCTGCACCAGCCACAGGACCGGGATCACCGCCGACTGCTGGCGGCCGTCCGGATATTTCGAGATCCACCACTGGGCCTGCTTCATCGTCTCCGCGGAGAAGGCGAAGCTGGCGGGCTGGTTGGGGGAAAGGCGTCGAACGCTCACGGTCTGAGCCTCACTTCACGAAATCGATGCGGGCGATCTTGGCGTCCGCGATGGTGTAGATGGCCGCGACCTCGAACTGGTCGCCGCCGGGCTTGCGGATGACCAGCTCGTGGTCGATCACCGTATTGCCGATCGTCATGCGGCCCAGCAGCTCGACCTTGTTCTCCGGGAAGTCGGCGAACACCTGGGCGTACTTGGCGCGGAAGGCGTCGATGCCCGAGATGGTCACCGCGCCATTGAGGTCGGCGACGATCAGGTCGTCGGTGAAGAAGGAGCAATAGGCCTCGAGATCCTGGGCGTTGTAGGCGTCCAGCTGGGCCTCGGCGACGTCGAAGGGCGTGATGCAGGCAGGCGCGCTCACCGGTCGACCTCCCCGAAGACGATGTCCAGCGACCCGATGATCGCCGAGACGTCGGCCAGCATGTGGCCCTTGGCCATCCAGTCCATGGCCGCCAGGTGCGGATAGCCCGGCGCGCGGATCTTGCAGCGATAGGGCTTGTTGGTCCCGTCGCTCACCAGGAAGACGCCGAACTCGCCCTTGGGCGCCTCGACGGCGGCGTAGACCTCGCCCTCGGGGGTGCGGAACCCCTCGGTGTAGAGCTTGAAGTGGTGGATCAGGGCTTCCATGGAGCGCTTCATCTCGCCCCGGCGCGGCGGCGCGAACTTGTTGTCCTCGGTCAGCACCGGACCCGGCGTTTTCCGAAGCCGTTCAACGCATTGGCGGATGATCTTGATGGACTCCCGCATTTCCTGCATGCGGCAGAGATAGCGGTCGTAGCAGTCGCCGTTCAGGCCGAGCGGGATCTCGAAGTCCAGCTCGTCATAGCACTCGTAGGGCTGGTTGCGGCGCAGGTCCCAGGCGATGCCCGAGCCCCGCACCATGACCCCGGAGAAGCCCCAGTCGATGGCCTCCTGGCGGGTCACCACGCCGATATTGACGTTGCGCTGCTTGAAGATGCGGTTGCCGGTGATCAGCTTGTCGATGTCGCTGAGCGGGCGGGCGAAGGCCACGGCCCAGTCGTCGATGTCGTTGATCAGGTCCTCGGGCAGGTCCTGGTGGACGCCGCCGGGGCGGAAGTAGTTGGCGTGCAGCCGCGCGCCGCAGGCCCGCTCATAGAAGACCATCAGCTTCTCGCGCTCCTCGAAGCCCCACAGGGGCGGGGTGAGCGCGCCGACGTCCATGGCCTGGGTCGTGACGTTGAGCAGGTGGTTCAGGACGCGGCCGATTTCCGAGTACATGACCCGGATCAGGCTGCCGCGCATCGGAACCTCCAGGCCCAGCAGCTTCTCGATGGCCAGGCAGAAGGCGTGTTCCTGGTTCATCGGCGCCACGTAGTCGAGGCGGTCGAAGTACGGGATGTTCTGGAGGTAGGTGCGGTACTCCATCAGCTTCTCGGTGCCGCGATGCAGCAGGCCGATGTGCGGGTCGACCCGCTCCACGACCTCGCCGTCCAGCTCCAGGACCAGGCGCAGAACGCCGTGGGCCGCGGGGTGCTGCGGGCCGAAGTTGATGTTGAACTTGCGGACCGGGGTCTCGTTTTCCGAGAGCGGCTTCAGGGAGGCGTCGTCCGCCATCACTTGGCCTCCACTTTTTCGTCGCCGGGCAGGATGTAATCGGCCCCTTCCCAGGGCGAGAGGAAGTCCCAGTTGCGGTACTCGACGGACTTCACCGGCTCGTAGACCACGCGCTTGAGCTCGTCGTCGTAACGCAGCTCGACATAGCCGGTCATCGGGAAGTCCTTGCGCAGCGGATGCCCGTGGAAGCCGTAGTCGGTGAGGATGCGGCGCAGGTCCGGGTGGCCCTCGAAGAAGATCCCGTACATGTCGAAGGCCTCGCGCTCGTACCAGTCGGCGCAGGGGAAGACCCCCGTGGCGGTGGGGACGGCGGTGTCCTCGTCGGTCTGGACCTTCAGGCGGACGCGCTGGTTCTTGGTCATCGACAGCAGGTGGTAGACCACGTCGAAGCGCAGCGGGCGCTCCGGATAGTCGACGCCGCACAGGTCGATCAGCTGGGCGAAGCCGAACTTGTCGCGCAGCAGGGTCAGGGCCTGGGTCACGCGGCCGGCCGGGGCCGTCAGGGTCAGCTCGTCAAAGGCGACGGCGTAGCCGGCCAAGGCGCCGGCGCTGTCGGCGACCGCTTGCTGGCCGAGGGTCTCGAGGGTTTGGGTCGTGACGGGCCAGCTCATCTCTCGATGGTCCCCGTGCGGCGGATCTTCTTCTGCAGCTGCAGCACGCCATAGACCAGGGCCTCGGCGGTGGGCGGGCAGCCGGGAACGTAGATGTCCACCGGAACGATCCGGTCGCAGCCGCGCACCACGGAGTAGCTGAAATAGTAGTAGCCGCCGCCATTGGCGCAGGAGCCCATGGAGATGACGTAGCGGGGCTCCGGCATCTGGTCGTAGACCTTGCGCAGGGCCGGGGCCATCTTGTTGCACAGGGTGCCGGCGACGATCATCACGTCGGACTGACGCGGGCTGGCGCGCGGGGCGAAGCCGTAGCGCTCCAGGTCGTAGCGCGGCATCGAGGCGTGCATCATCTCGACGGCGCAGCAGGCCAGGCCGAAGGTCATCCACATCAGCGAGCCGGTGCGCGCCCAGGTGATCAGGTCGTCGGCGGCGGCCGTGATGAAGCCCTTGTCGGCGAGCTCGGTGGAGACGCCGTCGAAGAAGGGGTCGTGAAGCTTGGGATTATAGCCCTCGACGGTCGAGCGACCGGCCGAAAGCGCAGGCGCGGAGCCCGAGGGGACGATCACTCCCATTCCAGGGCGCCCTTCTTCCATTCGTAGATGAAGCCGACGGTCAGCACGCCCAGGAAGGTCATCATCGACCAGAAGGAGAACTGGCCCAGCTCCTGCGGCAGTTTCATGAGCGAGACCGCCCACGGGAACAGGAAGGCCACTTCCAGGTCGAAGATGATGAAGAGGATCGAGACCAGGTAGAACCTGACGTCGAACTTCATTCGCGCATCATCGAAGGCGTTGAAGCCGCACTCGTAGGACGAGAGCTTTTCGGGGTCCGGCGCCGTGGGGGCGAGAACCGCCGAGGCGAGGATGAAGACGACCCCCAGGGCCGCCGCGATCCCAAGGAAGATCACGATGGGGAGGTACTGAAGAAGGAACGCGTTCATGGAATCCTCGAAGGAGTCGCGCCCTTCTAGACCACGAATGGAACCGTTTCAAACGGCGCGGTGACGCTGATGTCGCACCTGCGAAAAAGACTCGCGTTCGGCCTGCGAACGCCTCGCAGGAAGCCGCGCGGCCCACATCTATTCACAGGCCCTTGTGCGACGAAATCAACTCGCCCGTTGACACGATTCCGGTCGCAACCTATCAGACGCCCCTCGCGGGCCCACATGGCCCACATGCGGATGTAGCTCAGTTGGTTAGAGCGCCGGCCTGTCACGCCGGAGGTCGCGGGTTCGAGTCCCGTCATTCGCGCCACTTTCCCCAGACATCGCTGGTTTGACGCGCTCAGGGCGCTGGCGCGGCCGTGCGCCCTCCCCCGCCCAGGCGAGGAAGGGCGGCGACAGGTCAGTCGGTGGTGTCGTCGGTTTCGGCGGTCGGGCCGTTCTTCTTCATCGACTCGATGGCGTTCTTGGCCGAGGCCTTGGAGGAATAGCCCTCGGTGGTGAACATCACCTCGCCATTGGGGGCCTTGAACTTCACGCGGAACTCGCCCGCCTTGTCCTTCGAGATCTCGAACTTGTAGGCCATCTCGTTGCTCCGTCTGTCTCTTAGCCCCCGGCCATCCGAGGTTAGACCTGAGTCGCGCCCCTCGCCACTCAGGCCTGGAACGAGCCCCGCGCGTCGGAGAGCGTGCCCTGGTGCACGGCCTCGGCGATCCGCTCGGCCCGTTTGAGCGGGTCGGTCATGTTGGTGGCCTTGCGGGCGAGGACATAGGCCGCGATCAGCCGGGCCTCGTCGGCGCTGGTCCAGGAGGTGGGGTCGTGGGCGCCCAGCTTGGCGATGGCCGCCTGCAGGGTCCCGGGCACGTGGCCGGGGCGGTTGACGTGCTCGTCCAGCACCAGGGCCACCCCCTGCTCCGAGGTCAGCCAGCGGCGGACCGGGACGCCGGCGGCCTTGGCGTCCAGGAAGCGCGCCATGCGGCTGGCGGCGAAGCTGAGCTCGCAGGCGCGCATGTCGTGGTGGTGGCCGGCCCGCCAGAATCGATAGGCCCAGGCCGCGCCCCGCAGCTGGACCTTCCGCGCCGCGGTGTTGAGCACCACTCCCTTCAGCACCAGATGGCCGGTCGTGGCGCTCGGACCCGAGACCTGCACGTCCAGGCCATAGCGGCCGAAGCAGTCCTGAAAGGCGGCCGGCGCGGTGGCCTTCAGCCGCGCCAGGAGCGCCGGCAACTCGCCGGCGTCGCCGGCCGGGCCGCAGGTCCATTGGAAGAGGCCAAAGGACATGTAGCTGTTGTCATAGGAGTTGATGGCCTCCAGCAGGCCCTCATTGGCCGAGATGGCGCGCACGACGCGGACCGCCGAAGGCGCGAGGTCCGCCGGCGGCGGATTGCCCGCCAGCCATGCCGCCAGGGAGGTCCGCCCGATGGTGTAGAAGCCGCCCTTGCTGACCGAGGCGAAGGCGCGGCCGTCCGGGGTGATGGCCTTGCCGCCCACCACGGTGACCGGATGGGCCGGATCGTCGGGCATGGGCGGGGCGGCGGGCGCCGGGGCGGCCGGGCTGGGCGCCGCCACGCTCTGGCTGAGATACTGGCTGGCCACCCAGCCGGTGCGCACCGGGGTCTTCAGGGTGGTGACCCGCGTCCAGCCGGCCTTGGACTCCAACATCTCCACGCCGTCGCCCTGAGCGAGCCCGCCCACCAGGGCGCCGCCGGGGGCGTCCCGCAGATTGAGGCTCTTCACCGCCACCACGCCCGCCGTCATCGCCCTGCTCCCTCGCGGCTCAACACATAGTTGAACAGCGGGCCGGCGCGCCTGGCAATGGCCTAGCTTGGCGCGCGCAGGACCTTCAGCGCCTCGCCCCAGCGGGCCAGCTCGGTGAGCATGGCCACGGCGGCCTTGTCCTGCAGCTCCGGCGGCTTGAAGCCGTCCTCGCCGAGGTGTTGGTTGAACATCGGCAGGGCCACCCCCTCGGGGATCGGCATGACCTTCACGCTGGTGAGCAGCAGCTTCTCCATCTGCACCGAGCGCAGGCCGCCGGAGGCGCCGCCATAGCTGACGAAGGCGGCCGGCTTATAGGCCCACTCGTGGACCAGGTAGTTCACCGCATTGGTGAAGGAGGGCGGCGGCCCGTAATTGTACTCCGGCGTCACGAAGACGAATGCGTCGGCGGCCGCGACGCTGGCGCTCCAGGCCTTGGTATGGTCGTGGGCGTAGTCCCTCAGCCGCGGATGCTTGGGCTCGTCGAAGACCGGCAGGTTGAAGTCGGCCAGATCCACCAGCACCGCCGCGAACCCCGCATGGGCCTGGGCGATGGCGTCGAACCAGGCGGCGACCTTGGGCCCCAGCCGTGTGGGACGGGTGCTGCAGATGATGGTGTGAAGCTTGAGCGGCATGGGACCTCCCGGGGAACGGATGTGTCCCCGGGTATAGGCCCCGCGCGCCCTACCCCGCCATCTCGCGTTCCTTGCTGAGGACGAAGTCGTCGGGATTGGGCGCCAGGGTGGCGCGCCAGTAGTCCACCAGGGCGAAGGGCCAGTTCTGGCTGACCCGGCCCTTCTCGTTCTTGTACCAGCTGGTGACCTGAGGCGCCCCCCAGGCCATCAGCCGGTTGCCCTCGTCGACCCGGATATTGAAGGCGTCATGCACCTCTGGCTTGGGCTCCAGGGCCTTCGCCCCGGTCTCCGCCAGCAGCTTCAGGCAGCCGAGGATGTAGCGGACGCTGCACTCGGAGAAGAAGATGATCGAACCATTGACGACGATATTGGTGTTGGGCCCGTAGATCATGAAGAGGTTGGGGAAACCGGGCGTGGTCATGCCCAGATAGGCGCGCGCGTCGCCGTCCCAGGTGGCGTGCAGGTCGGCCCCGCCCCGGCCCTTGATCTTCATCGGATGCAGGAAGCGGCTGGCGTAGAAGCCGGTGCCGTAGATGATCACGTCGAACTCGCGGGACGTCCCGTCGGCGGTGACGATGCCGGTCTCGGTGATCTCGCTGATCGCGTCGGTGACCAGCTCGACATTGGGGCGCTTCAGCGCCTCGATCCAGACGCCGTTGTCCAGCAGGGCGCGCTTGCCGCCGACCGGATAGTTGGGGATCACCTTCTCGGCCAGGTCGGGCCGGTCGGCCGCCTGCATCCGCAGGGCCTCGGCCACCATGGCGCGGAACATGGCGTTGGCCTCGCTGACCGAGCCGGGGTCGCCCTTCCAGTCGGGGTCGGCGCGGACGCCGGCCAGCAGGCCGTCGGTGACCATCCAGAACAGGAAGAACCGGTACCACTTGTCGTAGGTGGGGATGTGCTCCAGCAGCCAGTTCATCCCGGCCGGCACGTCCTCGTGATAGTGCGGGGTCGGGAAGCACCAGGGCGGGGTGCGCTGGAAGACCGTCAGGCTGGCCACCTTGCCGGCGATCTCCGGCACGAACTGGAAGGCGCTGGCGCCGGTGCCGATCACCGCCACCCGCTTGCCGGTCAGGTCCACGTCGTGACGCCACTGGGCGGAGTGGAAGGCCGGTCCCTTGAAGCGCTCGCGGCCCTTCACCTCGGGCAGGCGCGGGCGGTTGAGCTGACCCACGGCGGTGATGACCGCGTTGGCCTCCACCTGCTCGGTCCCCTTGGCGGTCTTCAGGGTCACCTTCCAGACCGCGCGGGTCTCGTCCCAGACCATCTGCTCGACGCTGGTCTCGAAGCGGATTTTCTTGCGCAGGTCGTAGCGGTCGGCGACGCCGCGGAAATAGTCGAGCAGGACCGGCTGGGTGGAGAAATGCTGGGGCCAGTTGTGGTTGGGCTCGAAGGAGTAGGAATAGATGTGGTTGGAGCTGTCCACCCGGCAGCCGGGATAGGTGTTCTCCAGCCAGGTGCCGCCGACGTCGGCGTTCTTCTCGACGATCTCGAAGTCGATCCCGGCCTGGGTCAGGCGGATCCCGGTGAGCAGGCCCGACATGCCGGCCCCGATCACCAGGACGTGCATGCGCCGGGCGGCGTCCTTCAGGACCGGAGTGACCCACTGCGGGTCCTTGCTGGACTGGCCGCCGATGGCCAGCTCGTCATTGAGGAAGTCGGCATAGTCCTCGGGGATGTCGGCCCCGGCCACGAAGCTCATCATCTGGCGCAGGGCGTCGGGATCGGGGGTGATCGGCGCGGGCGAGCCCTTGGCCACCCAGTCGAGGATCGCCGCCTTGGCCAGGCCGCGGAACCTGGCCTGCTCGGCCTCGGGCACCCCGGTGTCGCCGCGGGAGAGCGGGGTGTAGGTCGGGGTCCACTCCTTCCGCAGCCAGCCGATGTCGCCGGTGAGCTGCATCAGGGCGGCGGCCAGGGCCGGCTGATGCGCGGCCTCCAGCGCCTGATCGAGACCACCCAGATCGAGCTTCGCCATCGTGTCCTGCCCTGACTTTGTCGTTGTTCTTGCGGGCAGAATACGCCTCTTGGCGTGGCGCGAAAGGGCGCCCCGACGTCACCCCCCGGCGCCTTGCGCGGCGGCGATGCGGGCGGCCAGGGCCGGCGGGAGCGCCATGCCGGACGCCGCCAGATTCTCCTCCAGATGCGCCCGCCGGGTCGTGCCGAACACCGCGCTGGCGACGCCGGGATGGGCCAGGACATAGGCCAGCGCCGCCTGGGGACCGGTCATGTCGGGCTGCTGGTGCAGGAAGCCGAACCGCCGGCCGGCGAGCACCTCGGCCCGGTGGTTCCTGGCGGCCCGTAGGGCGTACCAGAGGTCGCGCGGCGCGCGCAGCTTCAGGACCTGGCCGCCGGTGTGGCCCATGGCGAGCGGCATGCCCGCCAGCACCCCCTTCCCCGCCGCGGCGGCCCGCGCGATCAGCGGGGCCCGCTCCGGGCGCAGGACATTGTAGTCCACCATCACCACGTCGAACTCCGGCAGGCCGATCACATGGTCGATGACCTCGGGATCGAAGCTGTTGACCCCCAGGGCCCGGATCAGGCCGCGGCGCTTCAGGCCCTGCAGGAGCGCCCGCAGGTCGTCGCTCAGCTCGGCGACCGCGGGGCCGTGCAGCTGCAGCAGCGGCAGCGTCTCCAGGCCGAGGTTCTCCAGGCTCCGCAGGACGCTGGCCTCCACCGCCGCCGGCGACATGTCGCGCACCACCCGACGGCCGTCATGCCGGGTGCCGGCCTTGGTGGCGATCACCAGCCCCGTCAGGTCCCGGCCCCGCAGGGCGCGGCCCAGGCGCGGCTCGGCGTTCCCGCCGGAATAGCTGGCGCCGGTGTCGAGGAAGGTGACGCCGCGGTCGAGGGCCGCGTGGACCAGGGCGATCGCCTCGCCCTCGTCGAAGGCCCTCTGCCCCCACCAGCTGGCGCAGCCGAGGCCGATCTCCGACACCGTCAGGCCGGTGGCGCCGAGGGGGCGATAGAGCATGCTCAGAACGCCGCCGTCACGCGGCGCACCTGATCGCGCAGCCAGGCGTGGGCGGGGTTCTTGTCGTGACGCCTGTGCCAGTACATCTGGATCTCCGGGACCTGCACATCCACCGGGGCCTCGAAGATGTCCAGGCCCAGGGTCGGCGCCACGGCTTGGGCGAACTGCGCCGGAAGGGCGGCGATCAGGCGGGGACTCTGCGCCACCGCCAAGGCGACGGCGGAGAAATGCGGCAGGGCCAGGACCACCTGCCGCGCGCGGCCGACCTCGGCCAGGGCGTCGTCCACATGGCCCGAGATGCTGCCGTCCACCGAGCGCAGGGCCTGCGGCAGGTCGCAGAACAGATCAAGCGGCAGGACCTGACCCGGCCTGACCCCGGCCGCGGCGATGTCCTCCCGGCCGCGGGCGGCGATGATCGCAAAGGGGGAGCGGAACAGCATCTCCCCGGCGATCCACTCCGAGGCGTGGCCGGGGCGCTCGATGGCCAGGTCTATGGCGTCGTCCTGGAACAGGCGCTCCACCTCGCCCCAGGCGGTGTCCACCAGCCGCAGGCGAACCCCGGGCGCCTGGGCCGCCGTCAGGGCGAACAGGGGCGGCATCACCAGCATGGAGACGAAGTCGGCGCCCAGCAGGGTGAAGCTGCGCTGGGCGGCGGCCGGATCGAAGGCGCGGTCCCCCTGGAGGGCGCGCTCCAGGTCGGCCAGGGCGTCGCGGACGGTGGGAGCCAGGGCCTCGGCCCGCGGGGTCGGCGCCATCTCGGCGCCTCGCCGCACGAAGAGCTGATCGTCCAGCAGGGCGCGCAGCCGTCCGAGCGCGGCGCTCACCGCCGGTTGGGACAGGCCGATCTGTTCGCCGGCCCGCGTCACGCTGCGCTCCCGCATCAGGGCGTCGAAGGTCCGCAGGAGGTTGAGGTCGAAGGCCGCGAAATTCATTCAGCAAATGGCCCCCATAACATCGTTCCATTTCACGGCGCGGACTCCCGCGCGTAGTCACGCCCGGCCCGGCGCGAGCCCCCGCGCCCTACCAGGATGACGCCGAAATGTCCCATCTCACCGCCTCCCCGGGGCCCAGTCTCTGGTTCCTGAACAGCCGCGTCGAGGTCCGTCGCCCCTCGGCGGCCGGCCCCGACGGCCTGTCGATCCTCGAACATTTCATGGCCCAGGGCGACTCCCCGCCGACCCATGTCCACCGCGACGAGGACGAGATCTTCCACATCCTCGAGGGACGGGTGCGCTTCCGCGTCGGCGAGGTCGAACGGGTCGCCGGCCCCGGCGAGACCCTGGTGGGCCCGCGGGGCGCGCCCCACAGCTTCATCGTCGAGAGCCCCACCGCGCGGGTGATCACCATCTCCACCGGCGAGGGCTTCGAAGGCGCGGTGCGGGAAATCTCGCGGCCGGCGACGGCGCCGGGCCTGCCCGCGGCCGAGGCTCCCACCGCCGACATGGTGACCGCGCTGGCCGCCACCTTCGCCCGCCACGGCATCGACATCGTCGGACCCCCGCTGGGGGAATAGGCGGGACCTGTCCTGCGAAGTTCGCGGTTCTACCAAAGGCGCTTCTTTGCGAACGCGTGGCCAGAACCCTGCTTGAGGTACCGCTCGAACGCGATGGCCTTGGCCTCGTCAGAGAACGCCAGGTAGGTCGTGAGCCGCCAGGGTCTGTACTTGGACGTGTGTGGTGACTTGCCGGCGTTGTGTTCCTTGAAACGGCGCGCGAGGTCCGTCGTCGACCCGACGTACCGCTCACCGGCGTGGTCAATGCTTTCCAGCAGGTAGACGTAGCGCATCCAGCGGCCCGCAATGGATCAAGAACACTATCCGGATAGGGCCTGGCCCTGCCAAGCTTTCGCAGACGTCGCACTTCAGATTCGAAGGGCGGCCGTTGCTCGGTGGGAGTGGCCGTAGCCCTGCTACGCCAAGGCTTCGCAGGGCATCCTGCTTCGAATTCATGGTCAGGACCTGTCCTGCGAAGCTCGCTGAGCGAAGCAGGATGGTGGGCGGCGAGGGGTTCGAACCCCCGACCCCCTGGGTGTAAACCAGGTGCTCTGACCAGCTGAGCTAGCCGCCCTACGGAGCCGGGTTCTACCCCCGGTCCGGAAGCCCCGCCAAGGCCTCCATAGAAAAGGGGCGGCCGCCTCCCCGGCGACCGCCCCGTTCCAATTCTTGCTGGCTTGAGGCGCGCTTAGTTCAGCGCGCTCTTCAGGCCTTCGCCAACCCGGAAGCGCGCGGTCTTGGATGCGGGCCGCTTCACGGTTTCGCCGGTGCGCGGATTGCGCGCGGTGCCAGCCGCGCGGTTCACCGGCACGAAGCTGCCGAAACCGACGAGCCGGACTTCTTCACTGGCCTTCAGCGAGGCCGTGACGGAGTCGATGAAGGCTTCCAGCGCGTCTTTCGCCTGCGCCTTGTTGAGGCCCGCCTTTTCGGCGATCGCCGTGACGAGTTCGGCCTTGGTCATTTGGTGTCTCTCCCAGCCCGTTATAGGTCCGCGGACCCCCCGCGGTGTTCGCGAGGCTGCTTCGCGTGACGCGATTATGGCGGTCTCGCGTCAGGCGTCAAACGAAGGCGGCGCGGGAAGACCCCGCGCCGCCCAATTATTTGCAGTTAATCCGCGATTCTTTGCGGTTAACGTGACGTTCAGTGCGTCAAAACAGCCTCGGGATCGCCATCATCGACGGCGAGCGGCAGGGCCGGCGTCGCCGGTTCCTTCCACTCGATGGGCACCAAGGGCTTGGTCAGGGCGAGCGCCAGGACCTCGTCGACCATCTTCACGGGGATGATCTCGATGGCCGACTTCACGTTGTCGGGGATGTCGGCCAGGTCCTTCACGTTCTCCTGCGGGATCAGCACGGTCTTGACCCCGGAGCGCAGGGCCGCGAGCAGCTTCTCCTTCAGGCCGCCGATCGGCAGGACCCGGCCGCGCAGGGTGATCTCGCCAGTCATGGCGATGTCCTTGCGGATCGGGATGCCGGTCAGCACCGAGACCATGGCCACGGCCATGGCGACGCCGGCCGACGGACCGTCCTTGGGCGTGGCGCCCTCGGGCACGTGCACGTGCACGTCGGTCTTGTCGAACATCGGCGGTTCCAGGCCGAAGGCGGTCGCGCGGCTGCGGACATAGCTGGCCGCCGCCGTGATCGACTCCTTCATCACGTCCTTCAGGTTGCCCGTGATGGACATGCGGCCCTTGCCCGGCATCTTGATCGCTTCGATGGTCAGGATGTCGCCGCCGAAGTCGGTGTAGGCCAGGCCGGTGATGATGCCGACCTGATCCTCTTCGTCGGTCTCGCCGTGGTGGTACTTCTTGACCCCGGCGTACTTGGCCAGCCGCGCCTCGTCGATCGTGATCGAGGCGATCTTCTCACGACCCAGGTCGCGCACCGTCTTCCGCGCCAGGTTCCCCAGCTCCCGCTCCAGCGACCGCACGCCGGCTTCCCGGGTGTAGTAGCGGATCAGGTCGCGGATCGCCTCCTCGGGGACGATGAACTCCTGCGGCGTCAGCCCATGGTCCTTGGTCAGCTTGGGCAGCAGGTGCCGCTTGGCGATCTCCAGCTTCTCGTCCTCGGTGTAGCCGGGGATGCGGATGATCTCCATGCGGTCCAGCAGCGGCTGGGGCATGTTCAGGCTGTTGGCCGTGGTGACGAACATCACCGGCGACAGGTCGTAGTCCACCTCCAGGTAGTGGTCGGCGAAGGTGGAGTTCTGGGCCGGGTCGAGGACCTCGAGCAGGGCCGAGGACGGGTCGCCGCGATAGTCGGACCCCATCTTGTCGATCTCGTCGAGCAGGAAGAAGGCGTTGGTGGACTTGGCCTTCTTCATCGACTGGATGATCTTGCCCGGCATGGAGCCGATATAGGTCCGGCGGTGACCGCGGATCTCGGCCTCGTCACGGACGCCGCCCAGGGACACGCGCACGAACTCGCGGCCCGTGGCCTCGGCGATGGACTTGCCCAGCGAGGTCTTGCCCACGCCGGGCGGTCCCACCAGGCAGAGGATCGGGCCCTTGAGGGCGCCGGTCCGGGCCTGGACGGCCAGGTACTCCAGGATGCGTTCCTTGACCTTCTCCAGGCCGTAGTGGTCGTGCTCGAGCACCTCCTCGGCCTTGACCAGGTCGATCGGCTTGGTCTTGGCCTTGCCCCACGGAATGGACAGCAGCCAGTCGAGATAGTTCCGCACGACGGTGGATTCCGCCGACATCGGGCTCATGTTGCGCAGCTTCTTCAGCTCGGCGTCGGCCTTGGTGCGGGCCTCCTTGGAGAGCTTGGTCTTCTTGATGCGCTTCTCGAGCTCGATCAGCTCGTCGCGGCTGTCGTCCTGCTCGCCCAGCTCGCGCTGGATCGCCTTCATCTGCTCGTTGAGATAGTACTCGCGCTGGGTCTTCTCCATCTGGCGCTTCACGCGGTTACGGATCTTCTTTTCCGTCTGCATGACGCTGATCTCGCCCTCCATCAGGGCGTAGACCTTCTCCAGGCGCTTCACGACATTGAAGATCTCCAGCAGGTTCTGCTTCTCGGAGATCTTGACCGACAGGTGCGAGGCGATGCGGTCGGCCAGCTCGCCGGGCGAGTCGACCTGGGGCATGGAGGCCAGGGCCTCCGGGGGCACCTTCTTGTTGAGCTTCACATAGTTCTCGAACTGCTCGACGACCGCGCGCGACAGCGCCTCGGCTTCCGTCGAGGCCGCGCCGTCCTCGGAGATGAAGGCGACCTCGGCTTCGTAGAACTCGGCTTGATCGGTGAACTTGGAGATCCCGGCGCGCGCCTTGCCCTCCACCAGCACCTTCACGGTGCCGTCGGGCAGTTTCAGCAGCTGCAGGACCGAGGCCACGACGCCCACGTCATAGATGGCCTCGGGCGACGGGTCGTCGTCGTCCTTGTCCTTCTGGGTGGCCAGCAGGATCTGCTTGCCGGGCGCCTTCATGGCCTCCTCGAGGGCTCGGACGGACTTTTCGCGGCCCACGAAGAGCGGCACCGGCTGATGCGGGAAGACGACGATGTCCCGCAGCGGGAGGATGGGAAGAGTCTTGATCTCAGACATGTGCATCTACTCCTGGTGGGCCCCCTTCCAAAGCAGGGCCCGTCCCATATTCCGACCGGGTTCCCCCAGACGATGTGTCTGAGTCGGTCGGCCCGTCCGCCCAGCTTGGGCGAATTGTCGGCCATTTATGTGGACGCTTTGGCCCCCTCTACAAGCTGAGCCGGAGTGTCCGCGACAATGCGTCTGAAACTGGTGACGCCCGAGACACAGGAAATGGTGCGCCGCCGCCACAGGTGCAAGAGCTCGGCGCCCCATGTCGGGCGGCGGGCCAGGCCCTTCCCAAGCGACGCCCGCAGTCCCACTGTCGCCGAAAAGCAGCCGACGGGGGCCAGCACACCGCCGAGGTTCTGGCGGAGACCGGCTATTCGGCGGCGGATATCGAACGGCTGCGGGGTCTGGGCGCGGTGACCTGAAACGAAAACGACCGCGACGTTCCCGCCGCGGTCGCTTCAATTCGCAGATGGAGCGCGGCGGTTAGGCCGCGCCGCCCTTGTCGCGGCGCTCGGCGTAGATGACCAGGGGCTGGGCCCGGCCCTCGACCACCTCGGCGTTGACCACCACTTCCTCGACGCCGTCATAGGTCGGCAGCTCGTACATGGTCTCGAGCAGGATGCCCTCCAGGATGGAGCGCAGGCCCCGCGCGCCGGTCTTGCGGATGATGGCCTTGCGGGCCACCGCGTTGAGGGCGTCGTCGGTGAAGGTCAGGCCGACGTTCTCCATGTCGAACAGGCGCTGGTACTGCTTGACGAAGGCGTTCTTCGGCTCGGTGAGGATCTTCACCAGGGCCGGCTCGTCCAGGTCGTCCAGGGTCGCGATGACTGGCAGACGGCCGACGAATTCCGGGATCAGGCCAAAGCGCAGCAGGTCGTCCGGCTCCACCTGACGGAAGATCTGGCCGGTGCGGCGGTCGTCGGGGTCCGACACCTTGGCGCCGAAGCCGATCGACGTGCCCTGGCCGCGGGCGGAGATGATCTTCTCCAGGCCGGCGAAGGCCCCGCCGCAGATGAACAGGATGTTGGTGGTGTCGACCTGCAGGAACTCCTGCTGGGGATGCTTGCGCCCGCCCTGCGGCGGCACGGAGGCCACGGTGCCCTCCATGATCTTCAGCAGGGCCTGCTGCACGCCCTCGCCCGACACGTCGCGGGTGATGGACGGGTTGTCCGACTTGCGGCTGATCTTGTCGACCTCGTCGATATAGACGATGCCGCGCTGCGCCCGCTCGACATTGTAGTCGGCGGCCTGCAGCAGCTTCAGGATGATATTTTCGACATCCTCGCCGACATAGCCCGCTTCGGTCAGCGTGGTGGCGTCGGCGACGGTGAAGGGCACGTCGATGATTCGGGCGAGCGTCTGGGCCAGCAAGGTCTTGCCGGTGCCGGTCGGACCGATGAGCAGGATGTTGGCCTTGCCCAGTTCGACGTCGTTATTCTTCGAGGCGTGGTTGAGGCGCTTGTAGTGGTTGTGCACCGCCACAGCGAGCACCTTCTTGGCGTGATCTTGTCCGATCACGTAATCGTCGAGGACTTCGCGGATTTCCTTGGGAGTCGGCACACCGTCCTTGGACTTCACGAAGGAGATCTTGTGCTCCTCGCGAATGATATCCATGCACAGTTCTACGCACTCATCACAGATGAACACGGTCGGGCCCGCAATCAACTTGCGGACCTCGTGCTGGCTCTTGCCGCAGAATGAGCAATAGAGCGTGCTCTTGGAGTCTCCGCTGGCGGCCTTGGTCATGGTCGTTTCTCACTCTATGACGACCGGCTGTTCACCGAGACGTCCGTCCCCGGAGGCGTTTCCTGACGCCATCAATGCAGGATACGCGCCGCAGGTTGTCTAATCCTTGACATTCCCCGATCCGTCCAAGGATCACAAGCCTTTGGGGGGACATCGCGACAATTGGCGGCCGGGGCGCCCGATGGCGGGCGCGTCCGAATCCCTAGATGGGTGTGCGCCAGATCGGGACAAGACGTCGGCCCCGGACGCGACGACACGCCTCTCCCCCTAAGGTACGCGCCGCACCTGCCGATTGTTCCCAATAGACAAGCCCGTGCAAGGGCGCGAGGGGATGGTCATGGCGAAGCGAACTCTGCGCGGAAACGGCGCGCCCTCCCACGAACTCCTGGACGATCAGATCGAGGACGCCGGCATGGTGGCCTTCGACTTCGACGGCACCATCACGGTGCGCGACAGTTTCACCGAATTCCTGAAGTGGCGGGTGGACCAGGGCCGCTACATGTCGGGCATGGTGCGGCTGATCCCCGCGGCGGTCGGTTATCTGGGCCACCGCAACCGCGGCCGCATCAAGGCCGCGGCGGTGCGCGAGTTCCTCAAGGGCATGACCCGCGACGAACTGGAGGCCCAGGCGCGGGCCTTCGCCGAGGTGGCGGCGCCCAGCCTGCTGCGGCCCGACGCCCTGCAGACCTGGCGACGCTGGCGCCAGCGCCACGCCAAGCTGGTGATCGTCAGCGCCTCCCCCGACATGATCGTCGCCCCCTTCGCCCGCGGCCTGGGCGCCGACGCCCTGATCGCCACGGAGCTGGCCTTCGACGCCAATGACCGGGTGACCGGCGCCTTCCTGGGCCCCAATTGCCGGGGCCCGGAGAAGGTGCGTCGCCTGCGCGCCGCCTTCGGTCCCGACGTGACCCTGAAGGCCGCCTATGGCGACACCAGCGGCGACCGCGAGATGTTGAAGATCGCCGACCACCGCGGCTATCGTGTCTTCAAGGAACGTCCCTGACGGGGTGAGGCCGTGAAGCACGCCGGTGAGACCGCCCTGGACCAGCTGGAGCCCCTGCTGGCCCGCGTCCGCGCCCTGCCCGGCCTGACCGAGAAGAAGCGCGGCGTCTTCTACCTCAAGTCCCGCGCCTTCCTGCATTTCCATGAGGACCCCAAGGGCCTGTTCGCCGACGTGCGCGATGAGTCCGGCCGGGATTTCGACCGGTTCGACGTCACCGCCAGCGGCGAGGCGATGCTGGCCGCGGCCCAGGCCCGGCTCAGGGCCTAGCCGACCAGGGCTCGGCCTGGCCGATGACGGTCAGCAGCCGGTCGCTGCGGATGGCCTCGAGGGCCCCCTGCGAGATCTCGGCGTTGGTGAGCCAGCGGGCGCGGCCGGCCTCGACCCGGAACCCCAGGACAATCTGCCGCACGGCGCAGCGCGGCAGGCCCTCGGCCACCCGACGGGCCGTCTCGAGACGCTCGGAATGGGCGGGATCGGCGACGGCGCTGCCCAGCACCTGGAACATCGCCCCCTCGACCCGCGCCGCCAGCAGGCGCGGCGCCTCGATCCTCAGGGTGTGGAACCAGGCGACGGCGCGGTCGATCGGACCCGAGCGCGCGATCGCCGCATCGAGGGCCGCCGAGAAGCTGCTCCCGTCGTGATAGTCGCAGTCGAAGCCGTCGGCCCCGGCGGCGTGAGACGCGTGGCGCGACAAGAGCGAAAGGCGCCCGCCGTCGCCGGCGAGCGCCTCGCAAAGTCCGGAAAGCATCCCGGTGCCGCCCACCACCAGGGTGTGCGCCACCACGGAGACTAGTCCTCGGAGCGGTTGGCCTGGACCAGGTCGATCAGACCCCACTCCTTGGCTTCGTCGGCGGTCATGAAGGTGTCGCGATCGAGCTTTTCCTCGACCTCTTCGTAGGACCGGCCGGTGTGCTTGGCGTAGATCTCGTTCAGGCGGCGCTTGGTCTTGATGATGTCCTCGGCGTGGCGCTCGATGTCCGAGGCCTTGCCGGAATAGCCGCCCGAGGGCTGGTGGACCATGATGCGGGCGTTGGGCAGGCTGATCCGCTGGCCGGGCTCGCCGGCCATCAGCAGGAAGGAGCCCATGGAGGCGGCCATGCCCATGCAGAGCGTGACCACGGGGCTCTTGATGTACTGCATGGTGTCGTAGATCGCGAGACCCGAGGTCACCACGCCGCCCGGCGAGTTGATGTACATTTGGATCTCCTTCTTGGGATTCTCGGCCTCAAGATAGAGCAGCTGGGCGCAGATCAGCGCCGACATCCCGTCCTCGACGGGACCGTTCAGGAAGATCACGCGCTCCTTCAGGAGGCGCGAGAAGATATCGAAAGCACGCTCGCCGCGGCTGGTCTGCTCGACCACCATCGGGACAAGGTTCAGGGCGGTCGTCGCCGGATCAAACATTGGGAGGAAGCCCTTCTCGATGTGAACGACTCTGGAACGCGAGCCGTGTACCCGTCCGATATCGCGTGCCGAGGTGGCCTGCGCAAGGTGACCAATAGCCTCGATAGCTCTTAAGAGTTGGCGAAGGCCGCCGCGGCGGTCTCCCGCGCCCCCCGATCCCCTCCCCCGAAACGAAAAAGGGCGCCCCGTGGGGCGCCCTCGATCGCGAACGGGCCGACGCTCTTAGGCGCCGTAGCCCGCCGGCATGTCGTCTTCCTTCAGGAGATCGTCCTTGGACACCTTCTGATCCTTCACCTTGGCCTGCTCGACGATCAGGTCGACCACCTTGTCCTCGAAGATCGGGGCGCGGAGCTGGGCCTGGGCGGCGGGGTTCTGGCGGAAGAAGTCGAAGATCTGCTGGGCCTGCGGGCCATAGCGCATGGCCTCGGCGCGCATGGCCTCGCCCAGCTCCTGGTCGGTGACCTGGACATTGTTGACCCGGCCGATCTCGGCCAGGACCAGACCCAGGCGCACGCGGCGCTCGGCGATCTTGCGGTATTCGGTCTGCAGGACGTCGTCGGTCTTTTCCAGGTCCTCGGGGGGAAGCGTCCCGCGTTCCTTGTCAGACTGCACCTGGCCCCAGATCTGGGCGAACTCGGCCTCGACCATCTTGGGCGGCAGGGGGAAGTCGTGCTTCTCGTCGAGCACGTCCAGCAGGGCGCGCTTCAGCTTGAAGCGCGAGGCGCCGGCGTACTGGCTTTCGAGGTTGGTCTTCAGCAGCTCGCGCAGCTTTTCCAGGCTCTCGACGCCCAGGCGCTCGGCCAGGCTGTCGTCGGCCTTGGACTCCACCGGAGCCTTCACTTCCTTGACCGTGGTTTCGAATTCGGCGTCCTTGCCGGCCAGGTTCGGGGCCTGGTACTCGGCCGGGAAGGTCACCTTGACCATGACCTTGTCGTCGGGCTTGGCGCCGACCAGTTGTTCCTCGAAGCCCGGAATGAAGCTGCCCGAGCCCAGCACCAGCTCGGTGTCGGCGCCCGTGCCGCCCTCGAAGGCGACGCCGTCGACGCGGCCGATGAAGTCGATGACGACCATGTCGCCGTCCTTGGCCTTCACCGACTTGCCGGTGCGGGTCTCATAGGTGCGGTTCTGCTTGGCCAGCTCGTCGACGGCCTCGTTCACCTCGGCCTCGGTGGGCTCGTAGACAGGGCGCTTGAGCGAGATCTTGGTGAGGTCGGTGGGCTCGAACTCCGGCATCACCTCGATGGCGATCTCATAGGCCAGGTCGGCCTTGCCCTCGATGACCTCGGCCATGTCGCCGCTCGGCGTCAGGTCGGGATCGCCGGCGGGGCGCAGCTTGTTGTCCTCGAGCACCTTCTGGGTGGTCTCGTTGAGGGTCTGCTCCACCACTTCGCTCATGATGGCCTTGCCATAGAGCTTGCGGACGTGGGCCTGCGGCACCTTGCCGGGCCGGAAACCCTTGATGTTGAGGGTCGGCGTGATCTCGGCGATCTTGGCTTCCATCCGTTCCGCCAGGTCCGACATGGGGACGGTCACACCAAAGACCTTGCTCAGGCCTTCACCAGACTTCTCAACGATCTGCATCGACATTCTTGGATTTCCCGGACACGGCGCGGTCTCGCGCCTTTCAGGTCCGCCTCGGCTGAATAGGTAAGCGCCGCCAGGGCTGGCGGCGAGCGGGCGACCTTATGTCATTTCGCGGCGCGCACTCCAAGCCCAAAGAGGGCGCCAGGCCCCCTCACCCCGCGCGGCGCACCAGGAGGTTGACCCAGCCCTCGTTCTCCCGCCCCGAGCGCACATCCCGGCTAAGGGTCAGGTCGAGGATCTCCAGACCTCCGACCTCGGCGATCAGGGCCCGGGCCGTGGTCTCGTCCAGGTCGGTGAAGTGGCGGCCGTAGGCCTGGCGTTCGCCGGTTCCCAGCTTGAAGGACATCTCCCAGACCCCGCCCGGAACCAGGGCGTCGCGCAGACGGGCCATGGCGCCCGGCAGCTCGGCGCGGGGGACGTGCAGCAGGGAGGCGCAGGACCAGATTCCGTCGAAGGCCTCGCGCCAGGCCACCTGGTCGAAGGTCAGGTGGAGCACCTCCAGCCCCGTATGGGCCGAGGCCCTGCGCGCCATCTGCGCCGAGCCGTCGAAGGCGGTCACCTCGAAGCCCGCCTCGCGGAAGGCCAGGGCGTCGCGGCCCGAGCCGCAGCCGGCGTCCAGCACCCGGGCCTCCGGGGCCAGGGCCTCGACGAAGCGGCGGCGGGCCTGGGACATGTCGGCATGGGCGGTGTCGGCGAAGAACCGGTCGGCGTTTTCGTCATAGTAACCGGTGGACAAGGCCGCCTCCCCGTCGAGCGAACCGACAATCTGGTGCGGGCGAGAGGACTCGAACCTCCACGCCTTGCGGCGCTGGAACCTAAATCCAGTGCGTCTACCAATTCCGCCACGCCCGCACTCTCGGCCCCCTTTAGGGGTTAGCGCCCGCCCCGCCAAGGCCCGCCAGGTCGAGGGCCAGGGGAATCAGCGAGGCCAGCAGCAGCAGGGCCATGGTCACATTGAACCCCCGCAGGACCGCCGGGCGGTCGAGGAACCGGCGCAGCGCCACGCCGAATCCGGTCCAGGTCGCCACGCAGGGGCCGTTGATGGCCATGAAGACCAGGCTGACCAGCACGACATTCACCGTGTAGTGCTCGGCCGGGGCGTAGGTGGTCACCGCGCCCAGCGCCATGGCCCAGGCCTTGGGATTGACCCACTGGAAGGCCGCGGCCTGCCAGAAGGTCTGCGGCCGCCCCCCGCCCTGCCCGCCGGCGATTCCCTTGGCCGTGGCGATCTTCCAGGCGAGCCAGATCATGTAGGCGCCGCCGATCACAGCCAGAATGTCGTGCAGGGGCGGATAGGCCGCGAAGAGCCCGCCGAGCCCCAAGCCGATGGCGATCACCATGACCCCGAAACCGATCGCCACGCCCCCAAGGTGGGGCACGGTGGCGCGGAAGCCGAAATTGGCCCCCGAGGCCATCAGCATGGTGTTGTTGGGTCCAGGGGTGATCGAGGACACGAAGGCGAACAGCGCCAGCGCCGCGAGCAGTTGGGGAGTGAGGGACGTCATCGGCTTTCCTTGAGGTCGCCAGACAACGGACGGGGGGCGTTCGAACCCTTCGCAAAACCCCCTCGCCGCGTCGGGAGGGGTTTGGGTCGATCGAAGCTAGATCGCACACCCCTCGCGCATAGCTACGCACCAGGCCATGGAGGCCTGGGTGCGAATAGCCAGGAGTGCGGCGCGAAGGCGGGTCACGTGTGCGGTCATCCTATTGGACGGCCGGCTGTTACCACGCAGGGCCAAGCTTGGCCACAGCCGAGCCTACCGCAGGTCGTAGAGCCGGCGCAGCACCAGGGGGGCCAGGCCGGGAAGGTCCTCGGAGATCAGGCCCGGACCGTGCAGGTCGGCGGCCTCGGCGTGGATCCAGGCCCCGGCGCAGGCGGCCTCGAAGCTCTCCATGCCCTGGGCGATCAGGGATCCGATGAACCCGGCCAGGACGTCGCCGGAGCCGGCGGTGGCCAGCCAGGGCGAGCCGTTGGTGTTGACCGCCGCACGGCCGTCGGGGGCGGCGATCACGGTGTCGGGCCCCTTGAGCAGGACGATGGCGTCGGCCTTCTTGGCGGCGCGGCGGGCCGCGGTGATCCGTTCGGGGGCGCTCTTCAGCAGGCCGGGAAACAGCCGCTCGAACTCGCCGGGATGTGGCGTGAGGACATCGTCGACATCGAGGACGGAGAACAACTCCTCGGGATCGTCGCGGAAGACGGTGATGGCGTCGGCGTCGATCACCAGGGCCGCCCCGGTGCGAGCGAGGGCCAGCACATTCAGCAACGTCGTCTCGTTGACCCCGGCCGCCGGACCGATGACGGCGGCGTCGACGTCGGCGGCGATCTGCTCCAGCTCCACCTCGGTGTCGAAGGGCCGCAGCATGACGGCCTCCAGGTGGGCGGCGTTCACCGAGAGCGCGTCGGAGGGCGACAGCACGGTCACCAGGCCGGCCCCCATCCGCAGGCCGGCGCGGGCGGCCAGGCGCGCGGCGCCGGTGCTCCAGGCGTCGCCGCTCACCACCACCAGGCGGCCGCGGGCGTGCTTGTGGGCGCTGACCACCGGCCAGGGAAACCGCGAAAGCCAAAGCTCGGGGGTGTTCTCGATCAGGGTCCCGCCCCCGCCGGACAGGCCGATGTCGGCCACCACCACCTCGCCGCAGCTGCTGGCCCCCGGCTCAAGCACGTGGACCGGCTTCTTGGCGTGGAAGGTGACCGTCAGGGCGGCGCGGAAGGCGGTGTCGCCCAAGGGGCGGCCGGTGTCGCCGGACAGGCCGCTGGGGATGTCGACGGCCACCACCCGCTCGGGCATGCGCTCGCAGAGGCGGGAAAGGCGCGCGGCCTCTCCGTCCAGGGCGCGCGCCAGGCCGGCGCCGAACAGGGCGTCGACGTAGAGTTCGGCCTCGCGGCGCGACTGCCCGGCCTCGAAGGTCTCCCCCGTCCACAGCGCCGCGGCGGCCTTGGCGTCGGGCGCGGCCGGCGGCGCCAGGCGCTCGACCCAGACGTCCCAGCCGCGCTCGGCCAGCAGGCGGGCCACCACATAGCCGTCGCCGCCATTGTTGCCGGGGCCGCACAGCACGACGGTCGGCCGCGGCGTGAAGCGCTCGCAGATGGCGTCGGCCACGGCCGCGCCGGCCCGGGCCATCAGGACCTGGCCAGGGGTTCCGGCCGCGATCGCCGCGGTGTCGGCGGCGGCCATCTCGCTGACGGTGAGGATCGGCCGCACGCGCATACTCCTGGAACTAAAGGACGCCTGTGGAGGCTTCTCGCCCCTGCTCCACCAGACGCAAGGTGTTTCCGTCGGTTTCCAGCACGCTGATGGAGGCGTGGTCGGGACGGAACACCAGAACGCGCTCGTCGCCGGCGAGCTGCGACATCACCGCATTGATCGCCACATAGTGGCTGAACACCGCGGTCCGGGCCCGCGCCTTGAGGGAGGCGGCCACGTCGCGACGCCAGGCGTCGTAGTCCAGATCGCCCTTCACGTCCTGCCAGCGTCCCTGGAAGACCTCGCGCAGCCACGGCGGCCGCTCCTCGGCGGAGAGGCCCTTGGGGGTGGGGATCTCGCCCACATAGGTGTCGATCTCGATCTCGACGCCCAGGGCCTCGGCGGTGGGCTGGGCGGTCTCGCGGCAGCGGCGCAGGGGCGAGCTCACCACCTTGGTGGGCCGCTCATGTTCCGGCAGGGCCAGCAGGACGTCTCGGGCGGCCTCGGCCTGGGCCTTGCCGGCGGCGTCCAGGCCCGGGTCGTCATCGGCCTCGCCCCAGACGGCGGCCGGCTTGCCGTGGCGGATCAGATAAAGTCGCGACATGGGTGATCTCAGTCTGGGATGAACAGGTTCTTCTGGCCGTCGTCGATCTGGCTGACGGTCCCGGTGCGCCCCACCCCTTCGCGCGATTCCAGGTCCCGCAGGGTGGCCTCGTCGCTGGGAGTCTGGGCGACGAAACGGCGGCCCTCGGAATCCCGGCCGACGACGATGCCCAGCATGTAGCCCTCCCGGCCATGAACCACCGTGTACGTCTCTATGGTGGCGCGGCCTTGCGGCTGTTCGATGACAGCCGGATGCGGCAGGGCGTCGATCTGGGCCTGGATCACCTTCGGATCCTGGCGGTCGAAGGGCCTGGCGGGGGGTTGGGTGGAATAGACGCCGGTGGACTGCTTGGTGAGGAACCAGCCGTTGGCGGTGATCAGGCCCCAGTCGCCGGGATGGGCGCGCAGACGCTGCATCATCACGGCGATGGAGTGCATGGCGTAGTTGTTCCCGGGGCCGCCCATGTAGGGCAGCCCTCCGGTGACCGTCAGGCCGCGGGGGTCGTCCAGCTTCAGGCCCAGCTCCTCGGCGCCGATCTCCACGGCGACGGGGAAGCACGAATAGAGATCGATGTGGCCGATCTGATCGAGGGAGACGCCGGCCATCTCCAGGGCGCGCTGGCCCGTCAGGCGCATGGCCGGGCTGGAATGGTAGTTCTGGCGGTCGATGGGGAACCACAGGTCATAGGCGTCGGCGCAGCCGTGCAGATAGACCAGCTTGTCCTCGGAAACCCCCAGTTCGCGCGCCTTCTTCAGGCTGCAGACCAGGACCCCGGCCGCCTGGTCCACCTCCATGATGGCGTTCAGGTACTTGGTGTAGGGGAAGCCCACCATGCGGTTGCGCTCGGTGACCGTCACCAGCTCCTCCGAGGAGCGCTCCACCGGGAACCAGGCCTCGGGGTTCTTGGCCGCCACCTTGGTGAAGGGGGCGAAGAGATCGCCCATCTGCTTCTGGTGGTCGGGGATGGAGCGGCCGTCGCGGGCCCGCAGGGCGTTCTCGAAGAGCGGATAGACATTGATGGGCCGGCCCAGGCCGTGCCGGTTCTCGTAGGGGGTGGAGCCCGGGCGCGGATCGCCGATGCGCTCCGGCTCCGGCAGCTCCTCGGCGTCGTCCCAGTCGGCGAAGCCCAGGCCCTTGGTCAGCCGCTTGGTGGCCGAGCCCAGGAACTCGCAACCCACCACCAGGGTCATGTCGTTGTCGCCGCGGGCGATCCGCTCGCAGGCGATGTTGATCAGCTGCTGGGGGCTGTTGCCCCCCATGTGGGAATAGACCGCCCAGCGCGGATCGGCGCCCAGGCGCTTGGCCAGGGTGGCCGGCGGATTGGTGGAGTGCGGCACCAGGCGCCCGCCACCCGGCGCGTCGATGGTGAAGCCCACCACGGCCAGGCCATCCAGGGCCGCGAGCGCTTCTGCGCCGAGCCCGGCGTCGGCCGCCGCGCGTTCCGCCGCAATCTTCAGCAGCTGGGTCGGGGACGGCGAGGCGCCGGCCTCCCCCCGATAGGTGAATTGGCCCGCTCCGATAAGAACTGGGGTCCTGTCGTCCATCTCACACGCCTCCGCCCGAACTTGAGCGGCGATCCTAGGCGCCCGATCGCCGCCGACAAAGGCGATTCCAGCAGTGGTTATTTCTTGCGCAGCCCCTGATGAGAAAATAGACATTCGCCAATTCCCATCCGCCACCGCGCAACCCTCGGCGGGCGCCCCCTTGTCGCCCCACGTCGGAGCGTGCTCGTAGCCGGCAACCGCTGGGGCGGCGCTGTTTGAGTACCAAGTCGGGCCATGAAGAAAATCGAAGCGATCATCAAGCCGTTCAAGCTCGACGAGGTGAAGGAAGCCCTTCAGGAACTCGGCGTTCAGGGCATGACCGTGCTCGAAGCCAAGGGCTACGGCCGCCAGAAGGGTCAGACCGAGCTCTATCGCGGCGCCGAGTACGTCGTGGACTTCCTGCCCAAGATCAAGATCGAGGTGGTGGTCGCGGACGACCAGCTCGAGAGCGCGCTCGAATCCATCATCGGCGCCGCGCGCACCGGGCGCATCGGCGACGGCAAGATCTTCGTGTCGGAAATTATCGACGTTCTGCGGATCCGGACCGGGGAGACGGGCGCCGCGGCCGTCTAAGACTTTAGCCTATCGAGACATCTGCAAGGGGATTACGACTATGGCGACCGCCAAGGATATTCTGAACGAAATCAAAGAGAAGGACGTGAAATACGTCGACGTGCGCTTCACCGATATCCGCGGGAAGATGCAACACGTCACCTTCGACATCGACCTGGTGGACGATGACTTCCTGAACGACGGCACCATGTTCGACGGCTCGTCGATCGCCGGCTGGAAGGCCATCAACGAAAGCGACATGAAGCTGCGTCCGGACCTGGACAGCGCCTACATCGACCCCTTCTATCAGCAGACGACGCTCTGCCTGTTCTGCGACGTCGTGAACCCCGACACCGGCACCCCCTACGACCGCGACCCGCGCTCCATCGCCAAGGCGGCCCTGAACTTCGTGAAGGCCTCGGGCATCGGCGACACGGTGTTCTTCGGCCCGGAAGCCGAGTTCTTCATCTTCGACGACGTGAAGTGGTCGGTGCAGCCGAACAACACCGGCTACTCCTATGACTCCATCGAACTTCCGGGCAACTCCGCCAAGGAATACGCCGAAGGCAACATGGGCCACCGCCCGGGTCCCAAGGGCGGCTACTTCCCCGTCAACCCGATCGACTCGGCCCAGGACCTGCGCGGCGAAATGCTGGCGGTGATGGGCGAGCTCGGCATGAAGCCCGAGAAGCACCACCACGAGGTGGCGCCGGCCCAGCACGAGCTCGGCCTGAAGTTCGACACCATGATCGTCATGGCCGACCGTCTGCAGCTCTACAAGTACGTCATCCACAACGTGGCCGCGGCCTACGGCAAGACCGCCACCTTCATGGCCAAGCCGATGTTCGGCGACAACGGTTCGGGCATGCACGTGCACCAGTCGATCTGGGGCGACGGCAAGCCGCTGTTCGCCGGCGACAAGTACGCCGGCCTGAGCCAGATGTGCCTCTGGTACATCGGCGGCATCATCAAGCACGCCAAGGCCATCAACGCCTTCTCCAACTCCACCACCAACAGCTACAAGCGTCTGGTGCCCGGCTACGAAGCCCCGGTGAAGCTGGCCTATTCGGCCCGCAACCGCTCGGCCTCGATCCGCATCCCGCACGTGGACAGCCCCAAGGGCAAGCGTCTGGAAGCCCGCTTCCCCGACCCCATGGGCAACCCCTACCTGACCTTCACCGCCCTGCTGATGGCCGGCCTCGACGGCATCATCAACCAGATCGATCCGGGCGCGCCGCAGGACAAGAACCTCTACGACCTGCCGCCGCGTGAGCAGAAGAAGGTCCCGGAGGTCTGCGGCTCCCTGAAGGAAGCCCTGGAGAACCTCGACAAGGACCGCGCCTTCCTGAAGGCCGGCGGCGTGATGAGCGACGACTTCATCGACGCCTATATCGAGCTGAAGATGGAAGAGGTCATGCGCCTGGCCCTCCACCCGCACCCGGTGGAGTTCGAGATGTACTACAAGTGCTAGTCGGCGCTTGAGCCACACCTAGCCAAGGGCCGGAGAGCGATCTCCGGCCCTTTTGCTTTGCCCGGGTTGCGGCTATCACCCCGCCCAAGGGAGCTGCGGCTTCCACCAAGCTCAAGGCCCAGACATGTCCGACACGCCCCCCGACCGCCTCGCGATCAGCCCCAACAGCCCCTATTACGACGCCGCCGTCCTGGAGCGCGGCGTGGGGGTGCGCTTCAAGGGCGTCGATAAGACCAATGTCGACGAGTACTGCGTCAGCGAGGGCTGGGTGCGGCTGTCGGTGGGCGCCACCGTGGACCGCAAGGGCAACGCCATGACGGTGAAGCTGCAGGGTCCGGTGGAGCCTTACTTCCGCGATCTTCCCGAGACGTGACCCCGCCGCCCCGCTTCGCGCGCCTCGTCCTCGTCACCCCGGACGGCGCCGTTGTGGGCGCCCTGCCCGCCCTTCCCATCGCCACCCCCTGGTGGCAGGACATCGCCCCGGTGATCGCGGCGGTGCGCGCGGCGCATGGCGTCGAGATCACCGTCCTGCGGGTCCTGGAGATCGCCGCCAATCCCAAGTCCGTGAAGGTCACCTACCTGGCCGAGGTCGCCGAGCCGGTCGCCGTCGCCGAGCCGTGGGACGGCGAGTTGGACGACCAGCCGCTGCGCAACAGCTACGCCAAGCTGGGCGGGCCCGCGGCCGACCTGGCCTGGGCCAAGGCCATCCTGTCGCAAAAGGGCCTGACGCCCGCCGGCGCGCCACGGCAGGTGCGCACCTGGAACCTGTCGAGCCTGTGGGCGATCCCGGTCCAGGGGCAGACCGTCTGGCTGAAGGCCACCCCGCCCTTCTTCGCCCACGAGGCGCCGCTGATCGAGGCCCTGGCGGGGGAAGCGGTCCCGAAGTTGCTGGGGTACGGCGACGGGCGGATCCTGATGGCGGAGCTGCCGGGCAAGGACCTGCACGAGGTCGAGATCGACCAGCTCTTCCCCATGGTGGACCTGCTGGTGGGCATCCAGGCCAAGTGGATCGGCCGCGAGGCGGAACTCTTCGCCCTGGGCCTGCCCGACTGGCGCGGCCCCGCTCTCACCGCCGCCATCGCGGCGGTCTTCGAGCGCACCGCGCCGGAACTCTCCACCAAGAACCGGGGCGCGCTCACCGCCTTCATCGCCGACCTGCCGCGGCGGTTCGCCGAGCTGGCGGCCTGCGGTCTGCCCGACACCCTGGTGCACGGCGACTTCCACCCCGGCAACCTGCGCGGCGATGGCCGGCATCTGGCCCTGATGGACTGGGGTGACAGCGGGGTGGGACACCCCCTGCTGGACTCATCGGCCTTCCTCGACCGCGTGCCGGCCGAGGCCCTGGACGCCGTGCGCGCCGTCTGGCTGGCCCACTGGCGCGACGCGGTCCCCGGGTCCGACCCGGCCCGCGCGCTGACCCTGCTGGCGCCAATCGCCGCGGCGCGGCAGGCTGTCGTCTATCGCGGCTTCCTCGACAAGATCGAACCCGCCGAGCACCCCTATCACGCCGCCGATCCGGCCGACTGGCTGACCCGCACCGCCGCCCTGGTGCGGGCGGAGCCTAGGCCCGACTCGCCGCGCTGACCGCGTCGAGCAACTCCATCTGGGCGATGGAGTCCTTGCCGCTGGTCAGGGGCGGCGGCCCACCCCGGCACGCCTCGACGAAGGCGCGGAGCTGGAAGTCATAGGTGGGCTCGCGGCTGAAGGTCTCGCGGCGCGGCGGGCCGCCCCCGACGGTCACCTCGAGCAGGTGGCCCACCTGCGGGGCGAGCGGGTTCACAGCCTTCAATGATCCCAGAGTCCCGGTGACTTCGAGGAGCGCCATCGGCGTCTCCTCCACCATGGAACCGCTGATGCGCGCCGTGGCCCCGTTCGGAAACAGGAGTTCGGCCTGCGTGGCATGGTCCACCCCGCCCCGCCCGAAGACGCCGCTGGCCCGCACGACGGTGGGCTCAGCCCAGGCCGCGGTGCGCACCCAGTGCAGGGGATAGGTCCCGATATCCATCAGCGACCCGCCGCCCAGGTCGCGCTCGTAGCGGATCTCGGTCCCGTCATCCACGAGCCCGGTCTGGAACACCGCGGCTAGGTCGCGAACCTCGCCCAACTCGCCCGAGCCGATGATCTCCAGCACCCGGGCGAACAGCGGATGGTAGCGGTAGTGGAAGGCCTCCATCAGCACCTTGCCGCTGGCCAGCGACGCGGCGACCATTGCCCGGGCCTCGCCGCCGTTCATCGCGAAGGGCTTCTCGCACAGCACATGCTTGCCGGCCTGCAGGGCGGCGATGGAAAGGTCGGCGTGCCGGGATGGAGTCAGGGCGTTGTAGATGGCCTCGATGTCGGGCCGCGCGATGAGCTCTTCATAGGTCTCAGCGATCTCGGGAATCCCGTGCTGGTCGGCAAAGGCCCGCGCGCGGATCGGGTCGCGGGCGGCGACGGCCACGACGGTGGCGACGCCGGTCGCCCTCGCCGGCAGGACCATGGCCGTCGGCGCGATCTTGGCCGCGCCCAGAATGCCGATGCGCAGCGGCGCCTGCGTGGTGGTCATAGGGTTGTCCCCAGGGTTGGTGCGTCAACGCGGCGCGTCCATTGCATTAGACCGGAGGGCGATTCATACCGAGCGCCCATCGAATCGATCCAGTTTCCGCCCATGCCCGACAAGCCCCAGGCTTCCCTGTTCGACGACGCCCTCAATCCCGCCCCGGCCGCGCCGCTGGCCGAGAGCCATGAGCCGCGTCCCGACCCGGCGATCACCGGCGGCTACTCGGCCAAGGACATCGAGGTCCTCGAGGGCCTGGAGCCGGTCCGCAAGCGCCCGGGCATGTATATCGGCGGCACCGACGAGCGGGCCCTGCACCACCTGTTCGCCGAGGTCCTGGACAACGCCATGGACGAGGCCGTCGCCGGCCACGCCAAGTTGATCGAGGTGATCCTCGACGCCGACGGCATGCTCACCGTGAAGGACGACGGCCGCGGCATCCCCGTAGACCCGCACCCCAAGCATCCGGGCAAGTCGGCCCTGGAAGTGATCATGACCGTCCTGCACTCGGGCGGGAAGTTCTCCGGCAAGGCCTATGAGACCTCCGGCGGCCTGCACGGCGTCGGCATCTCCGTGGTCAACGCCCTCTCCGAGCGCGTCGATGTCACCGCCTTCAAGGACGGCTTCGAATGGCGCCAGGCCTTCACCCGGGGCAAGGCGATCGGCGGCATCGAGAAGCTCGGCGCCACCAAGAAGCACGGCACCAACATCAGCTTCGCCCCCGACCCGGTGATCTTCGGGGAGGGCGTGGCCTTCAAGCCGGCCCGCCTCTACCGGATGGCGCGCTCCAAGGCCTACCTGTACGGCGGGGTCGAGATCCGCTGGAGGTGCGATCCTTCGCGAATCCAGGACCAGACCCCGGCGGAGGCCACCTTCCGCTTCCCCAACGGCCTGGCCGACTTCCTGGCCGAGCGGGTGAAGGGCATCGAGACCGTCACCCCCGAGCCCTTCGCCGGGCGCTACGAGCGCAAGGGCGAGGCCGGCAAGGTCGAATGGGCCGTCACCTGGACCCCGGCCGGCTTCGGCGAGGCCGACAGCTTCATGCAGTCCTACTGCAACACCGTTCCGACCCCCGAAGGCGGGACCCACGAGGCCGGCCTGCGGGCGGCCCTGACCCGTGGCCTGAAGGCCTATGCCGAACTGACCGGCGAGAAGCGCGGCGGGGTGATCACCGCCGACGATGTTGTCTCCCAGGCCGGCTGCCTGGTGAGCGTCTTCGTCTCCAATCCCGAGTTCCAGGGCCAGACCAAGGAGCGGCTCTCCTCCAGCGACGCCCAGCGTCTGGTGGAGAACGCGCTCCGCGACCCCTTCGACCACTGGCTCACCGCCCAGCCCAAGGCGGCCAGCGCCCTGCTGGAGTTCGTCATCGAGCGGGCCGAGGAACGGCTGAAGCGCCGGCGCGACAAGGACGTGGCGCGGGCCTCGGCCACGCGCAAGCTGCGCCTGCCCGGCAAGCTGGCCGACTGCTCCGCCAACGCCATCGACGGGGCCGAGATCTTCCTAGTGGAGGGCGACTCCGCCGGCGGCTCGGCCAAGCAGGCCCGCGACCGCCGCACCCAGGCCATCCTGCCCCTGCGCGGCAAGATCCTGAACGTCGCCTCGGCCACCCTCGACAAGATGGGCGCCAACAAGGAGCTGTCGGACCTGATGCTGGCGCTCGGCGTCCAGGCCGGATCGCGGTTCAAGGAAGAGGACCTGCGCTACGAGCGCGTGGTGATCATGACCGACGCCGACGTCGACGGCGCCCACATCGCCAGCCTGCTGATCACCTTCTTCTACCGGACCATGCCCGACATGATCCGAGCCGGGCGGCTCTATCTGGCCCTGCCGCCGCTCTATCGGATGAGCCACGGGGGCAAGACCATCTACGCCCGCGACGACGCCCACCGCGAGGAGCTGCTGGCGACCGAGTTCAAGGGCAAGAAGCCGGAAATCGGCCGCTTCAAGGGCCTGGGCGAGATGATGCCGGCCCAGCTCAAGGAAACCACCATGGACCCCAAGAAGCGGATCCTGGCCCGGGTCACCCTGCCCCGCTCCGAGGAGGCCGTGGAGGACCTGGTGGAGGCCCTGATGGGCCGCAAGCCGGAGTCGCGCTTCCGCTTCATCCAGGAAAACGCCGAGTTCGCCGCCGCCGACCTCGACTGGACCTGAAGCCCCACAATCGTCGCCAAGACGAGACCCGCCCGAACCCCAAGTCGCGGAACGCGTTGACTTGAAGGCGGCAGCCCCTATCTTCCGCCGCGCGCAACGATCGCCGTCCGCGCCGCCGCGGTTCCGCATGCCTCTTTACCGGGCGCGTTTCCGCCCAAATAGCAACTGATGACCGAATTTTCTGAACTGGGCCTATCGCCCGCTACGCTCCAGGCCGTGGCCGACACCGGCTACACCACCGCCACGCCGATCCAGGCCGAGGCCATCCCCGTCGCGCTGCAAGGCCGCGACGTCCTTGGCATCGCCCAGACCGGCACGGGCAAGACCGCCGCCTTCACACTGCCGATGATCGATCGACTGGCCGCCGGCCGGTCCAAGGCGCGCATGCCCCGCGCCCTGGTCATCGCGCCGACTCGCGAACTGGCCGACCAGGTTTCGCTGTCCTTCGAGAAATACGCCAAGGGCCAGAAGCAGAAGCTCTCCTGGGCCCTGCTGATCGGCGGGGTCTCCTTCGGGGACCAGGAAGCCAAGCTCGATCGGGGCGTCGACGTCCTGATCGCCACCCCCGGCCGCCTGCTGGACCACTTCGAGCGCGGCAAGCTGCTGATGACCGGGGTGCAGATCCTGGTGGTCGACGAGGCCGACCGGATGCTCGACATGGGGTTCATCCCCGACATCGAACGCATCTTCAAGCTGACCCCGGCCAAGAAGCAGACCCTGTTCTTCTCGGCCACCATGCCGCCGGAGATCACCCGGCTGACCAAACAGTTCCTCAATGATCCGGTGCGGATCGAGGCGACTCGTCCGGCCACCACCGCCGACACCATCACCCAGTACCTGGTGCGCCTGCCCACCTCCGATCCCAAGGCCAAGCGCACGGCGCTGCGCATGCTGATCGGCGCCGACGACGTGCGTAACGGCATCGTCTTCTGCAATCGCAAGTCCGAGGTCGATATCGTCGCCAAGTCCCTGAAGACGCACGGCTTCGACGCCGCGCCGATCCACGGGGACCTGGATCAGACGACGCGCATGCGCACCTTGGAAGCGTTCCGGAAGGGCGAGCTGAAGCTGCTCTGCGCCTCCGATGTGGCCGCCCGCGGCCTGGACGTCCCGGACGTCAGCCACGTGTTCAACTACGACGTGCCGCACCATGCCGACGACTATGTGCACCGGATCGGTCGCACCGGCCGGGCGGGCAAGCTCGGCAAGACCTACATGATCGTCACGCCGGCCGACGCCAAGAACATCGACAAGGTGCTCAAGCTGATCGGCAAGGCGCCCGAGGAGATCACCTTGGAGGGCGTCGACTTCGCCGCCATCAAGGACGAGAAGCGCAGCGACGGCCGCAGCGGCGGCCGTGACCGCGGCCGGGGCGGCGAACGCTCGTCGGGTCGTGGCGACCGTGATCGTGAGCGCTCGCGTCCGCGCACCCCGCATGGCGAAGTGGCCTCCCTCGATCCGTTCGTGGCCGATCCCGACGCCGTTCGCGCGCCCAGGCCCGAACCCGTCGCCGAGGCGCCCAAGGTCGAGGCCGAGGCCAAGCCGCGCGGTCGCGCCCGTGGCCGTGTCCGCACCCCCGAGGCGGAGACCGCCTCCGCCCCGGCGGAAGCCGTGGCCCAGCCCGCCGAGGAGCGCGCCCCGCGTCCCGAACGCAGCGAGCGCTCCGAGCGTGGCGAACGTCCGCGCCGCGAACGTGAAGATCGTCCCCGCCGCGATGCGGCGCCGAGCGAGGCCCGCGCGCCCCGCGAACGCGAGGAGCGGCCCCGCCGCGACGCCGCCCCGACCGAGGGTCGCGCCCCCCGGGAACGCGAGGAGCGTCCGCGCCGCGACGCCGCGCCGACCGAGGGCCGTCCCTCGCGGGAACGCGACCGCGACCGGCCCCGCCGCGAGGAGCGCGACGACGGCGACCGCGTGGTCGGCTTCGGCAATGACATGCCGGCGTTCTTGAAAATCGCCCCTACCCGGCCTCCGAGCGAAGATTAAGCGACGCAGGGGTCCCAAACGAGCGTCGCTTTAACGGCTCGTTTGGCTATGCGGCTTATCGTCCTTCCCAAGCTCAGGTCGCCTGCAATGCGCGCGGGTCCGGCCTGGAGATCGGGGAACCTGTACGATGAGCGGTGGGATCGAAGTCAAGCTGCGCGGGCCGGATGCCTATATCCTGGCGCGCAAGGCGCTTTCGGCCATGGAGCAGCATCAGATTTGGCCGACGGCGGTCAATTTCGAACTGTGGACTCACTGCGTCGGCGATCCGGAGGGCGACCTGGCCCGGGAGATCACCCGAATCATCTCCACCGGTGAGGCCTTCACCGACAACCTCAGCGACGAGTTGGCGGCGGTCTACCTGCCCAAGGCCCGCCTGAACGAACAGATCCGCGACGCCGGAGACGCCCTGACCAAGGAACTGGCCAACGTCTCCGAAGCCATCGAGACGGCCCAGAAATCCAGCGTCGCCTACGGCCAGACCCTGGCCACCGCCTCGAAGTCCCTGAGCGAGCGCGACGACGCCGGCCACGTGAAGTCGATGATCGACACCCTGGCCACCGCCACCAAGCGCGTGCAGAAGGAAAACCGGTCGCTGGAGAAGCGCCTGACGGATTCCACCGCCGAGGTCGCCCGCCTGCGCGAGCACCTGGAGCAGGTCCGCCGCGACGCCACCACCGACGGCCTCACCAACCTGGCCAACCGCAAGGCCTTCGACGACGAGCTGGAGCGGGCCTGCGCCGAGGCCGACGCCAAGGGCGAGAGCCTGGCGCTGGCGGTCATCGACATCGACCACTTCAAGAACTTCAACGACACCTGGGGTCACCAGACCGGCGACCAGGTCATCCGCTATGTCGCCAGCGTGATCGGCGGCCGCGGCGCCCCGCCCCGCTTCGCGGCCCGCTACGGCGGCGAGGAATTCGCCCTGATCTTCCCCCGGGAAGGCGGCGAACTGGCCCTGGCCACCCTGGAGGAGATCCGCGAGGAGGTGTCGTCGCGCATGCTCAAGCGCCGCTCGACCAACGAGGACCTGGGCACCATCACCGTCTCGGCCGGCCTGGCCGAACGCCTGCCCGGCGAAAGCGCCCACAACTTCATGGAACGCGCCGACGGGGCCCTCTATTCCTCCAAGCGCGGCGGCCGCAACCGGGTCAGCCGGGCCGAATCCGTGGCCGTGGCGGCATAAGCTTCCGGACGGAGACGCTTTTCCCCTAGCCTGACGCGGGGGTATCCTCCCTTAGATCGTGCGCAACGACGCCCGGGAGGAAACCATGGCCTATTCCAAGCTCAAGACGTCCGTGCAGGACGGTGTCGGCCTGATCACCATGACCGATCCCGGCACGCTGAACGCGGCCGGCCTGGATCTCATGGATGAACTGCAGCAGGCCTTCGACGCCTTCGCCAAGCCGGATTCCGGCGTACGCTGCGTGGTGCTCACCGGCGAGGGCCGCGGCTTCTGCTCCGGCGCCAACCTCTCGGGCCGTGGCGGCCCCCAGGCGCCGGCGCCTGATCCCGAGGGCCCCGACGCCGGGGCCGCCCTGGAGAGCGTCTACAACCCCTTCATGAAGGGCCTGCGGGACTATCCGGTCCCCATCGTCACGGCGGTGAACGGCGTCGCCGCCGGCGTCGGCTGCTCCCTGGCCCTGATGGGCGACCTCATCGTCGCCGCCGAGAGCGCCTATTTCCTGCAGGCCTTCCGCCGCATCGGCCTGGTGCCGGACGGCGGCTCCACCTATCTGCTGCCCCGGCTGATCGGCAAGGCGCGGGCCATGGAGATGGCCCTGCTGGGCGAGCGCCTGCCGGCCAAGACGGCGCTGGACTGGGGCCTCATCAACCGCTGCGTCCCCGACGATCAGCTGATGGCGACCACCCTGGAGCTGGCCAAGGCGCTGGCCACCGGCCCCTGGGCCCTCGGCTCGATCCGCAAGCTGATCTGGGAGAGCCTGGACGCCGAATGGGCCGACCAGCTCCACGCCGAGCGGATGGCCCAGAAGGCGGCTGGCCGGACCGAAGATTCTCGGGAGGGCGTGGTCGCCTTCCTGCAAAAGCGCCCGGCGGCGTTCACGGGCCGGTAGGTCCGCAGCGTCCGCCTGGCCTGAACGGGGGACAGGCCCATGAAGCTGATCGTCACCATCCTCGGCGCCCTGCTGGCGCTGCTGGGCGGGGTCTGGGTCCTGCAGGGGCTCAACATCCTGCCGGGCAGTTTCATGACCGGGGATATCAAGTGGGCCATCTATGGCGGGATCGCCGTGGTCGTGGGCCTCGGCCTCATCGTCTGGAGCCGGCGCAGGGCCTAGGTTCGGCCTTGCCCCGACCTTCCCGGCCCCCGATGGTGACCCCCCTTCGGAGGCGCCCATGCTTACGGTCCATCACCTGAACAATTCCCGCTCCCAGCGGGTGCTCTGGCTGCTGGAGGAGTTGGGGACCCCCTACGAAATCAAGCACTACCAGCGCGATCCTCAGACCATGCTGGCGTCGCCGGAGCTGAAGGCGGTCCATCCCCTGGGCAAGTCGCCGGTGATCACGGTGGACGGCGGCGTGCTCGCCGAGACCGGCGCCATCATCGACTACATCGTCGCCCGCTACGGGAAGGGCCGGCTGATCCCGCCACCCAACACGCCCGAGCGCCTGGCCTGGACCTACTGGCTGCACTTCGCGGAGGGCTCGGCCATGCCGCCCCTGCTGCTGAAGCTGGTGTTCAGCGCCCTCCCCGCCCGCGCGCCTGGTCTGCTGCGGGGCCTGGTGAGGTCCATCGCGACCCGCGCCCAATCCGGCTTCGTCGATCCGCAGCTCAAGACCCTGTTCGACTATCTTGAGCAGGTCCTGACCCGCACCGAATGGTTCGCCGGACCCGAGTTCACCGCCGCCGACATCATGATGAGCTTCCCCCTCGAGGCCGCCGCCGACCGCGCGGGCGCCCTGGTCGGCCGCCCGCACCTGGCGGCGTTCCTGGAGAAGATCCACGCGCGGCCGGCCTACAGGCGCGCCCTGGAAAAGGGCGGACCCTACGCCTACGCCTGAACCCGGCCGATCAGGGCCACCGCCGTCGCCGGCGGGGCCTGTTCGATGCGGCGGTAGACCCGGCAGTCGTCGGTGCGGAAGAACAGGCCCAGGCCGATCAGGTCGCGGCGCAGCAGGGCGTGGTCGCCGAAGTCGTGAAGCGTCTTGAGCCGGTCGCTGATCTGCTTCTCGTTGAGCTCCTCGCGGGCGGGGAGTTTTGACCACAGCACCCAGAGCGCCAGGATCTGGTCGCTGCGCTTGGCGGGCCAGCGGGTCAGGCGGCCCTCGGGTCCGAAGCAGCGGGCCACCCGCTCCACGGCGGCGAGATCGGCGGACTCCCTGGGCGCGGTTTCCGGCGGCGCCGCCTCGTCGGCCTGGGCCCTCAGGTCCTGGAAATTGCGGCGACCCGCCGAGCGGGCCAGCATGTTCAGCAGTTCGACGTGGCTGGGCGCCGTGGCGCGGTCCAGGAGCTGGGCGCGCAGGGCCTTGGCGAAGCTGGAGACGTCCTGCGTCTGCAGCGGAATGACGGTTCTCGACATGATCTATCCCTCGCGTGCCGGGGATGAACGGTGATCGCCCTTCCGATCTGGCACGGTGAGAGGTGTCAGTCGATGAAGTCAGGAGCAGGTTTAGCAAACCCTCGCGGGCGGCGATGCCTCGGTGAACTGCGGACCGTGGGTTTGCGAATAGGGGCGGCCGCGCGAGCCGTCAAGCGGCGACGTCCTTGGCGGACGCCGCCGCGAGGGGTCAGCTCAGGTCGAGACGGTCGGCGTTCATCACCTTGGTCCAGGCCGCCACGAAGTCGTGGACGAACTTGTCCTGCGAGTCCGCGCAGGCATAGACCTCCGCCTGGGCCCGCAGTTCCGCGTGGGAGCCGAAGATGAGGTCCACGCGGGTGGCGGTCCATCTCGGCGTCTTGGTGTGGCGGTCGACGCCCCGGAAGGCGTTGTCCGAACCCGCCGGCTGCCATTCGGTGTTCATGTCCAGCAGGTTGACGAAGAAGTCCGTCGTCAGCTGCCCCGGGCGGTCGGTGAAGACCCCGTCCTTGGACCCGGCCGAATTGGCGCCCAGAACCCGCAAGCCGCCCACCAGCACGGTCATCTCCGGCGCGCTCAGCCGCAGCAGTTGCGCCCGGTCCACCAGGGCCTCCTCCGGCGCCATGAACTGCTCGCCCCGCCGGTAGTTGCGGAAGCCGTCGGAGGTGGGTTCGAGCGGGGCGAAGGAGGCCGCGTCGGTCTGCTCCGCCGAGGCGTCCATACGGCCCGGGACGAAGGGAACCTCCACGGGCGTACCGGCGTCCCTGGCGGCCTTCTCCACCGCGGCGGATCCGGCCAGGACGATGAGGTCGGCGAGCGACACCTTCTTGCCGCCGGCCTGGAACTCGGCGCGGATGACCTCCAGGGCCGAAAGCACCTTGGCGAGGGACGCCGGATCGTTGACCTCCCAGTCTTTCTGCGGGGCCAAGCGGACGCGGGCGCCATTGGCGCCGCCGCGCTTGTCGGACCCCCGGAAGGTGGAGGCCGAGGCCCAGGCGGCGGAGACCAGCTGCGACACCGAAAGGCCTGACGCGAGAATCCTGGACTTCAGCGCCGCGATATCGGCGGCGTCGATCAGCGGGTGATCGACGGCGGGAATCGGGTCCTGCCAGATCAGCGTCTCCCTGGGGACGAGCGGGCCCAGATAGCGGCCGATCGGACCCATGTCCCGGTGGGTCAGCTTGAACCAGGCCCGGGCGAAGGCGTCGGCGAACTGGTCGGGATTGGCGAGGAAGCGCCGCGAGATCTTCTCGTATTCCGGGTCGAACCGCAGGGCGAGGTCCGAGGTCAGCATCTTGGGCACATGCCGCTTCGCGCCGTCGAAGGCGTCGGGGATGTCGGCCGGGGCGTTCTTGGCGCGCCACTGCTTGGCGCCGGCCGGACTCTGCTCCAGCTCCCACTCGAACTTGAAGAGGTTCTCGAAGAAGTGGTTGCTCCACTGGGTCGGGGTCTGGCTCCAGGTGACCTCGGGCCCGCCGGTGATGGCGTCGGCGCCGAAGCCAGAGCCGTGCTTGCTGCGCCAACCGAGACCCTGGTCCTCGATCGCGCCGCCCTCCGGCTCCGGACCGACGAAGGAGGGATCGCCCGCGCCATGGGTCTTGCCGAAGGTGTGGCCGCCGGCGATCAGGGCGACGGTCTCCTCGTCGTTCATGGCCATGCGGGCGAAGGTCTCGCGGATGTCCCGCGCCGAGGCGACGGGATCGGGATTGCCGCCCGGGCCCTCCGGATTGACGTAGATCAGCCCCATCTGCACGGCGCCCAGGGCCGAGTGCAGTTGGCGCTCGCCGCTATAGCGCTCGTCGCCCAGCCAAGACCCCTCGGGGCCCCAGAACAGCTCCTCCGGCTCCCAGGTGTCGGCCCGGCCGCCGCCGAAGCCGAAGGTCTTGAAGCCCATGGACTCCAGGGCGACGTTGCCCACCAGGACATAGAGGTCGGCCCAGGAGATCTTGGCGCCGTACTTCTGCTTGATCGGCCACAGCAGCCGGCGAGCCTTGTCCAGGTTGGCGTTGTCGGGCCAGCTGTTCAGGGGCGCGAAGCGCTGCTGCCCGCCGCCCGCCCCGCCGCGGCCGTCGGAGGTGCGATAGGTGCCGGCGCTGTGCCAGGCCAGGCGGATGAAGAGCCCGCCATAGTGGCCGAAGTCCGCGGGCCACCAGTCCTGGGAATCCGTCATCAGGGCGCGCAGGTCGGCGATCACCGCGTCCAGATCGAGGCTCTTGAACGCCTGGGCGTAGTCGAACGCCTCGCCCATGGGGTTGGAGCGGGGCGAATGCTGGTTCAGGCCCTCCAGGCGCAGACTCTGAGGCCACCAGTCGCGGTTGGTCCGGCGCGTCGCGCCGTGACCCATCGGGCATTGGCCCGGAGCGTTGTCGTCAGCCATCTCTGTCTTCCTAGCGTTTCGCCGAGCATGATGGCCCGGCGACCAATTCAACTGGCGCTAGAAAGACCCCTTTTGATCGATTGGGGAAATCGATTGTTCCGATCTACGTCATAGAGCCGCGCTATGGATCAGATCGGCGACGCCTCAGGCGTCCAGCACCTTGCCGGGCTCGATGGTGACGCTCTCGCCGCAGCCGCAGGCGTCGGTCTGGTTGGGATTGCGGAAGGTGAACTTGGCCGACAGCTTGGTCTTCTCGTAGTCGATCTCGGTGCCGATCAGGAACAGCACCGCCTTGGGATCGATGAGAATGGTGACGCCCTTGTCCTCCACCACCTCGTCCAGGGGCGCGGCGGTCTCGGCATATTCGATGACGTACTCGGACCCGGCGCAGCCGCCGTTTTTCACCCCCACCCGCAGACCGGCATAGGGAACCTCGGCGCGGGCCATGATCTCGCGCACCCGCTCGGCCGCGGCGTCGGTCAGGGTGACGACCTTGGGCCGAGGGCGGCGGACCCGGGGGGCGGCGGGCGTGAGGTTCAGATCGGTCATGTCATCTATATGGGTCAGAACATGTTCAATTGAAGTTTCGCCTCGTCGGACATCCGCGAGGGATCCCACGGCGGGTCGAAGACGAGATCGACCTTCACCTGGCCGATGCCGGGGATTTTCCGGACCGCGTCCTCCACCCAGCCCGGCATTTCCCCGGCCACCGGGCAGCCCGGGGCGGTCAGGGTCATGTCGATGGCCACGTCCTTGTTGTCGGAGACGTCGACCTTGTAGATCAGCCCCAACTCGTAGATGTCGACCGGGATTTCGGGGTCGAACACCGTCTTCAGCTGTTCGATGAGCTGATCGGTGATCGCGTCCAGCTCGGCCTGGCTGAGTTGCGGTGTGGTGATGGCGGCGGCGTCGTCCATGGGTCCGGGCTCTTACGCAAAGAAGGCTTGAGTACGGGTCAGGGCGTCGACGAAGGCGTCGGCTTCCCGCTCCGTATTATATAGGGCGAAGGAGGCGCGGGCGCTCGAGGTGACGCCAAAGCGTCGCATCAGGGGTTCCGCGCAATGGGTCCCGGCCCGCACGGCGACGCCGTAGCGGTCGAGGATCTGGGCCACGTCGTGAGCGTGGGCCCCGTCGATGGAGAAGGTGAGGATGGCGCCCTTGCCCGGCGCCTCGCCGATCACCTTCAGCCAGTTGGCGCCGGCGAGGCCCTGGCGGACCCGGTCATAGAGCCGGTGCTCGTGGGCGGCGACGGCGGGCCGGTCCAGCTTGACGAACCAGTCGATGGCCGCGCCGAGGCCGATGGCCTCCAGGATCGGCGGGGTGCCGGCCTCGAACCGGTGCGGCGGATCAGCGTACAGAACCTCGTCGAGGGCCACCGAGGCGATCATCTCGCCGCCGCCCTGATAGGGGCGCAGCGCGGCCAGGCGCTCGGCCTTGCCGTAGAGGACCCCGATGCCCGTGGGGCCGTAGAGCTTGTGGCCGGAGAAGACATAGAAGTCGACATCGAGGGCCTTCACGTCCACCGGCTGGTGGACGATGGCCTGACAACCGTCCAGCAGGACCACGGCGCCGGCGGCGTGGGCCAGGCGGGTGATCTCGGCCACCGGGTTCACGGTGCCCAGGACGTTGGACATGTGGGTCAGGGCCACGACCCTGGTCCTGGCGGTCAGCAGGTCGGGAATGGCGTCCAGGTCCAGCCGGCCGTCGTCGGTGACCGGGATGAACTTCAGGACCACGCCCTGGCGCTCGCGCAGGAAGTGCCACGGCACGATGTTGGCGTGGTGCTCCATCTCCGTGAGCAGGATTTCGTCGCCGGCCGTCAGCGTGGCGCCGAAGCTCGCGGCGACCAGGTTGATGGACTCCGTCCCGCCCTTGGTGAAGACGATTTCGGCCAGGTCTGCGTGGATGAAGTCAGCGACGCTTTGACGGGCCTTTTCATAGGCTTCTGTAGTTTCATTGGCGAGAGTGTGCAGACCGCGATGGACGTTGGAATAGGAATGCTCCATGGCGTGGACCATGGCGTCGATCACCGCCCGCGGCTTCTGGGCCGAGGCGGCGCTGTCGAGATAGACCAGGGGCTTGCCGTGCACCTGGCGGGCCAGGATCGGGAACTCGGCCCGGACGGCTTCGACGTCGAAGGCCATGGTCAGGCCCTCAGCCGGTCGGCGGCCCAGACCCGGGCGAGTTCGCGGGCCGGCTCGTGGTCGATGCGCTCGATCACCTGACCGACGAAGGCCTCGATCAGTAGGGCGCGGGCCTCGGTCTCGGGCAGGCCGCGCTGGCGCATGTAGAACAGCGCCTCCTCATCCAGGGCGCCGATGGTGTTGCCGTGGGCGCACTGGACGTCATCGGCGAAGATCAGCAGCTCGGGCTTGGCGTCCACCTCGGCCCGGTCCGACATGATGAGCGCATTGTGGCGCATGCGGGCGTCGGTGCGATCGGCGCCCTCCTCCACCACGATCCGGCCCTGGAAGACGCCGCGGGACTGGTCGCGGACCACCCCCTTGGTGAGCTGGCTGGTGGTTCCGTCCACGCCCTGGTGCTCCACCACGGTGGTCAGGTCGGCGTGGCGCTTGCCGGCCAGCAGATAGGCGCCGTCGAGGCGGACCTCGGCCAAGGTGCCCGGATGGGCGATGCGGGTCTCGATCCGCTGACGCTTGGCGCCGTCGGTGAGCAGGGTCTGGCCGAAGCGGGCCCCGGGAGCCAGGACCACCACGGCCGAACTCACCGACACCGCGCCCTCGGCGTCGGCGGCGACCACGACGCGCTCCAGGCTGGCGCCCTTGGCCAGGGTGATCTCCAGGCCCGCGTCGGCGACGTATCCGTCGGCCAGGCCCTCATAGCTCTCCAGCAGAGTCAGGGCCGCGCCCTCCCCCAGTTCGATGGCGACGTGGGCGGCGTGGGAGCCCTCGGCGGTGGAGACGAAGCGCAGGCGCAGGACCCGGCTCTGGCCGGCGGCCAGGGTCAGGAGGGCGGGGTCGCCGCGCAGGCGGCCGTTGACCAGGGCGATCTCGCCCTCCCCCAGGTCGCCGAACGGGCCGGGCGGCAGGGCGGCGTCGCTGGCCGGCGAGGCGGCCGGCAGCACGCGCAGCAGGCCGCGCAGGTCGGTCCACTTCCAGTCCTCGTCACGCTTGCCGGGCAGCAGGGTGACGTCGCCGGATTTCAGGGCGGTGGCGAGGCTCAAGCGGCCCTCGCATACTTGTCGTAGCCTTCGCGCTCCAGCTCGAGCGCCAGGTCCGGCCCGCCGGTGGCGACGATGCGCCCCGCCGACAGGACGTGGACCTTGTCGGGTTTGATGTAGTCCAGCAGGCGCTGGTAGTGGGTGATCACCAGCATGGACCGGTCAGGCGCGCGCATGGCGTTGACGCCTTCCGACACGATCTTCAGGGCGTCGATGTCCAGACCGGAATCGGTCTCGTCGAGGATCAGGAAGCGCGGGGCCAGCATGGCCATCTGGAAGATCTCCATCCGCTTCTTCTCGCCGCCGGAGAAGCCGACGTTCAGGGCGCGCTTGAGCATCTCGAAGTCGATCTTCAGGGCGGCCGCGTGCTCGCGGGCCAGCTTCAGGAAGGCGGGCGCGGTGATCTCGGCCTCGCCGCGCGCCTTGCGCTGGGCGTTCATGGCCGTGCGGATGAAGGTCAGCGCCGGGACGCCCGGGATCTCCAGGGGATACTGGAAGGACAGGAAGACGCCATTGGCGGCGCGCTCGTTGGGATCCAGGGCCAGCAGGTCCACGCCGTCCAGGGTGGCGGTCCCGCCGGTCACCTCATAGCCCTCGCGGCCGGTGAGCACGTAGGAGAGCGTCGACTTGCCCGCGCCGTTGGGCCCCATGATGGCGTGGACCTCGCCCGCGGGCACGTCCAGGCTCAGACCCTTGAGGATCTCCTTGCCGTCCACCTCGGCGCGCAGGTTCTCGATATGCAGCATCAGACGGTCTCGTCGGCGAGGTAGCGGGCCAGCACGTCCAGGGCCTGTTCGACGGTGTCGACATACTCCTGCTTGGTGGGGGCCGCGGTGATGGTGGTGGCCGAGCGCTTGTCGGCGGCGGTGACATTGACCTGGCCGTCCTCGAAATAGGCGCGCAGGCGGAAGTCGGGATGCTCGAGCATCACGGTGTAGCGCGAGCGGTCCAGGGTCAGCTTCTTCTCGGCCAGGAAGGCGGGGTCGGCGGCCAGGATCTCGTAGAGCGTCACCGACCGGGCCTCGTCGGCCTCCTGGCGGGCGCGCTCGGCGTCCTCGCGGGCGCGGCGTTCGGCGTCGCGTTTCAGACGCTCGGCTTCAAAGGCTTGCCTGAAGGACATGGCGGCGATCCGTTCCGATGGGGCGAGGGTCATCCGACGGACCCTTCGAGGGAGATGGCGACGAGCTTCTGGGCCTCCACGGCGAACTCCATGGGCAGCTCCTGCAGCACGTCCTTGACGAAGCCGTTGACCAGCAGCTGCACGGCCTCCTCCTGGGAGAGGCCGCGCTGCATGGCGTAGAACAGCTGGTCTTCCGAGAGCTTGGTGGTGGTGGCCTCGTGCTCGAAGACGCAGGAGCCGTTGCGGGCCTCGATATAGGGCACGGTGTGGGCCGCGCTGGTCTTGCCGATCAGCAGGGAGTCGCACTGGGTGAAGTTGCGCGCGCCCTTGGCCTTGGGGTGGGCCGAGACCAGGCCCCGATAGGTGTTGGAGGACTTCCCGGCGCTGATGCCCTTGGAGATGATCCGCGAGCGGGTGTTGGCGCCCAGGTGGATCATCTTGGTGCCGGTGTCGGCCTGCTGCCGGCCGTTGGTGATGGCGATGGAGTAGAACTCCCCCACCGAACCCTCGCCGCGCAGAATGCAGGAGGGATACTTCCAGGTGATGGCCGAGCCGGTCTCCACCTGGGTCCAGGAGACCTTGGCGCGGTCGCCGCGGCAGTCGGCGCGCTTCGTGACGAAGTTGTAGATGCCGCCCTTCCCGGTCACGGGATCGCCCGGGTACCAGTTCTGGACGGTGGAATACTTGATCTCGGCGTCGTCCATGACGACCAGCTCCACCACGGCGGCGTGCAGCTGGTTCTCGTCGCGCATGGGGGCCGTGCAGCCCTCCAGGTAGGAGACGTAGGCGCCCTTGTCGGCGATGATCAGGGTGCGCTCGAACTGACCGGAATTCTCCGCGTTGATGCGGAAATAGGTCGACAGCTCCATGGGGCAGCGGACGCCCGGCGGCACATAGACGAAGCTGCCATCGGAGAAGACCGCGGCGTTCAGGCAGGCGTAGTAGTTGTCCGAAACGGGCACCACCGAGCCGAGGTATTTCTTCACCAGCTCCGGATGTTCGCGGATCGCCTCGCTCATGGAGCAGAAGATCACGCCGACCTGGGCCAGCTCCTTCTTGAAGGTGGTGACCACCGAGACGCTGTCGAACACCGCGTCCACGGCGTAGCGCGGCGCGCCCTCGACCCCGGCCAGGACCGCCTGTTCCTTCAGGGGGATGCCGAGCTTCTCGTAGACGGCCAGGATCTCCGGATCGACCTCGTCCAGGCTCTTGGGCCCCTTCTTCTCCGAGGGCGCCGCGTAATAGTAGCTGTCCTGATAGTCGATGCGCGGGAAGTGGACCTTGGCCCATTGCGGCTCGTCCATGGCCAGCCAGCGCTCGAAGGCCTCCAGGCGCCACTGCAGCATCCACGCCGGCTCGTTCTTCTTGGCCGAGATGAAGCGCACGATGTCGGCGTTCAGGCCCTTGGGCGCGAAGTCCTGGGCGATGTCGGTGACGAAGCCGTGCTGGTACTTCTCCAGGGCCTCGACGTGTTCGATGGTCTGCTTGACGGCGGCCATGACGGGAACTCCTAAGCCGCCGGCGCGCGGCGGCGAGCCGCGTGACGGGAATGAACATCGCTCCAGGCGGCCACGAAGGCCGCCCAGTCGCTCTCGGTGGCGCCCCAGCCGCCGCTGACGCGGATGGCGTACGGGGCGAGATCGGTCAGGCCCATGGCGGTGAGCACGGCGCTGGCCTTGACCTTGCCAGAAGAGCAGGCCGAGCCGGCGCTGACCATGACGCCCATCAAATCGAGGCCCATCACCTGCAAGTCCGAGGCATGGCCCGGGCTGGCGATGCAGAGGGTGTTGGCCAGGCGCGGGGAGTCCGGCGCGATCACCACCGCCCCCTCGGCGGCCAGGCAGGCGGCGGCGAGGTCGCGCCAAGCGGCCTGGGCGGCGAAGGCCTCGAGATCGCGCAGGGCGGCGCGGGCCGCGGCCCCGAGCCCGGCGACGCCCGCCACGTTCTCGGTGCCGGCGCGCCGGCCGCGCTCCTGCCCGCCGCCGTGCTGGCGTCGCACCAGGGTGGCGCGGGGCCCGAAGGTCAGCGCGCCCACCCCTTGAGGGCCGCCGAACTTGTGGCCGGAGATGGTCAGGGTGTCGGCGCCCAGGGCCCGGCTGTCGACGGCGATCTTGCCGGCGGCCTGGATCGCGTCGACGTGCAGCCAGCCGTCGGCGGCCCGCACGATCTCGGAGGCCTCGAACACCGGCTGGATGACGCCGGTCTCGTTGTTGGCCAGCATCAGGGCCACGAAGGGCTTGCCGTCGGCGGCCTCCCAGGAGGCCAGCCGGGTCCTCAGCCAGGCCAGGTCGGCCAGGCCGTCGGCGCCGACGGGCAGCAGCTCCACCGCCGCCCCGCTGGCCTTGGCGGTCTCCACCACGCTCTCGTGTTCGATGGCGCTGACGATCAGGCGCCGCGAGCCGGTGGCCACCGCGCTCTCGATGGCCAGAGCATTGGCCTCGGTGCCGCAGCCGGTGAACACCACGGTGGAGGCCGGGCCGCCGATCAGGGCGGCGACGGATTCGCGGGCCTGCTCCACCACGGCGCGGGCGGCGCGACCGGCGGCGTGGACCGAGGACGGGTTGCCCACGGTCTCCAACGCGCTGGTCATGGCCGCGATGGTCTCGGGGCGGACGGGGGCGGTGGCGTTATAGTCGAGATAGACGCCGGTCATGCGGCCTCCTGCGCGGCGCGCAGCTTGCCCGTCACCACGTCGGCCAGGCTGACCGAGGCCAGATAGCCCTCGATCTGGCGGCCCATCTCCTCCCAGAGATCGTGAGTCAGGCACCGCTCGCCCTTCAGCATGCAGCCCTTGCCCTTCGGCGCGCAGCGGGTGGCGCGCAGGGGCTCGTCCACGGCCATGACGATGTCGGCGATGTTGGTGGTCTCCGCCGTGCGGGCCAGCAGGTAGCCGCCGCCGGGTCCGCGCAGGCTCTTCACCAAGCCGCGGCGGCGCAGACGGGCGAACAACTGCTCCAGATAGGAGAGCGAAATCTGCTGGCGGGCGGCGATCTCGGCCAGGGACACCGCGCGTTCGCCATCATCGCCGCAGCCCTGGCGGCGCGCGAGATCGGCCATGGCCATCACGGCGTATCGGCCTTTGGTGCTGAGGCGCATGGGCGGCGAGGTCCGATTGCGAATTTTCGAGCGTTTTACGAGGCCCCTGTGCTAAAGCCGCCGCCTTGCGCGGGGCCATATCCCAGGAGCTCGTCCGATGGGCGTGATCTAGGAAGACCTAGCGCATGAGTCAACTATTCGACGTGAGGATGGCATGCCTGAAGTGGTTCTGACCGGTGCGGCCGGACGCATCGAAGGCCGGTACTCGGCGGGGAAGAGCGAGACAGCGCCGATCGCGCTGATCCTCCACCCGCATCCGCGCGCCGGCGGCCAGATGAACCATCCGGTGGCGGTGCAGCTCTTCCACCTGTTCATGAAGCGCGGCTTCTCCGTCCTGCGCTTCAACTTCCGCGGCGTGGGCCGCAGCCAGGGCGAGTTCGACTCCGGCATCGGCGAGCTGGCGGACGCCGCCACGGCGCTGGACTGGCTGCAGACCACCAACCCCGCCGCCTCCCAGTGCTGGGTGGCCGGCTACTCCTTCGGCGCCTGGGTCGGCATGCAACTGCTGATGCGCCGCCCGGAGACCGACGGCTTCATCTCCGTCTCGCCCCCCACCAACATGTACGACTTCAGCTTCCTGGCGCCCTGCCCGGCCTCCGGCCTGATCCTGCACGGCGGCGCGGACACCGTGGTGCCGCCGGTGGAGGTGGAGCGTGTGGTCTCCAAGCTGCGCACCCAGAAGGGCATCGTCATCGACCACGAGGTGATCGAGGGCGCCACCCACTTCTGGGCCGAGAACCTGCCCGACGTCGAACAGCGCGTCGGCGCCTATCTCGACAAGCGGATCGCCGCCGACCCGATCTAGAGGCCGACCCGCCTAGTAGAGCAGGTGCGGCTGGCGCGCGATCCGCCAGGCCTGCTCGTCGGGCAAGGTGATCGAGTCCAGGTCGTCGGCCATCGCGGCCGGATCATCCACCCATTCCCGCAGCAGCGGGCCGCCGTTGATGACGTCGATGGCCAGCTTCCCGAGTTCGTACTCGTAGGGGAAGTCGCGCCACAGCGGGTAGTCGGGATAGAGCCGGCGGATCGCCTTGAAGGCCAGGGCCTGGATGCGCCAGGGCCTGAAGGCCTGGTGGTCGTAGCTGGGATCCTCGGTGTGGATCTGCACGCCGTTGCAGAGCTTGCCCACATGCTTGTGGAAGGTGGGCTCGAACCAGCATTCGCGCAGCCGGCAGCCCTGGAGCCACTGGGGCGCGAAGGCTCGCATCTCCGCCAGCACCGCGCGGGCGTCGATGTCGGGCGCCCCGAACAGCTCCAGCGGCCGGGTGGTGCCGCGGCCCTCCGACAGGGTCGCGCCCTCCAGCATCACCGTGCCGGCATAGGCCCGGGCCATCCAGAGGTTGGGGGCGTTGGGGCTGGGATTGACCCAGGTGCGCTCGCCGAGCGGCCAGCCGTGGCCGGGCGCGGCCTCGGGCGCCCAGCCCTCCATCTCGATGACCTTGTAGGCGACCTGTAGATCCAGCGTCTTGATGAACCAGGACCCCATCTCGCCCAGGGTCAGCCCATGGCGCATCGGCATCGGCCCGGCGCCGACGAAGCTCTCCCATCCCTCGCGCAGGGTCAGGCCCTCGATGGGCCGGCCGGCGGGATTGGGACGGTCCAGCACCCAGACCTCCTTGCCGTGCTGGGCGGCGGCCTCCAGCATGTACCGAAGCGTGGTGACGAAGGTGTAGATGCGGCAGCCCAGATCCTGCAGGTCGATCAGCACCACGTCGAAGGTGCTCATCATCTGGCCCGTCGGCCGGCGCACCTCGCCATAGAGGCTGAACACCGGGATGCCGAGGACGGGATCGTCGAAGTCCGGGCTCTCCACCATGTTGTCCTGCTTGTCGCCCCGCAGGCCGTGCTGCGGGCCGAACGCGGCGGTCAGCTGGATTCCGTCGCAGGCCGAAAGGGCGTCCAGGGCGTGGGTCAGGTCCTGGGTCACCGAGGCCGGATGGGCCACCAGGGCGACGCGGCGGCCCTTGAGCGGCGCGCGCAGGGCGGGATCGGCGAGGAGTCGGTCGAGGCCAAATTTCATGCGCGCTCTGCTGCGGTGATTTCGTGGGAAAAGCCATCGGCGTGATGGAAGTCCGCCTGTCCCGGCGGATGGGCCAGGGCCCAGTAGGATTTGCGGCCGTCGGTTTGCTCGATCACCGCCGACAGGGCCAGGCGCCAGACCGCGTCTTGCGTCAGGTTGGGCAGGCCCCCCAGGGCCAGGACCGCCCGCAGGGTGAACCGGTCGGCGCCCGCCTCCGTGACGATCCGCGGGTCGACGGCGTCGGCCGCGTCGGCCATCCCCTCGCGATAGCCGTCAAACCGGTAGGCGGCCCACTGACCCGACGGGGCGAGGTTGAACTCATAGTAGCCGGGGTCACCTGCCGCCCCGACGAAGGCCTCCAGGCAGGTGTGGCGCCACAGCTCGTCGGCGCGGACGCTGGCGGCCGGCGTCGGCAGGGCCAGGGCGGCGATGTCGCCGCGCACGACATAGGTCAGGGCCAGGGCGCCCGGCGCCGCCCAGGCGAATTCGACCTCGATGCCCGTGGCCGCCGCGCCCTGCGAGTCGCCGTGCCGTTCCAACGCTAGACGCATGCGAACATGCTAGCGGGGCGCGCGGCGAAGGTGGAGAGCAATTCGCCGGCGCCGGCCGCAAGCTTGACGAGACAGGCCCCAGGCCGGTAGCTAACCCCATGATCACCCGCGCCGCCCTCGCCGGACGTTACTACCGCCTGCCCTAGAGCCGGTGCGGATCGATCTCTCGCGCCACCCCTAACCCGGTCGGCGCCCTCCCCTCAAATCGACGGTCTCCGGCCTCTCGCCATCCAGGAGCCCTGTCAGATGTCCCTCGAAATCGCAGATGAGCGCGTGCTAGAGCCGCACGCGTCCTTTGAAGAGTCACGATCCATGTCCGCCGACCAACCCGCCTTCAAGTCCGAGCTGCTGAAGACCATGCAGGCCCGCGGCTACATCCACCAGATCACCCATCCGGTGGAGCTGGACGAGGCGGCGGCGGCCGGTCCCATCACCGGCTACATCGGCTTCGACGCCACGGCGGCCAGCCTGCACGTGGGCAGTCTGATCCAGATCATGATGCTGCGCCGGCTGCAGCAGGCGGGCCACAAGCCCATCGTCCTGATGGGCGGCGGCACCACCAAGGTGGGCGACCCCACCGACAAGGACCAGTCGCGGCCGCTGCTGACCGAGGCCCAGATCCAGTCCAACATCAACAACATCAAGACGGTGTTCGCCAAGTTCCTGACCTTCGGCGACGGCCCCACCGACGCGGTGATGGTCGACAACGCCGACTGGCTGGACAAGCTGGGCTACGTCGAGTTCCTGCGGGAGTTCGGGGTCCACTTCACGATCAACCGCATGCTCAGCTTCGAGAGCGTCAAGCTGCGGCTGGAGCGTGAGCAGCCGATGACCTTCCTCGAATTCAACTACATGCTGATGCAGGCCACCGACTTCCTGGAGCTGGAGCGCAAGTTCGGCTGCATCCTGCAGATGGGCGGCTCCGACCAGTGGGGCAACATCCTCAACGGGGTGGAGCTGATCCGCCGCGTCGACCAGAAGCCGGCCTTCGGCCTCACCACCCCCCTGCTCTCCACCGCGTCGGGCCAGAAGATGGGCAAGACCGTGGGCGGGGCCGTCTGGCTCAACGCCGACATGCGCAGCCCCTACGACTACTGGCAGTTCTGGCGCAACACCGAGGACGCCGACGTCGGCCGCTTCATGCGCCTGTTCACCGACCTGCCGCTGGAGGAGATCGCGCGCTACGAGGCCATGCAGGGCGCCGATATCAACGAGGCCAAGAAGGTGCTGGCCAATGTCGCCACCACCATGCTGCACGGCGAGCAGGCGGCCCACACCGCCGCCGAGGCCGCGCGCAAGGCCTTCGAGGAGGGCGCGCTGTCGTCGGACCTGCCCACATTCGAGATCCCGATGACGGACCTCGAGGTTGGGATCGTGCTCGCGGCCCTGGCGGCCGACGCGGGCCTGGCGACCTCCCGAGGCGAGGCCCGTCGCCTGGCCAAGGGCGGCGGCCTGAGGGTCAATGACGCGGCCGAGACCGACGGCGACCGCACCCTGACGGACGCCGACCTGGTGGAGGGCGTCATCAAGCTCTCCGTCGGCAAGAAGAAGATCGTGCTGATCAAGCCGGTCTAGCGACCTCCCTCCCCTTCATGGGGAGGGACGGGCCGGCTTGCCGGCCAGGGTGGGGAGGTTACGGTATTCCCCACCCGTCCGGCGCTTCGCGCCATCCACCCTCCCCATGAAGGGGAGGGAAAGTTGCCTGAGGAACGACCATGAGCGATGTGACCGAAGGCGCCCCCGCCCCCGACTTCGAACTGGCTGGCGCGGACGGCCCGCTGAGGCTCTCCGACTTCAAGGGCAAGGCCCTGGTCCTCTACTTCTATCCCAAGGACGACACCTCGGGCTGCACCAAGGAGGCCCAGGAGTTTTCGGCCCTCGCGCCCGAGTTCGCCAAGGCCGGGGTGAGTCTCATCGGGGTCTCCAAGGACTCGGTGGCCAGTCACGCGAAGTTTACGGCGAAATACGATCTGGCCGTGCCCCTGGGGTCCGATCCGGAGGGCGCGGTGATCGAGCGCTACGGGTCCTGGGTCGAGAAGAACATGTACGGGCGCAAGTACATGGGCATCGAACGCTCCACCTTCCTGATCAAGGACGGCAAGCTCGCCCGCATCTGGCGCAAGGTGAAGGTTCCCGGCCACGCCGCCGAGGTGCTGAAGGCCGCGCAAAGCCTTTAAGGCCAAGCTCCGGCGGCCCCGCGACCGCTGGCCGCAACGGGCTCGATGAGCGGCGTGCAGGTGGAACCTCCACGTCCCAGGGCTGTTGTAGAATTGTCGCGGGCCGCCGGTTTACGCCCCCGAGACGCCCTTGATTTGTCTGAGAAGCTAGCGCGACCGTTCACGCGCGGTTAACCAGTCAGGTTAAGAATTGGGCCGATCCGGCTTGCGCTCCCTCGTGGCGCGAAGCCCCTTGCGCGTTCCCAAAATCTCATCGCATATCGCCGGAACTTCAGTTCCTAGCCGACGCGGTGTGTATGTCACGCTTTTCGCGCCTTCGCCGATCGCTGGAAGAGCTTTTCCCCGAACGTCACCTCTATGTCCGTTCCGGCGGAGAGATGCGGGCGTTCGTTTTGACCACCGGAAAACAACTGACCTTCGCCTCCATCCTGGCGGTCTGCGCCCTATGGATGGGGGTCTGCACCGCGGCCATGATGGTGAACGCCATGGCCCTGTCGGCGACCGATCAGGAGATCGCCCGCACCCAGGCCAAGTACGAACGCTGGATCGCCGACCGCCAGGCGCGGCTGAACAGCGCCGTCGCCCAGCTCAACGCTTCCAACGGCTCGGTGGATGAGCTGGCCCTGACGATCGAGAAGCGCCACGCGGCGCTCGCCATGCTGCTGACGGACGTCAAGGGCGCGCCGGGTCTGACCCAGGCGCTCGCCCCCACCATCCAGCGCGCCAGCCACGTCCCGGCCGGGACGAACCCCATGCGCCGCATCGAGCTGGTCCGCGCCAGCCAGGAGCGGTTGATCGACGCCGCCGACAACTTCGCCAAGAGCCGGGCCGATCGCCTGCGCCTGGCCTTCCGCCTCGCTGGTCTGACCCCCACCGCCTACACGCCCAAGGGCGGCTCCCTCGGCGGGCCGCTGATCGAGGCCAAGGACCCGCGCGCCCTCGCCGCCGTCCTCGACGTCGATGAGGGCTTCGCGGTGCGCATCCAGCACGCGGCCACCAACATGTCGGAGGCCACCGCCCTGGCCGAGGCCGCCGCCAAGCTGCCCTTCGCCCGGCCCACCAACCATACCGGCCAGTCCAGCGGCTTCGGCGTCCGCTTCGATCCCTTCACCCGCCGCCCGGCCTTCCACTCCGGCCTCGACTTCGTGGGCGGGTTCGGGGTGCCGATCTACACGACGGCGCCCGGCGTGGTCTCCTTCACCGGCCAGCGTTCGGGATATGGCAACACCATTGAGATAGACCATGGGGGCGGCTTCAAGACGCGCTACGCCCACCTGCAGGCCATCGGGGTCAGCATCGGGCAGCGCGTGGCCGTGGGTCAGAGGATTGGGGCCATGGGTTCGACCGGCCGCTCCACCGGTCCGCATCTTCATTACGAGGTCTGGGTCAACGGACGCGCCCAGAACCCCGACCGTTTCGTGAAAGCCGGCGATTATGTTCTCCAAGACAGCTAAGACCCCCGCCAAGCCTCCCGTGAAGTTCGACGCCGCCCCGGCTCCGCTCGCGGCCGAGCCCCAGCGCAAGGCGCCCCGCGCGGCCTCGCTGATCAGCGAGAACATTACGATCGAGGGCAACGTCACCGGCGAGGGTGAGGTCCACATCGACGGCGTGGTGCGCGGCGACGTCCGGGTCGGCAAGCTGACCGTCGGCGAGACCGGCCACATCGAGGGCGGCGTCTATGCCGAGGCCATCGAGGCCCGCGGCCGCATCATCGGCGCCGTCACCGCCAAGCAGGTCCGCCTCTACGGCACGGCCTATGTCGACGGCGACATCACCCATGAGCAACTGGCCATGGAGACCGGAGCCTTCTTCCAGGGCCGCAGCCTGAAGTTCCAGCGCCCGGCCACCCCGCCCACTCCGGCGCCGAGCCCGCTGGCCCAGGCGCCCGCGCCGACCCCGGGACTGGCGCCCAAGCCGGTCTAGGGCGAGCCTGCCAGCTCCAAACCGTAAGGTTGCGGCCCGGCGCGCAAAGGCTAAGCTTCCCCATCGTCATGGGAGCGCGACATGGACCAGATGCTGCAACCGCTGCGCAAGTACGCCGACTTCAACGGTCGCGCCCGCCGCTCGGAATACTGGCTGTTCGTCCTCTTCCTCGTCATCGTGCAGGTGTTGGCTAGGCTGCTGGTATGGTTCGTCGGCGGGGACCTAGAACATGACCCCTTCGGCTCCCCGGCCTCGGCCCTCGTCGCCCTCGCCTATTTCGGCTTCTGCCTCTACATCTTCGTCCCCGCCCTGGCGGTGAGCTTCCGCCGGCTGCACGACAGCGGCCGGACGGCGTGGTGGCTGCTGCTGGGCTTGATCCCGATCCTGGGGCAGCTGGTGGTGCTGATCTTCATGGTCCTGGAGGGGACGCCCGGAGACAACCGTTTCGGGCCAGATCCGAAGGCCGCTGTTCCGCCGGCTCCCGGCCCTCAGACCGTGACATAGGCCCCGTCTCGGAGCACCGGGGCCGCGGCGCTGACGCCGCGCTCCAGCGCCAGGTCCACATCGATCGCGAAGCCGCGCGCGATGAGCTCGCGGCCCGACTGGCAGTCCCGGATCAGCGCCTCGAGGTCGGGCTCGGCGCTGCGCCAGGCGTCGCGCGCCACCCGGGCCTCGGCGGTCATCTCCCCCGCCAGCGCCTCGATGATCGCGCCGGCGCCGATCAGATCCTCGATGGCCGGGCGCAGGGTGTCTCCGGGCCAGCGCTCACCCGCCGGAATGAGGCCGATATCGCCCTGCCCCGCCAGCCTCCGGGCGCGGGCGGCCACGGCCTTGGCGTTGCGCAGGCAACCGGCCAGCACAGGGGTCTCGCCACAGGCCAGGGACAGGCGCGATCCGTTTGGTGAGGGCAGCAACAGGCGGTCGCCGGGGTTCAGGCTTCGCAGGCTGGCGGGCGACAGGCTGAACTGGCCGCCCGCGGCGCGTTTGGGCGCGGCGGCCATGGCGCCGACCTTCACGGCCGCGGCCTTCGCCTCCGCCGGGTCGCCCAGCGGGAAGGGATAGATGCTCGCCCCACGGCCCACGGCGATGTCCACCGCCGTGGAGAAGGACAGCACGTCGACGATCACGAACACCGAGACCTGCGATCTCAGGGCCTCGATCCCCTCACGCCCCCACTCGCAACGGATCATCGGAAGACTCCCTGACTGTCGCGCGCCTAGCCCTCGCGGGTGATCCCGACCCGCTGGGCCAGGGACGCCCCCATGAAGGCGTCCAGATCGCCGTCCAGCACCCCTTGGGTGTCGGAGGTCTCCACCTCGGTCCGCAGGTCCTTGACCATCTGATAGGGCTGCAGGACGTAGGAGCGGATCTGGTGGCCCCAGCCGATATCGGTCTTCTGGTCCTGCATGGCCTGGGCCTCGGCCTCGCGCTTCTGCAGCTCCAGCTCGTAGAGGCGGGCGCGCAGCATCTTCCAGGCCTCTTCGCGGTTCTGGTGCTGCGAGCGCCCGGCCTGGCAGGCCACCGCGACCCCGGTGGGGATGTGGGTCAGGCGCACCGCGGAGTCGGTCTTGTTGATGTGCTGGCCGCCGGAGCCCGAGGCCCGGTAGGTGTCGGTGCGCACATCGGAGGGGTTGATGTCGATGACGATGGTGTCGTCCACCACCGGATAGACCCAGACCGAGGCGAAGCTGGTGTGCCGCTTGGCGGCCGAATCGAAGGGCGAGATGCGCACCAGGCGGTGCACGCCCGCCTCGGTCTTCAGCCAGCCATAGGCGTTGTGCCCCTTGATCTGCAGGGTCACCGACTTGATCCCGGCCTGCTCGCCCGGGGTCTCCTCCAGGAACTCCACTGTCATCCCGTGGGCCTGGGCCCAGCGGGTGTACATCCGAAGCAGCATGCCGGCCCAGTCGTTGGACTCGGTCCCCCCGGCGCCGGAATTGATCTCCATGAAGGCGTCGTTGCCGTCGGCCTCCCCGGAGAGCAGCGCCTCCAGCTCGGCGCGGCCGGCGCGCTCCCTGATGGCCTTCAGCTGGGCGCGCGCCTCGTCCAGCGTCGCCTCGTCGCCCTCTTCGTCAGCCAGTTCGGCGTAGCCCAGCGCGTCCTCGAGGTCGCGTTCGATGGACAGCACCGACTCCACGCTCGCGGCCAACTGGCTGCGTTCGCGGGTGATGGCCTGGGCGGCCGCGGCGTTATCCCAGAGGGTCGGGTCCTCGACCCGGGCGTTCAGCTCGTGAAGTTTTCGAAGCGCAGGTTCCCAGTCAAAGACGCCTCCTGAGCAGTTCGATCGACTGCTCGATGTCGGCCTTGGCAGCCTCAACATCCGCTCTCATGGGGAATTCCTTCGAAACGTGAGCCGGGGGCAGTAGCGGTTTGCCCGCCTTAGTACAACCCGCTCATGTCATCCTGCTTCTTCGGGGGCGCCGGCGGCGCGGGCGCGCCAGTCGGTTGCCCGTCGGGCCAGACCTGCTGATAGGGCTGCGGGCCCTCGCTGGGGCGATAGACGCCGGCCGAGACGGCGACCTTGGGCTCGGTTCCGGGCCTGAAGGCCTCGCGGATGCCGCGGACCATGACGAACTTGGCGTTCTTGGGCGCCTTGAACTCGGTCTTGGGCAGGCCCTTGGTGGCCTCCATCATGAACTCGGTGAAGATCGGCACGGCGGCCACGGTGCCGGTCTCGCCCTCGCCCAGGCTGCGGTTGTCGTCGAAGCCCACGAACACGCCGGCCACGACCTGGGGGGTGAAGCCCACGAACCAGGCGCTGCGGTATTCATTGGTGGTGCCCGTCTTGCCGCCCACGGGCCGGCCAAGCACGCCCACCGAGGTGGCGGTGCCGCGCTGGACCACGCCCTGCAGCATGGAGGTGATCTGGTAGGCGGTGATGGGGTCCATCATCTGGGCGCCGCCCGGCGCGATCCGCGGGCTCTCGTCGCCGTTGAAGCCGGCGTCGCAGCGGGCGCAGTCACGCTTGTCGGCGCGGAAGATGGTCTTGCCCTCGCGGTCCTGCACAAGCTCGATCAGGTGCGGCTCCACCTTGCGCCCGCCGTTGACGAAGGAGGCGTAGGCTGCGGTCAGCTTGAAGGGGGTGGTCTCGCCGGCGCCCAGGGCCATGGCCAGCACAGGCTCCATGTCGCGCACCACGCCCAGCTTGATGGCCATGTCGCGGATCTTCGACATGCCGACACCCTGGGCCAGGCGCACGGTCATGGCGTTGCGCGACAGCTCCAGGCCTTTCCGCAGGGCCAGGGCCCCGTAGTACTTCTTGTTGTAGTTCTCCGGCGTCCAGTCCTCGCCGGCGTTGCCCTTCAGGGTGATGGCGCTGTCCATCACCACGCTGGCCGGCGTGTAGCCGTTCTCCAGCGCCGTGGCGTAGACCAAGGGCTTGAAGGCCGAACCCGGCTGACGCATCGCCTGGGTGGAGCGGTTGAAGTTGGAGAGCGAGAAGGAATAGCCCCCCACCATGGCCAGGACGCGCCCGGAGTTGGGCTCCATGGCCACCAGGGCGCCGTTGACCGCCGGCACCTGCTTCAGTCGGTAGCCGCCACCCTCCACGGGCTCCACGAAGATCAGGTCGCCCACCACGGGCACGCCCTTGCCGGCCCGGGCCCAGGCGACGTCCTCGCCCACCAGGGCGCCGGTGTCGCCGCTCTCGGCCACCTGGATGCGGACATTGCTGTTGGAGGATTCGGTGACCACGGCCGGGCGCCAGCTGCGGCGTTCGGCCGGCAGGGTCTTCTTCTTGGCGAGGGCCTCCCAGCCCGGCGCGATGGTGACGTGGCCCCAGGCGCCGCGCCAGCCGTGGCGGCGGTCGTACTGCTCCAGGCCATGCATCAGGGCCACGCGGGCGGCCGTCTGCATCTCCGGATCGAGGGTGGTGCGCATGTAGTACCCCCCCTCGTTCAGCCTCTGGCCCAGGGTGGCCAGGCCACGGCGGCGCACCTCCTCGACGAAGAAGTCGGCGTCGCGGTACTTGGCGCGGCTGGGGGCGTTCTGGACCTTGAGGTCCTCCTTCAGCGCCTTGTCGGCGTCGGCGCGGCTGACCCAGCCCAGGTCGGCCATCTGGCCGATGATCCAGTTGCGGCGGGCGATGGCGTTCGCCTTGCGCCGGATCGGATGGTAATTGTCCGGCCCCTTGGGAAGCGCGGCCAGATAGGCGCACTCGGCCAGGCTGAGGTCGGAAATCGACTTGCCGAAATAGTTGTAGGCCGCCGCCCCGACCCCATAGGAACGGTACCCCAGCCAGATCTCGTTGAGATAGAGCTCAAGGATCTGCTCCTTGTTCAGCGTCTGCTCCAGACGCCGCGCCAGGATGGCCTCCTTCAGCTTGCGGCCGACGGTGGCGTCGCTGGTGAGCAGGACGTTCTTGGCCACCTGCTGGGTGATGGTGGAGCCGCCCTCCAGGCGCTTGCCCCGGGCGGCGTTCAGCACGTTGCGCATCATGGCCCGGGTCAGGCCCATGGCGTCCACGCCCGAGTGCTGGAAGAAGTTGCGGTCTTCCGCCGCCAGGAAGGCCTGGGCCAGCTGCGGCGGGATGTTGTCATAGGGAACGAAGATGCGGCGTTCGCGGGAGAATTCGCCGATCAGGGTGCCGTCCCAGGCGTAGGCCCGGGTGGCGGTGGGCGGACGATAGTCCACCAGGTCGCCCGCATCGGGCATGTCGTGGAACAGCCACGCCGCATAGATGGCGATGGCGAACCCAGCCACCGCGATTGCGCTCAACACGGCGACGCCGGCGATCGCGACCCATCTTTCCGGGGGGTTCAAGACTGACAGACCTCCGCGGGCGCCCTCCTCCCGCATGGTCATCGTCTAGAGCGGGTTTCGGAAAAGGGGAAGCCGGATTTGTGAGGCGCGCGGAGTTACCGCGACGCCAGCCGGGTCTCTTGCGCGAAGTAGGCGTCGATGGAGTCGCCGACGGCGTTCATCAGCCTGGCCCGGCCGGCGGGATCGCGCAGGAAGGCCTCGTCCTCGGCGTTGTTCACAAAGCCCATCTCCAGCAGCACGGCGGGCACGTCGGGCGCCAGCAGGACGGCCAGGCCGGCCTCGCGGTGGCTGCGGCGCAACAGCATCATGTCGCCGTCGGAAATCCGGTCGAGCAGCATCTCGGCGAACTTGGCCGAGCGGTTCTTGGTGGAGCGTTGGGTCAGGTCGAACAGGATGCCCGAGACGCCCCGGTCCCCCTGCAGCCCGGCCTTCATGAACCAGTCGTCCTTGGAGACCAGCTTGGCCGAGCGCGCCACGGCGCGGTCGGCGAGGGTGTAGACGCTGGCGCCGCGGGTGTTGGTGGTGGGGCCCGAGTCGGCGTGCAGGGAGATGAACAGGTCGGCCCCCGACTTGCGCGCGATAGGGACGCGGGTTTCCAGGGGCACATAGACGTCGGCCGACCGTGTCATGACGACGCGGTAGCGGCCGGTGCGCTCCAGGCGCGACTTCAGCGCCAGGGCCGCGGCCAGGGTGACGTCCTTCTCGTAGCCGTTGGAGCCGATGGCGCCGGGATCCTTGCCGCCGTGGCCGGCGTCGATGACGACGGTCTTCTTCAGCGACAGCGGGGGCGGACGGATGGCGGCGGGCGCCGAGATCATCATCACCCGGCCGGCGTTGGCGGCGCCGGGCGTCGCGGCGGCCAGATCGATCACATAGCGGTAGTTGGCCGCGCCGTCAGCCGGGGGCAGCAGGAAGCGGCGCTTGATCACCGCGTCGGAGGCCAGGTCGATCCGCAGGCGCGCCCCCATGGGCCCGCCATCGAGCATCCAGGTCTTCACCAGCCCTTGGCCGGCGCCCTGCAGGGTGCGGTCCACATTGACGCCGGGCATGTTCATGACGACGCGGCGGTCATCCTGACCGTCGGAAGCCACCTTGGCGGTGGCGGAGCGGTCGAGGTCGATGACGATTCGGGTTTCGGTCTGGTCGCCGCCGAGGCGGACCTTGAGGACGCCGCCGCCCGAGGCGTTGGCCTGGCCCACGGCCGCGAAGGCGAGACAGCACACGCCCGCGGCGACCGCCGCCAGGGTACGCTTTCCGAACTTTTCGAAGACGCCGCCTACTTTCGCGAGCATCCGGCCCCACACCACACGCATCTGATTTGAACCCCATATACCCCTTAACAGCGTGGAGAAACGGTTAACCCCTCCAGGCTGAACCGAGGCTGAAGCCGATTGTCTTTCTTTTTTCAGCTTAGTGTTGCAATGTCGCGGCCGCGCTGGAGGACGTCCTGCCTGTCAGGACCATGTTCCGCGCGAAAGCCTGCGTCGGCTTCGGCCGAATCCTCGGCCATGACGCATCAATCCGATCCGCGCTCCATCAAAGCGCGCCTGGGAAACACACTATGGGCAGCGCCGCTCGAGCCCCTTTTCGGCCTTGCACCGCCCGCGTCCCTGACGCGGCCGGCGAAGGCGTGCGCGCCCTCATGACAAACCGGCAGCGCCCGAGCCGAGAGCTCCAGGCGCGCCACGGAGATCGCCTATATGTCCAAGAAAATGCTTATCGACGCCGCTCACGCAGAAGAGACGCGTGTGGTGGTGGTCGACGGAACCCGGATTGAAGAATTCGATTTCGAAAGCCAGAACCGCAAACAGCTCCGGGGTAACATCTACCTCGCCAAGGTGACGCGGGTCGAACCCTCGCTCCAGGCCGCCTTCATCGAATACGGCGGCAACCGGCACGGCTTCCTGGCCTTCAACGAAATCCACCCGGATTACTATCAGATCCCGGTGGCCGACCGCGAAGCGCTGATGCGCGAGGAAGCCGAGGACGAGGACGATCACCCCGAGCCGCGCGGCCGGGGCAATCCCACGTCCGAGGATGATGACGAGGAAGACGCCGCCACCGACAGCGACGACGACGACGACGTCATGGACGAGGAGGTCGCCCGGCGTCGCCGGCGGCTGATGCGTCGCTACAAGATCCAGGAAGTGATCCGCCGCCGGCAGATCATGCTGGTCCAGGTCGTCAAGGAAGAGCGCGGCAACAAGGGCGCGGCTCTGACCACCTACCTGTCGCTGGCCGGCCGCTACGGCGTGCTGATGCCCAACACCGCCCGGGGCGGCGGCATCTCCCGCAAGATCACCACCGCCACCGACCGCAAGCGCCTGAAGGGCGTGGTCCAGAGCCTGGACGTGCCGCAGGGCATGGGCCTGATCGTGCGGACCGCCGGCGCCAAGCGCACCAAGGCCGAGATCAAGCGGGACTACGAGTACCTCCTGCGTCTGTGGGAGAATATCCGCGACAAGACCCTGCACTCGGTCGCCCCGGCGCTCATCTACGAGGAAGAAGACCTCGTGAAGCGCACGATCCGGGACCTCTACGACAAGGACATCGACGAGGTCTGGGTCGAGGGCGAGGCCGGGTTCAAGGAAGCCCGCGACTTCATGCGCATGCTGATGCCCTCGCAGGCCAAGAAGGTTCAGGCCTACCGCGAGCCGACCCCCCTGTTCGTCAAGCACAAGGTCGAGGACCACCTCGCCCAGATCTACACCCCCACCGTGCCCCTGCGCTCGGGCGGCTATCTGGTGATCAACCAGACCGAGGCCCTGGTGGCCGTCGACGTGAACTCCGGCCGCGCCACCCGCGAGCGGAACATCGAGGCGACCGCGCTGAAGACCAACATGGAGGCGGCCGAAGAGACCGCCCGCCAACTGCGTCTGCGCGACCTGGCCGGCCTGATCGTCATCGACTTCATCGACATGGATGAGTCGAAGAACAACCGGGCGGTCGAGAAGAAGCTGAAGGACTCCCTGAAGGACGACCGCGCGCGGGTCCAGATGGGCAAGATCAGCGGCTTTGGCCTGATGGAGATCAGCCGCCAGCGTCGCCGTTCGGGCGTCCTGGAAGGCACCACCCACGTCTGCGAACACTGCGCGGGCACCGGCCGCGTCCGTTCGGTGGAGTCCAGCGCCCTGTCGGCCCTGCGCACCGTCGAGGGCGAGGCCCTGAAGGGCGGCGGCGAAGCCACCCTCAAGGTGCCGCGCGCCGTCGGCCTCTACATCCTCAATGAGAAGCGCAGCCACCTGGCCCGCATCCACGAGGGCCTGGGCCTGTTCGTCACCATCGTCATCGACGACGCCATGTCCCATGCCGAGCACGAGATCGAGCGCACGGCCAGCGAGGCGCGGCCGGAACACGCGGTGGTGCATCACACCCCGCTGCAGGCCTATGTGCCCGACGACGACGACTTCGATGACAGCGCCGTCGAGGACGAGGAAGAGGACGACGAAGAAATCCTCGAAGCCGAGGAAGACGAAGAATACGAAGGCGGCCGCGATCCCGTGGTGGCCCGCCAGGCCGAGGGCCGCACCGAGGAACGTGGCGAGGACGACGGCGAGCGCGCCGGCCGTGGTCGCCGCCGTCGTCGTCGCGGACGCCGCGACGGTGAACCTCGCCCCGACCAGCCGGCCGCCGAGCCGCGCGCGCCGGTCGAGGCCAAGGGTGAGTTCGAGGACGACGGCCAGGGCGGCCGACGCCGCCGGCGTGGCCGCAGGGGCGGTCGCCGCATGCGCGACGACAGCCGTCCGCAGGACGCCTTCTCCTGGACCCGTCCCTGGGTGCCCTATGGCGACGACCCCTTCGTCTGGCACGATCCGGCGGAAGACTTCCGCACCCCGGCGCCGGCCAATGACAGCGCCGCCGCGCCGGTCGCCTCGGCCGCCGAGACCGTGGTCCAGGAAAGCTCGCCGATGATCGCGCCCGCGGTCGAAGGCGGCGACGACATGTGGGTCGAACTGCCCGCCCTGGACGAGAAGCCCAAGAAGACCCGTGCGCGTCGCGGCCGTGGCCGCGGTCGCGCCGGCGAAGAGGGCGAAGCCGCCGAGGCTCCGGCCCGCGAGGAAGCGCCCGATCCGGTCGCGGTGATCGAAGAGGCGGCCGCGCCGCTTCCCGAGCCCGAACCCGTCGTCGAGGCCGAGGCGCCCGCCGCCCCGGTGAAGAAGACCCGGGCCCGCAAGCCCAAGGCCGAGGCCGCGCCGGTGGAAGCCGTCGCCGAAGAGGCCGTGGCCGAACCCGAGGCCGAGGCGGTGGCTCCGGAACCGGCGCCCGCGCCGGAACCCGTGGCCGTCAAGGTCAAGGAACCCGATCCGGCGGAAATCTCCACCCCGCCGGCCGCGCCCCGCAAAGGCTGGTGGCGTCGCGGCTGACGGGTTAGGCTGATCGTATGAAGGGCTGGGGGGCGCTAGGAGTTTCTGGAATGGCGTCCCCTGCCCGTTCGCTTCCCCGGCTGGTCCTGACGGCGACGGCCGCCCTCAGCCTGGTGCTCCAGGCGGCCCCCGCCCGGGCCCAGGAGGGGGTGTCGCTGATCCGCGACACCGAGATCGAAGAGACCCTCCGCAAGGACGCGACGCCGCTGTTCGAAGCCGCCGGGGTCGACGCCAAGGCCATCCACATCCTGCTGATCGGGTCGAAGGACCTGCAGGCCTCGGCCGGGCCCGGCCAGATGGCGGTCTATACCGGCCTGATCCTGGAGACCGAGAACCCCAACCAGCTTCAGGGGGTCATGGCCCACGAAATCGGCCACCTGGCCGGCGGCCACTCGGCCCGGTCCGGCGACATGAACGCCGCGGGCATGAAGCCCTTCCTGCTGACCATGGGCCTGGGCGTGCTGGCGGCCCTGGCGGGCTCGGCCGAGGGCGCCGCGGCTCTGGTGGGCAGCGCCAACTATTTCGGGGCCCTGGGGGCCATGGGCTACAGCCGCGAGCAGGAATCCCGCGCCGACCAGGCGGGCCTGACCTATCTGGAGAAGGCCGGTCTTTCGGGCCGCGGTCTCGTCGAGTTCTTCGACAACTTCCGCTATCAGGAAGTCTTCCAGGAGGCTCGGCGTTTCGCCTATTTCCGCAGCCACCCCCTGTCCTCCGACCGGATCGAGGCCCTGCGCGGCCGCGCCCAGGTCCTGGCCCACTACGGCGCGAAGGACGCGCCGGAGGCGATGACCGAACACGCCGTCATGAAGATGAAGCTCGACGCCTTCATCAATCCCCAGCTGGTGATGGGCAAGCTGGACGAGAAGGATCAGTCCTACACGACCCGCTATGGCCGGGCGATCGCCTACTACCAGCTCAAGGAGCCGGACAAGGCGCTGAAGATCATCGACGGCCTGCTCGCCGAGCACCCGGACAACCCCTACCTCTACGAGCTCAAGGGTCAGATCCTGTTCGAGTTCGGCCGGGCCGACGAGGCCGAGACGCCGCAGCGCAAGTCGGTCGAACTGAAACCCGAGGCGCCCCTGCTGCGCATCAACCTGGGCCAGACCCTGATCGCGCTCACCGACGAGAAGAAGGTCGACGAGGGCATCGGCGAGCTGAAGCGCTCCCTGTCCCTGGACGAGGAGAACGCCGAGGCCTGGCGCCTGCTGGCCCAGGCCTACGACCACAAGGAACAGGACGGCCTGGCCCGCTACGCCACCGCCGAATACAATTTCCAGATCGGCAACCGCCAGCAGGCCTTGGTCTTCGCCATGCGCGCCCGGGAAAAGCTGGACAAGGCGACGCCCGAATGGCGCCGCGCCACCGACATCGTCCTGGCCTCTTCTCCCAGCAAGGACGATCTCAAGGACCTGGCCAAGGAAGGCTCGATCCGCCGCGGCTCGCTCCGCTGACCTTCGCAATCCCCGCCCTTCAAGCTAAGCAGCCTTCATGAAACTCCTCCCAGCCGCCGCCCTGGCGCTCGTCGCCGTCCTGTCGCTTTCCGGTTGCCAGAAGACGGCCGACGCCGCCTTCGGCCAGAAGGTGCGCGCCTATCTGCTGGAGCATCCCGAGGTCATCGAGGAGGCGGTGCAGAAGCTGCAGGAAAAGAAGATCGCCAATGCGGCCAACGTCGCCAAGGCCGGCCTGGTGAAGCATCGCAAGGCCCTGGAACAGGATCCCCGCGACTTCGTGGCCAACCCGAACGGCAAGATCACGGTGGTGGAGTTCTTCGATTACCGCTGCGGCTACTGCAAGACCTCCGCGCCCGAGGTGGTGAAGATCATCCAGGACAACCCGGATGTCCGCTTCGTGTTCAAGGAATTCCCGATCTTCGGGGGCGAATCGAACCTGGCGGCCAAGGTCGCCCTGACCCCGGCCGGCAAGGCCAAGGGCCTGGCCCTCTACCAGGGCTTCATGGGCGAGAAGGCGCTGGACGAGGCGGCGATCGACCGCCACCTCGCCGCCGCCGGCATCGACCCCGCCCAGGCCAAGGCCGCCGGCGAGTCCGCCGCCATCAACAAGCAGATCAGCGACACCCACGAACTGGCCCAGGCCCTGGGCATCGAGGGCACGCCGGCCTTCATCGTCGGGGACCGGATGATCCCCGGCGCCGACCTGCCTGCCCTGCGCGCCGCCATCACCCAGGCCAAGGCCGGCGACCTGAAGACCATCGGCTAGACCCTGACCGTTTCAGATGAAATCCTCTGAAACGGCAAGAAGGGTCTAGATTCAAAACATTAGAGCACGTCAGGCGGAACCGGTGTCCACTTCCGCCTGACGCGCCCTAGACCGCGCGAGCGACCCAGAGTTGCTCGCCGCCATAGGCCGGCGGGGAGCGCCGGAAGTCCGAATAGACGCTGACCGCCTCGAAGCCGGTGAGCTCCAGCAGGTAGGCCATCTCCTGGCGCGTCGACCAGCGCAGGGTCCAGGACGTCTCATGGCTGCCCAGGACCGAGTCCTGGGCGTCCAGTTCCTCGATGCGCATCCGTTCGCCCGTCGTCTGGCGGAAAGGATCGGTGTGGCGCCCCAGGCAGGTGCGCCGGAAGCGCCGCCCGCTGACCGGATCGACGACCTCCCGCGCCGGCGTGGGCTCGGGCTCGCCGACGCACATCTCCAGCCGCGGATCGAACATGTCGATCACCAGCATCCCGCCGGGGTTCAGGCACCGCCAGACCCGCTCCAGGGTCTTCCTCTGGTCGACCGGATCGGTGAGGTGCTGGAAGGATCGGGCCGGGATCAGCACCAGGTCGAATCGGTCGGTCGTCTCGAAGTCCTGCATCGGCGAACACACCAGCCGCGCGCGGCCCCAGGCCGAGGGCCGCAGGGCCTGCAGCCGCCGGTCGGCCACCTCCAGCATGGCCCGGGAGATATCGACCCCGGTGACCTCGAACCCGGCCTCCACCAGCGGCGTCAGCACCCGTCCCGTGCCGCAGGCCAACTCCAGGATCCGGCCGCCGCGGTCGCGGGCCAGGTCCAGGTAGAAGGCGATGTCGCCGGCCATCCTGTCGTTCTGGGCGGCGAACAGGTCGTAGCTCTCGACGGCGAGACCGCCGCCGTAGAACGCGTTGGGATTGAGGTCGTCGTGGGCCATTGGGAAGTCCTGTCTCGGTAAGTCCGGGGACAGGGTGGCCGATCCTCCAGCCCCGTCCGTGTCCGGCGGGGCTGTCGAAGGAAGCGGCTAGTCGCGCGCACGCCCTCCAACGCCCCGCGAGGGAGCGATGGTGGAGGTCATGATCTGGGCGGCGCAACGCAGCATGGCAGGGCGATAACCTTGACAACCGGACCTGTAAAGTCCCCCCTTCCCTTCCCCCCGGGCGCCCGTGTCACCATCAAAGAAAACGCCCGGGAGGCGACATGACCGAAACCGTACTGGTGATCGGGGCCGGAATCGGCGGGCTCTGCACCGCCCTGGCCCTGGCTGGTCCCGACCGCATGCTCATCCTGCTGGAACGCGACCCGCCGCCGCCGGAGGGCGACGCCGACGCGGCCTTCGCCGACTGGGCCCGCCGCGGGGTCGGGCACCTGCGCCATAGCCACGCCTTCCTGGCCCGCCTGCGGCTGATCCTGCGCGACGAGCATCCGCAGTTGCTGGCTGAGCTGCTGGCAGCCGGCGCCCGCGACCTGGGCTTCGAGCAGATGCTGAGCGACGAACTGAAGAAGGGCTATCGTCCGGAACCCGTCGACCGCGACTTCGTGGTGCTCACCAGTCGCCGCACGACCCTGGAGCTGGTGATGCGCCGCTATGTGGAGCGGCTGGCCAATGTGCAGATCCGCTCCGGCGTCTTCGTCACCGGCCTGAAGCTGGAGCCGGGATCCCCCGTCCGGGTCACCGGGGTCACCCTGGAGGGCGGCGAGGCGCTCACCGCCGACCTGGTGGTGGACGCCGCCGGTCGCACCACCGCGGCCATCGAGCAGCTGGTGGCGGCCGGCGCGGTCATCACCGAGGCGTCGGAGACCGCCGGCATCCTCTACTTCACCCGCCACTACCGCCTGAACCCCGGCATGACCGAGCCGCCGCGCGGCAAATCGCCCGGCACCGGCGACCTGGGCTTCCTGAAGTACGGCGTCTTCCCGGCCGACAACGGCTGGTTCTCCATCACCATGTGCGTGCCGGAGATCGAGCTGGAGATGCGCAAGGCCATCGTCGATCCGGCGGTGTTCGACGCCATCTGCGCCCAGCTTCCGGGCCTGGTCCCCTGGATCGATCCGGCCCGGTCGTACGGCGTCAGCCGGGTGTTCGGCATGGGCGACCTGCACAGCCGCTGGCGCGACATGGCTCCGGCGGGCGAGGCCACGGTGCTGGGCTACTTTCCCCTCGGCGACAGCCTGGTGCGGACCAATCCGCTCTATGGCCGGGGCTGCTCCTTCGCGGCCGTCAGCGCCTACGCCCTGCGCGATTCGCTCAGCGAGTCCGCCGATCCGGCCGCGCGCCTGCTGGCCTATCAGGGCCGCATCAATACGAGCCTCAAGCCCTACTACCAGGACATGCTCAACCAGGACCGCCAGGCCATCCGCCTGGCCCGCAACACCCTGACCCCCGGCTACCGGCCGAGGCTGAAGGCCCGGCTGATGAAGCGGTTCCTGGAGGATGGGGTGGCCGTGGCGGTCCGTTCCGACATCGGCCTGCTGCGGCAGGCCCTGCGGGGCTTCCACATGCTGGAGGATCCCTCGGCCTGGCTGAAGCGGCCGGCCAACCTGCTGCGGGTGATGGGCTACTGGGCGCGGGGCAAGAAGGCCAATGCGGCGGCCTATCCGCCCAAGCTCGGCCCGGGCCGCGATGACATGATGCGGACCCTGGGCCTATCGCCGGACTTGGACATCGAGCGGTTGAAAGAGGCCGCCTAGTCCGGGGTCTGCATCGAGAACAGCGACCCGGCGGCCATCTGGTCGCGGGTGGCCTCGGGCGCCAGGGTGGCGGCCTTGTCCAGCTCCACCAGTTCCGGCGGCACGTACCAGTGCAGCTTGTCGGAGTGGTAGGCCTCCCAGACCACTTTCGCGACCTCCATGGGCGGGATGGCGCGGAACAGGCCCTCCTTCGGGGCGGCGGCGGCGGCCCCCGGCGGCAGGATCGGCGTGTCGATCAGACCCGGCAGGACGTCGGCGACCCGGACCCCATAGGCCTTGAACTCCACCGAGAGCGCCTCGCTGAGGCCCTTCACCGCGTGCTTGGTGGCCGAATAGACCGCGATCCCGGCCATGCCGAAGGTGGCCGAGGACGACGAGGTGGTGAAGCAGAGGGAGCCTGGCGTGGCCTTCAGCAGCTTGATCCCCTCGTGGATGCCGATCAGCACGCCGACGAAATTGACCTGGACCACGGCCATGACGTCCTCGAAGGGCTGGTCGGCGAAGGGGCCGCCGCGGCCGATCCCGGCATTGTTGTAGAGCAAATCGAGCTTGCCGCCGGTGGCCGCCCCGAACTCGGAGAAGGCCGCCTGGTAGTCGGCGCGGTCGGTGACGTCCAGGGTACGGACGACACAGTTCTCGGCCCCAAGCTCGGCCTCCAGGGCCTTCAGCCCCTCGGCGTTGACGTCATAACCCCCGACGAACCAGCCCTTCTCGTGGAACAGCCGGGCGGTCTCCCGCCCCATGCCCGAGGCGGCTCCGGTGATGAAGATCGACTTGCGTCCCTTGGCCTGGCCCATGGCGGCTCCTCCCTTGTTGTTGGGCTGAGCTTGGACCCGTGGCGCTAGGGAAGGCTAGCGGGAGGGGTCAGCGCGGAACGCGGCATTGCTTGAGCGTGGCAATGAGATCGTCCGGGGAGTTTGACCCGAAATGCTTCCGAGCCGCGCCTTCGAGCACCCCACAAAGCAGGTCGATGATATGATTGACCCTTCCCGCTGCATCGGCTCGCTTCCAGTCCGCGAAATCGAACGCCAACTTGATGTCGAGCATGCTCCGGGAGGGGCGGAAGATTACACCCTCCGGAAAAGGGGTGGCGACTTCAGGGTTCATGATGATCAGAACCACGGCAAGATGGGCGATCCGCCCAATTGCCGCAGGCCCTGCCCTGCCGTTGAAGGCCTCTTCCAGTTTCAGAAGGACAGACAGCTCGTCGTGAGTGACGTCGATAGTGGACTCCGACGTGACGAATAGATCCATCTTGCTCCCCGAATTCACGGCGGCCCGGCGCAGCATCGGAATGCTGGGAACCCCCTCAGATCAGTCCCGACTGCGGCGAGGACGGATCGCCATAGACCCGCCTCGGCATCCGGCCCGCGAGGAACGCCTGCCGCCCCGCGATGACCGCGTGCTTCATGGCGCTGGCCATCAGGACGGGATCGCGGGCGTCGGAGATGGCGGTGTTCATCAGCACGGCGTCGCAGCCCATCTCCATGGCGATGGCGGCGTCGGAGGCGGTGCCGAGGCCAGCGTCCACCAGGACAGGCACCTTGGCCTGCTCGATGATCAGGCCGATATTGACCTTGTTGAGAATGCCCATGCCTGAGCCGATCGGGGCCGCCAGCGGCATTATGGCCGCCGCCCCGGCGTCTTCGAGCTTGCGGGCGAACACCGGGTCATCGGTGCAATAGACCATCACCTGGAAGCCCTCTGCGATCAGCATCTTGAGCGCCCGCAGGGTCTCTTCCATGTCCGGATAGAGCAGCTTGGGGTCCGACAGCACCTCCAGCTTCACCAGGTCCCAGCCGCCGGCTTCGCGGGCCAGGCGCAGGGTGCGCACCGCCTCCTCGCCGGTGAAGCAGCCGGCGGTGTTGGGCAGGTAGGTGAAGCGGTCGGGCTTCACATAGTCCACCAGCATCTGCTGGCTGGGGTCCGACAGGTTCACCCGGCGAAGGGCGACGGTGACGATCTCGGCGCCCGCGGCGTCGGCGGCGGCGGCGTTCTGCGCATAGTCCTTGTACTTGCCGGTGCCGACGATCAGCCGCGAGGTGAAGGTGCGGCCGGCCACGGTCCAACTATCTTCCTGAGTGTGGGTGTGAGTCGTTCCGTCCATGTCAGCCGCCTCCGATGAAGTGGACGATCTCGATCCGGTCGCCGTCGGAGAGCGCCGTGGCCCCATAGGCCGAGCGCGGCACGATCTCGAGATTGCGCTCCACGGCCACCTTGCGGGGGTCCAGACCCAGGCTCAGCACCAGGGCAGCCAGGTCCGAAAGGCCCGAAAAGGCGCGCTCCTCGCCGTTGATGGTCAGGGTCATGACCGCCTCGTCCAACACGTCGTCCATTCCCAGTGCTTGTGACCCCCGCCGCCGCCCGTTACAAGACGGCGGAATCGACGGCGGAGCCGAATGTCGAAACCGATCTATGTGCTGAGCGGGCCCAACCTCAACCTCCTGGGCGTCCGCGAGCCGGAGATTTACGGAAAAGCCACGCTGGACGATGTGCGCAAGCTCTGTGAGCAACGCGCCGCCGCCCTGGGGCGAACCGTCGTGTTCCATCAATCCAACCACGAAGGCCAGCTGATCGACTGGGTGCAGGAAGCCCGCACCGAGGCTTGCGCGCTGGTGATCAACCCGGCGGGCTATGGCCACACCTCCATCGCCCTGCTGGACGCCCTGAAGATGCTCGATATCCCCATCGTCGAGTGCCACCTCTCGAACCCGGCGTCGCGCGAGGCGTTCCGCCGTGAAACCTATGTCTCGCTGGCCGCCACCGGACTGGTGTCGGGTTTCGGCGCGGCAAGTTATGTCCTGGCCGTCGAGGCCGCCGCGGGTCAGTCCGCGTAACCTCCAAGCCTAAGAATAAGGGTCTTTTCCATGGCTAGCACTCCCAAGGCGCCCGCCGATCCGATCGACGCGCGCCTGGTGCGCAAACTGGCCGACATCCTCACCGACACCGGATTGTCGGAGATCGAGGTCGAACATTCGGGCCTGAAGATCCGCGTCGCCCGCACCATGACCGCCGCGCCGATGCAGTATGTCCAGCAGGCGGCGCCGATGGCCCACGCCCCCGCCGCACCGGCCGCCCCGGCCCTCGACGCCGCGCCCAGCGCCGCGGCAGTGGCCGCCGAGGCCCGCCGCAATGGCGACCTGGTCAAGTCGCCCATGGTCGGCACCGTCTATATGCAGCCCCAGCCCGACGCTCCGCCCTTCGTGAAGGTCGGCGACAGCGTCGCCGCCGGTCAGACCCTGATGATCATCGAGGCCATGAAGACCATGAACCCGATCCCCGCGCCCAAGGCCGGCAAGGTCGCGGAGATCCTGGTGGGCGATGGCGACCCGGTGGAATTCGGCGAACCTCTCGTCGTCATCGAATAGCCCGATGTTCGAGAAAATCCTCATCGCCAACCGGGGCGAGATCGCGTTGCGGGTCCACAGGGCCTGCAAGGAAATGGGCATCTCCACGGTGGCCGTGCACTCGGAGGCCGACGCCGGCGCCATGTGGGTGCGGCTGGCCGACGAGAGCGTCTGCATTGGCCCGCGCTCGGCGGCCAAGAGCTACCTGAACATCCCCTCGATCATCGCCGCCGCCGAGATCACCGGCGCCCAGGCGATTCATCCGGGCTACGGATTCCTGTCGGAGAACGCCCGCTTCGCCGAGATCGTCACGGCGCACGGCTTCACCTTCATCGGCCCCAAGGCCGAGCACATCCTGATGATGGGCGACAAGATCACCGCCAAGCAGGCGGTGAAGGACGCGGGCATCCCCGTGGTCCCCGGCTCCGACGGCGCCGTGACCACGGAGGAGGAGGCCTTCGCCGCCGCCAAGCAGATCGGCTTCCCCGTCCTGATCAAGGCCGCCGCCGGCGGTGGCGGGCGCGGCATGAAGGTCGCCGAGACGATGGAAGACCTGGCCGAGGCCGTCTCGACCGCCCGGGCCGAGGCGCGCGCCTCCTTCGGCGACGACGCGGTCTATATGGAACGCTACCTCCAGACCCCGCGCCATATCGAGATCCAGGTCATCGCCGACAGCTTCGGCAATGTCTGCCACCTGGGGGAACGCGACTGCTCCCTGCAGCGGCGTCACCAGAAGGTGCTGGAGGAAGCCCCCTCCCCGGTCATCACACCGGCCGAACGGGCCAAGATCGGCAAGGTGGTGGTCGATGCGATCAAGGCGATCGGCTATCTCGGCGTCGGAACCATCGAGTTCCTGTACGAGAACGGCGAGTTCTTCTTCATCGAGATGAACACCCGCCTGCAGGTGGAGCACCCGGTCACCGAAGCCATCACCGGCATCGACCTGGTGCGCGAGCAGATCCGCATCGCCGCGGGCCTGCCGCTGTCCTTCCGCCAGGAGGACATCGTCTTCGAGGGCCACGCCATCGAGTGCCGGATCAACGCCGAGAACCCGAAGACCTTCGCCCCCTCGCCGGGCCTGGTCACGGACTTCCACGCCCCCGGCGGCCTGGGGGTGCGGCTCGATAGCGCCCTCTACGCCGGCTACACGATCCCGCCCGACTACGACAGCCTGGTGGGCAAGCTCATCGTCCACGGCCGCGACCGCGAGGAGTGCATCGCGCGCCTGAACCGCTGCCTCGGCGAGATGGTGGTGGGCGGCATCGAGACCTCGATCCCGCTGTTCCAGGAGCTGATCCACCAGCCCGACATCATCGCCGGCAATTACGACATCCACTGGCTGGAACGCTGGATGAAGGAACAGGCCGACCTGTCGGCCTGATCGGCGGAGGGGGAACGATGGCCTATCTGCGCTGGCGGCGTTTCCTGGAGCTGGCGGCCATCGACCGGCCCTGGGTGGGCGAGTTGTTCATGCGCCGCGGCGACGGGCCCAAGGCGGCCCCCGCCAAGGTCTGGGACGGCTACTACGCCAAGGGCGCCTATGACGAGCTGCTGGAGAGCGACCAGCGCCACCACCACCGCCTGCTGGCCGCCCTGGTGGCGGAGGGTCGGCCCCATCCCCGGGTCCTCGACATCGGCTGCGGCGAAGGCGCCTTCTACGATTCGATCCGCGCCTTCGCCCCGGCCCGCTATCTGGGGATCGACCTCTCCGACCTCGGCATCGAGCGCGCCCGCCGGCGGCTGGCCGGCGAGTTGAAGCCGGGGGTCGTGGACTTCGTCACCGGCGACGGCGCCCGGTTCGAGACCAACGAAAGATTCGACGTCATCGTCTTCCCCGAGTGCCTTGAATATCTTGGTGATCCCGATGCCCTGATCGCCCACTACGGCCGCCTGCTGGCGCCCGGCGGGGTGCTGGGCTTCACCCAGTGGCTGGGCCTGAAGTCCCTGCGCCTGTGGCGGCGGATCAAGGCCTCGACCGAGATCCTGGACGAGGCGGTGGTGAGCGCCCCCTGGGGCGGCGCCTGGCAGGTCTGGACCTGTCGTCCGAGGCCATGAAGACCTTCGGCGCCGCGGAACTCCTCGACTGCTACGCCCGCGGCGTCTTCCCGATGGCCGACGCCCGCGAGGACGAGGCCCTGTTCCTGATCGATCCGGAACGGCGCGGCGTCATTCCCCTGGACGGTTTCCACGTCTCCCACCGCCTGGCCCGCACGGTGCGGCGCGAGCCCTATGAGGTGCGTATCGACACCGCCTTCTCCGAGGTGGTGGCGGCCTGCGCGGAGGCACGGCCCGGCCGGGTGGAGACCTGGATCAACCGGCCCATCGAGCGACTCTACGCTGAACTCTTCGCCATCGGCCACGCCCACAGCGTCGAGTGCTGGCGCGACGGAGACCTGGTGGGAGGCCTCTACGGGGTATCCCTGGCCGGGGCCTTCTTCGGCGAGAGCATGTTCTCCACCGCCACCGACGCCTCGAAGATCGCCCTGATCCACCTGGTGGCCCGGCTGATCGCCGGCGGGTTCGTGCTGTTGGACACCCAGTTCATGACCGAGCACCTGGCGCAGTTCGGAACCCAGGAAATCTCAAGGGCGGTCTATCGCCGGCGGCTGGCCAAGGCCCTGGCCGTCGAGGCCGACTTTCAGCGGCTGCCGGCGGCCACGACGGGGGCCGCGGCCCTGCAGGTGATCAGCCAGGCGTCGTAGACCGGGTGCTGAAGCGGGTTCAGGCCCGGCGACGAGGCGTACATCCAGCCCTTGAAGGCCTGACGCGGCGGCGGGGTCGGCTTGCCCGGCGCGGCCTTGGGCTGAGAGTCCACCGTCAGATAGGCGATGGCGTCTTCCTGCGGTTCGTCGGGCGCGGCCTGCTCGCAGGCCTTCACGGTGAAGACGAGGGTCTTGTAGCGCACCGGCTGGCCGACGGCGGCCTCGAAGCGGACCGTCTCGGCGGTGACCTTGTCCAGCGCCTGGATGATGGCGACGTCATAGCGGGCGCGCTTGGTGGTGCTCTCGGCGGGCTTCTCGACCACCTGGGCCTTGGGGGGCGCGGCGGGCGCGACCTCGGAGGCCTGGACCGGCGGGGTCGCCACGGGGGCCGGGACCGGCACGATGGCCGGCGGGGCTTCCTCGGCGGGCGCCGGGGCGCCGGCGGGCGGCAGAGGGGACGGCGCGACAGGCGCCGGTCCGGGCGTCGGGGCGATCGGCGCCGGGGGCGCAGTCTGGGCGGCCACGAGCCCCGCCGCCGCCAGGGCGCCGAGACCGACCGTCAGGCTGAGGAAGGCGCGCGCCACCACTATTCCGGCCGCCAGGCCTCGTAGTCGCCGGTCGCCTTCTGGCGTTCGCCGCCACGGCTGATGGAGCCCTTGGGGCGCCAGGCGTTGACGGTGCCGGTGAGGTTGGGCTGGTGGTCCTTCTCCCAGGCCTGCCGCTTCAGCGGCTCGCGGGTCGGCGGTTCTTCGAAAGTATGGTGCAGCCAGCCGTGCCAGTCCGGCGGCACCTTGGAGGCCTCGGCGTAGCCCTGGTAGATCACCCAGCGGCGCTTGCGGCCCTTGTCGTAGGAATCGCTGTCGTCCTTGGCCTGGTAGTATTTGTTGCCCAGGTCATCCTGGCCGACGAAGACGGCGCGACGCCAGAGGGTGAAGAGGGCGCCGAGGGTGGCGCCGTTCCACCAGGTAAAGATCGACTTGAGCACGATTTTGAAGATCCAACGGGGTTGGGAGGCGGGCGGACTATAGGCGGGCGCCTTTCGAGCGTCCAGCGGCGCGAACGCCGCAAGATGTTGTTGAGAACTGGCCTGCGACCACAACATCTGTTGCGGGCGGCCCCTCGGGCGCCTAACCTCGCTCGGTGGGAGTCAAACCGTTGCGAAGCGAACCGGCGAGGATCGAGCGCAGGCCTCTTGAGCGCGCCGACAGCGTGGTCGAGGTGCTGGCGCCTGCCGGCTGGACCGACGCGCGGGTCGAGGCGTGGCTGGACTGGGCCGACGGCGACACCGACCTGCCCGCCGCCATCTTCCAGAAGGCCGACGCCATCGCCGAACAGGCCGGATCGCTGGGCCTGCTGACCGATTCCCGAGCCCGCGCGGCCTTCCGCCGTGACCTGGGCGCGGCCCTGCTCAGCGGACGCCTGGCGATCGCCGAGCCCCGCGCCCACGACACCCCCACCCTGATCGCCGCCGGGGAGCCCGGCTTCGAAAAGGCGCTCAACACCCTGCGCGCCCGTCGCCGGGGCCGAGTCGCCGCCCGCGCCGCCGCCACCGCCCTGGCCCAGCGCCTGCAGGGCGTGATGGACGCCATCGCGCGCTGCGAGGGCGATCCCGCCGCCTGCGCCGATCCGCAGTCCAATATCGGCCTGGCCCGCGCCGCCGAAGCCGCCCGCGCCGCGGGCGCCACCGATGTCATGATCATGGACGCCATGACCCTCGCCCGCGCCGGGGAGGACATCTGGTCGGCCCAGGCCCAGTTCGAGAGCGGCGACGGTCCCGGCCTGATCGCCCAGGTCGCCGCCGACCAGGCCATCGCCCAGGTCGCCCTGGCCGCCGCCGCCTGGGAGACCGGCGCCGTGGTGGCCGCCTTCGCCCCGGGCGCGGGCGCCCGGATCGCCGAGACCTGGACCGCCACGCGCGGCGGCATCGACGTCCTGGCCTTCGGAACGGGCGCGGATTTCGACGCCTCGGGCTTCGACGAGGCCGTGGGCCTGGCCGCCATCGCCCTGGCCGCCTTCGGAGGCCCCGTGGCCCTGGGGCTGGGCGGGGTCGCCGACTGGCTGGCGGCCCAGGGCCTGGCCTATGATTCGCGCGAAGGCCGGGACGCCGCCCGCGACCTCTATCTGAAGGCGCGCCAGGCCATGGCCGACATCCCGCTCACCGGCGGGCTGGCGGTGTTCGACGATCCGGACCTGACCCTGCGCCTGGGCGGGGCCTCGGCCGCCGCCGCCCCCTGGCTGGGCGCCCTGACCGTCGCCGAGACCGAGGACGGCGCCCACACCCGGGTGCTGTCGGAGGCCGCCCTGCGGGGCCTGGCCATCCTGGGGGTCGACCCCGCCGCGGCCCGCGCCCACCTGCTGGGCCGGCTGGACCTGTCGGACTCTCCGGCCATCGACCACGTGGCCCTCAAGGCCCGCGGCTTCACCGACCACGAGATCGCCGCGGCCGAGGCCGCCCTGCCCTTCGCCGCCCATCTGCGGGACGCCTTCTCGCCCCAGGTGGTGGACGCGGGCTTCCTCTCCGACGTCCTGGGCGCCAGCGAGGCCGGCCTGGCCGATCCCGACTTCGACACCCTGAGACAGGCCGGCTTCTCCGACGAGGAGATCGCCGTGGCCGAGGCTCACGTCCTGGGCGCCGGGGCCCTGACCGACGCGCCCTTCCTGACGCCCGACCAGCGGGCGGTGTTCCTCACCGCCGAGGACCTGGGACCGACCCCCTATTTCACCATGCTGGCGGCCCTGCAGCCGGCCCTTCACCTGCCCGCCATCGCCGAGATCGAGCTGGAGTGGGACACCGCGCCGGCCGACGCCCAGGCCCTGCTGGCCGAGGCCGGCCAGGCCCGCGCCGCGGCCCTGCGCATCCGCCGCGGCGACGCGCCCTTGAGCTTCGCCCTGGACCTGCCGAAGGTGGCCGAGGCCCCGCCGCGCGCCGTGCGCGAACCCGAGGCGGCCGTCCCGCCCCCTCCGCAGGAGCGGATCGTGGAGCGCATCGTCGAGCGCGACCGCACCCGCCGCAAGCTGCCCGACCGCCGCAAGGGCTACATCCAGAAGGCGGCCGTCGGCGGCCACAAGGTCTATCTGCACACCGGCGAGTACGACGACGGCGAGCTGGGCGAGATCTTCATCGACATGCACAAGGAGGGCGCGGCCTTCCGATCGCTGATGAACAACTTCGCCATCGGCATCTCCATCGGCCTGCAATACGGGGTGCCGCTGGAGGAGTTCGTCGACGCCTTCGTCTTCACCCGCTTCGAACCCGCAGGCCCGGTGACCGGCAACGACTCTGTGAAGTCGGCGACCTCGATCCTCGACTACATCTTCCGCGAACTCGGCATCTCCTATCTGGGCCGCGACGAACTGGCCAACGCCGACGGGGAGCTCAACGCCGACGGCCTGGGCCGCGGCAAGGCCGAGGGCGACGCCGAGGACAGCGAGCCGCAACCAGCCTCCCACTTCATCTCCCGCGGCTTCGCCCGGGGCGCCACGCCGGACAACCTGGTCTTCCTGCCCAGCGCCAATGCGCGGGGCGCGCGGCTGGAGGCCGACGTCTGCGCCGCCTGCGGCGACCTGGCGGTGGTGCGCAAGGGCGCCAGCCTGATCTGCGAGAGCTGCGGCGTCCGCGCCGGGCCCCAGGACAGCGGGCGGACGGGCTGAAACGGCTCATGGTCACCAGGCCTTAAGCTTGCTGGCCTAATCGGAACGGGACCTGTCGCCCGGAGCCGTTCCCCTGATGAGACCGCTCGCCCTGCTCAGCCTGCTCGCCGCGCTGGCCGCCGCCGCGCCGGCCCTGGCCCAGAACGCCGGCCAGATCGCCGCCGCCCGGCGCGGCGCCAACTGCCCCGGCTGCAACCTCTTCCAGGCCGATTTCTCGGGTCTCGAGATCAAGGGCCGAAACTATGCCGGCGCCCGCCTGCGCCAGTCGGATCTGAGCCTCTCGGTGATGAACCGCGCCAATTTCGGCGGCGCCGACCTGCGGGACGTCAACGCCTATGGCGCGGTCTTCTCCAGCGCCAATTTCGCCCGCGCCGACCTGACCCACGCCAGCTTCGTCGGAACCTATCTGGAGGGCGCCAACTTCGCCGGCGCGAAGCTGGACGGGACCAACCTCTCCGGCGCCGAGATGGCCAGGGCCCGGGGGCTCACCCAGGGCCAGCTGAACCGCGCCTGCGGGGATGGCGCCACCCGCCTGCCACCCGGCCTGCGTGTGCCGGCGTGCTAATCTGTCAAGAATTACCGCGATTTAAGTAGCCGCAGCCCCTCCCCCTAGGCACATGGTGTCTCCCATGTTCGGCTTCTTTCGCATCGCCCTGTCCCGCATCGCTCCCCTCGCCGGGGTGCTGGCCACCCTCGCGGCGGTCACCCCCGGGGTCGCCAACGCCATGGTCGGCGACAAGGAGGTGGCCAAGCTGGTCTCCTTCGGCGGCGCCTGCGCCAAGTGCGAGCTGTCGGGCCGCAAGCTGACCGGCGCCCAGTTCAACGGGGCCAACTTCGCCGGCGCGGCCCTGGTGGGCTCGGACCTGCGCGAAGCCCGCTTCTACGGGGCCAATTTCGCCAACGCCGACCTGTCGCGCGCCGACCTGTCGGACTCCGAGATGATCGGGGCCAATTTCGGCTCGGCCAACCTGTCCAACGCCAAGCTGCGGGATGTGGAGGCCAAGGGCGTCAACTTCGTCGGCGCCGACCTCTCCAACGCCGACCTGCGCAACCTGTCGGCCCAGGGGGCCAACTTCGGCCGGGCCTCCATGGGCGGCGCCCAGCTCAATGACGGCGAACTGATGGGCGCCAATTTCAGCCGCGCCGACGCCCGTGACGTGAGCTTCCGCGACGCCGGCATGCAGGGCGCGGTCCTGGCCGGCGGCCGCTTCGACCGCGCCTCCTTCCGCGACACCAATCTCGACAGCGCCGTGCTCTCAGGCGCGGCCTTCGCCGGCGCCGATTTCCGCGACGCCAGCCTGCGCCGGGCCGTGCTCTACGGGGTGGACCTCTCCAAGGCGCGCAACCTGGACCAGGACCAGTTGGACGAGGCCTGCGCCGACGGCTCCACCAAGCTGCCCCAGGGCCTCGTCGCCCGCGGCTGCCACGGGACGACGGTTCGCTGGACCGGATGGCGTCCGCCGACCCCGCCCGCGCCGCCAGCGCCCCCGGCTCGGACCCGCGCGCCGACGCCGCCCAGCGAGCCGCGCTACATCATCGCCACGCACTGAAGCCCGCTCCGCCGAAGCGGAGGAGCCGCCCGAGGCCCTTAGACCTTGATCGGCGGGGCCAGGCGGATGTGCAGTTCCTTGAGCTGCTTGTCCTCGACCTCCGACGGCGCGTTCATCAGCAGGTCCTGGCCCTGCTGGTTCAGCGGGAAGGCGATGACCTCGCGGATGGCCGTCTGGCCGGCCAGCAGCATGACGATCCGGTCGATGCCGGGGGCCAGACCGCCGTGCGGCGGGGCGCCGTGCCGGAAGGCGTTGAGCATGCCGCCGAACTGCTCCTCGACGACGCTGGGGCCGTAGCCCGCGATATCGAAGGCCTTCAGCATCACGTCGGGACGGTGGTTCCGCACCGCGCCGGAGCACAGCTCGTAGCCGTTGCAGACGATGTCGTACTGGTAGGCCAGGATGTCCAAGGGGTCCTTGGTCTCCAGGGCCTCCAGCTCGCCCTGAGGCATGGAGAAGGGGTTGTGCGAGAAGTCGACGTGGTTCGTCTCCTCGTTCATCTCGAACATCGGGAAGTCGACGATCCAGACGAACTCGAAGCGGTCCTCGTCGATCAGCTTCAGGTCGGTCCCGACCTTGGTGCGGGCCGAGCCGGCGAACTTGTAGAAGGTCTTGGGATCACCGGCGACGAAGAAGGCCGCGTCTCCCTGGCCCAGGCCGATCTCCTTCATCAGGACGTCGGTGGCCTCGGCGCCCAGGTTCTTGGCGATCGGGCCGCCCCAGGCGCCCTGGTCCTCGCTCCAGAAGATGTAGCCCAGGCCGGGCTGGCCCTCGCCCTGCGCCCAAGAGTTCATGCGGTCGCAGAAGGCGCGGCTGCCGCCCTTGGGGGCCGGGATCGCCCAGACGGCGTTCTTGGCGTCTTCCAGGATGCGGGCGAACAGGCCAAAGCCGCCGCCGCGGAAGCGCTCGGAGACGTCGGCCATCTTGATGGGGTTGCGCAGGTCCGGCTTGTCGCTGCCGTACCAAGCGATGGAGTCGCGGTAGGGAATGCGCGGGAACGGATAGGGCGTGACGCTCTTGCCGTCGGCGAACTCCTCGAAGACGCCGTGCATCACCGGCTCGATGGCGGCGAAGATGTCGTCCTGGGTGACGAAGCTCATCTCCACGTCGAGCTGGTAGAACTCCAGGCTGCGGTCGGCCCGCAGGTCCTCGTCGCGGAAGCAGGGGGCGATCTGGAAGTAGCGGTCGAAGCCGGCCACCATCAGCAGCTGCTTGAACTGCTGGGGCGCCTGCGGAAGGGCGTAGAACTTCGACGGATGCAGGCGCGAGGGCACCAGGAAGTCGCGCGCGCCTTCCGGCGACGAGGCCGTCAGGATCGGGGTCTGATACTCCAGGAAGCCCTGGCCGATCATGCGGTTGCGGATCGAGTGGATGACCTTGGAGCGCAGGACGATGTTCTTGTGCAGGGTCTCGCGGCGCAGATCCAGGTAGCGGTGCTTGAGCCGGATCTCTTCGGGATAGTCGGGCTCGCCGAACACCGGCAGCGGCAGCTCGGCGGCCTCGGAGATCACGTCGATGGACGACACGCGGATCTCGACCTCGCCGGTGGGCAGGTTGGGATTGATGGTGTCGGCCGAGCGGGCCAGGACCTGGCCGTCCACCCGGATCACGCTCTCGGCGCGCAGGCGCTCGACGCGGTCGAAGCCGGGTGTCTCGGGGCTGATCACCAGCTGGGTCAGACCGTAGTGGTCGCGCAGGTCGATGAACATCAGCCCGCCGTGGTCGCGCTTGCGATGAATCCAGCCCGACAGGCGGACATTCTGGCCGGTGTCCGTCGACCGGAGGGCGCCGCAGGTATGGGAACGGTGGGGATGCATGGTCGCCAAAGCTCTAGAAAATCAAGGCGCGGAAGGGCGCATGAGGGGTGTCGAAAGTCAAGGTGAGGTAGCGTTTCTCCCTCCCCTTCATGGGGAGGGTGAACGCCGTGAAACGGCGGACGGGTGGGGAAAAATGGCCACACTCCCCCACCCCGATCGCTTCGCGATCTGCCCCTCCCCATGAAGGGGAGGGAGACACTCATTTCGGCTTGAACCGCTTGCTCGTCGGGAAGCCCTTGGGGGCCAGCTTGCCGGCGGCGGCGCGCCGCGCGAGCCAGTCCTTCCACTCGGCCCAGACCCGCGTGCGGCCGGCGGGGTCGATCCAGGCCGCGCCGTCGGCCTCGTTGAAGACGATGGCGTCGCGCAGGCCGCCCTCGCGGTAGGTCTGCAGCTTCACGCCCTTGCCGCGCGGCATCTCCGGCAGTTCGGCGAGCGGGAAGATCAAGATCTTGCCGTTGTCACCGATGACGCCGAGGTGGTCGCCCGTCGCCGGCATGGCGAAGGCCGCGCCCTTGGCGCCGACGTTCAGCACCTGCTTGCCGGCGCGGCGGGCGGAGATGGCCTCCTCCTCCGGCATGACGAAGCCGTAGCCCTCCTTGGAGGCGATCACCCGCTTGGCGCCGGCCTTGAACGGGAAGATGTCGACGATGTCGGTCTTGTCGTCGAGATCGAGCATCAGGCGAAGAGGTTCGCCGTGGCCGCGGGCCGAGGGGAGCTTGTCGCAGCCGACGGTGAAGAACCGGCCGTCGGAGGCGAAGATCAGCAGCTTGTCGGTGGTCTCGGCCGGGACCAGGAAGCCGAGCTTGTCGCCCTCCTTGAACTTCAGCTCCGAGGGGTCCTCCACCCGGCCCTTGGCGGCGCGGATCCAGCCGCGTTCCGACAGGATCACGGTGATCGGCTCGCGCACGATCATGGCCTCGATGGCGGCGTCGGCGTCCACGACGGGGGCGGTGTCGAAGGTGGAGCGGCGGCGGCCCAGCGTGGTGTCGGGACCGAGGATGGCGCGGACGTCCTTCAGGCCCACGCCCACCAGCTTCCACTGGGCCTTTTCGTCGCCCAGCATCTTCACCAGGCCGTCGCGTTCCTCGGCCAGCTCGGCATGTTCGCGGCGCAGCTCCATCTCCTCCAGCCGGGCCAACTGGCGCAGGCGGGTGTTGAGGATGGCGTCGGCCTGGAGGTCGGAGAGCTCGAAGGCCTCGATCAGCTTGGCCTTGGGCTCCTCCTCGTAGCGGACGATGCGGATCACCTCGTCCAGATTGAGGAAGGCGATCAGCATCCCGTCGAGGATGTGCAGCCGGGCCTCGATCTTGTTGAGGCGGAAGCGGGCGCGGCGGATCAGCACCTCGCGGCGGTGATCCAGGAAGGATTGCAGGCAGCGCTTCAGGCTCATGACGCCGGGCGTGCCGCGGGCGTCCAGGACGTTCATGTTGACCGGGAAGCGGGTCTCCAGGTCGGAGAGCTTGAACAGGCTCTCCATCAGGACCTCGGGCTCGACGTTGCGGCTCTTGGGCTCGAGCACCAGGCGCACGTCCTCGGCGCTCTCGTCGCGCACGTCGCCGAGCAGGGGCGCCTTCTTGAGTTCGATCAGGCTGGCGAGTTGCTCCACCAGGTCGGCCTTCTTCACCTGGTACGGAATCTCGGTGATGACGATCTGGTAGGTGCCGCGGCCGTTGTCCTCCTTGGACCAGCGCGCGCGGACGCGGACGCCGCCACGGCCGGTCTCGTAGGTCTCGGCCAGCGACGCCTTGGGCTCGACGATCACGCCGCCGGTGGGGAAATCGGGGCCCTGGACGTGCTCCAGCAGGTCCATGGTGGTGGCTTCGCGATTGCTCAGCAGCACCAGGCAGGCGTCGATCAGTTCCGCGGCGTTGTGGGGCGGGATGGAGGTGGCCATGCCCACGGCGATGCCCGAGGAGCCGTTGGCCAGCAGGTTGGGGAAGCCGGCCGGCAGGACGACGGGCTCCTCGTCCTCGCCGTCATAGGTGGAGCGGAAGTCCACCGCGTCCTCGTCGATCCCGTCCAGCAGCAGCTGGGCGGCGACGGTGAGCTTGCACTCGGTATAGCGCATGGCCGCGGCGTTATCGCCGTCGATATTGCCGAAGTTCCCCTGGCCATCCACCAGCGGGTAGCGCTGGGCGAAGTCCTGGGCCAGGCGCACCAGGGCCTCATAGACCGCCACGTCGCCGTGCGGGTGATACTTACCGATCACGTCGCCGACCACGCGCGCGCACTTCTTGGCCGTGGTGGTGGGGTCCAGGCGCAGCATGCGCATGGCGTACATCAGGCGCCGGTGCACGGGCTTGAGGCCATCGCGCACATCGGGCAGGGCCCGGCCGGTGATGGTGGAGAGCGCATAGGCCAGATACCGCCGGGACAGGGCCTCGGTCAGCGGCTCGTCGATGATGCGCTCGCCGTCACCGTCGAACGGCGGGGGGGTGTGTTTGGTCATGGGAGAATCGCGAACTCGTTGGGAGGTGATTCTAGCGGGACGTCGCGCTCAAGTCTTGCGGTCTCGCCGCCGCATCCACGGCCCTGTTGCTCGCCGCTCGGAGGTGAACGAAGCTCTGTCAGTTTCGAGGGGCGAAGCCGGTGAACCACCAAATACATCACGCGTTTTCGGGATGCCTCAGCACTTGTGGCTGGGGCCTCGCCGTCCTACTGCTGAGCGGTTGCGCGGGAGCCGACAAGCCACTCTCTGTCGCCCTGACCCCGCCGGACGCCTGCGTCACCGCCGGTGACCAGTGTGTCGCGAACATCGGCGACGTCGCCGCTTGTCGAGCTGCCCAGGCGACCTGTCAGGCCGTAGACAGGCAGTTTCGGGAACGGAATGCTTCGGTGGGCGACCCCAAGCCTGTCGTCGCTTCATCCCCGAAGTGGGAAGATCCGTCGATGTCTCCCGATGGGGAAAATCCTGACGAAGGCAAGGACCCAGCTCTGGTGGCGTCCTGCGAGGACTTCGCGCGCGAGATCGTCGAAGCGCGACTGCACGGACATATACAGCGACGCCTAGTGACCCAAGGAAAAACCTCCGGGGTTGCATGGCGCGCCGATTTTGAATTGCCCCCTGAAACCGGCGAGTACCCTCAACGAATCGTCTGCTCCCGCGCCGGCGTCTGGATCACGCCGTTGAAAATGCAGGACGGGTCGCCCGAACTTCGCCGGCTACCGCAGCCTTAGAGCCGGTCTGCGTCAGATAGACGGTCTACAAGCCAGAGCCGGGCCGGCGGAAGCGGCCGGTTCAGGGGATTGAAGACGAAGGCCTGCAGGAAGTGGGCGGTCAGGTCCAGGCCCGCGCCGACGTCGCCGGGCGCGATGCCGCCCTGGGCCGAGAGCAGGAAGGGCGGCAGGGCCAGCAGCCGGTCCTTGTAGGGCTCGCCCGCCGCCCGGCTCACCGCCCGGCCCGTGCGGGGACTGACATAGATCAGGTCGTCCGGCGCCCCGGTGGCGGCGCACTTCGACAGGTCCAGGCCAAAGCCCAGGTCCTGCAGCAGCCCAGCCTCGAACCGCACGAAGATGGCCGGCCAGATGTCGGGATGGATCAGGGAGTCGGTCAGGGCCTCGAAGGCGTAGAAGGCGCCGGCGTGCGGTTCACGCTCCGGCAGGGCGGCGGCGGCCACGGCGGCGGCGGCGGCCAGGCCCGCCAAGGCGAGCGCATCGTCGAACAGGGCCGATGGCCCCTCCCCCACCGGTTCCAGGGTCGCCGAGCCAAGCTGGTCGGACACCCGGGCCCGATAGGCGATCACCGCCCGCGACCCGGCCTGCAGCAGGGGCTTGAGCCGGCGCGAGGTCCCGCCGGCCACATGGGCGGCGTAGCGGCCATGGTTGGCGGTCAGGAACTCCACGATGGCCCCGGCTTCCCCATGGGGCCGGGCCGAGAGCACGAAGGCGTCGTCTTCGAATTCCATGGGCTAGACGTCGAAGTCGAGGCCCACGTCGCCGTAGAACTCGCGCTTGTCAGCCCAGCGTTCGTCGACCTTCACGGTCAGGAACAGGTGGACGGTCACCCCCAGCAGGGTGGTGAGCTCCTCGCGCGATTTCTGGCCGATCCACTTCAGGGTCTGGCCGTTGGCGCCCAGCACGATGGGACGCTGGCTCTCGCGCTCCACATAGATGGTCTGCTCGATGCGCAGGGAGCCGTCCTTGCGTTCCTCGAAGGACGTCGTCTCGACGGCCGCCGCATAGGGCAGCTCCTCGTGGACGCGCAGATAGATCTTCTCCCGCGTGATCTCGGCCGCCAGCAGGCGGACCGGCAGGTCGGCGGTCTGGTCGGCGGGATAGAGCCAGGGGCCCTCGGGCATCAGCTCCACCAGCCGCTTGGTGAGGTCGTCGACCCCGGCGCCGGTGGCCGCGGAGATCATGAAGACCTCGCTGTAGACGCCTGTTTCGAAGAGCCTTTGAGAGATGGCCAGCAGGTTCTCGCGCTTGACTCCGTCGATCTTGTTGAGCGCCAGGATCACCTGCTTGCCGGAGGCCTTCAGGCCCTCGACGATGGTGTCGACGTCGGCCATGCCGCGGCGGTCGGCGGCCTTGCCGCGGCCCTCGTTGACGGCGATCTCGGCGGCGGCGTCCACCAGGTGGACGATGGCGTCGGCGTCCTCGGTCCCGCCCCAGGCCGAGCGCACCATGGCGCGGTCCAGCCGGCGGCGCGGGGTGAAGATGCCGGGCGTGTCCACCAGCACCATCTGGGTGTCGCCCTCGATGGCGACGCCGCGGACCGGGAAGCGCGTGGTCTGGACCTTCTGGGTGACGATGGAGACCTTCGCGCCCACCATCCGGTTGGTCAGGGTGGACTTGCCCGCATTGGGCGCGCCGATGATGGCGACAAAACCTGCACGGGTCATTGGGTGGTCTCGTGTTTCAACAACATTACCTGAGCTGCGGCCTTTTCGGCCTCTTGTTTCGATCGGCCCTCGGCGGCCTGGGATTCATAGCCGGCGATCGCCACCTGGACGGTGAAGACCGGGGCGTGGTCGGGGCCGGTGCGGGAGACCAGGCTGTAGGCCGGCAGGGCCAGGCCCTGGGCCTGGGCCCATTCCTGCAAACGGGTCTTGGGATCCTTGTTGCGCGGCTCGTCCAGGGCCGCGAACTGGTCCGCCCAGAAGGTCTGGAAGAAGGTCCGGGCCGCGTCCATGCCGCCGTCGATATATAGGGCCGCGATCAGGGCTTCGCACGCGTCCCCGAGGACCGTGTCGTTTTCGCGGGCGCCGATCTTGGTGGCGCTGGCCGCCAACCGCAGGGCGTCGGGCAGGCCCACGGAACGGGCGACGTCGGCGCAGGCGTGATAGTTCACCAGGGCCGCCATCAGCCGGCTCATCTCGCCCTCGCGGGCCTCGGTGTTGAGGGCCATCAGGGCCTCGGCGGCCAGCAGGTTGAGCACCCGGTCCCCCAGGAACTCCAGCCGCTCGTTGTGGCGCACCTTGGTGGCCCCATCGCCGACGCTGGCGTGGGTCAGGGCCCGCTCCAGCAGGTCCCGGTCCTTGAAAACGTGGCCTATGCGGGCCTCGAGTTCGGAGACCGCGACGTCGCGCTTGTTCATTTCAGGCTGTGGAAGAACCGGCTGGGCCGCGCGTCCAGGACCCAGGTCCAAGGCTTGAAGAGCGAGGCGCCCTTGTTCCACGACAGCATGATGATGCGGGCCTTGCCCACAAGGTTCTCGGCCGGGACGTAGCCCACGCCGCCCGCCTCGGGCGCCACGCGGCTGTCGAGGGAGTTGTCGCGGTTGTCGCCCATGAAGAAGTAGTTCCCCTCGGGCACCACGAAGACCTTGGTGTTGTCGACGTCGCCGTCGGGGCCGAAGTCATAGGTGATGAAGCGCTTCCCGTTCGGGAAGGTCTCCTCGAAGCGCTCGACATTGCGGGTGAAGCCGTAGCCGGAATCCACCATCACCGGGGCCAGGGGCTTGCGCGGGATGGCCTGGCCGTTGATGTGCAGCACGCCGCCGATGACCTGAATCCGGTCGCCGGGCAGGCCGATCAGGCGCTTGATGTAGTCGACGTGGCCGTCGCGGGGCAGCTTGAAGACGACGACGTCGCCGCGCTCCGGGATTCGCTCCATGATCCGTCCCTTGAACAGGGGCGGGCTGAAGGGGATCGAGTTCTTCGAGTAACCGTAGGAATACTTCGACACGATGATGTAGTCGCCCTCCAGCAGGGTGGGTTCCATCGAGGCCGATGGGATGGTGAAGGGCTGGAAGAAGATCACCCGCAGGAACAGCGCGATCATGAGGGCGTAGACGACCGTCTTCACGATCTCCACGATCTCGTTCATGGCGCCCGATTTCTCGGAGCCCGCGCTGTGCACGTCGTCAGTCATATTGGGTTCCGAAAACAACCGGCGCACCGGGGCATGGAGAGGCTGTAGCTAACCGCTGCATAGCTCAGCGGCAAGAGTCGCGCCCGTGAACTCTTCATCAAGGCGAATGGGTCGCATCGCCCGAGGCTTGGCCATGGACGCCGGTTTGGGCGGCGGCGTGGCGGTCGTGATGGGCGATCACGGCGCGGGCGACGGCGGCCATCAGGTCCTGGCGCTCGGGCGTCGGCCGGCGGGTCTGGGCGATCATCACCGCCACCGCGTAGCTGTGGCCATCCGGGGCGGTCATGATCCCCACGTCGTTGAAGCCGGTGGCCACCGGCCCCATCACCTGGCCGGTCCCGGTCTTGTGGGCCAGCCGCCAGCCCGGGGCGAGACCGGCCGGCAGCCGGCTGGGTCCGGTCTCGGTCTCGGCCATGATGTCCAGCAGCAGGCCCGTCGAGGCCGGCGACAAGAGCTCGCCGCGGCGCAGGCGGGCCAGAGCGGTCACCAGGCCGACCGGGGTGGCGGCGTCATAGGGGTCCTGCAGGTACTCATCCAGGTTCACCGACCGGGCCTCGGGCGACAGGGTGTCGCGCTCGGTCCAGAAGGTGCGGTCGAAGGAGTATTCCGGCTTCCAGTCCAGGCCGGCGATCTGGGCCTGCATCACCTTCTCGGGCGGGCTGGCCCAGACCCCCTTGAGGCGATGGGAGTCGAGGATCGCCTGGACGGCGGCCTGGCCGCCGACATGGGCCACCAGCATGTCGTTGGCGGCGTTGTCGCTCTGGGCGATGGCGCCGAAGATCAGCTCGCGCACCGAGACCGGATAGCCGTTCGCCCCGACGAACTTGCGCAGCGGCTGGTGGAAGATGCTGAGGTCGTCCTTGCGGACCACCAGGGTGTCGGCCAGCGCCATCCTGCCCCGGTCCACGGCGTCCAGGGCCGCCAGCGCCACCCAAAGCTTGGAGACGCTCTGCTGGGGGAACTTGCTGTCGCCGTCGAAGGAGGCCGTCCAGCCCTCGTCGACATCGCGCACAGCGATGCCGACCCGCCCGTCGAAGCCACGCCCCAGAGCGATGATCGTCTTCGAGAGATCCGGCGCCTCGGTGGCCGCGACGGCCTGCTGCACGGTGCGCCCGGCCGGGAGGCGCTCGGCCGGCCGCCGCGCCTGGGGCCAGGCGAGCGCCAGGACCAGGGTCACCAGCGCCAGCGAAAAGCGCAGGCGGCGCCGGTCGTGCGTTTTTGCGGAGGCCCCCGACATGACGCAATCCTAGCACGAACCGCGCGCGCCTCACCCGTCCTCGCCCGTGGCGGGATGGCTTACTCCGGCACCGCCTCGATGATCACGAAGGCCTGGGCGTAGGGGTGGTCGTCGGTCAGCGACAGGTGGATCACCGGCCTGTGGCCGGCCGGGACCATCTTCTCCAGGCGGGCCAGGGCGCCGTTGGTGAGCGCCATGGTGGGCTGGCCCGAGCGCATGTTCACCACCCCCATGTCGCGCCAGAAGACCCCGGCGCGCATGCCGGTGCCCAGCGCCTTGGCGCAGGCCTCCTTGGCGGCGAAGCGCTTGGCGTAGCTCGACGCCTTGTCCGGTTTGCGCTCCGAGCGGGCGCGCTCGATCTCGGTGAAGATGCGGTGGGTGAAGCGATCGCCGAACCGCTCCAGGGTCGCGTGGACCCGGCGGATGTCCGACAGGTCCGAGCCGATCCCCAGGATCATGCCGCGCGCTCGGCGCGGGCTTCGTCCATCAGGGCGCGCATCCGCTGGATCGCCGGCGTCAGGCCCACAAAGATCGCCTCCCCGATCAGGAAGTGGCCGATGTTCAGTTCCATCACCTCAGCGATCGCGGCGACCGGCTTGACGCTCTCATAGTCCATGCCGTGGCCGGCATGGACCTCCAGGCCGATGCGGTGGGCCTCGGCGGCGGTGGCGCGCAGCTTCTCCAAGAGGAGCGGCGCCTCGGGCGAGCGGTCGCGGACCGCGTCGCAATAGGGGCCGGTGGTCAGCTCCACCACCTGGGCGCCGACGGACTTGGCGGCGGCCACCTGGTCCAGGTCGGCGTCCACGAAGCAGGAGACCCGGATCCCGGCTTCCACGAAGCGGCGCACGGTGGGGGTGATGGCGTTGTGGCCCTTGACCACGTCCAGGCCGCCCTCGGTGGTCACCTCTTCCCGGCGCTCGGGCACCAGGCAGGCGGCGTGGGGGACGTGGGCCAGGCAGATGGCCTCCATCTCGGCCGTGACCGCCATCTCGAAGTTCAGCGGGATGCCGCGCCGGCGGGTGATGGCGGCGAGCGCGTCCATGTCGGCGTCGGAGATATGCCGGCGGTCCTCGCGCAGGTGGGCGGTGATGCCGTCGGCGCCGGCGGCCATGGCCATCTCGGCGGCCCGCACCGGATCGGGATAGGTGGCGCCCCGGGCGTTCCGGATGGTGGCCACGTGGTCGATGTTCACGCCGAGGCGAAGACGGCTCATCCGTGCAGTCTCCGGCTGCCCGGGTCTTCCACCGGGATCGCCGCCAGCTCGGGCGGCAGCTGGTCGGCCGGATATGCCGGGACGTTGAGACGGGCGAGCGCCACGAAGGGCGCGCCCGGATCGGCCTTGCCGCCGGAGCGGTCGACGATGGCCGCGGCCACCACCACATTGCCGCCGGCCGCCTTGATGGCGTCGACGCATTCCCGGGAGGACAGGCCGGTGGAGACGATGTCCTCCACCATGGCGATGCGGGCGCCAGGCGGGATCGAGAAGGCGCGCCGCAGCTTGAAGGACCCGCCCTCGCGCTCGACATACATCGACGGCACCCCCAGGTGCCGCGCGGTCTCGTAGCCCGGAATGATGCCACCCACCGCCGGCGAAATGCACAGGTCCACCGGGCCCACGGCCTCGATGATCTTGGCCGCCAGCGCCTTGCACAGGCGCTCGGTGCGGTCGGGATACTGGAAGACGAGGTTCTTCTGCAGGAATGTCCCCGAATGCAGCCCGCTGGAGAGCACGAAGTGGCCCTCACGCAGGGCGCCCGACGCGCGGAATTCTTCCAGGACCTGTTCGGTGTTCATGAGAGCGCCTCCTTGACGCGGCTTAGCGAAACCACGTCAGGCTGTCATCTGGGATGGTGGTGGGAGAGACGCAATCCATGCTGAGCCGCGACATCCGCTTGACCACGGCCCGCCTGATCCTGCGTCCCACCGAACCCGGCGACGCCCGGCGCATGGCCCAGATCCAGTCCAACTGGAATGTCACCCGCATGCTGCGCCTGGCGCCCTGGCCCGCCACCGAGGCGGCCATGGACGCGTGGGCCGACCTGCACGGAAAGGAATGGGCCGCCGGCACGGCCTACCGCTTCGCCGTGCTCCTCGATGGGGTGATGATCGGCACGGCCGATATCGACGACATCTCCGGGACCTGTGGCGAGATCGGCTACTGGTTCGATGAACCCTATTGGGGCCAGGGCTACGCCCGCGAGGCCGCCGCGGCCCTGATGGACTTCGCCGTCGGGACCCTGGGGCTCAAGCGCATCGTCGCCGGGCACAATGCGGAGAACCCGGCCTCGGGCGCGGTGCTGAAGCGGCTGGGGTTCCACTTCGTCGAGGACACGATGAAGTTCTCCCGGCCCCAGGGCGTGGACGTCCCCTACCGGATGTACGCCTACGAGGCCTGAAGGACGGGCCGGCGCAGCATGGGCCAGAACATGTTCAGCGCCAGGCCCCCCAGCACCAGACCGGCCGCCGCCAGCTTCCAGCCCTGCATGGGCTCGCCCAGCAGGGCGGCCGAGGCCGCCATGCCGAACACCGGCACGAAGAAGGCGAGCGGGGAGATGGTGGCCGCCGGATACCGGGCCAGCAGCCAGCCCCAGGCGGCGTAGCCGAAGAGGGTGTTGCCCACCGACTGCCACAGCACCGCCGCCCAGGTGGCGGCGTCGGCGTGGGCGAGGCCCTGGATCATCCGCGGCGCGCCCTCGAACACCAGGGACAGGATCAGCAGGGGCGGAATGGAGAACAGGCTGGCCCAGACCACATAGGCCAACGAATTGACCCCCGGGGTCGAGCGCTGCACCAGGTTGCCCCCGGCCCAGCTCGCCGCGGCGATGAGGACCAAGCCCAGGCCGAGCGGCGTGGTGGAGCCGTCCGTGTGCCACAGGATCACCGCCAGGCCCCCGGTGGCCAGCAGCAGGGCCGCCACCTGGAACCGCTTCACCCGCTCGCCGGTCAACCACATCGACAAGCCGATGGTGAAGAAGACCTGGACCTGCACCACCAGGGAGGCCAGGCCCGGCGAGATGTCGTGCTGCATGGCCAGGTAGAGCATGCCGAACTGACCCAGGCCGATCAGCACCCCATAGGCCGCCAGGTTGCGCCACGGCACGGCGGGCCGCTTGAGGAAGAACACCGCCGGCAACAGGGCGAAGGTGAAGCGCAGGGTGGCGAAGGTGAGCGGCGGCAGATGGGCCAGCGCCACCTTGATCACCACGAAGTTGGTGCCCCACACCGCCACCACGGCCAGGGCCAGCAGGGCCGAACGCCAGGTCAGGGCGGTGGAGGTCATCAGATCGTCCTTGGAAGCAGGGCCTTGGGCCGGACTTAGGCGTCGTCGCCCCGAAAAGCTAGGCGCTCGCCCCAGCCGCCCTCCCCCCTCGCGGCAGAAAAACTGCGGGCCACGGGGATTGAACGGCGCGCCTGGACGTGACGAAATCCCGCCCAGAGGCGCACGCCAGGCGCCCGGGAGGACGAGAGCCATGCCCAACCTGCGCATCCGCCGCACCGCCGGCGCCCTGGGCGCCGAGATCTCCGGCGTCGACCTGTCCCAGGAGCTCAGCGACGAGCTTATCGCCGAGATTCGCCAGGCCTTCGTCGAGCACCAGGTGATCTTCTTCCGTGACCAGGCCCTGACGCCGGAGCGGCAGCTGGCCTTCGGCCGGCGGTTCGGCCCGCTGAACATCCACCCCTATGTCGCCGGCATGGCCGACCACCCCGAGGTGATGGAGATCATCAAGGAGCCGCAGGACCGGGTGAATTTCGGCGGCGGCTGGCATTCCGACATGAGCTTCCTGGAGCATCCCTCCATCGGCTCCATCCTCTATGCGGTGGAGCTGCCCGACTATGGCGGCGACACCCTGTTCGCCAGCCAGGCGGCGGCCTTCGAGGCCCTGACCCCCGGGCTGCGCGCCACCCTGGAGACTCTCAACGCGGTCCATTCGGCCGGCCGGGAATATTCCGCCAGCGGCCACTCGGCCCAGAAGCGCTCCTCCATGAACGTGGCCGAGGCCGAGGGGGCGACGGGCGAGTTCATTCACCCCGTGGTTCTTGTCCACCCGGAGACAGGGCGGAAAGCGCTCTATGTGAACCCGGCCTTCACGATGAAGATCGAGGGCTGGAGCACCAGGGAGTCCAAGGCCCTGCTGGACTTCCTGTTCGACCACTGCCGGAGCGAACGCTTCACCACCCGCTTCGCCTGGTCCCCGGGCTCCGTGGCCTTCTGGGACAACCGCTCGGTCTGGCACTATGCGCTGAATGACTATCCGGGCCAGCGGCGGCACATGCGGCGGGTGACGGTGGACGCCTGGCCCGGGGTCGAGGCCAAGGCCGGCGCCGGTCGCCTGGCCCACGCCCGATGAGGCTGTTCCAGACCTATTCCTCGCCCTTCCCCACCCGCGTTCGGCTGATGATCTACGCCAAGGACCTGGCCGTGGAGATCATCGAGCCCCCGGGCTTCCACTCCTCGGCGGAGTCCAAGGGCGACTACCTGCTGATCAATCCCATCGGCCGGGTCCCGGCCCTGGTGCTGGACGACGGCCGCGCCCTGCCAGAGTCCGAGGTGATCTGCGAATACCTGGAGGAGGCCTATCCCCTCCCCGCCACCCAGCCGGCCGACGCCTGGGGCCGAGCCCAGATGCGGCTGCTCTCCCGCATCTGCGACTTCTACGTGGTCATGGCCATGGTCCCGCTGTTCAGCTTCTCCGCGCGCTCGCGCAAACACTGGGACCCGGTCGCCATCCGGACGGCCACGGACAAGGTAGCCGAGGCCCTGGGCTTCCTGGAGGAATACATCGGGCCCGAGGGCTATGCCGTGGGCTCGAGCCTGACCCAAGCCGACGGCGCCATCGCCCCGCAGCTGGTCCTGGCCTGCGAGTGGATTCCGGGCCTGTTCGGAACCCCCGATCCCCTGGAGGACCTGCCGAAGCTGGCGGCCTACTGGCGGGCGATCCAGACCGATCCCATCGCCAGGCGGCTGATCGCCGAGACTCGCGACGCCATCGCCCAGGAACAGGCCGCCGCCAAGGCCATGGCGAGCGCCGCGCGCGCCGCAACCTGAGCGATCAGGCGGTCCCGAGCCTGACCGCGGAATGGGCAGAGGACCGTCCGCCTGCTGAATGCGTCGCCAGGGTTGGGCCAATAGTCGCCCGCCGACTTCTGTAGATTGACGCCGATCCGCCGGCTCTGTCTCCTGCCCTGGCAAGAGGACGGGGCGGGCATCGTCCAACCACAAAGTATTCACGCGTCACCAACGCTGAGGATCACTCGTATTCCGCGAGCGCCTCGGTGCGGAAGATCGATGACTCAGCGCCGTTGTCTTTGAAGACACCGTCAAGAATTGAGCATCAACGACCCATGGAGGAGTCCAGGCCGGCATTTCCAATCATCCGTAACGGGGGATAGACGGCATGAAAGCGTATCTGACAGCGGCCAGCCTGCTGGTTCTGGGCCTGGCGGCCACACCGGCCTTCGCGCAGAAGGCCACCGAGGTGGACGAGGTCATCGTCACCGGCACCCGGGCCACCTCGCGCACGGTCACCACCAGCCTGGCGCCCATCGATGTCCTGTCCTCCGCCGAGCTGGCCAAGAGCGGCAAGCAGTCCACCCGCGACCTGATCTCCACCCTGGTGCCCTCGGCCAACACCTCCAACTCCGGGGCCGGGGCCAGCTTCGCCATCAAGACGGTGTCCCTGCGGGGCCTGTCGGCCGACCAGACCCTGGTGCTGGTGAACGGCAAGCGGCGGCACAACACCGCCATCCTGTTCGTGAACGGCACCACCCAGAACGGCCAGTCGCCGCCCGACCTGGACCTGATCCCCTCCTCGGCCATCGAGCGCATCGAGGTGCTGCGGGACGGCGCCTCGGCCCAGTACGGTTCCGACGCCCTGGCCGGCGTCATCAACATCATCCTGAAGACCAACGACTCCGGCGGCGGCTTCAACGCCCTGGTGGGCGCCACCGGCCAGGGAGACGGCAAGACCGCCCAGGCCTCGGCCAATATGGGCTTCGCCTTCGGGGACGGCGGCTTCCTGAGCGTGACCCTGGACGCCAAGACCCAGAACAGCACCGATCGCGGCGAGCTGACCCCCAACACCACCCAGCTCTACTTCGCGCCGGCGCCCGGCACCCTGGACCCGCGCGAGAGCACGCTCAGCCGCCACACCAGCCACCCGGGCTCGCCGCAGCTCCAGCTCTACTCGGCGGGCTACAGCGCCGGCCTGCCGGTCGGCGACCACCTGAAGCTCTATTCCTTCGGCACCATCTCCAGCCGCGACACCGCCGCCTGGCTGACCTTCCGCAACCCCAATTCCCTCAACAACAACACCGCGGTCTATCCCGACGGCTACTCGCCGCGCCTGTTCCTGGAGGACCGCGACTACCAGATCGCCGCCGGCGCCAAGGGCGACGACCTGCTGGGCTTCAACTGGGACCTGTCCACCACCTTCAGCCGCAACGAGGTGGGCTATTACGAGAACTCGCTGAACGCCTCCATGGGCCCGGCCAGCCCCAGCTTCTTCTATCTGGGGACCCTGGCCTTCGAGGAGTGGACCACCAACTTCGATCTGACCCGCGAGTTCGAGACCGGCCTCTTCGCCGCGCCGCTGTTCGCCGCCGGCGGCCTGGAATACCGCAAGGACGAGTTCAGCATCGAGGCCGGCGAGCTGGCCTCCTACGTCAACGGGAACTACCGCGCCCCGGCGGGCACGCCGCTGGCCGGCCAGGTGACCTCCGGCGGGTCGCAGGGCGTGACCGGCTTCCCGCCCTTCTCGGCCGGGACCTTCACCCGCAACAACACCAGCGCCTATCTGAACTTCGAACAGAAGATCACCGACAACTGGGAAGTCTCCCTGGCCGGCCGCTACGAGAGCTATTCGGACTTCGGCGAGGCCAAGACCGCCAAGTTCTCCACGCGATTTGAGCCCTGGGACGGGTTCGCGATCCGCGGCACCGCCTCCACCGGCTTCCGCGCGCCGTCGCTGCAGCAGCAGCACTACGGCTCCTCCAGCACCATCGGGGTCTCGTTCCCCACCGGGACGGTTCTCTACCCCGTCCAGCTCCTGCCGCCGGACAACCCCGCGGCCATCGCGCTAGGCGCCAAGCCCCTGGAGCCGGAAACCTCCACCAACTACTCCATCGGCCTGGTGGCTCAGCCCCTGCCGCGCATGAACGTGACGCTGGATGTCTACCAGATCCAGATCAAGGACCGGATCATGCAGAGCGGGACGCTGGGGCCCAACGCGACGGTCTCCGCCGCCCTGGCCAGCCAGGGGCTCAACCCGCAGCAGGCGGTCTTCTATTACGCCAACGCCGCCGACACGACGACCAAGGGCGTCGACTTCGTGGCCGACTACCGCACCGATTTCGACGGCTGGGGTTCGGTGAAGTGGACCTTCGCGGCCAACTACAACAAGAGCGAGTTCGACCGCATCACCCCGCCGCCGCCGGCCCTGGCCGCCGCCGGACTGGTGCTGATCGATCGGGTGAAGATCGGCGACTTCACCGTCGGCACGCCCCGCGACAAACAGGTGGTCTCGGCCGACTGGACCGTGGGCGGCTTCGAAGCGGTCCTGCGCATCACCCGCTTCGGCGAGGTGATCCAGCGCACCGCCAACCCGGTGAACGACGAAACCCTGGCGCCCCAGGGCATCGTCGACCTCGATCTCAGCTACGACGTCACCGACAACGTGCGGGTCTCCATCGGCGCCAACAACCTGCTCAACGAGTACCCGGACATCACCAAGGTAGCCAACCGGGGCACGCCGCAGTTCGCCTACTACAATCAGTACTCGCCATACGGCATCAGCGGCGGCTTCTATTACGCCAAGATGGCGGTCACCTTCTAAGACGTCCGGTCCGGGCGGCGGTTTTCTTCAAGGCGGAGAGCATCATGGACGACGGGCGTGGCGGCGGCGTGGATCGCCGTCGATTGCTTTCCCTGGGCGGGACGGTCCTGGCCGTCTCGTCCGTCCCGGCCACGGGGGCGGTCGCCAAGCCCGTCGTCGCTCCCCCGACCCCCGGCCCGCAATATGTCACGGTGGTGGAGGGCACCAATATCGCCGTCACCGCCGCCCCGAACGGCAAGGCGGTGGCCTTCGACCTGTTCGGGGTGATCTGGACCGTGCCGGTCGAGGGCGGGGCGGCGACGCGCCTCACCGACGATCTCACCGACGGGGCCCAGCCCGACTGGTCGCCGGATTCGCGCAGCCTGGTCTTCCAGTCCTATCGGGACGGCAATTTCCACCTCTGGACGGTCGCCGCCGACGGGACCGACCTCAAGCAGCTCACCAGGGGACCCTTCGACTGCCGCGAGCCCCGCTGGTCGCCGGACGGCAAGGCGATCGCCTTCGCCTCGGACACCACCGGCCCCTACGCGATCCACGTCCTCGACCTGGCCACCGGCGCCATCCGGCTGTGGGCGCAGGCCAAGGGCCAGGCCTGCGAACCCTGCTGGTCGCCGGACGGGACCAGGATCGCCTTCGCCGTCGACCGGTCCCGCATCGAGGTGGTGGACGCCGCCGGCAAGGCGGCGACCGCGGCCACCCTCAAGGCCTCGGCCGACCGGATGAACCCGACCGAGCTGCACAGCCCCAGCTTCACCCCGGACGGCAAGGACATCGTCTACCACGTCATCGAGTCCGGGGTCGCCGAACTGCGCGGCGCGGGCGGCGCCCTGGTGAAGGGCGAGGACATCTTCCCCTTCCGCCCCACCTGGCTGCCGGGCGGCGACCTGGTCTATGCGGCCGACGGCAAGATCAAGCGGCGCGGGCCCGGCGGGGCCAAGACCATCGCGTTCTCCCTCGCCGTCCCGGTCAGCACTCCGCGCTACGTCAAGAAGACCCGGGACTACGATTCCACCCGCCCAAAGCCGGTGGTGGGCATAGGCAGCCCCGCCCTGTCGCCGGACGGAACCCAGGTCGCCTTCCGCGCTCTCAACGATCTCTGGCTCCTGCCCGCCGACGGCGGAAAGCCCGCGGCCCTCATCAAGGACAGCTTCTGGAAATGCGACCCCGCCTGGTCGCCGGACGGCAAGCTCCTGGCCTACTCCACCGACCGCGCGGGCAAGCTGGACATCTGGGTCCGGGACCTGGCCACGGGCGCCGACCGTCAGGTGACCCGGCACGCCGGCGCCGCGCTGTCGGCCGCCTGGTCCAAGGACGGTAAGCAGATCGCCTTCCTCGACCAGACCGGCTCCCTGCACACCGTCGATGTGGCCACCGGCGCCATCAAGCAGCGGTTCGGGGCCATCTGGGAACCCGGCAAGCCGAGCTGGAGCCTCGACGGCAAGACCATCGCGCTGGCCGCCTTCAAACCCTACAACGCCCGCTTCCGCGAGGGTCTCAGCGAGATCATGACCGTCGACGTCGCCACCGGCGCGGCGACCTACCAGCCTCACGCGCCGCACAAGTCCCTGGGCACGCGGGGCGACGATGGCCCGGTCTGGTCACCGGACGGCAAGACCCTGGCCTATGTCTTCGCCAGCCGCCTGTGGACGGTGGAGGTGGACGCCGTGGGCAGGTTCACCAGCGCCCCCAAGGTCCTGAACGACGAGGTCAGCGACGCCCCCACCTGGAGCGGGGATTCCAGCCAGCTCCTCTACCTGTCGGGCGGCAAGCTGCGGCTGATCCCGGCCGCCGGCGGCGCGCCCAGGACCATCAAGCTCGCCCTCACCTGGGCCAACGCCAAGCCGCAGGGCCGCACCGTGGTGCGCGCCGGACGGCTGTGGGACGGAACCGGTCCGGACCTGGCGCGGGACCGGGACATCGTGGTGGAGGGCAATCGTATCGCCGCGGTCCTCCCCGCCGGCCAGGGCCCCACCGACGCCCGGCTGATCGACGCCCGCGACGCCACGGTGATCCCGGGCCTGGTGGAGATGCACGCCCACCGCCAGATGCAGGGATACGGCTATGGCGACCGCGAGGGCCGGCTGTGGCTGGCCCTGGGGGTCACCACCACCCGCTCGCCGGGCTCGCCCGCCTATCACATGGTGGAGGACCGGGAATCCCTCGACGCCGGCGCCCGGGTCGGGCCGCGCTACTTCTCCACCGGCGAGGCCATCGACGGCTCGCGCATCTACTACAACTTCATGCGGCCGGTGACCGAGCCGGGCCAGATGAAGCTGGAGCTGGATCGGGTCGAGGCGCTCGGCTACGACCTCATCAAGTCTTATGTGCGCCTGCCCCTGGCCGCCAGCCGCGAGCTGACCCAATGGGCCCATGCGCGGGGTCTGCCCGTCACCTCCCACTACCACTATCCGGCGCTGAGCTTCGGCCTGGACGGCATGGAGCACATCGGGGCCACCAGCCGGTTCGGCTATTCGCGGACCACCAGCGCCATGGGGGTCAGCTACCAGGACGTCACCGCCCTCTTCGTCCAGAGCGGGGCGCGGCGCACCCCCACCCTGTTCTCGGCCTCGGCCATGTATGGCCAGGACCGCTCCCTGGTGGACGACGCCCGCACCAAGGCCCTCTATCCGCCGTGGGAATACGCCCGACTGCTGGAGCGGGCCGAACAGGCCGCGGCCGGCGATCCCTCGGTGGCGCTGGCCTCCCTGGCCCACAATGTCGAGCACCTGCGCGATATCCTGCGCAGCGGCGGACGGGTGGTGACCGGGACCGATTCTCCCATCGATTTCAACGGCGTCAGCCTGCACATGAACCTGCGCGCCATGGTGAGGTACGGCCTGACCCCCTTCGAGGCCCTCACCACCGCGACCCGGTTCTCCGGTGAGTTCCTGGAGCAGCCCCTGGGCACGCTGACCGTCGGCGCCCTGGCCGACCTGGTGGTGACCGAGGGCAATCCCCTGGTCCGCATCGAGGACGCCGCGGCCGTGCGGCAGGTGATGAAGAACGGCGAGGTCTTCGACATCGCCGGCTTGATCGCCCCGTTCAAGGATGTCGCCCACGCCGACGCGACGCCGGTCAAGCCCTTCGCGGCCCGCAGGGGCGGCCAATGGTGGCACGAGGCGGCCTACGTGGAATCCGGCCGCGCCGCCTGCTGCGTCGACCCCTTCTGCGCGGTGCAACAGAACGGGCGCCGGCGGTTCGTGGCGGTCGAGGTCTAGCCTTTTCCCCGCTCCACCGTCTCGATGGACGGGTTGGCGCGCAGGGCGGCGCCGATGTGGGTCAGGTGGCGGGCGTCCTTCACCTCGACATCGAAGTCGACGTCGAAGAAGTCGGCGTGGCGGCGGTGCATGCGCAGGTTGACGATATTGCCGCCGGCCTCGCCGATCACCGTGCAGGCCTGCCCCAGCACGCCGGGCGCATTGCGGATGGTGGCGGTCAGGCGCGAGAGGGTGACGGTGTTGCGCTCGGCCTCCGGCGTCCACTGCAGGTCGCGCCAGAGCTCTTCCTTGTCCTCATATTCCGCCAACTTGGCGCAATCGATGGTGTGGACCGTCAGGCCGCCGCCATCGGGCTCGATGATGCCGACGATGCGGTCGCCGGGCACCGGGGTGCAGCATTGGCCAAAGTGCAGGGAGACGCCGGGGGTCAGGCCGCCGCCGCGCACATAGAGCCTAGCGGCCTTGCCGCCCTCGATCCGGCGCACGGCGGTGGCCGCCTCGCGGTCGGAGGCCTTGAGGCCGGGGAAGATCACGTCCAGCACCTGGGTGGGCGAGATGCGGCCGCGGCCGACGATCTCGAACAGGTCGTCCTCAGCGGCGACGGCGAAGCGTTCCAGGGCGGGCTTCAGGGAGACGTCCTTGCGGGCCTTGCCGGCGCGCTCGAAGGTCTGGTCCACCGTGGCGCGGCCCAGCCTTGTGAACTCTTCCTTCTCCGTCTGCCGGATGTGGCGGCGGATGGCCGAGCGGGCCCGGCCCGTGACGGTCAGGGAGCGCCAGTCGGGGGGCACCACGGGCTTGGCGCCGCGGATGACCTCGACCACATCCCCGTTCTGAAGAGTCGTCCGTAAGGGCTTGAGTTCGCCGTTGATCTTCACGCCGATGCAGGTGTCGCCAACGTCGGTGTGGACGGCATAGGCGAAGTCGAGGGGCATGGCCCCGCGGGGCAGGCTGACCAGCTTGCCCTTCGGCGTGAAGACGAAGGCCTGGTCGAGGTACATCTCGAGCTTGGCGTGCTCCACCAGCTCCTCGACATCGCCCCCATGTTCCAGCACCTGGACCAGGTGGCGCAGGTTGAGCAGCGGGTCGCGGCCCCCGGCGTCGGCCTGGGCCTCGGCGTCGAAGCCGTAGGACTTGTCCTTGTAGCGCCAGTGAGCGGCCACGCCCTCCTCGGCCACCCGGTCCATGGCCTCGGTGCGGATCTGCATCTCGATGCGCATGCCCTTGGGCCCCACCACCGTGGTGTGGATCGAGCGGTAGTTGTTGCGCTTGGGCGTCGAGATGAAGTCCTTGAACCGCTCGGGGACGCTGGGCCAGGCGCGGTGGATGACCCCCAGCGCCCGGTAGCAGTCCTCCTCGGAGTCCACGATCACCCGGAAGGCGTAGATGTCGGAGAGCTGGGAGAAGCCGATCGACTTGCGCTGCAGCTTTCGCCAGATCGAATAGGGGTTCTTCTCGCGGCCGAAGACCCGGGCCGTCAGGCCGCCGGCCTCAAGCTTCGAGGCGATCTCGCCCGAAACCACCGCCACGGCGCCGCCCTGCTCGATGCGCAGGGCCTCAAGCCGGCGGCCGATGGCGTCGCGGGCCACCGGGTTCAGGTGCTCGAAGGCCAGCTCCTCCAGCTCCGAACAGATGCGGTGACAGCCGATGGAGCGGGCGAGCGGGGCGTAGATGTCCAGGGTCTCGCGGGCGATCCGCTCGCGCTTGGCCGGGCTCTTGATATAGTGCAGCGTCCGCATGTTGTGCAGGCGGTCGGCCAGCTTGACCATCAGGACGCGGACATCCTTGGAGATGGCCAGGATGAACTTGCGCAGGTTCTCGGCCTGCTTGGTGTGCTCGCTGTTGAGCTCCAGCTTGGTGAGCTTGGTGACGCCCTCCACCAGCTCGCTGATCTCCGAGCCGAACAGGTCGGTGATGTCCTGGGCGCTGACCGGGGTGTCCTCGATCACGTCGTGCAGCAGGGCCGTGACGATGGTCGCGGTGTCCAGCCGGTAGTCGGTGAGGATGCCCGCCACCTCGATGGGGTGGGCGAAATAGGGGTCTCCGGAGGCGCGCTTCTGCGAGCCATGCATGCGCATGGCGTAGACATAGGCGCGGTTCAGGATCGCCTCGTCGGCGGTCGGGTCGTAGGAGCGGACCTTCTCGATCAGCTCATACTGGCGGAGCATGCGTGGCGGCCGAGACGGACTCGGCGGCGCGATCTTCTGGTCGGCGGCGGTGTCAGGCGCCGCCGTAAGCGTGAGGGGTTCTGCGCCTTCCGGGCTCAGTACCGCTCCTCCTGACCGCCGTCACGGTCGCTCTGCAGGGCGCGGACCAGTTCCAGCTCGCTCATCTGCATGTGGGTCGGATCGGCCAGCAGGGCGAGGGTTTCAGCCTCTTCCTCGGCCTCGGAGCGCTCATCGACCCGCTGCAGGGTCCCGATCAGGGTCTCGCGCAGCTCCTCGGCGTCCACCACGTCATCGGCGATCTCCCGCAGGGAGACGACCGGATTCTTGTCGTTGTCGCGATCGACCAGGATGGCCGAGCCGGCCGAAATGGCGCGGGCCCGGTGGGCCGCCAGCAGCACGAGGCTGAAGCGGTTCGGAACTCGTTCGATGCAATCTTCGACGGTGACGCGGGCCATGGAATCCTCAAGTCGGGGGTAGAACCGAACAAAATAGAGGGTTTGAGCTCATTGTGCAACGCCGCAACGGCGCCAATCGGGGGCCGGCTTGACGTGAATGGTCGCAGGCGACCAAGTTGACCCCAATAGTCAAGCTTGGAGCGGTCATATGGACAGGTGGCTCTTACGGCTCGGCATCGCCGCGCCGGTCCTCTATTTCGGCGCCGTGATCGTCGGATCCCTCTTCTATCCCGGCTACAGCCACGTCACCCAGTACGCCAGCGAACTGGGCTCGGCCTCGGCGGCCCGACCCGAGATCTTCAACGACGGAATCATCGCCGCCGGGGTCTGCGCGGTCCTCGCCGGCCTGGGGTTCGCCCTGGTGCTGCGGGCCCTGTCGAAGGGCTGGATCTTCTCGAGTCTCGCGGGGCTGAGCATCAGCCTCTGGGGCGCCTCGATGATCATGGGCGGCATGTTCCCCATGCCCGACGAGCGGCACGGCGGCTTTGGCCTGGGCATGGCGATCCAGGTCGCGCCCCTGCTGGTCTTCCTGGCCCTCACGGGCCGGGCCCAGATGACCGGCCTGAAGACCTTCCTGCTGCTGGTTCTGATCGCCTCGGGCGCCCTGTTCGCCATCATGATGGGGGTCGGGGGCCTGGTTCACCGCGCCGACGTGGGCCTCTGGCAGCGGGCCTACGCGCTGAGCAGCATTCCGTGGATCGCGGTGGCCGCCGTCTGCCTCGATCAGGCCATGGGCCGCAGGCGCGCCGCGGCGGCCTGAACCGGCCGCGCATCCAGGCCGACGGTGGCGCGGGCGGCCAGGTCGCGCGCCGTCGCTCCCAGGGTGGGATGACGCCAGTCCGGGGCGATCTCCGCAAGCGGCCCCATGACGAACAACCGCTCGTGGGCGCGGGGATGCGGCAGGGTCAGTTCCTGCTGCGCCAGCACAGCTTGACCATGGGCGATGAGGTCCAGATCGAGGGTCCGGGGCGCGTTTTTCTCGCTCCGGACGCGACCGAAGGTCGCCTCGATTGAAAAAAGGGTATGCAGAGCTTCCAGGGGGCTAAGCTTCGTCTCGACAAGCGCGACGCCGTTGCGATACTCGTTGACGGTCGGGTCCGGCCAGGCGGCAGAGCTCCACCAGGACGACCGGGCGACCACAGGCAATCCCGCCTGGGCGAAACGAGCGAGCGCCGCCTCCAGAAGAGCTTCGGACGAACCATAGTCGCCGGCCATATTACCGCCCAGCGCGACGATGACAGCCCCGTCCAGGTCCATGCGCCCCCCGCCCCCTATTTGGATTTCCGATCCCAATGACATTTTATCCCACGGACAGGCTGGCGCTCTTCATTGACGGCGCGAACCTGTATTCGGCCGCCAAGGGGCTCGGCTTCGATATCGACTATCGCAAGCTGCTGGAAGAGTTCCGCAAGCGCGGAATCCTGGTGCGCGCCTATTACTACACCGCGCTGGTGGAGGATCAGGAGTATTCGCCGATCCGTCCCCTGGTGGACTGGCTGGACTATAACGGCTTCCGCCTGGTGACGAAGCCGGCCCGGGAATACACCGACGCCCAGGGGCGCAAGCGCTGGCGCGGCGACATGGATGTCGAGATCGCCGTCGACATGCTCGAAATGGCCGCCCACGCCGACCACCTGCTGCTGTTCTCCGGCGACGGCGACTTCCGCTGCCTGGTGGAGGCTGTCCAGCGCAAGGGCGCGCGGGTGACCGTGGTCTCCACCGTGAAGTCCCAGCCGCCGATGGCCAGCGACGATCTGCGCCGCCAGGCCGACTGCTTCATCGACCTGGCCGACCTGGCCGACATCATCGGCCGGCCCTCGCGCCTGCCCCGCTTCATCCAGGAAAGCCGCACCGGGGCCGACCGCGAGGCGGACGCCGAGGCCTGATGTCCGTCGCGACCGCCGTGGCCGAGCCGCCACGGGACTGCCCGCTCTGCCCGCGCCTGGTGGCCTATCGGGCGGCCAACCGCGCCGACCATCCCGACTGGTGGAACGGCCCGGCCCCCTCCTTTGGCGACGAGACCGCGCGCCTGCTGGTGGCGGGCCTGGCGCCCGGCCGCACCGGCGCCAACCGCACGGGACGGCCCTTCACCGGCGATGGGGCCGGGGTCATGCTCTACGAGACCCTGCTGAAGACCGGCTTCGCCCGGGGGGTCTATGAGGCGCGGCCCGACGACGGGCTGGAGCTGGTGGACTGCATGATCACCAACGCCGTCCGCTGCGCCCCGCCCGGCAACAAGCCCGAGACCAGCGAGGAGGCGACCTGCCGGCCCTTCCTCAGCGCGCGCCTGGGGGCCCTGCCCCGGCTCAAGGTCATCATCACCCTGGGCGACGTATCCCGGCGCAATGTGCTCAAGGCGATCGGCCTGAAGGCCTCGGCCGGGCCGCCCGGCCACGGGACGGAGTTCCAGGCCGGGCCCTATGTGATCCTCAACAGCTACCACTGCTCGCGGCTCAATACGAACACCGGCCGGCTGACGGGCGAGATGTTCGAGGCGGTGTTCCGGCGCGCCAGGGCGTTGATCGAGAGCTAGGGAGGGCGGCCATGGCGCCGATCAAGGGAAGCTGCCTCTGCGGCGCGGTGACCTTCGAGATCACCGGAAGGCCCCTCCATCTGACCTATTGCCACTGCGACCGCTGCCGGAAGGCCTCGGGCCTGTCCTCGGCGGTGGTGATGGTGAAGGCCGCCGACTTCCGGCTGCTCACCGGCGCCGACCAGATCCGCACCTATGAGCCGCCCGCGCCGTGGATCCACAAGCGCTGCTTCTGCGGGATCTGCGGGTCTTCCCTGGGCGAGCCGCTCGGCGGCCACGAGGTCTTTCCGATCGCCGCCTCCGCCCTGGACGACGACCCCGGGATCCGGCCCGTGCTGCACATGAACGTGGCGTCCAAGCCCGACTGGCATGGGATCGGCGACGGGGTGAAGCAGATCCCGGGAAACTACGGCGAGTAGCTAGCTCGGCCGGCTCCAGTAGAAGTAGCGCCAGGCCTGCTCGAACCCGGCCCGGCGGTAGAGCGACCGCGCCGGGGCGTTCTTCTCCTCCACCTGCAGGAAGGCGCGCTCGACGCCGCGCTCGCGCGCCGCGTTGGCCAGGCCCGCCAGCACCCGCCCCGCCAGGCCCTCGCCTCGCCGGCTCAGATCGGTGCGCATGCCGTGGAAGCTGGCCCAGCCGTGGCCCAGGGTTCCGCAGCCCACGGCCACCGTGCGTTCGCCGTCCCGCACCATCCCGAAGCGGGCGCCGGCCGAGCGGCTGAGCGCCTTGACCCGGCAGGCGCCGTCGACGGGATCGAACCCCTCCCCCAGGAACACCGCCGCCCAGGCCTCGTCGGGTCGCTCGGCCACCTCGGCGGGGGGACGGTCGGTGACGGCGGCGACCGCGGCGAGCGGCGCGGTCTTCACCAGGGTCGGCTGCTCGGAGACATAGCCGCGGCGGGTCAGCTCGGCGCGGACGGCCTCCAGGCCGGGACCGTCGGCGATCCGGAAGGCCGGGGTCAGCCCGCGGCCGGCATAGGCGGCCTCGATGCGGTCGAACACCTCCGGGTCGGCGGAAAGATCATGGCGCAGGGGCACGGCGCTGGCGGCGCGGCGGATGGAGCCGGGGTCCAGGCCCAGCAGCCAGCCTTCGATCTCCAGCAGCTCCTCGGGCGCCACGGCGGCCAGGGTGGCGCGCTCGATGGCCTCGATCTGGGCCGCCTCGATCATCAGCCCCGGTCGCGCATCAGGCGGGCCTTGTCGCGCTGCCAGTCGCGGTCGGCGGTGGCCTGCCGCTTGTCGTGGGTCTGCTTGCCCTTGGCGAGCGCGATCTCCAGCTTGGCCAGGCCCTTGTCGTTCCAATAGAGCTTGGTGGGGACGAGGGTGCGGCCCTCGCGCTGGACCGCGCCGATCAGCTTGTCGATCTGCTTCTTGTGCAGCAGAAGTTTCCGGTGCCGGCGCGGCTCATGGTTGAAACGGTTGGCCTGGCCGTAGGGCGGGATGTCGGCGTTGATCAGCACGATGTCCCGGCCTTCGACCGAGGCGTAGGATTCGGCGATATTGGCCCGGCCCTGGCGCAGGGATTTCACTTCGCTGCCGGTCAGCATCAGGCCCGCCTCGAAGGTTTCCTCGAGGAAGTAGTCGTACCGCGCGCGGCGGTTCTCGGCGATGAGCTTGCCGGCCATCAGATCAGGCCGGTGTCCCGCAAGGCGGCCAGGACCTCGTGGCGGGCGGTTTCCGAGCACGGCGCGATGGGCAGGCGGACGTGGTCCTCGCAGAGGCCGAGGTGGCCGAGCGCGAACTTGGTGGGCGATGGCGAGGCGTCGGAGAACAGCGCCTTGTGCAGGCCGATCAGCCGGTCCTGCCAGTAGAGGGCCGTCTTCCAGTCCTCCCCCAGGGCGGCGTTGTAGAAGGCCGCGCAGAGGTCGGGCGCGACATTGGAGGTGACCGAGATGCAGCCGTGGCCGCCGTGGGCCATGTAGCCCAGGGCCGTCAGGTCGTCGCCCGACAGCATCACCCAGTCCAGGCCGCAGAGCAGGCGCTGCATGGTGGCCCGGGTCATGTCGCCGGTGGCGTCCTTGACGCCGACGATATTGGGCAGCTTCGACAGCCGCCCCAGGGTGGCGTCGGAGATGTCGACGCTGGTGCGCGTGGGCACGTTGTAGACCAGGACCGGAAGCTGAACCGCCTCGTTGATCGCCGCATAGTGGGCGTAGAGGCCCTCCTGGCTGGGGCGGTTGTAATAGGGGGTCACCACCAGGGCGCCGTCGGCCCCGACGGTCTTGGCGTGGCGCACCAGCTCGATGGCCTCGGCGGTGGAATTGGAGCCCGCCCCGGCGATCACCGGCACACGCCCCGCGGCGGTGGCGACGCACAGCTCCACAACCCGACGGTGTTCGTCATGGCTCAGCGTGGCGGTTTCGCCTGTGGTGCCGACGGGCACCAGGCCGTGGACGCCACCCGCGATCTGGCGCTCGACGAGGGCGACAAACGCCGGCTCATCGATCGCGCCCTCGCGGAAGGGCGTCACGAGGGCCGGGATGACGCCCTTGAACAAAGGTTCGGACATGGTCTGCAAAAAGCCGTGAAAGCGAGGCCAGTTGTTGCGGCCTCAAGATTTGGCCGGACAATATGGCGGCCAGGCCCTAAGCCGCAACCAACTCGTTCCGTATTTCGCACGACCCGGAGTAATTCGTTTTGCCGTCACAGGCCCGCAAGGCAATCCTCACCGCCGCCGCCGCCGTTCTGCTGTCCGGTGTCGCCGAGGCGCAACAGCCGCCGGCCAACGGTCCCCGTCCCTATGAGGGGCCCCCGCCCCCGATCGAGCTGACCCAGACCCAGCCGATCGCCTATCGCGGCTCCCTCTCGGACGCCGACGGCGCGGCCCTGCGCAGCGCCCTGGAGTCGGCCAAGCGGGCCGACGTCACCGGCGCCCGGTCGGCGATCGCCATGATCAATGATCCGATCGCCAAGAAGATCGCCACCTGGGCGCTCGCCGATTCCGCCGCCGATTCCCTCAGCTTCTTCGAGATCGACCAGGCCAGGCGCGACCTGGCCGGCTGGCCGCGATCCTCCCGCCGCCAGGTGGCGGCCGAGAAGCTGCTGGAAACCTCCGGCCAGAGCCCGCAGCGGATCATCGACTGGTTCGGCGGCGCCGAGCCGGTGACCGCCGAGGGCGCCATCGCGCTGGCCTCGGCCTATCGCGCCACCGGCAAGTCGAAAGAGGCCGCCAGCCTGATCCGCCACTTCTGGCGCGATCGCCTGTTCGAGGCCGATCCGCAGCGCTCGATGCTGGCCCGCTTCGGCGATGTGCTGACCGTGGACGACCATGTCCGCCGCGCCGACGTCATCCTGTTCGGCTCCCAGGGGCCCGCCGCGCGCGACATGATCCCGCTGCTGCCGGCCGACCAGGCCCAACTCGCCCAGGCGCGCATGGCCCTGCGCCAGAACTCCCCCAGCGCCAACGCCCTGGTGAACGCCCTGCCCGCCAGCGTCAGCAACTCGCCCGGCCTGGCCTTCGAACGCGCCGCCTATATGCGCCGCCGCGGGATGGACCAGATCGCGCTGGGCCTGGTGAAGAGCTTCCCGACGGACATCCCGTTCACCGAGATGGGCGAGCGGATCTGGGACGAGCGCTACCAGCTGGTGATCTCGTCGCTGCGCAATGGCGACTCTCTGGGCGCCTACAAGGCGGCCGCCGACACCGGCCTCACCCAGGGCACGGACGCCACCGAGGCGGAGTTCTACGCCGGCTGGATCGCGCTGACCCGGCTCAAGCGCCCCGAGGACGCCGACCGCCACTTCGCCGCCATCGAGAGGATCGGCTCCTCGCCCATCACCCGCGCCCGCGCCCTCTACTGGCGGGGCCGGGCCGCCCAGGACCGCGGCCAGCAGGATCGCGCCCAGGGCTATTATGGGGCGGCGGCCAAGTACAACACGACCTTCTACGGCCAGCTGGCCGGCGAGAAGATCGGCTACGGGAAGATCACCCTCGGCCGCGACCCGATCATCACCCAGGCCGACCGCAACCGTTTCGAGGGTCGCGAGACCGTGCGCGCCGCCCGGCTGCTCTACGAGATCGGGAACAAGGACCTGTTCAAGACCTTCGTCCTGACCCTGGACGACATCCTGCCCACCGCCGAGGAAGAGGCCCTGTTGGTGGACCTGGCCCGGGGCTATGGCGATATCGACACCTCCATGAAGGTGGTCCGCGCCGCCGCCCAGCGCGGCTTCATCCTGCCCGAGCGGGGCTATCCCATCCGCTCGGCGCCCGACGTCCCCGGCGCCCCCGAACCCGCCCTGGTCCTGGGCATCACCCGCCAGGAAAGCGGCTTCGACCCGATGATCCGGTCGGGCGCGGGCGCGCGCGGCATGATGCAGCTCATGCCCGGCACCGCCTCGGTGGTGGCCCGTCGGATGGGGGTGAGCTACTCGCCCGGCATGCTGGACGATCCCGACTACAACATGCGCCTGGGTTCCAGCTATCTGGGCCAGATGGTGGGGACCTTCTCCGGCTCCTACCCCATGGCCATCGCGGCCTATAACGCCGGCCCCGGACGTCCCACCCAGTGGTCGGCCTTCTGCGGCGACCCGCGCGGGGCGGCCACCGATCCCATCGACTTCATCGAGTGCATCCCGTTCTCCGAGACCCGCAACTACGTGATGCGGGTGATGGAGGGGATGCAGGTCTACCGCGCCCGCCTGAACGGCGGGACCGCGCCCATCACCCTGTCCCAGGACCTGAAGCGCGGCGCCTATGGCACGGGGTACACGCCCTCCACCCCTATGGTGGAGACCCAGAACACAAGCCCGAGCGCGGCGGCCGGGGGTATGCGGCCCATTCCAAACTAACAGCCGGCGGCGCTCAGGCCTCGTTGACCCAGGCCTCGATCAGCGGCGCGATCAGGTCCAGGTCCTCATAGAGGTGATCGCCGCCGGGGATCGCCACCGCCGTGCAGCGCGGGTGGCGCGCCACGATCTCCGCGAGCGGCGCGTAGGCGCCGTTGAAGTCCTCCGCCTGCTGGACGAACAGGGTGGGAATGGCGTCGCAGTGCGCCTCCAGCAGGGGGATGCGCTGTTCGGCGACCAGGCGGTTCAGCGGCGTGGCGATGAAGACGCAGGCGGTGGGTGAAAAGCCGTGGCGGGCCGCCGCCAGCATGGTGATCAGGGTTCCGATGGACTTGGCGACCACCAGGTCGGCCGAGAGCAGGCCCACGGCGGCGGCCTCCGGAAGCAGGTCGGGGTCCGTCCAGTCTGTGTCCCAGAAGGCGTGGCGGCGGATCTCCGTCTCGATCTGGCCCACCTCCAGGCGGGCGAGCAGGGCCTGCATCTGCCCCAGGGTGGCCGGCTCGCGTCCAGGCAGGCCCAGCAGCTTCACGATCGCGCCCTGCGCGCCGCCAGGGTCAGGCCGGCGGAGGTGGCCTCCAGGGCGCCCTCCAGGCCGAACACCCGGCGCAGGACCGGCGGCGTGAGGGCATCGGCCGGCGGGCCATCGGCGACGATGCGGCCCGAGCCCACCACCACCAGCCGGTCGCAGGTCCGGGCCGCCAAGCCCAAGTCGTGCAGGGTCAGGACCACGGCGGCGCCGCGGGCGGCCTCCTCGCGGAACAGCTCCAGGGCCAGGAGCTGGGCGTCGGGATCGAGCCCCGCGGCCGGCTCGTCGGCCACCAGCAGCGGCGCGGCGGTGACCAGCAGGCGGGCCAGCAGCACCCGCGCCCGTTCGCCGCCGGAGAGATCGAGCACGCCGCGCTCCGCGAGGTTGGAGAGCCCCACCCGTTCCAGGGCCCTAAGGGCGGCGGCGTGGGCCAGGGCGGGCGGTTTGCCGGCCGCCCCCAGGCTGGCGATCCGCCAGGCCGGCAGGTTCCAGCCGACGCGCCGCTCCTGGGGCAGGTAGCCCGCCAGGGCCGCGCGGCTCGCCTCGTCCAGGCCGGTGATGTCGCGCCCCGCCAGTTCGGCGCGGCCGGTCGCGAGCCTGGCCAGGCCGAGCGCCGCCCTCAGCAGGGTGGTCTTACCCGCGCCATTCGGGCCCACGACTCCCACGACCTCGCGGGGTTTAACCTCCAGACTGGCGTGCGCCAGCACCTCGGCTTCGCCCCGGCGAACCGTGGCGTCGTGCAGGGACAGGGCCGCGGTCATGCGCGCCAGCTCCGCGCGGCGCGCCAGGCGATCAGGGCGAACAGCGGCGCGCCGAACAGGGCGGTGACCACCCCAAGCTTCAGTTCCTGGTCGGTGGGGATCATCCGCGCGGCGACGTCGGCGGCCACCAGCAGGGCGGCGCCGGCCAGGGCCGAGGGAGTCAGGGTCCTGCCTGGATCGGCGCCCGCGCCGGCCCGCACCAGGTGCGGCGCGGCCAGGCCCACGAAGCCGATGATCCCCGCCATCGCCACGGCGGCCCCGGTCAGCAGGGCCGCCCCCGCCACGGCGGCGGCGCGCAGGCGGCCCATGGGCAGGCCCGACAGCGCGGCGGTCTCCTCCCCCAGGGTCAGCATCACCAGGCCGCGCGCGGCGTAGACGCAGAGTCCCGCGCCGGCGGCCATGGGGAGGATCTCGCGGGCGATGTCGTTCCAGCCGCGGTTGGCCACCGAGCCCATCAGCCAGGACAGGATCTCGGCCGTGGTCACCGGCGAGGGCGAGAGGTTGAAGATCAGGGCGGTCAAGGCCCCGGCGAAGGCCGAGAGCGCCACGCCGAACAGGATCAGGGTCTCGGGCTCGCGGAAGCGCGCGGCGAGCGCGGTGAGCAGCAGGCCGGTGGCGAGCGCCGCCATCAGGGCCGCGACCTCCGTGCCCCCCGGCGTGGCGGCCAGGCCGAGCGCGATGGCCAGGGCTGCGCCAAGGCCGGCGCCGGCGGAGACGCCCAGCACCCCGGGATCGGCCAGGGGATTGCGCAGCAGGCCCTGCATCACCGCCCCGGCGAGGCCAAGCGCGCCCCCCACCACGGCGGCGGCCACGGCGCGCGGCGCGCGGATGGTCCAGAGGATCTCGCCGGCGGCGGAGGCGGGGTCGACGAAGGCCTGGGCGTACTGGGCGCCGCTCAGCGGCGTCTCCCCCAGCAGCAGGCCCAGCGCCAGCAGGCCAAGCAGGATCAAGACCAGCAGGAGGTTGAGCCTCAGGCCGCTCATCGCGGCGCCCTGGCGGCCAGGATCTCCACCGCCTCGGCGGCCGAGGGGTCTGGACAGCCGAGCAGGCCGCCGGGCAGGCTGGCCACCGTGCGCCGGGCGGCCAGCCGCTGCATCACCGGATGACGACCCATCCCCCAGTGGTTGTTGGCCAGCATGAAGCTGTCGAAGAAGCCCAGCACCACCGCCCGCGGCGGCTTCAGGGCCAGTTGCTCCAGGGAGACCGGCTGGTAGCCGGGACCCGGCGGCGTCGGGGTGAGGCCGGCGGACTGCAGAATCTGATGCACCAAGGTCCCCTGCCCGCCGGTGAAGCCGCCCGGGGTGATATAGAGGGCCGTGGCCCCGCGCCAGGCCCCGGCGGACCGGGCCAGGCGCGCGTCCATGCGGGCGATCACCGCCTCGCCCCGCGGCCCGCGGTCCAGGGCGGCGGCGACGCGGCGGACATTGGCCCGCACGCCGTCGAAGTCGGAGGCGTCCTCTATGGTCACGACGCGCACCCCGCGCTGTTCAAGCTGGGTCACGAACCGCGGATCCCCACCCCAGTAGCGGACGACGAGTTGGGGCCGGGCGGCCAGGGCCGATTCCAGGGTGGTGCGGCGCAGGGGGAGGCCCCTGGCCAGGGCGCGCAGGCGGGAATCCGGATCGTCGGCCCGCGTGGAGAGACCAACGATGGACTCCCGGGGGCTGAGCGCCAGGACGAACTGGTCGGCGCACTGGTCCAGGGAAAGAACCCGAGGCGCGGCCTGGGCTTGGCCCGCCAGGGCCAGACCGACCAGGGATGCGACGATCAGTCGACGACGAGACCGTTCATCAGACCGTCCAGGGTGACCTCGATCAGCTCCTCGGTGGGGGCCCAGTCGAAGTTCGGACGGCTGATCAGCAGGGCCACCACGCCATGGCAGGCCGCCCAGAGGGCCTGGGCGGCGCTGTCGGCCGTGCCGGTCCGCAGGCGGCCCTCGGCCGCGATCTCGCGCACCGCGCCGCTGAAGATGTCGTAGCATCGCGCGCTCATGTCCGCCGTGCCGTCATGCCAGATGGGCGATACGGGATGAACGCCGGCGAACACAAGCAGATAGGCGTTCGGGTGCTCGAAACCCCAGCGCATATAGGAGTCGAGCATCAGCTTGACGCGGGTGGCGGCGTCCAGCGGCTTGGCGGCGATGGCGGCGTTGCGCTCCAGGAGCTGGATGATGGTCCGCTCGCAGATCTCCAGCAGGATGCCGCCCTTGTCGGGGAAGTGCATGTAGAGGGCGGTGGAAGAGACGCCGACCTCGTCGGCGATCTTGCGGATGGTGGCGCCCTCATAGCCCTCGGCCACGAAGATTCGCTCCGCGGCCGCCAGGATTTCTTCACGCCGCAGGTGGCCGTCACCCTTGGGTTTGCGGGCCGAACGCCGAGTGGTCAGTGCCGTGGTCGTCACGGGAATCCTTCCGTCAACCGAACTGCTTGCAGCGGAAACCAAAAGCCCAGCCCGCGCAAGTCAGACCTGAAACAATGCGACATCACGGCGCCGCGCGCCATGGCGCTCCGCCGCCGGTTGACTGGACGGCTGCGCGCCGGACCGGGTAAGGCCAGGGACATGACCAAGCCCGCCCCCACCGTCGCCGAGGCTCCCGGCGTCATGCGCACCACCGGCTGGGCCGACTACGCCCTGCTGGACTCTGGCAATGGGCGCAAGCTGGAGCGCTACGGGCGCTATTCGGTGGTCCGGCCCGAACCCCAGTGCCTGTGGGCGCCGTCCCTGGGCGAAGAGGTCTGGGCCAATGCCGACGCCGTCTTCGATCCCAGCGACGAGGAGGACGCCGGCCGCTGGCGGTTCCGCGAGCAGCCCAAGGACACCTGGCCCCTGGCCTGGCAGGACGTGACGTTCAAGGCGCGCTTCACCGCCTTCCGCCACCTGGCCTTCTTCCCCGAGCAGGCCGCCAACTGGGCCTGGCTGGACGAGAAGGTCCGCGCCGCCCAGGGCCAGCCTCGGGTGCTGAACCTGTTCGGCTATACCGGCGTCGCCAGCCTGGTCTGCGCCGCGGCCGGGGCGGCGGTGACCCATGTGGACGCCTCGAAGAAGGCCATCGGCTGGGCCCGCGAGAACGCCGAGGCCTCGGGCTTGGCCGACAGGCCGATCCGCTGGATCTGCGAGGACGCCCGCCGCTATGTGCAGCGGGAGGTCCGGCGGGGCTCGAAATACGAGGGGATCATCCTCGATCCGCCGAAATATGGCCGCGGGCCGGACGGCGAGGTGTGGAAACTGTTCGAGAACCTGCCTGAGCTTTCGGCCCTATGCGCTGAACTTCTCTCGGATAAGGCGGAATTCCTGCTGCTCAACGCCTATGCCGAGCGCATCTCGGGCGCAGCCCTGGCCGGGCTGCTGGCCGATCGGCTGAAGGACCGCGGCGGCCGCATCGAATGGGGCGAGTTGGCCCTGGTCCAGCAGGACGGCTCACGCCAGATCGGCATGTCCTTCTACGCCCGGTGGGCGCCGTGAGCGACCGCACCGTCACCTCCCTGACCAATCCCACGGTCAAGGCCGTGAGGGCCCTGCACCTGCGCAAGGAACGCGACGAGACCGGCCTGTTCGTCGCCGAGGGCCTGAAGATCGTCACCGAGGCGGTGGAGACCGGCCACGCCCCGGCCATCCTGATGTACGGCGCCGAGGCGACCGGCCATCCCTTGCTCCGCCAGGCCATGGGCGCCACCAAGGCGGCCGGCGGCGAGGTGATCGAGGTCACCCAGGAGATCCTCGCCAAGGTCTCCCGCCGCGACAACCCGCAGGCGGTGGTGGGGGTGTTCCGCCAGGTGTTCACCGCCCTGGAGGAGCTGGATCCCCAGTGCGCGCCCTGCTTCGTCGCCCTGCACCGGGTGCGCGACCCCGGTAATCTGGGGACCATCGTGCGCACGGCCGACGCGGCGGGCTGCGGGGCGGTGATCCTGGTGGGGGAGTGCTGCGATCCGTTCTCGGTGGAGGCGGTGCGCGCCACAATGGGCTCGGTCTTCGCCGTGCCCATCGTGCGGACCAGCGAGGACGCCTTCGCCGCCTGGCGGGCCAAGTGGCCCGGCTCGGTGATCGGCACCCTGCTCACCGCCACCGTGGCGCACCATGAGGCGACCTACGCCAAACCCGCCCTGGTCTTCATGGGCAACGAACAGCAGGGCCTGACGCCAGAGATGGCCGCCCTGTGCGACGTCAACGTCAAGATCCCCATGCGCGGGCGGGCCGACAGCCTGAACCTCTCGGTGGCGACGGGGATCATGATCTACGCGGCGACGGCGGCATGAACGACCAGCCGCAATGGCTGGCCTGGGCGCGCGAACTTCAGGCCCTGGCCCAGACCAGCCTGCACTACACGCAGAGCGAATATGACAAGGAGCGCTACGAGCGGGTCCGCGAGATCGCCGTGGCGATGATGGCGGCCGGCAGCGAGGCCGCGCCCGAGACGATCCTCGACCTGTTCGCGCGCCAGGCCGGCTATGCGACGCCGAAGGTGGATGTCCGCGCCGCGATCATCCGCGACGGCAAGATCCTGATGGTCCCGGAACTGATCGACGGCGGCCGCTGGTCCCTGCCCGGCGGCTGGGCCGACGTGAATTCATCCCCCAGCGAGTGCGTGGTCCGCGAGGTTCACGAGGAGACCGGCTATGTGGTCGAGGTCCGCAAGCTGGCCGCGGTGATCGACCGGAACAAGCACGCCTACCTCCCCGAACCCTTCCAGGCCTACAAGCTGTTCTTCCTCTGCGAAATCATCGGCGGAAGCCCTCGGGACAGCATCGAGACCGGCCAGCCCGCCTTCTTCGCCCTGGACGCCCTGCCGGAACTGTCGCCCGCCCGCGTGATCCGGCAGCACATCGCCCGGATGTTCGACCACCACGCCGACCCCGGCCTGCCCACCGACTACGACTAGGTCCCGCGCGGCTTGGCCCGCGCCGTGGGAGCGGTGTTGGCGGGGTCCTCGGGCCAGACATGCTTGGGGTAGCGGCCGCGCATGTCGGAACGGACGTCCTTCCAGGAGCCGGCCCAGAAGCCCGGCAGGTCCTTGGTGGTCTGGACCGGGCGATGGCCCGGCGACAGCAGGGACAGGGTCAGGGGCGTTCCGCCGGCGACGGTGGGATGTTCCTTCAGGCCGAACACCTCCTGCACCCGGACGTCGACGCGGGGGCCGCCCTCGGCGGCGTAGTCGATGGCGAAGGCGTTACCGGTGGGCGCCGTCCATCTCAGCGGCGCGGCGGCGTCCAGGCGGCGTTGCTGGTCCCAGGGGATCAGGGCGCGCAGGGCCGCGTCGAGGGCGTCGGGCTTCAGGGCGGCCAGGGACCGGACGCCCTGAAGCAGGGGGAGCAGCCAGTCGTCCAGGGTCTCGATGAGGGTGGCGTCCGAAAGGTCGGGCCAGTCGCCGCCAGCGGCGCGCAGGAAGCCGACGCGGGCGCGCAGGGCCTCGGCGGCCGGCCCCCACTTCAGCGCGCCCAGCCCCTCGCCGCGCAGGCGGTCGGCCAGGGCCTGGGCGATCAGGGCGGGATCGGGGTTCTCGTCGATCTGCTCGCGCAGGGTCAGGCGGCCCAGGCGGGTGATCTGCTTGGCCCGCAGGCGGCCGCCCCCGCTTTCCTCCAGCCGGCTCTCCACGACGAGCTGATCGGCGAAAGCCGCGATCAGGTCGGTCTCGTCCAGGGGCGCGGCCAGCAGGATGCGGTCACGGCGGTCGCCACCCCCCAGCTCGGCGATGGCCAGCCACTTCTCGCGGGCGAGCGCGTCGGTGGCCTCCACGAAGGCGCCCCGGCCGCTGACCAGCTGGAATTCGCCGGTGGGCCCGCGCGCCTTGGCGATGCGCTCGGGATAGGCGAAGGCCAGCAGCAGACCGTCGTCCAGCGCCCCCCCCTTTCCGGCCTTGCCCGCCATGCCCGCCCAGCGGTCGGCCAGCGCCCTGGCGTCGCGGGCCCGGGGGGAGCGGTCGCGCTCGAAGGCCTCCAGCCGGTGGCGCAGGTCGGCGTCGCGGCCCCCCAGGTTTCGCTCGGTGACCAGGGCGGCGATACGGGCGGCGCGGGACGCCTGGCCGGTGTCAGCCGCCTTGAGGATCATATGGGCCAGGCGCGGAGCCAGGGGCATCTCGCTCAACGCCTCGCCGTGACGGGTGAGCACGCCGTCCTCGGTCAGGGCTTCCAGGCGGCGCAGCAGGGTGCGGGCCTCGGCGAAGGCGGCGGCCGGCGGGGCGTCGAGGAAGGCCATGGTCCCCACGTCCTTGGCGCCCCAGCGGGCCAGGTCCAGGGCCAGGCCCGAGAGGTCGGCGTCGAGGATCTCCGGGTCGGCATAGGCCGGCAACGACCGCGTCTCGGCCTCGTCCCACAGGCGGTAGGCGACGCCGGGCTCTGTGCGACCGGCCCGGCCCCGGCGCTGGTCGGCGGCGGCGCGGCTGACCCGGACGGTGGCCAGGCGGGTCAGGCCGCTGGCGGGGTCGAATCGGGGCACGCGGGCGACGCCGGAATCGATCACCACGCGGACGCCCTCGATGGTCAGGCTGGTCTCGGCGATAGAGGTGGCCAGCACCACCTTGCGCACGCCCGCCGGCGGCGGCGAGATGGCGCGGTCCTGGTCGGCGGGGTCGAGGGCGCCATAGAGGGGGGCGATCAGCACGTCGGGCCGCCGGACGCGCTCGGCCAGCAGCTCGGCCGTGCGGCGGATCTCCCCCTGACCGGGCAGGAAGACCAGGATGCTGCCGGTCTCCTCGGCCAACGCGCGCTCGACGGCGCGGACGGCGCGATCCTCCAGCCGGAGGCGGTCGTCACGGCCGAGATAGCGGGTGTCGACGGGATAGGCCCGGCCCTGGCTCTCGAGGACCGGGGCGTCCAGCAGGCGGGCGACCGCGGCCCCGTCCAGGGTCGCCGACATCACCAGCAGCCGCAGGTCGTCCCGCAGCAGGCCCTGGGCGTCGCGGGCCAGGGCCAGGCCGAGGTCGGCGTCGAGGCTGCGCTCGTGGAACTCGTCGAAGATCACCAGGCCGACGCCCTCCAGGGTCGGGTCGCCCAGAATCATCCGGCTGAACACGCCTTCGGTCACCACCTCGATGCGGGTCCGGGCCGAGACCCGGGACTGCATGCGCACACGGTAGCCGACGGTCTCCCCCACCCGTTCGCCGAGCGTCTTGGCCATGCGCTCGGCCGCGGCGCGGGCGGCGAGCCGGCGGGGCTCCAGCATGATGATCTTGCCGCCCGCCAGCCACGGCTGATCCAGCAGGCGCAGGGGGACCAGGGTGGTCTTGCCGGCGCCCGGCGGCGCCACCAGGACGGCGGAGGTCTTTTCGACCAGGGCCGCCTGCAAGTCAGGCACGATTTCCTCAACAGGCAGCATGGTGGGGGTCTATCCGCGCCCAGGGGCCGCGCCAAGCCTTGCCGCTTGACCGCCGGGTGAGCAGACCGCACGGTCCGGCAAGCTTAATTCGCGCGGCGGGGGGACCGCCGCGACTGGGAGGGAATATGTGGCGTGTAAAGCCGCTCGATGCGATCCTCGCGACCGCTGAAAAGAAATCACTTCACCGATCCCTGGGGGCGTTCCAGCTGACCATGCTGGGGATCGGGGCCATCATCGGCACCGGCATCTTCGTCCTGACCGCCGAGGCCGCCCAGAAGGCGGGCCCCGGCATGATCGCCGCCTTCGTCATCGCGGGCTTCGTCTGCGCGGTCGCCGCGCTCTGCTACTCCGAGATGTCGGCCATGGTGCCGGTCTCGGGCTCGGCCTACACCTACAGCTACGCCGTCATGGGCGAGATGGTGGCCTGGATGGTGGGCTGGGCCCTGATCCTGGAATACGCCGTCGCCGCCGGCGCCGTCTCGGTGGGCTGGTCGGGCTATGTCGTCGGCCTGATCGAGAACGCCTTCGGCATCGACATCCCCAACGCCCTGGTGCTCGGGCCCATGGACGGCGGGATCGTCAACCTGCCGGCCGCGGGCATCGCCCTGCTGGTGACCTGGCTGCTGGTGATCGGCACCCGGGAATCGGCCACGGTCAACGCCATCCTGGTGGCCATCAAGGTCGCGGCCCTGTCGCTGTTCTGCGTCCTGGCCCTGCCGGTGATGAAGATGGAGAACTTCGAGCCCTTCGCCCCCCTCGGCATGGCCGGGATCTCGGCGGCGGCGGCCTCGATCTTCTTCGCCTATGTGGGCTTCGACGCGGTCTCCACCGCGGCCGAGGAGACCAAGAATCCCCAGAGGAACATGCCCATCGGCCTGATCGGCTCGCTGGGGGTCTGCACCATCTTCTACATCCTGGTGGCCTCGGGCGTGATCGGCACGGTCGGCGCCCAGCCGGTGATGGACGCCGCGGGCCACGGCCTGCGTCCCGGCAGCCCCGAGATGACCGCCGCCTGCGGCGCGCTTGCGGGCGACCACGTCGTCTGCTCCAAGGAGGCGCTCGCCTGGACCCTGCGCAAGATCGGCTGGCCCCAGATCGGCAACCTGCTCGGCCTCGCCGCCGGCCTGGCCCTGCCCTCGGTCATCCTGATGATGATGTTCGGCCAGACCCGCATCTTCTTCGTGATGAGCCGTGACGGCCTGCTGCCGGCGGTGCTGTCCAAGGTTCACCCGAAGTTCCACACCCCGCACGTCATCACCATCATCACCGGGGTCTTCGTGTCGCTGTTCGCGGCCTTCTTCCCGGTGGGCGTGCTGGCCGACATCTCCAATTCCGGCACCCTGTTCGCCTTCGCCATGGTGGCCATCGCGGTCATGGTGCTGCGCAAGACCGATCCGGGCCGCAAGCGTCCCTTCCGCACGCCGGCGGTGATGATCGTGGCCCCCCTGGCCGCGGCGGGCTGCATCTATCTGTTCTTCAGCCTGTCGAAGGAAACCCAGCTGCTCTTCGTGATCTGGGCGGCCATCGGCCTGGTGGTCTATTTCCTCTACGGTTTCCGCAACAGCCACATGGCCCGCGGCATCGTCGAGGTGCCCGAGCTGTCGCCCGACGCGCCGCCGGAATCGGTCCCGCCGATGCCCGGCGCGCCGCCGCCCGGCTCGCACTGAACTCAAGTCCAAGGCGAGGCCCGGGATCACATCCCGGGCCTTTTCTTATGGGGCGCGAGCGCCGATGCTAGGGCCATGTCCGAGACGGCCTCCCCCATCCGCGCCATCATCGCGCCGGTCACCCCCCTGGCGCAGAACTGCACCATCGTCTGGTGCGTGAAGACCAGGAAGGCGGCCATCATCGATCCGGGCGGCGAGGTCCCGCGCCTGCTGGAGGCGCTGAAGGCCCACGACCTGACCCTGGAGAAGATCTGGATCACCCACGGCCACCTGGACCACGCCGGGGGCACGGCGGCCCTGAAGGCGATCACCGGCGTCCCCATCGAGGGACCGCACCGGGACGACGCCTTCTGGATCGACCAGATGGAGGCCAGCGGCGCCAAGTGGGGCATGCCCGAGGCCCGCGGCTTCACCCCCGACCGCTGGCTTGAGGACGGCGACGTGGTCACCCTCGGCGAGACCCAGTTCGAGGTCTATCACTGCCCCGGGCACACTCCGGGCCATGTGGTCTTCTTCCACCGCGAGGCCCGCTTCGCCCAGGTGGGGGATGTGCTGTTCCAGGGGTCGGTGGGACGCAGCGACTTCCCGCGCGGGAACCACCAGCAGCTCATCGCCTCCATCACCGGCAAGCTGTGGCCGCTCGGCGAGGACGTGGCCTTCGTCTCCGGCCATGGGCCGATGTCGAAGTTCGGGATCGAGCGGCGGACCAACCCCTTCGTCGCCGACGACGTGCTGGCCGACGATTAGCGGTTTCAGTCGTGAAATCTGTGCGTTACGCGGAGGGCTGAAAATGGCGCGAATGGAACCCAGCACAGACCAGGTCCCCGCGACCGCCCGCATCCTGATGGTCGACGACGACCCCGGCATTCTCGACGTCGTCTCCGACTTCCTGGGCAAGCACGGCTACCTGGTGGACACCGCCGGCGATGCGCGGGAGATGGAGCAGGCCCTGGAGCGCGGCCCCGTCGACCTGATCGTGCTGGACGTCATGCTGCCCGGCGAGGACGGCCTGTCCATCGCCCGCCGGCTGAGCGGGGACGGCCCGCCGATCATCATGCTGTCGGCCATGGGCGAGGACACCGACCGGATCGTCGGCCTGGAGCTGGGCGCCGACGACTACCTGGCCAAGCCCTGCAATCCCCGGGAGCTGCTGGCCCGGGTCCGCGCCGTCCTGCGGCGGGCCGAGCAGCGGGGCGCCTCCAACGGCATCGGCGCCGGCTGCGAGTTCGCCGGCTGGCGGCTGGACCTGGTGCGGCGGGAGCTTCGCTCGCCGCCCGGCGTGGTGGTGAACCTGTCCTCCGGCGAGTTTTCCCTGTTGCGCGCCTTCGTCGAGCGGCCCCAGAGGGTGCTGACCCGCGACCAACTGCTGGACTTCGCCCGCGGTCCCGATTCCGACGCCTTCGACCGCGCCATCGACGTCCAGATCAGCCGCCTGCGCCGCAAGCTGGACGACGGCGGCGGCGGCCAGGACCTGATCCGCACGATCCGCAACGAGGGCTACATGTTCACCGCCAAGGTGAAGCGCACATGACGAGCCCCTGGTCGGGGCGGCCCACCGCGTCGCTGTTCGCCCGGCTGCTGACCCTGATCGGCATCAGCCTGGTGGCCTCCCAGGCCATCAGCCTGTTCATGATCTTCAACCTGCCGCCCCCGGCGCCGGACTTCTACCGGCTGAGCGAAGTGGTGCAGACCTTCCGCGGGAACGCCCCGGCCTTCACCGAGCGGCGGCCGCTGGAGCTGAAGATCGTCGCCAAGCCGCCCTCCCCGGCCATGGAGGGCCGCACGGTGCCGCAGATCCGGGCGGAGCTGGCCCGCGAGTTCGGGGTCACGGCGGACCGGGTGGTGATCGCCGCGCCGTCGCGCCTGCCCGTTTCCGACCGCCGGGTGTTCCGGATCATCCGCGACCGCATGGCCCGGGCCGGCGGCGAGCGAGAGGAACACTTCCTGATCGCCCCCTTCGACGTTGGCGTGCAGCGCTCCGACGGCCGATGGGATGTGGTTCGCCCGACCCCCGGCCTGGGTCTGGATCCCTGGCAGCAGCGGATCGTGCTGTGGCTGGTGGTGTCGGGCCTGGCCCTGGCGCCGGTAGCCTACATCTTCGCGCGCCGCCTGGCCCAGCCGTTCCAGATGTTCGCCGACGCCGCCGAGCAACTGGGCCGCGATCCGCGCGGCGCCCGCCTGCCGGTCTCCCTCAAGGGCACGGCGGAGATCAATGTCGCGGTGCGGGCCTTCAACGACATGCAGGACCGCCTGCGGCGCTACGTCGAGGACAGGACCGCGATGGTGGGCGCGATCGCCCACGACCTGCGCACCCCGCTCACCCGCCTGCGCTTCCGCATCGAGAACGTGCCGGAGGAGACCCGCGCCAAGATGGCCGCCGACATCGACCAGATGGAGGAGATGATCGCCGCAGCCCTGACCTTCGTGCGCGACGCCAGCCGCCCGGCCGACCGCACGCCCCTGGAGCTCTCCTCCCTGCTGGAGAGCGTCTGCGACGAGATGGCCGAGACCGGCTCCGACACCGAGGTGGAGCGCGGCGAGAAGGTGGTGATCGAGGGCGATCCGGTGGCCCTGCGCCGCCTGTTCACCAACCTGCTGGAGAACGCCGTGAAGTTCGGCGATCGGGCCCGGGCGCGGGTCTATCGCGACGCCGCCACCGCCATTGTCGAGATCGAGGACGACGGACCGGGCATTCCACCGGCCGACGCCGAGCGTGTGTTCGAACCCTTCTACCGCCGCGAACCTTCCCGCAGCCGTCAGACCGGGGGCATCGGCCTGGGCCTGGCCGTGGTCCGTTCGGTGGCGCGGGGCCATGGCGGCGACGTGGTGATGGTCAACCGCACCGGCGGCGGCCTGACGGTTCGGGTGCAACTGCCGCTCTGACTTCCCCGGCGATCACGCGATCGTTGGCGAGGGACTTCGGGGTCCTTCGATCGCCGGCCTGGGGGCCGATCGCCACCGCGGATATCTGGACCCAGGTGGCCGCGATCCCCGTCTGGCAGGGCGCGTGGCCCTGGATTTCCCCGGCCCGGCGGGTCCCATGCCCGGCGCCCGTCGGCCCTGACCGGCGAGCTCCCTGAACCCGATGTGGGCAGGGCGCCGCGAATAAGGCGCAACTTTTCTCGCAACCTCTCCCGCATCTTGAGGGTTTGCCTGAGCGTAACCGTACGTGAAGCGGCCCCCCACCCGCCTCCCCGTCAGGCACGCATCATCAGGAGTAGCCCCATGGACCTCGATCCCAACGCCAAGCCGAAGTCCCGTCGCGGATTCGCCGCCATGAACCCCGAGCGCCGGCGTGAGATCGCCCGCAAGGGCGGCGCCAGCGTCCCCGGCGAGAAACGCAGCTTCGCCAAGGACCGCGATCTCGCGGCCTCGGCCGGGCGCAAGGGCGGCGAATCCTCCCGCGGCGGCGGTCGCACCCGCGGCCCGCTCGAAGGCTGACCGCCCCGACCCCAGATTGAGACAAGGCGCGGCTCCGATCCCCCTCGGAGCCGTTTCTTCACGCGTATCGGGACTGGACGGCCTCGCCGGTCCTGCGGCCGCTAGGCCCTCAGCAGGACCATCGCGAAGCTCGGCGCCGCGCTCTCCCAGCGCTGTTCCAGCCGCCATCCCGCCGCCGCCGCCAGCTTTCCAAACCCCTCGACCGTGAACTTGTAGGAGTTCTCGGTGTGCAGGGTCTCACCGGCCGCGAAGGCGAAGCTGCGCCCCGCCACCGAGACGGTCTGGGCGCGTGTGCTCACCAGGTGCATCTCCATCCGGCTCTCCTGGGCGTTCCACACGGCCCGGTGCCGGAAGGCGCCCAGGTCGAAGTCCCCGTCGAGCTCGCGGTTGATGCGGGTCAGCAGATTGAGGTTGAAGGCCGCTGTGACCCCCTGGGCGTCGTCATAGGCCGCCACCAGGGTCGCCTCGTCCTTGACGATGTCCATCCCCACCAGGAAGGCCGCGCCCTGCCCCAGCAGGCGGCGCGCGCCGGCCAGGAAGGCGATCGCCTCTTCGGGGCGGAAGTTGCCGATGGTGGAGCCGGGGAAGAAGCCGACGCTGGTCATGCCCGCCACGGCGGCGGGCAGGCTTAGGGCCGTCGTGAAGTCGTCCACCAGGGGCGCCACCACCAGGTCGGGATAGTCGCGGCCGATCGCCTGGGCGGCGGCGTCCAGGGCGTCCTTGCTGATATCGATGGGGACGTAGGCCGCCAGTTGCGGCGCGGCGTCGAGCAGCAGCCGGGTCTTGGTGCTGGCCCCGCTGCCGAACTCCACCAGGGCCGCGCCGGGCGGGATCGCGGCGGCCATCTCACCGGCCTTGGCGCGCAGCAGGGCGGCCTCGGTGCGGGTGGGATAGTATTCCGGCAGGTCGCAGATCTCCTCGAATAGGCGCGAGCCCTCGGCGTCGTAGAAATACTTGGCCGGGATCGACTTCTGCGGCTTGGCCAGCCCCGCCAGCACGTCGGCGACGAAGCTGTTGTCCTGCGCCACGGCGCGCTTGGGCTCGCCGTCCCAGGCCAGGCGCAGGCCCGAGAACATCCAACGCTGCTGCGGGTGGAAGAAGTTCCGGTAGGTGGCCCGCACATGATGCTCCGGGGTGGCGCAACAGCCGCCGCGCAGCACCATCTGGCCGATCATGAACTTGCCGTTGTACTCTCCCACCGCGCCGGCGGCGGGGTGGAAGCCCGGATAGGGGGAATAGGCGCTGCGGGTCCATTCCCAGACGTCGCCGAACATCTGGCGCAGACCCGGCCGGGCCTGGGTCGCGGCGGGGCCGAGCTGACCCGAGCCCATGAAGTTGCCGGCGATGGGCAGGCCCGCCGCGGCGTGCTCCCATTCGGCCTCGGTGGGCAGGCGGGCGCCGGCCCAGGTGGCGTAGGCGTCGGCCTCGTAGAAGCTGATGTGGGTGACCGGGGCGTGGGGCGCGACGGCGCGCAGGCCCTGCAGGGTCATGGCCAGCCAGCCATGGGCGGCTTCCTGCCAGTAGAGCGGCGCGCTCCAGCCCTGGGCCTGGACCTGGGCCCAGCCCTCGGCCAGCCACAGTTCCGGACGGGCGTAGCCGCCGTCGGCCATGAACGCCAGCCACTCGCCGTTGGTCACCAGCCGGTCGGCCATCTTGAAGGGCTGCAGGAAGACCTGGTGGCGGGGTCCCTCATTGTCGAAGGCGAAGCCCTCCCCGCCATGACCGATCTCCACCAGGCCGCCGTCGAAGGCGACCGTGCCGGCCGGCCCCGGATCGCCGCTCACCGGCAGGGCGGTGGTGGGGGAATAGGCGGGCTTCAGGGGCGACTGGGCGAAGAGATGCAGGATGTCCATCAGGATCAGCTCCTGGTGCTGCTCCTCATGGGCCAGGCCCAGGTCCAGCAGCTCGGCCAGCCCCGGCGTCCCGGAGGACAGCAGGTCGTGCATCGCCTCGTCCACATGGGCCCGATAGGCCAGGACCTCGTCGCGGGACGGACGGGTCAGCAGGCCGCGCTCGGGCCGCGGCTGCCGCGGACCCAGGGCCTCATAATAGGAATTGAACAGGTAGGCGTAGCGGGGATCGAAGGCCCTGTAACCCGGCAGGTGCGGCGCCAGCATGAAGGTCTCGAAGAACCAGCTGGTATGGGCCAGGTGCCACTTGGCGGGGCTGGCGTCCGGCATCGACTGGGCGGCCATATCCTCGCTGGAGAGGAACCGCACCAGGTCCTCGGTGGCCTGGCGGACCCGGTGATACCGCCCCACCGACGCACCGAGGGCGCCGCGGAGCGGGGCGGGCAAGGGACCTGCGTCATCGGAGGGCGCCATGGATACTCCTGCGGAATGAACGCGTCTGGGATGTCGCGGCGCGGGCCGCGAGAAAGCCTGCCCCCAAGCTTCCGTGAACGACCGAAGGTCGTCCTTCGTTCCCTAGATTGGGGGCCAGGGGCTCAACCGCAAGGCGGAACAGATGGAGTCTGCGCGCGTTGACTGAGCGACGGGGCGCGGCGCTGAAGACCGCCTCCCAACCTGACGGCGGGGCGGATCGAGGGAACCCATGTCCGGCGACACCTGGCGCAACGACGTCGTGCGCATGATCCCCGCGCTGCGAGCCTTCGCCTGGTCCTTGAGCCACAACGGGTCCGACGCCGACGACCTGGTCCAGGACACCCTGATCAAGGCCTGGACCAACCGCGACAAGTTCGAGGCCGGCACCAACCTGCGGGCCTGGCTGTTCACGATCCTGCGCAACACCTACTACACCCAGGTCATCCGCCGCCGCCGCGAGGTGCGCGACGAGCAAGGCGAATATGCCGGCGCCCTGAGATCCGCCCCGACCCAGGAATGGAGCGTGGCCATGCACGCGATGCAGGACGCCCTGAAGCTGCTCCCCGACGAGCACCGCGAGGCCCTGATCCTGGTGGGGGCCGCGGGCCTCTCCTACGAGGAGGCCGCCAGCATCTGCGGCTGCGCGGTGGGCACCATCAAGAGCCGGGTGAACCGCGCCCGGACCCGGCTGCTGAAGATCATGGACGCCGACGACGCCTCCGACGTCATGGCCTATGACAGCCTGGCGGCCGCCAACGGGGCTTAGGCCCCCTTATCCCACCGTCCGGCGCAGCCAGGCCAACAGGTCGGCCACGACCTCGTCGCGGTTGGTCTCGTTCAGCATCTCGTGGCGGCCGCCCTCGTAGATCTTCACCTCCATCCGGGTGAGGCCCGCGTCGCGATAGCGATTCACCAGGGGATGCAGCAGCTCCAGGTCGCGGTTGATGGGGTCCTTGTCGCCCACGAAGATGTAGAGCGGCAGGTCCTTGGGGATCTTCGCGATCTCTGCCTCGTCGCGCAGGCGCGCCCCGACCCGGGCGAAGCTCGCCGCCGCGCTGGGCTGGCGCGAGAAGCCGCACAGGGGATCGGCGATGTACTTGTCCACCTCGGCCTCGTCCCGCGAGAGCCAGTCATAGGGGGTGCGCGGCGCCGGCCCCTCGGCGTTCATCTCGTCCAGCTTCTTGGCCGGCCCCGTGCGGTCGCCGAAGGCGGCCGTGCCCGACAGCACCAGGCCATCGATCTTGCCGGCGTGGTCGAAGGCGTAGGCCTGGGCGAAGAAGGACCCCAGGCTGTGGCCCAGCAGGACCAGCGGCAGGCCGGGGGTCTCGGCGCGCGCCAGGTCGGTCAGGCGGGCGATGTCCTCCACCACCAGCTCGGCGCCGTTCTCCCCGAAGTCCCCCAGGGCTTCCTTCGAGGGCGCGGTATAGCCGTGGCCGCGATGGTCGTCGGCATAGAGGACGAAGCCGTCGGCCATGAGCGGGATCAGGGGCTCGGGGTATCGCCGGGCGTGTTCGCCCATGCCGTGGGCGATCTGCAGGATGGCGCGCGGCGCCACGCTGTCGTCGGCCCAGCGGAAGCCGGCGATGGAGGCGCCGTCGGCGCCGTCGAACCGGAACGCCTTTTCGGAATAGCTCATCATCCCCTCCGTGCGCTCTGGCGGCGCGATGGGTCCGACATAGCGCGCGCTGACGGCGATGCACGCGGTTTTTCGGCCTGGCGCGGCCAAGCCTCGACAGGGCGCGCGGGGGGTGGGACGACTAGGCCATGCTCACGAGTCTTCGTCCCGTCCTGCTCGCCGGCCTTGGTCTTGCGACCCTGCTGCTCTCCGGTTGCCAGGCCAAGGTCAGCCGCCCGCCCTGCCCGGCCGGGGAGGTCTGCTTGGCCTACGGCTCCAACGGCGAGGCCGGGTCGCTCGACCCGCAGACCAGCAATCTGGTGGATGAATTCAACATCATCGCCGACCTGATCTTCGGCCTCACCACGGACTCGCCGGAGGGCACGCCCATCCCGGCCATGGCCACCGCCTGGGAGACCAGCCCCGACGGCCTCGTCTGGACCTTCCACCTGCGCGACGCCAAGTGGTCGGACGGGGTTCCGGTGACCGCGGACGACTTCGTCTTCGCCTATCGCCGCATCCTCGATCCCAAGACCGCCTCGATCTACTCCTACCTCGTCTACCTGCTGAAGAACGGCCAAGCGGTGAACGAGGGCAAGGCGCCCCTGACCGCCGTCGGCGCGCGCGCCATCGATCCCCGCACGCTGGAACTGACCCTGGAGCATCCGGCCCCCTACCTGCCGGAGCTGCTGAAGCACCAGAGCTTCTTCCCGGTGCCCAAGCATGCGGTGGAGAAATGGGGCGACGCCTGGGTCAAGCCGGGCCGCTATGTCAGCAACGGCCCCTACAAGCTGATGACCTGGAAGCTGGGGGACCACATCGAGGTGGTGAAGAACCCCTATTTCTATGACGCCAAGAACGTCTGCGTCGACCGCGTCGACTATTTCCCGACGCCGGACTCGGTGATGGCCGAACGCCGCGTCGCCCGCGGCGAACTGGACGTCAACACCTCCTTCCAGTCCAACCGCTTCGTGCGCCTGAAGGAACAGATGCCCGACTTCGTGCGGGCCAAGAACTCGCTGGCCACCGCCTATCTGTCCTTCAACACCCGGGAGATCCAGGCCTTCCGCGACCCCCGGGTGCGCCGCGCCCTGTCGGAGGCGATCGACCGCGACTTCATCACCCAGAAGCTGCTGCGGGCGGGCCAGATTCCGGCCTACGCCTTCGTTCCGCCGGGCACCGCGAACTACAAGCAGGGCGCAAGGACCGTCTGGGCGGGCAAGCCCCTGGCCGAACGGCAGGCCGAGGCGCGGAAGCTGCTGGCCGACGCCGGCTACGGCCCCAACCGCAAGCTCAGCTTCGAGCTGAAGATCGCCAACAGCCCCGACACCATCCTGCTGGCCAGCGCCGTCCAGGCCGACTGGGCCGCCATCGGGGTCGACGCCCGGATCGTGCAGAACGAGAGCCAGGTCGCCTTCGCCGCCTACCGCAACCGCGATTTCGGGATCGGGGCCATGAGCTGGTTCGCCGACTTCAACGACCCCGTGACCTTCCTGGCCCTGATGAAGTCCGACACCGGCGGCCAGAACTACGGCGACTACAAGAACCCCGCCTATGACGCCCTGCTGAACGCCGCCGATCGGGAGCCGGACGGGGTCAAGCGCGCCGCCATCCTGCAGCGGGCCGAGCAGTTGATGCTGAGCGAGGACGCCATCGCGCCGATCTACTACGTCGTGAACCGCAACCTGGTGAGCCCGAAGGTCACCGGCTGGGTCGACAACGTCTCCAACTTCCACCGCGCCCGGTGGCTGTGCGTGAAGAAATGAGCGGGAAGGTCTTGGCGGTGACGCAGGGATTCGAACCCTGGATACGCTTTCACGTATGACGATTTAGCAAACCGTTGCCTTAAGCCACTCGGCCACGTCACCATCAAGGCCGGGACGGATAGCGGTTTCGAATGCGGCTGGCAATCGAGTCGCACGCTTTCCGCGCGAGGCCCCCGAATCCCTTGGCGTTCAACGAACCTGCTCGGTCGTTAACCCGACGATCAGACCCCTGCGTCACATTGCAGCGACCCAATTCTGTGTGCGTGGCTCCCGCTCCATGGCTTCGATCGTCCAGTTCCAGCGCAAGGCCCGGCCCGAGGCCGAGCTCGAGGCTGAACCCGCGCCCGCCGTCGAGGCGCCGGACCTGCCGGCCGCCGAGTCCGAGGACACCGCCGACCGCCGCGGTCCGTTCCGTCCCAAGGCCCTGATCCCGACCCGCGCCCGCCTGCAGGGCCGCGTGGTGGCCCGCATGTTCCAGGGTGGCGACGCGGCCGTGCTGGTCCTCGCCGGTTTCGCGGCCCATGGCCTGGGCGCGAACGGCGCCGCGGGCCTCTCGGTGACCTGCGCCGGCGTCCTGGCGGTGCTCCTCGCCCTCTCGATCTTCCGCGCCTACGGCTTCGGCCGCCGCGAGGGTCTGGCCTACCACCTGGCGCGCCTCAGCGGGGCCTTCGCGGTCGGGGCCGGCGCGGCCTTCGTCGCCCTGATCCCCTTCGTGTCCCTGGCCGCGCTCGGCCAGGCCATGGTCATCTGGGGTCCGCTGGCCTTCGCGGCCACCTACGGCCTGCACATCGTCTGGTGGCTCTGCGTGCGGCGCTGGCGGGCCAGCGGCCGGCTGACCCCCAACATCGTCGTGGTCGGGGCGACCGGCGCGGCCGAGCGCCTGATCGTCGCCACCCTGCTGAGCCGCGAGGCCAACATCCTGGGGGTGTTCGACGACCGCGCCGCCCGCAGCCCCGCCGGCATCCGCGGCGTCCCCGTGCTGGGCGACACCAACGCCCTGCTGGCCCACCGCATCATGCCCTATGTCGACCGCATCGTGATCACCGTGCCCTCCCAGGCCCGCGCCCGGGTCGGCCAGGTGATCGAGCGGCTGCGGGTCCTGCCCAACGAGGTCACCCTGCTGCTGGACGGCGAGGACGCGGCCCACGAGGCCGCCGCCATCAGCCGCATCGCCGACGTCCCCCTGGCCCACATCTCCGGCGCGCCGCTGGACGACCGACGGGTGATCGTCAAACGTATTCAAGACCTTGTGGTCGGATCCCTGGCTCTGGTGGTGGCCGCCCCGGTCATGGGCCTGGTGGCGCTCGCCATCAAGCTGGACAGTCCGGGTCCCGCCCTGTTCCGCCAGCGCCGCCACGGCTTCAACAACGAAGAGATCGTGGTGTGGAAGTTCCGCTCCATGCAGGTCCAGGCCACGCCCCAGGCCAAGGTGCGCCAGACCCAGGCCGACGACGACCGCGTCACCCGGGTCGGCCGCTTCATCCGCAAGACCTCGCTAGACGAGCTGCCGCAGATCTTCAACGTGCTGGCCGGCGAGATGTCCCTGGTGGGGCCCCGGCCTCATCCGGTGGGGATGATGACCGGCGACGTGGAATCGGCCCGCCTGGTGGCCGAATACGCCCATCGCCACCGCATGAAGCCCGGCATGACCGGCTGGGCCGCCATCCACGGCTCGCGGGGTCCGGTGGACACCCCGGAGCTGGTGAAGCGCCGGGTGGCCCTGGACGTGGAGTACATCGAGCGGCAGTCCTTCCTGCTCGACCTCTACATCATCGCCATGACCCTGCCCTGCCTGCTGGGCGACCGCGAGAACATCCGCTGAGGCCCACGGCCTTAACCGTTTGAAACCGCCTTGTGGGGCAAGCTGAGCCTCAATCCCGGCGGCCCGGTCGCCGGCGTTTCGAAGAGGCTGCGACGATGTTCTGGCGAGGGGTGGTCGGCTATCTGCCCGTCAATATCGTGCAGGGCGTCGTGGGCCTGCTCACCATCGTGGCCTTCACCCGGCTGCTGACCCCGGCCCAGTTCGGCGACTACGCCCTGGGCTTCTCGGTCATGACCCTGACCCACACCGCCGTCTTCACCTGGAACGAGGCGGCGATGGCGCGGTTCTGGGCCCGGGAGGCCGAGCGCAACGGCGGGGCCGACCACGCCGCCACCGTCTATCGCACCTGGCTGCTGCTCATCGCCCTGGTGCCCGTCGTGGCCGGGCTGACCGTCCTGTGGCCCATGACGCCCGGCCTGCGGGTCGCGGTGCTGGCGGGCCTCGCCGCCGTCCCCTTCCGCACCTTCGCCAAGCTCGCCCAGGAGCGCCGCCGCGCCGCCGGCGAGGTGGCCGGGGCCGCCAGTCTCGACATCGCCCAGACCCTCGGCGGCTTCATCCTGGGGGCGGGTCTGGCCTGGGCCGGATTCGGCGGGGCCGCGCCGATGATGGGCTACGGCCTGGCCGCGGCCCTGTGCACCCTCTGGTTCCTGCCCGGCGAGTTCGCTCGCGCCAGGCCAGGCGCCTTCGCCCCTCACCGGGCGCGGGAGCACGCCGCCTATGGCGCGCCGGTCGCCCTGTCCCTGATCCTGGCCCTGGTGCTGGCCACCACCGACCGGTTCCTGCTGGCCGCCTTCCTCGATCAGGCGGCGGTGGGCGTCTATCACGCCGGCTACAGCCTGGCGAACCGCACCCTGGACGTGGTCTTCATCTGGCTGGGCGCCGCCGGAGGCCCGGCCCTGATCATGGCCCTGGAGCGCGGCGGCCGCGACGCCCTGGCGAGGGCCGCCCGCGAGCAGGCGCAGCTGATGATCCTGCTCACCGTCCCCGCGGCCACCGGCCTGGCCCTGGTGGCCGGCCCCCTGTCGCAGTTGATGATCGGCGAGACCCTCAGCACCGGCGCGGCGCACGTCACCCCGTGGATCGCCCTCAGCGGCCTGCTGGCGGGCCTGACCACCTACTACTTCCACCAGGCCTTCACCCTGGGACGCCGGACCAGTTTCCTGTTGATCGCCATGATCGTGCCGGCCAGCGGCAATGTGGTCCTCAACCTGATCCTGATCCCCCGCTTCGGCCTCGACGGCGCCTTGTGGGCGACGCCGGCCAGCTACGCGCTCGGCCTGGCGGCCTCCGTCCTGCTGGGGCGCCGGACCCTGGCCCTGCCGATCCCCTGGCTGACCCTGGCCCAGGCGGGGGGCGCGAGCCTGCTGATGGCCCTGGCGGTCAGCCGCATCCCGGCCCTGGGCGGCCTGCCGGAACTGGCGCTGAAGGCCATCGCCGGCGCGCTGGTCTATGGCCTGGTGGTGGCCCTGCTGGACGCCGGCGCCCTGCGCAGCCGAGGCCGCGAGGCCTTCCGCACCTTCCGCGCCCGGAGCGCCACATGACCCCGCAGGCCGAGACCCTGTTCGACAACCCACTGTGGGCCAAGGGCCGCCCGGCGCTGTCCATCCTCATCCCGTTCAAGGGAGACGATCCCACCCCGCTGCTGGCGGCGCTGGCCCGCGAGACCGGCGACGCCGAGGTTGTGATCCTGGACGACGGCTCGGGCGACCCGGCGCTGGCAGCCCGGGTCGAGACCGCCATCGCGGCCCTCCCCCTGCCCGCCCGCTTCGCCCGGCTGGCGGCCAATGAGGGCCGATCCAAGGGCCGCAATCGCCTGGTGGCCCACGCCCGGGCCGGCCATTTCCTGTTCCTGGACAGCGACATGCTGCCGGACTCGCCCGCCTTCATCGCCGCATGGCTGGACCTGATCGCCCGGGAGAACCCGGCGGTGGCCTTCGGCGGCTTCTCCCTGGACCAGGCGCCGCCGCGGGCCGACCATGCCCTGCACCGGGCCATGGCGGGGCATTCGGACTGCCTGCCCGCCGCCGAGCGCGCCCTGACCCCGGAGAAGATCTTCACCTCCAACCTGCTGGTCCGCGCCGACGTCTTCGCCGCGGAGTCCTTCGACGAGGGCTTCGCCGGCTGGGGCTGGGAGGATGTGGAATGGGGCATGCGGGTGGCCCGTCGCTGGCCGATCCTGCACGTCGAGAACACCGCCACCCACCTGGGCCTCGACACCGCCAGGACCCTGGCCGACAAGTACGAGCAATCCACCGGCAATTTCGCGCGCATCGTGGCCACCCACCACGCCGTCATCAGCCGCTATCCCAGCTACAAGGTCGCCCGGGTCCTGAAGCGCGCGCCGCTGCGCAGCCTGTGGCGGCCGATGCTGAAGGCCTATGCGCTGACGGAGGGTCCGCCGCTGAAGACCCGCGCCTTCGCCCTGCGCCTCTATCGCGCCGCCCTCTACGCCGAGGCAGTCTGATGGCGACCTATGCCGAGGCCTACTCCGCCGACCGTTCGCTGAAGGGCAAACTGCGCCGCCGCCTGGTGCGCCTGGTGCATCGCCGCCCCCTGGCCAGGGGGCCCGAGCGGCCCATGGTCTCCTTCACCTTCGACGACGCCCCCCTGACCGCCGCGGTGGCCGGGGCCGCCCTGCTGGAGACCCGCGGCCTGGCCGGGACCTACTATGTCTCCGCCGGTCTGGCGGGGACCGAGGCCCCCATGGGGGTCTGCGCCGAGGCGGTGGACTATCGCCGCCTGGCCAAGGCGGGCCATGAGATCGCCTGCCACACCTATTCCCATCTCGACTGCGGCCAGGCCAGCGGCCCCGCGGCCCTGGCCGATGTGACGCGCAACGCCCAGGCGATGGCCGAGTGGGGAGTCGAGGACCTGGTGAGCTTCGCCTATCCCTATGGCGACGTCGCGGGTGGCCCCAAGCAGGCGCTGGCCAAGCGGTTCTCCACCCTGCGGGCCCTGCATCACGGCCTGATCGAGAAGGGTTGCGACCTCAACCAGGCGCCGGCCGTCGGCATCGAGGGGCCCGAGGGCGAAATGGTCGCCCGCCGCTGGCTTGACGAGGCCAAGGCCCGCACCGCCTGGCTGATCCTCTACACCCACGACGTCCGGCCAGACCCCTCCCCCTGGGGCTGCACGCCTGAGGTCCTGGCCCGTCTGATCGACCGGGCCGTGGCCGAGGGGTTCGACGTGGTGACGGTGCGCGAAGGGGCGCGTCGCCTGGGTCTCTAGGTCGTGACCTCGCGGTCGGGCCAGCAGAGCTTCACCGCCAGGGCCACGAAGATCACCCAGCGGAAATCGTTGTAGTTCACCGCCACGCTCTCGGTGAGCGAGGTCAGGCCGTAGACCAGCAGGAACGGCAGGGCCAGGTAGGCGCCCTTGTCCCGGAACACCGAGACGACGGCGAGGACCATGGTCTGCAGGAAGCATAGGCCCCAGGCGGCGAGGCCGAAGACCCCCAGGCCCAGCCACTGCTCGATCCAGGTGTTGTGGGAGTGGTGCGGCTTCCAGCCGGCCTCCTTGACGATCTTGGGCAGCGGCCCCCAGCGGCTGGTGTCGTCCCAGACGGCGCTGTAGCCGTAGCCGGTCCAGGGCCGCTTCTCGATCTGGTGGATGGCGGCGTCCCAGATCTCGGTCCGCCCGGTGAGGGTGGCGTCCTTGCCCAGCAGGTCGAAGAACAGGTCGGCGGCGAAGATCGCCACGCTGGCCACCATCACGATCCCCAGGACGGCCAGCCAGCTTGTCGCCACCCCGGCGGCGGGACTGCGCCGCGCCAGGCCGACGAACATCAGGCCGCCCAGGGCCATCATCACCGTGACAAGGGAGGTCTTCGAGGTGGACATGATCACCAGCAGGACGGCCAGCGCCGCGAAGGGCCACCAGATCTTGGCCCGCTGGGGATTGAGCATGGCCGCCGCCGCCAGGATGGCGAAACCCAGGGACATGATGCCCCCCATGGCGTTCTTGTCGGCCCAGACCCCGCGCCAGGCGCCGGGGAACAGCTCGTGCATCACCCCGATGGAGGGGACCGCCAGGGGCATGATGAAGGAGATCACGACGAGGACGGCGAAGGCCGTGGCGAAGATCTCCGCCAGCTCCGCCCATCGATAGCGCGCGGCCAGGACCACTCCGCCCAGGGTGGTGGCGTAGACCGCCACGACCCGCCGCACCGTGATGTCCGGCGCGGTGGACCAGAAGATCGACAGCCCCACGATCAGCATCAGGACGATCAGGAAGGGCTGGCGGATCACGGCGCGGACGACGCTGACCGGGGTCAGGGCCATCAGCAGCGCGGCGGCGGCATAGGCCGGCAGGTAGCCGAGGGGGATCAGCTTGTCGAAGGCGGTGTTGTTGGCGTCGCCGCGCAGGGGGAAGACCCAGCCTTCGCTGAAGATCAGCAGGATCGAGACGCTGGCGGCGAAGATCGCCAGGTCCCAGACACTGATCTGTCGCCGCCCCGAGACGTCGGCCCCCGACCAGGCGGCATGGGCGGTCACGGCAGGATCGCCTTCAGGAATGCCGGCTGGGCCACGGTGGCGCGGTTGAAGAAGATGCCGGTCACCGTCCCCCCCGCCCCGGTGATGGCGTCGCGCAGCTGGGCCGGCGCCCGCACGTCGGCTTCGTCGGCGGCCACCACCAGGACCGTCTGGTCCATGAAGGGGGCCACGGTCAGGGCGGCCTGGGACCGCTCCGGCGACGGGCAGTCGACGATGATCAGGTCGGCGTATTTGCGCAGCGCCGTCCAGTAGTCGCCGGTGGGCAGGATGTGGACGCTCTGGCGGCCCTTCAACCCCTCGCGGCGGAAGCGGGTGACCCACCAGCGGGCCGCCCCCACCCGGTGGGCGCAGAGATAGCGGGCGTCGGGCCAGGGCTGACCGTCGGGGCCGTGGGAGGCGGGCTGGACGGTGAAGAAGATCGAGCCGTCGGGGCTGGCGGCGGCGGGTTCCCCGAGCGGGCCGTAGCGGTCGCTTTCGGCGCCGATGGCGGCGTGCTGCGGCGAGGCCAGCAGGTCGAGGTCCACCAGCCAGACGGACCGGCCCGCGCGCTTGGCCGCGAAGAAGGCGAGTTCGCGCGCCACCGTGGACGTGCCCTCCCCCCGGCGCGCGGCCACGACCTGGACGATGCGCGCGCGACCGGAGGCCGGCGCGCCCAGCGACGCCCACAGGTCGGCCATCTCGGCGTTCAGGTCCACCATCCCTCGAATCGATACGCGCGCAAGCTGTTCAAACTACCGCAAGTTCAGGGCGAGCGAACGGCGGCCGTTCGCCACCCCCGGTCACCGGACCTTCATCGGCGCGGTCGCCAGCACCGGCAGGTCCAGGGTGCGGGAGGCCGACTGGGCGGTGGGCAGGCCGGGCCGCAGGAACATCCGCAGCAGGCCCGCGCACAGGGCGGTGAAGGCGGCGAACAGGAAGGCCAGCACGATCACCGGCTTCTTCAGGCTCTTGCCCTTGGTGGGGGGCGTGGCCCGGCTGACGATGCGGATATTGTCGTTGGTGGTCGAGGCGATCTCGCTGGCGGCTCGGCTCTGCTGCTCCTTGACCGTGAAGTCGCGGACGCTGGCCTGCAGGACGTCGCGGTCCAGGGACAGGGCCTGGAACCTCGGCTCCAACTCGGCCAGGCGCATCCGGCGCTCGGTGAGCTGGGCGACCTGGTTGGCGAGCGCCACCTGGGACTGCTTCAGGGCGGCGACCTCGGCGGTGAGCTGGATCTTCTCGGTCTGGATGGTCTGGTAGACCGGATTGACCCCGATCCGCCGGGCGCCCTCGCCCTGGGTGCGGCCGCTGGAGATGCCGGCCTCGAGCTGGGCGATCTGGGCGTCGAGCTCCTGAACCGGGCGGGCGTCGTTCTTGTAGCGCGACAGCAGGTCCTCCCGCTGGAGCTTCAGGGTCATCAGCTTGTCGTTGGCGGCGCTGGAGATGTCGCGATAGAGGCCAACCTCCTGCGAGACCTGGCCCATCTGGGATTCCAGCATGGCCAACCGGCCCATGCGGTCCTGGAGCTGGGTGTCGGTCTGGTACTTCTGCTGCTCGATCTGCTGCTGGAGCTGGCCCAGCGAGGTCTTCTCGGCGGCGAAGTCGCCGATGCGGTTGTTGTTCAGGAAGTCCTCATAGGCCGCGTCGGCCTGGGTCAGCCGGGCCGCGAAGGCCTCCCGCTGGCGGGCCAGGGCCGGCGAGGTGGGGTCGGTGAGCACCGAGCGGCGATAGATCAGGTACTCCTCCAGCAGGGTGTTGAGCACCAAGGCTGCGGTCTCGGGATTCTCGTGGGTGAAGCTGATGCGGATGATGGGTGTGTCGGGCGCCGTCTCGATCTTGGTGGCGCTGTCCAGGCTGCGGATCGCCTGGCCCAGGATCAGCTTCTTCTCGCCGGCGTCGGCGGTGGCGTACTTGGCCGCCAGGACCGGATAGATCCGCGCCAGGCCCAGCTTGTCGATCACCCGCTGCTTGAGCTGGCCCGAGCCGAGGATCTCGGTTTCCGACTGGATGACCTGGTCGGAGTCCGGCACCGCGCCGCGGCCGGCGTCGCCCGAGAGCGGCTCGTAGACATACTCCTGGCCCAGCCGCACCAGGACGCTGGAATAGGCCGGATAGGTGGTCTTCATGGTGAAGGCCGCCGCGGCCCCCAGGACGAAGATGATCGCGAAGACGGCCACCATGAGGTAGCGTTCACGCCACAGAAGGGTCGCGAAGTCCGACACGGCGTAGCGCGGCCGCGCGGCCCAGTCGGGGCGCGGCGCCTGATCGTGCGGTCTGATTGTCCAAGCCCCTGGCGCGGCCATGCGATTCCGACTGTTCTAGCCCTACGGAGGGACCGTGGCGGGGGACGATTAACGTTCCATTACCCATTCTCGTTAAGGTTTGCGGTCATGCGTCCCAGCCTGAAATTCGCGTCCGTCCTGCTGGCCTGTGCGAGCCTCGCGGCCGGCGGCTGCGCCCCTCACCTGCCGCGCCTGCCGCGGATGGATCTGCTGGGCCGCATCGACGAGCCCGAGCCGCGCGGCGCGCGGGCGCAGCGTGACGACCAGGGGAATTTCGGCGACATCCCCTACGCCACCTGGAGCGACTACGAGCCGCCCTACCGATTCTATCCGGGCGACGAGATCGAGGTCAGCCTGCCTTCGGCGCCGGAACTCAACAAGACAGTGACGGTGCAGCCCGACGGCCGCATCTCCCTGCCCCTGATCGGCGGGGTCATGGCGGCCGACCGCACGGGACCTGAACTGCAGGGCGCCCTGTCGGAGGCCTATGCCAGCCAGTTGCTGCGCCCGGTCGTCGACGTGACCCCGAAGGCCGCGCCGCTGAAGGTCTTCGTGGGCGGCGAGGTGGGCAGTCCCGGCGTCTACGACATGGTGGGCGACACCGACGCCCTGCGCGCGGTCATCCAGGCCGGCGACTTCAAGCCCAGCGGAGACCGCGACAAGGTCATCATCCTGCGGCGCGGCCCCGACGGGCGCGGCATGATGCGGACGGTGAAATTGGGGAAGGGCCTGAAGAATCCGGCCGCGGACCTCGTGCCCCTGCGCCGGTTCGACATCGTCTATGTGCCGCGCAGCGGCGTGGCCAATGCGGCCCTGTTCGTCCAGCAGTACTTCCGCGACCTGTCGCCGATCCAGTTCGGATTCAGCTACGCCCTGGGCGCCCAAGCCGCGGGACAATAGGCGCGGACGCCGGCGCCGTGGGATCAGGCTCCGACCCGGCCGATCAGCCGTGGGCCAGCCATTCGCGCGCCTGGCGCTGGGCTTCGGCGACCTCGTCGGAGGCCATCTCCTGGCTCAGTTCCTTGCGGTAGATCTTGGCTTCCATCGAGCCGCGCATGGCGGCCAGGTTGAACAGCATGTGAGCCGAGACATAGTCCAGCGGCGCGCCGCCCTGTCCCGTCGAGTACAGCAGACCCATGCGGAACAGTTCGTCCCCGGAGGCATCGGCGCCTGGCAGCGGGAGGCCGCCCTCCGATTCCACGCTCGTAAGCATGACTTCGTTTCCCTTTGCGGTCGGCAGGCCCCGTTCTGGCGCGCGTCTCCGACCGTCGTGGGATCAGAGAAGTCGATAGCCACTGAACATATGGTTAAACTCAAGGACTGCGGTGTTCAGCCGCAGGCCAAATCAGCATTCGCGGGCGTTACTGCACGCAAACCTCCGCACCGAATGTAAACCCAAAATGGGTTCTTTCGCCGGGCGCCTGGTTAACGCCGACGGCGACCGGGTGCTCCCGCCACACGCGAGACTGGCAGACGGCCAAGCTTGGATTGAGTAGGTCTGGACTCACATCTCCCGGCTGCGGTCGGAGAGAGCGATCCGGCGGCTGGAGAGATCTGAGTGAAGCGCACCATCCTGAGCATGACCGCCCTGGCGGCGATTTTCGGCGGTTTCGCCCTGGCGGCCACCGGCGCCCAGGCGCAGTCCTGGGATCCCCACACCGGCTATTCCAGCCAGAGGCGCGACGAACGCTGCGACTGCTACGACTATGGCGCGCGCCAGGACCACTACTATTCCTACGAGGAGCGCCGGGACAGCGGCTATCAGGACAACCGCCAAGCCTACGGCCCGCCGCCCCCGGCCGGCGCGACCTACTACGCGCCCCCCGCCGGCGGCCAGAACAACATGGGCTATTTCGAGCAGTACGAGCCCGGCCGCAGCGTCTGGCGCCCCGGCCTGCTGCTGCCGCCCTACTTCCGCGGCTACATGGTCACCGACAACCGCCTGGCCCGCAAACGCGGCTACGCCTGGTACCGGGTCGGCAACGAGTACATCCTGGCCAGCACCTCCACCGGCGAGGTTCTCCGGATCGTCACCTTCCCCTGAGGGACGCACGACAGGTCCCCGGGCGCTCCCGTCTGGAGCTTTCGCCCGGGGCCCGGCGTTTCCCCATCCCCAGCGTTCAGGCGTGGTTCAGGCAGGAGCCGCCACCGTGGCGCACGAGGGATGTTCGCCCATCAGGGCGTGGTGAAGGAGACGTGGGTATGAAACGTCTGATCTTGAGCCTGGCCGCCGTGGCGGCCGTCGCCGGCCCCATGGCCGCCACGGCCACCGCCGCCCAGGCGCAGTCCTATTATCGCGATCGCTACGACGACCGGTACGACCGCCGGGAGCATCGTCACGACCGGCGCGATTGGGATCGCGGCCGCTACAACGGCTATTATGCGGGAAACCGCTGGACCTACGGTCCGCCGCCGGCCGCCTACTACGGCAACCCCTACTATCGTCCCGGATACGCCCAGTGGCGCCGTGGCGCGGCCCTGCCGGCCTACTACCGGAGCTACCCGGTCTATGACTACGGCCGCTACCGTCTGCGTCAGCCGCCCCGCGGCTACGCCTGGTATCGGACCGGCAACGACTATGTCCTGGCGGCCATCGCCACCGGGATCATCTTCGAGATCATCAGCAACAACTAGGGCGCCGGCTCAACGTGAATGGCCCTGGAGTTCGCGCTCCGGGGCCCTTTTCGTGGGCTACATGTAGGCGGTGGCGCCGGAGTCGGCGATGCGGCGGCCGTGGGCCTTGCGCAGGAAGCCATAGCGCCGGGGCGGCGGCTCGGGACCGTCGTGATGGAAGAAGGTGTCCATCATATAGAGCTGCACCGCCTCGGGCGCGCAGTGGGCCACGACGCTCCAGCGCGAGCGCGTCTGATCGACGGCCGGCGAGCCGCCGTGCGGCAGTTGCGGATGCCAGATGGCCACGTCGCCGCGCTTGATAGGGGCGGTCACCACCTCGCCGGCGCTCGGGCTGTCCTGGATCACCTGGCCATTATAGAGGTCGAGCGCCAGGGTGAGCTGGTCCTGGGGGCCGAGGTCGGGACGGTCGCGCTGCACCCGGCGCATGATGTCGCGGTGGTGCTCCATGACGAAGCGCTGCCCGCCCTTGACGTACATCAGCGGCCCGGCCTCGGCGCTGACGTCCTCCAGCGCCGTCCAGACCCCGAAGAAGCGGCTCTCCGGCCAGGTGGCGAAGTGCGGGGTGTCGCGGTGCAGGGGCTGCTGGGTGCCGTACTTGAAGGTCAGGGTGGTGTAGACGCAGGCCTTCTCGTCAAAGAGATAGTCCAGCAGCCGCATGACCTTGGCGTTGGCGACGACCGCCAGCTCGGCCTCTGACCACAGGTGGAAGTTCACCAGCCGCTTCTCACGGCCCATCTCGTCGAGATTCCGGGCGACATAGTCGGCGTTCTCGCGGGCGTAGCGGTCGTAGTCGTCGATCACCCTGGCGCAGAGATCGCCGTCCACCACGCCCCGCAGGATGGTGAAGCCGTCGGTGCTCAGCTCCCGGGCCGCGGTCTTGAACTCGTCGGACACCCGCGAGCGTTCGATGCGCGCCAGGGCGTCGGGCTTGTCCAACCAGAGCGCCTTCATGGAAGGCCGCTTCTCGCCGAAGCCGAACATCAGCCGATCCCGAGCTTGGCTTTCAGGAGCTGGTTGACCGTGCCGGGATTGGCCTTGCCGCCGGTCTCCTTCATCAACTGACCGACGAACCAGCCGATGGCCTGGGGCTTGTCCTTCACCGCGGCCGCCTGGCCCGGATTGGCCGCGATCAGCTTGTCGATCATGGCCTCCAGGGCGCCGGTGTCGGACACCTGTTGCAGGCCCTGCCTCTCGACGATGGCGCGCGCGCCGCCCTCGCCGGCCCACATGCGGTCGAAGACGTCCTTGGCGATCTTGGAGGAGATGACGCCCTCCTCGATCAGGGCCACCAGCTCGGCGATGTCGGCGGGCTTCAGCGGACTGTCGCCGATGTCCTGGCCAGCGGCGGTCAGCCGGGCGGCCAGCTCGTTGGTCACCCAGTTGGAGGTCAGCTTGGCGTCGCGGCCCTTGGCGGCTTCCTCGAAGAAGTCGGCGCGGGCCTGCTCGGTGATCAGCACCCCGGCGTCATAGGCCGACAGGCCGTACTGCGATTGCAGCCGCGCCTTCTTGGCGTCCGGCAGCTCCGGCAGCGAGTCCTGGATCTTCTTCACCCAGGCGGGGTCGAGGATCAGGGGCAGCAGGTCGGGATCGGGGAAGTAGCGATAGTCGTGCGCCTCTTCCTTGGACCGCATGGAGCGGGTCTCGATCTTGGTGGGATCGAACAGCCGGGTCTCCTGATCGATCTTGCCGCCATCCTCGAGGATCTCGATCTGGCGGCGGGCCTCGTATTCGATCGCCTGCTGGATGTACCGGTAGGAGTTGACGTTCTTGATCTCGCAGCGCGTGCCCAGGTGGCCGAAGTCGCCGGTCTCGCGGAACTTCTCGTAGGCGCCGGGGCGGCAGACCGACACGTTGACGTCGGCGCGCAGGTTGCCCTTCTCCATGTCGCCGTCGCAGGTGCCCAGATAGACCAGGATGGTGCGCACCTTCTTCACATAGGCCGCGGCCTCGGCGGCCGAGCGCATGTCGGGCTTGGAGACGATCTCCATAAGCGCGGTCCCGGCGCGATTCAGGTCCACATAGGTGGCGTTGGGGTCCTGGTCGTGCAGCGACTTTCCGGCGTCCTGCTCCAGGTGCAGGCGCTCGATGCGCACGGTGAAGGTGGAGCCGTCGTCATGCTCGACGATGACTTCACCCTCCCCCACGACGGGATCCTTGAACTGGCTGATCTGATAGCCCTGGGGCAGGTCGGGATAGAAGTAGTTCTTGCGGTCGAAGCTGGAGCGCAGGTGGATCTGAGCCTTGAGGCCAAGGCCCGTGCGCACGGCCTGCTCGACGCAGTAGCGGTTGATCACCGGCAGCATGCCGGGCATGGCGGCGTCCACCAGGCTGACCTGCTCGTTGGGCCCGCCGCCGAAGCCCACGGCCGCGCCGGAGAACAGCTTGGCCTTGGAGGCCACCTGGGCGTGAATCTCAAGCCCCAGGACCATTTCCCAAGGACCGGTGCGGCCCTGGATCACTTTGGAGGTGTCAGTCATGCCGCTTTCCTAAACCGGGCCGCGCGCCAACGAAAGCACCTTGCGCGGCCAGCTATTTTGAAGCTTTGCTGGCGGCGCAAAAACACCCCCTCGGGGAAGGGAACCACCATGAAGAAGACACTCGCCGCCGGCCTCGTTGGCCTGTCGCTCTCGTTCGGCCTGATGGCCGCCGCCCCGGCCCTGGCCCAGGCGCCCGCCGCCGCCCTGTCGGTGGAGTCCACGCCGATCGAGACCCTGGTGGCCAATCCCGCCGCCAAGGCCGTGCTGGACAAGGACATTCCGGGCCTGACCACGCACGAAGCCTATGACCAGTTCAAGTCGATGACCCTGACCCAGGTCGCCCCGATGAGCCAGGGCGCGCTCACCGACGACATGCTCAAGACCGTCCAGGCCGACCTGGACAAGCTGCCGAAGTAAGAGCGCTTCGACGCCGGGATACAGGAACCCCCGCCCTCACGGGCGGGGGTTTTTTGTCACCACCACTTGGCGGGCTTGGCGCGGAAGTCGGCGGCCTTTTCCAGGGCGCCGCCCAGGGAGAACAGAGTCCCCTCGTCCAGCGCCTTGCCGATCAGTTGCAGCCCCAGGGGCAGGCCCTTGTGGTCGACCCCGGCGGGGATGCTCATGCCGGGCAGGCCGGCCAGGTTCACCGTCACCGTGAAGATGTCGTTCAGGTACATGGCCACCGGGTCGTCGGCGTTCTCGCCAAGCCCGAAGGCGGCCGAGGGCGCGGTGGGGGTCAGCAGGGCGTCGACCTTCTGGAAGGCCTGGTCGAAGTCGTCGGCGATGCGGCGGCGGACCTTCAGAGCCTTGACGTAATAGGCGTCGTAATAGCCGGCCGAGAGCACGTAGGTGCCGATCAGGATGCGGCGCTTGACCTCGGTCCCGAAGCCCGCGGCCCGGGTGTTCTCATAGGTCTCGGTGAGGTTGGCGCCGTCGACCCGCAGACCGTAGCGCATGCCGTCATAGCGGGCCAGGTTCGAGGAGGCCTCGGCCGGGGCGATGATGTAGTAGGCCGGCAGGGCGTACTTGGTGTGCGGCAGGCTGACCTCGACGATCTCGCAGCCGGCGTCCTTCAGCCAGGCGATGCCCTTCTCCCACAGCTCGTCGATCTCGGCGGGCATGCCGTCGACGCGGTATTCCTTCGGGATGCCGATCCGCAGGCCCTTCACCGACTTGCCCACGAAGCTCGGGAAGTCGGGGACCTGGATGTCCAGGCTGGTGGAGTCCTTGGCGTCGTGGCCGGACATGGACTTCAGCAGGATGGCCGCGTCCTCCACCGTCTTGGCGATGGGGCCCGCCTGGTCGAGGGACGAGGCGAAGGCCACCACGCCCCAGCGGGAGCAGCGGCCATAGGTCGGCTTGATCCCCACGGTGCCGGTGAAGGCGGCGGGCTGGCGGATGGAGCCGCCGGTGTCGGTGGCCGTGGCGCCCAGGCAGAGGTCGGCGGCCACCGCGGTGGCCGAGCCGCCGGAGGAGCCGCCCGGGGTCAGCTTGGCGTTTTGACCCTCGGCCCGCCAAGGATTGACCACCGGCCCGAAGGCGCTGGATTCGTTGGAGGAGCCCATGGCGAACTCATCCATGTTGAGCTTGCCCAGCATCACCGCCCCGTCGCGCCACAGGTTGGCGGTGACGGTGGATTCGTAGGTCGGCACGAAGTTGCCCAGGATGTTGGAGCAGGCCGTCGAGCGGACGCCCTGCGTGCAGAACAGGTCCTTGATCCCCAGCGGCGCGCCTTCTAGGGCGCCGGCCTCGCCCTTCGCCCGGCGGGCGTCGGCGGCGCGGGCCATGTCGAGGGCCTTTTCCGGAGTCTCCAGAACGTAGGCGTTCAACGGCTTGGCCGCGGCGACGGCGTCGACGTGGGCCTGGGTGAGCTCCACCGAGGAGAAGGACTTGTCGGCAAGGCCGGAGAGCGCCGCCTTGAGGGTGAGCGAGGTCAGTTGGGACATGGGTTTACTCGACCACCTTGGGTACGACGAAGAAGCCGTCCTTGGTCTTGGGGGCGTTGGCCAGGATCTTGCCGACATCACCGCCCTCGGTGACCACGTCCTCGCGCATGGGAGCGGCCACGGCCACGGCCGAGGTCATGGGCTCCACGCCGTCGGTGTCGACCTCGGAAAGCTGCTCGATCCAGGCCAGGATGCCGCTGAGTTCGCGGGCCAGCGGCTCGATCCGGTCTTCGGGCTCGGCGATGCGGGCCAGTCTGGCGACCTTTCGGACGGTCGCCGCGTCGATGGCCATGGGGGCCTCCTGATTGTTCGATGCAGGGGTTAGCCGTGCGGCCCCGCCTTTGACAAGCGATCCGTCGCGAAACTCCCGGTCGCCCGGCCCTTCCCCACCGGTTATGTAGCCCCATGGCCGTCGTCGAACTGACCGAACTCCCCGCCCTGCTGCCCCGCTACGGCGCCCTGGTGGGGCTGGACCTGGGGGAGAAGACCATCGGGGTGGCGGTTTCGGACCCGACGCGGATGGTGGCCAGCCCCCTGGAGCTGATCCGCAAGACCAAGTTCACCGAGGACGCCAAGGCGCTGTTCAAGCTGATGGACGGCCGCGAAGTCGCCGGCATCGTGATCGGCCTGCCGGTGAACATGGACGGCACGGAGGGGCCCCGCGCCCAGTCCAGCCGCGCCTTCGCCCGCAACCTGCTGCGCCTGCGCCCGGAGCTGGTGATCGCCTTCTGGGACGAGCGGATGAGCTCCATGGCCATCAACCGCTTCCTGATCGACGAAGCCGACATCAACCGCGCCCGCCGCGCCGAGGTGGTGGACAAGATGGCGGCGGGGTGGATCCTTCAGGGGGCGCTGGAGCGGCTGCGGGGGCTGGCCTAGGAAGGCGAACGACCGAGGCCACAAATTCCTGAGGGCGCAGTTCAAGGTTGATCGCACGCGATCCTGAAGGCTTAGCTTGGGCCCGCTCCACGGGAGGCCCTGATGTACACCTCGCCCACCACACGCGAAGACCGCCCGCAGGTCCTGGTGGCCGCCATCCGCAGCATCCGCTTCGGCGCCCTGGTGGTGATGTCGCCGGACGGCCTGTCGGCGACCCATATCCCCATGTTGGTCCGAGAGCTTCCGGAAGGCGAAATCCACCTGGAGGGCCACGTGGCGCGGCCGAACGATCTGTGGCGCACCGCGCAGGCCGGCGTTCCGGCCCTGGCGATCTTCCAGGGCCCGCAGGCCTACATCCACCCCGGCTGGTTCCCGAACAAGAAGGCCGACGGCAAGGCCGTGCCGTCCTGGAACTATATCGCCGTCCACGCCCACGGAACCCTGGAAGCGGTCGAGGACGAGACCTGGTTGCGGTCGCACCTGTCGGACCTGAGCGATCTGAATGAGGCGGGCCGACCCGAACCCTGGGCGCTCACCGACGCGCCGGAGGACTATCTCAAGGCGATGATCAACGCGATCGTGGGCGTGCGCCTGCGCGTCGACCGGCTCGAGGGGAACTGGAAGATGGGCCAGAAGCAGAAGCTTGAGAATCGCCTGGGGATGATCGACGGCCTGCTGGCCTCGGACCGCAGCGAGGATCATGAGGTCGCCAAGACGATGCGGGACCTGTTGCCGACCGCGCCGTAGCCCCGGCCCGGCGGCTCGCGCCCGGCGCAGACCTGTGGGCGAATAGGCGAGTTCGCTTGGCGCCGTCCGCGGCCTCCGCTACGACGCGCCTTTAATGACATCCCTGCCCCCTGGTCTGAACGAGGTTCTAGGCAGAACCTTCCCGTTCCCGCGGCGACACTTCCTGTCCGTCCTCGATATGAACGAGGTGGAGGTGGCCAACCTCCTCGACCTCGCCGACGGCTTCGTGTCGCTCAACCGCCAAACCTCCAAGAAACTCGACCTGCTCAAGGGTCGGACGCTGATGAATCTCTTCTTCGAGAATTCGACGCGGACCCAGAGCTCCTTCGAGTTGGCCGGCAAGCGGCTGGGCGCCGACGTGGTCAATATGAGCCCGCGCTCCTCGTCGATCTCCAAGGGCGAGACCCTGATCGACACCGCCGTCACCCTCAACGCCATGCAGCCGGACCTGCTGGTGGTGCGCCACGCCTCCTCCGGGGCGGCGAGCCTGCTCTCCCAGAAGGTCACCTGCTCGGTGATCAACGCCGGCGACGGCCAGCACGAGCACCCGACCCAGGCCCTTCTGGACGCGCTCTCCATGCGCCGCGCCTTCGGGCGGATCGCGGGCCTGCGCGTCGCCATCTGCGGCGACGTCCTGCACTCCCGGGTGGCGCGCTCCAATGTCAGCCTGCTGCAGATGCTGGGCGCCGAGGTGCGGCTGGTGGGGCCGCCGACCCTGATGCCGGCCGCCGTCGACCGCTGGAAGGCCGAGGTCTTCCACAACATGCGCGAGGGCATCGCGGGCTGCGACGTGGTGATGATGCTGCGCCTGCAGCTCGAGCGCATGGATGGGGTGATGGCCCCCTCCCAGCGCGAATATTTCCGCTTCTACGGCCTGGACCGCGAGAAGCTGGCCTGCGCCGCGCCCGGCGTACGGGTCATGCATCCGGGGCCAATGAACCGGGGCGTGGAGATCGATTCCGACGTCGCCGACGACCTGTCCGTCAGCCTGATCCAGGACCAGGTGGAGATGGGGGTGGCCGCCCGGATGGCGGTCCTGGCCTCCCTGGCCGCACGGCTGGAAAACGTCTGATGCGCGCTGTGGGCGTGTTCTGCGGCGCGAGCCCCGGCGGCGACCCGGCCTATACGGCTGCGGCCCGGGCGATGGGATCGGCCATCGCCGGCCGAGGCCTGGCCCTGGTCTATGGCGGGGCCAAGGTGGGCCTGATGGGGGCCGTGGCCGATGCCGCCCTCGCCGCCGGCGGCGAGGTGTTCGGGGTGATGCCCGAGGCCCTGATGGACAAGGAGATCGCCCATACGGGCCTGACCCGGCTCGACGTCGTGCCCTCCATGCACGAGCGCAAGGCGCGGATGGCGGAGATGGCCGACGGCTTCGTGGCTCTCCCCGGCGGGGTGGGCACCCTGGAGGAGATCTTCGAGATCTGGACCTGGGGTCAGCTCGGCTTCCACGCCAAGCCCGCGGGGGTCCTCAACGTGCTGGGCTATTTCGATCACCTGAAGGCCTTCGTGGACCACGCGGTGGGCGAGGCCTTCCTCAAGGCGCCCCACCGCGACATGGTGGTCTTCGGTGGGGACTGCGGCGAGATGCTGGACGCCCTGGCGGCCTACAAGGCGCCGGTGACGGAGAAATGGATCGGACGGCCGGAACTATGAGCGCGCGTCCCACAGCCTTCCTCAACGCCCGCATCGTCGACCCCGCCAGCAGCTGGGACGGCCCCGGCGCCCTGCTGGTGCGCGACGGCAAGATCGCCGAGGTGGCCCACGGCGGCGACCTCGGGACCCTGTCGGCCGACATCGAGATCATAGACGCCAGAGGCGCGATGCTGGCGCCCGGCCTGGTGGACCTGAGGGTCAAGACCGGTGAGCCCGGCTCGGAGACCAAGGAGACGCTCAAGTCGGCGGGCCTGGCCGCGGCGGCCGGCGGGGTCACCTCCATCGTGCTGCAACCCGACACCGATCCGGTGATCGACGAGGCCTCGGTGGTGGATTTCATCCTGCGCCGGACGCGGGATATCGAGCTGGTCCATGTCTATCCGGCCGGCGCGGCCACCAAGGGCGCCCGGGGCGAGCGGATGGCCGAAATCGGCCTGATGGCCGAGGCCGGCTGCGTCTATGTCACCGACGCCGACCGCCCGATCGTCGACTCCAAGGTCATGCGCCGCGTGCTGTCCTACGCCAAGAGCTTCGGGGTGCTGGTGGCCCACCGGCCGGCCGATCCCTGGCTGAGCCACGGGGCCGCGGCCACCGAGGGCGAGTTCGCCGGGCGCATGGGCCTGCCCAGCACGCCCACCTTCGCCGAGAAGATCATGCTGGAGCGCGACCTGGCCCTGGTGGAGATGACCGGCGCGCCCTTCCTCGTGGACCAGGTGACCACCGCCTGCGCCCTGGAGAGCCTGGCGCGGGGCAAGGCCAGGGGCCTGCCCGTCACGGCCACGACCTCCATCAACCACCTGTCGTTCAACGAGATCGACATCGGCGACTACCGCACCTTCATGAAGTTCGACCCGCCGGTGCGCAGCGAGGACGACCGCCAGGCAGTGATCGAGGCCCTGGCCAGCGGCCTGATCGACATCGTGGTCTCGGCCCACGCGCCGGCGCCCGCCGAGGACAAGCGCCTGCCCTATGACGAGGCCACGCCGGGCGCCATCGGCCTGCAGACCCTGCTGCCGGCCTTGCTGGCCTTCCACCACGAAGGCCGCATCCCGCTGATCGACCTGATGCGGGCCGTGACCAGCAAGCCGGCCCAACTGCTGGGGCTGAACGCCGGGACGCTCGCCAAGGGCGCGCCCGCCGACCTGGTGCTCTGCGACCTCGCCGCCCCCATCGTCATCGACGCCGACAAGCTGCGCTCGAAGTCGAAGAACTCGCCGTTCGACGGGCGCATGCTGCAGGGCGAGATTCGCATGACCCTGGTGGATGGGCGGGTCGTCTACCGGGCCTGAGGTTGCCTGGAGCAGCGGCGGCGCCTAGGGTCGGCGCAGCAACTTAGCCAATTGGCGATATGACCAACGCGCTCGCCTTCAAGGCCCTCGGAAACGACCGCCGCCTGCAGATCCTGGACTGGCTGAAGGACCCGCGCGCCCACTTCCGCGAGCAGGTGGACGGGGACCTGGTGGAGGACGGCGTCTGCGGCGTGCTGATCGCCGAGAAGCTGGGGGTCAGCCAGCCGACGCTCTCGGAGCATATGCGCGTCCTGGTCCAGGCGGGCCTGGTGACCCCCAAGCGGATCAAGCAATGGACCTTCTACCGCCGGAACGAGGCGCGGCTGGCGGCCCTGACCGCGGCCCTGGCGGACGAGGTCTGAGCACCATGCGCCAAGTGGTGATGGTCTCCGGCGCGCCGGGCGCGGGGAAGTCGACCCTGGCGACGCCCCTCGCCCAGGCGCTCGCCCTGCCCCTGCTCTCGAAGGACGTGATCAAGGAGCGGCTGGCCGACGTGCTGGGCCAGAGGGACGAGCCGGAGGTCTGGACCAAGGCCCTGGGCAGCGCCGCCATGGAACTGATCTGGACCCTGGCGTCCCTCTCGCCCGCCGTGGTGCTGGAGGCGAATTTCCGTCCGAAGAGCGCCTATGAGCGCCGCATGCTGAGCGGACTGGGCGGCGCGCTGGTGGAGGTCTATTGCCGCTGCCCGCCGCAGGAGGCGAGCCGGCGCTATTCGGCCCGATCCATGATCGGAGACCGTCACCCCATCCACACCCTGCGTGACCTGCCACCTGACCTGCTGGCGGAGTACGACGGCCCGGTCGGCCTGGGCCGGGTGATCGAGGTCGACACCACGGCGCCGGTGGATATCGCGGCGCTCGCCAGGTCCGTCCGCGCGGCGCTGGATGACGAAACCGCCGCAGGCGGCTAGGACTCCACCGAAGGGGGAACCGCCATGTTCGAGTCACTCAGTCCCATGCTGATCGCAGCCGCCGTCATCGGGGGCTATCTGCTGGGATCCATTCCCTTCGGGGTGATCGCCACCCGGATGGGGGGCGCCGGCGACGTGCGCAACATCGGTTCGGGCAATATCGGGGCCACCAACGTGCTGCGCACCGGCCGCAAGGACCTGGCCCTGATCACCCTGCTGGGCGACGGGGGCAAGGGGGCGGTGGCCGTCCTGCTCGCCTGGCTGGCGACGCGGGAGAACACCAAGGACGCCCAGGCGGTCCTGACCTCCATCGCCGCGGCCAGCGCCTTCCTCGGGCACCTGTTCCCGGTCTGGCTGAAGTTCAAGGGCGGCAAGGGGGTCTCGACCTTCTTCGGCACCATGCTGGCGGCGGCCTGGCCGGTGGGTCTGGCGGCGGCGGCCACCTGGCTCGCGGTGGCCTTCCTGCTGCGCCTCTCCTCCCTGGCCGCCCTGGTGGCGGTGGCGCTCGCCCCCATCTACGTCTTCGTCTTCGACCGCCCCCTGCCCATCGCGTGGCTGGGCCTGTTCATGGCGGTGCTGGTCTTCATCCGCCACGCCGACAATATCCGCCGCCTGCTCAAGGGCCAGGAGCCGAAGATCGGGGCCAAGGAGAAGGACGCCGCTTGACCCGGACGCTCACCGACGCCGCCCGCCGCGACTGGCTGCGGCTGGCGCGCACCGAGAACGTCGGGCCGGTCACCTTCGACCAGCTCATCGCCCGCTATGGCGAGGCCTCCCTGGCGCTCGCCGCCCTCCCCGACCTCGCGCGGCGCGGAGGGCGGATCTCGCCCCTGGGCGTTCCCACCCTCGACGAGGTGGAGCAGGAGCTGGCCGAGGGCGCGGCCCTGGGGGCGCGGCTGATCTGCGCCTGCGAACCCGACTTTCCCCAGCCCCTGGCGGCCCTGGATCCGCCCCCGCCGATCCTGTGGGCCTGGGGGAACGCACATCTGCTGCAGGGGGCCTGCGTGGCCGTGGTGGGCGCGCGGGTGGCCTCCGCCGCGGGCCAGAGGTTCGCGCGCGGCCTCGCCGCCGACCTGGGCGCGGCCGGCCAGGTCATCGTCTCGGGAATGGCGCGCGGGGTGGACGGAGCGGCCCACGAGGGGGCGCTGCCGACTGGGACCATCGCCGTCCTGGGCGGCGGGATCGCCGACATCTACCCGCCCGAGCACCGCGACCTGCACGCCCGCATCGTCGAGGCCGGCTGCCTGGTCTCCGAGAGCCGGCCGCGTCAGGCCGCCCAGGCCAAGGACTTCCCCCGCCGCAACCGGATCATCTCGGGCCTGTCCCGGGCCGTGGTGGTGGTGGAGGCCGAGATCCGCTCCGGCTCGCTGATCACCGCCCGCCTCGCCGCCGAGCAGGGCCGCGAGGTGCTGGCCGTGCCGGGCTCGCCCCTGGACCCGCGGGCCAGGGGGACCAACGACCTGATCCGCCAGGGTGCGGCGATCTGCGAGGGAGCCGAGGACGTGCTGCGGGCCCTGGAGGGGTTCGGCGGATTCCGCGAGCCGGCCGCCGAGCCCTATGCGGGCGGACCCGCGGAGGTTCCGGACGCCCTGCGCGAACAGGTGGCCGATCTGCTCTCCCCCACCCCGGTTTCGCGCGACGAGATCGTGCGCGCCGCCAAGGCGCCGGCGCCTCTGGTGCTGGCGGCCCTGATGGAGCTCGCCCTGGCCGGCCGCGTCGAACTCCTGCCCGGCGGCATGGTGTCACGGGCCTAGTGCGGGGGATCCGGCGGTCCGGCGGCGGCGCGGGCGGCGTCCAGGGCGGCCATCATCAGGGTCGTGGCCAAGGAACGGTAGCCCCGGGTGGCGGCCAATTCCGCCAACTGGTTCAAGACCTCCTCGATGAAGGCCGCGGTCGCCTGGGGCGAGCCCTTGGGGTTCCACTGTTCCATATGTCTGACACATCACATTAACCGATTCCAACGCGGCACGCGCGGAAAGGTTGTGGATCAACCGTCAATTGCAAAGCTTGAAGATGAACAGGGGCCGTTGACACGGGCTAGGCGCACACCCCACCTTCCGGGCCCTTGAATTTCGGGCGCTTCGCCCCTGGACCGCCCTTAAAATCGCATGAACCTCGTCGTCGTCGAGAGCCCGGCCAAGGCCAAAACCATCAACAAGTACCTGGGCTCGGACTATAAGGTCCTGGCCTCGTACGGCCACGTCCGCGACTTGCCGGCCAAGGATGGCTCGGTGAAGCCCGACGAGGACTTCCTGATGCTGTGGGACGTGGACGCCAAGTCCGCCAAGCGGCTGTCGGAAATCGCCGACTTCGCCAAGTCCGCCGACAAGATCATCCTGGCCACCGACCCCGACCGCGAGGGCGAGGCGATCTCCTGGCACGTCCTGGAGGTGCTTCAGAAGAAGAAGGCCATCAAGGGCGCCACCGTCCAGCGGGTGGTGTTCAACGCCATCACCAAGACCGCCGTCACCGAGGCGATGAAGCATCCCCGCGACATCGACATGGAGTTGGTGGAGGCCTATCTCGCCCGCCGCGCCCTGGACTATCTGGTGGGCTTCACCCTCTCGCCGGTGCTCTGGCGCAAGCTGCCGGGTTCGCGTTCGGCCGGCCGGGTTCAGTCGGTGTCCCTGCGCCTGGTGGTGGACCGCGAGATCGAGATCGAGCGCTTCAAGAACCAGGAATACTGGACCGTCGAGGCCGATGTCAGCGCGGGGGGCGACCCCTTCCTGGCCCGCATGGTCAAGCACGACGGCAAGCGGCTGACCAAGTTCGACCTGGGCGACGAGGCCACCGCCATGGCCGCCAAGGCCGCCGTGGACGGCGCGACCCTGAAGATCGCCTCCGTCGAGAAGAAGCCGGCCCGCCGTTCGCCGGCCCCGCCCTTCACCACCTCGACCCTGCAGCAGGAAGCCGCCCGCAAGCTCGGCTTCTCCACCCAGCGCACCATGCAGGCCGCCCAGAAGCTGTACGAGGGCATCGACATCGGCGGCGAGACTGTGGGTCTCATCACCTATATGCGGACCGACGGCGTGCAGTCGGCGCCCGAGGCCCTGGACGAGGCGCGCGTCGTGATCGGCGGGCTCTACGGCAAGGAATACGTTCCCGAGACCGCCAGAATCTACAAGACCAAGGCCAAGAACGCCCAGGAGGCGCACGAAGCCATCCGCCCCACCAGCCTGGCCCGCAACCCCGGCTCCCTGCGGCTGGAGAGCGACCTCGGCCGCCTCTACGAGCTGATCTGGAAGCGGATGATCGCTTCCCAGATGGAGGCCGCCCGCATCGAGCGGACCACCATCGAACTGGAGAGCGCCGACGGGAAGACCGGCCTGCGCGCCACCGGCCAGGTGGTGCTGTTCGACGGCTACCTCGCCGTCTACGAGGAGGGCCGCGACGACGAGGGCGACGAGGAGAGCGGCCGTCTGCCGATGGTCAATGAGGGGGCCGACGCCAAGGTCATCAAGGCCCGCGCCGACCAGCACTTCACCGAACCGCCGCCGCGCTATTCGGAAGCCAGCCTGGTGAAGAAGATGGAGGAGCTCGGCATCGGCCGGCCCTCGACCTACGCCTCGGTGCTCACCGTGCTGCGCGACCGCGAATACGTCCGCATGGACAAGAACCGGTTCATTCCCGAGGACAAGGGACGGCTGGTCACCGCCTTCCTGGAGCAGTTCTTCAACCGCTACGTCCAGTACGACTTCACCGCCGCCCTGGAGGAGAAGCTCGACCTGGTCTCGGCCGGAGAGCTGAACTGGAAGGCCCTGCTGCGGGAGTTCTGGCAGGACTTCCACGCCGCGGTCGGCGAGATCGCCGAGCTGCGGGTCACTCACGTTCTGGACGCTCTGAACGAGGCGCTGGGTCCCCACATCTTCCCGCAGAAGGAGGACGGCTCCGATCCCCGCGCCTGCCCCACCTGCGGCGCCGGACAACTGTCCCTGAAGACCGGCAAGTTCGGGGCTTTCATCGGCTGCTCCAACTATCCGGAGTGCCGCTACACCCGGCCCATCGCCCAGTCGGCCGATGACGCCGAGACCGAGAGCGGCGACCGCGAACTGGGGGTCGATCCGGAGACCGGCGAGACGGTGTTCCTGAAGTCCGGCCGGTTCGGCCCCTATGTCCAGCTCGGCGACGGCGAGAAGCCGAAGCGCTCCAGCCTGCCCAAGGGCTGGTCGGCGGCGGCCATGGACCTGGAGAAGGGCCTGCGCCTGCTGCGCCTGCCCCGGGAGGTCGGCGCCCACCCGGAAGACGGGATCATGATCACCGCCGGCATCGGCCGGTTCGGGCCCTTCGTCCTGCACAACGGCACCTACGCCAACCTGCCCAGCGCCGACGAGGTGTTCGAGGTGGGGCTCAACCGCGCCGTCACCCTGCTGGCCGAGAAGCGCGCCGGCGGCCGGGGCGGTCGCGGCGAGTCCGCGGCGCTCAAGGACCTGGGCGCCCACCCCGAGGACGGCCAGCCGGTGAAGGTGCTGGCGGGCCGCTATGGCCCCTACATCAAGCACGGCTCCACCAACGCCAACGTCCCCAAAGGCTCCGACCCCCAGGACCTGACCCTGGAAGAGGCGGTCAAGCTGATCGCCGAGCGGGTCGAGAAGGGCGGCGGCAAGAAGCCTGCGAAGAAGGCCAAGGCGGCCGCCAAGCCCAAGGCCGCGGCCAAGCCCAAGGCGGCGGCCAAACCCGCCGCGGCGAAGAAACCCGCGGCCGCCAAGAAGCCGGCGGCCAAGAAGGTGGCGAAGGCCTAGGGACCGATGCTGCTGCCCGTCAGCGACTTCTCCGCTTCGGGCTACCGGTCGCTTCGGCGGATCGCCTATCCGGTCTCCAACCTGGAGGTCTTCGTCGGCGCCAACGGCGTCGGGAAGTCCAACCTCTATCGGGCGCTGGAGCTGCTGCGCGCGGCGGCTTCCAACACGCTCGGGGCGGAGCTTGCCCGCGAGGGCATGGCGGCGGCCTTCTGGGCCGGGACGCGCCAGAAGAACCAGCCGTCGCGGATGAGTTTCTCCGTCGACCTGTCCGTGCCGGGCCGGCCGAGCGTCGGCTACCGCTACGAGGTGGAGGTGGGCTTCCCCTTCCCCACCTCGCCGGCCTTCGCCACCGAGCCGCAGATCAAGACCGAGCAGCTGTCCTATCTGAGCGGATCGCGGCCCGTGCGCCTGCTGGACCGCAAGGGCGCCTCGGTGATGGCCCGCGACGAGGAGGGGCGTCCCCAGGAGGTGGATATCGACCTGCTGGCCTCGGAGACCGTGCTGGCCCGGCTGGAGGATCCCGCCAAGTATCCGGGCCTGGACATGGTGCGCCGCACCCTGCTGGAGTGGCGGTTCTATCATGACCTGCGCACCGACGCGGCCTCGCCCCTGCGCCGGCCCTGCACGGCGGTGGCCAGCCCGACCCTCGCCTCGGACGGCTCGAACCTGGCCGCCGTCTTCGCCACCCTGGCCCACATCCGGCAGGACACCGCCGAGCTGGACGCGGTGATCGACCAGGCCTTCCCCGGCGCGCGCCTCGTCGTGCCGGAGCCGGATCGGATGGCCAGCTTCGGCATGAGCTTCCCGGACTTTCCCCACCGCGTGTTCGAGGCGGCCGAACTCTCCGACGGCACGCTGAAGTTCCTGGCCCTGGCCGGCGCCCTGATGGCCTATCGCCTGCCGACCTTCGTGGCCCTGAACGAGCCGGAGTCGAGCCTGCATCCGGCCCTGATGACCCCGCTCGCCCGGCTGGTGGGCCAGGCGTCGGAGCGGTCGCAGGTCTGGCTGGTGACCCACTCCGAGGCCCTGGCGTCCGAGATCGCCGCCGCCACCGTGGGCACGGTGCGCACCGTCACCAAGACCGAGGGCGCCACCACCATCGAGGGGCTGACCCGGCTGGGGACCTTCCGCGAGGATGACTGAGGGTCAGGCTTTACAGGCCCCTTCCCGCGCCTAGAGTTTCTCCCAACAAGACGGGAGGACACCATGAAACTCGAAGGCGGATGCTACTGCCACGGCCTGCGCTACGTCGCCGAGGGCGAGCCGATGATGAAGGCCCAGTGCCATTGCCGGGAGTGCCAGTACATCACCGGCGGCTCCCCCAACGTCTTCATCGCCATGCCGATCGCCGGCTTCGCCTACACCAAGGGGACGCCCAAGCAGTTCACCCGCAGCGATCTCGAGCGCGCCGTGACCCGGGAGTTCTGCCCCGACTGCGGCACCCATGTCGTCACCCGCTCGCCGGGCTTCCCGGCGGTGATCCTCAAGGTGGGCTCCCTGGACGATCCCAGCGTGTTCAAGCCCGACATGGCGATCTTCACGGTGGACAAGCAGGCCTTCCACCACGTCCCAGAGGGCATCCCGGCCTTCGAGCGCCTTCCGGGCTAGCCGCCCCAGGATTGGGGAGGCGGGAGTCGCCGATGCGCGTTACAAGGCGGCATGGCCAAACTCCGCGCCCCCAAAGCCTCCCGGTTCAAACCCAAGCCCGCCCAGGGCCTGCCCGACCGCGAGACCCTGCTGAAGTACATCCGCGAGGCGGGTGAGACCGACAAGGCCGACATCGCCAAGGTGTTCGGGCTGAAGGGCGCCGACCGCAAGGCGCTGCGGGAGATGCTGCGCGAGCTCGAGGCCTCCGGGGCCCTGGGCAAGCGCGGGCGCAAGGGCCTGGCCGAGGCCGGCGCCCTCCCCCCCGTCGGCGTCGTCGACGTCGTGGAGAAGGACACCGACGGCGAGCTGCTGGTCCGCCTGACCAAGGGCGAGGACACCCCGACCGTCCGTCTGGCCCCGAGCCGCAGCGATCCGCTCGGCGGCGCGCCGGGCCTGGGCGACCGCCTGCTGGTGCGCTTCGAGCTGCTGGAGAACGGCGAGACCGAGGCCCGGCTGATCAAGCGGCTAGGGGCCAGCGCCCACAAGATCCTCGGCGTGATCCGCAAGTCCAACCGCGAGGTCCGGGTCGAGCCGGTGGACCGCAAGTCCAAGGAAAGCCTGATCCTCACCGATCCCGAGGCCCAGAAGCTGCGCGACGGCGATCTGGTCCTGGCCCAGGTCGGCGTGGCCCACGAACGCTACGGCCCCAAGCGGGGCAAGCTGCTAGAGGTGGTGGGCCGCGAGGACCAGCCCCGCGCCGCCTCCCTGATCGCCATCCACTCCCACGGCATTCCCACGGGATTCTCCAAGGAGGCGGAGGCCGAGGCCGAGGCGGCCAAGCCGCCGACCCTCAGTGGCCGCGAGGACCTGCGCCAGGTTCCCCTGGTGACCATCGACCCGCCGGACGCCCGCGACCACGACGACGCGGTCTATGCCGAGCCCGACACGGACGCCGGCAACAAGGGCGGCTGGATCGTCTGGGTCGCCATCGCCGACGTCGCGGCCTATGTGCGGCCGGGCTCGGCCCTCGACATCGCCGCCCGGGAGAAGTCCAACAGCGTCTACTTCCCCGACCGGGTGGAGCCCATGCTGCCCGAGCGGCTGTCGGCGGGGCTGTGCTCCCTGCGCGAGGGTGAGAACCGCGCCTGCCTGGCCGTGCGCATGGTCTTCGACCGCTCCGGACGCAAGAAAGGCCACCGCTTCGTGCGCGGCCTGATGCGCTCGGCCGCCAAGCTCTCCTACGAGCAGGCCCAGGCGGCCATAGACGGCCAGCCGGACGATGTGACCCAGCCGCTGCTCAAGCCCATCCTGGAGCCCCTGTGGGCCGCCTATCACTGCATGCTGCAGGGCCGGCTCGCCCGCTCGCCGCTCGCCATCGAGAGCGCCGAGAGGCGGATCATCATCAACACCGAGGGCGAGATCACCTCGATCACCCCGCGCGCGGCCCTGGAGGCCCACAAGCTGATCGAGGAGATGATGGTGCAGGCCAATGTCTGCGCCGCCGAGACCCTCGAGGCCAAGAAGACCCCGCTGATCTATCGGATCCACGACACCCCCAGCCAGGACAAGATCGGGTCCCTGGCCGAGTTCCTGGCCACCCTGGACATCCCCTGGAGCAAGGGCGAGGCGCCGCGCACCGACCGTTTCAACAAGCTGCTGGGGGAGACCCGCGAGAGCCCCCACGCCGACATCATCAACGAGGTGGTGCTGCGCAGCCAGATGCAGGCCATCTACTCCACCGAGAACATCGGCCACTTCGGCCTGAACCTGCAGCGCTACGCCCACTTCACCTCGCCGATCCGGCGCTATGCCGACCTGGTGGTGCACCGGGGGCTGATCCGCTCGCTGGGGCTCGGCGACGACGGGCTCACCGACCGCGACATCAGCCAGATGAAGGACACCGCCGAGGTGATCACCTTCGCCGAGCGCCGGGCCATGGCCGCCGAGCGCGACGCCACCGACCGCTATGTGGCGGCCTTCCTGGCCGACAAGGTGGGGGCCTCCTTCCACGGCCGGATCACCGGGGTGACCCGTTTTGGCCTGTTCGTGCGTCTGGCCGACACCGGCGCCGACGGCCTGGTGCCGGTCTCGCGGCTCGGAAGCGAGTTCTTCATCCACGACGACCGCATGCACGCCCTGGTGGGGGAGCGTTCCGGCGCCCGCTGGCCGCTGGGCATGACGGTGGAGGTCAAGCTGGTGGAGGCCACCCCGATCACCGGCGGCCTGCTGTTCGAGATGCTGAGCGAGCCCCAGCCGCGCGATCCCAACGCGCCCCGCCCCCGCCTCGGCGCGATCCGTCGGGCGCCGGGCTCCCAGGACGCCAAGCGCCGTGGCGGACCGCCCAAGGGCGTCCGCAAGGGCAAGCGTCACTAGCCCAGACCCGACAGGCCGCGGCAAATGTGAGCTTGACGCTGGGGCAGGCTTCCCAGGCCCGCGGCGGCGGTCATACACTTGTTTGATGTCAGAGAGCCAAAACGAATCCGAGAATCCCCTGGGCGGCCGGGGCAATGGCGGTGGCCCGCCGCGCAAGCCGGGGCAACGCGCCGTGCGTCCCCGGGACGCCGCCACCCTGATCATCGTGCGCCGCGACGCCAAGAAGCCGCGCCTGCTGATGGGCCGCCGCGCCAAGGGCCACGACTTCATGCCCGACAAGTGGGTGTTTCCCGGCGGCCGCATCGACCGCTCGGACTTCAACGCCCCCTACGCCACCGATCTGAACCCCGAGGTGGCCCTCAAGCTGATGCACGGCACCCCGGAGCGGCGGGCCCGCGCCCTGGCGCTCACCGCCATCCGCGAGACCTTCGAGGAGGCCGGCCTGCTTCTGGCCAAACCCGCCCCCGAGCGCCCTGGCGCCGGCCCCTGGCGGGAATTCCTGCAGCAGGGCGCGGCCCCGGACCTGGCGGCCATGCAGTTCGTCGCCCGCGCCGTCACCCCGCCCATGGTGGGCAAGCGCTTCGACGCCCGCTTCTTCATGGCCGAGGCCGACCGGCTGATGAGCCTGGAGCGCCAGGCCGACTGTGGCGAGCTGGACGAGATCGCCTGGGTGGACCTGGACGAGGCGCTCGCCCTCGACCTGCCCGGCGTCACCCGCTTCGTGGTGCGCGAGGTGGCCCACCGCCTGGAGGTCCCCGAGCGGCCGATCCCCTACATGCGGTTCGTCCGCAAGGGGTCGCAGATCACCCATCTCTAGGCTTTCCCCTGGAGCGGATTGACTTTGGGTTCGGGATTCGTATTGTCCGCGGCTCTTTAGAACCCAGCCGGCGCGACTGCGCAGCCGGCCGCGCGAGGACCGACCATGGCGAAGCCCGCCTCAATTAAGATCCGCCTGAACTCGTCGGCCGACACCGGCTTCTTCTACGTGACGAAGAAGAACGCCCGCACCAAGACCGACAAGCTGGTCATGAAGAAGTACGATCCCGTCGTGCGCAAGCACGTCGAGTTCAAGGAAGGCAAGATCAAGTAGGTCTGCCGACCCAAACGAGATTCCAAGACGCCCGGTCGCAGGACCGGGCGTTTTTCGTTTCTCCTCCCTCCCCTTCATGGGGAGGGGCGGACCGCGTCAGCGGTCGGGGTGGGGAATACGGAAAGTTCTGGGTGTTGGCAGGTCGCCCCACCCGTCCGGCGCTGCGCGCCGTCCACCCTCCCCATGAAGGGGAGGGAAAGCCTACGCCGCCCGCGCGATGACCTTGTTGCGGCCCGAGGCCTTGGCCTCGTAGACGGCCTCGTCGGCGCGCTTGAGCAGGGCCTCGGGCTTGTCGCCCGACCCCAGGGTTGCGGCCACCCCGATGGAGATGGTGACGGTCAGCAGCTCGGCGCCCCCCATCACCCGGAAGGGCGAGCCGGCCACGTGCAGCCGGATGCGTTCGGCGATGCGCTCGGCATCCTCGATCTTGGTGTCGGGCATGACCACCACGAACTCCTCGCCGCCGTAGCGGCACGGCAGGTCGATGGCGCGCACATTGGAGGCCAGGCGCACGGCGAACTCGCGCAGCACCTCGTCGCCGACGTCGTGGCCGTAGCCGTCGTTGATCTTCTTGAAGTGGTCGATGTCGATCAGCAGGGCCGCGACCGGGTCGCCCCCCAGGCTCGCGCGCTTCACCAGCGCCTCCAGCTGCCCCACCATGTAGCGGCGGTTGTGCAGGCCGGTGAGCTGGTCGGTGACCGCCAGCTCCAGGGAATGGTCGAGATTGTCGCGCAGGTAGTCGGTGTAGCGCTTGCGCCGGATCTGGGTCTTGGACCGGGCCGAGAGCTCCTGCGGATCGATCGGCTTGGAGAGGATGTCGTTGACCCCGATCTCCAGGGCCTTCACCAGGCGCTGGCGTTCGTCGAAGTCGACGATGGCCAGGACCGGCAGATGGCGCGTGGCCTCGTCGGAGCGGAGCTGGGCGGTGAAGCGCAGACCGTCGAAGGAGCGGGCCGCGGCGTTGACGATCACCAGGTCCACGGGGCCCTTGGCGGTCATCAGGGCCTTTTCCGGGTCGCTCTCGATGATCGGGCGGTGTTCGATGGCCAGTTCGGCGGCGATGCGCTGGGCCTGACGCTCGTGATCGTCGACGATCAGCACCCGGCCGCCCGTGCCGCCGAGGCGCGAGGCCGCGCCGGCGATGACGCCCATGCGGCGGCCGGAGGCCTCCCGCTCGCGCAGTTCGTCGATCACCATCTTCAGGCGGGTCAGGCTGCGCACGCGGGCGAACAGCATGATGTCGTCGATGGGCTTGGTGAGGAATTCGTCGGCTCCGGCCTCGAGGCCGGCGATGCGGTCGGCGCGGCCGTCGAGGGCGGTCACCAGGACCACCGGCACGTGGCGGGTCTCCGGATCGTCCTTCAGCCGGCGACAGACCTGGAAGCCGTCCATGCCGGGCATCATGACGTCCAGCAGGACGATGTCGGGCTTTTCCTTGGCCGCGATGGCCAGCGCCGTGGGGCCGTCATAGGCCACCAAGACCTCATAGTACTCGGCCGAGAGCTTGGCTTCGAGGAGGCGGACATTGGCCTCGATATCGTCGACGACCAGGATACGCGCGGTCATGGCGGCTATTCCAACAGGCGGCGGATGGTGTCGAGGAAGTGCGACACCGAGATGGGCTTGGAGATATAGGCCTCGCAGCCGCCCTCGCGGATGCGCTCCTCGTCCCCCTTCATGGCGAAGGCGGTCACCGCCACCACCGGGATATGGGCGAGGTCATCGTCTTCCTTGAGCCATTTGGTGACCTCCAGCCCCGAGATCTCGGGAAGCTGAATGTCCATCAGGATCAGGTCCGGACGGTGTTCGCGCGCGAGCGCCAGCGCCTGCAGTCCCTCGCGGGTCTGCAGCGTTTCGTAGCCTTGGGCATCGAGGAGATCATGAAATAGCTTCATGTTCAGCTCGTTATCCTCGACGATGAGGACCTTCTTGGCCATTTTCGTCCCGACGATCCTTCGGTCTGGCGAATCGGTAACCGATCTCACCTTGAGCCTCTTGATCTCACGGATATCCTTAAACTCGCGTTAGTCGCATTCGGAGGCCCCGTGGCCGAACCGCTCCGCGCTCCCAGACTGTCCGACATGGGCGTCGACACCGCCCGACCTCTGCTGATCGTCGACGTCGACGAGGTGCTGGGCCTGTTCATGGAAGGGTTCGGGCGGTTCCTGGAGGATCGGGGCCTGGAGTTCCGCGTCGACAAGTTCGCCCTCTTTCAGAACATCTACCGTCCCGGCGAGGCCGAACACCTGGAGATCGACCAGGGACGTAAGCACTACGAGGACTTCTTTCGCTATGGGTGCGGCGACATGACGCCGACGCCGGGCGGGGCCCAGGCCCTGCGGCGCCTGTCGGAGCGGGCCGGGGTCGTGATCCTGACCAATGCGCCGGGGCCCGCCAGGCTGGCGCGGGCCCGCTGGCTGGGCCGGCATGGCATGGACTACCCCCTGATCCTCAACACCGGCCCCAAGGGCCCCCTGGCCGCCGGCCTGGCGTCCCAGACGGCGGGACGCGCGGTGTTCATCGACGACCTGATCCCCAATCTCGACTCGGTGGCCGAGAGCGCGCCGGCCGTCAGCCGCTTCCAGCACGTGGCCGACCCCCGGCTGCGCCCCCTGGCGCCGGCCAAGCCCGACCTCCACACCCGAATCGACGACTGGGAGGAGCTGCGCGCGGCCATCGAAGACGCCATCGCCTGAAGAACAAATCAGGTATGCTTCAACGATGATCCGCATCGGCGTGGACTTCGGCGGCACCAAGATCGAGGCGGCGGCCCTGGACGCCGACGGCCGGTTCGTCGCGCGCGTCCGCGGCGCCTCGCCCCGGGACTATGAGGCCGGCCTGCTGGCCGTCCGCGACCTGGTGGCCGAGGCCGAGCGCCAGGCCGGGGCGCAGGCGGCCCGCATAGGGGTCGGAGGACCAGGTTCGGTCTCCCCCGCCGGCGACCTGATGCGGGGGGCCAATTCCACCGAGCTGAACGGCCGCCCCTTCCCCACCGATCTGGCGCGGGTGCTTGAAAGACCGGTGCGCTACGCCAACGACGCCAACTGCCTGGCCCTGTCGGAGGCGACGGACGGCGCCGGCGCCGACAGCCGGGTGGTGTTCGCCGCCATCCTGGGCACCGGCTGCGGGGCCGGGACCACGGTCGACCGCCAGATCATCGAGGGGCGCAACGCCTTCGCCGGCGAATGGGGCCACATGCCCCTGCCCTGGCCCACCGAGGCCGAACACCCGGGGGCCCTCTGCTGGTGCGGCCGTCGCGGCTGCATGGAGCTCTATGTCTCGGGGTCCGGACTCGCCCGCGACCATGGCCAGGGCCTGAGCGCCCAGGCCATCGTGGACGCCGCGGCGGCGGGGGACGACGGGGCCGCCGCGGCCCTGGATCTCTATGTCGACCGCCTGGCCCGCGGCCTGGCGGTGGTCTGCGACATCCTCGACCCCGACGTCATCGTCCTGGGGGGCGGCATGTCCAATGTCGGCGCCCTCTATGACCGCCTGCCCGGAGCCATCGCGCCTCACGTCTTCTCGGATGTCTTCACCACGCCGGTGCGGCCGGCCCTGCACGGGGATTCCTCCGGCGTGCGGGGCGCGGCCTGGCTGTGGCCGCTGGAGGACGGGGCGTGAGCGCGCTCTGCCGCGACTGCTTCACCCACGGCGACTTCACCCGCCGCTGCCCGGCCTGCGGCTCGCCGCGGGTGGTGGCGCACGACGAGCTGGAGCGGCTCTCCATCGCCCACATGGACTGCGACGCCTTCTACGCCTCGGTGGAGAAGCGCGACCGGCCCGAACTGCGGGACGTGCCGGTGATCGTCGGCGGCGGCCGGCGCGGGGTGGTGACCACCTGCTGCTATATCGCCCGGATCAATGGCGTCCGCTCGGCCATGCCGATGTTCAAGGCCATCAAGGCCTGCCCCCAGGCGGTGATCATCAAGCCCGACTTCTCCAAGTACCGCGCCGAGAGCCGGCGGATCATGGCGATGATGGCCGACCTGACGCCCCTGGTTCAGCCGCTCTCCCTGGACGAGGCCTGGATGGACCTGTCGGGCACCGAGCGCCTGCACGGGGCGACGCCGGCCGAAACGCTCGCCCGCCTGCAAACCCGGATCGAGACCGAGGTGGGGATCACCGTCTCCATCGGCCTGGCGGCCAACAAGTTCCTGGCCAAGATCGCCTCGGACCTGGACAAGCCCCGCGGCTTCTCGGTGATCGGCAGCGAAGCCCAGACCTTCCTGGCTCCGAAGCCGGTGGGCATCCTGCCCGGGGTGGGTCCGGCCATGGTCTCCAGCCTGGAAAGCTCCAACTACGTCACGGTCGGCGACATCGCCCGGGCCGACATCAAGGACCTGGCCGCCCGGTTCGGCCCCAACGGCCTGCGCCTGCACGCCCTCGCCCACGGTCACGACACCCGGGTCGTGAACCCCGACCAGATCCGCAAGTCGATCAGCGCCGAGACCACCTTCAACGAGGACCTGCGCAGCCAAGCCGACCTGGAGGATCAGCTGCCCTGGCTGGCCGAGAAGGTCGGTCGCCAGGCGCGGGGCGGCAATGTCGCCGGCCGGGTGGTGACCCTGAAGCTGCGGGGCGCCGACTTCAAGATCATCACCCGCCGCAAGACCCTGCCCGTTCCGACCCAGACGACGCGAACCATCCTGGCGATCGGCAAGGAACTTCTGGCGGCCGAACTGAAGGCCGGTGGGACGAACCGATCCTGGCGCCTGATCGGGGTCGGGATCACCGACTTGATCGAACCGCAGGATGTGGAAGACGACTTTTTCGGCGGCGACGAGCGGCGAACCCTGGCCGGCGAGCGCACCGCCGACGCGATCCGGGCGCGATTCGGAGCCAAGGCCCTGACGTCGGCACGCGCCCTACACGGGAAATCCTCGGCCCAGGATTGAAAACCAGGGGCCGCAGACCCATCTGGCCCCCTGTTAGCATGGTGAAAACTGCGGCCTTTGGAACGATCTCGCCCCGCGCGACCATTTCGACCCTTCCAAAGGGCCATCTTTTCCATATCTAATCCATCTGTAGGGCGGTCCCGTGACCGCCGAGGAGACCTGTTCGATGGCCGAGCGAAAGCAAGGTGATCAGGAGACGGGCGTGAAATCGGCGGTCATCACACAGACCAAGCCGAAGACGCAGAAGCCGTCTCTGTACCGGGTGCTGCTCCTCAACGACGACTACACTCCCATGGAGTTCGTCGTGTACGTGCTTGAGCAGTACTTCCATAAGTCGCGCGAAGACGCGACGCGGATCATGCTGCATGTCCACCAACACGGTGTGGGCGTGTGCGGCGTGTTCACTTACGAAGTGGCGGAAACAAAGGTGGCCCAGGTCGTTGATACCGCGCGCCGGCATCAGCATCCGTTGCAATGCACCATGGAAAAGGATTGAGGCCCAGCTTGCCGTCATTCTCACGCCACCTCGAAGAGTCCCTCCACCGCGCGGTGGCTTTCGCCAATCAGCGAAAGCACGAGTACGCGACCCTGGAGCACCTGCTCCTGTCCCTCATCGACGATGAGGACGCCGCCGGCGTGATGAAAGCCTGCGACGTCGAACTCCCGTCGCTGAAGACAACCCTCACCAATTACGTGGACAACGAGCTGCGCTCGCTGGTCGTGGACGACGGCGAAGACGCCAAGCCCACCCCCAGCTTCCAGCGCGTGATCCAGCGCGCGGTCATCCACGTGCAGTCCTCGGGCCGCGAGGAGGTGACCGGCGCCAATGTGCTGGTGGCCATCTTCTCCGAGCGTGAGAGCCACGCCGCCTACTTCCTGCAAGAGCAGGACATGACGCGGTACGACGCGGTGAACTACATCGCCCACGGCATCGCCAAGAAGGCCGGCGCCGAAGGCGCGGCCAAGCCCGTCAAGGGTTCCGAGGACGAGGACAAGCCCGCGGTGAAGACCGGCGGCGAGGCCCTCGAGGCCTACTGCGTCAACCTCAACGAGAAGGCCAAGCAGGGCAAGGTCGACCCCCTGATCGGGCGTTCGGCCGAGGTGGAGCGCTGCATCCAGATCCTGTGCCGCCGCACCAAGAACAACCCCCTGCTGGTGGGCGACCCGGGCGTCGGCAAGACCGCCATCGCCGAGGGCCTGGCGCGCAAGATCGTCAACCACCAGGTCCCCGAGGTCCTGGCGGGCGCCACAATCTTCTCCCTCGACATGGGCAGCCTGCTGGCCGGCACCCGCTATCGCGGCGACTTCGAAGAGCGCGTGAAGCAGGTGGTCAAGGAACTCGAGAACCACGCCGACGCGATCCTGTTCATCGACGAGATCCACACGGTGATCGGCGCCGGCGCCACCAGCGGCGGCGCCATGGACGCCTCCAACCTTCTGAAGCCTGCCCTGGCCTCGGGCTCCCTGCGCTGCATGGGCTCGACCACCTACAAGGAGTTCCGTCAGCACTTCGAGAAGGATCGGGCCCTGGTCCGGCGCTTCCAGAAGATCGACGTGAACGAGCCGACGATCGAGGACACCATCAAGATCCTCAAGGGGCTGAAGACCTACTACGAGGACTTCCACAAGCTCCGCTACACCAACGACGCCATCAAGGCGGCGGTGGAGCTGTCGGCCAAGTACATCACCGACCGCAAGCTGCCCGACAAGGCCATCGACATCATCGATGAGGCCGGGGCCAGCCAGATGCTGCTGCCGGAGGGTCGTCGCAAGAAGACCATCGGCCTCAAGGAGGTCGAGGCTGTCGTGGCCAAGATCGCCCGCATCCCGCCGAAGTCGGTCTCCAAGACCGATACCGAGGCGCTGAAGCAGCTGCACGAGGACCTCAAGCGCGCCGTCTACGGTCAGGACGACGCCATCGAGCAACTTTCGGCGGCCATGAAGATGGCCCGGGCCGGCCTGCGCGATCCCAACAAGCCGATCGGCTGCTACCTCTTCTCGGGCCCCACCGGCACCGGCAAGACCGAGACGGCGCGGCAACTGGCCGGCACCATGGGCATCGAGCTCCTGCGCTTCGACATGTCGGAATACATGGAGCGTCACACGGTCAGCCGCCTGATCGGCGCGCCTCCCGGCTATGTCGGGTTCGACCAGGGCGGCCTGCTGACCGACGCCGTCGACCAGCATCCGCACTGCGTGGTGCTGCTGGACGAGATCGAGAAGGCCCACCCGGACGTCTTCAACATCCTGCTGCAGGTCATGGACCACGGGGTCCTCACCGACTCCAACGGCAAGAAGGTCGATTTCCGCAACGTCGTCCTGATCATGACCACCAACGCCGGCGCCTCCGACGCCCAGCGCAATTCCATCGGCTTCGGCCGCGGGAAGCAGGAGGACGAGGTCGACGAGGCCCTGAAGCGCCTGTTCACGCCGGAATTCCGCAACCGCCTCGACGCGGTGGTGCAGTTCAAGCCTCTGACCCAGGACATCATCCGCCAGGTCGTCCAGAAGTTCGTCATCCAGCTGGAAGCGCAACTGGCCGACCGTCACGTCACCATCGAGACCACGGACGAGGCCGCCGACTGGCTGGCCAAGAACGGGTTCGACGAGCTCTACGGCGCCCGGCCCCTGGCCCGGGTTATCCAGGAGCACATCAAGAAGCCGCTGGCCGACGAGATCCTGTTCGGCAAGCTGGTGAAGGGTGGCCACGTCAAGGTGGTGCTGAAGGACTCCAAGCTGGCCTTCGAGATCGAGGGCGAGGGTCACGAGCCCGGCGCGCCGGTCATCGAGAACCCCGCCGAGGACGCGGCCAACGCGGCCCCGGAACTGGCGGACTAAGGTCCTCCAACCCAGAGATCGGAACGACGTGAACCCCAGGCCCCCGGCCTGGGGTTTTTCGTCGCGCCATCTGCGGGTGGTGGTCGAATCATTCGCCTGGCCAATACTTTGGTCCAGGTCGTGATCATCGACCGAGATTGAAACCCAGGCCTACAGTCGAGTGCGCAACTGGGGGGTTGCCCGAATGGCGTCGCGTATCAGGCTCTCACGACCGGCCCAGGCCCCTCGCGCACAGGGCCTCGACCTGGCCTTCCTGGCGGCCTACGCGGTCTGCGCCCTGCTGGCCTACACCTGGACCACCAGCGTCAACGGCCTCGCCGTCCTGTGGATCTGCAACGGCCTGCTGGCCGCCGGCCTGCTGCTGCTGCCCCGGCAGAATGCCCTGGTCCTGGCCGTGCTCTGCACGACGATCGACCTGCTGGCGGCGCTCAACAGCGGCAGCACCCTGGCGAGGGGCCTGCTGATCGCAGGCTGCGACCTCACCGAGGCGGTCCTGGCGGCGGTCCTGATCCGCCGGGTCTGCGGCGCCGGGCTGGACATGAACGTCCTCCCGCGTTTCCGGAATTTCGTCCTGCTGGCGGCCCTGCCCGCCACGCTCGCCATCGGCACGCTCGGCGCCGGCCTCGCCGCCCTGATCTTCCACGATGACTTGCTGACGGCCTGGAAGACCTGGGTGTTCGGGGACTTCCTGGGCATGATCATCGGCGCGCCGGCCGCGCTGCTCCTGGCGCGCTTCCGGCGCTATGACGTGGGCGCCGCGGCCTCGCGCTTCGAGATCCTCGGCCTGATCGGCCTGGCGGTGGCGGCGGCGGCGCTGATCTTCTCCACCCCCCTGCCCACCCTCTTCCTGCTCTTCCCCCTCGGCCTGCTGGTGGTCATCCGGCTCAGCAGCCCCTACACGGCGCTCATGGTCATGCTGGTGTCGTTCATCGCCGCCAGCGCCACGGTGGCGGGCCACGGGCCCATCGTGGCCCAGTTCCCGGGGGACATGCCGCGGCAGATCCTGGTTCTGCAGCTCTACCTGGCCACCATCGTCTCGTCGGCCATCATCCTCTCCAGCGTCCTGGCCCAGCGCGCGGCGGCCCAGGCGGGTCTGCGCCGGGCCCTGGCCGTGGCCCGCGCCGCGCGTCGGGACGCCGTGGCCGCCGACGGCGCCAAGGGCCGGTTCCTGGCGGTGATGAGCCACGAGATGCGCACGCCCCTGAACGGCATCAAGGGTCATGCCCAGTTGCTGGCCGCCCGCGCCGACCTGGCGCCCCAGGCCCGGGACCAGGTCGGGGTGATCCAGGCCTCTTGCCAGGTGCTGCTCTCCCTGATCACCAACATCCTGGACTATTCACGGCTTGGCGCCGGCGCGACCCCCATGGTCCAAGCGCCCCTGGCCCTCGCCGAGCTCGTGCGGACGGCCGGCGACATCGTCCGGCCTGGTCTGGGGGACCTGACCCTGACCGTCGAGGTCTCGGCGGTCGAGGGGCTGGTCCATGAGGGGGACGGGAACCACATCCTGCAGGTGCTGCTCAACCTGCTGGGCAATGCGGTGAAGTTCACCGACCAGGGTCGGATCGAGGTGCGGGTGGATCTGCGGCCGCAGGACGGCGCCGACCAGGTGCGGGTGAGCGTGCGCGACACCGGCGTCGGCCTGGCGCCCGAGGCGATCGCCCAGCTGTTCCAGCCCTTCACCCAGGCCGACACCAGCGCCACGCGTCGGTTCGACGGCGCGGGCCTGGGCCTGGCCATCTCCAAGTCCCTGGTCGAGCAGATGGAGGGTCGGATCGGCGTCGAGAGCGTCCTGGGGGCGGGCTCGGAATTCTGGTTCGAGATTCCCCTGCGCCGGCTTGAGGCGCCGGCCGAGGCGGCGCCGGCCGCGACCGCCGACGCGGGCGCGGGACGCATCCTGGTGGTGGACGACCATCCGGTGAACCGTCAGGTGGCCTCGATGATGCTGGTGGCGGCAGGGTTCGACGTCGAGACCGCCGAGGACGGCGCCCAGGCGGTGGAGGCGGTGCGCAGCCGCCCCTTCGACGTGGTCTTCATGGACCTCCACATGCCGGTGATGGACGGCCTGACGGCCTGCCGCGCGATCCGCGCCCTGGAGGGCGACCGCGCCGACACCCCCGTGGTGGCGATGACGGCGGCCACCCTGCCCGAGGACGTGGCCCGCTGCCAGGCGGCCGGCATGAACGCCCACCTCGCCAAGCCTATCGAGCAGGAGCGGCTGGTGGCCGCCGCCCTTCATCCCTGGCGGGCGGCCGACGGTCCGAAATGGCCCGACGCGGCCTCGGCCTGAGAAAGGGCTAGGCGATCTGGGCGGCGATCTGGTCGGCCAGGGCCTTCAACTCGATGGGGTCGGCCATGCCGCCCTCGCCATGCCGACCCAGCGCCTGACCCTCCCAGCGCGGGATGATGTGGAAGTGCAGGTGGTAGATGGTCTGGCCGGCGGTCGATCCATTGAACTGGGTGACCACGATGCCGTCCGGCTTCAGGGCCGCGCGGACGGCGCGGGTGACGCGCTGAACCCCCAGGATCAGGGGGGCCAGCACCTCGGGCTCCTCCTCCAGCAGGTTGCGGGCGGTGGAGTGTTTCGGGATCACCAGGGTGTGGCCACGGGCCTGGGGGAAGACGTCCATGAAGGCGTAGACATGGCTGTCCTCGAACACCCGGGCGCTGGGCATCTCGCCCCGCAGGATCTTAGCGAAGATGTTGCCGTCGTCGTAGGTCCCGTCCAAGCTCATGGCGCGCTCCTCTGATGTCAGGAGCGTCCTAGCACAGAGGAAGGTCCCCATGGGAACCGCCGACGCGGAGAACGCCAAGGGGCTCAGCCCGCGCCAGCAGAAGTGGTTCGCCAGCGCCCTGGCCAGCCTGGAGAAGGACACCGGCAAGACCCTGGACGCGTGGGTCGCCATCGCCAGGACCTGCCCCGAGACCAGGACCATGGCCCGGATCGCCTGGATGAAGGAGCACCACGGCCTGGGCATGAACCGCGCCAACCTGGTCATGTCGCAGGCCTTCCCCACCGGCTCGGGATGGGACGAGCCGGCCAAGCTGCGGGCGGCCCTGTGGAAGGATCCGGCGGCGACCGCCATCTTCGAGGCCGTGGAGCGGACGGCCACCGCCCTGCCCGACGTGGTCACCGGTCAGCGCAAGGCCTTCACCGGCTTCTCCCGCAATTTCCAGTTCGCCTCGGCCAAGCCCGTCAAGGGCGGCCAGGTGGTGCTGGGCCTGGCGGTGAGCCCCGAGGCCGATCCGCGGCTGCAGGTCCCGAAGGCGGAGGGCTGGTCGGAGCGTTTGAAGGCCAAGCTCACCCTCGCCTCGCCCGCCGAGCTGGACGATCGGCTGAAGGCCCTGATCCGGCAGGCCTGGGAGGCGTCCTGACATCGTCGTCGATTTGACGCTTAGGCGGAAATTTTCTGATGATTTTGCAGATATTTAGACCGTCATCTTAACGTCAAATCCCCTTCGCCTGACTGTCATTGGCGGCGCCTAGACAGCCCCCTCACCGAGGTTGGGGAATGTCCATGTCGCACCACAAACTACTCCTGCTGGCCAGCGCGGCCGCCGTTCTTGCCGGCGTGAACCCGGCCTTCGCCGAGGCCGCCGATGACACGGCCCAGGTCGAGGAGCTGATCGTCACCGCCCAGAAGCGCGAGCAGAAGACCCTCGACGTGCCGATCGCCATCACCGCCTACGGCGCCGACCAGCTGGAGCGGGACGGCATCCAGGAGTTCGAGGAGCTGTCGCTCTACGTCCCGGGCTTCGAGGTGCAGAACCAGTCCCCCAACAATCCCGGCTTCGTGATGCGCGGCATCACCTCGGACTCCGGCGAGGCGACCAATGAGCCGCGGGTCTCGGTCTTCCAGGACGGCGTCTCGATCTCCAAGTCGCGGGGCTCCTATATCGAGCTGTTCGACCTGGCCCGGGTGGAGATCGCCAAGGGTCCGCAGTCGACCCTCTATGGTCGCGGCGCCCTGATCGGGGCGGTGAACCTGGTCCAGGCCAAGGCCGATCCCAGCAAGTGGGACGCCCGCTCCCGGGTCGAGGCCGGGAACAACGGCTACGTCATGTTCGAGAGCATGCTGAACGTTCCCGTCAGCGACACCCTGGCGATCCGCTTCGCCGGCCGGCTGAAGAAGCGCGACGGGTTCGTGGAGAACCTGCTGGGCGGACCCGACTTCAACTCCACCGACACCGCCGCCGGCCGTGTCACCCTGAACTGGCGGCCCAGCGACAGGCTCAACGCCGACCTGATCTTCAACTACGAACAGGACCGGCCCACCGGCACCTCCTTCAAGTCCCTGACCTTCGCCCCCACCGACCCGTTCACCGGCGCCCTGATCGGCGACGTCGGCCGCAATTCCGGCGCGACCCTGTCCACCTCCGACGGCTTCGAGGGCGGCAAGGACCTGGGCCTGAACCGCTCGGTGCGCGGCCTGACGGCCCTGGTGGACTACGAGATCAGCGACACGCTCAGCCTGTCGTCCATCAGCGCCTATCGCCGCTTCGACAGCCTGGAGGTCTTCGATCCGGACGGCTTCTCCCTGCCGCTGATGGTCTTCGCCGAGGACGCCCACGGGCGCGAGGCGAGCCAGGAGCTGCGGCTCAACTATGACAGCGGCGACCGCCTGACCGCCTTCGCCGGGGTCAGCTATTTCTGGGAAGACGGCTATCAGCGGGTGCCGCTGCAGTTCAACGAGAAGGTCTACGCCCTGCTGGGCTCCATGCCCCGGCCCGGCGGCCTGTCCCTGCCGGTGATCAACGCCCTGGCGCCGGCCGCGCTCAAGTCGGTCCACCGCGAGACCTACCGGAATGTGGGGGAGACGAAGTCCTATGACGTCTTCGCCGACGCCACCTACAAGCTCACCGACCAACTCGAGCTGACCGCGGGCCTGCGCTACACCTATGACGACAAGACCAGCGGCTATGGCGCGGTGCTGGAAAATGGGGGCTCGGTCCTGGCCGGCTCGACTCCGGCGCTGGCGCGCGGCCTCTTCCTGCAGCCCACGGCGGGCGGCCGGGTGGAGACCAAGAGCTTCACCGACAGCGGCCTGACCTATCGCGCCGTCGCCCGCTACAGCTACGACGACCATACCAGCCTGTGGGCCTCCTACGCCCGCGGCCGCCGGCCCAAGGTGCTGGCGGTGGCCGCGCCGGCGACCCCCGGCGGTCCGGTGCGGTTCTCCGAACTGCCCGCCGAGCAGGTCGACTCCCTGGAGGGCGGGGTGAAGACCGAGTTGTTCGACCGCCGCCTGTCCCTGGAAGGCTCGGTCTACCACTACGCCTACGACAACTTCCAAACCTCGGTGCGCAACGCCGCGGGCCAGATCGTCTCGGCCAACGCCGGCGAAGCCAGCGCCACCGGCTTCGAGGGCCAGGTCACCGCCAAGCCCAACGCCAATCTCGAACTCTTCGGCACCTATGGCTACAACCACGCCCGGTTCGGCAACGGCCTGTTCAAGGACAACAGCTTCCGCCTGGCCCCCGACCACACGGTCTCGCTGGGGGCGAAGCTGAGCCTGGCGGCCCTGGGCGGGACCTTCGCCTTCACGCCCAGCTACACCTGGCAGTCGGAGGTCTTCTTCGACAACAACAACGACCTGCCGGCCCTGCAGGCCGCCGACAAGATCCAGGACGAGAAGCAGGGCGCCTACGGCCTGCTGAACTTCAAGTTCGGCTATACGCCCGCCGCGGGGCCGTGGTCGGTGGAGGCCTTCGTCACCAACGCCCTGGACCAGGACTACATCAAGGACGCGGGCAACACCGGCGACGCCTTCGGCATCGCCACCTTCATCGCCGGCGAGCCGCGCTATTACGGCGTCGCCTTCACCCTGAAGTACTAGGAAGGTTCCTGGCGGAAGGGCGAGAACTCTTCCGCCAGCCATTCCATCTCGCCCTCCACCGCCGCCCGTTCGCGGGCGACGAAGTCCTCCACCGGCCCCCGCAGCATGGGGTCGGCGATGTAGTGGGCGGAGTGGACGGGACTGGGCAGGTAGCCGCGGGCGATCTTGTGCTGGCCCTGGGCGCCGGCCTCGACCCGGGCCAGGCCCCGGCCGATGGCCCATTCGATGGCCTGGTAGTAGCAGAGCTCGAAGTGCAGGAAGGGGATGTCCTCGACGCAGCCCCAGTTACGGCCATAGAGGCAGTCGGCCCCGATCAGGTTGAGCGCGCCGGCCACCCAGCGCCCGTTCCGCCGCGCCATCAGCAGCAAGACGCGGTCCGCCATCCGCTCCCCCAGCAGGGAGAAGAACAGCCGGTTCAGATAGGGCCGGCCCCACTTGCGCGAGCCGGTGTCCATGTAGAAGGAGTAGAAGGCGTCCCAGTGCTCCTCGGTGATCTCGGCGCCGGTCAGGGCCACGATGTCCACCACGCCCTGCGCGTCGCGGCGCTCGCGGCGGATGGTCTTGCGGCGGCCCGAGGACAGGGCGCCCAGGAAGGCCTCGAAGTCGGCGTAGCCGGCGTTCTCCCAGTGATATTGCTGGCCCTCGCGCAGGGCGAGCCCCTGAGCCCCCAGCCAGGTCCACTCCTCGGGAGTCGGGAAGTTGATGTGCAGGGACGAGGCGTCGTAGCGCTCGCAGAGGGTCACGGCCCCGCCCAGCAGGGTCCTGCGGGCGGCGTCGACATCCACGCCGGGCCGCACCAGCAGGCGCGGGCCGGTCGCCGGGGTGAAGGGGGCGGCCGACAGCAGCTTGGGATAGTAGCGCCCGCCGGCCCGCTCATAGGCCTCGGCCCAGCTATGGTCGAAGATGTATTCGCCCTGGCTGTGGGACTTCAGATAGAGCGGCATGACCGCGGCGACGCCCTCGGCGTCCTCCACCGACAGATGCTGCGGCCCCCAGCCGGTGCGCTCCACGGCGCAGCCGGCCTCCTCGGCGATGTCCAGGAAGTCGAAGGAGACGAAGGGGTTGGCGGCGTAGTCCGGGTTGGCGGCGCAGGCGTCCCAGCCCGCGCGGCCGATCTCGGCGATCCGGCGGCTGACCTTGACCGCCGCCTTCAGGCTCACGCGGCCCAGCCCTCGAAGATCAGGTTGTCGCAGTGGTCCTTGATGGCGTCCCACTGTTCGGGCTTGCGCACCGTCCAGGCGACGACGGGCATGCCCTCGGCGCGGTGCTTGGCCACGATGTCGCTGGCGACGGTGTCCAGGCTCATGGCCAGGAAGTGCGGCCGGGCGATGGAGATCTGCTCCAGCCGGGCGAAGGCCTTGCGCTGCTCGGCCGACAGGTGCGGGGTGTCGTCCTCCCAGGCGTAGCTGTCCAGGCCGCGCAGCACGCCGGGGAACCGGTCGGCGAACCAGGCGTGGGAATAGGGATTGAAGCCGATCACGCAGGTGGGACCGGCATGGTCGATGAGGATCTCGTGAACCCGCTGCTCCAGGGGGCCGACCTCGCCGAACGGCGTCTTGAGCTCGACGTGGACCATGGCCCGGTGGCCGATCAGGGCCAGGGTCTCCATCAGGGTCGGGATGCGCTCGTCGGTGTCCTTGAGCCGAAGTTCGGCCAGCTCGGCCACGGTGCGGTCCTTGATGCGGCCCTCGGCGCCGGTCATGCGCTTGAGCGAATAGTCGTGGAACACCACCGCCTCGCCGTCGGCCGAGAGGTGGACGTCCAGCTCCACGCCGTAGCCCGCTTGGCAGGCGGCCTGGAAGGCGCCGAGCGAATTCTCCGGCGCGCCGTCCGGCGTCCAGAGGCCGCGGTGGGCGACGGGGGGGTGGAACAGGAAGTCCCAGGCCTCGCCGAATTGGGTCTTGAGGGCGTCCTTCACCGGATTTCCACCACGGCGTCGACTTCCACGGCGAAGTTCATCGGCAGGCGGTAGACCCCCACCGCCGAGCGGGCGTGCTTGCCCGCGTCGCCGAAGGCCAGGACCATGACGTCCGAGGCGCCGTTCACCACCTGGGGGATCTCGAAGAAGCCGGGGCCGGCCTGAACAAAGCCCCCCAGCTTCACCACCCGGACCACCCGGTCCAGGTCGCCGTCGCAGGCCGCCCGCATCTGGGCGATCAGGTTGATCCCGCACAGGCGGGCCGCGCCCTTGGCGGCCTCCATGTCGACATCCTCGCCGACGACGCCGCGCACCCCGCCCCCCGCGTCGAGGGACACCTGGCCCGAGATGTGGACAAGGGCGCCGACCCGTACGAACGGGACATAGTTGGCGACCGGGGCGACGGGCTGCGGAAGGGTGATCCCCTGCGCGGCCAAGCGATCTTCGACCTGTGACATGGGCCAAGGTCTAGCGCGGTTTCAGGCCGCTGGGAAACCACCGAAGGCCCGAAAAACGAAAAGCCCCGGACCGTTGCGGGTCCGGGGCTTCGCAGGGTCCGCGCCAAATACGCCGGCGCGGCTGGAGGGACTGTTGGAAGGCTTAGCGGACGGCCTGGAGCTTCTCGACGGCGGCGGTGACGCGCTCGTTGAGGGGCTTCATGGAGTCCTTCATGGAGGCCGAGACGATCTCGCCCATCTTGGCGATTTCGGCCATGTAGGTCTCCAGGGCGGACTTGGCGAAGCTGGTTTGCAGCTCGACCACTTCCTGGATCGACTTGGCGCCCGACAGCGACTTGGCGGCGGCGACGTTGGCTTCCACGGCCTTCTTGGAATAGGCGGTGGCCTGAGCGCCGAGGGCTTCAGCGCCCTTGGTGGCGGCGGTCACCGAGGCGATGACGGCTTCCAGGTTCTTCTTGGAGTGGGCGTTGGCGTCGGCCAGGCCAGCCAGGGACTTTTCGATGGCGTCCTTGAAGGCGGCGTTGCCGGCGGTGGTGAACTGCTCGACGGTGTTCTTGACGGTTTCGGCGGCGGCCATGGGAGGAAACTCCTGGAACGTGGTTGACGGGCTTTGCCGCGTCGCACCACTCGGGCGTTGCGGCTCTTTGATCTCGAAGCCTATTTCTCATGTTGCAGTGCAGCAGTCAAGCGACTTTGTTGCACTGCACAATCGCCGCTGAGGCGAGTGCTCCGCATGCCCGCATATCTGGCGGCGCGACAAATCGGCTCGCTCAAGAGGTGTTTACCCTCGCGCAAGCTCCGAGGTGTCATGATAGGATTTCTGTAACGGCGGCCTCTAGGGGTCACCCCAACCCTTTGATTCGACGGACGAACCGTATGTTCGAGCGCGCCCGCCGCCTGTTCCTCGCCCTTGGCGCCGCCGTTCTGACCGCGGTTTCGCCGCTGGCGACCTCCGCCCAGGCGCAGGTCCCGTACCTCTCGATGCCCTCGCTGCCGACCACGGCGCCGAAATACGCGGCCATCGTGGTGGATGCGAAAACCGGTGAGGTGCTCTACGCCAAGCGCGCCGACAGCCCCCGCTACCCGGCCTCCATCACCAAGATCATGACGCTCTACCTCACTTTCGAGGCCCTGAGCTCCGGCCGCCTGCGGTCCGACGACCGGGTGATGATCTCGCCGCGCGCCGCCGCCCAGGCCCCCACCAAGCTGGGTCTCTCGGCCGGCGACTCCCTGACCGTCAACGAGGCCATGCAGGCCCTGGCCATCAAGTCGGCCAACGACATCGCCGTGGCCCTGGCCGAGAAGCTCGGCGGCAGCGAGGCCCGCTTCGCCGCCATGATGACCCTGCGCGCCCAGGAGCTGGGCATGGCCAACACCCGCTTCGTGAACGCCTCGGGCCTGCCCGACAGCCGCCAGGTCTCCACCGCCCGAGACATCGGCATCCTGTCGCGCGCCGTGATGCGCGACTATCCGCAGTACTATCGGCTGTTCAGCCAGCAGTCGTTCACCTTCCGCGGCACGCCGATGAACAACCACAACGGCCTGCTGGGGGCCATGCCCGGCGTGGACGGCTTGAAGACCGGCTACACCAACGCCTCGGGCTACAACCTGGCGGTCTCGGCCGTGCGCGACAACCGCCGCCTGATCGCCGTGGTGCTGGGGGCGCCGTCCACCGCCAAGCGCAACAACAACGCCGAGGACCTGCTGCTCACCGGCTTCGACGTGATGAACCGCCGCGCCCGCGGCGAGAAGATCACCATCGCCCAGAACCTGTTCGAGCCCGAGCCCGTGGGCCCGATCGAGCGCCCCTCGGTCGAACAGGGTGACGGCGAGCAGGACGGCCTGAAGATCGTCCTGGCCTCGGCCCCTCCCCCCGCCTCCTTCTCCAGCAACGATTTCGTGGCGCCGACCCGCAACCTCCTGCGCGGCTCGCAATCGGCCGACACGCCCAAGTCCGACAAGAAGAAGACGGAGAAGGAAGACCGCAAGCCCGCCGGCAAGTGGATGGTCCAGGTCGGGGCCTTCAAGTCCAAGGCCCTGGCCAAGGAGCAGCTGGCCCTCGTCGAGAAGCGGTTCGGCAATCACTTCGGAAAGGCCGACGGCGACACCGATTCCATCGGCGGCACCTATCGCGCCCGCTTCAAGGGCTTCACCGAGGCCTCCGCCAAGGACGCCTGCAGCGCGCTCAAGGCCAAGAAGCTGGCCTGCATGGTGGTCAAGCCGGGCTGACGTCCCTCATTTGCGGGAGAGCCGGTCTCGCGCGGCGTTGAGCTGAGCGGCCAGGCCGTCCGTGCCGCCCTTGTCGGGATGGGCCAGGCGCATCAGGCGATTGTAGGCCGCCTGGATCTCCTCGGCCGAGGCCTCGGGCCCCACCCCCAGGATCGAGCGGGCCTCGGCGTCTCCCATCGCCCCGCCACGCCCGCGAGGCGCGGGCGCGCCGGTTCGCCGGGTGGAGACCGCCAGGCCCAGGCCCAGCACCACCAGGACGATGGCCGAGCCCCAGCTTCCCCGCAGGCCGACATAGGCGGCGCCGGCGAAGGCGACCACCGCGAAGGCGCCGGAGATGAACCGCCATTCCCGGCGCTTGAGGATCGGCTTGCCGCCATTCGCCCACAGCAACAGCGCCAGAACCAGGCAGCCGAGGGCGATATAGGTCACTGGGCGGCCATAAGCTCGTCACCCATCTCGCCCAGGCCCAGGGAGCTCACCAGGGCGCGCAGCTCCTGGCGGGCGGCCACGTGCTGCAGGCTCATGGCCACGGGACGGATGGTGGGGGACAGGTCGGCGATGGTCAGGCCGAAGGGGAAGAGCTCGCGATAGATCACCCGGTCGCGCAGGCCGGGGCCGACGCGGAAGCCCACGCGGCGCGACAGGGCCTGGACCCGCTCGTCGACCCGCTTGCGGTTCCGGGCCTCGGTGGGGGCCAGGCGATTGCGCAGGACGATCCAGTCGATGGACTTGCCCGACGACGCCGCGCGGATCTTGCGGCTGTTCCAGACGGTCTCGGAATAGAGGCTCGGGCGCTTCAGATCCAGGGTGACCGGATCGACGATGCCCAGCATGTCGAAGTCCACGAAACTGTCGTTCATCGGCGTGACGATCAGGTCGGCCAGGCCGTGGGCGGCGCGGCTGACGGCGGTGTCGCCGCCGGGGGTGTCGATCAGCACGAAGTCGGCGCCCTCGGCCGCGGCGAAGGCCTCCTCGAAGCGGCCCAGGGCCTCCTCGTCCGACGCCTTGGCGAGATCGGCGCTGAGGGGATGCTCCACGGGCATGGGCGCGCTGACGCCGTTGGCGGCCAGCCAGGCGGCGCGGTTGGCGAAGAAGTGGCCCATGGACTGCTGGCGCAGGTCCAGATCGAGCACCGAGACGCGCGCGCTGGAGTGCAGCAGGGCCGTGGCGATATGGATGGCCAGCGTCGACTTGCCCGCGCCACCCTTCTCGTTGCCGACCACAATGACCTTGGGTTGGGACATGGTTCTCTAAAACTCCACACCATCTCAGCCAGCGTCGTTGCGCTGATTCGATTGGTTAACAGGTGAGCCCCCACCCCCTGCCCCGTCAACGCGCCTGACACCGCCGCCTGTGGACGGATGGACGGCGGGCGCCGGCCACGCCATAAGCGGCCGCCTACCGAGACGGAGCCTTCCCCATGCCCCTCGCCATCGTCCGCACCGTGGCCGACCTGCGCGCCCAGGTGGCCGCCTGGCGCGCCGCCGGAGAGACCGTCGGCCTGGTTCCCACCATGGGGGCGCTGCACGAGGGCCACCTGTCCCTGGTGACCCTGGCCAAGAGCCGGGCCCGGCGGGTGGTGGCCAGCGTCTTCGTCAATCCTACCCAGTTCGCGCCGCACGAGGATTTCGACGCCTATCCCCGCGACGAGGCCCGGGACGCCGCCCTGCTGGAGGGGGCCGGCTGCGACCTGCTGTTCGCCCCCACCGTCGCCGAGATGTACGCCCCGGGCTTCTCCACCACCGTCACCGTGGCCGGGGTTTCCGAGCCCCTGGACGGGGCGGCGCGGCCGGGCCATTTCGCCGGGGTCGCCACCGTGGTGACCAAGCTGCTGCTGCAATGCGGCCCCCACCTCGCGGTGTTCGGGGAGAAGGACTATCAGCAGCTCCAGGTGATCAAGCGCCTGGTGGCCGACCTGGACATCCCGGTGGAGGTGATCGGCGCCCCCACCGCCCGCGCGCCCGACGGCCTGGCCCTGTCCTCCCGCAACGCCTACCTGACGCCGGCCGAGCGGGAGATCGCCCCCAGCCTGGCCGCCGCCCTCCTCGACGCCATCGAGCGCCTGCGCAAGGGGACCGCCGTCGAGCGGGTTGAGGCCACGGGCCGCGCGGCCCTGGAGCGGGCGGGCTTTGGCCGGATCGACTATTTCGAGGTGCGCGACGCCGCCAGCCTCGCCCATCTCGGCCCCGGCCCCCTGGAAGGCCCGGCCCGCATCCTGGCCGCCGCCGTCCTGGGCAAGACCCGCCTGATCGACAACATGGCCGTCTAGCCTACCAGGCGCCGGCCTCGCGCAGTTGGCGGGCCAGTTCCATCGGGATCTCGTCGTCGCCGTCGGCGGAGAGATCTGGGGGAACATCCTTGGGATCGAAATACCGCCAGCCCTGGAAGGCGCGGCGCGGGGTCGGCGCCACGCGGACGATCTCGCGGTCCAGGGTGATCTCGCAGCGGGCGTTGGGATGCTCCCCCACCGTGCGGATGGCCAGGATCCTCTGCCGGCACAGGATCATCCCCTTGAAGATCCGGTAGAGCGACCCGCCGTCCAGCAACTCCTCGGCCCGCTTGGGCGACATGCGCGTGTGGAGCAGCCAGGGCTCGCTGTCGTCGGGATGATAGGCCAGCAGATCCTCGATGGTGTCGCAGCCGACGCACAGGCGGATCATGTGCAGGGCCATCAGGCGTTCGCCTTCAAACGGACCAGGGCCACGCCCTCGCTGACCTGGTCGCCCACCGAGACGCTCAGGGACTCGATGTGGCCGTCGAAGGGGGCGGTCAGGGCGTGTTCCATCTTCATGGCCTCCAGGGTCAGCAGGGGTTGGCCGCGCAGCACGGTGTCCCCCACGGCCACGGCCACGGCCACCACCTTCCCCGGCATGGGCGAGCGCACCTGGGCGTCGCCGGTCAGGTCGTCCAGGTCACGGATCGGCGGGCGGGTGGCGAGGACGTAGGTCTCGCCCCCTTCGAAGACCACCACCTCGCCGTCGGCGGTCATCAGGATGTCGGCCTCGATGTCGCCCTCCGCCAGGGGCGCGTCGATCGCCCGGCCGTCCAGGAAGAGGCGGACGGTGGCCTGGGGCTCGGCGTTCATGCGGAAGCCGGTGAGGCCCTTCCACGGCGAGGCCTCCTCGCCCTCCCCCAGGACCGCGGCGGCGGCCACGGAGAGGATCTCGTCGGAGGGCTCGGGGGTGGCCGCCAGGGCGTCGAGACGGGCCTCGATGAAGCCGGTGTCCACGTCGCCGGCGATGAAGTCGGGGTGGTCCAGGCAGCGGGCCAGGAAGCCGGCGTTGGTCTTCACCGGCCAGATCTCCACCTCGGCGCAGGCCTGGGCCAGCAGGTCGCCGGCCCCTTCGCGGGTGGGGGCGTGGGCGATCAGCTTGGCGATCATCGGGTCGTAGAAGGGGCTGACCTCGCCGCCCTCCTCGACCCCGGTGTCCACCCGGATGCTGTCGGGCAGGACGAAGTGATCCAGACCGCCGATGGAGGGCAGGAAGCCGGCGGCGGGGTTCTCGGCGTAGAGGCGGGCCTCCACCGCGTGGCCTGTGAGCTTGATCTGGTCCTGGGTGAGCGGCAGGGGCTCGCCCGAGGCGACGCGGAACTGCCACTCCACCAGGTCGACGCCGGTGACGGCCTCGGTGACCGGGTGCTCCACCTGCAGGCGGGTGTTCATCTCCATGAACCAGATCCGGTCGGGACGCAGGCCGGCGCTCGCGTCGGCGATGAACTCCACCGTGCCGGCGCCGACATAGTTCACCGCCCGGGCGGCCTTGACCGCCGCGTCGGTGACGGCGGCGCGGGCCTCGGGACTCATGCCGGGCGCGGGCGCCTCCTCGATCACCTTCTGGTGGCGGCGCTGGAGGGAGCAGTCGCGCTCGAAGAGGTGGACCACGTTTCCGTGGCTGTCGCCGAAGATCTGCACCTCGATATGGCGGGGTCGGGTGACGTATTTCTCGATCAGCACCCGGTCGTCGCCGAAGGCGGCGGCGGCCTCGCGCTGGCAGGAGGCCAGGGCGGCGGCGAAGTCCTCCGCGCGCTCGACCTTGCGCATGCCCTTGCCCCCGCCGCCGGCCACGGCCTTGATCAGGACCGGATAGCCGGTGACCTCGGCCGCCTGCTGCAGGCGTTCCCCCGACTGGTCCTGGCCGAGATAGCCGGGGGTCACCGGAACATTGGCTTTTTCCATCAAGGACTTGGCGGCGTCCTTTAAGCCCATGGCCCGGATCGCCGACGGCGGCGGACCGATCCAGACGAGGCCCTCGGCCATGACCGCCTCGGCGAAGGCGGCGTTCTCCGAGAGGAAGCCGTAACCGGGGTGGATGGCCTCGGCGCCCGTCTCCAGGGCCGCGGCGATGACCCGCTCGGCCACCAGATAGCTGTCGCGGGCCGGCGCCGGGCCGATGAGCACGGCCTGGTCGGCCTCGCGCACATGGGGCGCCTCGGCGTCGGCCTCCGAATAGACCGCCACGGTGGCGATCCCCATGCGGCGGGCGGTCTTGAAGACCCGGCGGGCGATTTCGCCGCGATTGGCGACGAGGACGGATTTGATCATGCCCCGATCCTAGAGGGCCGGGGAGAGTCCTGCCAGACGCCGTGCGAGATCGCGGCTCAGACCACCCAGGACGCCTTGCGCTTGTCGAGGAAGGCGCGGACGCCCTCCTGGCCCTCGGGGCTCACCCGGATGCGGGCGATGCGCTTGGCGGTCTCTTCCATGACGCTCTCGATGGGACGGTAGGCCACGTCCTCCACCAGCTTCTTGGAGTCGGCCACGGCGCCGGGGGCGCAGGTCATCATCTCGGCGGCGATGCGGTCGCGGGCGGCCTCCAGGGCGGCGGTGTCGGCCACCACCTCGGTGATCAGCCCGACCTTCTCGGCATAGGCGGCGTCGAACACCGAGCCGGTGGCGAACAGGGCCCGCGCCGTGCGGGGGCCGACGGCGCCCACCACATAGGGGCTGATGGTCGCCGCGATGAGGCCCAGCCGGACCTCGGAGAAGCTGAACTTGGCGCTGGCGGTGGCGACGGCCAGGTCGCAGACGGCGGCCAGGCCCGCCCCGCCGCCGAAGGCGCCGCCCTCCACCAGGGCCACGGTCAGGGCCGGGATGTCCCACAGGCTCTTGAGCATGACCGCCATCTGGTAGGCGTCGTCGCGGTTGTCGCTCTCGGAGCGGTCGGCGGCCTCGCGCATCCAGTCCAGGTCGGCCCCGGCGCTGAACACGCCGCCCGCGCCGCGCAGGAAGACGACGCGCACGCCCTCCGCCCCCTGCAGGGTCTCGAAGGCCTCGCGCAGGGCGCCGATCAGCCGGGCGTCGAAGGCGTTCCGACGCGCCGGACGGTTGATGGTCACCGTGGCCACCCCCTCCACCGTGGCCTCGATATGCACGAGGGTCTCGTCGATATCGCTGTCGGCCACTTCAACCAGGGGATCGGCGATGGGATTGGTCATGGAAGCCTCGTTTGGGGATGTCGCATCGGGACATAATCCCAACGCCCGGTCTTTGACATAGGTCCTGTCCTTCCCGGCGCTCCCGGGGGCGCCGAATTCACGGTCATCCCCGCAAATCGCCCCAGTTCGGGCCCCAACCGGGTTGATCGCGGCGCGCGCCTGGTCGAGATATCTGTCAGGAAACGACCACGCGGCGCCCGGCCCCCGACGCCGCGGGAAGGAAGAACGATGCGCCGGACCCAAGAGGCGAGCCTGACCGAGCTCCTGAGCGCCGCCAAGCCCCGGCGGGAGGCGCCGCGGCGCGGCCGGACGCTCGCCAGCCGGCGGGCCACGGCCAGGCTGGCCCTGACCCTGGGCGTGATGTCGAGCTGCGTCGGCCTGGGCCTGCTGGTGGGCCAGCTCGGCCGGGCCCTGATCGGCGGTTAGCCGGGACAGACGCTGCGGGCCCTTGTCCTGGCCGCGGGCGTCGCGCAGAGATCGGGGCCGGCCGGGGCGGCCCTGGCCTTGAGCAGGGCGCCGCGGACCCTCGAATAGCCGGCGCAGAGATCTGGGATGCAGACCCCGGCCCGTTTCATCCGCGCCTTGGCCCCGGCCAGGCTGTGCTGGTTCACCAGGTAATAGGAGAACAGGCCCGACGGATCGTCGGAGACGTCGTCGGCCCAGTAGGCGATGTCGCTGGCGTATTGCGAGCCCCAGTTGGCGCGGTCCTCGGCGGCCTTCTCCAGGGTGAACCAGCTCTCCTCCACATAGAAGATGGCCAGGCTCCAGCGATCGCGGTCGGCGGCCAGGCGGGCGACGCAGGCCTGCGGGTCGTCATGGCCGAAATTGGCGTAGAGGCAGCGGATCTCGGGGTGGTCGATCTCGACGGCGAACAGGTTGTCGGCCCCCTCGTTCAGCGCCGTCTCCGCCGCCAGCCGCGTCTGGTTGCGGAAGGAGGCGTAGCCGGCATAGATCCCGACGAAGACCAGGACCACGGTCAGGGCCGCCACGATGGGCTCCCAGAACTCGGTGGTCCGCACCCGCCGCTTGCGGCCCAGGCGGTAGAGCACGCCGGCCAGGATCACGGCGAAGACGGTCATGGGAAACAGCAGGATGACGCGGTCCAGCGTCCCGACGTTCCAGAGCGCGTTCAAGCCGTCCCCCCGTCTGGCTACATCCGGAACACGCCGAACCTGGTTTCCGGGATCGGGGCGTTCAGCGCCGCCGAGATCGAAAGGCCCAGGACGTCGCGGGTCTGGGCCGGATCGATTATCCCGTCGTCCCACAGCCGGGCAGTGGCGAAATATGGGTCGCCCTCGGTCTCGTAGCGGTCGCGGATCGGGGCCTTGAAGGCCTCTTCCTCGGCGGCGGGCCAGTCGCCGCCCCGGGCCTCGACGCCGTCGCGGCGGATGGTGGCCAGCACGCTGGCGGCCTGCTCGCCGCCCATCACGCTGATGCGGCTGTTGGGCCAGGTCCAGAGGAAGCGGGGGGAATAGGCCCGGCCGCACATGCCGTAGTTGCCGGCCCCGAAGGAGCCGCCGATCAGGACGGTGAACTTGGGCACCTCGGCCGAGGCCACGGCCGTCACCAGCTTGGCGCCGTCCTTGGCGATGCCGCCGGCCTCGTACTTGCCCCCCACCATGAAGCCCGAGATGTTCTGCAGGAAGACCAGCGGGATACCCCGCTTGCAGGCCAGCTCGATGAAGTGGGCGCCCTTCAGCGCGCTCTCGGAGAACAGCACGCCGTTGTTGGCCAGGATGGCGACCGGCTGGCCCCAGATGCGGGCGAATCCGGTGACCAGGGTCGTGCCGTAGAGGGCCTTGAACTCGTCGAACTCGGAGCCGTCGACAATGCGGGCGATCACCTCGCGCACGTCATAGGGCGCGCGGACGTCGGTGGGGACGATGCCGTAGAGCTCCTCGGGATCGAACAGGGGCTCCCGAGGCTCCGCCAGCACCACCTGCTGCGGCTTGGTGGTGTTGAGGTTGGCGACGATGGAGCGGACGATCTGCAAGGCGTGCTCGTCGTCGGCGGCCACGTGGTCCACCACCCCGGAGCGGCGGCCGTGGGTGTCGGCGCCGCCGAGCTCCGTGGCGCTGATCACCTCGCCGGTGGCGGCCTTCACCAGGGGCGGGCCGCCGAGGAAGATGGTCCCCTGGCTCTCCTCGCCGGTCCCGCGCACGATCACCGTCTCGTCGCTCATGGCCGGGACATAGGCCCCGCCGGCGGTGCAGGAGCCCATGACGCAGGCGATCTGGGCGATGCCGTCGGCGCTCATCCGGGCCTGATTGAAGAAGATGCGGCCGAAATGGTCGCGGTCGGGGAAGACCTCGGCCTGGTGGGGCAGGTTGGCCCCGCCGGAATCCACCAGATAGATGCAGGGCAGCCGGTTCTGCATCGCCACTTCCTGGGCGCGCAGGTGCTTCTTCACGGTCAGCGGGAAATAGGCCCCGCCCTTCACCGTGGCGTCGTTGGCCACGATCATCACCTCGCGGCCGGAGACGCGGCCGATCCCGGTGATGACGCCGGCGCCGGGCGCCTCGCCGTCATAGAGGCCGTGGGCGGTGAGGGCGCCCACCTCCAGGAAGGGAGATCCGGGGTCGAGCAGGCGCATGACCCGCTCGCGGGGCAGCAGCTTGCCGCGGCCGGCGTGGCGCTTGCGCGACTCCTCGGGGCCGCCGAGGGCCGCCTGGGCCACCCGCTCGCGCAGCTGCGACACCAGCGCGCGGTTGAGCATCTCGTTGGCCTGGAAGGCCTCGCCGTTGGTGTCGATGGCGGACTTCAGTGTGGGCATGGGCAAGGCATAGCCGGGGCGGGCGACGCAGGCTAGGGCCGCCGCAGCGGGATAGCGGACGCCGTCCTTCGATGGACAATGACAGCAACGAACTCGGGACGAGCGCGCACTTGCGCTCCATCAGTTGCGTCGCCAGTCTCGCGAGATGCGCGCCTTACTGCTCTATCTGGCCCTTCTGACCGGCGATCCAAGCCCCCCGGTCGAATACGAGGGTATCTTGGACATTGGTGTGGAACGCATGTTCATACCCCAGGCGAGCATCGATGAAGCGCAGATTTCCGCCGCTCACGGCAGCAAGCCGGCTCTGCTGGCAGGCTGGCTTCTTGAGACCGCGGACACCGCCGAGCCCGCATTGCGGGCGGAGATCGACCGGGCCGCCGCCACCGGCATTTCGCCTTATGGCATGTCTCTCCGCGTGAGATTCGTTGGTATTGCGCGCAGTCTCAAGGAGCCCATCAGCGGCTTCCACACCGAGGTGACTGCGCTCCGTTTCACGCAGGTTCGGGCATGCCCGCGCCGACCCGCCGAACTGCGAGGATGTTCAAACTAGCCTGAAGGCCTCGCCGTTGGTGTCGATGGCGGACTTCAGTTGGGGCATGGGGAAGGCATAGCCGGGCCCCTCGCCGCCTACTGGAACAGGATGGGCTCACCGTCCGGGTCATAGGCGGCGAAACGGCCGACGCCGCCGACGCGCACGGCGTCGACCATGGATTGCAGGGCCACCTCGATCTGGGCCGTGGTGGGCGGCGAGCCGTCCAATCCGGACAGGCTGGCGGCGAAGGCCACCTGCCAGGGCGGGCCGGCGCGGCGCGATTCGGCCAGCAGGGCCTCGAAGTCGGCCAGCTCGCCCGGCGCCTTGTCCACGCACATCAGGGGGGCCAGGGCCCCGCCCTCCCCGGCCAGGAAGCGCTCGCGCTGCGCCTGCGTGGCGCCGTCGGGTAGTTCGGCGGCGGCGAAGACGAACAGCAGGCGCTGGGGTTCGGGCTGGGCGGCGGCGGCCTCGAGGAGCTGCCGGAAATGAGAGCTTTGAGTCATGCCGCGATCCTGGCCGAGATCGTCGCGGCGAAACATGCGCCATGTCAAACCGGCCCCCCTGACGCGCCAAGGGGGCGCGGCCCGCGCAAAACCGGTTCACACTTGTGCGAAACACACTCTAGGCTCCCGTTCCGTGGCGAACCTCCCCGGCATATCGACCGACTCCGCGCTCGCGCGACTGTTCGAGGACGAGCGCGCCCAGGGCGAGGCCACCTGGTTCTCCCTGCCCGGCGGCGCGACCCTGTTCGACGCCGGCGAGCCCGCCGACCACCTCTATTTCGTCCGCGCCGGACGCCTGGGGGCCTTCCGCCGCGAGGAGGGCCACGAGCCGCACTTCCTCGGGGTGATCCGCCCCGGCGAGCCGGCCGGCGAGATGAGCCTGATCTCCGGGGCCCCGCACTCGGGCCACGTGGTGGCCCTGCGCGATTCGGAGATCTTCGCCCTGCCCCGCGAGGCCTTCTTCGACGCCTGCGAGGAGGACTCGGCCGTCATGGTCGAGCTGGCCCGCCTGATGATCCTGCGCAGCCGCCAGGCCGCCGCCAAGACCTCGGCCGGGGTCCCCTCGGTGTTCGGCTTCGTCACCCTGGGCGAACCGGTTGTGCTGCGGCCCCAGGTCGACCGCATCGCCCGCGAGATCGGCAAGCTGGGCTATTCGGTCACGGTGGTGGGGGGCGAGGCCCAGCACGCCCCGACCGAATGGTTCTCCGAGGTCGAGCGGGACTACGATTTCGTCCTCTACTGCGCCGAGGCCGACGATCACGGCTGGCGCCAGGTGGTGGGGCGGCAGGTGGACCGCCTGTTCCGCGTGGGCCGGGGCGACCTGCCTCCGCCTCCCGAGTTCGCCCACGGCGCCGAGCCGTTGCAGACCCAGAACCTGGTGGACCTGATCCTCATCCAGAAGCGCAACGCCGAGGCCCCGGTGGGGTCGGAGGCCTGGATGGACCTGGCCCGGCCCGCGCGGCTGTTCCACATGCGGCGCGAACACGGCGGCGACGTCGCCCGCATCGCTCGGGTGCTGACCGGCCAGGCGGTGGGCCTGGTGCTGTCGGGCGGCGGGGCGCGGGCCTACGCCCATATCGGGGCGGTGAAGGCCCTGCGGGAGCGCAAGGTGCCCATCGACTTCGTGGGCGGGGTTTCCATGGGCGCCATCGTCGCGGCCGGGGTCGGACTGGGCTGGGACAATGAGGAGATGGAGCGCCGCATCCGCGCGGCCTTCGTCAACACCAGCCCCCTGGACGACATCGCCATACCCCTGCTGGCCATGACCCGGGGGGAGAAGGTCCGCGAGCGCCTGGCCGAGCACTTCGGCGAGGTGCACATCGCCGACATGTGGCTGCCCTTCTTCTGCCTGTCCTCCAACCTCACCACCGGAACCTACCAGCTGCACCGGCGCGGCCTGCTGCGGCGCGCCCTGCGGGCCACCATCTCCCTGCCCGGCATCCTGCCCCCGGCCACGGACAACAACGACGTGCTGGTGGACGGGGCGGTGATGAAAAACTTCCCCGCCGACGTCATGCGGATCAACGAGCTGGGGCCGATCATCGGGATCGACGTCTCCCGCGGCCGCTCCATCACCGCCGCCGACGTCGCCCGGCCCTCCTCGGTCTGGCGCTGGATCCTGTCGGGGGAATGGCGCAAGGGCCCGCCCATCGTCTCCCTGCTGATGCGGGCGGCCACGGTCTCCACCGGCCGCGACCTGGCCGCCGCCCGCGACGCCACCGACGTGCTGGTGACCCCGGAGGTGGCCGGCGTGGAAATTCGCGACTGGGCGGCCTTCGAGCCCGCCGTCGCGGGCGGCTACAAGGCGATGATCGACGCCCTGGACAAGCTGTCGGTCCCGGTCACCGACCTGCGCCGCCGCCCCAGCCTGCACGAGATCTCCACGGGACGGCGCTAGGGTCCTCCCCCCGTCCCGAATCCAGGCGCCGCTACACGATATCGGCATGCGACAACCGCGCCGTTTGCGGATCGATCAAATCGGTCCCATATTCGAGGTCTTGTTCAACAACTGAAAGGAGGTGACCCAGTGTCTCATTGTCTTCATCCGCAGGTGGAAACCGTGATCTGGGCCTCCGCTTACGAGGTCTGCGCGTAAGCGCTTCAGGTTGCGGGACCGCTGAGCGGTCCGACAATGGAACGGCCGGTCCCGACAACGGGCCGGCCGTTCGCATGTCCGGGGGGCGACGGGTTCGCGGCGGACTCGCTCGACCTTGGCGAGCAGCCATCAGCGTTTGCGCCTATTAACTGCAAGTCTGAACGAAAGGTTGATGCTGGCCTGCCATATTGGCCGCATGGAACAGATCAGCGCCACCACCGCGGCGGTCGATTATGCCGCCAGATCCCAGGTCGCCCCCCGTGGCCACCTCATCACCCGCATGGAGCCGCCCAAGGCCCAGGCGGAGGGCCCCGAGCCGGCCCTGGCCACCGACAACGGCCACTTGCGCGAGGCCCAGGCCCGCAAGTCAGCCGAGCATCGGCATCGAGAGGCTGACCAGCAGGTCACCCAGCAACGCGCCCAGGACATGGCGCGCGGGACGATGTTCGACCTCCGGGCCTGAGCGCGTCACTCGCCCCAGGACGGCCCCGAACCCGCCCCCAGTGTCATCCCGCACGTAGCGGCCAAGCCGCGCAAGTGCGGGACCCATACTCACCGATTTCTCCGGCAAGCCCCGCGCGTCCGGGTCCCGGTCTTCCGCTGCGCGCAAACCGGGATGACGGCCTATTTCAATCCCGCCAGCGCCGGGCCTTGGCGGCGATCTCGCCCTGACGGTCGAGCGGCTCGCCCTCGATCATGGCGTCCACCGCGGCCAGCACGGCCGGCGACGTCGCCGTGGCCGCCGTACGATAATCGAAGCCCTGGGTCGGACGCGGGGCCTCCGTCGTCATGCGCGCCACCCAGCGGGCGCCCTCGCGGCAGGCGATCCCGGCGGTGCGCTGGGCGTCCACCTGGAAGGTCCGGCAATAGCGGGCGTCGGCGGTCTTGAAGCTGAGCCCCAGGCGCACCGGGCCGGAGGTGGCCGACAGGTTGTTCTCCAGAGCCTTGGCCAGGCCCCCGCGGGCCACCAGCGCCCCGTCGAAGCCCGGCGCCATGGCGGCCGGGGTCTGCTGCGACAGGAGGTAGCCCGCCACGACCCCCACCATCAGGGTGGCGGCCATGGAGCCCCAGGCGGGCCAGGCCACCGGCCGTGAGACCTTGGGGGGCGGCGGCGGCTTTCGCCGGTCGGCCAGCTTCACCACATTGTCGGCGTTGGCCCTGGCGCCGGCCTGGGCCGCGGCCATCAGGCGGGCGGGCACGCTTTCGTCGGCGACCCGGGCATAGGCGCCGGCCACCTTGCCGCGCAACAGACGATGTTCGTCCAGGCGCACCCCCAGGACGGGATCGGCCGCTACGGCCGCCTCCACCTCGGCGCGGCCGGCGGCGTCGAGCTCGCCGTCCACATAGGCGATCAGTTTTCGATCATCGATCTTCATGCCGCACCCCTCAGATCGGCCAGCAGGGCGTTGCGGCCCCGGACCAGGCGGCTGGTGAGGGTCCCCTCGGGAACCTCCAGCACCGCGGCCGCCTCGCGGTAGGATAGACCCTCCACCAGCACCAGCGCCACGGCCAGTCGCTGATCGTCGGGCAGTCTGGCCATCGCCTGCTCCACCGAGGCGGCCTCCAGGTGAGCCTCCATGGCGGCCGCGCCGTCGACCCCCACTCGCAGGCCGTCGTCCTCGGGCGCGAACACCTTGCGCTGGCGGGTCCGGGCGCGGGCTTCATCGATCCAGGCGTTCTTCATGATCCGATACATCCAGCTGTCGAGGCGCGTCCCGGGCCGCCACTGGTCGGCGCGCACCAGCGCGCGTTCCACGGTCAGCTGGGTCAGGTCGTCGGCGTCGGCCACGTCCCGGGTGATCGCCCGCGCCAGGCGGCGCAGGCGGGGAAGCAGTTCGACGATCTCGCTCTGAAAGATGTCCAAGACCTCGCCTCTGTCTGGGGATGAAACGACCCAGGCCGTTCGTTTCATCCCTCGTGACAAGGAACAAAACGCCATTGCCGCGCTTAGGTGTCCGTCAGGAGCAGGATTTCATGACCGGACCGGCGCAGCTATGGGTCATCCGCGCCCTCGGCGTGGCCGCCATGGCGTTTTCCGCCCTGCCGGCCCAGAGCCAGGGCCTGGGCGGGCTGGGCGGCCTGAGGGGCGCCGGCCCGCCAGTCGGCGGTGCGACCCTCGGGGGCCTCGGAGGCCTTCCCCTCCAGCGTCCGGGCGACCTTCCCGCCGTCCCGGACCTGCCCAGGACTCCCCGCCTGCCGACCCAGGCCGCCGACGTGGCCCGCGACCTGACCCGGGACGTGGCCCGGCGCGCGACCACGACGGCGCGGGAAGCCCTTTCGACCGCGCGCGGCGTCCAGGTCCAGGCCCTGATCCGCGACCATGCCGATGTGATCGACGTGGACGACCATGGCCAGGCGGTGGTGCGCGGGCAGGTCCTGGTCCTTTCCCCCTCGCCGGCCTCCCTGGCCATCGCCAGGCGGGCCGGGTTCGAGGTCGGAGGCGAGGCGCGGCTGGAGAGCCTTGGCCTGTCGATGATCACCCTGACCCCGCCCCCCGGCCTGTCGGCCCGGGAGGCGGTGGCGCGGCTCCGGGCCCTGGACCCCGAGGGGCTGTACGATTTCAACCACATCTATCTCGGGGCGGGCCAGGTGACGGCCGCCGCCCGGGGACCCGCGGCGAGCGGCGGCGGGTCGGGCCCGCGCATCGGTCTGGTGGATGGCGGGGTGGCCGCCCATCCCAGCCTCGGCCCGGTGGAGCAGCGGGGCTTCGCCCCCGGCGGCCTGAGGGTCAGCGCCCATGGGACGGCCGTGGCCTCCCTGATGGCGGGACGCGCCGGCGTCTTCCGGGGCGCGGCGCCCGGGGCGCGGCTGCTGGTGGCCGATGTCTATGGGTCGACGCCCACCGGGGGCTCGGCGGCGATCATCGCCCAGGCCCTGGCCTGGATGGCCCAGAACCGCGTGCCGGTGATCAATATCAGCCTGGTGGGACCGCCCAACCTAACCCTGCAGGCCGCCATCGCCGCCCTCGTGGCCCGGGGACACCTGGTGGTGGCCGCCGTGGGCAATGACGGCCCGGCCGCCCCGCCGCTCTATCCCGCCGCCTATCCCGGCGTGATCTCGGTCACCGGGGTCGACGCGCGCCGACGGGTGCTGCCCGAGGCCGGGCGCGGCGGCCATGTGGACTTCGCCGCCCCCGGGGCCGACATGGCCGGCGCGGCGGCCCAGGGGGGCTATGTGGCCCTGCGCGGCACCTCCTTCGCCGCGCCGCTGGTGGCCGGCCGCCTGGCCCTGGCCCTGCCCCAGCCCGATCGGGCCGGCGCGGCGCGGGCGCTGGAGAGCCTGTCGCGCCAGGCCAGCGACCTGGGGGCGCGCGGCCCCGACCCCGTCTACGGCAAGGGCCTGGTGGCCTTCGACCTGCGCACCGCGCCCGCCGCCGTCGGGGCCGGCGGCCGCCTGCTCGCCGGCGAGTGATCGGAAAAAGTTGAAGAAAGTCGGGATGAAAATCTCGCCGTCGAGCGTTTGACCTCCCAGAGACGCCCCCGCGCCTCGCAAAATTGGGAGAAGAACACATGCGTAAGACCACGATTATCGCGGCCGCGGCCGCCTCCACCCTGCTGGCCTTCGGCGCCGGCGCTCAAGCCCAGATCCTCGGCGGCGCCGTGGGCGGCGGCGGCAGTGTCGGCGGCATGATCGGCGGCGCCGGCGGCGGCGTCATGGGCTCCGGCGGCCTGAGCGGCTCCGGCTCCATCGGCGGCCTCGGCTCGACGGTCCGCGACACCGCCGGCTACGGCCGCGACACCGCCACCAGCACCGCCGGCTACGCCCGCGACACGGCCCGCCAGGCCGCCCGCCAGGCCAAGGCCGACGCTCGCGCCGCGGCCCGGGCGGCCAAGAACACCTCGGCCGGCGCGGCCAGCTCCATCGACGGCGCCCTCGACGCCTCGGCGGCCGGCGCCTCGGCCTCCGGCGACGTCAATGCGGACGGGTCGGTCAACGCCTCGCGCCACGGGGCCAACGCCTCGGTCGGCGCCAACGCATCTGCTCAGGGTTCCGTCTCGCGCCCCCGCTGAGGCTTCCCTTAGAGCGGACGCTGCAGATTACGGGGCGCTTGGAGAGGCTCGATTGAGCCGCCCCGGGATCTGACAGTGGAAAGGCCGCCGGGCGCCCCCCGGCGGCCTTTCGCATGTCTGGCGACCGCTAGCCGGGCGCGAAGTCCAGGAAACCGGTGACGGCGGCGAAGCGCCCGTCCTTCACCACCGCGAAGTCGGTGCCGCCGGCCACCGGCGCGGCGCCGGGCGGGCCGAGATCCCAGCTGAACCGGACGTGGTCGCCGAAGGCGTCCAGGGCGCCGCGGCGGGAGAAGGTCAGGCCGGGGAACTGGCCCTGGGCGGCGCCGATCATGGCGTCGATGCCCTCGTGCCCCTCCCCGGCCATCATCGGGTCGAGGTAGCAGGCGCCGTCGGTCCAGGTCCGGGCCACCAGGGCGCGGCGCGCGGCCGGGTCGGCTTCGTTCCAGGCGGCGATATAGCGGTCGATCAGGTCTTCGAGCATGGGAGGTCTCCTCTGCCGCCGCGAACCGTCGCGGCGTGGGGAGAGACTGGGGGACGCCGCGAGGCCGGGCGATTACCTGCCAGGTCATGGAGCCGCCGCGGGGGCGCGGCTATCCTCGCCGCATGATGGGAACAGCAACCGCGGTGGGCGACCACCTTCGCGACTGGCGCCAGCGCCGCCGGATGAGCCAGCTCGACCTCGCCCTGGAGGCCGAGATTTCCACCCGCCATCTGAGCTTCGTCGAGACGGGCCGCGCCCAGCCCAGCCGCGACATGCTGCTGCGCCTGGCTGACCAGCTCGAAATCCCCTTGCGGGAGCGCAATGTGATCCTGGTGGCGGCGGGTTTCGCCCCGGTCTTCCCGCAGCGGTCTCTGGACGATCCGGCCCTGGCCGCCGCACGCCGCGCCGTGGACCTGATCCTGACGGGACATGAGCCCTTCCCGGCCCTGGCGGTGGATCGGGGCTGGAACCTGGTGAGCGCCAACCGGATGGTGGCGCCGCTGCTGGCGGGGATCGACGCCGAGCTGCTGACGCCGCCGCTGAATGTCATCCGACTGAGCCTGCATCCTCGCGGACTGGCGCGGCGGACCGCCAATCTGCATGAATGGCGCGCCCATATCCTGGAGAGGTTGCGGCGAGAGGTGGAGCTGACGGCCGACCCGGGTCTCGCCGCCCTGCTGACCGAGGTCAGGGCCTATCCGATCCCGGGGGACCAGCCATCCCGTAAACCGTCCGACGAATTCGCGGGGGTCGCCATCCCGTTCCAGCTGCGGACGGAGACGGGAATCTTGTCCTTCCTGTCGACCACCACGGTGTTCGGCACCCCGGTGGACGTAACCCTGTCGGAACTGACCCTGGAAACCTTCTTCCCGGCCGACGCCGCGACGGCCAAGGCTCTGGGAGCGATGGCCGCCGGGCTGGACTAGGTCGACTTAGTTGCGCGGCGTGGTGGCCGCGCCGGCGACGCCGCCGATGGCCGCGCCGGCCAGCGCGCCCTTGGCGTCGCCGCTCACTGCCGCCCCGACCGCAGCCCCGCCAAGGGCGCCGGTCGCGGCGCGTTCGGTGACGGTGGTGCCGCAGGCCGCGAGGGTCATGGCGATGAGGGCGGCGGGGGCGAGCATGAGGATCTTACGCATGGGGTTCTCCTGATTGTGGAGACCAAACCCCCGGGCCGCGTGTCGGGTTCCGGACCTAAAAGGACACGCAGGCCCGCTGGCTGACCATCATCACGCTGTCCTGGTGGAAGCGCTGGACATAGGCTTGGCGCACCTCGCCGAGCTTGTGCTGGGTGTGGAGGTCCTTCCGCGGGATCACCAGGACCACCACCTTGGCCGCCTCGCGGATCAGCTTGTTCTCCGGTCCCGTCCACTGGCCGCCGCCGTCCAGGACGGTGAGGCCCTCGGGGAAGCGCGGGGTCAGCACCTCATCGACGAACTTGCGGAACTCGGCGTCGGAGACCCCGGGCTTGTCGCCGATGTTCTGACCGAAGAAGAGCTGGGCGGTGCGCATGGGCTCCTCGCCGGCCCCGCAGCTGGGCTGCTGAAGGCTGGCGCAGCCGGCCAGGGACAGGAGCAGCATCGGAACAACGACTCTGCGCATCGATCTCACCTCCGCCCCCGCGTGGTTCGCATCATCTAAAGTGAATCGGAGGTGTAGAAACCGTTGACGTGCAGCGCCTTGGTCAGGCCCCGATCAGCTCCCGCCCGATCAGATAGCGGCGGATCTCGTTGGTGCCGGCGCCGATGTCGTAGAGCTTGGCGTCCCGCAGCAGGCGCTCGGCGGGATAGTCGCGGGTGTAGCCCGCCCCGCCCAGGGCCTGGATGGCCTCCAGGGCCACCTTCACCGCGTTCTCCGAGGCCATCAGGATCGCGCCCGCGGCGTCGAACCGCGTCGTCTGTCCCGCGTCGCAGGCCCGCGCCACCGCGTAGACATAGGCCCGGGCCGAGTTGAGGGCGACGTACATGTCGGCCACCTTGCCCTGCATGAGCTGGAAGGAGCCGATGGGCTTGCCGAACTGCTTGCGCTCCCGGACATAGGGCAGGACCACGTCCAGGCAGGCCTGCATGATGCCCAGCGGCCCGCCCGAGAGCACCGTGCGCTCATAGTCGAGACCGCTCATCAGCACCCCGACGCCGCCGTTCACCGGCCCCATGACATTCTCTTCCGGAACCTCGCAGTCCTCGAACACCAGCTCGCCGGTGTCGGACCCCCGCATGCCCATCTTGTCGAGCTTCTGGCCGACCGAGAAACCCTTGAAATCCTTCTCGATCAGGAAGGCGGTGATGCCCTTGCTGCTCTCCCCCGGCGCGGTCTTGGCGTAGACCACCAGGACGTCGGCGTGCGGCGCGTTGGTGATCCAAAACTTGGTTCCGTTCAGGACATAGCGGTCACCGCGATGCTCGGCCTTCAGGCTCATGGAGACCACGTCGGAGCCGGAGCCGCTCTCGCTCATGGCCAGCGACCCGACGTGCTCACCGGAGATCAGGGCCGGCAGATAGCGCCGCTTCTGCTCATCGGAGCCCCAACGGCGGATCTGGTTCACGCAGAGGTTGGAGTGGGCGCCGTAGGACAGGCCCACCGAGGCCGAGGCCCGGCTCACCTCCTCCATGGCCACCACATGTTCGAGGTAGCCCAGGCCAAGCCCGCCGTACTCCTCCTCCACCGTCAGACCGTGCAGGCCGAGCTCCCCCATCTGCGGCCACAGGGCGCGCGGGAAGGTGTTGGTGGCGTCGATCTCCGCGGCGAGCGGGGCGATGCGGTCAGCGGCGAAGCGCTGGGTGGTGTCGCGGATGGCGTCGGCGGTCTCGCCAAGGCCGAAATCCAGCGAAGGTCCATGGTTCGGGATCATGGCGCGGTGTTAGCACGGGCCGAAATGCGCCGCGAGCCGCGGTTCGGACAGAAAAGGGGCCCGGCGATACGCGCCAGGCCGCTTTCCCGCTCAATCCCCCCCCGGGAAGGTGTCACTCGGCGTCGAGGTCGCCCTCGTCGTCGATATCGCCGCGGCCGAGCCGGTCGAGCATCAGGTAGACCGCCACCCCGAAGAAGCCGATGCCGGCCAGGGCCGCCATCCAGCCCACGGTGAGCGGGTTGAACAGGCCGCCGTCGCTGTCGGGGCTGACGCTCGCCGCCCAGAACAGGCCGCCGGCGAAGAAGGCCAGGCCCACCACGGTCAGGCCCACCAGCAGGGGCAGGCTGAGCTTGGGCTGCTCCGGCTCCAGCATGTCGAAGGCGGGGTCGTATTCCAGAGTGTCGTCGATCAGGATCCGCGGACGGTCCTCGGCGCGCGGCGGCGAGGGCAGGCCCAACTGGTCGTTGGCCGCCGAGGTTTGGCGGTCGAACAGGGTCGGATGCGATTCGTTGGCCGCCACCGGCAGCTCCATCCGCGCGGCGGGCGCGGGGGCCTCATAGACCTCCTCCGGCGGCGTCAGGACGAAGGCGCGGTCGCCCCCGGCCAGGGCGATGGGCGCGGCGGGCGGCGGAGGCGGCGCGGGCTGGGGCGCGGGTTGCGCCACGGCCTCCACCGGCGGGACCACCGGCGCGGGGGCGGGCTCCGGCGCGGGCTGCTCGGCGGTGGTGTCGCGGAAGATGGTGGAGAGGCGCGAGGTGACGCTGGCCGCCGCCGCCTGGGTGGGGCTGGGAAGGTCCTCCTCGGGCGGCGCCGGCACGAACGGAGCGGCCGGCGCTGGCGCGGCCTGGGCGACCGGCTCCGGCGCGGGGGCCGGCTGCGGCGCGGCGGCCGGGACGGCCTCCCGCTCGACGATCGCCAGGGGACCTTCCATCGGCGCCTTGAGGGCGGTGGGGGTCTGACGCGGCACGACCCCGGCGGCGTCCATGTCCACATTGGGACGCAGGATCGGCGACGGCGCGGGCACCCAGCCGTGAGTCGGGGTCAGGAACAGGGTCTTCTCGGCCGAGCGGCGGCGGACCAGGGCGTCGATGACGATACGCTCGCCCTCGAAGTCGGCCTTGCGCCACAGCTCCATGGCGCAGGCGGCCTGCAGCAGCTGGCCCTCATTGACCCGGCGCAGGACCGAGGAGCGGCGGAAGTTGTCGACGCCGATGTTGAAGGCGAAGGCGCAGAGCGCGTCGAACTGGTTCTGGGTGAGCGGCGTGTAGGTCCACTCGTTGACCGAGTGGGCGACGGCGATCAGGTCGTAGAGCAGCAGGGCCTCGGCGTCCTGTTCCGAGACTTCGGCGCCTTGCCGGGCGGTGAGCGTGTGGCCATAGCCGATCGTCCAGCGGCCATCTGCCAACTGCGCGGACTTCCGGCGGTATCCTTCGAACCGCTTGATCAGGTCGATCGCAGTCCGGGAGACTTGGTGACGCGGTTTCATGGCCATCTGACCCACATTGAGACAGGCGCGTGAGCGCTTGGCTCTCAACCGGCAAGATAGGCGCCGGTTACAACAGGATCACAGCGGCCAGGCCCAGGAACGACAGGAAGCCCATGAAGTCGGTCACGAATGTGACGAAGACCGACGACGAAACGGCCGGATCGCGTCCCAGGCGATCAAGGGTGAGCGGCGCGAGGATGCCGGCCACCGCGGCGATGGACACATTCACGATCAGGGCCAGAGCGACGGTGATGGACAGCCGCAGGTCGTGGAACCACAGGAAGACGGCCACCGACATCACCCCGGCCAGGGCTCCGCCGTTGATCACCCCCACGCTGGCCTCCCGCAGGAAGATGCGCATGGCGTTGGAGGCGTTGAGTTCGCGATTGGCCAGGGCGCGGACGGCGACGGCCAGGGTCTGGGTCCCGGCGTTGCCCCCCAGGGAGGCCACGATGGGCATCAGCACAGCCAGGGTGACCAGCTTGGCGATCTCGTTCTGGAACGCCCCGATGACGCTGACGGCCACCGTCTCGGTCAGGAGGTTGAGGATCAGCCAAGGCAGGCGCGACCGGACGATGCCCAGCACGCCGGCGTCACGGCCGGCGTCGGAGACCCCGGCCAGGGCCAGGATGTCCTCTTCGCTCTCGTCCTGGATGACGCCGACGATGTCGTCGACGGTGATCTGACCCACCAGGCGGCCGCCCGGCTCGACGACCGGGGCCGAGATCAGGTGGTACTTGTCGAAGATGTAGGCCACCTCCTCCTGGTCCATCTGGACCGGGATCTCGGTGATGGGCTCCATGATCTGCGCCAGCGGCGCGTCGCGGCGAGCCCGCAGCAGGTGGCTGACGGGGACGGCGCCCACCGGCTTGTGGGAGGGGTCGACGACATAGACGTCGAAGAACAGCTCCGGCAGGTCGTCGCCTTCCTTCAGGAAGTGCTCGATGGTCTGGCCGACGGTCCAGAACTGGGGCGCCCAGACCACCTCGCGCTGCATCAGGCGCCCGGCGGTTTCGTCATCATAGGCCAGGCTGGTCTCGATGGCGGTGCGTTCCATCTCCGGCATGGCCGCCAGCACCTGGGCGCGTTTGTCGTCCTCCAGGTCGTCGACGACGTCCACCGCGTCGTCGGAGTCCATCTCCCCCAGGGCCTTGGCCAGGGTCGCCGACGGGACGTGCTCCAGCACGTCCTCGCGGATCTCGGTGTCCAGTTCGGAGAGAATCTCGGCCAGCGCCTCGGGATCGAGGTGGGCCACCACCTCGGCCCGGTAGTCCGACGACAGGAAGCCCATCAGGTCGGCCACGTCGGCCGGGTGCAGGGCCGCCAGCAGCTCGCGCAGGCGCTCGGCGTCGCCACGGTCGATCGCGTCGACGACCATGGCCACGAAGTCGGGGTTTAGAGCGTAGTCCTCGCCAAGGGCGAGATCCTCGAGGTCCTCGACCTCGGCGGACGTCAGGCTCTCCCGGGAGGCCTTCAGGTCCAGAACGTCGTCTTCGCTCGGATGTTCGGTGTCGCGGCTCATGCGGACCTCCCCTCCTAACGTATGACGATGCTCTAGCTCTGCAGCTGCGAAAGACCCTGATTCACTGGTGCGGTCGAGAAGACTCGAACTTCCACGGGTTGCCCCACAGCGACCTCAACGCTGCGCGTCTACCAATTCCGCCACGACCGCTCGTGGTGAGGCGCGGCAGGTAGCAAACCCCCGAGCGTTTGTGAAGCGTTGTGGCTAGCTGCCGGCCATATAGTCGTAAACATCGGCCGCGCGGGTGACGGCGATGGAGATCCGATCCTCGTTGATCTGAATCTCTCCACGCGCCACGGGGTGGTTGTTGGCCAAGATCCACACCTCTTCGTTGACACCGGCGTCCAGCGGGATCACCGCACCCCGGCCCATCCGCAGCAGCTGCTGCATGGGCAGGGTGGAACGACCCAGCACCACCGAAATCTCGACATTGACGGCGTTAACCTGACCCAAAACCCCACCCATCAAAAAACTCTAAGAAATCAAAGGGGGCTTTGCGCCCCTCGATCCTTGGGCCCACATTGGCGCTGACATGCTTGACCGGTCGTTAAATGCTGAAGCCGCGCCCCCTTATTTCTCAAGGGCCGACGGCGCGCCGGCCGGCTGGGCGGTGTCGCCAGGCTATGTCGATTACGAGGCCGCGGTGGCCGCGATGGAGGCGCGCGCGGCGGCGATCGCCGAGGGCTCGGCCGGCGAGCTGGTCTGGCTGCTGGAGCACCCGCCCCTCTATACGGCCGGGGTTTCGGCCAAGGCGGCCGACCTGTTGGAGCCGAACCGATTCCCGGTCTTCCCAACGGCTCGCGGCGGCCAGTTCACCTATCACGGCCCCGGACAGCGGGTGGCCTATGTGATGCTGGACCTCACCGCCCGGCGCCGGGACGTGCGCGCTTTCGTCGCTGCCCTGGAGGCCTGGATCATCGCGGCCCTGGGCCGGTTCAACGTGGTCGGCGAGATTCGCGACGGGCGGGTCGGCGTCTGGGTGGAACGTAAGGTCTCCGGCGCCCCGATTCGGGAGGACAAGATCGCCGCCATCGGGGTGAAGCTGCGCCGCTGGGTGTCCTTCCACGGGGTTTCGCTGAACGTGGAACCCGACCTCAGCCACTTCTCCGGCATCGTCCCCTGCGGCCAGACCGAGCATGGGGTGACCAGCCTGGTGGACCTGGGCCTCCCCGTCACGATGGAGGAGGCCGACGCGGCCCTGATGGAGGCCTTCACGGAGGTGTTCGGCGCGGTGGAGCGGGTCGAGGCGCCGATCTAGGCCGCGGCCGTCCGCAGCGGATTGGGACCGTAGCGGTTGGTCCCCTGCTCGCCGGGCATGACCCCCAGCTCCACGGCGGCCCAGAGCAGCAGGATGGTGAGCAGGACGTCGGCGGGGTTCAGGGGCGGCTGCCAGACCGCCACCAGGGCGAACAGGATCACCACCGCCCACCAGCCGGACTTGCCGCGGTCGTGCAGGCGCTTGGAGAGCACGCAGGCGCCGCCATAGATCAGGGCCGGATAGACGAACCATCCCGTCAGCCAGTGCAGGGTGACGCCGGCCACGGCCTCATAGAGGGCCCCCAGCGCGAACAGCACCGCGGCCCCCATCAGGAACGGCGTGCGCGCCAGCCGGCCGTCGGCGGTGAAGAACAGCGCGCCCCAATCGGCGTTCATGCCCGGCGTCCCCGTGAATCGACGCCGCCACTATAGGGCGGCGCGGCGATCACGCGAACTCCACCAGCACCTCGTCGGCGGCGACCGAATCACCGGCCTTGGCGCCGACGGTCTTCACGGTGCCGTCCCGCTCGGCGCGGATGATGTTCTGCATCTTCATGGCCTCCACCACGCAGACCGCCTCCCCGGCCCGGACCAGCTGGCCCGGGATGACGTCCAGGGTCACCACCAGGCCCGGCATGGGCGAGAGGATCATCTTCGACGTGTCGGCGGCCTTCTTGGCCGGCAGCTTCTCGTGCAGGTCGGCCGAGCGCGGGGTCAGGACCAGGACATTGAGGGTGGTGGCCCGGTGGCGGACGACGAAGCCCTCGGCGGCGGGCTTGACCGCCACGGTGAAGGCCCGGCCGTCCAGCACGCCGCGGAAGACGTGCTTGCCCGGCCGCCAGTCGACGTCGGTGAGAGTCAGGGCCCGGTTCTCGTTCACGTACTCCACCTGATAGGCCGCCCCGCCGTTGGAGAGGCGCACCAGGCGCTTGTCGTGGCCGGCGATGACGATCCACTCGTCGCGCAGCAACTGGGGCGCGGAGCGGGCCGTGACGATGCGGTGCATGGCGCAGGCCACGGCCGAGACCAGGTCCCGCTGCCAGTTGGTGGGCGGGGTCCCGATGAAGCCCTCGGGGAACTCGTCCTTGATGTAGTTGGTCGACAGCTTGCCCGACCGAAACCGCTCCTGATCCATCACCGCGGCCAGGAAGGGGATGTTCTGCCCCAGGCCCTCGATGTGGAAATCCTCCAGCGCCCGGCCCATGGCGTCGATGGCCGCCAGCCGCTCCGGCGCCCAGGTCGACAGCTTGGAGATCATGGGATCGTAGAACATCGAGATCTCGTCGCCCTCGCGGACGCCGGCGTCGTTGCGTACGATGATGTCGCCCTTGGCGCCCTCTTCCGGCGGGTAGTAGCGCACCAGCCGGCCGATGGAGGGCAGGAAGCCGCGATACGGGTCCTCGGCGTAGATGCGGCTCTCGATGGCCCAACCCTTGATGGCCAGGTCCTTCTGCTCGAAGGCCAGCTTCTCGCCATAGGCCGAGCGGATCATCTGCTCGACGAGGTCCACCCCGGTGATCAGCTCGGTGACGGGGTGCTCCACCTGCAGGCGGGTGTTCATCTCCAGGAAGAAGAAGCTCTTGTCCTGGCCGGCGACGAACTCGACGGTGCCGGCCGAGTCGTAGTTCACGGCCTTGGCCAGCGCCACGGCCTGGGCGCCCATGGCCGCGCGGGTCTCCTCGTCCAGGAGCGGGCTCGGCGCCTCCTCGATGACCTTCTGGTTGCGGCGCTGGATGGAGCATTCGCGCTCGAACAGGTGGACGACGTTGCCGTGCTTGTCCCCCATCACCTGGATCTCGATGTGGCGCGGACTCTCGATGAACTTCTCGATGAAGATACGATCGTCGCCGAAGCTGGACTTGGCCTCCGACTTGACCGCCGGGAAGCCCTCCTCGACGTCCTTGCGGTTCCAGGCGACCCGGATCCCCTTCCCGCCCCCGCCGGCCGAGGCCTTGATCATCACCGGATAGCCGATGTCCTCGCTGATCTTGATGGCGTGGGCGGTGTCGTCGATCTCGCCGACATGGCCGGGCACCACCGAGATCTTGGCCTTGGTGGCGAACTTCTTGCTCTCGATCTTGTCGCCCATGGCCTCGATGGCGTGGGGGTTGGGACCGATGAAGACGATCCCCTCCTTCTCCAGCCGACGGGCGAAGGACGCGTTCTCCGAGAGGAAGCCGAAGCCGGGGTGGATGGCCTCCGCGCCCGTCTCCCGGGCCGCGGCGACGATCTTGTCGGCGACGAGATAGCTTTCGGAGGCCGGCGCGGCCCCGATGAACACCGTCTCGTCGGCCATCTCGACGGCCATGGAGTCGGCGTCGGCCTCGGAATAGACGACCACCGTGGCGATACCCATCCGGCGGCAGGTCTTGATGATGCGGACCGCGATCTCGCCGCGGTTGGCGATCAGAATCTTTGAGAACATGGGAGCCGTCTTAGCGCAGTTTTTGGGCTGCGGGGCCAATGGCGGAATTTCTGTGGCCGATCATGAACGTAACCTCCCCTGGGGTGCTTCCGTACTGTGGGGAGAGACCTTAGATTGGACCCCATGAGCACGCCAGAAGCCACCCTCTCCCCGTCCGGTTTCGACCTGACACCTCCCGACGCAGCGGAACGCAAGCGTCTCGAGGCCGACCTCAGCCGCGAGGAGGCCGATGTGCTGCTGCACCACGGCACCGAGGCCCCCTTCTGCGGCGGCCTGCTGGATAACAAGGAGGACGGGGCCTATTGCTGCCGGCTCTGCGGCCTGCCCCTGTTCCAGGCCAAGACCAAGTTCGAGAGCGGCACCGGCTGGCCGAGCTTCTTCGCCCCCTTCGACGAGGCCCATGTGGTGGCGGTCAAGGACGTCAGCTACGGGATGATCCGCATCGAGACCCGCTGCGCCCGCTGCGACAGCCACCAGGGCCACGTCTTCCCCGACGGCCCGCCGCCGACCCGGCTGCGCTACTGCATCAATTCGGTGTCCCTGGAGTTCGTCCAGAACGGCCAACCCCTGCGCGACCCACTGCAGCGCGGCGACAACCAGCACCTGGCGACCGCCGCGAGCTGACGCGGCTAGGCCGTTGATTTCATGGCGGATGGCGAAGCTCCGCTGTAGGATGCCCTGTCGGACGCCCGGCGCCCCAACCCTGGCAGGTCCCCATGCCCTTGCGCGCGCTCATCCTGATCGGCGTCCTGGCCGCGGCGGGCCCGGCCATGGCGGGCGACGCCAAGTGCATCTGGGATCACCTGCCGGGCAGCGGCCGCGACAGCTACCTCCTCGCGGGGCTGAAGGACCAGCGGCCCGACATCATGGACCATTTCAGCGAGGCGCAGCTCGGCCTCGCCCTGAACGCCTGCCAGGTCAGGGACGCCGCCATGGAGCCTGCAGGCCTGGCCTTCTCCGGCTACACCGGCCAGCTCATCGCCGAGCGGCGGCTGGAAATCTTGACCAAGGTCTATCCCGCGCAACTGGACGCGGCCTGGGCCGACCTGGATCCAGGGGTCGTCGCGGCCCTGGCCCAGGAGGTGGCCCGCGGCACGGACACCGGCGCCGGGCTGAAGGTGTGGAATAGGCTGATCGCCAAGCTGTCGCCGGCCGCCAGCGACCTCGCCGCGCTCAAACTCGAACTGATCAGCTATATGAGCAGCCGCGCGACCCGCCAGGCCAACGAGAAGCTCTACTAGGGCCTCAGAGGCCCAGCTCCGCCGCCGCCAGCTCGGCGATCCGCAGGGCGCCGGCCGGGTTGTTTCGGTCCGAAAGGGTCCAGGCGGCCGATAGGCCGGCATAGGCCAGCAGCCATTGCAGCGTCCGCACCGGGTCGAGGTTCGCGGCCTGCGCCACCATTCTCACTTGCCGCGCGATGCGGCCGGGCGCGATCGCCGTGGCCAGATCGGGATTGCACAGCAGGTTGGCGTAGTCGTAGCCCCGATCGCCGATCAGGCCCTTGGGGTCTATGGCCAGCCAGCCGAGGTCTCCGAAGTCCAGGAAGTTGCCGTGGTGGGCGTCGCCGTGCAGGACGCAGACCTCGCGCGGGTCGGCCAGCAACTGCTTCGACATGGCGTAGGACTTGGCCAGGACGCCGCCATGGAGGTTGGCCGCGGGGCCGAGGGCCCGGAACCAGTCGGGCAAGGGGTTGAGGCTCGCCGGAAGGCGCCCGGGCCGAGGCGCGTGCAATCCGTCCAGGGCCGCGCAGATGATACGGCTGGCCTCGTCGTCCCGGCCGTTGCGGGCCATGTCGGCCAGGGATTGCGTCCCGGTGGCGCGGACCATCAGCAGGGCCTCGCCCTCATGGGCCAGGACCGGGGCCGCCCCGTGGCCGTCCCACCAGGTCATCAGGACGCCGCCGGCGATCTCCTCGGGCGCGTGGCTCACCTTGAGCATGGCGGCCACGCCGTCCTGGCGCACCGGCACGAGCCGTCCGCCAAGACTGGTGAACGGTTCTCCGTCGGGGGTCAGGCCCCAACGGTCGATCCAGGTCTGAAACGCCGCCTCCGACACGCCGTCAGCCTAGGGCCAGCGGCGCGTGGAGTCTTCAGTCAGGGTTTCTCGCCCTGCGCCTGGTCGCGCAGGACGGTGTTCTCGCCGAGGGGCGCCGGCCCGCGGGCCGCGCCCGGATCGGCCCGTAGGTTGTTCTGCACGTGGGTCACCCCGGCGATGTGCTCGACGATGGCCTCGGCGTGATGCTTGGCGCGACGGTCGCTGACCGAGCCGGACAGGGTGACCTCGCCCTCCTGCACCGTCACGACGACGCCGGAGGCGTCGATGTGGGGGTCCTCGGTGAGGCGGTCGTGGACGTCCTCGTTGATCCGCTCGTCGCTGCGCCTGTAGCCCTTGGGTCCGAGGCCGCGATGGCTCGCGCGGCCCGCGTCACCACCCGGCCAGGGCGCGCCATACTCGGCGCCGTAGGGCAGGTCCGCCGGCCCATGGCGAGCCCCACCGCGCCGATAGTCCTCGGCCGGACCGCCGCCGCCCACGCCGCCGCGATAGACGCGGTCGCCATAGGACGACACCCGCCGCCCCGGATCGCTGCCGTTCTGACCATAGCCGCCGGCGCCGTAGCGGGCACCGGTGAACTCACCGCCCTGTTCGGGACCCGGCCAGGCGGCGCGGACGTTCCGGAAGCTGCGGGTCTCGCTGGGGCCGTCCCTCGGACCGTCGTCGAGGTGATCGTCGCGTCGCGCGTCGCGGCCGTAGCCCACGTCTTCCCGATCCCACCGATCATCGTATCTGCCGGCCATCTGCGTTCTCCCGTATTGCGAGGGGCTCTGGCCCTTCAACCCCGGGGCGGGCGGCTTGTTCCGGGGGACCTGGCGCGGCGGGCGATGGCGCCCCTGGGCAGGGGATGATCGTCGCTCTCGTTCCACATCAGGTGGTGCAGGATCTGGAACAGGAAGGCGGTCGACCAGCCGATCAGCAGCATGCCGTTGATGGCCTCCAGCACGCCGACGATGCGCCAGCGGGCCGACAGGATGGCGCCGGTCTCCCCGACGGTGGAGTAGGAACTGGTGGAGAAGTACAGCGCCTGCTCGAGGGTCGGGAGCATGCCCATCTTCCAGTAGACCAGGGCGTAGAGCCAGATCTCCAGCCCGTGCAGGACGAACAGCCCCAGGACGATCCCGAGGGGGACGATCATGCGGTCCAGATGAATCCAGCGGGTGAAGCGCTCCAGGTGCAGCCGCAGCACCAGCTGGAGGGCGTCGAGGCCGAGCAGGTGGATCACCACCGTGGCCGAGACGATGGCGGTGGAGATGAGAAGCTGGTGCGCCAGGGTGTCCATGACCCCCTAGCGGCCAGGAGTTGGCCCCCCGCGCCTTGATCCAGGACAAGGCGCGGGGCGCCGAGCTAGCTGTCGTTGCGGCGGTCGGCGGCCTTCATCTGGGCGGCCTGGACGCTGTCGCCGAAGCCGGCGGCGGGCCGGGTGAGGAAGTTCCCCCGATCGACCCGCAGGTTGTTCTGCACGTGGGTCACGCCGGAAATGTCCTCCACCAGGCGCTCGGCGCGGTGCTTGGCCTCGCGTTCTGTGACCGTGCCCGAGAGGGTGACCTCGCCGCCGGAGACGGAGATGGCGATATTGGAGGCGTCCACCCAGGCGTCCTCGGTGAGGCGCTCGTGGGCCTCCTCGGTGATGCGTTCATCGGGACGCTTGTAGCCCTGGGGGCCTAGGCCCCGGTGCCCGAGGTCCCGACGGGGCGCTTCCGGACGCGGGGCGTCGCGATGGCGGTCCCCGGCGAACCAGGAGGCGACGCTGTCGGCGGCGCGATCGAGGAAGTTGCGCGGCTCGGGGCCGCGAGGATCGCGGTCCCAGCGCTCGGCGCTGTCGCGATAGTAGCGAGCCTCGTCGCCCGCATAGTCGCCGCGGGGGTGGTCGTAGTCCTCGCCATAGGCGGCGCGGTAGGCGCGCTCGCGATCGGCCTCGTCGTGGCCCTGACCATAACCACGGTCGGCGCCGCGAATCGGGGACGGGAAGCGGCCGGGCGTCGGCCCATGGCCGCGGTCGGGGCCACGGGGCGCGGCGTAGTTCGTCCCGGTCTCGCGCTCGCCGAACACCGGACCGCGCGGGACCTGGAAGCTGCGGTCCTCGGCGCGGTAGCCGTCGGGACGTCCAAAGTCCTGGTCCCGGGGTTCGCGACCGTATCGCGCCTCATGGTCGCGCCAGCCGCGTTCGTCTTCCCACCTGCCCGCCATGACGTCTTCTCCCGTTGCTGCCTGGCCCATTCGGCCTTGACCTCACAACGGGAAGGGCTCCGGCCAAGTTCCGGAGCCGCCCTCAGGCGCCGGGGCGGCGAAAGCCTCCGAAGGCCTGTTCCAGCAAACCCGCGAAGCCGATGGTGGTGCGGTCCTCCAGATAGGCGCCGATCACCTGGATCCCGATCGGCAGGCCGTCCTGGCCCAGCCCGATGGGCACGGCGGTGGCGGGCAGGTTGGGCAGGGTCGCCAGGCCCGGCCAGGCGAGTTGGCCCCAATAGGGGGTGTCCTGGCCATTGATTCTGAGGCTGCGGGCGACGGTGTTTTCACTGAGATCATGCGGGAAGGCGACGGTCCCGAAGGCGGGCGCCAACACCACGTCGAAGCGCTCGAAGAGGGTCTCCCACTGACGGCGCAGGGCGAGTTGGGCGTCCTGCAGGCCCATCCAGTCGTGGGCGGAGAGCGCGCCCGGCTGGGGCGGGGCTCCGCGCGACATGGCGCTCCCCAGCATCTGACCGTAGACCTCCTGCTGGTGGGCGAGGTCGGGCAACTGGTCGCTGGCATGGGCGACCTCCACCCCCTCCCCGTCCAACCGCGCCGCCAAGGCGTGAAGGGCCGTCCTGATCGCCTCGTCCAGCACGGCGGCGGGGTGATGGTCGATCACCAGGACGCGATAGGCGGCGAGGCTGGCGTGGCGCGCGGGCGGCAGATCCAGGCGATAACCCTTGGCCTCCAGGCCCTCAGGGCCGGCCAGCACCGACAGGGCCAGGTCGAGATCGGCGGCTGTGCGCGCCAGGGGTCCGAGCACCGCCAGTTCCACCCCGGCTCCCTCCACGCCGGGCGGCGCATGGCCGCGCTGGGGGATCAGGTTGAAGCTCGGCTTGTGGCCATAGACCCCGCAGAAGGCGGCCGGAATGCGGATGGATCCGCCGATGTCGGAGCCGAATTCCAGCGGGACCATCCCGGCGGCGACGGCGGCCGCCGCCCCGCCTGAGGAGCCGCCCGGCGACCGCTCCAGGTTCCAGGGGTTTCTCGTCTGGCCATAGACCGGATTGGCCGACTGCCAGTCGCCGAGGAAGGGTGGGATGTTGGTCTTGCCCAGCACCACCGCGCCCGCCGCCTTCAGCCGGGCGACCCCGACCGAATCCTCCGGAGCGGTCCAGTTCCCGAAGGCGGGCGAGCCCCAAGTGGTCGGCAGGCCGCCGACATTGTGGGATTCCTTGACCGTCATCGGCACGCCCAGCAATGGCCGCCGCTCGCCCCGCGCCAGGGCCGCGTCCGCCGCCCTGGCCTGGAGGCGAGCCTCGTCGAAGTCGCGCACCACCACGGCGTTGATGGGGCCGTCGCGGGCCTCGATGCGAGCGATGGCCGCCTCGGTCAGCTCCGCCGCGCTCACCTGGCCGGCCGCCAGCGCGCGCGTCAGCTCACCGGCCGACGCCCAGCTCAGGTCCTTGGTCAAAGTCTCGGACACCACCATCTCCTCCCTGTTGTTGCAGGCAGGTCAGCACCCGGCGCCGCCCCTGTCGAGGCCGGACGCCCAAGTCCGCAAACGTGATCAAGACCCTAGAGCGGGATGTTGTCGTGCTTCTTCCAGGGGTTGGTGAGCACCTTGCCCCGCAGGTTTTTCAGCGAGCGGGCGATGCGCTTGCGGGTGTTGTGGGGCTTGATGACGTCATCGATATAGCCGCGCGACGCCGCGATGAACGGATTGGCGAAGCGGGTCTTGTACTCGGCCTCCCGGGCGGCGATGGCGTCGGGGTCGCCGATCTCGGCGCGGAAGATGATCTCCACCGCTCCCTTCGAGCCCATGACCGCGATCTCGGCGGTGGGCCAGGCGTAGTTGACGTCGCCGCGGATGTGCTTGGAGCTCATCACGTCATAGGCGCCGCCATAGGCCTTGCGGGTGATCAGGGTCACCTTGGGCACAGTGGCCTCGGCATAGGCGAACAGCAGCTTGGCGCCGTGGCGGATCAGGCCGCCCTGCTCCTGCTTGGTGCCCGGCATGAAGCCCGGCACGTCCACGAAGGTCACCAGCGGGATCTCGAAGGCGTCGCAGAACCGCACGAAGCGGGCCGCCTTACGGCTTGAATCGATATCGAGAACCCCGGCCAGCACCTGGGGCTGGTTGGCGACGACGCCGATGGTATGGCCGTCCATGCGGGCGAAGCCGCAGATGATGTTCTTGGCGAAGTCCGGGGCGATCTCGAAGAAGTCAGCCTCGTCCACGACCTTCAGGATCAGCTCCTTCATGTCGTAGGGCTTGTTGGGATTGGCCGGCACCAGGGTGTCGAGGCTCGGTTCGTCGCGATCGACGCTGTCGAAGCTTTCCCGGACCGGGGGCTTCTCGCGGTTGGACAGCGGCAGGAAATCGACCAGCCGCCGGACCTGGGTCAGCGCCTCCAGGTCGTTCTCGAAGGCGCCGTCGGCGACGCCGGACTTCATGGCGTGGACGCGGTAGCCCCCCAGCTCCTCGTGGGTCACCTCCTCGTGGGTCACCGTGCGGACCACGTCGGGGCCGGTGACGTACATGTACGAGGTGTCCTTCACCATGAAGATGAAGTCGGTGATGGCCGGCGAATAGACGTCGCCCCCGGCGCAGGGGCCCATGATCACGCTGATCTGCGGGATCACGCCGCTGGCCAGGGTGTTCTGCAGGAAGATGTCGGCATAGCCGGCCAGACCGTCGACGCCCTCCTGGATGCGGGCGCCCCCGGCGTCGAACAGGCCGATGATCGGTGCGCCGACCTTCAGGGCCTGCTGCTGCACCTTGACGATCTTCTGGGCGTGGGCGTTGGAAAGAGACCCGCCGAAGACCGTGAAATCCTTGGAGAAGACGAAGACCAGCCGGCCGTTGATATTGCCCCAGCCGGTGACGACGCCGTCGCCGGGGACCTTCTGGTCGGCCATGCCGAAGTCGGTGGCGCGATGCTCGACGAACATGTCGAACTCCTCGAAGGAGCCCTCGTCCAGCAGCAGGTCCAGCCGCTCGCGGGCGGTCAGCTTGCCCTTGGCGTGCTGGTTCTCGATGCGGCGCTCGCCCCCGCCCATGCGGGCTTCGCTGCGACGCTTCTCAAGCTCCTCGATGATATGCTTCAAGGCCGGCCCCTCTTAACGCTCTGTGCTGGGAGCAAGCCCTAGTCGCGCCCGGAAGCCGGCGCAAGTTCACCGCACGTCAGCCTGCGGACGGGCATGCGCCGCTCAAAGCGCCTTGAACCAGCGCTCCAGCATCTGGGCCTCGACCATGTGGCGGGCGGTGCGTTCGGCCGCCTCGTCGTCGATGCCCCACTTCTCCTCCTGGAAGATCTCGTCCAGGCGCGACAGCTCCAGGGCCTGAACCCCCGTCATCCAGCCCCGCGAGAGGCCGAAGGCCAGGACCGCCGAGCCGAACAGGGCCGTGCCGAACGCCACGCCCGCCAGGCCGAAGTCGTCGAGGGCCAGCGCCATGGCCTTGACCTTGGCCAGGGTCTGCTCCGGCTGGGACTGGTGGACGATGCCCGCGGCGCGGACGAAGGCGACGTCGAACTCGTGCTCGGCGCGCTCCAGCACAGGCTCCCAGTGGCGCACCTGGCGCTCCAGCAGCACGGCGGGATCCTGGGCGTAGTAGCAGAGCAGGTCCGAGCCGGCGTATTGGGCGATCTGCTCGGCTGTGCCGTCGCGGGCGGCGGGAATGGCGTCGAGGGCGGTGTTGGCCAGGCGGGTGGCGTGCATCAGGGCCAGTTCGATGTGGTCGCCCTGGGCCGCCCATTCCTCGGCCACCAGGTCTGCCAGAGCCCGGGTCGGCAGGACCATCAGGGCGGCCTTCGGCGTGCGCAGGTTGCGGTTGTCGAGCATGACCGCGAAGCCGCCCTCGGCGGGCCCCACGGTGACCTGCTTGTAGAAGCGCCGCGGCTTCTCGCCGGCCTCCTTGAATCCCTTCGCCACACGGTCCTCCAGATGCCAACGACGGAAACCTGTCGCCGTGCGCGTGCAAATGAGCGTTGGATGAGATTTGCGCAAGGAGGCTCGCTTGGCCGATCGCGACCTGGACGCCGCCATCGCCGTCACCCGCTTCGGGCTGGGGGCGCGGCGGGGCGAGATCGCGCAGGCCCGCAGCGACCCGCGCGGCTTCCTGAAGGCGCAGATTCGGCCCGCGGGCGCGGCCCAGCCCCAGGCGGAGCCTGAGAGCGCGCAGGCCCGGCTGGCGGAGTTCCGCGCGTACCAGGAGGACCGCCGGGCGATGAAGCAGGCCCAGGGCCCCGACGCCCCCAGGCCCGGCCCCCGCGATCCGGTGAAGATGGCCCAGAGGATGTTGCGGGAGGAGACCGGCGCGGACTTCGCCGCCCGCGCCCGGCTGGGCGCCGAGACCCCGGACGGGTTCTCCGAGCGCTGGACCCTGTTCTGGGCCAACCACTTCACGGTCTCGGCCACCAAGCTGATCACCGCCACCATCGTCGGCCCCTTCGAGCAGGAGGCGATCCGGCCCCACGTGTTCGGCAGCTTCGCGACCCTGCTGGGGGCGGCCGAGACCCATCCGGCCATGCTGCTCTACCTGGACCAGGCCCAATCGGTGGGACCGGGCAGCCCGGCGGCCCAGCTTGTCCGGCGGGCCGGTCGCGCGCCTGGGCTGAACGAGAACCTGGCGCGGGAGATCCTAGAGTTGCACACCCTGGGCGTGAACGGCGGCTACAGCCAGGCCGACGTCACCGAGTTCGCGCGCGCCATGACCGGTCTGTCGGTGGGCGGGCTGCGGGAGAATCCCAGCCGCGCCGGGGCGGCAGTCTTCCGCGCCGCGGCCCACGAGCCGGGGCCCCGCACCGTGCTGGGCAAGCGCTATCCCGAGGGCGGCAAGGAGCAGGCCGGCGCCATCCTGGCGGACCTGGCGGCGCGGCCGGAGACCGCCCGGCACATCTGCGGCAAGATCGCCCGCCACTTCGTGGCCGACGACCCGCCGCCGGCCCTGACCGCCCGGCTGGAGCGTCGCTGGCGCGAGACCGGCGGCGACCTCGCCCAGATGGCCCGGGCCCTAGTGGAGGCGCCGGAGGCCTGGGACCCCACCCCCGCCAAGTTCAAGACCCCCTATGAGTTCCTGATCTCCAGCTGGCGGGCGGCCGGGGGCGCGCCGCGGGACATCACCGTGCTGGCCCCCACCCTCAACGCCATGGGTCAGAAGGCTTTCAGCGCCCCCTCCCCCAAGGGCTGGCCCGAGGACGCCGCCGCCTGGACCGCGCCCGACGCCATCGTCAAGCGGATGGCCTGGGCCCAGGCCTTCGCCGCCGCCGCGATCCAGGATCGCGATCCCCGGGAGCTGGCCGCCCAGGCCCTGGGGGCGCGGTTGTCGCCGGCCGCCGCCACCGCCATCGCCCGGTCCGAAACCCGGGCCGAGGGGTTCGCCCTGTTGCTGATGAGTCCGGAGTTCCAACGCCGATGACCCCAAACCCCACCCGCCGCGGGGCCCTGGCCGCCGCCGCCGGCTTCGGCCTCTCCCTGGACCTCCTGGCCCGCCAGGCCTTCGCGGCCTCGGACGGCGCGGCCGCGCGGCGCAAGCTGGTCGTGGTGATCTGCCGCGGCGGCCTCGACGGCCTGTCGGTGACGCCGCCGGTGGGCGACCCCGACTATCGCGGCCTGCGAGGCGCCATCGCCGTGGATGAGCGCGCCCTGAAGCTCGACGGAACCTTCGGCCTGCATCCGTCCCTGGCCGGCGTCCACGCCCTGGCTCGAGCCGGCCAGGCGCGGATCGTTCCGGCCGTGGCCACGCCGGACCGCGCCCGCTCCCATTTCGAGGCCCAGGACGTGCTGGAGAGCGGCGCCGCCGTGGTCTACGGGACCTCCAGCGGCTGGCTGAACCGGGCGCTCACCAGCCTCTCGGCCCAGCGCCGTGTCGAGGCCCTGTCGGTGGGGCCCACCGCGCCCCTGATCCTGCGCGGGCCGGCGCCGGCCTCCTCCTGGTCTCCCGGCCGCGGGGTTGACGCCTCGGCCCGCCTGCCGACCCTGCTGCAGGATCTCTACAAGGACGATCCCGTCCTGGGCCCGGCGCTCGCCCGCGGCCTGGCCACCGAGACCATGGCCCAAGCGGCCATGACCTCGCTCAGCGGCGAGACCGCCATGGCCGCACCGAGCACGGCGGGCCCGGTGCGCCAGGGGACCGATGCGGCCCGCAACCTGGGCGCCACCCTGGCCGGCTTCCTGCGCGAGCCCGGCGGGCCGCAAATCGCCGTGCTCAGCCTGGACGGCTTCGACACCCATGCCGGCCAGACCAATCAGCTGAACGTGCGGCTGGCCTATCTGGACGCGGTGCTGGACGGCCTGCACACCGGCCTGCGGGACGAATGGAAGAACAGCGTGGTCCTGGTCGCCACGGAATTCGGACGCACGGCGCGGGTCAACGGCACCGGCGGCACCGATCACGGCACGGCCTCCACAGCCCTGCTGCTGGGAGGCGGGCTGAAACCCGGCGGCATCGTCGGCGACTGGCCAACCCTGAAGAGCTCGGCCCTGTTCGAGGGCCGCGATCTGGCGCCGACCCTGGACATGCGCAGCCTGTTCAAGGGGGTGCTGGCCGACCAGATGGGCCTGGACCGCCGGGCGCTGGAGACCACGGTCTTCCCCGACAGCGCCGCGGCCGGCCCGGTGACGGGGCTGGTCTAGGCGTCGAGCCTCGGCGATCCTGACGCCATGGCCGAGGAGATTCTGAGCCCCCGCGATCTGAACCGCGCCCTGCTGGCCCGGCAGATGCTGCTGGAACGCGCGCCGATCGGGCCGCTGGAGGCCCTGGAACGGCTGGTGGGCGTCCAGGCGCAACTTCCACGCACGCCGTTCATCGGCCTCTGGGCGCGGCTGGCGGGGTTCAATCCCGAGACCCTGCGCCAGGCCATCGCGGCGCGCCAGGTGGTGCGCGCCACCGCCATGCGCGGGACGCTCTATCTCATGACCGCCGCGGCCTTCCTGGCCCTCCGCGGCAGCCTGCGCACCGACGAGGCCATGAGCCTGCCCGGTGGGACCAAGACCACGGTGGCTGAGCTGGAGCCTGTCCTGGCCCTGGCGCGCACCCATTTCGCCGAGCCCAGGGCCTTCGAGAGTTTCCGCGAGGTTCTTGAAAAGGCCGGCTATTCCGACATCCGCGTCATGGCCTATGCGGCCCGTCAGCTGCTGCCCCTGGTGCAGGCGGCCTCCGACACCGCCTACGGCTTCGCACCGGGGGGCGAGTTCGTCCTGACCCAGGCCTATCTCGACCAGGAGGTCGCGGGCCCCGCCCCTGCCGAGCTGCTGCGCCGCTATCTGGCCGCCTGGGGCCCGGCGACGCCGGCGGACTTCAGCGGCTGGTCGGGGCTGAAGGGCGTGGCCCCGCTGTTCGAGGCGCTTGGCCCGGAGCTGGTCACCTTCCGCGACGCGCGCAAGCGGGTCCTCTACGATCTGAAGGACGCGCCCCGCCCGGACGGCGACACGCCGGCCCCGCCGCGCCTCGTGCCGGACTTCGACGCCGTCACCCAGGGCCACCAGGACCGCACCCGCGTCCTGCCCGCCGAACACGCGCCCAGGATCGCCAGCAAGAACCTGCAGGTGCCGCCGATGCTGCTGGTGGACGGCTTCGTGGCCGGGACCTGGAGGCTGGAGGTCAGGCGCAAGACCGCGACGGTGACCGTCACCGCCTTCGAGACGCTCAGCGCCAAGGATCGCAAGGCCGTGGAGGCCGAGGCCGTCGATCTTGCGAAGACCTTTGAACCGGCGGCGGAACCTACCGTGGTCTTCGCCTAGGTGTTGGCGGCCTTGGCGAAATAGATCTCGGCCGGGCCGGGGAAATTCCGCTGACGCACGTCGTCGGCATAGGCGGCGACCGCCTTGGAGATCTCGCCCCGCAGGTCGCCGTAGCGGCGCACGAATTTCGGCGTCCAGTCGAACAGGCCCAGCATGTCGTCGGTCACCAGAATCTGGCCGTCGCAGCCGGCCGAGGCGCCGATGCCGATGGTGGGGACGGCGATGGTCTCGGTGATCTCACGGGCCAGGCCCTCGGCCACGCCCTCGACGACGACGGCGAAGGCGCCGGCCGCGGCGGTGGCCTTGGCCTCCTCCAGGATGCGGGCGCGTTCGTCCCCGCCCCGGCCCTTGGCCTTGAAGCCGCCGTCCACCAGCACCGCCTGGGGCCGCAGACCGACATGGCCCATGACCGGCACGCCGCGTTTGACGAGGTATTCGATGGTGTCGACCACCGTGGAACCGCTCTCGACCTTCACGGCCGAGGCGCCGGTCTCCTTCATGATGCGCACGGCGTTCTCATAGGCGGTCTCCGGCGCGCCCTCGTAGGAGCCGAAGGGCATGTCGACGACGACCATGGCCTTCCTGGAGGTGCGCATGACCGCCTGGCCGTGCAGGATCATCATCTCCATCGTCACACCGACGGTGTTGGGCAGGCCGTGGACCACCATGCCGACGCTGTCGCCCACCAGCAGCAGGTCGCAGTGCTCGTCCAGCAGCTCGGCCATCGGCGCGGTGTAGGCCGTGAGGCAGACGATGGGCACGCCGCCCTTGCGCGCGGTGATGTCCGGCGCGGCGAGGCGCCGGACGGTCTCCTGACGATGGGACGACATCAGATCTCCTCGATCACGCGGGTGAGCACGAAGCCCATGGCCAGGACGGCGAGGCCGCTGGCGATCCAGACCACGGTCCAGTCGGACTGCACCATGGCGAACAAGTCCATGCCCGGGCGAGCCTGGGCGATGCCGGCCTGCAGGATGCGCGAGGACCCCTCCGAGGCGTCCTCCACCCGCTGGACGAAGTTGGACATGATCAGCTGGCTCGCGCCGATGACGCCGCCGGCCAGGCCCGCGGCGCCGATGAACCAGCGGCGCAGGTTCCAGCCGTAGTTCAGCCGGCGCTCCACGCGCGCGGCGAAGGCGCTCTCGTCCGGGAAGACGGGCGCCTCGGCGAAGAGCCGCTCCAGGCGACGCTCGAAATCGATCTCAGCCATTGCCGCGCCTCCCCTCAAGCTCCGCGCCCTCAGGCGCCAGTCGCGTTCTGAGCTTCTCCAGACCACGTTTGACATGGGATTTGACCGTTCCAAGCGGCAGATTCAAGGCGTCCGCGGCCTCGGCGTGGGAAAGGCCCGCGCCGTAGCACATGCTCACGCAGAGACGTTCCGCCGCCCCCAAACACTTCATGGCTTCATCCAGATCGATACGGCCGGCGGCGTCGGGGTGGTGGGCGGTCTCCGCCCCCTCCTCGGCTTCGACGGCCAGGCTCGCCAGGCGCCGTTCGCGCTGCAGGCGCTTCAGGTACTGCCGGGCGGCGATCCGCTTGACCCAGGCGGCGAAGGTCCCCTCGCCCCGGAACTCGGTGATGCTCTCGAAGGCCGCGAGGAAGGCGTCCTGGGCCGTGTCGTCGGCCTCGGCCCCGCCCGCGCCCATCCGGCGCAGGAGACCCCGCACGGCCGAGCCATGCCGACGGACCAGCTCGCCAAAGGCGCCCCGTTCCCCCGCCGCGGCGAGGGCCGCCAGCTCCACATCGTGGAGGCTCGCATACCGTAGCTGTTGTGCGCCCGACATTGGGCTTGCTCCCCCTGGAACCGGCCTACTTGCCGCGCCCGAAGAACGAGATGGCGATGAAGGCCAGGCCGATGAAACCCGGGAAGGCGGCCATGCCGATCAGCGGATAGAGGGCGTCCGGCTCCTCGAAGCTGATGGCGAAGCCGAAGGCGGCCAGGCCAACGGCGACCCCCAGCCAGATGATGCCGACGCGCAGGTCGCGGGTGGGCGAGGCCGGAGCCTTGATCTTCACATCGCTGGTGATGGCCTCGATCACCTCGGCGGGGATCGGCTGGCCGTGTTCGATCGAGGCCTTGAGGGTGTCGTGCAGGCGCGAGCGTTCGCGGCTCTTCAGGTAGCTCGGCACCAGGAAGAGCGAGGCGATCGAACCGAAAATGATGAAGACGATGAGGACGGCTTCCATGATGTGGTCTCTCCAGTTGGGGCCGTTTCAGCCCGCTTCTGTAGGGAAAGAGGCTTGCTCGGCTGCGTACAGATGCAAGCGGAGCCATGAAATCTTTGTCATCATCGGAAACTCAAGACCGACCCGAGCCGTCCGGAGGCCAGGGCCACGAGCAGGGCCGCTCCGCCGATGGCCAGGCCGGCGGGGGCCAGGCCTTCCGCCAGGGCGCGCAGGGCCGGCTGCAGCACCGGCCACAGCATGGCCAGGGCCGCGGCGCCGGCGAGGCTGGCCGCGGCGATGAAGGCCAGTTCCCGCTGAAAGCGCCGGCGCGCCACCGCCTCCAGGACCGCCGCCGAGAAGGCCGGATCGCGCGCCGGCGGCAGGTCCTGGGCGAACAGGGCGGCGAGGTGATCGTCAGGCCGGGTCATCAGCTATTCCCAAAGCTTTCAGCAGACGCGCGCGGCCGCGGCTGACGTGCGATTTCACTGTGCCCAGCGGAAGCGCCAGAATCTGGGCGGCCTCCGCGTGGCTGAAGTCCCCGGCGAGACAGAGGGCGACCGCGGCCCTCTGTTCCACCGGCAGGTCCGCCATGGCCTGGTCCAGGGCCAGGCGGTCGGCGGGGTGCGGCGCCCCGGTCGTCGGCGCCGCCTCCTGGTAGTCCGCCTCCCGCCGTCTGGCGCGGCGCGCCGAACGCAGGGCGGTCAGGGTCTTGTTATAGCCGATCCCGCAGAGCCAGGCCCGGACATTGGCGTCGGGCGGCAGCTCGTCGAGCTTCTCCCAGGCGGTCAGGAAGGTCTCCTGGGCCAGGTCGTCGGCCAGGGCCCAGTCGCCGCAGGCCCGGCGCAGGAAGGCCCGCAGCGCCTGCTGGTGGCGCTCGACGAGCCGGGCGATGTCCTGCGTCGGAACATGGCCGCCATCGAACGCCATGGGCGTCATTTGCCTTTGAAGGTCGAGGACAGAAGGGCCAGGGCCAGGTTGGCCACGGCGATGCAGGTCAGGATGACCGCCACCACCCGGAACGGCCCGACAGTGCCGGGCACGAAGGCGTATTGCGAGGCCAGCCAGAAGGCGGCCGCGATGGCGCCGGTGTAGATCGCCGAGCGAAACTGCCAGTAGGGCCCATGCCGATAGTAGCGGCGATAGGCGCGCCGGCCGCGGCGGCCGGCATAGCGGTCGTCGTCGTCCTCCCAGGCGTCATCCTGCACCTGGCGCAGCAACTCGGGCGGCACGTCCTTGCCCTGGGCCGAATAGGTCTTGATCAGATCCAGGGCGTCGCGGCTGCGCTGATAGCTGAGCCAGCGGTCCCAGGCGGCGAAGATGAAGCCGCCGATGGGAAAGATCAGCCACCAATAGCTGTGGAAAAAGTCCTGCACGGTCGATGTATCCATGAGCTTGAGCCCCGAGTGGTTTCCAGGGCCGGGAATTCGTCTGCCCGCCCGTTTCATCCCTAGTCGCCGCCGCGGCGCCGATTGGATGCGGGACTGGCGATTATTTCTGGCCCGGCCGGGTCAGCTGTGCGGATAGGTCCTTCGCACATAAGCGAGCGACCTGGCCGCCAGGGCCTCCAGCACCTCGAGATCAACGTCGGACAGCCGCTTGATATAGAGGCAGCCCTTGCCGGTCGTGAACCTGCCCAGCCTCGCCAACAGCGGCTCGCTGGCCATGCCGCCATCGGCGTAGATTCCCATCAGGTAGAGGGTCAGGGCCGCCTTGCGCGGCGAGAAGGCGATGCAGGGCGCGTCACCCTCCCGGCCGCTCTCGTAGCGATAGTGGTACTGGCCGAACCCCACGATGCTGGGCCCCCACATCTTGGGGCGCCGGTCGCTGACCTTGGCCAGCAGGGCGCAGAGGTCCCGCGCATCGGCCTGGCGCGACGCCGGCTGGAGGTCGCCGAGAAAGGTCTCGACGTCGGCCTGCGTGGGCTGGGTCTTGTTCTGCTGGGCCATCTCCGCCTCCCAGCCGGAAAGTCTAGCAGCGCGAGAGCCGGCGCCCAGTCCTAGCCGAAGGAGGCCGCATAGGCGTGGGGCGTGAAGCCGACGATGACGCCGCCGCCGACATCCAGGACCGGCCGCCGGATCATGGAGGGCTGACCCAGCATCAGGGCGATGGCCTTGGTCTCATCCAGGTCGGCCTTGTCGGCCTCCGGCAACTTGCGGAAGGTGGTCCCCGAGCGGTTCAACAGCAGCTCCCAGCCCACCTGGGCGGCCCAGGTCTCCAGGCGCGCCCGCTCGATCCCGGCGGTCTTGTAGTCGTGGAAGGCGTAGGCGATCCCGTGCTCGTCGAGCCAGGTGCGCGCCTTCTTCATCGTGTCGCAGGCCTTGATGCCGTAGATCGTCACCGACGGGGGTCGCGCCATCTTGAGTTCTCCAGGGTCGCATCGGGTTTGCGTCCTGCGCCCCGACCCGACAAACTGCGCCTGTCCAAACCACGCCCTGTGACTGAGATCAAACCCGGCCGGGGCCGCCCCTGATACTTGTCATCAGCCGGTCTCGCCGGCGCCTTGGGATCGCCGCCATGAAGCATGCCGTTGTCCTCGCCCATCCCAAGCCCGACAGCTTCTGCGCCTCCATCGCGCGGACCTGCGTCGAGACCCTGACCGAGCTGGGCCACACTGCGGTCCTGCGCGACCTCTACGCCATGGACTTCGACCCGCGCCTGAAGGCGCAGGAGCTGCCCACCGACGCCGGCTTCCAGGCCGCCGCCGACGTCGCCGCCGAGCGCGGCCTGCTGGCCGGGGTCGACAGCTTCATCTTCGTCTATCCCTTCTGGTTCAACGCCCCGCCGGCGATCCTGAAGGGCTATGTCGACCGGGTGTTCGGCATGCGCTTCGGCTTCGCCCCGGCCTCGGACGGGACCGAGCCCCTGCTGGAGGCCAAGAGCCTGCTGAGTTTCTCCACCTCCGGCGCGCCGGACCAGTGGGTCAATTCCACCGGGGCGCTCAAGGCCCTGATGACGGTGTTCGATTATCACCTGGCCGGAGTCTGCGGCCTGACCGTGCTGGGCCATTCGCACTTCGGCGGCATCGTCCCGAACATGGCGGAGGACCCGGCCGCCGACATGCTAGACCAGGTCCGCGCCGCCCTGCGCAGCAGCTTCGCCGCGGACGCCTCCGCCTAACCCACCGGTTCCCATGACCACGCGCAACCTCGACGCCCTCTTCGAGCCGCGGGCGATCGCCCTGGTGGGCGCCAGCAACACCCCCCACACCGTGGGCGCGGTCCTGGCGCGCAATCTGCTGGAGAGCGGCTTCAAGGGCCCGGTCCTGGCGGTCAATCCGCATGAGCAGGCGATCCGCTCGACGCTGAGCTACACCTCGGTGGCCGACCTCCCCATCACCCCGGACCTGGCGGTGATCGCCACCCCGGCGCCCGGCGTGCCCCAGATCATCGCCGACCTGGGCGCGCGCGGCTGCCGCGCCGCCGTGGTGATCTCGGCGGGTTTCGCCGCCGGCGAAGGGGGCCTGCGCCAGCAACTGCTGCAGGCCGCCCGGCCTCATCTTCTGCGGATCGTCGGCCCCAACTGCCTCGGATTCATCTCCCCCAAGCGCGGGATCAACGCTAGCTTCGTCCACCTGACCCCGGCCGCCGGCGGCATCGCCCTGGTGGCGCAGTCCGGCGCCGTCACCGCCGCGGCCCTGGACTGGGCCAATAGCCGGGGTTTCGGCTTCTCCCACGTGGTCACCATCGGCGACGCCGCCGATGTCGATTTCGGCGACCTGCTGGACTATCTGGCCCTGGACCCCGAGACCAAGGCGATCCTGCTCTATGTCGAGAGCATCACCGACGCGCGCAAGTTCATGACCGCCGGCCGGATCGCCGCCCGCACCAAGCCGGTGGTGGTGATCAAGGCCGGACGCAGCGCCGCCGGGGCCAAGGCGGCCTTCTCCCACACCGGCGCCCTGGCCGGCTCCGACGCGGTCTATGACGCGGCCTTCCGGCGCGCCGGCATGCTGCGGGTGGGCGAGCTGCGGGAGCTGTTCGACGCCGTCACCACCCTCACCGCCGGTCTGTCGATCCAGGGCGACCGGCTGGCCATCCTCACCAACGGCGGCGGCGCGGGCGTCATGGCGGTCGACGCCCTGGAGGCCCGGGGTGGGCGGCTCGCCACCCTGTCGGCGGAGGGACTGGAACGCCTGGCCACCGGCCTGCCCGCCAACGCCTCGCGCGGCAATCCGGTGGACATCCTCGGCGACGCCCAGGCCGACCGCTACAGCCTGGCCCTGGAGGTCCTGCTGCAGGAGCCCGAGGCCGACGCCATCCTGGTGCTCAACTGTCCGGTCGCCGTGGCCGACAGCGCCGATGCGGCCCGGGCCGTCGTGGCGACCTACGCCAAGGCCAAGATCAGGCCGCCGATATTCAGCTGCTGGCTGGGGGACGGCGCCGTGGCCGAGGGCCGCCGCGTCCTGGCCGCCGCCAAGATCCCCACCCATGAGACCCCGGACGAGGCGGTGCGGGCCTTCACCCACCTGGTGGCCCATCGCCAGAACCAGCAGATGCTGCTGCAGACCCCGGCCCTGTCCTCCGGAGTCAGCCGCGATCCCCCCGCGGCGCGCAAGCTGATCGAGGCCGTGCTGGCCTCCGGGCGCACGGAACTGACCGACCCCGAGGCCCGCGAGGTGATGAAGGCCTATGGCGTCCCGGTCATCGAGAGCCGCGCCGCCCCGACCCCCGAGGCCGCAGGCCTCGCGGCCGAGGCGATTGGCGGCCCGGTCGCCCTGAAGATCCTGTCGCGGGACATCAGCCACAAGTCCGATGTCGGCGGCGTGGTCCTGAACCTGACGGGCGGCCAGGCGGTGGAGGCCGCGGCCCGCCGGATGCTGGAGGCCGTCGCCGCCGCCAAGCCGGGCGCGAAGATCGACGGCTTCAGCCTGGAGGCCATGATCCTGCGCCCCAAGAGCGAGGAGCTGATCGTCGGCGTCCTGCAGGACGCGGTCTTCGGTCCCGTCGTGCTGTTCGGCCGTGGCGGCGTCGCCGTGGAAGTGGAGGGCGACCGCGCCATCGGCCTGGCGCCGCTGGACGACGTCCTGGCCCGCGAACTGATCGGCCGCACCCGGATCTCCAAGCGGCTGGCCGGCTATCGCGACCGCCCGCCCGCCGACCTGGGCGCCCTGTCGGAGGTGCTGATCGGCCTTTCCCGCCTGGCCGCCGACCTGCCCGAGGTGGTGGAGCTGGACATCAATCCGCTGCTGGCCGACGCCGACGGGGTGATCGCCCTGGACGCCCGGATCCGCCTGGCCAGGCCGGACCACGCGCCGCGGGCGGCGATCCGCCCCTATCCCGAGGACCTGACCCATTCCGTGACCGTCGGGGACGCCGCCCTGACGGTGCGCGCCATCCGGCCCCAGGACGCCCCGCGCCTGATCGAGATGCTGAACCAGAGCACGCCGGAGGATGTGCGCCTGCGCTTCCGCACCGGCTTCCGACCCCTGCCGGAGAGCTGGGCCCAGCGGCTGTCGCAGATCGACTACGACCGGGAGATGGCGCTGGTGGCGGAAGCGCCCGACGGCGCCATCCTGGGGGTCTCGCGGCTGGCCGGCGACCCGGAGGGGGCCACGGCGGAGTTCGCCTTGATGGTCCGCAGCGACTGGCAGAACCGCGGCCTGGGCCGCCGGCTGCTGCAGGAGCTGCTGAGCTACGCCGCGGCCCGCAAGCTGGTTCAGGTGTGGGGGGAGATCGACCGCGAGAACCGCCCGATGCTGGACATGGCCGCGGCCTTCGGCTTCGAGCGCCAGCCCCCCCAGGACCCCACCCTGACCCGGGTGGTCAAGACCCTGCCCTGACCGGCTCAACCCGCGATCGGCGAACCCCGCTCCGCCAGATCGCCCTTGTCGGCCCCGGAATATCGCCCTCCTAATCTGGTCCTTCACTGGCCAGGGGAATCGGGATGTCGAACCAACAGCAGGGCTTCCTCCATAGCCGCCGCGCCTTGCTGGCGGGGGGCGCGGCCGCCACCCTGTTCGCCCCGGGCCTGGCCTTCGCCGCCAGCGGCGACCTGGCGGTCATCCGCAAGGCCGCCGAGAAGGGCTACGACGCCTCGGTCAAGCGCATCCAGGACTGGATCGCCCTGCCCTCCATCGCCGCGGAGAACCGCGACATGGACAAGGGCGCCGACTACATGATGGCGCTCGCCAAGGACGCCGGGTTCCAGCACATCGAGAAGGTGCCCACCGACGGCCACCCCGGCGTCTTCGCGACCCTGGATGTCGGCGCCAAGCGCTGGATGGGCATCTACTTCATGTACGACGTGAAGCAGTTCGACCCCGCCGAGTGGAGCTCCCCGCCCCTGGAGGCGCGCATCGTCGACAAGCCCGGCTTCGGCAAGGTGATCGTCGGCCGTGGCGCGGTGAACCAGAAGGGCCCGGAGGGCACGTTCCTGGCCGCCCTGCACGCCATCCGCGCGGCGGGCAAGAAGCCGCCGGTGAACCTGGTCCTGGTCTGCGAGGGCGAGGAGGAGATCGGCAGCCCCCACTTCCGCCAGATCGTCACCAGGCCCAACGTGCTGGCCGCCCTGAAGAAGTGCGAGGGCGTGGTGATCCCGGCCGGCTGGCAGAGCCCCAGCGATGGCGGGGTGACCGTGAACCTGGGCGCCAAGGGCGTCGTCGAGTTCGAGCTGGTGGCCAGCGGCGCCAAGTGGGGACGCGGCCCCAAGACCGACATCCATTCCAGCGAGAAGGCCCGCGTCGACAGTCCGGCCTGGCGCCTGGTCCAGGCGCTCTCGACCCTGGTCACCCCGGACGGCAACACCCCGGCCATCGACAACTATTTCGAGAAGGTCCGCCCCCTCACCGCCCGCGAGAAGGAGCTGATCGCCCTGGCCGGCAAGCAGCTCAGCGAGGCCGACGCCAAGAAGGCCCTGGGGGTCGAGCACTTCATTGACGACCTGCCCTGGGAGAAGACCCTGGAGCGCCTGGCTTCCCAGCCCACGGTCAACATCGAGGGCCTGGTGGCCGGCTATACCGGCCCCGGCGGCAAGACGGTCCTGCCCGGCCGGGCCGTCGCCAAGATCGACCTGCGCCTGGTGCCCAACCAGACCGCCGCGGATTCGGTGGCCAAGATCCGCGCCCACCTGGACAAGCGCGGCTTCCAGGACGTGGAGATCAATGTCAGCGGCGGCTACGACCCCACCGAGACCGACGAGAACAGCCGCCTGATCCGCGCCGAGCTGGCCACCTACAAGCGCAACAACGTCCCCACCACCATCTATCCGCGCCTGGCGGGATCCTGGCCAGGCGCGGTCTTCACCTCGGCCCCGGTCAGCCTGCCGGCCGGCCAGTTCGGCCTGGGCCACGGCAATGGCGCGCACGCCCCCAACGAGTACTACGTGATCGAGTCCAGCAACCCCAAGGTCGAGGGCCTGGTGGGCGCGACCATGAGCTATGTGGACTTCCTCTATGAGATCGCCTCGGCCAAGTAGGCGCCCATGGCCCCGCCCGCCCGGCCCGCGGTGGTGAGCGCCGGCGTCCTGGTCTGCCGCGGCGCGGGGCCGGGCCTGGAATTCCTGCTGGTCCATCCCGGCGGGCCCTTCTGGCGGGGCAAGGATGTCGCGGCCTGGTCGATCCCCAAGGGCCTGGCCGATCCGGGCGAGGACCTGCTGGCGGCGGCGCGGCGGGAGTTTCAGGAGGAGCTGGGCCTGGCCATCGCCACCCCGCTCACGCCCCTGTCCCCTCAACGGCTGCCCGGCGGCAAGGTCGTCCAGGCCTGGATGACCCAGGCCGATCTCGACCTCTCTGGGTTCCGCAGCAACAGCTTCGAGATGGAATGGCCGCGCGGCTCGGGCCGGATGCGGAGCTTCCCGGAGGTGGACCAGGCCGCCTACGTCCCGGCCGAGGCGGCCCTGATCAAGATCCATCGCGGCCAGCAGCCGATCCTACTGGAAGCCCGCCGGCGCCTGAGCGCCTAAGGCTGCGGGGCCGCCTTGGATAGGCCGCGTCTCGCCCCCATCTTGGGGGCTGGACGTGGCTGGGCTTCGCCGGGCCGGGCGTCTAAGGTCGAAGCGGTTGAAGGAGAAGATCGATGAGTCAGGAACGTGCGGTGCTGGCCGGCGGGTGCTTCTGGGGCATGCAGGATCTGATCCGCCGCTATGACGGCGTGATCTCCACCCGGGTGGGCTATTCCGGCGGCGACGTGAAGAACGCCACCTATCGCAACCACGGGACCCACGCCGAGGCCATCGAGATCATCTTCGATCCGGCCAGGATCAGCTACCGCGCCCTGCTGGAGTTCTTCTTCCAGATCCACGACCCGACGACGAAGAACCGGCAGGGCAACGACCTCGGGATGAGCTACCGCTCGGCGATCTACTACACCGACGAGGCGCAGAAGAAGGTCGCCCTGGACACCATCGCCGACGTCGAGGCCTCGGGCCTGTGGCCGGGCAAGGTTGTGACCGAGGTCGAGCCGGTGGGCGACTTCTGGGAGGCCGAGCCGGAGCACCAGGACTACCTGGAACGCATCCCCAACGGCTACACCTGCCACTTCGTGCGCCCGAACTGGAAACTTCCGGTCCGCGCCTCGGCGTGACGGCCTGGGGGCGGCTAGGCCGGCCCTATTCCCACTCGATCGTGCCCGGCGGCTTGGACGTCACGTCGTAGACCACGCGGTTGACGCCGCGGACCTCGTTGATGATCCGGGTGGCGCAGCGACCCAGGACCTCCCAGGGGAATTCGAAGAAGTCGGCGGTCATGCCGTCGGTGGAGGTGACGGCGCGCAGGGCCAGCACGTCCTCGTAGGTGCGGGCGTCGCCCATGACGCCGACCGTCTTCACCGGAAGCAGCACGGCGAAGGCCTGCCAGATCTTGTCGTAGAGGCCGGCCTTGCGGATCTCGTCGAGATAGATGGCGTCGGCCTGCTGCAGGACGGCGACCTTCTCCCGGGTGATCTCGCCGGGGATGCGGATGGCCAGGCCCGGCCCCGGGAAGGGGTGACGGCCGACGAAGGCGGGCGCCAGGCCCAGCTCGACACCCAGCGCGCGGACCTCGTCCTTGAAGAGCTCGCGCAGGGGCTCCACCAGCTTCAGCTTCATGTAGTCGGGCAGGCCGCCGACATTGTGGTGGCTCTTGATCACCGCCGAGGGGCCGCCGCTCGTCGACACGCTCTCGATCACGTCGGGATAGAGGGTGCCCTGGGCGAGGAAGGCCGCGCCTTCGATCTTGGCGCTCTCCTTGTCGAAGACGTCGATGAACAGGCGCCCGATGGTCTTGCGCTTGGTCTCCGGATCGCTGACGCCCGCCAGTTCGCCCAGGAACAGATCGCCGGCGTCCACGTGGATCAGCGGGATGTTGTAGTGGTCGCGGAACAGGGTGACGACCTGCTCTGCCTCGTTGTGGCGCAACAGGCCGGTGTCGACGAAGACGCAGGTCAGCTGGGCGCCGATGGCCTCGTGGATCAGGACCGCGGCCACCGAGGAGTCGACGCCGCCCGACAGGCCGCAGATCACCTTGCCATCGCCCACCTGGTCACGGATCTTCGCCACCATCTCCTGGCGGAACGAGGCCATGGTCCAGTCGCCGGTGAGCCCTGCGATGCCGTGGGTGAAGTTCCGCAGCATCTGGGCGCCGCGCGGGGTGTGGGCCACCTCCGGGTGGAACTGGATGCCGTAGAAGCGTCGCGCCTCGTCGGCGATCACCGCGTAGGGCGAGCCCGGCGAGGAGGCCACCACCTCGAACCCCTCCGGGATGGCGGTGATCTTGTCGCCGTGGCTCATCCAGACGGTCTCGAGATCGCCCACGTCGCCGAGGCCGGCCAGCAGGGGCGAGGCCTTCTCGATCTTGATCTCGGCGCGGCCGAACTCGCGATGGTGGCCGCCCTCGACCTTGCCGCCCAGTTCGGCGCACATGGTCATCTCGCCGTAGCAGATGCCCAGGACCGGTACGCCCAGTTCGAACACCTTCTTGGTGACGGCGGGGCTCTCGTCCTCGTGCACGCTGGCCGGGCCGCCCGACAGGATCACCGCCTTGGGGGCGTAGTCGGCCAGCATGGCCTCGACCTTGTCGTAGGGATGGATCTCGCAGAAGACGCCGCTCTCGCGCAGGCGCCTGGCGATCAGCTGGGTCACCTGGCTGCCGAAGTCGACGATCAGGACGCGTTCGTGGGTGGGCTCGGAGGTCATGGGGCTTTGTCGGAAAGAGGTTTGGTTCGCTCCAGCACCGCGACGAAGAAGCCGTCGGTGGCGGCGGTGGCGGGGGTCAGGCGGAGATAGCCTTCCGGCGTCAGGCGTTCCGCGAGCTGCTCGTCGGCGGTGGCGGGCTTGACGGAAAAGCCTTCGGTGCGGGCCAGGAAGGCGGCCACCCGGTCCTCGTCCTCCTCGGGCAGGACCGAGCAGGTGACATAGATCATCCGGCCGCCCGGCTTCACGAAGGTCGCGCCCAGGTCCAGCACCGCGTCCTGGTCGGACTGGCGCCGCGCGAAGGTCTCCTCGCTGAGCCGCCACTTGGTGTCAGGGTGGCGGCGCCAGGCGCCCGAGCCGGAACAGGGGGCGTCGATGAAAACCACGTCCATCTTGCCTTCGAGGCCCACGAGCGGCCCCTCGGTCACCGGCGAGCGGATCTGCAGGTTTCGCACGCCGGCGCGGTCGGCGCGGCGGATGGTGTCGGCCAGGCGGCGCGCCTCGCTGTCATAAGCGTAGATCTGGCCGGTGTTGCCCATGGCGGCGGCGAGCGCGAGGGTCTTGCCCCCGCCTCCGGCGCAGAGGTCCAGCACCTGGGCGCCCTTGATCTCGCCGGCGCAGGCCGCGGCGATCTGCGAGCCGAGGTCCTGCACCTCGAACCAGCCCTTGGAGAAGGCCGGAATGGTCTCCACGGCCCCGGCGCGATCGGTGGCGGCGGGCGCGGGGATGCGCAGGGCGTTGGGCAGTTGCGGCACAGCGGCGGCGTTCAGCGGCTGGGTGGCCTTCAGCGCGCGGGCCGGGTCGGTCTTCAGGGTGTTGACCCGCAGGTCGATGGGCGCGCGTTCGGAGAGCGCCTCCCCTTCCCGCGCCGCCGCGTCGCCGAAGGCGCGGGCGAAGCTGGCCTCCAGCCATTGCGGGTAGTCGCCCCGCACCGAGGGCGGGGCCTCGCCCAGGTCGCGGGGATTTTCGAGCGCCATGATCTCGGCTTCGGTCAGGGCGCCGTGGCCGTGCGGCTCCTCGGTGACGGCCGCGGCGATGCGGTCGACGGGCCAGTCCCACTCGAACTTCAGGACGCCCAGGATGGCGGCGCGGATGCTGTCGTCGCCCATCTTCCAGGCGATGGAGCGGCGGCGGCGCAGGGCGTCGAGCACCAGGCCCGAGACCCAGGCGCGGTCCTTGGAGCCGGCGTAGCGGGCGTCATTGCCCCAGGACTTCAGGGCCAGCCGCACTGGCCGGTGGCGTTCCTCGACGTCGGTGAGAACCTCGATGGCCGCCGAGAGGCGTCCGCCGTCACGCAAGGAAGATCGCCGCCACGATCATGCCTATGCCCACCAGGCTGACCAGCCAGACCAGGGTGCGCACGCCGGAAATCCCGGCGGCGTAGAGAGGCACATAGAGCGCCCGGGCGACGACATAGAGCACCGCCCCCCACAGGGTCAGCGGGCCGGTCTTGGCCACCAGATAGGCGGCGAAGATGGCGGCCACGAAGAAGGGGAAGGTCTCCTGGAAGTTCTTGAAGGCGCGGTCCAGGCGGGCGGCCACACCGGTAAGCGGCATGTCCTCGTCGCGCGGGCCGGCCGCCCACTTCAGGTCCTGCTGGGCCCGCGCCGCCCCGGCCGCCCAGAGCAACTGGACGACCCCGACGATGATCGCCGCGCCGATGAGTTGGAGTTCGGGGGCTGCGTTCATGGTCTCAGACCGGGCTCGTATAGTTGGGGGCCTCACGGGTCATCATGACGTCGTGCACGTGGCTCTCGCGCAGGCCCGCCCCGGTGATGCGGATGAACCGGGCGTTGTCGCGGAAGGCCTGGAGGTTGGCCGCGCCGGTATAGCCCATGGCCGCCCTCAAGCCCCCGACCATCTGGTGCAGGATGGCCGCGATCGGGCCCTTGTAGGCCACCTGGCCCTCGATGCCCTCCGGCACCAGCTTCAGGGCCGAGACCTCCTTCTGGAAGTAGCGGTCCGCCGAGCCGTTGGCGGTGGACATGGCGCCCAGCGAGCCCATGCCGCGATAGGCCTTGTAGGAGCGGCCCTGGTAGAGGAACACCTCGCCGGGGGCCTCGTCGGCGCCGGCGAAGGCCGAGCCCATCATGGCCACCTGGGCGCCCATGGCCAGCGCCTTGGCCAGGTCGCCGGAATACTTGATGCCGCCGTCGGCGATGATCGGCACGTCGGTGCCGGCCGCGGCGCGGACGGCGTCGGCGATGGCGGTGAGCTGGGGCACACCCACCCCGGCCACCATGCGGGTGGTGCAGATGGAGCCCGGGCCGATGCCCACCTTGACCGCATCGGCGCCGGCGTCGATCAGGGCGCGGGCGCCTTCATACGTGGCGACATTGCCGGCGACGATCTGGACGCGGTTGGTTTCGCGCTTCAGGCGGCCGACGGCGCGGGAGACGTCGGCGTTGTGGCCGTGGGCGGTGTCGATCACCAGCACGTCCACTCCGGCGTCCACCAGGGCCATGGAACGCTCGAAACCGGTGTCGCCCACCGTGGAGGCGGCGCCCACCAGCAGGCGACCCTGGGCGTCCTTGGCCGCGACCGGGTGGGCCTGGGCCTTCTCCATGTCCTTGACGGTGATCAGGCCGACGGCGCGGTAGGCCTCGTCCACCACGATGATCCGCTCGATCTTGTGCTTTCGCAGCAGGGCGCGGGCCTCGTCCTGGCTGCAGCCCTCGCGAACCGTGATCAGATTATCCTTGGTCATCAAGGCCTTGGCCGGGACTTCGCTGGAGCCCTCGAACCGCATGTCGCGGTTGGTGAGAATGCCAACCAGCTTGCCGGTGCCGGGCTCGACCACCGGGAAGCCGGAGATCTTGCGCCGCGACTTGATGGCCAGGACCTCGCTGAGCGGGGTGTCCGGGTTGATGGTCAGGGGATTGATGACCATGCCGCTTTCGTAGCGCTTCACCTCGCGCACCTGCTCGGCCTGTTCCTCAGGCGTCATGTTGCGGTGAAGCACGCCCAGGCCGCCGTGTTGCGCCATGGCGATGGCCAGGCGGCTCTCGGTGACGGTGTCCATGGCCGAGGACACGAGCGGTATGTTCAGACTGATTTCGCGCGTGAACCGGGTGGAGGTGTCCACCTGGCCGGGCATCACATCGGATGCGCCGGGTTCGAGCAAAACGTCGTCGAAGGTGAGCCCTTCGCGAATCTCCATTGGAGTCTCCATTTTGCGAGCCGCGTATAAGGCGTCGGGGCGGGGGTGAGCAAGCGCAGCGTCGAGAAGGGTCATGTCACGGGCTCCTTATTCAGGCCGAAGGTCATGGCGAACATGACCAGGCAGAGGGTGGCGCCGCCCAGCAGGGCGAGGGTCGGGGATCGATCCAGGGCCAGGCCGTACAGGGCCGGGCCGCCGATCTGGGCGATCTGGGCGGGCCGTCCCAGCAGGGCCGAGCGGTAGGCGTAGCCGCCGGATCCCCAGATGCTGAGCGGCAGGACGCCCTTGGCCACGGTGAGCATCCCATTGCCCGCCCCCTGCCCCAGGGCCATCGCCGGGGCGGCGGCCTTGCCGAAGGCGAGCAGGGCGGCGGCGCCCAGGGGGTGCATCAGGGTGGCGGCGCGGGTGGCCATCAGGGGCGGGAAGCGCCGCAGGACGGCGAACTCCAGGGCCCGGACGGCGACGGCGGCGACCCCCACCAGGGCGGCGGTGGACATGGCGACGGTCGCGGAGAGACCAAAGGCCACCAAGAGGCGCGGCAGGTGGTTGCTCATGCAGGTGGAGAGGAACCAGGCCCCGGCGAATAGAACCGATAACTGGATCATCCGGCGGTCCCAGACCACCGGCGCGAGATCGCCGACATCGGCCGACATGTGGCCCTCAAGCAGTCGCGGAATGAGGAAGGCGCCCAGCGGCAGGCAGACGAGCAGATGCAGGCCCGCCCAGGCGAAGCAGGCGCCCTGCCAGCCGAACTGCTGGGCGAGCGCGTGGGTGGCGGGGAAGCCGAGGCTGGAGCCCAGGCCGCCGATCAGCGCGACGCCGGTGATGGCGCGCCGCGCCCGATCCCCGTACAGGGCCACCAGGATGGCGAAGGGCGTGCCGTAGAGGCCGAGCGCCATGGCCAGGCCCAGGACGATCATGCCGAGGGTGAGGAGGACCGGGCCCTGCGCCAGGCCCACCAGGCCAAGGCCCGTGGCGAACACCAGGTTGGAGATCAGCAGCACGACCTTGCCGCCCCGGCGGTCCACCCAGCGTCCGACCGCCGGGGCGGTGAGCGCGCTGGCGGCCAGGGCCACGGACATCAGGCTGAAGACGAAGGTCGGGGCGAGGGTCAGGTCGGTCGCGATGTCGTCGCCCAGGACGCCCAGCAGGTAGAAGCTGGAGGCGAAGGCGATGGTCTGGCCGACTCCCAGGGCCAGCATGACCACGGTCTGTGACGGGTGGGGTTGCGCCATCCCCAGCTTCTGCCCCGATCAAGGCCTGACGGAAACCGACATCTTTGATCCGCTATGTTCGATAATCTCACATCATCGGGGGGCGGTCTGCGGGGCGGGCTGCAGCAGGTTGCGGCGCACCTTGCCGGTTTCCGTGCGGCGGAAGGCGGCCTCCAGGCGCAGGGCGAAGCTTCGGGTATGGGCGGCCATGACCTGGGCGGCCGCCTCGCGCAGCCGGCCGTCGTCGCTCCCCTCGGGCCGCTCGAGCACGACGCACAGACGGCCCACGCCGTTGTCGTTCTCGATCCGCAGCACCACCGCGTCGGACACGCCCTCGATGGCCCGCAGACGCTGCTCGATGGGATAGGGGGCGATCTTCTCGCCGCCGATGTTGAGCATGTCGTCGACCCGGCCCAGCACCTCCAGCCCGCCGGGTTCCGGAACCCGGCCGAGGTCGCTCATGCGCAGCCACCCGTCGTCGAAGGACTCGGCGTTGAGGGCCTCGTCCCAGAGGTAGCCGGAGATCACCATGGGGCCGCGCACCAGGATGCGGCCCACCTGGCCCGGCGCCACCGGCGCGCCGGCGTCATCGACGATGCGGATCTCGACGCCCGGGCACACCCGGCCTACCCCCGACCGCATGGCCGCGATGCAGCCGGCCTCGTTGCTGGAATAGACGTTGCAGACGTCGGGCGTGAGATGGGCCTCGAACAAGGCGTACAGGGCCCGCGGAATGGCCGCTCCGGTGATGTCGATATAGTGGAGCCCGAGGTTTCGGCCGAGGTCGCGACAGGCGCCCGCCAAGGTCTCGGCGTCCCGCAGGAGAAGGAAGGCGTAGGCGGAACCCAGGTCCTCCAGGCCAAGAATGTCCGACAGACCCGTGGCGAAGACGATCCTGTTGCCAGACCTCAGCGCCCGGACCAGGTCGAAGAAGACCCCGCCAACCGAGGGGCTGTAGAAGCAAAGATAGGTGTGGTCGCCGTCGACCGGCTTCAGACACCAGTCATAGCTCGGCATGGCTTCGTCGTAGTATCTTCGCCGCTTGATCATGAACTTGCCGGCGCCGGTGGTTCCAGATGTCCTGGAAATGCGCACAGCGGTCTCCGGTCCGAAGCGGCGAGGGGCCGGCGCGCCCTCCCCCACCTCGAGGTCCAGGCTCAGGATGGCCACCAGGGTCTCCTGGGTGAGGGCGAGGATCGGAGGCAGACCTTCGGCCGCGGGGACGTGCTGAGCGCAGATCAGGTCGCAGCGGCCCGCCAGGGGCGAGTCCGGAGCCAGGTCCGCGACGCCCAGCGGCAGATGGGCCGCGCCCAGGGACTCGCAGGCCAGCATCACCAGCAGGGCCAGGCGGCGGCTTTCGCATTCCACGCCGACGACCATCCCCTCCCGCACGCCAGACCGGCGCAGGAAGGTGGAGAACCGCCGCAGCTGCAGGGCGACGGCGCCGTAGGTGTGGCTGACGGCGCCCTCGACGATGGCGATCCGGTCGCCCGCCACCGCCGCCCAGTGAAGCACGTTGTCGTAGGGCGAAGAGGTCACAGGGCGCCCGCCATCGAGGCGCGGACGGGTCCGGACGGCTCAGGGGCGGCGCGCGCCTCCGCGGGGCCCACCGAGACCAGGTCCCTCGCGATCGCCGCGACCACCGGGTCCCAGTCGAGGTCGGGCCCCTGCCGGTGCAGCTTCATGCTGGGATACAGGGCGGTGTCGGATCGGCTCCGCATCCAGCGCCAATCGGTGCGCAGGAACGGCAGGGCCACGTGGACCGGTCGGCCCATCGCCCCGGCCAGGTGGGCGACGGCGGTGTCCACGGTCACCACGGCGTCGAGCTGGTCGATGATCCGCGCCGTGGCCTCGAAGTCCCGGGCGCCGCTGTGCTGGGGCGCCAGTGCGATCGGATGCAGGCCAAGCGCCAGGAGGGGCCGGAACACACCCGGCCCGAAGGAGCGGTTGCGGTCGTTCGGGTGGGTGGGATCGCCTTGCCAGACCACGCCGATACGGCCGCTCGGGCGCGCGGGCCGCCGCGCCGGCAGATAGGGCACAGGGGCCGGAGCGCCCGCCAACAGCCAAGGCAACGACCCGTGATAGACCCAGAGATCATGGGGCGGGATATGGACGCCCTGGGTGATGGCGATGACGGTCGCGCCAAGTCCTCCCAGCAGGCCTGCCAGCTCCGGCGGGGCCATCAGGGTGACGCGGGCGCCCATCTCCACCAGGGCCGGGATGTAGCGCGCGAACTGGATCTGGTCGCCGAAACCCTGCTCGGGCCAGATGAGGATGCGCTTTCCCGCCGGCGGCTCACCGCTCCAGCGCGGATAGCCCAGCTCGGGATCGGCCGACACGCCCCGGGCCGCCAGCAGATCGATCCGCGCCTCGTAGAGCTCGAGCCCCTCGTCCTGCCGACCCTGGGCGAGCACGACCTGGGCCAGAAGGTATCGCCCCGAGGGACTCGCCGGGCGCCGGGCCAGCAGGGCCCGGCAGTCGGCCTCCGCCGCGGCCAGCCGCCCATGGGCGAAGTGGGCCTGCGCCCGGTCAAAGATCGTCTCGATGCCGACATCTGGGCATGGGGCGGGGACGAGGATTTCGGAGGTCATGGGTACGCAACTGGGGCGACGGCTCGGTCGCGGTGAGGATACTGCGGGGGAGGACAAGGTCGGCGCGACCCTAGACGAGGTGGGCGCCCGGCGAGACCACCCGTCGGATGTATCTCACTCGTTTTGAGCAAGCTGCAGGGCCGCGCCTGGCCGTCTCAGAGTCTTGATGAACGCCTAAACCGCACATAAGACAGCAGCATGTTCGAAAACCTCACATCCGGCCCCCTACCCTCGCTGAACGCCTTGCGGGCCTTCGAGGCCATGGCGCGGACCGGACGGGCGACCTTGGCGGCGGAGGAGCTGCACGTCACCCACTCGGCGGTGAGCCGTCAGGTGAAGGCCCTGGAGGCGAGCCTCGGGGTGCGCCTGTTCACCGGCCCCAAGCACCGGCTGGAGCTGACGGCGGCCGGGGCGGCCCTCGCGCCGGCGCTCACCGCCGCCTTCGACCAGATCGCCGGCGCCGTGCGCCAGGCGCGCGGCGGGTCGGAGGACCTGCACATCGCGGTCAACGCCAGCATCTCGGTGAAGTGGCTGATCCCGCGGCTGTCGCGCTTCACCGAGGCCCATCCCGGCGTGCGCCTGCATCTGACGGAGCTGGCGCCCCAGGCCACCGCCCAGCGCGGCGCCGACGCCGTGGTGCGGCTGGTCCCCACCAGCCGGTTCGCCGATCCGCTGGCCACGGCCTTCATGCCCAGCCACCTGGGGGCGGTGATGTCGCCGGGTCTGGCGGAGCGGTTCCCCGACGCGCTGCGGGCGCCGCGTCTGGTCGCCCAGACCCATCCGCAGGGCTGGGCCATCTGGGCGGCCCTGGCGGGACTGGAGCTGCCGCAGGCGCCGGAGCAGCCCTTCGCCCACCTGCACTTCGCCCTGGACGCCGCCATCGCGGGCCTGGGGGTGGCGGTGATGCCCTGGCCGCTGGTGGCGGACTATGTGAGGAGCGGCCGGCTGACGGCGCCCTTCGGGTTCATCCCCGCCCAGAGCGGCTTCGCCCTGCTAGCCGCGCCGGGCGTCAGCAGCCGGGCGCTGGACCAGTTCCGGGCCTGGCTGAAGGCCGAGGGGGCGAAGACGCCGGAGCCGGAAGGCGCCCGGGGTCTGGTGTGAGCCGCGGCCACGCCGCCCAGGGCGCGGTAACTAGACCACCGAGATCAAGGACTGACCGGCCTCGTCGTCCCGCCAGAACAGTCCGTTGCGCAGGCGCACCTCGAAGAGCGGCGGCGTCGACCAGGTGATCGGCCGCTCACGGCGCCAGGGCATGTTGGGACTGGCGCCCCAGAAGGCCTCCAACCCGCCGGCGTCGGCCGCCACGTCGAGGAAGTCGCCGGTGCGCGGAGGCCGCGCGCCGCCGCGCTCCAGCCTGCGGTTACGGGTCCAGGGCCCATAGAGGCGCATGCCCTGGCTCAGCAGGGATCGGCTGCGGGCGAAATAGCACACCGGCCGGCGGGACGCCTCGCGCAGGATGTCGCGAATTTCGCGGCGCGTGACCTTGGCGCCCTGCTTGCCCCCCGCCGTGATGTAGCGCCAGGCCAGGAGCGTCGGCCCGTCCGCCACATTCGGCAGCAGGTTCATCAGGTTGTGCATCCATTGCACCGGAATGCGCTTGGGGGTGAACCGCACCAGATAGTGGGCGCCGAGGACCGCCGCGGCCGGGTCGGCATATTTGTGGAAGAGGAGGTCGAAGGCGTTGTCCACATCGCCGATGTCGGCCTGGCCGCTCCAGATCTGCTCGGCCCCGGGCAGGCCCGCGGCGGTGACGCCCCCCAACAGGTCGGCGGCCATCGGATTGAGCGGCAGGGCGACCGCCACCGGAACCCGCACCGAGGAGGGGTTGTCGACCCGCTCGGCGGCGCCTTCCGCGGTCAGTCCGTCGGCCAGGAAGGTGATGTCCAGGCCGTCCCGGAAGGGCGGCGCGACGACGATCGGGCCATATCCCGTGTCGTCCAGCAACCCGAAGGCCTGCACGTTTCCGCCGTTCGGGCCGGAGCCGGCCGAGAGCCGCAACCTGACATAGCCGGCGCCCCAATCGACCCAGTGTGGCCGCGCCGATGCGCCCGAGACCTTGCTGTCCGCCCGCCACCGGCCGTCGGCCCAGGTCCAGCGGCGAAGGCGAAAAACCTGGCTGGCGGCGGCCTGCGGAGCGCCGGACACCGACAGGGACTTGAAGAGCGCGCTGCCAGGCGGCGCCGCGGCCTCGGCCGGCGCCACCGAGCCGATCTCGAACCCTTCCGGCGAAACCGCCTCGACGGCCGCCTCGAGCTCGGGCTCGACAAGCTTGTCGCCGATCGCCCGAAGCGCCCGTCCGGCGTCGCCCGAAGCCCCCACCCGAACGCTCATCTGGGTTCGGGCGGCCTCCCGGTGATCCTGCCGGGCCAGATCGTCGATCAGAGGGGGCACCAGGCCACGCTGCATCGCCTGGTTCAGGAATTCGTTGGGCGATTGGCCCTCCACGCTGAAGGTCGCCTCGCCGCCATCGGGCCCGACCGCCACCTCCCGGGTCAGGGTCTGGCCCGAGGGCCGCGTGCCGATGACCACGAAGGTCCCCTCCGCGAGGCCGGGGACGCTCACCCGCCGCTGGGCGGAGGACAGCGGCGGCGGCGGCGGTTCGACCAGCCGGCCGCCGGCGCTCACCACCCTCAGGCTGAGGGGACCCAGATCGCCCGCGGCGGTGATGGTGAGCGTCGCCATGGCTCAGAACACCGCCTCGGCCAGGGGCGGCAGGGCCAGCCTCTGGATCACCCGTGGCCCCTCCGGGAAGACGGCCTCGACCGTATAGGTGGTCCAGGGCGCGACCTGCTGGCGGAAGCGGGCCAGGGCCGCCGGGCCCGGAACCTGCCGTCCCACCACCGCGACGGAGGGCGGACAGGTGATGGTCAGCTCCGCCTGGGTCAGGCGGACCGGCGGGTCGGAGCGCACCAGCAGGGTGCATGGCGCCGTCTGGTCCCGCTTGAGCAGGCGCGGAATGTCGTTGGCGTCGGTCTGGCTGACCCGCGGAAAGGTGAAATAGGTCTGGTCGGCGCTCGGCGCGACGCGCACCGCATAGGTGGCGATGGCCCGCTCCAGGCTCTGCTGGTCCACCCACCATTTGCCATCGGCGTCCTGGGTCACGAAGGCGGCGCCGTCACAGGCCTCCAGGAAGGCCTCCATGAAGCGCGAGGCGCGCTGATCCTTGCCGAAGGCCTGGGCGCCCGGGGTCGAGGAGGCGAGCGTCACCTGCGACAGCGCCCCGTACTGATCCTCGGCCTGCTGACGCCCTCCGGCATCCCCCACCAGCAGCGGATCGGGGCGCGCGGCCAGGGCTCTCAAGGCCGCCGTGGGGGTATTGGCGCAGCAATCGAAGATCACCCACTGCCTGCGCGGCTTGCGTTCCCCAAGGTTGAAGCGGAAGTCGTCCAGGGCCACCGCGTTCGGCCAGGGGTCTTCGGGATCGGCCCCGAAATCCGCCGCCAGGAAGGTGCGGCTGATCGAGGGCAGCCAGATGCCATGCCCGCAGCAGTAGAACAGCAGGATGTCGTCCTTCTCCGCGCCGGCCAGCCACCGGGTGCGGGCGGCCTTGATGTTCGCAAGCGTCGGGGCGGCCAGCGTCAGGGCCGCCTGGCCGGGTGGGGTGAAGCTGACGCCGTCGGGGGAGCCCGGCGCGTTGACCAGCAGGTCGACGCTGGCCAGGGGCCGCTCGAACAGACCCTTCCAGGGGCCCAGGACCCGCAGGGCCAGGTCGAGCGCGCTCTTGGCGGCGCTGGAGACGTCGGGGAGGGTCGGCACGCGGGGCTGGGCGACCCGGGCGTTGGGATAGGTTCCGGCGCCCAGGATCAGGACGCGGACCCCTCCGCCGGCGACGGGCGCTTCGAAGACCCGGGTCACGAATAGCCCAGGCCCTGCAGGCGCTTGCGCATGCGCTGATAGAAGGACGGGCGCTTGAAATAGGCGGTGTGGGCGGCCAGCACGTCCACCGCCGTGTCGTAGCCGAAGTCCTGCACGCCGGCGAAGGCCGGGGCGGCCAGGAAGGAGAAGACGTCGGTGAAGTCATAGACGTTGTGCCAGGCGGCGACGCCGGGGGGCCTGGCGAGGAGCGTTCCGGTCAGGGGTTTTCCCGAATAGAGCTTCAGGTCGGCGAAGAACCCCGGCTGCGACCCCACGGTGGCCAGCAGATCGATCTTGAAGCCCGGAGCCTCGGCGGCCAGGCGGGCCAGGCAGTCGAGGTCGGTCAGCAGATCGTAGAGCAGCACGCCCCCCAGGCTGTGGCCCACCACCACGAAGGGCTCCTTGGGCTGGCGCGGCGCGTGGAAGGCGGCGATGAGGTCATCCAGGATGGGCTTGAACAGGCGCGCCTGGACCCCCTCGCCCCCCGCCACCTCGCGCTGACGCAGATAGACGAAGATGTCGCCCAGGAAGAAGGCCACCCCCTTGCTGAGGTCCCGCCGCTTGGCCTTCAGGGCCAGATCGCTGGCGCCGTTTCCGAGCCACCCGCCGACGGCGTCCAGGCCGCTCTTGATCGCGTCGCCGATCCCGCCATAGGCCTCGATTCCGGGCATCATGTTCAGCTGGAGGTCCAAGGCCTCCGCGAACGCCGCGTCGCTGTCCCCGGCCAGGGCGTCGACGCCCGCGGGCGTCTCATCCGGCGCGTGCTGGTCCAGATAGAGGGCGGCGGCCTTGGCCAGGGCGACATTGCGGCCCGCGGCGAGGTCGGGGTCCTGCGCCCTGCCCGCCTCGACGATCGCCTGTTCGAGAACGCCGGCGATCGCCAGGTCGACGGCCTGGGCCGCATCGGCCTGGGCCATGGCCGACAGTCCGATCTCGCCCCCCGATCCGGCCAGGGCGCCCGCGCCATAGGCCTGATTTCCCGACGGATTGGGCAGCCACGGCAAGGTCTCGGTGAACTTCACCGCATGACTTCCCCAGTCGGGGTTGAGCACGACGGCGTCCTTGTGCAGCACCAGACTCTTGAACAGCGCGCTACGCTGCGCGACCTCGGCCAGATATTCCGGCTTGGGCCGGGTCGCGACGCCATGAACGAACACGAGTGGCATGTTCGGCCCTCCGCACGGACGGCGCCCGGAACGGGGCGACGCCTACTCGTCGCCCACGTGTCGAATGTGTCAAGCTCAACTTGGGAGACCCACCGCCCTCGCCGCGATTATGAGGCCGGCCCCTACTGCTTGGGGAGCTTCCTGTCGGAGCGGCAGACCTTGATGGGCTTCTGGGTGACGCTGTGGATGCGGGTGATGCGGCGCTGCTTGGCGTCGGTCTCGACGCGCATGCAGACGCAGCCATAGCCGTAGGATGAGCCGTTGGTGACGACCCAGTTGCGCTCGGTGAGGTCGGGAACGTTGTCCAGGCCGCGGGCCTGGAAGCCGCCCTGCGTGCCCACGGTCCACTCGCCGGCGTTGTCGAACAGCCACCAGTTGCCCGGCGACGGGTTCTGCAGCCAGCCGCAGCGCAGCTCGCCGGCGGGCTTCTTGGCCGCGGCCTGACTCGGCGCGCCGGCCGCCAGGGGCAGGAGCACGGCGACGATCGCGGCGGCGCGGGCAAGACGGTTGCGGTGGGTCATCTGGCGGTCCTTCCAACTGTGGTCACCGACCAGGAATAGGAGCCACCTGACGGGGGATCGTGCCATGGTGTCAAGGACTCGCGCCCTGGACAGCGCGTCCCACGGAGAGGCCGCGATGAGCATCCTGGACTGGTTGAGCGGCGCCAAGCCGGCGCCGAGCGGCGTGGCGCGGGAGCCCGTGGCCAAGCTCCGCAAGCGGCTGATGGCCGTGAACCGCCCCACCGCCCCCTTCAAGATCCGCGAGGCCACGAAGAAGGAGCATTGCGACCTGGTGGCGGAGTGGCGGATCGTCGACGCCAAGTGGATCGAGATCTTCGCCAAGGCCGGCATCAAGCGGGTGTTCAAGGTGCGGATGAAGTTCGACGAGGCCAAGGGCGAGGTGCGGGCCGTCGACGAGGAGTGGGAGGTGGAATGGCGCGCGGGCGTGCCGACCCTCTCGGCCGCCGCCAGCGCGTCGCGCGGCCGCAAGTGGGAGAAGAGCTACGAGGCGGTCTACGCCTTCCGGGAGGAGGACCTCTCCTTCGGCAAGATCTACGAATACAGCTTCAGCACCGGCGAGATCAAAGGCCCGCTGATCAAGGCCGTCCACGCGGGCGGCTGGGGCTGGCGGGGCGTGGCGTTCGGGAAGCTCTGAGCCAGGGTACGGCGCCGGCCGCCTGAAACAGGTCCGGACGCCGCCCGTTCAGGGCGCTTCCGCCGTCTGCGGGGCTGGCTTGGGATCCGGCCCGAAGCGGTTCTCACCGCGCGTGCCCTCGGTGACATAGAAGACCAGCAGGACGAGCCAGCCGACCAAGGGAAGCAGCAACAGCAGCAGCCACCAGCCGGTGCGGTTGATGTCGTGCAGCCGCCGGACGGACACCGCGAGCTGGGGAACAATCAGCAGCAGCGAACTGATCACCCCCACCGGGCCACGCGTCTCCACCCAGGCCTCGTAGCCACCGCCGCCGGCATGGGCGCCAGAGGCGCCATAGCCCAGCATCAGGTCGAGGATCCCCGCCCCGACGCCCACCAGGACGCAGAAGAGGACGAACATCCAGAACTCCTTTCGGCGGGAGCGTCCGCCGAAATCGAAGGTCCGCTTCAGCGGCAGGATCATCCAGTTCATCGCTCGTCTCCTTCAAGCGCCCGTCGGGGCGCGGCCGACCGCGCCTAGCTCTTCTTGCGGACCAGGAAGACCTCGCTGAGCGCGCCGCTGACATAGGCCTGGCCTTCGCAGACCAACACCTGGTCGGGGGCGACCACGGCCGCGCCGCCGACCTTCAGCTTCACCTTGGCGAAGTTCTTCTTCGGGCGGGGCTGGTCGAGGTCCAGGGATACCGCCGTCTCCGGCTGGCCCTCCGGGGTCTGGCCCGCGCCGACCCCCACCACCGGGCCCATCAGGCGCTCCCGCTGGCCAATCCAGGTATTCAGCAGCGCCAGGTCGAGATCCTTCGACGCCCCCACCACCCTGACGTCCGCCATCAGTAGGTATCCTTCTTGGTCACGGGCTTGAGCTTGGCGATGACCGCGTCGATGTCCGCCGTCTGGGCGGGGTCGTTCAGCCAGACCACGATGTTGTTGCGGGTCTTCCCCGGCGTGTCCCCGACCCCCACCTCGATCCCCGGCGCGGCGGCGATCGCATTGAGCATGTCGAGGTCCGCCCGCTGATTGGAGGCGGCGAGCGCGTCCACATAGTCGAGGATGGCGGCCAGCCGGTCCACGGCGGCCTGGGTCAGGATGGGCGCCTGGTAGAGGGACTTCAGCGCCTTCTCCTGGGCCGCGGCGTCCGCGGTGGCCAGGGTGGTGAGCTGCTGCACGGCGACGTCGAGGCTGGCCTGGCGCTCGAGGTCGTAGATGGCGTCGAAGGCGTCGCGCAGGGTGTAGACATTGGCGGGCTGCTGCAGGCCCTTCTGCAGGGCGATCTTCGCCGTGGCGCGGCGACTGTCCATGGCCGCCAGCAGGGCCTGGAGGGTCTTGTCCTGGAAGACCTCCTTGCTGAGGGCCGAGTAGGTTCCGCTGGTCACCGCGGCCGCCGTGGCCAGGGCCCGGGCGCCCTCGACGCCGGAGACGATGGCCGCCCCGTTCATCACCAGGATCGCCGTGCTGGACCCGAAGCCGGCGCCCTTGGTCTCCCGCGAGAGGTTGGTGCGGAAGGCCAGGTACTGGGCGTCGGCGGCGCGCACATAGACGCCGGCCACATAGTCCCGGTAGCTCTTCGGATCCAGGCCGCCGCGGTCCTCGTCGTCGCCCGAGGCGAAGGCGGCCAGGGCGTCGGCCTCCGGCAGCGCCTTGACCGCGTCCAGGCGGGTCTTCAGCGAGACCACCGGCTCGGCCGATCCCGAGAACGAGGCGCAGCCGGCGAGCGCCGCCACCAGGGCGCCGGCGAGGGCGCCGCGCAGCAGGCGCGCCAGGACGCCTGGCGGACGCATTGAATGCGCCCTTCCGGCGCGCGGATCTGAGTCCATGTCGATCCTCCCCATGGTGACGCTACATCAAGCCCGCGGCGGCGTCGACTTCAGGTTGCCGCGCCTGTTTGCTCCCGCTGGGATGGCCGCTGTCGGTCGCGCCCCAAACCTTGAGCATTTAGGCTAGGGTGGCGGTCCCTCCAGGAGCCGCCCCCCGCCCATGACCCAGCACATGAAGGATCTCGCCGAGGAGATCGTCCGCCTCCAGGGCGACCTCGACCGGGAGATCGAGGCGCGCCGCAAGGCCCTGGGCTGGAAGCTCAAGGAACAGATCGGGCAGTTCGAGCACGGCATAACCCTGGAGCATCGCCGCCTGCGCCTGGGTCTGCGCAGGTTCCTCGGCGGGGCCTCCCCGGCCGTGGTGCTGACGGCGCCGGTGATCTATTCGCTGATCATCCCCCTGCTCATCGTCGACGCCTGGGTCAGCGCCTACCAGGCCATATGCTTCCGGGCCTATGGCATTCCCCGGGTCAAACGCCGCGACTACATCGCCATGGACCGCGGGCGGCTGTCCTATCTCAACGTCATCGAGGCCCTGAACTGCAGCTTCTGCGCCTACGCCAACGGCCTGGTGGCCTATGTCCGGGAGGTGTCCAGCCGCACCGAGCAGTACTGGTGCCCCATCAAGCACGCCCTGAAGGTCTCCGATCCGCACCGGCGCTACTATGAGTTCCTGGAATACGGCGACGCCGAGGGATATCGCAGCCGCCTGGACGAGTTCCGCAACCGCCTGCGCGCCGAGCCGGCGGGCGCCGAGCCCCGGGCGCCGGACTAGGGGTCGGCCCGCTTCAGGCGCGGGTGGCCAGGAAGGCGTAGCGGTTGAGGCTGAAGAAGAACTCGTCGCGGGCGATCAGGGCCTGCTGGTCGGCCCACCAGGCCTCGATCTCCTCGGGGACAAGGCCGGCGCGCTCGGCGTTGGCGCGGACGAAATTGGCGATGGTGCGCATCATGGCGCCGGCATAGCTGACCGGCTGCCAGCGGGGCGAGAGCATGGGCAGGATCTCCACCCGGCGCACCGTGAAGCCGGAGGCCCGCAGCAGGGGCCCCAGGCGGGCCGGCAGGTGGGGATCGGCCAGGTGGGCGTCCCAGCAGGCCAGGACCCGGGCCATGCGGGCCTCGTCGGAGGAATGCCAGACGATACTGCGCCAGTCGGTGTCGAGGATCAGGACCCTGCCGCCGGGGACCAGGACGCGATGCAACTCCGCCAGGGCGGTAGGCATGTCGGCGACGTACTCGTAGACCTGGGTAGAGACCACCGCGTCGAAGGCCGCGTCGCGACCGCCGAGCGCGGTGGCGTCGGCCTGGCGGACCTGGGCCTGGGGAAAGGCCGCCAGGCGCTCGGCCGACGCCGCGACCATGGCCGGCGACAGGTCCAGGCCCACCATGGTTCCCCCCTCTCCCACCAAGCGGGCGAGGTCATAGGCCAGCAGGCCGGGGCCGACGCCCACGTCCAGCACCCGTTCCCCCGGCTGGGGCGCCAACAGGTCGAGCACCCGGGCACGCTGGGCGATGACGTCGGGGGTCAGGTAGATCGCCTCCAGCGCCTTGGCGGCGGCCGCATCGAAGGTCAGTTGGGCCACGGGCTTCTCCAGGGCGTGGGACGGCAAGAGCTACACCGCGCCGCGCCGGCCGCCCAGGCGCGCTCAGAACCCGCGCAGGACGGCGAACTCGGCCAGGGGGGCGCGGGCGGTGCGGACGCGGTTGATGGGGGCGGCCTCATCCATGTGGCCCAGCGCCATGGCGCAGAAGATCATCAGCTCGTCGGGGATGCCCAGGACCTGGCGGATGGTGGCGTGCCAGAGCGCCCAGGACTCCATGGCCGCGGTGTGCAGGCCGTGCTCGCGGGCCAGCGGCATGACCGACTGCATGTACATGCCCAGGTCCGCCCACTGGCCCTGCTGCAGGGACCGGTCGATGGCGAAGACCAGGCCGACCGGGGCGCCGAACAGCTCGAAATTGGCGACCTACTGCGCCATCTGGCCGGCCAGGTCGGCGTGGGCCACGCCGAGGGCGGCGTACATGGCCGCTCCGGCGGCGAACTTCCGGTCGCTGAAGGGCGGGCCCATGTCCGGCGGGTAGATGTTGTACTCGGTCTGGCCGTCGGAGAGGGCGCCTGAGGCGATGCGGGCCTTGATGGCGTGCCGCAGGGCCGCGAGGTCGTCGCCGCGGAGCGCCCAGACCCGCCAGGGCTGGAGGTTGCCGCCGGAGGGGGCGCGTGACGCCGCCGTCAGGATGGTCTCCACCGTCGCCCGCGGAACCGGGGCGTCGCGGAAGGCGCGGCAGGTGATGCGGGTGGCCAGGGCCTCGGCGACCTCCATCAGCCCAGGTCCAAGGAGAGCTGTTGCGGCGGGGCCGGCGGACGCGGGACGCGCAGGCCCAGATAGGCGCAGACCGCACGGACCAGCTCCTGCTCCAGGGCGGGCCAGCCGGGGAGCTGGGACTGGGGGTCGAAGCCGCCCGTCAGCACCTGCTGCTGGAAGACGGCGGTGAGCTGACGGGAGACGAACTCGGCGGCCAGGCGGGGATTGGCGTGGCTGAAATGGGCCCGCTTGGCGGCCAGGGCCTGGGCGACCTGGACCAGCAGTTCGGCGTGGGTCTGGCGCGACAGGGCCTGGAACTCCGGGCGCTGCTCCCCCACCAGGATCAGGGCGCGGGCCGTTCCCGCCCGGCCGCGATAGGCCTGCGCCAGGGCGTGGACGACGGAGGCGACCAGGGGCGCGAGGTCCTGGGCGGCGACGGCGGCGGGGTTGAGGCAGGCGTCGAGGCGGGCGCGTACGTCGGCCAGCAGGTCGGCGAACAGCACCGCCAGCAGCTCGTCCTTGTCGCGGAAGCGCTTGTAGAAGGCCCCGGTGGAGGACTCCGCCCGGCGGCAGATCTCCGGGACCGTGGAGGCGTGGAAGCCCACCTCGTCGAACAGGGCCTCGGCGGCGGCCAGCAGGGCGCGGAGGGTCTCGCGGCTGCGGGCCTGGCGGGGCGGGGCCTCGACGCCGTGGTCGCCGGAAAAGCGCGCGACAGCCTCGCCCTCCCCGTCCTGCGTCGATGTCGACCGCGCCTGGCCCATTCGGATCTCCAATAAGAGAATGATGTTTCTCTTTCTCTTTTCGAGTCAAGGACGGCCCAATTTTCGCCAGTGCCGCGACGGCGGCGCCTCTGAGAGGCTGGCCCGCTGAGGAGGCGAACCATGCGACGAACCCTCATCCTGGCCTTGGCCCTCCTTGCCGGTCCGGCCCAGGCCGGGTCCTGGGACCTGCGGGGGGCGGAGACCTGGTCCAATATCTGCCTGTCCCAGGAGACGGGGGACGCGCGGGGCATGCGGGTGTTCGTACGCCCCGAGGGGATGAGCCCCCGGATCGTCGTGCAGACGGCGGAGGGCGCGCCCCTGCCGCCCCTGGCCGCGCACGCCGCCAAGGTGAACGCCCGTGGCCTGAGCTTCACGGTGACCGCCACCGGCGAGGTGTTCACCGGCCGCTTCGTGGGGGAGACGCTGGTGCTGAAGAGCAAGCGCCTGGGCACGGTTCGCCTGCGCCGCCGCGGCGAGGCGGCCGGCTTCCCGGTCTGCGTCGGCGATGACGGAAGGGCTTGAGATGAGGGTCGCGATGATGGCGATCGGCCTGGTCCTGCTGGCGGGGACCGCCCAGGCCCAGGTTCCGGCCCAGCCCAAGCCGCAGGGCGCGCGCTACCTCGACTATGCCAGGGATCCGCACTGGATCGTGGACCCTCTCAGCAAGTGCGCCATCTACAACACGCGCCCCGATCCGGCCCTCACCGTGCGCTGGAGCGGGCGGTGCGTGGACGGCATGGCCGAGGGCCAGGGCGTGATCGTCTATTCCCGCAACAACCGCTTCGCCGCCAAGTACGACGGCGGGGTGAGCGGGGGCGCCCGCAACGGGCACGGGGTCTATTACGCCGCCAATTTCGACCAGCTCTCGGTCAACTGGAAGGACGGTCTGGCCGAGGGGCCCGGCGAGTGGACCTATGGCGACGGGTCGCGCTTCAACGCCGTCTACGCTCGCGGCGAGGCGCGCGGCGAGGGCCGCTATCATCAGGGCGACTGGGAATATATCGGGCCGCTGAACGGCGAGGGTAAGGCCTATCACCGAGGCGGCTCGTCGCGACCGGCGCGCCTGGCCTATGTCCCCTTCCAGCAGCCGAAGGTGCTGAATCCCGATGGGTCGCCCTTCGGGTTCTAGGCCTGGATGAAGGGCTGGAAGCCGCCGTAGATCATCCGCTTGCCGTCGAAGGGCGTGTTGGTCGGATCATAGTGCTTCATGCGCGGGTCGCTCATGACCTTGGCGTTGATCTCGTCTCGCGCCTCGCGGCTCTCGTAGACGATCCAGGAGAAGATCACGACCTCGTCGTCGGTGGCCTGGACGGCGCGGGGAAACGAGGTCAGTTCGCCATGGGGCACGTCGTCGCCGATGCACTCGACATAGGCGAGCGCGCCGAGATCCTTCCAGACCTCCGCGCCCAGGCGGGCCATGGCCTTGTAGTCCTCGATCTTGGCCTTGGGGACCGCGAGGATGAAGCCGTCGACATAGGGCATGGAAGCCTCCTGTTCTGTTTCCCTGATCCCAGGACGAAGGACGGGGCCGCGATCCGACACAAGGCCGTGCAAACTGGCGCCCTAGGTCGGGCGACGGGCCGCAAACCCTTGCGCCGCCTTGCGTCGGGCGCCTGACAGAGCGGGTTTTTCTACCTGGGGTCGGCCACCAATCGAAGGGCGCCGCGTTGGACAAGGCAAGCAACCGCCCTCCATCAGGACCCTCGACATGACCAAGCCCAAGACCCCGCCCTCCGGCGCCGAGACCTCGCAGGTCGGGACCGGCGGCGAACTGCACCAGACCGCCAGCGCCCCGGAGGCGCGGCTGACCACCAATTTCGGCGTGCCGGTCAGCGACGACCAGAACTCCCTGAAGGCCGGCCCGCGGGGCCCGACCCTGCTGGAGGACTTCGTCCTGCGCGAGAAGATCCAGCACTTCGACCACGAGCGGATCCCCGAGCGGATCGTCCACGCCCGCGGCTCGGCGGCGCACGGCTATTTCGAGCTGACGGAGTCGCTGGCCAAGTACACGCGGGCCAGGATCCTGACGGAGGTCGGCGTCAAGACCGAGGTCTTCACCCGCTTCTCCACCGTGGCCGGCGGAGCGGGGAGCGTGGACACGCCCCGCGATGTGCGGGGCTTCGCGGTGAAGTTCTACACCAGGGAGGGCAACTGGGACCTGGTGGGCAACAACATCCCGGTGTTCTTCATCCAGGACGCCATCAAGTTCCCCGACCTGATCCACTCGGTGAAGATGGAGGCCGACCGCGGCTATCCGCAGGCCGCCAGCGCCCACGACACCTTCTGGGACTTCATCGGCCTGATGCCGGAGAGCACCCACATGGTCATGTGGGCCATGTCCGACCGCGCCATTCCGCGCAGCCTGCGGATGATGGAGGGCTTCGGGGTCAACACCTTCCGGCTGCTGAACGACAAGGACGAGGCCACCTTCGTCAAGTTCCACTGGCGGCCGAAGCTGGGGACCCAGTCCACCTGCTGGGACGAGGCGGTGAAGATCGCCGGCGCCGATCCGGACTATCACCGCCGAGACCTGTTCGAGGCCATCGACACCGGCGGCTTCCCTGAGTGGGAGTTCGGCGTGCAGCTGCTCTCGCAAGCCGAGGCCGACGCCCTGCCCTTCGACATCCTGGACGCCACCAAGCTGATCCCCGAGGAGCTGGTCCCCATCAAGGTGATCGGGCGGATGGTGCTGGACCGCAACGTCGACAACTTCTTCGCCGAGACCGAGCAGGCGGCCTTCCTGCCCACCAACATGCCGCCGGGGATCGACGCCTCGGAGGACCCGCTGCTGCAGGGGCGGCTGTTCTCCTACCAGGACACCCAGCTCTCGCGGCTGGGCTCGGTGAACTTCCACCAGCTGCCCATCAACCGCGCCAAGGGCTGCCCCTTCCAGAACTTCCAGCGCGACGGCCACATGCAGATGGAGGTTCCCGTCGGCCGGGCCAACTACGAACCCAACAGCCTGGGCGAAGCGGGTGAACCCGGCGGTCCGCGCGAGGACCCCAAGGGCGGCTTCCGCTCGGCGGCGGTGGCCAATGACGCGCCCAAGGCGCGGCTGCGGGCGGAGACCTTCGCCGATCACTACAGCCATGCGCGGCTGTTCTACGCCTCCCAGACGCCCATCGAGCAGGCCCACCTGGCCAGCGCCCTGGTGTTCGAGCTGTCCAAGTGCAGCTTCGAGCACGTGCGGCTGCGCATCCTGGGCAATCTGCAGAACGTCGATGCGGGCCTCGCCAAGCGGGTGGCCGACGGCCTGGCCATGGACCTGCCGGCCAAGTCCGAGGCGGCGGTCAAGCCGGTGGACATGGACCCCTCGCCCGCCCTGCGCATCGTCGGCAAGTATCCGGAGACCCTGATGGGCCGGGCGGTGGCCATCCTGGTGACCGACGGCGCCGACGGGGCGGTGATCAACGCGGTGAAGAAGGCGGCGCTCGCCGAGGGCGCCAGCGTCAAGATCGTCGCCCCCAAGGTCGGCGGGGTGACCCTGAAGGACGGCAAGAAGCTGCCGGCGGACGGCCAGCTGGCCGGCACGCCCTCGGTGCTGTTCGACGCCGTGGCCCTGGTGCTGTCGAAGGCGGGCTGCGCCGAGCTGCTGAAGGAGAGCGCGGCGGTGGACTTCGTGGCCAACGCCTTCGTCCACCTGAAGGCCATCGGCTTCACGGCGGAGGCTCAACCCCTGCTGGACAAGGCCAATGTGGAGCCGGACGCGGGGATCGTGGACCTGGCGGGGGGCGCCGACGGCTTCATCCCGCCGGCCCGCACCCGCCAGTGGGACCGGGAGCCGAAGGTCCGCATGCTGGCCTAGGATATGACGGCGCCCGGTTCGCCGGGCGCCGCTAGGTCCGCCCCTTGAACCCCGTCGCCACCAGGTAGGTCTCCGAGGAGTCCGCGCGGCTGGCCTTGGGCTTCATGTTCTTCACGTCGGTGAAGTGGTGCTTGAGCTTGGCGATCACCAGGGAGGTCTCGCCGCCCTGGAAGGCCTTGGCGATGAAGGATCCGCCGGGCTTCAGCACGCTGATGGCGAAATCCACGCCGATCTCGATCAGGCCCATGATCCGCAGGTGGTCGGTCTTGCGGTGGCCGACGGTGTTGGGGGCCATGTCCGACAGCACGATATCCGGCGGCCCGCCCAGCATCTGGATCAGCAGGGGGCCGCAGGCCGGGTCGGTGAAGTCCATCTCGATGATCTGGGCCGGCGAGATGGGATCGACCGGCAGCAGGTCGACGCCGACGATATTGACCACGCCGCGCTCGACGGCGACCTGAGTCCAGCCGCCGGGGGCCGCGCCGAGGTCGATGACCCGCATGCCGGGCTTGAGCAGGTGCAGGCGGTCGTCGATCTCGGTCAGCTTATAGGCCGCGCGGCTGCGGTAGCCATGGGCCCTGGCCTTGGCGGCGAAGGGGTCGTTCACCTGACGCGACAGCCAGGCCTGGGAGGACGGGGTCCGCATCTTGGCGGTCTTCAGGCGCGCGGGCTTGCCGCGGCCTTCCTCGGTGCCGCCCATGGGCGGCTTGACCATGCGCTTGCGAGCCGGAGGGAGTTCGTCGGTCATTCGGCCGCCTGGGGCAGGGGTTTGCCGCGACGGCCGCGGCGGCGCTTGCGGCGGCCACGGCCGCCACTTTCGGACATCAGGGACATCAGGATGCCCTCGCGCAGGCCGCGGTCGGCGACCCGGACACGGGTGCAGGGCCAGAGTTCCTGGACGGCCTGGAGGATGGCGGCGCCGGCCAGGACGAGGTCCGAGCGGTCGGGGCCGATGCAGGGCTGGTCGGCGCGCTGCTGGGCGGTGAGGCCGAGCAGCAGGTTGGCCGCGCCCTCGCACTCGGCCCGCGTCATCCAGATGCCGTCGACGCGGGAGCGGTCGTAGCGCGGCAGGCGCAGGTGCATGCCGGCCAGGCTGGTGATGGCGCCCGAGGTGCCGATCAGGTGGGCGCGGTCCTCGTCGAAGATCGGCCGCATCGGATCGGCGTGGCGGAAGGCGGCGAGATCGAGCTTCACCCGGTCCACCATGGCGCGGAACCAGGCCTCGGTGGCGGTCTCGCCCTCCGGGAACTGCTCGGCCAGGGTGACGACGCCGATGGGGATGGAGAGCCAGGCCTTGATGGGCAGTTTCGAGGCCACGAAGGTGCTCAGCTCGCCCCCAAGGCCCTCACCTTGGAGATCGACCCAGGAGAGCTCGGTGGAGCCGCCGCCCACGTCCACCACCAGGGCGGCGTCGGCGCTGCGGTCCAGCAGATTGAGGCAGCCGGCGACGGAGAGCTGGGCCTCCTCGCGCGGGGCGATGATCTGCAGGCGCAGGCCGGTCTCCTCGAAGACCCGGTCGATGAATTCCTGGCCGTTCTCGGCCATGCGGCAGGCCTGGGTGGCGATGGCCTTGAGCTTGACGACCCGCCGGCGACGGACCTTTTCGGCGCTGACCTTCAGCGCGGCCATGGCGCGTTCCATGGCGACGTCCGACAGCCGGCCGCTCTGGGACAGCCCCTCCCCCAGCCGCACGATGCGCGAATAGGCCTCAACCACCCGGAAGCTCTTTCCCGACGGGGTGGCGATCAGGAGCCTGCAGTTGTTGGTGCCGAGGTCGAGGGCGCCATAGCAGGGCGCATCATTCCCAGACCTCTCCCGGCCATTGCGCATGGCTCCGGGCGCGTTTCCAGCCTGATCGCTCATTCAGGCGCCCGGAAAGCGCGTAGATCAAGAGGGCGAAACACGCATCGCGTGTTTCTGCGCGCCTCAGACATGGACCAACCTTAAGTCCTTCGCAGACGCCGGTACGGGCGCCTCGTTTCAAAGCGACTGTACCAAGCAAGTTCGCCTGCCGGAAGGCGCGCACTTGAACACGGACGCGTGAGCGCTACGTTCATCTCCCAGTTAGGTACCTCGGTGTAGATTCTCAGGTCATGGACGCTCGACTCGAAAAGCCAAACGCAGGCCACCTGCCCAATCCCGCGGCGATCGCGGACGTTCGGCTGGCCAAGTTCGCCATCGGCGATGTCGTGAAGCACCGTGTCTTCAATTTCCGCGGCGTGATCTTCGATGTCGATCCCACCTTCGCCAACACCGAGGAGTGGTGGCAGTCGATCCCGGAGCATGTGCGGCCCCGCAAGGACCAGCCCTTCTATCACCTGCTGGCCGAGAACGACGACAACGCCTATGTCGCCTACGTGTCCGAGCAGAACCTGCTGCCCGACGAGAGCGGCGAGCCGGTGGGCCATCCCCAGGCGCCGTTGATCTTCGAATCCTTCAACGAAGGCCACTACACCCTGCGGCCGCGCATCAGCCACTAGGCAAGGCTTGGGCGTGATCGCGCCCTCCTGAGCAAGGTTTTCGCGCCGACTGGGCCGAATCCCGCCCATTGCGAACGGAACTTCCGGCGATTTGGGGCCATTCTCCGGCCATGAGCGCTGACGGCCTTCCCCCGCCCGGAGCCCGGGCCGACTGGACCATCGATCAGGACTGGGCCGCCTATACGCCCGCCGAGCACCAGGTCTGGATGACCCTGTATGAGCGGCAGGCCAAGCTGCTGCCGGGACGGGCCTGCGACGCCTTCCTGCACGGCCTGGACGCGCTGGACCTCCACCGGGGCGGCATCCCCGACTTCGCGCGGATCAACGAGGAGCTGAACCGCCTGACCGGCTGGAGCGTGGTGGCGGTTCCGGGCCTGGTGCCCGACGCCCTGTTCTTCGAGCACCTGGCCAACCGCAGGTTCCCCGCCGGGCGGTTCATCCGCCAGCCGCAGCAGCTTGATTACCTTCAGGAACCCGACATCTTCCACGACGTGTTCGGCCACGTGCCGATGCTGACCGACCCGGTGTTCGCCGACTATATGGCCGCCTATGGCGAGGGCGGTCTGCGCGCCCTGGGCCGAGGCCAACTTCACAACCTGGCGCGGCTCTACTGGTACACTGTCGAGTTCGGCCTGCTGCAGACGACCGAAGGCCTGCGGATCTACGGGGCGGGCATCGTCTCGTCCCACGCCGAGTCGATCTTCGCCCTGGACGACCCCTCCCCCAACCGCCTGGGCTTTGACCTGGAGCGGGTGATGCGCACCCCCTACCGGATCGACGACTTCCAGCAGGTCTATTTCGTGATCCCGTCCCTGCGGGCCCTGCTGGACGCCACCCTGCAGGACTTCGCCCCGATCTATCAGCGCCTGTCGGGCGCCGCCGACATCCCCATCGCGGCGATCGAGGCCGGGGACCAGGTGTTCACCCGCGGCAGCCAGGCCTATGCGGCCGCCAAGGCCTAGCGGCCCTCCTGCGCCATGAGCCGCCTGAGACCGGCGTCCATCTCCGCCCGCTGCTGCGGCGTGAACAGGGGATAGCGCCTGGCCTTCGTGCTGGCCGCCGCGCTGATATCCTGGTCGGTGACGAAGATGATCTGGCCCTGATAGGCGCCGGTCATCGGAACCCCGTGCTTCAGGCGAAGGCCCTCGAGCTGGACCGCGCAGGCCTGCAGGCTCTCGACGCTGTTGGTCATGGGCTTGAAGTCCTGGGTCCCGTTCATGGCCGGGGCCAGTCGCCAGCAGACACCGGTATGGGTCGGGGGTTTGAGCGGCGGCGCGCAGGCGGCCAGCGCCATGGCCCCCGCCACGCCGATCATCGCCCCCCGCTTCGTCATGCTCAGTAGTCCTTGCGCCAGCGCACGGCGAGCTTGCCGTCCCCCTGGCCGGCGAGCTTGGAGATGATGGACAGGTTCTTGCCGACCCGCCACTCCACCTGGGCCGAGGGACCGGTGCGGCCGCCACCGGTGAGCTCCAGATAAACGTCGTCGGTCAGATACTTGCCCCCGGAAATTGTCATGCCGCTTTCGCCGTCGCCCCCCAGGGCCAGGCGGTCGAGGCCGGCGAAGGTGCGCAGGTTGCCGATGACGTCGAAGCCGCCGCCCCCGGCCAGGGACGAGAGCGCCGAGGCCAGTTGCGCGGCCTCCAGGGGCGAGAGCTGCGAGGCCGATCGACCGAACAGCACCTGGGACAGGACCTCGTCATTGGGCAGGACAGGGGTGGAGGTCAGCGTGATCTCCGGCTTGGCCGCCGTGCCGCGGATGCTGACCACCGCCGTCAGCGCCGGGTCGTCCCGCGTGGCCGAGAGGCTGAGACGGATGTCGCGGGGCGAGGTGGCCAGATAGACCACGCCGCGCTGGTCGAACTCAAACCGCTTGCCGGCGAAGTCGTAGTCGCCGCGCACCACCCGTGCGACCCCCGTCAGCACCGGCTTGTTGGTGGTGCCGCCGACATGGGCGTCGAGAGACAGCTCCACGTCCAGGCCGCGGCCGCGCAGATAGATGCGGCGCGGCGCCGTCAGGGTGACGTCGAGATTCATCCCCAGCCCCTGGCGGACCACGGCCTGCTGGGCGGTCCCCAGGTCGATGGGCTTGTTGACCTCGATGACGTCCATGGGGACCACGCCGGAGGGGGTGGGCGTGCGGGCCGAGACGTCGGCGCGCTCCACCAGCAGCTTGCCGGCCAGGCGGACCTTGCCGGCGGCGTCGCGGTCCAGGGTGACCTGGCCGCTGGCCGAGGCGGTGGCCTGGTCGTTGTCGATCAGGCGGAACCCGGTCAGGTCGAGCTTGAAGGTGCTGACCCCGTCCTGGCTGATCCGGCCCGAGCCGGTGGCCGAGCCGCCGTGGCCGTCGGCGCCAGTGGCGCGGGTGACGTTGATCACGTTGTCGGTGAGGGTCGCCCGCAGGACGACCTCGCGCAGGACCAGGCCGGTGGCCCCGTCGGAGAACCGACCGTCGTCCACAGAGGCCTCGCCGCGGGTCCGGATGTCGGCCAGGGAGCCGCTCAGGGTCCCGTCCAGCCGCACCCGGCCGGCCAGCTCCCGCTCCCCGCCCACCAGCAGGTCCCACAGCGGCTTGACCTCGCCGTCGGCGAAGACGTGGCCGCGCAGCGGCTTCTGGCGGTTGATGGCCACCCGGAAGGGCGCGGCCGAGGCCTCGGCCGGCAACACCAAGTTGGCGTTGGCCTTCAGCCCGCTGGGGTTGGTGAAGGCCGCGTCGATGGTCATGCTGCTGTCGGCCAGCCGGGCGTTGAGCGTGCCGTCCAGGCCCTGGGAGCTCGGCGAGCCCCGGCCGCGCGCGCCGTCCAGCTTGGCGGTCATCACCCCGTCCAGGCGGGCGCCCTTGCCCGAGAGGGACAGGCTGGCGTCGACCTTGCCGGTCAGATCCTCATTGAACAGACCCAGGCCCAGCTGACGGATCTGGGCGCGGACGTCGGCGCTGTCGCCGGCCAGCCTGGCGTCCACGTCGATCTGCCCCCCCTCGGCGGCCGCCAACCGCAGCCGGGCGCTGCGCTCGGGCCCGCCGAAGCGGAAGGTGGCGGTCTCCACCGTCTTCAGGTCGCGGCGCCCGTAACGGCCCTGACCGTCGAAGGCCAGGAGATGGCCGGGCTTGGTGTCGGTGAGCAGGCCCCGGCCATCCAGGCTCCAGCCGCCGTTGCGCGACATCCCCGTGGCCTGGGCCTGATAGGGCAGCCGGGCCAGCGGGCCGTCGGCGGTGACGTGGGCGGTGCGAATCTCCAGCTGGGCGCCGGGCGGGATCGCCTTTTCGGCGCGCAGGTCCAGGCTGGCGCGGGGGCCGCCGGGGGCGTCGACGATCTTCACCGCCCCGGTGACGCTCCCGGCGGCCAGGAAGGCGCCCTTGGAGAGCGCGACCTTGAGATCGGCGGAGGACGGGGCGCTGCGGCGCAGGGAGAGCGCCCCCGACGCCTTCAGCCCGCCGGCGTCCACCGCCAGGTCGCTGAGATCCACCCCGCCCTGCGGGAAGCGGAAGGCCGCCTTGCCCACCGCGGGGCCGAATTCGCTGGCCGCCGCCAGGGTGACCAGGCCGCTGGAGCCGTCGGGGCGGCGCATGAAGGTGAGCGTCATGTGGGCGGCCTTGAGCGGCAGGCGCGGCACGTCCACGGCGTCGAAATCGGCCAGCAGATCGGCGCGGGGCTCGGCCAGGGTCCCGGTGATGGCCCCCGAGCCCTTGGCCTTGCCGGTGATCTCCACCGGGCCGGCGCGGAAGGGACCGTCGGCGGTCCAGTCCAGCTTGAACTTCAGGGCGCCGTCGGCCTCGCGCACCCCGGCGCCTGAGGCCTTCACCGCAGCGCCCTTGAGGTCGGCGCTGGCCAGGGACAGCTTGCGCCCCTCGATATTGCCCTTGGCCGACAGGCTGGGGGCCCCGCCTAGCAGGCGGTCGAGCTCGGCGTAGCCCGAGGCGAACTTCGCGCCCTTGGCGTCGGCCGACAGGGTCCAGGGCTTGCCGGGGCCCGCCTGGGTCGCGCTCCAGGTGGCGACGGCCGAGCCGCTCGCGCCAGGGCGCGCCGCGGCCAGGTTGGAGACCTCGGCGCGGCCCTTGAAGTTCAGGCCGCCGATCAGGCCGCGGCCGCCGCTGGCCTGGACCTTGAGCCCGGCCCCCGTCGCCTGGAGATCGCGCAGGGCCAGGCGCCCGTCGGCCAGGCGCTGGCCGTCGAAGGTCGCCACCGGCTTGGCGCCGAGCACCGCGGCCAGCAGTCCGGTCCCCTGCCCGCCCGCGCCGGTGGCCGTACCCTTGACGCCCCAGACCCTGGCCTTGCGGGTGAGCTGCATGGGACCACTGACCCGGTCCAGGCCATAGGATCCCAGCTTGAAGCGCGTGATGGCCACATCGCCGGCGAAGCGCAGGTCGTCCAGGGTTCCCGTCAGCACGCCGACGGCGCGGGACGGGCCCATCTGCGGGCCGCCGCTGATCTGCGACAGGTTGGGGGTGTCCAGGGTGAGCGCCAGGCCCTTGGGCCCCAGGCGGCGCTCGCCGAGATTGCCCTTGCCCTTGGCGGCGACGGCGAGGTTGGCCGAGGTCGCGCGCGCCGTCAGGTCGTAGAGCCCCGGCTCGGCCCGGGTCCCGGTGAGGACGAACACCGCCTCGGGCCCCAGGCGCGCGGCCAGTTTGCGGGTCAGGGTCGAGGCGGTCAGCAGGACCTTGCCGCTGGCCTGGCCGCTCCTGGGGGTCCAGGCGCCCTTGATGTCGATGGGCTTGGTGACGCCGGAGCTGGCGAAGGCGATCAGACGGCCCTCCGAGGTCTTGCCGGTGGCGCTGACCTGGAGATCGAAGGGCTGGTCGGCGGGCAGGCCGACGGCGCCGGCCAGGGCCCCGCCCTGGGCCTCGTGGGCGTTGGCCACCAGCAGCAGGGGCCGCTTCTTGTTGACGTCGAACTGCGCCGCCAGGTGGTCGCCGGGGTGCAGGACGGAGCGGACGGAGATCATCCCCTGCTGGCCGCCGCCGCCCCGGCGGACATCGAGGTCGCCGGTGACGTCGAACACGCCGCGCACCGAGGAGAAGCCGGGCTTCATCTCCAGCCGGGTCTGGATCAGGTCGATGTCGAAGGAGACCGGCAGGCCCCTGGACTTCTCCTTGGGCGCCAGGGTCGGGCGGCGCAGGACGGTGAGCTGCTGGGCGGTGATCTTCTCGGCGTGGAAGTTCCGCGTGAGGAGTTCAGCATAGTGCCATGAGATCTCGAGCTTCCTGGCCTCCAGCCAGATCCCCTTCTCGTCGGAGACCGTGAGCCGGGCGATGGTGAAGTCGCGCCAGATGTCGCCGGCCAGGCCTTCGATCCGCAGCTTGCCGAAGCGCCCGAGCTTCAGCCCGTTGGCGCGGGCCTCGATGAGCAACCGCCCCTGGGGCAGCAGGACCCCGTAGCGGGTGGTGAGCAGGACGCCGCCCAGGGCGATGGCGACGATGACGCAGATGGCGACGATGGCCTTGGGCAGGCCGCGGCTCTTGGCGACCTTCACCACCTCCTCGGCCACCTCGTGGGCGACCTCGGCGACGGTCTCCGGGGTGTCGGAGGGGCCGGTCAAAAGCTCTGTCCGATGCTGAGATAGATCTGGAACGGCGCATCGCCCTTGCGCTTCTCCAGGGGGATGGCGATGTCGGCGCGGATGGGACCGAAGCCCAGGTCGTAGCGCACCCCCAGGCCCGCCCCCAGGCTGAGGTCCTTGCCGCTGGGGATCTGGTCGGAGCCGACGGAGCCGGCGTCCACGAAGGCCACCACGCCCCAGCGCTTGCCGATCTTCTGGCGCAGCTCCACCGAGGCCTCCAGCAGGGCCAGCCCGCCCTGCGGGGTGTTGTCGGCCAGGCGCGGACCGATGGCCTGGTAGGCGTAGCCGCGCACCGAGCCGCCGCCGCCGGAATAGAAGCGCCGGGAGGCCGGAACCTCCGGGATCAGGCCGCCGACGATGGAGCCCGCCTTCAGCCGGCCGGCCAGGACCGTGCGGCCCTTCTCGTCGAAGGGGAAGTAGATGGATCCCTGGGTCTGGGCCTTGAGGTACGGCAGGGTGTCGGCGCCGACGATGAGGGTCGGCTCCAGCCGCGCCTCCACGCGCCAGCCGCGCTTGGGGTCCAGGGGGTCGTCGGAGCGGTCGAGGGCCATGGCCCCCAGCGCCGAGGCGGTCACCAGCTTGCGGCCCAGGGAGGACAGGGTTCCGGCCTGGCGCTCGTCGGTCTGGCTGTAGTCGAGGGAGGCGCCCACGGTGATATAGGAGGTCTTGCCGTAGCGCCGCTCCACGTCGGCGCGGACCCCCACGCCCGTCTCGTCATAGGCGTCGGTGCGGACGCGGTAGAGGCCGGCCTGGCCCTTGAGCGTCTGCTGGGCGCGGCGCCAGTGCGGCAGGGTCAGCTCGGCGCCCAGGCGACTGTCCACGGTGGAGGCGCGGCCGTAGTAGGACAGGGTGTCGGCGCGGCCCAGCACGTTGTAGCGGGTCCAGCGGGCGTCGGCGCCGGCGCCCTCGCTGGTGGAATAGCTGGCGCCCAGCTCGATGGTCCGGCGCTTGCGGTCGGCGATGCTGACGATCACCGGACGCAGGCCCTCCGCGGTGGCCTTCTCCTTGCCGGCCAGGGCGACGGTGACGCTGTCATAGACCCCGGTGTCCAGTAGCCGGCGCTCCAGCTCGCCGACGTCGTCGGGATCGTAGGCGTCGCCCACCGTCCACGGGGCCAGGTTCTTCAGCCAGGCGGTGTTGGTGCGGCCGGGCGTCACCAGCTCGACGCCGTCCAGGCGCACCAGTTCGCCGGAGACGATGCGGAAGGTGGGGCGGACCGACTGGTCGGCGTGATCGACAATCACCTGGCGCTCGCCCGGCGCGACGTCGGCATAGCCGCGCTTCTGCACCGCGGCCAGGATGCGGCCCTCGGCGCCCAGCACGTCGGCGGCGCGGCCGGCCTGGCCGTTGGCGAGGCCCATCACCGCCTCCCCGGCCAGTTGCACGCCGGGATCGGGCTCGGGGGCGATCCACTCGACCTTGGGGTCCTGGATCCGGAAGCGCGGGCCGGGCGTCACCTTCACGATGGGCTGGGCGGGCTCGGCCTCGGTGACGTCGGCCTCGACCGTATTGGCGTAGTAGCCCTCGGAGCGCAGGACGGCGACGGCGTCCTCGGCGGCCTCGCGGGCGCGGCGGCGGGCTTCGAAGCGGTTCTCGATGGGCTTGTCGGTCTCGCCCACCGCGACGTCGATGGCGGCGCGCAGGCTGTCGCTCAGCGCGCCCTCGACGGCGGCCTTCGGCGCCGCGGCGCGCGCGGAACCCGCCGCCCCCTGGGCGCAAAGCGCCGCCGAGGCGGCGACGGCGAAGACCAGTCGTCCCAACGTCAAGATTCCCCTGCCGCCCCCGTCCTGGGGTCTACAGCGGGTCGGCTAAGATTGTCACCCCGCCCGTCGCGCGGAAGGTGCTTTCAAACCGAGCGGAAGCCTGCCCAAATACTGGGCAGTCCCCTCCGCGACGCCTGACGATTCCGAAAAGCCGCCCCTTTCGCCGGGGCGCTCCCTAGGGTTCGGAACCAGGTCGAGGCGGAAGGATTATCTCAAGGTGGAGTGGGGCGTGGCGACGGCGCGAAGATCGGGTGACACCAACGCCGTAGAGCCGCCATCCGGGGCGGCGGCGCCCTATGACGAGATGATCACGGCCTCCGGCGAGGTGCGCGAGCACTACGCAGCCCTCGATCAACGCATCGCCACCCTGGCCCAGGAGGACATGTCCGAGCGGCAGAGGACCCTGGAGCGGTTCTTCCTGCTGCAGGGCATCACCTTCACCGTCTACGGGGCCGAGAGCTCCACCGAACGGATCATTCCCACCGACCTGCTGCCGCGCATCATCCCGGCCGAGGAATGGGCGACCATTGAGAAGGGCCTGACCCAGCGCCTGCGGGCGCTGAACATGTTCCTGGCCGACATCTATGGCGAGCAGCAGATCCTGATGGACGGGGTGGTGCCGCGCGAGCTGGTGCTGATGGCGCCCTCCTACCGGCGGGAGATGCAGAACCTCTATGTGCCCCACCAGGCCTACGCCAATGTCTGCGGCTCGGACCTGATCCGCCAGCCGGACGGGGCCTTCGCCGTGCTGGAGGACAATCTGCGGGTGCCCTCGGGGGTCTCCTACATGCTGGCCAACCGGGAGGCCTCCAAGCGCACCTTCCCGGGCACCTTCCGGGCCTCCAACGTGCGGGCCATCGACCGCTATCCGGACCTGCTGCTCTCGACGCTGAAGGGCATGGCGGCCGACTGGCGGCCCAACCCCCAGGTCGTGGTGCTGACGCCCGGGGTCTACAACTCGGCCTATTACGAGCACGCCTACCTGGCCCGGCTGATGGGGGCGCCCCTGGTGGAGGGCCGCGACCTCGTGGTGCACGACAACATGGTCTATATGCGCACCACCACGGGCCTGCGTCGCATCGACGTGATCTATCGCCGGGTGGACGACGACTTCATCGATCCCCTCACCTTCCGCCGCGATTCAGGCCTGGGGGTCGCGGGGCTGTTCAACGCCTACCGGGCCGGGAACGTGGTGATCTGCAACGCGCCGGGCACCGGGGTCGCCGACGACAAGGCCGTCTACGCCTATGTCCCGGAGATCATCAAATACTACCTCGGCGAGGACGCCATCCTGCCCAATATCGAGACCTTCCTCTGCCGCGAGCCCGCCCAGCTCAGCCATGTCCTGGCCAATCTCGACAAGCTGGTGGTCAAGGCTGTCGGTGCGTCCGGCGGCTACGGCATGCTGATCGGGCCCCACGCCAGCGCCCAGGAGCGCAGCGACTTCGCCGACGCCCTGCGGGCCGACCCGGCCAACTACATCGCCCAGCCCACCATCCAGCTCTCCACCGCGCCCTGCCTGATCGACGGCCAGATCGACCCGCGCCATGTCGACCTGCGGCCCTTCATCCTGTCGGGGGAGAAGATCATCGTGACGCCGGGGGCGCTCACCCGCGTGGCCCTGAAGAAGGGCTCCCTGGTGGTGAACTCCAGCCAGGGCGGGGGTTCCAAGGACACCTGGATCCTGGCCAGCGACAGTCAGGACGTTCAGCCATGATGCTCGCCCGCGTGGCCGACAGCCTCTACTGGATGGGGCGCTATGTGGAGCGCGCCGAGCACATGTGCCGCCTGTCGGACGTGATGCTCAACGCCACCCTCGACCGCACCGAGGCCGCCAGCCAGGTGGCCCGCATCGTCCTGGCCGCCGTCGGCGACAACGATCCCGCCAAGGCCAGCGCCCCCTATGACGCGGCCCTGTCCCTGGCCCTGGACCGAGAGGATGGCGGCTCCATCACCACCTCGCTCTCGCGCGCCCGGGAGAACGCCCGCCAGGTGCGCGACCAGATCACCAGCGAAACCTGGGAACGCCTGAACCTGATCTATCTGCGGGTCACGGGCCCGGGGGCGGCCAAGCAGTTCGCCGATGGCTCCTCGGCCTTCCTGCACGACATCATCGCCGACCTGCATCTGTTCAAGGGCGCCGCCGACGCCACCATGAGCCACGGCGAGGGCTGGCGGTTCCTGCTGCTGGGGGTCTATCTGGAGCGGGCCCAGCTGATCGGCCGCCTGCTGGAGGTCTGTTTCGGCGACCGCCGGCGGCCGCTCACCGATCACTTCGCCCTCACCAGCCTGCTGCGCATGAGCTGCGCCCTGGAGCCCTATCTGCGGCGCTACACCGCCGACGTGCGCCCGGAGCTGATCCTGGAATTCCTGATGTTCGACGAGGATTTCCCGCGCTCGATCCGGTTCTCCACCGCCCGGATCGAGGAGCATCTGTCGGCGGCCAGCCGCTATGTGGACGCCGGTCACGCCGGCCCCGAGCGCCTGGCAGGGCGCCTGAAGGCCCGCCTGCAATATGCCGACGTCGAGAACATGGAGCTGGTGGGCGCCGGCGCCCTGCTGTCGACCGTGCTGGACGAGTGCCAGGCGATCCACACGGCGATCTACGACACCTTCGTCGCCTATTCCCTCGAGATGCGGTTGCCAGCCTGATGCTTTTGGAAGTGCGCCACGTCACCCAGTACCACTACGCCGCCAATGTGCGCGAAAGCGTCATGGAGCTGTGGATGCAGCCCCAGAAGGGCGCCCGCCAGCGGCTGGTGAGCTTCGACCTGGAGCTGGACCCGCCGGCCCAGCTGTTCTCCTACGCCGACGCCTTCGGCAACGCCGTCTACCACTTCGACGTGCCCCAACCCCACGACCGGCTGAGCATCCTGGCCCGCTCGGCGGTGGAGACCCAGGCGCCGGCCACCCTTCCCTCCGCCCTGGACATCGGCGAGTGGGACCGGCTGAAGAGCGACTTCGTGCGCGGCGAGAACTTCGACTTCCTGCATCACCACGGCTTCGCGGTGGAGACCCAGGCCCTGAAGACCTTCATCGCCGAGGCCGGCATCGACCAGCTGCGGGTGCGCGACCCGCTGACGGCGGTGCGCGAGCTCTCCACCATCATCTACCAGTCCTTCGGCTATGAGGCCGGCGTCACCGACGCCGAGAGCCCCATCGACCTGGCCCTGAACGCCAAGCGCGGGGTCTGCCAGGACTTCGCCCACATCATGATCGCGATCTGCCGCTCCTGGGGAATCCCGGCGCGCTATGTCTCGGGCTACCTGTTCACCGACCGCAAGGGCGGCGACCGCTCCGATCCCGACGCCACCCACGCCTGGGTGGAGGTCTTCCTGCCCTCCCTGCGCTGGGTGGGCCTGGATCCCACCAACAATGTCGAGGCCGGGGAGCGCCACATCGCCGCCGCCGTGGGTCGCGACTACAACGACGTGCCGCCGTCACGCGGCGTCTACAAGGGCGAGGCCGAGAGCCAGCTCGCGGTGGGGGTGTCGGTGCGCCGGGCGCGCGCCGCGCTCACCGAGCCCGAGTTCATCCGGGTCGCCCAGCCGTCCTTCAGCCGCACGGGACGCCGCCGCGGCGCGCCCGGGTCCCTGCAGTACGATCAGCAGCAGCAACAACAGCAATAGCGACTACAGGCGGAAGAGCGTCACTCCGAGCAGGAAGGCGCCCACCGCGATGAAGCCGATCTCAACCATCATCGCGCGCCGTGGCGAGGTGCGTAGGGTCACGAGAAATCGGAGCAGATGATCCATGTGCGGCATAACGCCGCCAAATAGTGAATCTCTCGTTAAAGTTGAGATGGCGCCGTTACGCGCTGAAGATGTATGACCGCTGGACGGTCAATCCGATGCGCGCGCCGGGCGCCAAGCCCTCCGACGCGTTGCGTTCGAAGGCCGCCTCGATCCTCTGGCCGCCCGGGGTCCGGCCCTCGATCCGGGCCACCGGACCCTGCACATTTATCCGATCGGCGGTGATGTAGAAACTCTCCTGGCCCGCCGCAGAGCGGATCAGGTCGTGCGGGCGGATATAGGCGATCGACGCACCCTCCGCCGCGGTGGGCGCCGGGACGGCGATCTCCCCGGCCTGGAAGCGTCCGGCCCGGACCGTCCCCTCCAACCGATTGGCCTCGCCGACGAACCCGGCGACGAAGGCGCCTTCCGGCTCGTCGTGGACCTGTTGGGGCGTGCCCACCTGCTGGATCACGCCGTGGTTCAGGATCGCGACCCGGTCGGCCAGCTCCAGGGCCTCCTCCTGGTCGTGGGTGACGAAGATGGTGGTGACCCCGGTGGCGTCGTGGATGCGGCGCAGTTCCTTGCGCAGGGACTTGCGCACGGTGGCGTCCAGGGCGCCGAAGGGTTCGTCCAGCAACAGGACGCTGGGGCTGACGGCCAGGGCGCGGGCGAGCGCCACCCGCTGGCGCTGGCCGCCGGAGAGCTGGGCCGGGTAGCGCTTGCCGAGGCCCGGCAGCTCGACGAGGTTCAGCAGTTCCTCCACCCGCCGGGCGATCTCCGCCTTGGGGGGCTTGGCCGCGCCCTTGCGGACGTCGAGGCCGAAGCTGATGTTGCGGGCGAGCGTCATGTGGCGGAACAGGGCGTACTGCTGGAAGACGAAGCCCACCTGGCGCGCCGCGGCGCTGGCATAGGTCATGTCGGCGCCGTCGAACAGGATCTGGCCCTTCTCCGGGAACTCCAGGCCGGCGATGGCGCGCAGCAGGGTGGTCTTGCCCGAGCCCGACGGGCCCAGCAGGGCCAGCAGCTCGCCGTCGGCGATCTCCAGGCTCACGCCGTCGAGCGCCGGGTAGCGGCCGAAGGTCTTCTCCACCGAGCGGATGGAAATGGTCATGGGGTCTCTTGGTCAGTGACGGGCCGGCCGCGACTGCGGCTGGACCATCTCGAGCAGGGTCTTCAGGGCCAGGGTGACGATGGCCAGGAAACAGAGAAGGGCGGCGACGGCGAAGGCGCCGACGAAATCATACTCGTTGTAGAGTATCTCCACATGCAACGGCATGGTGTTGGTCAGGCCCCGGATGTGGCCCGAAACCACCGACACCGCCCCGAACTCCCCCATGGCGCGGGCGTTGCAGAGCAGGACGCCGTAGAGCAGGCCCCAGCGGATATTGGGGGCCGTGACGCTCCAGAAGGTGCGCAGGCCCGACGCCCCGAGGGAAACGGAGGCCTCCTCCTCGTCCACTCCCTGCTCCTGCATCAGCGGGATCAGCTCGCGCGCCACGAAGGGGAAGGTGACGAAGATCGTGGCCAGGATGATGCCGGGGATGGCGAAGATGATCTTGATGTCGTGGTCGATCAGCCAGTCCCCGAACCAGCCCTGGGCGCCCAACACCATCACATAGATCAGGCCCGCCACCACCGGCGAGACCGAGAACGGCAGGTCGATCAGGGTGATCAGGAAGCTCTTGCCCGGAAACTCGTGCTTGGCCACGGCCCAGGCGGCGCAGACCCCGAAGGCGGCGTTGAAGGGGACGGTGACGCCCGCGGTGATCAGGGTCAGCTTGATGGCCGCCACGGCGTCGGGATTGCGGATGGCCTCCAGGGCCGGCGCCCAGCCCTTGCGCAGGGCCTCGTAGAAGACCGAGACCATGGGCAGCAGCAGGATGAAGGCCAAGAAGACGGCCACCACCGCCAGGATCGCCGCCTTGACCCAGGGGGCGTCCTCGTTGGCGCGGCGCGGGCTCACGCCGACCGCCGTCGGGCCCAGCCCTGGATGGCGTTGATGACGAAGAGCATCAGGAAGGAGGCCGCCAGCATCACCACCGCGATGGTCGCCGCGCCGGCATAATCGTACTGCTCCAGCTCGATGATGATCAGCAGGGGCGCGATCTCCGACTTGTAGGGCATGTTGCCGGCGATGAAGATCACCGAGCCGTACTCCCCGATGCCCCGGGCGAAGGCGAGCGCGAAGCCGGTGAGCCAGGCCGGCGCCAGGGCCGGAAGCACGACGCGCGACAGCGTGTCCAGGCGTCCGGCGCCCAGGCTGGCGGCGGCCTCCTCCACGTCGGCCGAAAGGTCGCGCATGACCGGCTCGACGGTGCGCACCACGAAGGGCAGGCCGATGAAGGTGAGCGCCACCACCACCCCGAGGGGCGTGAAGGCGATCTTCCAGCCCAGGGGCGCCACCAGCGAACCCACCCAGCCATTCTCGGCGTAGAGGGCGGCGAGCGCGATGCCCGCCACCGCGGTGGGCAGGGCGAAGGGCAGGTCGATCAGGGCGTTGACCACCCCCTTGCCGGGGAACTCATAGCGGACCAGGGCCCAGGCGGTGGCCAGGCCGAACACGCCGTTGATCGTCGCCGCGATGAAGGCCGCCCCGAAGGACAGGCGGTAGGCGGCGAGCGCCCGCTGCGAAAAGGCGGCGTCCAGGAAGTCCGGGAAACTCTGCTGCGCGGCCTTCAGGGCCACCGCCAGCATCGGGATCAGGACGATGGTCGACAGGAGGGTGACCGTGACCCCCAGGCTGAGCGCGAATCCCGGGATCGCCGACCGGCGTCGGAGGAAGGGCCGGCGCGTCGCGGCGGACGCCGTCGTCAGGGCCTTGGCGGTCATGTCGCGCTCGGAGCCTCGGGTTCCACACAATAACGCCGCGCCGCAGACCTGGATCGCCTGCCGCGCGGCGGAGACACGAGCTAATTCCTAGCGCATCTATAGCCAATGTAGAATTTCTGAGGACGGGACCTGAAAGCCTGACCACCGCCCACGAGAAAGCCCCGCCCTCATAGGGAGGACGGGGCTGACGACACGCTAGGGTGGGCTTTGGGCCTAGCGGCCGTAACCGTTGCTCAGCACCTGGACGATCAGGCCGTTGGCCAGGGAGGCCAGGACGTAGTCGTTGTCGGCGCGGACCCAGCGGAAACCGCGGGGCGGCTGACGCAGGCCATAACGGCCATAGTCGTTCACGTAGGAGTTGGCGCTGCGGTACTGGCTCGGCAGGCGCTCGCCGCGGCGCCAGGCATGGGCGCGGTGATGGTGTTGGCCGCCACGATTGTCCCAGCCGTCGCGCCGGCCATCGCGACGGTCGTCGTAGCGGTTGTCGCGGCGATCGTCGTAACGCTCATCGTAGCGATCGCTGCGCGGGTCGGCGTAGCCTTGCTGATACTGGCCCTGGTACTGGTCCTGATAGTCGCGCTGATACTGCGCAGGCTGGGCCATGGCGGCCGTGCCGCCCAGCAGGGAAAGAGCCAGGGCGGCGGCGATTGCGCGTTTCATGAGCGGGTCCTTTCGGGAGCGTCGAGCCAGGTGGCTGTCGGCGTTGTTCCCAAGATGCGACTCCCGCGCTGAACCTGTTTTGAATGGCGCTGGTCATCCGCCGTTCATGCGGCGCGCACGCGGTCTTGCTCCGCGGTGACACGCACCCTATGGTCCGCGCCGCTTCGCCCGGCGCGCTTTTGCTCGCCGCGCCAAGGGCCGGTAGCTCAGTGGTAGAGCATTCGACTTTTAATCGAATGGTCGTGGGTTCGACCCCCACCCGGCCTACCAACATATCGCAGCATATGTTGGACCCTCCGCGCTCGCGCGGGCCTTCCACGGCGAACCGCCAAGCTCTACTATTTACGGATGCGAGCAGCCCTCTTCCCGCTTTCCCTCCTGGCCCTGCTGGCGGCCTGCACCACCGCGCCCGCCGACGGCTCGCCGGAGATCCAGACCAGCTCGGCGGCCAGCCGCGAGAGCGTGCAGGGCGCGGTCGCCTCGCCGCTGCGGGACGTCAATGTCCTGCGAACCAAGATTCCCCAGGTGCTGCTGGACGCCATGGCCGATCCCTACGCCCTGCCGGTCCCCACCAACTGCGCGCGGATCACCGGCATGATCCTGCCGTTGAACGGCGCCCTGGGCGCGGACCTCGACGAGCCGGTGGAGGACGAGGACGACCTGATGGTGCGCGGGCGCGGCGCGGCGCTGGGGGCGGTGGCCGGCGCGGCCTCGGGGCTGATCCCCTTCCGGGGCTGGGTGCGAAAGCTCTCCGGCGCCGAGCGCCACGACGGCCTGGTGACAGCGGCGATCAACGCCGGCGCTGTGCGACGAGCCTACCTGAAGGGCCTGGGGGAATCCCGCGGCTGCAAGCCTCCCGCGACGCCCTCCCACACCCGGGTCGAGCGTGAGCCGCCGATGAGCGAGACCTTGAAGCCCCGCTTCCCGATCCGCTAGCTGGACAAACGGCTCTTGAAGTCTCGCCGGAACGTCTCGAACCGTCCCTCGGCAATGGCGTCGCGCATGGCCGCCGTCAGGGCCTGGAAGAAGGCGATGTTGTGCCAGGAGAGCAGGACCTGGCCGAGGATCTCCTCGGACTTCACTAGGTGGTGCAGATAGGCCTTGGAATAGTGGCTGGAGGCCGGGCAGGCGCTGGTCTCGTCCAGGGGTGTGTCGTCCTCGGCGAAACGGGCGTTCTTCAGGTTGACGGCGCCTTCCCAGGTCCAGGCCTGGCCGTGTCGGCCAGAGCGGGTGGGCAGGACGCAGTCGAACATGTCCACACCGCGCGCCACGGCCTCCACCAGGTCGATGGGCTTGCCCACCCCCATCAGATAGCGCGGCCGGGCGGCGGGCAGCATCGCGGGCGCATAGTCCAGCACCTCGCACATGGCCTCGTGCCCCTCCCCCACCGCCAGGCCGCCCAGGGCGTAGCCGTCGAAGCCGGTCTCGATCAGGCGCTCGGCGGACTCCCGGCGTAGATGCTCGAAGGTCGAGCCCTGCTGGATGCCGAACAGGGCCTGGCGGTCGCGCTCGCCGAAGGCGGCCTTGGAACGCTGGCCCCAGCGGGCCGACAGCAGCATGGCCTCCCGCGCCCGGTTCTCCTCCGCCGGCCAGGCGACGCACTCATCCAACTGCATCACGATGTCGGAACCCAGCAGGTCGGCCTGGATCTCGATGGAGCGCTCGGGGGTCAGGACATGCTTGGAGCCGTCGATATGGCTCTGGAAGGCCACCGACTGCTCGGTGACCTTGGCGATCTTCGACAGGCTCATCACCTGGAAGCCCCCCGAGTCGGTGAGGATCGGCCTGTCCCAGCGCATGAAGTTGTGCAGGCCGCCCAGGCGCGAGACCCGCTCGGCGCCCGGGCGCAGCATCAGGTGATAGGTGTTGCCCAGGATGATGTCGGCGCCCGTCGACGCCACCTGGTCGACGGTCAGCGCCTTGACGGTGGCCGCCGTGCCCACCGGCATGAAGGCGGGCGTGCGGATGTCGCCGCGGGCGGTCTTCAGCACCCCGGTGCGAGCCTTGCCCTCGGTGGCGGTGATCTCGAAGGGGAAGGCGCTCAAGGGTTCGCCCTCCAGAGCAGGCTGGCGTCGCCATAGGAATAGAACCGGTAGCCCGTGGCGATGGCGTGGGCGTAGGCCGCGCGCATGGTCTCGTAGCCGGCGAAGGCGCAGACCAGCATGAACAGGGTCGACTTGGGCAGGTGGAAGTTGGTCATCAGGCCGTCGACGACCCGGAACCGGTAGCCGGGGGTGATGAAGATGGAGGTCTCCGCGGCGAACGGACGGACGATCCCGTCCTCTCCCGTGGCGCTCTCCAGCAGGCGCAGGGAGGTGGTGCCGACGCAGACGACGCGGCCGCCGGCCGCCTTGGCGGCGTTGAGGGCGTCGGCGGTTTCCTGAGCCACTTCACCGTACTCGGCGTGCATCCTGTGATCGGCCAGGTCGTCGGTCTTCACCGGCAGGAAGGTGCCCGCGCCCACGTGCAGGGTGACGAAGGCGACGCCGACTCCCTTGGCCTTCAGCCGCGCCATCAGCTCCGGCGTGAAGTGCAGGCCGGCCGTGGGGGCGGCGACCGAGCCGTCGTCCCTGGCGTAGATGGTCTGGTAGTCGGCGCGGTCCTGCTCGTCCTCCGCCCGCTTGGCGGCGATGTAGGGTGGCAGGGGCATGGCCCCGCGCTCGGCGATGGCGGCGTCCAGATCGGGGCCCATCAGGTCGAAGGACAGGGTCAGCTCGCCGCCCTCCCCCTTCTCCGTGATGGTGGCGTCGAGATGCCCCAGCAGGCAAGCCCGGTCATTGGTCTCGCCGAAGGCCACCCGGTCGCCGACCGCCAGGCGCTTGCCCGGCTTCATGAAGGCGGTCCAGCGGCTGGGGGATAGGCGGCGGTGCAGGGTGGCCTCGCAGGCCTGCAGGTTCTCGCCGCGATAGCGGGTCCCCTTCAGACGCGCGGGGATCACGCGGGTGTCGTTCAGCACCAGGGCGTCGCCGGCGCGGAGCTGGTCGGGCAGGTCGGCCACGGTCAGGTCGGCGAGAGGCCGGCCCGGCGCCACCAGGAGCAGGCGGGCGGAATCCCGCGGGCTGGCCGGCCGCAGGGCGATGTGGTCGTCGGGCAGATGGAAGTCGAAATCGGCGAGTTGCATGTGGGGGCGTGAAGGCCATGCGCGCCGTCACGCGTCAAGCGCCAGACCATGCTAGAGGCGAGGCATGGGATTCCTCCGAGTCGCGATTTCCGGGCTGGTCGCCGGCCTGATGTTCGCCCAGGGCCTGGCCTGCGCGGTCGCCGCCCTGATCGCCCAGGGGGGGCGCATTTCGGCGCGCGCGGACATCCTGACGCACTTCGCGCCGTTCTGGCTGGCCGGCGCCCTGGTGGTGGTGGCCTACGCCTTCCTGCTGGCGCCGAGGCCGCTGCGGACCATCTTCCTGACCCTCGGCGGGGTGGGGATCGTCGCCGCCGGATCGCTTGTCCTGCCCGAGTACGTGCGGCCCATGAGCCCGCGCGCCCCGGCCGACGCGGCCCATCAATTGAAGCTGATCCAGTTCAATGTCTGGGGCCGCAACACCGACCTCTCCGACACCGCCAAGTGGATCGTCGACCAGGACCCCGATGTGGTGGTGATCGAGGAGGCCTCCCCGGCCATCCGCGACGCCATTCTGCAGCGGCGCGCCTATCACGTGGTCTGCGGCAAGTGCCAGGTGATGATCTTCAGCAAGCTGCCGGCCATCGACAGCGGGGTCGTCGATACGCCCCACGGTCTGCCGCGGCCGCCGATCGCGCGGGGCGCCTATCGCAGCGCGTCGGGCGACTTCACCGTGCTCGGCACCCACTACACCTGGCCCACCAAGGGCTCCCTGCAGCAGCAACAGGGTCAGCGCCTGGCCTGGATCCTCGACCAGTATCCCAAGGACGCCATGATCCTGGCCGGGGACTTCAACTCCACCCCCTGGTCCTTCTCGCGCCGGCGCGAGGACGCCATGTTCGGCCTGGAGCGGCGGACGCGGGCCCTGTTCTCCTGGCCCGCCGGAGAGGTTTCCCATGAGCGGGTGAAGGTCCCCTTCCCCTTCCTGCCCATCGATCAGGTCTATGCCGGCAAGGCCTGGCGGACGGTGAGCGTCAAGCGTGGGCCGCGGCTGGGCTCGGACCACTATCCGGTGATCGTCACCCTGGCGCGGGCCCCCTAGAGGGCCCGGCGGGCCTTGGCCAGGGCCTGCTCGGCGTCGCGGCGCGCGGCCTCGTAGCGTTCGGATTCCTCGGCCTCGCGGGCGTCAAGGGCGGCCCGTTGTGCGGCGATCTGCGCGACCGCCGCCCGATGGTCGGGTTCGACGGCCGCCAGCGCCTGTTCGGCTTCCTCGACCTTCCGCAAGGCCGCCTTGGACGGGCCCTTCGGCTTGACCACCTTGGGGAGCGCCGCCGGCAGGACGTGGCTCCTGGCCGGCCGGCGCAGCACCTCCCCCGGCTGGGCGAGCGCGGCCTTCATCAGTTCGGGATCGTCGGTCTCGTGGGCCGAGCCGTTGGCGAACAGGTCCTGGTGCGAGCCCCAGGCGGCGAGCGCCTTGGGGCGTGAGCTGGCGGCGACGACATAGTCGGCCAGGCCGTCGGAGGTGACGAAGACCTTCAGCTTGGCGGCCATGCCGGCTCCCTCAAGCCAGGGAGGCGATCTCCCGGGCGATATTGGCCCGCGCCACGTCCTCGAAAAGCGCGCGGAAGGCCGGGTCGGGATAGATAACCGGGGCGTCGAGGAAGTGTTGCATCACCTTGGCCCGACCGGCGCGCCAGGCGTCGTCGGGAACGTGGGCGTACTCCTCGCGTACGGCGCGGGCATAGGCGTCGTAGTCCAGCGGCGCGGCCGCCAGGATAGCCAGGTCGATGGAGACCAGGATCTCCCCCAGCCGGTCCTCTTCCTCCACCACGTGGCCGGCGGTGAGGCGGATCAGCCGGGCCACCTCCTCGCGGGCGTGCAGGGAGACATCGAGGTCGCGGAGATCGCGCTTGGCCATCTCCGCGCTCTTGGCCTCGTTGTCCGAGGCCGTGGGATCGTAGACCGCGTCGTGCCACCAGATGGCGTAGGTCAGCACCTGGCGCTCGGAGTCCATCAGGTCGGGAACCTGGTCGAGCAGCGCCAGGCACTGCTCGATATGGGTCCGCGTATGGTAGCGCCTATGCGGTTCGGCGTAGGCCGCTTCCAGCTCGGGGGTCACGCGTCGGCCGCGACCTTCATGGAGACGATCTTGCCCGGATTGCGCGGCGGCTCACCCTTGGGCAGGCCGTCCACCAGATCCATGCCCTCGGTCACTTCGCCCCAGACGGTGTATTGGCCGTCCAGGAACTTGGCGTCGTCGAAGCAGATGAAGAACTGGCTGTTGGCCGAGTTCGGGTTGTTGGTGCGGGCCATGGAGCAGACGCCGCGGACGTGGGGTTCCTTGGAGAACTCGGCGGTCAGGTTCGGCTTGTCAGAGCCGCTGGTGCCGGTGCCGGTGGGGTCGCCGCCCTGGGCCATGAAGCCCGGGATCACGCGGTGGAAGACCACGCCGTCATAGAAGCCCTCGCGGGCCAGTTCCTTGATCCGCTCGACGTGGCCAGGCGCCAGGTCCGGGCGAAGCTTGATCGTCACCGGGCCGCTTTCCAGCGTCATGATCAGGGTATTTTCGGCGTCCATTACTTCACCTCTGAGGGAATCTTGATTGCGCAGGCCGTGAAATCGGCGCCCATCGCGCCGCGCACATTGGCGACCTCGGCCTTGAACCAGGCGCTGTTGGGGTCGATCACCCGGACCTTGGGGCGTTCGGCGGCCGGAATATCCGCCATCACGCGGACCTTCAACATCTTATCGGGATCGACCACGGGTTCGCCCACCTTGATGGCGCGAACCACGTCCAGGCCCGAGATCACCCGGCCGAAGGCGGTGTAGCGCTTCTCCAGGGACGGATAGGCCTGGCGCATCAGGAAGAACTGGCTGTTGGCGCTGGCCTCGCTCTCGCCGCGGGCCATGCCGGCGACGCCGGGGCAGTAGAGGCCCCATCCCGAAATCTTGCCGTCCTTGGTCATGGGCATGAGCATCGAGCTCTGGGTCATGACCGGCAGGGCGCCGATGAAGCCGATCTCGGCCACGGTCTGGTCGGCGACCTGGACGAAGGGCGTCTGGGGTCCCCGGCGGAAGGTGAACTCGGCGTCCAGGTCCGGCTTGTCGGAATTGCCCTCGCCGGTGTCCTTGGGGTCGCCGGTCTGGGCCATGAAGGCGTCGATCACCCGGAAGAACAGGCGGCCGTCATAGAGGCCCGTGCGGGTCAGCTCCTTGACCCGGACCACGTGGTTGGGAGCGACCTCGGGGGACAGCTCCACCAGGATGCGGCCCTTGGTGGTGTCGATCACCAGGACGTTCTCGGGATCGGGGGTGCGCCAGTCGGCGGCGGTGGGCGCGCCGGGCGCCGGGGGGACGACGGGCGCGGCCGGAGCCTTGGCCTTGGGCGCGGCGAGCGCGGAGCCGGCGAGCGCCAGGACGGCGGTGGAGATCAGGAGGGTGCGGATCATGGTCTCTCTCCTAGCGGCGCGCGGCGAAGACCGCCACCCCCCGCCCGCAGGCAAGTTCGGGCGCCCCGTGGGGATCTGAAGGGGGTCGCGAGTGAGGTCGAAGATCGGACTACTTCGCGGCCGCGACCTTGGCCAGCAGGGCGTCCTTGACCCCGGGGCTGACGAACTTGCCGACCTCGCCGCCGAGGATGGCGATCTCCTTCACCAGCTTTGAGGACACCGCCTGGTGGCGGGGGTCGGCCATCAGGAACACGGTCTCGATGTCGCGATCGAGCTGCTGGTTCATGGCGGTCATCTGGAATTCGTATTCGAAGTCGGCCACGGCCCGCAGGCCCCGGACGATGACGCTCGCCCCCATCTCGCGGGCGAAGTGGATCAGCAGGCCCTCATAGGGCTGGACCACGATCTCGATATCCTTGGGCAGGCCCGCGGCCAGGTCGCGGAGAATGGCGACCCGCTCGTCGAGGGTGAACAGCGGCCCCTTGCCGGCGTTGATCGCCACGCCGATCACCAGCTTGTCCACCAGCTTCACGGCCCGCCCGATGATATCGGTGTGGCCGTTGTGGATCGGGTCGAAGGTGCCCGGATAGATCCCGACGCGGGTGACCATTCGCCTGTATCCCCCAACTGTTCTTAGGTTCGGCTTTGGCCGGGCAAGCCCTTGAAGGCAAGCCCTAAGTTTCGTCGGGGGCGCCTTCGACCATCGCCTCGGGCGCTTCATCCTCGCCGCCGCCCTGGTCGGCCAGGCGTTCCACCGAGACGACGTGCTCGTCCTGGGCGGTGCGGAAGATGGTGACGCCGGAGGTGTTGCGGCTGATGACGCGGACCTGGGCGACCGGGGTGCGGATGAGCTGCCCCTGGTCGGTGACCAGCAGAATCTCGTCGAACTCCTCCACCGGGAAGGAGGCGGCCAGACGTCCGCCCTTGCCCTTCTTGGTGAGGTCCTGGGCCAGCAGCCCCTGCCCGCCCCGGCCGGTGCGACGGAACTCGTAGGCCGAGCTGCGCTTGCCGTAGCCCTCGGTGGAGACGGTGAGGATGAACTCCTCGGCCGCCCCCAGTTCGGCGATACGGTCGCCCGACAGGGCGGCTTCCTCGCCGGCCTCGTCGTCGTCCTCGGGCGCCGCGGCGTCCTCGATGTCCTCGCCCTCGCCCGAGACGGCGCGACGCATGGCGTTGGCGTGCTTCACATAGGCCGCGCGTTCGGCCGGGGTGGCGTCCACCGAGCGCAGGATGGCCATGGAGATGACGCTGTCGCCCTCGGCCAGGCGGATGCCGCGCACGCCGGTGGATTCGCGGCCGGCGAAGACCCGGACCTCCTCCACGGCGAAGCGGATGCAGCGGCCGAGCGCGGTGGTGAGCAGGACGTCATTGGCCTGAGCGTTGCAGACGCCGACGCCGATGATGGAGTCGCCCTCGTCCAGCTTCATGGCGATCTTGCCGTTGCGCTTGATGCCGACGAAGTCCGACAGCTTGTTTCGCCGCACGCCGCCGGAGCGGGTGGCGAACATGACGTCGTACTGATCCCAGGTGGCCTCGTCCTCGGGCAGGGGCAGGATCGAGGTGATGCTCTCCCCCGGCTCGATGGGCAGGAGGTTCACGAAGGCCTTGCCGCGCGAGGTGGGGGTGCCCACCGGCAGACGCCAGACCTTGAGCTGGTAGACCTTGCCGCCCGAGGAGAAGAACAGCATCGGGGTGTGGGTGTTGGCCGAGAAGACGCGGGTGACCGCATCCTCGTCCTTGGTGGACATGCCCGAGCGGCCCTTGCCGCCGCGATGCTGGGTCCGGTAGGTCACCAGCGGGGTGCGCTTCACGTAGCCGCCGTGGGTCACGGTGATGACCATGTCCTCGCGGGCGATCAGGTCCTCGTCCTCGACGTCGGCGTCGCCGTCGACGATCTCGGTGCGGCGCGGCACGGCGAAGGCGGCGCGGACCGCCACCAGCTCCTCGCGGACCACCGCCATGATGTTGTCGCGCGACGACAGCAGGCTGAGGTGGCCCTGGATGGCGCCGGCCAGGGTCTCGGCCTCGCCGAAGATCTCGTCACGGCCAAGGCCGGTGAGGCGCGACAGGGTCAGGGCCAGGATGGCGCGGGCCTGCTCCTCGGTCAGGCGGATCAGGCCGCCCTCTTCCAGGACCGTGCGCGGGTCGGCGATCAGCTCGACCAGGGGCATCATGTCGCCCGCCGGCCAGCCCTTGGCCACGATGCGCTCGCGCGCCTCGGCCGGGTCCTTGGACGAGCGGATGATGTGGATGAACTCGTCGATATTGGCCACGGCGATGGCCAGGCCCACCAAGACGTGGCCGCGGTCGCGGGCCTTGGAGAGTTCGAACTTCTCGCGGCGGACCACGACCTCCTCGCGGAAGTCGATGAAGGCCACAATCATCTCGCGCAGGCCCATCTGCTGCGGACGCCCGCGGTTCAGGGCCAGCATGTTGACCCCGAAGCTGCTTTGCAGCGGGGTGAAGCGGTAGAGCTGGTTCAGCACCACGTCGGCCGAGGCGTCGCGCTTCAGCTCGACGACGACGCGCATGCCCTGGCGGTCGCTCTCGTCGCGCAGGTCGGCGACGCCCTCGACGCGCTTTTCCCGCACCAGTTCGGCGATGCGCTCCACCAGGGAGGCCTTGTTCACCTGATAGGGGATGGCGGTGATGATGATGGCTTCGCGGTCCTTGCGGACCTCTTCGATGGCGGCCTTGCCGCGCATGATCACCGAGCCGCGCCCGGTCATCAGGGCGGTGCGCGCGCCGGTGCGGCCGATGATCTCGCCGCCGGTGGGGAAGTCGGGGCCCGGAACGATGTCCAGCAGTTCGTCGGTCCCGATCTCGGGATTGTCGACATAGGCCAGGCAGGCGTCGACGATCTCGCCCAGGTTATGAGGCGGGATGTTGGTGGCCATGCCGACGGCGATGCCGCCCGCGCCGTTCACCAGCAGGTTGGGGATGCGCGACGGCAGGACCACGGGCTCATGCTCGGAGCCGTCGTAGTTGTCCTTGAAGTCGACCGTGTCCTTGTCGAGGTCGGCCAGGATGGCCATGGCCGCCTTGGTCAGGCGGCACTCGGTGTAGCGCATGGCCGCCGGCGGGTCGTTGTCCACCGAGCCGAAGTTGCCCTGACCATCGATCAGCAACTGGCTCATGGAGAACGGCTGGGCCAGGCGCACCAGGGTGTCATAGATCGCGAGGTCGCCGTGCGGGTGATACTTACCCATCACGTCGCCGACGACGCGGGCCGACTTCACATAGGAGCGGTCAGGGGTATGGCCCTGCTCGCTCATCGAGAACAGGATGCGGCGGTGCACCGGTTTCAGGCCGTCGCGCACGTCCGGAAGGGCGCGGCTGACGATGACGCTCATGGCGTAGTCGAGGTAGGACTTCTTGAGTTCGTCCTCGATGGCGATAGGGGCGATGCCCCCGCGCCGGCCGTCGTCCGGAGGGATGGTGCTGTCGTCGCTCAAGGGGAATTTTTCGCCGTTGGAATCGGACTGGAAATCAGAGTTCAGTTGTTAACATCCCAGGACCCCCGAGGCCAACCTTCGTGAGCCCGGGAAACGCCTTAGGAGCCGCCATGAGATATGCCCTGCTTGGCCTGATCGCCAGCGTGACCGCGACCGCGGCGCTCGCCGCCACACCGCCGGCCAACCTTCGGATCGATTTGAAGAATTCCACCGGCGGCTCCGCCGGCGTCGCGACCCTCACCGCCGCTCCCAACGGCGTGCTTCTGAAGCTGGAGGTCAAGGGCCTGACGCCCGGCTGGCACGGCCTGCACTTCCACGAGAAAGGCGACTGCTCGGCGGCCGGCTTCACCTCGGCCGGCGCCCACGTCCATGGCCAGGCCAGCGTGGTCCACGGCCTGCTGAACCCCGACGGCAACGAGGCCGGCGACCTGCCCAACCTCTATGTGGCCGCCGACGGGAGCGGAACCGCCGAACTGTTCTCCACCTATGTCACCCTGGGGGGCGGCGGGGCCAAGCCCGACCTGATGGACGCCGACGGCTCGGCCCTTGTGATCCACGCCAATCCCGACGACCACATGGCCCAGCCCATCGGCGGGGCGGGGCCGCGCATCGCCTGCGCGACGATTCCGAAGGGTTAGACCGACAAACCTCGCGGCCCGGCCCGACCGGCCGCCGCGAGGTCCCTCCCCGCGCGGGCTTGACGGCCCCCGAAGTCGGCACTATTTAACGAATAGGTTATTTAACGGAGTCGTTAAATGCAGCTGGCGACCGACCCCCTGAGCGCGACGCTCTCGGCCCTGGCCGACCCCACCCGCCGGGCGATACTGGCGCGGTTGGCCGAGGGCGAGGCCACGGTGGGGGAACTCGCCGAGCCCTTCGACATCAGCCTGCCGGCGGTGTCGCGGCACCTGAAGGTCCTGGAGGCGGCGGGCCTGATCTCGCGGGGCCGGGAGGCCCAGTGGCGGCCCGCCCGGCTGGAGGCGGGGCCTTTGAAGGACATCGCCAGCTGGCTGGAACACTACCGCCGCTTCTGGGATGGCAGCTTCGACAAGATGGACGCCTACCTGGCCGAACTCACCAAAGGAAAGCCCCATGGACGCAAGCACTGAGATCGGCCGCCCGGCGCACGGCGCCGCCCTGCCCGACGACGAGCTGTTCATCGTCCGCGCCTTCGCGGCGCCCGTCGGCCTGATCTTCCGCCTCTGGGAAGACCCCGTGCACCGCGCCCGCTGGTGGGGGCCGAAGGCGGTCATCTGCTCCCATTTCACCCACGAGTTCCGCGAGGGCGGCGCCTGGCGCGGTTGCATCATCTCGGCCCAGTTCGGCGAACAGTGGCAGGGCGGCGTCTATCGCGAGATCGAACGCGACCGGAAGATCGTCTTCAGCTTCGCCTGGGACTCCGGTCCCGCCGGCGGAGCGGAGAGCCTGGTCACCGTCACCCTGGCCGAACGCAACGGCATGACGGTGCAGACCTTCCACCAGGCCCCCTTCGCCAATCTCGAACGGCGCGACAACCACCTCGTCGCCTGGAGCCTGCTGTTCGACCACGAGCAGGCCTATGCCGAGGCCCTGGCCCAGGGCGGCGTCCGATGATCGCCGATCCCAGGGTCGGGGCGTTCGCGCCGGGCCGACCCGTTGTCTCCCACAAGCCGGAGGGCTCCATGAAGCTCCAGATCCTGGCGGCCTGCGCCGCCCTCGTCATCCTTCCCGCCGGCCAGGCCATGGCCGCCGACCCGATCACCGCCAAGCTCGCCGCGCCCGTGGCGGCGAAGACCAAGTTCATCGCCGGTGGCGCCCTGTTCAACTGCGAAGGCGACACCTGCATCGCCCTGGCGCCGACCGCCGAGACCTTCGGCGCCTGCAAGGCCGTCGCCGCCAAGGTGGGGGTGATCGTCGCCTTCAGCGGCCGCAAGGCCCTGGACGAGGACAAGCTCGCCGACTGCAACAGAACGGCCGCCGCCAAAGCCGCCGACGCCCTCGCCAAGCCGTAGGGCCACCCCTCTCCCAGCAGCTCATTCGCCGAGCTTCTGTGTGACTGGGCCGTCGAAGACCGACGGGAATCGACGGCCCGCTTTTTCCTTCCAGGTCGGGCGCGCAAGACTCGCCGGGCCGCAAGCCGAACGGAGACTTCGATGGATACCGTGAGCGTGCGTTACTTCGTCGCCGACATGGACGCGGCGGTCGCCTTCTATCGCGATCTGCTGGGGTTCACCGTCGACATGCAGGCGGGGCCGGGCTTCGCCATGCTCAGCCGTGGGCCGCTGCGGATGCTGCTGAACCGCCCCGGCGCCGGAGGCGCGGGCCAGAGCATGCCCAATGGCGACGCCCCCGCACCCGGCGGCTGGAACCGCATTCAACTGGCGGTGGGGAACCTGGAGGCGGAGGTCGAGAGACTGAAGGCGGCGGGGGGCCGCTTCCGCAACGAGATCGTGCAGGGCAACGGCGGCAAGCAGATCCTCATCGAGGATCCTTCGGGCAACCCGATCGAGTTGTTCGAGCCGCCAGCCCGATAGGGCGCGGGTCGCCCCCGTCGCGACGGGCGCGAGACGCCTTGCCACCGGCCGGCCAGGGGATCAAACCTCAGGGATGGCTATGGTTATGGGCGCGCTCGCGCCGCGGTTCGTCTGCCCGACGACCAGCAATCCGCGTTACACCTCGGCCGCGTTCGGGGGCCGCTACATCCTGCTGGGCTTCCTGCCCACCGACGAGGCGGGCCGCCGCCAGGCCCTGGCCCAGCTGGTGGCGTACCGCGACCTGTTCGACGATGTCCGCCTCTCGGCCTATGGCGTGCTGCGCGACGAAGGCGCGATCGCCCTGGCCCGCGACCAGGTGGGGCTGCGCTGGTTCCTGGACCGCGACGGGGCGGTGAGCCGCCTGTTCGAGGCCCTGGACGACGAGGGCCAGGCCCGGCCCCGCTGGGTGCTGCTGGACCCGGCCGAGTGCGTCCTGGCGATCGCGGACATCGACAGGCCCGAGCGTCTGTTCGAGCTGGTGCGCACGCTGCCGGCTCCGGAGGACCACGCCGGGACGCCGTTGCACGCCCCGGTGCTGATCGCCCCGCGGATCTTCGAGCCCGACCTCTGCCGGCGGCTGATCGCCCATTACGAGGCCGACGGCGGCACGCCCTCGGGGGTGATGCGGGAGATCGGCGGCAAGACGGTGGGCATGCTCGACGGCTACAAGAAGCGCCGCGACACCATGATCAGCGACCCCGACCTGGCGCGCGAGACCCGGCTGGCCCTGACCCACCGCCTGCTGCCGCAGATCCGCAAGGCGTTCCAGTTCAAGGTCACCCATATCGAGCGCTATCTGGTGGCCTGCTACAGCGCCGAGGACGGGGGCTATTTCAAGCCGCACCGCGACGACACCACTCCAGCCACCGCCCACCGGCGGTTCGCCTGCTCGATCAACCTCAACGCCGAGGAGTTCGAGGGCGGGGACCTGAGTTTCGCGGAATTCGGGACCAAGACCTACCGGCCGCCGACCGGCGGGGCGGTGGTGTTCTCCTGCGCCCTGCTGCACGAGGCGACGCCGGTGACCAAGGGCCGCCGCTACGCCTTCCTGCCCTTCCTCTACGACGCCGAGGCCGCCGAGATTCGACTGGCGAACCTCGGCAGCCTGGCGGACCCCGACCCCGCCCGGCCGACCGAACCCTGAGGCGGGCCGCGACCTAAGCTCCTAGAAGGGGATCTCGTCGTCCAGGTCGGCGGAGAAGTCCTCGCGGGGAGCCGAACTCTGGGCGCGGGGGCCGGAGGAGAAGCCGCCGCGGTCGGAGGCGCCGTAGCCGCCGCCTTCGTCGCGCTCGGCGTCGCCGCGGCCGTCCAGCATGGTCAGCTCACCACGGAACTTCTGCAGGACGATCTCGGTGGAGAACTTCTCAACGCCCGACTGGTCGGTCCATTTGCGGGTCTGGATCGAGCCCTCGATATAGACCTTCGAGCCCTTCTTCAGATAGTTCTCGGCCACCTTCACGAGGTTCTCGTTGAAGATCACCACCCGGTGCCACTCGGTCTTTTCCTTGCGCTCGCCCGAGCTCTTGTCGCGCCAGGTCTCCGACGTGGCGATGCGCAGATTGGCGACGCGATCGCCCGAGCCGAGGCTGCGAATTTCGGGGTCGGCGCCCAGATTGCCGACCAGAATGACCTTGTTGACGCTGCCCGCCATGTCGCTGTTCCTGTCTTTTCCGTAGATGCGGACCGTCGGTCCATGGGCGGCACGCTAGACGAGCCGGCCCGGACGATCAATCTTAATGTTCTCGTTACGTTCGCGTTCGGCGACCGCCGTCCACAGGCGATTGCCCGTGGCGTAGGGTCGCGCGCTACTGCCGCGGCATGGCCCCGGGGACGGCGAGACGCCCGTCGCCGGTGCGGACCAGGGCCACATAGCGGTGGGCCTCCAGGGAGGGCGCGGTCAGCACCCCCTCCTTCTGCAGGAAGATGAAGTTGCCCTGATAGGCGCCGGTGATCTCGTACTGGCTACCGCCCATGCGCAGGAACTTGATGCGCATGGCCTCCAAGGAGGCGGCGCAATGCTCGAGGTCCGAAAGCCCGCTCACCAGCTTGTTGTACTTCAGCGTCCCGTCCTTCTGGAACTGGACCACGTAGCAGACGCCCACGTCCCCGGGCGGGACGGTGCGTTTGGCGCAGGCGCCGAGGGCGATCAGGGCGGCGCCGAGCAGGAGGAGATTGCGAACCATGGCGTCAGACTACACAGCCCGATTGCGGCGCGCGAGTGGCCTTTGTCCTCAGCCGATCGACGGGATGGCGCAGCCGGGGCCCTGGTCCACCAGGGTGCGGAAGCTACGGTTGTCGCCGGAGACCTCGACCTTGCCGGGGACCAGACGCAGGGTCTGGGTCATCCAGCGGCCATAGGTGGCGCCGCCGGGCCGTTCGCAGTGGCCGGCGAACAGGGCCTGGACGCAGGCGCCGAGCGGCATCTCCGAGGGCAGCTTGGACCAGGCGGCGCCGGAATAGCGCCAGCAGGCGCCGACGGGGCCGCCGGCGGCGGGGGTGGCCGGGGCGCTGGCGGTCGGCGGCGCGGGCATGGCGGGGGCCTGGGCGACGACGGGCTCGGTCTGGACCGGCGGCAGAGGGGTCAGGACGGTGCCGGCCTGGTCGGCGGCGGCCAGATTGCCGCTGGAATCGACGCCGACATCCAGGGCGCCGGTGGCCACGCCGTTCTTCTTGGCGCACTCGGCCAAGGTGACCTCGCCGACATACTGGCCGGCGACGAAGCACCGCAGCGGGCGGGCGGGGTCGATGCCGCCGTCATCGGTGGAGGTCGTCTCCACCACCAGGCCGCCCTGGGAGGCCGGCGGGGCGGAGGTCTTGTCGCTGCGGGTCTTGGAGACCATGCCGATGGCGATGCCGAGGCCAGCCAGGAGGGCGAGCGCCCCGCCGATCAGGGCGAGAACAATCCGCCGGTCGTTGAAGATATCCATGCCCCCTCGCTAGACCGCGCGTGTGACGGTTTCAAGCGTTCGTGATCGGAAGCGCCGTCAGCTCCCGCCGTTCAAGCGGTTGAGGGCAGCCTGGTAGTTGGCGATCTGGCTGGTGAGGTAGGCCGGGACGGGACCGCTGGCCTTGGCCTTCTCCGAGGCCCGCTGGCTCAGCGGCGTGGCCGCCTCCTTGAGGTCCTTGTAGGCGCTGCGGATCACCCCCAAGGCCGCGGCCAGGGCGGCCTTGGCGTGGGAGACGCCGTCGGCGTCGTCGAGGTTGAGATCCTTCTCCAGCCCCAGGCCATAGAAGGCCCCCTTCCCGTCCGCCGGGGTGGTCTTGCCGTCCTTGCCGGTGACGGTGGCGCGCACCACGCCCTCGGGAATCCCCAGCAGGTCCAGGGCGTCCTTGCCGGTCTTGCCGGCCGAGAACTCCAGGATGGTGCGTTCGTTGAGCGGCTTGACCTGGATCGACCGGATCCCGCCCGAGGTCACGATCTCGACCTTGGCCTGGTAGTTCAGGCCGCGCTTCAGCTTGGTGACCAGGGTCTCCAGGGTGTCGTTGGCGTCCATGGTGATGGTCTTGAAGGCCCCGGCCTCGCCGGTGCGCACCTGGAACTGATCGCCGGCCCGCACCGAACTGACCGCGGTGAGCTGCGGGGAATCGGTCAGGTCCAGCGTGCCCTTGGGCAGGCCCAGGCGATCCAGGGCGCTGGCCCCGGAGGAGTCGATGGCGATGGCGGTGGGGGTGGCGTAGCCGTCCTTGCCGCTGAAGCGCCGGGAGAAGCCCACCGCGCCGCTGTTGACGTCCAGCTCGGCCAGGAAGCCGTCCTTCTTGGCCACCGGATCCTGGCCCGGCAGGTCGGTCCCGGCCTGGCCGGTGAGATAGATGCGGCCCTCGGACATGGCCAGGCCGGAGACCCGGTCGTCGCCGGCGCCGCCGTAATAGGCCATCCGGTCGGCGGCGTTGGGGCCGAGATCGGCCGCGACGCGGGCGGCGAAGCCGTCGGTCCCGCCGCTGTAGCCGCGGGTGACGGCGCCGGCGGCCATGGAATCGTTGCGCGTCGAGCCGGCTATGACCAGTTGGCCGCCGTCCAGGGCCAGGCCCGCGATCTCGCCGCCGGCCAGGTCGCCCAGGTCGCGGGCGGCGGTTTCGGCGGGGGTTCCGCCGGAGAGGTCGAAGCGGTGAAGGACGGCGTGGCCGTCCTCGTTGTTGGCCAGGTACAGGGTCGAGCCGTCCACCACCAGGCCGCCCGGGCGGTCCGACCCGGCCGAGCCCACGGTCTGGGTGAACAGGGTGGACACCTTGCCGGCGGCGTCGGCCTTGAAGCCCTCGATATAGCTGTCCCAGCCGCCCAGGGCGGTGGTTCCCGGCAGGCTCGACTGGGCGCGGCCGGCGACATAGACCGACCCGTCGGCGCCGAAGGCGATCTGGCTGGCCTCGTCGTTCTGGCGCGCGCCGCGGCGCTCGGTCCAGAGCTCCTCGCCCTCGGTGTTCAAGACCGTGACGAAGCTGTCGGAACTGGTGGCGAAGCTGCCGGTCGCCCCGGAATTCAGCGCCCCCTCCGTGGCGCCGCTCAGGCCCCCGGTGACCTTGCCGGCGACGGCGACCTTGCCGTCGGCGGAGACCGCCAGGGCCAGGCCGCTGGCGTTGGCCGAGGCGCCCAGGGTGCGGGTGAACAGCAACTTGCCGGCGGAGTCGTACTTCAGCAGGGCGACGTCCTGATCGCCCTTGATCTCCTGGCCGCTGGTCTTGCCGGTCACGTCGGCGAGCACATAGACCGAGCCGTCGGGGGCTATCTGGGTGGCGTGGACGGTCCCGACCGTCTTTTCCATGTCCTTGGCCCAGACCCGGCCGTCGATATAGTTGGCGTCGCCGAGCGCCTGGGGCGGCGGCGTCACGTCGATGGTGTCGGTCTGCACCTTGAGCAGCTGGCTCAGCACCACCCCGTCCTTGGTCGAGGCCTTGCCGTCCGGGTCGGGGTTGCCGACGCTCTGGGCCAGGTAGATGGCCGGTTCGGTCTTCGGCGCCGAGAAGGTCAGGGTGTCGCCGGAATCGACGTTGAACTTCATCGCCCACTGGTCGGGATTGACCCCCACCTTCACCGGCTTGCCGCCCACCTGGACGGTGCGGTCGCCGCCGGGGATGCGCAGGGAGGACACCCGCGTGCCGACCCCGGAATCGCTGAGCTGGGTGTTGATGTAGGCCATCACGTTGGACATGTTCCGCGGCGTGCCGCCCATGTCCGCCAGGTCGATGGTGATGTCGTGCGTCACCCCGACGCGCTTGATCGAGATGTTGAACTTCACGTCGCCCTGGAAGGCGTCCACCGGGGCGGCGACGTCGCCGGAGACCAGCGGCGGCGTGGTGTAGTCGGTCTTGGCCTTGGTCACGCCCACCTTGGACTTGGCCTTGTCGGTCACCTGGGCCCGGGTCAGGCGGATCTGGTCCATCTCCAACTGGTCGGTATAGGCGGTGACCTCGGCCAGTCCCTTGCCGAACACCGACTTGATCCGGTCCTTGTCGACGCTGGTCAGACCCTTGCCGCCGATCTGGTCCACGACGCCGGCCAGGGTGTCGAGGCCCTGATAGAGCGCGAACAGCTTCTTGTAGTCGGAGCTGGCGCCGGCCAGGTCGAGCTGGGCGGCGTTCTCGTCGATCAGCTTGCGGCCCAGCATGGCGTTCTTGACCGCCGTGGTCATCAGGGCCGGGGTGTTGGAGGCGGTCTTCGCCCCGGGCAGCCAAGGCGCGCTGGGGGCGTACTTCTTGGCGGTGCTGGTCCCTGACGCGGTCGTGGTCGTACCCGACGCCGCGCCGGAGCGCGCCGCGTAGTAGTTGACCAGGATGCTGGTGTCGAAGGTGATCGTCATGATCCGCCGTCCGCGGACAGGGTTCCGCCAGCCGACCTTGCCACGGCGAGGGATGACGGGACGTTAAGCCGCAGCGTTAAGACGCGAAAGGCCCGAGCCGGAACGGCTCGAGCCTCAGGACGCCCGGACTGTGGCGCGGGGTTCAATTACTTGAACAGCGACAGGATGATCTGGGGCGCCTGGTTGGCGATCGACAGGGCCTGGGCGCCGAGCTGCTGCTGCACCTGGAGGGCCTGCAGGTGGGCGCTCTCCTTGGCGACGTCGGCGTCCACCAGGTTGCCGATCCCGGCCTGCAGCACGTCGGTCAGCTTGGAGACGAACTTGTTGTGGTTCTCGATCTGTTTGGCCTGGGCGCCGAGGCCGCCGAGGGCCTGGTTGACGTTGGCGATCGAAGTGTCGAGGTCGGTCAGGGCCTGCTGGGCGTTGGTCACCGTGGTGATCGACGCCGTCGAGGCCAGGGTGATGATCAGGCCGCCCAGGCTCATGTCCTGGCCCGAGAGGGTGATGTAGGCGTTGGCGTCGGCGTTGGCGAGGAAGCGGATCGAGGTGGTGGTGCCGTCCAGGATGTCGGCGCCGTCGAAGGAGGCGTTCTGGCCGACCTGGGCGATCTGCCGCAGGATCGACTTGAAGTCGGCGTCCAGGGCGGTGCGGGAGTTGATGTCGAGGGAGGGGTCCTGGGCGGAAACCACCTTCTCCTTGAGCTGCACCAGCAGGTCGGAGATGGATTCACCGGCGGCCATGGAGACTTCGGCGATCGACTGGGCCCGGTCGAGGCTCATCTTCACCGCGGAGAGGGCGCCGATGTCGGCGCGCTGGCCCTGGGCGATGGACCAGACGGAGGCGTTGTCCTTGGCGTTCGCGATGGACAGGCCCGTATTGATACGGTTCTGGACTTCGCTCAGCTCATCGTTGGTCTTGTTCAGGTTCTGCAGCGCGACAAGCGCCGACTTGTTCGTATGAACGCTGATTGACACTACTCGGCCTCCTTGGCGCGCCCGGCCCCTTCAAACGCCTCGCCTGCGAGTCGTTGAGACCGGTCTTCCTGCGCTGGAAGCTATGGAATCATGGTGTCCAGAAGGTTAACGGCCATATGCGAGCGACTGCCAGCCGGTTTCCCGGGGCAGTGAAATCAACAGATTGCGAGCCTTACGGGCTCGTCAGATCTTGGCGCGGATAACCGTGCCGGCGGTGTAATCGTCCTCGTCGCGCATCTTCAGGAGCTCTTCCCGCGGATACTGCGCCACGATGTCGCCCGTGCGCCGGTCCACCGTCTTGTAGACGTAGGACCCAGCCTGCTCCTCGATCACCAGCCGGAGATCGGCCTGATCCTGCGAGCCTTCGGCGATGCGAACCGAGAGCGGTCCGGTCTCGAGGGCGGGCGGAGGAGGCGCCTGCTGGTTGATGTTCGGGTCGGCGACGACCGCCAACTTTGTTGCCTTGGTTTCCATTTCTCCATTCGTTGACGGGCCAGGCCCGAGAACGTCCCTGTTTGACCGAAATCGGCGGGGAGGAAATCGCCCTCCCCGCCAGGTCCGGCCGGTGACGAGGCGTTTCCGCCTCGCGCGCCTGCCTAGCCTCGGAAGAGGCTGAGCAGACCCGAAGAAGAACTGTTGGCGATCGACAGCGCCTGGACACCCAGCTGCTGCTTGGTCTGCAGTGAGGTGAGCCGCGCGCTTTCCTTGGCCAGGTCGGCGTCGACGAGGTTGCCCACCCCGGCGTCGATCGAGTCCTGCAGCTTGCCGATGAAGGTCAGGTGGGCTTGCAGAGACTTGGAGCCCGTACCCAGCTTGGACAGCGCCGTGGAGACGTTGCCGATGGCCGAGGCGACGGTGGCGATCATGTTGCCGGCGCTGGTCTGGGTGCCGATGGAGGAGGTCGAGGTCAGGCCGCCGGCGCCGCCCATGATCGTGCCGCCGAGCGACAGGTCCTGAGCCTGGACCGTGATCTTGGAGGAGCCGTCGTCATTGGCGAGAGCCGCGATGGTGGTGCCGCCCGAGCTGATCATGTTCACCCCGTTGAACGTGGCGTTGGAGACCGACTTGGCGATCTGGTCGCGCAGGGCCATGAAGTCTTCGTTCAGGGCGGTCCGCGAGGCGGTGTCGAGGCTGGAGTCGGAAGCGGCGAGGGTCTTTTCCTTCATCTGCAGGAGCAGATCGGAAACGGCTTCACCGCCGGCGATGGCGACATCGACGGTCGATTGCGAGCGTTGCAGGGAGTCCTTGACCGCGTTCAGGGAGCCGGAGGTCGCACGCTGGTTCTGGGCGATGGCCCAGATGGCGCCGTTGTCCTTGGCGGAAGCGATCTTCTTGCCGGTGTTGATGCGGTTTTGAACCGTCATCAGGTCGGCGTTGGTGGCGTTCAGGTTCTGCAGGGCGACCATGGCCCCGACGTTGGTATTGACGCTATTCGGCATCAGAGGTGTCCTTGTTCTCAGGTCACCGGTCGGCATTTTGCTGACCGCAGGCATTTTGCCCGTGTGGTTAAGAGCAAGTTCCGGGCCACCCCAGGGTGTGCGCCCACGGGCTATCGGCCCGCCATAAGATGTTGAAATGGTGAGATTAAACCCTTGTTAGGGACGTTCGCGCCCGGCAAGATTTGCCTAGCTTGACGGCGCTTGGGCAGAAATTGCCGACCTCACACGGCAAACGGCGCCCAGCAGTTCAAAGAGCTCGCCGGGCGGGGCCACCCCTTTCGGGGGAGCGCCCGCCCGGCGCTGCGACCAACTTAGCTGCGGAACAGGGACATGATCTGTTGCGGCATCTGGTTGGCGATCGACAGCGCTTGGACACCGAGTTGCTGCTTCGTCTGCAGCGAGGTGAGCCTTGCGCTCTCCTTGGCCAGATCGGCGTCGACGAGGTTACCCACCCCGGCGTCGATCGAGTCCTGTAGCTTGTTGATGAAGGTCAGATGGTTGGCGAGCGACTTGGAGCCCGTCCCCAGCTTCGACAGGGCGGTCGAGACATTCGCGATGGATGCCCCGATCGTCGTGATCATGGCGGCGGCGGCCGTCTGCGTCCCGATCGAGTCGGTAGGCAGAACTGAAACCGCGCTGCCGGGCGTGCCGAGCGACATATCTTGCGCCATGACCGTGAGCTTGGATTGACCAGACTCATCGGCCAGGGCGGCGATCGTCACCGGACCCCCGACCTGACTTCCGTCCAACATATTCACGCCGTTGAACGATGCGTTCTTCGTCGCCTTGGTGATCTGGTCGCGCAGGGCCATGAAGTCTTCGTTCAGGGCCGTGCGAGAGGCAGAATCCAAGCTCGAGTCGGACGCAGCCAGCGCCTTCTCCTTCATCTGCAGCAGAAGATCCGAAACCGTCTCACCGCCAGCAATAGCGACGTCGACCGTGGACTGACTGCGTTGCAGTGAATCCCGGACGGCGTTCAACGAGCCGGACGCCGCACGCTGGTTCTGGGCGATCGCCCAGACAGCGCCGTTGTCCTTGGCGTTCGCCACCTTCTTGCCAGTGTTGATGCGGTTTTGAGCCATCGCCAGGTCGGAGTTGGTCGCATTGAGGTTTTGGAGCGCGACCATCGCGCCCACGTTGGTGTTCACCGAATTGTACGGCATTTGGGATCCTTCCATTCTGGTCGGGAGAGAGTTTGCGGCTTTTGCCTGCGGGGCGTTCTTCGCCTTATCCCCACCCTCGCAAGGCGCGGGCCAGTTTCGACGCCGCGTTCACTTTTTATCTTATTGTTCTAATTGAGTTTTCTAAGGGCGGCCGGGCCGCCGCGTTAAGCATGCCCGGACTCAATTGCCGCCTCGGCACGACTTGCCGGGATCAAAGCTGCGGGCGGGTCTGGCCGTGCCGATTCTGCCGGGCGAGGCAAGCAGAACCCGGACCGAGCGCCACCGCGCCGCGGCCAGCCCGGCTCACCAGCCCAGGTCGCAGTCGCCCGGCGGGCTGTCGATGCTGGCGTCGAAGACGTTGAGATCGCGGACGAAGATCGAGGTGCACCATTCGATCTTGTTCACCGGGCCCGGGCCGTAATAGTCGATCCGGCGGAAACCGGCGGCGCTCAGCAGGCGGTAGGCGCCGTTGTACTGCCAGCGGTCGGTGTTATCGAACAGGATGAACCCGCCCGGCTTCAGGTGGCGGATGGCCAGCCAGGTGCTGAGCGTGCGGGCCATGCCGTCCACCACGATGACGTCGAAGTGCTCGGGGGGAAACGCCATGATCTCGGTGGCGTAGGCCACAAACTCCTCCGACAGCAGGCCATGCATGATGTTGTGCGGCGTGCTGTGGGACAGGGGCAGTTCCGGCGGCTCGGCGAAGAACGGCGCCACGGCCGCCCGCCGCTCGTCATCGACCGCCGCGTCCATCTCCCGGACGATGACCTTGAGGTTGGGCTGGGCGGCGTTGGAGACGTGCAGCCCCCATTCCTTGTCGTGCTCGACGCTGGTGACCTCGGCGACATTGTTGGCCCACCAGAGGGAGGAGCCGCCGCAGCCGTACTCGAACACCTTGAAGTCGGGCCGGATGATCCGCTTGAGCTGGATGAAGGCCGGATAGGTGATCCAGGGGACCACGCCCTCGTTGTTGCGCGGAATGCCCCCCAGGCTCTCGAACCAGCCGCGCTTCTGCAGGTAGCCCTGGGCGAAGCGATAGATGTCGGCGTTGACCGCGGCCTGTTCGTTGATGTCCATTCGCGCGGTCCCCCAGAGGCCCTAGGCCGCGCCGCTTTTCAGCAGGCCGTCGAAATAGGCGATCGTTCGGGTCAGGCCCTGTTCCAGGGCGATGGTGGGCTGCCAGCCGTCCAGCAGGGCGCGGGCCTTGGAGATGTCGGGCTGGCGCTGCTTGGGATCGTCGGACGGGAGGGGCTGGTAGGTGACCTTCGACTTCGACCCGGTCTGGGCCACCACCATCTCGGCCAGGGCCTTGATGGTGAACTCACCCGGATTGCCCAGATTGATGGGGCCGGTGACCTCGTCGCCGGTGTTCATCAGGCGGATGAAGCCCTCCACCAGGTCGTCGACATAGCAGAAGGACCTCGTCTGCAGCCCCTCGCCGTAGAGGGTGATCGGCTCGCCCCTCAGGGCCTGCATGATGAAGTTGGAGACCACACGACCGTCATTGGGGTGCATGCGCGGGCCGTAGGTGTTGAAGATCCGCGCCACCTTGATCTGCAGCTTGTGCTGCCGGTGGTAGTCGAAGAACAGGGTCTCGGCGCAGCGCTTGCCCTCGTCGTAGCAGGACCGGATGCCGATGGGGTTCACATTGCCCCAGTACTCCTCCACCTGGGGATGGATGGTGGGGTCACCATAGACCTCGCTGGTGGAGGCCTGGAAGATCTTGGCCCGCCGGCGCTTGGCCAGGCCCAGCATGTTGATGGCCCCGTGCACGCTGGTCTTGGTCGTCTGGACGGGGTCGAACTGGTAGTGGATCGGCGAGGCCGGGCAGGCCAGGTTGTAGATCTCGTCCACCTCGGCGAAGAGCGGAAAGGTCACGTCGTGACGCAGCAGCTCGAAGTTCGGGTTGGGCAGCAGATGGGCCACGTTGCGCCGCGAGCCGGTGTAGTAGTTGTCGACGCACAAGACCTCGTGCCCCGCGTCCAGCAGACGCTCGCAGAGATGCGAGCCGACAAAGCCGGCGCCGCCGGTGACCAATATGCGCTTCATGTTCGTCCGATCCTGCCGGGTCGGACGCTATGACCGCCGACCCGTTGAGCCGCCGAACCTAGACTGAGTCTCGCGCCCCGTGGGCCGGCGTCACTGGGCCGCGGCCCCCTCCCCCAGCACCCGCGGGTCGCCCTCCAGGCTGGAGGTGTCGAAGCCGTGGAACAGGGACAGGAAGCGGAAGGGGTGGGCCTGATAGGACGGGTACATCACGTTGTTGATGTCGGTCTCGGTGTCGAAATAGGCGATCTGGGGCGCCTCGCCGCGGATCTGCAGGTGATGACGGGCGAAGATCAGCCCCACCTGGTCGATCCAACGCGTGACCTCGGGCTTGGCCAGCTGGGTTTCCAGATAGCGGGCGAGGAAGGCCAGCAGGCGATGGGCGTTGGGGGTGGGGTTCACCCACAGCAGGTTGGCGGTCAGGCGCGAGCCGGCGTTGAGGCTCAGTTCGTTCTCGTTGAACATCACGTCGGCGCGCGCACCGCGGGCCAGCAGGTCGGCGACGCCGCGCTGCAGGATCAGGTCGATGTCGGAGACGAAGATCGGTCGCTCCAGCCGCGCCAGCAGGCCCCCCAGGCGCAGGAACCGCACGCACTGGAAGTGGGCCACGGGCCGGGCGATGAAGCCCTTGGGCGGGGCGTCATAGACCTTGGTGGTCACGGCGTCGGCGTCGAAGGCGTCGCCGGCGAAGATCAGGCGCTCGTCCCCCACGCCCACGGCCGCGGCGATCTCCGCCAGGCGGCCGGCGCCGCCGATCACATGGATGACGATCAGGCTGGGGACGTCGGCGTATTTCAGCACCGAGAGCGCATACCAGCGGGCGTAGAGGTCCACATAGGTCTCGTCGGCGGCGGCGAAGAACACCGCCTCCACCCCCAGCCGGTCGGCCGTCGCCCGCACCCCGTCCCAGTCCATCGGCGCGCCGGTGGCCGAGACGAAGGTCAGCTCGGGTTCGGGATCGGGCGCCGGCGTCGGGGCGTTCACCGCCGCCAGGTCGACAGCGTCCAGCAGCAGCCCGTAGTGGATCGCCCAGCCCTCCCACTCCGAGCCGGGCTCGACCTCGATCCGCAGGCCGGCCGCGGCGGCCAGCAAGGTCTGGATCTGCGCCTGGCTCTGCGCGGTCAGCGGGCGGCAAAGGATCAGGCTGACGACATCGTGGATGTCGCGCAGCCGCAGCAGGGGATGGGTGTCCGGGGCGGGGTCGAGGGCCAGCGCCACCTTGTCGGCGATCTCCGCCAGGGCCGGGTCGGCGGGGGGCGCCGGCGCCTGTCCCACCTGGGCCAGGGCGTCGAGGGCGGCGGGATGCTTTGGATTGATCGCCGCCAGGGCCCGGGCGTAGCGGTTGACTTCCGTCCAGCGGCCCAGGACCTGGTTGCAGGTCATGGCCGCGCTCAGCATCGGCTCGTTCTGGGGCACGAGGGCGGCCATGGCGGCGGCGTAGCGCTCCGCCTCGGCGATCTCGCCGGCCGCCACGTGGGCGTTGAACCTGTCCACCGCCGGCAGGGAATAGGCCTGGATCTCGGGCAGCAGGCGGTCCGTGTCGTCGCTGAGGGCGCGAAGGGTGCGCAGCACCGCCAAGGCCTCCAGGCTGCGGCCGCGCGCGCCATAGGCCTCCAGCAGGGGGCGCAGGACCGCCTCGTCGCGGGGCCGCAGGGCCGCCAGGTTCTCCAGCACCGTCAGGGCGTCGTCGGGCCGTCCTTCGGCCGCCAGGCGCTGGCCGAGGTCCAACAGCCGCTGGGTGGTGGCGGTCTGGCGCTTGGCCCGGCGCTCGAACAGGAAGTCCATCTGCAGCAGTTCGCCGTTGCGGACCCCCTGCAGGCGGTGGAAGTCGACCACCTCGGCGCAGCGGAAGCCCATGGCGGCCAGTTGGCCGAACACCGCCTCGGCGCGCGCGCCGCCGAGGTTGAACTCCACAAGCGAGACCTCCACCAGGATGTAGTCGGCCTGGGACAGCACGGTCTGGCCGCCCTGCAGGACGTCCAACTCCGAGCCCTGGGTGTCGATCTTGACGAAGTCGAAGCGGCGTCCCGCCAGCAGGTCGTCCAGGCGGACCTTGGGCACGGACTCCCGAACCACGAACTCCTCACGGAAATAGTCGGTGTCCTCACGGTAGAGCGAGGCGCCTGTGGTCTGCAGCCATCCGGCCGTGACGAACAGCTCGCCGACTCCGGCCTCCCGCGAGGCCGCCACCATGTGCCGCTCGAAGGGCAGCCGGGCCAGGGTTTCGGCGCAGTGGGGATTGGGCTCGATCAGGGTCGGGACGCAGTCGGGGAAGACCGCCAGGAAACCGGTGGCGAACCGCCCCTCGTGGGCCCCGATGTCCAACAGGGTGGCCGGCGCGTAACCCTCGGCGCGAAGGCCTTCGAGAATGGTCTTGATCATCCGACTTCCAGTTCAGGACCAGATCCGCGCCGTCGGCGCGGACGAGTCAATCGGCGGCGGCGCGGCGCGGCCGGACATCGGCGGGGGGCGTCTCGAGGCTCTCCCCCTCGGCCCAGGCGATGTCCTGCGGCGTCCACATCCGGGCGTCGGCGGGGATGGGGCGGGCCAGATGGCGGCGGGCCAGCTTGGCCTTGTAGTGGCCGGCATAGTCCTCGACCGCCAGCATCTCCTGGCCCTCGTGGTCGTGGTCGACGCCGACCCGCATATAGACATCGAGATTGGACAGGTCCGGGCGCGGCAGGGCGCCCTGCTGATAGTCCACCACCATGTTGGCGTAGAGGTCCTCCAGGCTGCCCACCAGCTTCTCCATGTTGAAGAGGTCGCAGGTGTCGCGGTTGGCCTCGAGCTGGGCCTTGTAGGCGGCGATCTGGGCGCGGTCGTGGCCCAGGGCCACGGCGCGCGCCACGTAGTCCTCGGGATTGGAGCAGACCAGGTCGGTCAGGCCCGAGGCCCGCACCAGACTGCCGCAGACCCGGGCGGCGAAGCTGCGGCCCGAGAGGGTGACCATGGGCACCCCCATCCACAGGGCGTCCGAGGCGGTGGTGTGGGCGCCATAGGCGGCGGTGTCGAGGAAGAGGTCCGCCAGGGGGTAGCGCGCCAGGTGCAGGGAATTGTGCAGCTTCGGCGCGAAGATCAGGCGCTCGCGGGCGATCCCGTGTTGTTCGGCGAAGGCCAGCAGGCGCTCGTGCGTCTCGGGCGAGCTCTCCAGCAGCCAGAGCACGCTGCCCTCGACACGCCCCAGGATGGTCAGCCAACGCTCGAAGGTGGCGCGGCTGATCTTCTGGGCGCCGTTGAAGCAGCAGAAGACGAAGGCGTCCTCGGGCAGGCCGGCGGACTGGCGGGTCGGGCGCTCCGGCGAGACCACCCGCTTGCGGTCGTTGGGCTGGTAGCACGGCAGGCGCACCACCTTCTCGGAGTAGTAGATCTCCGAGCCCGGCGGGATGATCCAGCCGTCGGCGATGATGTAGTGGTGATAGGGGCTGCCCATGGTGCCGGGATAGCCCAGCCAGTTGACCTGGATCGGGGCCGGCCGACGGGCGAAGACCGCGGTGCGCGACTCCCGCGTGTGGCCGTTGACGTCCACGAGGATGTCGATCCCGTCCTCTTCGATCCGGCGGGCGGCCTCGGTGTCGCTCATCGACCGGATGTCGACCCAGTGCTCCACAGCCTGGCGCGTGCGCAGGTTCAGGGGGTCGGCGGAGGGCGTGCCGCAGTAGTAGGCGAAGACCTCCACCTTGGATTTGTCGTGCAGCTCGAACAGCTCGGCCATCAGGTAGCCGACGGCGTGGTCGCGCAGGTCCGAGGAGATGTAGCCGACCTTCAGGCGGCGGCCCCGCAGGTCGATGGGGGCGCGGCGGCGGCCTTCGATCTCGCTGTCGGGGGGCGTCTCCACCCCGATCTCCACATAGCGGCTGGCCGAGGCCAGTTGCAGCATGGGGTCGTCGGTATAGGCGGCCATGGACAGGGGGTGGATGGAGGTCAGCAGGCCCTGCCGGTCCACGCCGGGCAGGGATTCGATCACCGGCCATTTGCACTGGGCCAGGCGCATGGCGAGATACTGTTCGATGACGTCGCGCTGGGTCGGGTCGAGGGCCAGGGCCTCCCGCATGGCCACCTCGGCCGCCTCGATCCGGCGGTTGTCGGCCAGGACCCGGGCCAGTTGCTTCAGGGTGGCCAGCTTGTAGCCGACCCGCTCGCCGCTGACGGCGCTGACGTGATCAAGGCCGGCGCGCCACAGCGCGATGGCCTGGTCGATCTCCCCGCTGCGCTCCAGCACCCCGCCCAGGTTGATATAGGCCGGCATGAAGTCGGGGCTGACGGCGATGGCCGCCTGCAGGGCCTCGATGGCGGGGGGCAGGTCCCCCCCCTGGGTGTGCAGGCAGCCGCGGTTGAAATGGGCGACGTAGAGCTGCGGATGCTCCGGATTGAAGCCCGCCCAGATCTTGTAGAGCTGGGTGGCCTGATCGGCCCTCCCCGCCCCGCTGAGCGCGTTGGCGGTGTTGATCAGCTCGCCAAGCGCCAGGGTCCCCGAGGTCGTTTTCTGGAGCGCGGAGAGGAAGAGGTCCTGGGGCATCGCGGTCTCGAGCATGTCCTTCCAGCCGTCCCGACCCCGGCCGGCCGGCGAGTCGGCCGTCGTGCGATCGAGTCACCGTGTTGTGGCGCCTCCGGGCCGCGGATTCCAGACCGGGGCTCCCGGTGCGACCAACTGCGCCGGGGCCCAGGGTCCCGGCGCAGCCTGGTCGTCCGTCGGCGTCAGGTGCCGGCGATGTAGGCGTCGACCTGGGCGCCCTGCAGGCTGGTGACCTGGGTTGTGGTCATCGCGTTCAGCAGGGTGGAGCTCATGGCGGCGATATTGGTCTCCGTCAGCCCGTCGAGCTGGGTGGTGGTCAGACCGGTGATCTGGGTCGTGGCCAGGGCCGCGGCCTGGGTCGTTGTCAGTTCAGCGATCACCGTGGCGGAGAGCGCGCCCACCTGGGTCGAGGACAGGGCCGCGAACTGGGTGGTGGCGAGTTCGCCGAGGTCGGTGGTGTCCAGGCCCCGGAGCTGGGTCGTCGTGAAGGCCTTCACCTGGGTGGTGGAGAGGGCCGCGACCTGGGTGCCGTCCAGGGCCGAGACGCCGGTGGCGGTCAGGCCGGGGATCTGGGCGACCGTGAGGCTGCCGATCTGGGTGGCGCTGAACTCCCCGACATCCGTGGCCGAGAGGCCCGACAGCTGGGTCGTGGTCAGGCCCTTCACCTGGGTGGTGGAGAGCGCCTGCACCTGGGTGGAGTCCAGCGAGGCGATGTTGGTCGCCGTCAGGGCCCCCAGCTGCGACGCCGAGAGGGCGTTGATCTGGGTCGAGCTGAACTCGCCGAAATCGGTGGTGCTGAGGGTCTTGAGCTGGGTCGTGGTCAGGCCGCCCACCTGGGTGGTGGAGAGCGCGCCGATCTGGGTGCCGTCCAGGGTCGAGAGGCTGGTGGTCGACAGGCTGCCGATCTGCGAGGCGCTGAGCGCCCCGATCTGCGTGGTGTCGAGGGCGCCGACGCTGGTGGCGGTCAGGGCGGCGAACTGGCTGGCGCTCAGGGCGCTGACCTGGGTCGGGCTCAGCTCGCCCACATCGGTGGTGTTAAGGCCGGCGAGCTGGGTGGTGGTGAAGGCCTTGACCTGGGTCGTGGACAGCGCCGCCACCTGGGTCCCGTCGAGCGCCGAGAGGCCGGTGGGCGTCAGGGCCGCGATCTGGGAGGTGGAGAAGGCCGCGACCTGGGTCGAGGTGAACTCGGCGATGTCGGTGGTGAAGAGGCTCTTCAGCTGGGTCGCGGTCAGGCCCTTCACCTGGGTGGTGGAGAGGGCCGCCACCTGGGTGCCGTCGAGGGACGAGACGTTGGTGGCCGACAGGGCCCCGAGCTGGGACGCCGACAGCGAGCCGATCTGGGTCGAGGTCAGTTCACTGAAGTCCGCCGGGGAGAGCGAGGCCAGCTGGGTGGTGGTCAGGCCGCCGACCTGGGTGGTGGTGAGGGCCGCCACCTGGGTGCCATCCAGGGCCGAGAGGCCGGTGGGCGTCAGGGCCGCGATCTGGGTCGTGGCCAGGGCGCCGATCTGGGTGGTGTCCAGGGTCGACAGGCTGGTGGTGGACAGGGCCGCGATCTGGCCGGCGGTGAGCGCGCCGACCTGGGTCGCCGAGAGCTCGCCGATGTCGGTGGTGTCCAGACCCCGGAGCTGGGTGGCGGAGAGGCCCTTCACCTGGGTGGCGGAGAGCGCCGCCACCTGGGTCCCGTCGAGGGCCGAGATGTTGGTCGCCGAGATCTGCGAGAGCTGGGTCGCGGTGAGGGCCGAGACCTGGGTCGCCGAGAGTTCGGCGACATCGGTGCTCTGCAGGCCGCCAAGCTGGGTGGCGGTCAGGGCCTTGACCTGGGTCGTGGAGAGCGCCGCCACCTGAGTGCCGTCGAGGGCGGAGAAGCCGGTGGCCGACAGGGCGGCGATCTGGGTCGTCGCCATGGCGCCGATCTGGGTCGCGGTGAACTCCTGCACGTCGGCGGCGCCGAGCGCGCTGAGCTGGGTCGTGGCCAGGCCCTTGACCTGGGTCGTGGTGAGACCGGCCACCTGGGTGCCGTCAAGGCTGGCCAGGTTGGTGGCGGTGATCGCCCCGAGCTGGGCCGGCGAGAAGGACGCCACCTGGGTCGTGGTCAGTTCCGCGAAGTCGGTGGTGGACAGTCCGCGCAGCTGGGTGGCGGTCAGGCCGGTCACCTGGGTGGTGCTGAGCGCGGCGATCTGGGTGCCGTCCAGGGCCGAGAGGGCGGTCCCGGAGAGGGAGCCGATCTGGGCCGCCGAGAGGGCGCCGACCTGGGTGGTGTCCAGGGCCCCGAGGGTGGTGGGGGTCAGGGCCGCCAACTGGGTGTTGGTGAGCGCGCCGACCTGGGTCGAGGAGAGCTCGCCGATGTCGGTGGTCTCCAGGCCCCGCAGCTGGGTCACGGTGAGCGCCTTCACCTGGGTGGTGGAGAGCGCGGCCACCTGGGTGCCGTCCAGGGCCGAGACGCCCGTGGGGGTCAGGGCGGCCAGTTGGACAGTGGTGAGCGCCCCGATCTGGGTGGCGGTGAACTCCTGCACGTCGGCGGCGCCAAGCGCGCTGAGCTGGGTCGTGGCCAGGCCCTTGACCTGGGTCGTGCTGAGCGCCGCGACCTGCGTGCCGTCGAGGCTGGCGACATTGGTGGCCGACAGCGCGCCCAGCTGGGCGGCGCTGAGGGCGCCGATCTGGGTCGAGGTCAGCTCGCCGAAGTCGGTGGTGGACAGGCTCTTCAGCTGGGTGGTGGTGAGACCGCCCACCTGGGTCGTGGTGAGGGCGGCGATCTGGGTGCCGTCCAGGCCCGAGAGACTGGTGTTGGACAGGGCCCCGATCTGGGCGGCCGAGAGGGCGCCGATCTGGGTGACGTCGAGGCTGGCCAGGCTGGTGGCCGAGAGCGCCCCGATCTGGGCGGCGGACATCGCCCCGACCTGGGTCGCCGAAAGTTCGTCGACATCGGTGGTGTCCAGCGATCGCAGCTGGGTGGTGGAGAGCGCCTTCACCTGGGTGACCGACAGGGCCGCCACCTGCGTCCCGTCGAGGGCCGCGATGTTGGTGGCCGTGAGCGCGCCGATCTGGCTGGGGCTCAGGGCGCCGATCTGGGTCGCCGAGAGCTCGGCGACATCGGTGGTCTCCAGCCCTTTGAGCTGAGTGGCGGTCAGGGCCTTCACCTGGGTGGTGGAGAGCGCCGCCACCTGGGTGGCGTCCAGGGCCGAGAAGCCGGTGGGCGACAGGGCCGCGATCTGGGTGTTGGCCAGGACGCCGATCTGGGTCGCGGTGAACTCCTGCACGTCGGCGGCGCCGAGCGCGCTGAGCTGGGTGGTGGCCAGGCCCTTGACCTGGGTCGTGGTGAGCGCCGCGACCTGGGTGCCGTCCAGGCTGGCGATGTTGGTGGCCGAGAGCGCGCCGATCTGGGCGGCCGACAGGGCGCCGATCTGGGTCGAGGTCAGCTCGCCGAAGTCGGTGCTGGACAGGCTCTTCAGCTGGGTGGTCGTGAGGCCGCCCACCTGGGTGGTGGTCAGGCTGCCGATCTGGGTGCCGTCGAGGGCCGAAAGCGCGGTGTTGGACAGGGCGCCGATCTGGCTCGCCGACAGGGCGCTGATCTGAGTGGTGTCGATGGCCGCCAGGTTGGTGGCCGACAGGGCCCCGATCTGGCTGGCGGACAGGGCGCCGATCTGGGTCCCGCTGAACTCACCGATGTCGGTGGTTTCCAGGCCCCGCAGCTGGGTCACGGTGAGCGCCTTCACCTGGGTGGTGGAGAGCGCGGCCACCTGGGTGCCGTCCAGGGCCGAGACGCCCGTGGGGGTCAGGGCGGCGATCTGGGTGGTGGCCAGGGCCGCGATCTGGGTCGCGGTGAACTCCTGCACGTCGGCGGCGCCCAGCGCGCTGAGCTGGGTGGTGGCCAGGCCCTTGACCTGGGTGGTCGACAGGGCCGCGACCTGGGTGCCGTCCAGGCTGGAGAGGTTGGTGGCCGAGAGCGCGCCCAGTTGCGACGCCGAGAGGGCGCCGATCTGGGTCGAGGTCAGCTCGCCGAAGTCGGTGGTGGACAGGCTCCTCAGCTGGGTGGCCGTGAGGCCGCCCACCTGGGTCGTGTTCAGGGCGGCGATCTGGGTGCCGTCCAGGCCCGAGAGGCTGGTGTTGGACAGAGCCCCGATCTGGGCCGCCGAGAGGGCGCCGATCTGGGTGACGTCGAGGCTGGCCAGGCTGGTGGCCGAGAGCGCCCCGATCTGGGCGGCGGACATCGCGCCGACCTGGGTCGAGGACAGCTCGCCGACGTCGGTGGTGTCGAGGGCCCGGAGCTGGGTGGTGGAGAGCGCCTTCACCTGGGTGACCGACAGGGCCGCCACCTGGGTGCTGCTGAGGGCCGAGATGTTGGTCGCCGTCAGGGCGCCGATCTGGCTCGGGGTCAGGGACCCGACCTGGGTGGCGTCGAACTCGCCGATGTCGGTGGTGGACAGCCCAGCCAGCTGCCCGCTGGTGAGCGCCTTGACCTGGGTCGTGGAGAGCGCCGCGACCTGGGTCCCGTCGAGGGCCGAGACGTTGGTCGCGGTCAGGGCGGCGATCTGGCTCGTGCCGAGGGCGCTGATCTGGGTGGTGGTGAACTCCCCGATATCGGTGGCGTTCAGGGCGCTGAGCTGGGTGGTGGCCAGGCCCTTGACCTGGGTCGTCGACAGGGCCGCGACCTGGGTGCCGTCGAGGGACGAGACGTTGGTGGCCGACAGGGCCCCGATCTGGGCGGCCGACAGGGCGCCGATCTGGGTGGAGGTCAGTTCGCCGAAGTCGGTGGTCGACAGGCTCTTCAGCTGGGTGGTGGTGAGGCCGCCGACCTGGGTCGTGGTGAGACCGGCGATCTGGGTGCCGTCGAGACCCGACAGGCTGGTGGCCGACAGGGCCCCGATCTGGGCGGCCGAGAGGGCGCCGATCTGGGTCGTGTCGAGGCTGCCGAGGCTGGTGGAGGTCAGGGCCCCGATCTGCACCGCCGAGAGGGCGCCGACCTGGGTCGCCGAGAGCTCGCCGACATCGGTGGTGTCCAGGGCCCGGAGCTGGGTGACGGTGAGCGCCTTGACCTGGGTGGTGGAGAGCGCGGCCACCTGGGTGCCGTCCAGGGCCGAGAGGCCCGTGGGGGTCAGGGAGGCGATCTGGCTGGCGGCCAGGGCTCCGACCTGGGTCGCCGAGAGCTCGCCGATGTCGGTGGCGTTCAGCGCCGCCAGTTGCCCGCTGGTGAGCGACTTCACCTGGGTGGTGGAGAGCGCGGCCACCTGGGTGCCGTCCAGGGCCGAGAAGCCGGTGGGCGACAGGGCCGCGATCTGGGTGTTGGCCAGGGCGCTGAGCTGGGTGGTGGTGAACTCCTGAACGTCGGCGGCGCCGAGCGCGCTGAGCTGGGTCGTCGCCAGGCCCTTGACCTGGGTGGTCGACAGGGCCGCCACCTGGGTGCCGTCCAGGCTGGAGAGGTTGGTGACCGAGAGCGCCCCGATCTGGGCGGCCGACAGGGCGCCGATCTGGGTCGAGGTCAGTTCGCCGAAGTCGGTGGTCGACAGGCTCTTGAGCTGGGTGGTGGTGAGGCCGCCGACCTGGGTGGCGTTGAGGGCCGCGACCTGGGTGCCGTCCAGGGCCGAGAGGCTTGTGTTGGACAGGGCGCCGATCTGGGCCGCCGACAGGGCGCCCACCTGGGTCACGTCCAAGGCGCCGAGGTTGGTGGCCGACAGGGCCGCGATCTGGCTGGTCGAAAGCGCGCCGACCTGGGTCGCCGAAAGCTCACCGATGTCGGTGGTCTCCAGGCCCCGCAGCTGGGTGGTGGTGAGCGCCTTGACCTGGGTGGTGGAGAGCGCGGCCACCTGGGTGCCGTCCAGGGCCGAGACGCCGGTCGGGGTCAGGGCGGCGATCTGGGTGGTGGCCAGGGCCGCGATCTGGGTCGCGGTGAACTCCTGCACATCGGCGGCGCCCAGCGCGCTGAGCTGGGTCGTGGCCAGGCCCTTGACCTGGGTCGTCGACAGGGCCGCGACCTGGGTCCCGTCCAGGCTGGAGATGTTGGTTGCCGAGAGCGCGCCCAGCTGGGCGGCGCTGAGGGCGCCGATCTGGGTCGAGGTCAGTTCGCCGAAGTCGGTGGTCGACAGGCTCTTGAGCTGGGTGGTGGTGAGACCGCCCACCTGGGTGGTGGTCAGGCCGGCGATCTGGGTGCCGTCCAGGCCCGAGAGGCTGGTGGCCGACAGGGCGCCGATCTGGGAGGCCGACAGAGAGCCGATCTGGGTGCCGTCGAGGCTGGCCAGGCTGGTGGCCGACAGGGCGCCGATCTGGGCGGCGGACATCGCCCCGACCTGGGTCGCCGAGAGCTCGCCGACGTCGGTGGTGTCGAGCTGCCGGACCTGGGTGGTCGACAGCGCCCGGACCTGGGTGATGGAGAGGCTGGCCACCTGGGTGCCGTCCAGGGCCGCGATGTTCGTCGCCGACAGGGCGCCGATCTGGCTGGCGCTGAGCGCGCCCACCTGGGTGGGGGTGAATTCGCTGATATCGGTGGCGGTCAGGCCGGCCAGCTGGGTGGTGGCCAGGCCCTTGACCTGGGTGGTCGACAGGGCGGCGACCTGGGTGCCGTCGAGGGCCGAGACATTGGTGGCGGTCAGCGAGCTGAGCTGGCTGACGGAGAGCGCGCCGATCTGGGTGGTGGAGAACTCACCCATGTCGGTGGAGCTCAGGCCCTTGAGCTGGGTGGTGGTGAGCCCGCTGACCTGGGTCGTGGTGAGCGCCGCGACCTGGGTGCCGTCCAGGCTGGAGATGTTGGTGGCCGAGAGCGCGCCGAGCTGGGCGGCCGACAGGGAGCCGATCTGGGTCGAGCTGAGGTCGCCGAAGTCGGTGGTCGACAGGCTCTTCAGCTGGGTCGTGGTCAGGCCGCTGACCTGGGTGGTGGAGAGCGAGCCCACCTGGGTGGAGTCGAGGGCCGACAGGCCCGTGGCGGTCAGGGCGCCGATCTGCGAGGCCGAGAGGGCGCTGAGTTGGGTGGTGTCGAGGGCCGCCACGTTCGTCGCCGACAGGGCGCCGATCTGGCTGGCGCTGAGGGCGCCGATCTGGGTGGTGGAGAACTCACCGATGTCGGTGGTGTTGAGGCCCTGCAGCTGAGCGGTGCTGAGCGCCTTCACCTGGGTGGTGGACAGGGCCGCGACCTGGGTGCCGTCGAGGCTGGAGAGATTGGTGGCCGAGATCGCGCCGACCTGGGCGGCGAGCATGGCCCCCAGCTGGTTGGCCGACAGCTCGGCCATGTCGGTGGAGCTGAGGCCCTGGATCTGGGTGGTGGTGACACCCTTGATCTGGGTGGAGGACAGCGCCCCCACCTGGGTGCCGTCGAGGCTGGAGAGGTTGGTGGCCGACAGGGCCCCGATCTGCGAGGCGCTGAGGACCGAGATGTGGGAGGTGTCGAGGGCGGCGAGCTGGGTGGTGGTGAGCGCCTTGACCTGCGGGGCGCTAAGGACGGTGAGCTGGGCGGTGTCGAAGACCACCGAGGTGTCGAAGAACGGGATCTGGGTCGCCGAGAGCCCCTTCACCTGGGAGGCGGAGAGCGCTCCGACCTGTGTGGTGCTGAGGGCGGCGATGCCCGTGGTGTTGATGGCCCCGACCTGGGTGGCGCTGAGCGACTGGATCTCTGTCTGGGAGAGCCCCTGGATCACGGTGACCGAGAGGGCGCTTATCTGAGCCGCCGAGAGGCTGGAAATCGCCATGTGAGCTTCCTAGTCGATATATTTTGAGCAGCGGTCAGTCGGTCGAACGCGTAGACATTATAGAGAGCGGCGCACTACCTGGACGCGTCCCCCGACCCCACCCACAACAGAATCACTTACCAGTTTGTTACGATGATTCTTGGCCTCCGGACCCGTTATCCATTGGGTCTGGAAGTGTACGGACAGGTTTGAACCCCCCCGTGCAGGTCCTCGCCGGGCCCCTGGTCTGATTATTCTCGACACGGCCCCCGCCTCCTCCCCCTGCCGCCGCGGCGCCCGGGAGTTCGATAGAGGGTCTGACACCTTGCCGCCACGCGGGCGCCACATTCGGCGATCTGTTACAGGGCTGGGGTTTGCGGCCTCAGCTGACTCCGCGCGCGCGCGCGGGGCTTCGGGGCGCCGAACGCCGGAAGGCGGCGGCCGACGGGCTCCCGGCGGCTCCCGAAGCCCCGGGACGGCGCGCCGGCCCGGCCCATGCGGACCCTGGCCTCGGACGCCGGATCGCGCCGCGCGGCGCCGGCGCCGCGACCATAGAGCGCAGCAAACCTGTTTACCTTAGATCGCCGTTCCGGCCGCCGGGACACGCGGCGAAAACCCTGGTTGCGGGCCGCACTACGGCTGGTTGTGGCGATTCCGCGGGCGGGGAATCAGGCGGCCTCGGCCGCCCCGCCGCTGAGGCCCTGCATGATCATGCGGTTGATCTCGATCAGGTCCTGGATGTCGTCCTGGCCGCGTATCACCAGGCTGGTGTGCTTGCCGACCCAGATGGCCAGGGAGATGATCTGGGCGCGCAGGGATTCCGGCAGGCCGTTCTCCGACGCGCCGCAATCGGTGGCGAAGGCCGACCACATGCGGCGGTTCCAATCCAGCGCATCGGCGCGGCCGCCCAGATCCGACGGATCGAGCTTGGCCGCTTCCATGAGGGCGCGGGTGACCTGGCCGAAGAGACGATACTCCGTCTCCCGGGCGGTCTCGGCCCTAGCCGCGGTCTGCTGGTACGCTCGAAGCGACATTCGTCCCCAACCTCTGATCTTCGTACTCGATGAGCTTCCGGCAGAGCATCAGCGCCTTGTAGTATTCCTTCTCCATGCAGTGTTTGGAGATCGCGACGCACTCCGAGAGCACCGCGGGATTCCGAATCACACCCATGAACTCGGTCAGGCGATGAACGAATTCGTCGTAGTAGCGGGCGGCGCCGGTCTCATCGAGGTACATCATCATCACCGGGAAGTAGATCCGGCGTGCGGGCGTGTTGACCTCTTCCTGCTGCATGATGTCCTTCTCGCGAAGGACAGAAGCCTTGTTCTGGAGAATCAGAACACCACGGCGGTCGCCGTTCTGGACGACGGCGCCGTTGAGCACGAATTTCTCGCCGGGTTTCAGCGACAATTTCAGCGGCAAGGCGCTATTCCCCCGAACAACTTGCGCCAAAGCGGCGCGACTTCCTGAACCAGGATCGCCCGAAACGCGAAAACGCCGGCTCCGGACCTGCGAGGCATAACCGGACGTAGGTTAACGACGCCTTGCGACGCCCTGCGACAGGTGCGCCCCGACGCCGCGCGACAAGTGGCGCTTAGCAACAGATTAACCATGATCGCATCTATCTGTCGCCCTTCGCCCACGTCACCCCAGGGAGCCCCGGCTCATGCCGCGTCCGGTCAAGCAAAGCGCCACCTCGACAGCGGCGCTCGAGCGGGGGACCGCCCCGACCCAGGCGCGCCTGTCCACCGACGCCATGGGCGCCAGCGGCGACCGGGCCACGCTCAACCGGCTGAACGCCGCGGTGGGCGAACTGAAGGCCCTGGCGATCCAGCCCCTGCTACAGAACGCCGTCAACGCCCTGCGCAAGGATGACCACCAGGCCGGGGCCGAATGGGCGATCAAGGCCCTGGAGCAGGACGAACGCAGCGGCTTCGGCTGGTACATGCTGGCCATCGCCCGCGAGCTGGCCGGCGACTTCAAAGGCTCGATCACCTGCTACGAGGCGGCCATCGCCCTCCTCCCCGATCATGCCGAGCTGGGCAACAACCTGGGCCGCCTGGCCTTCCGACTCGGCCAACCCGAGGTCGCCGAGCGCCTGTTCCGACACTTCCTGGCGCGGTTCCCCGACCATCCGGAGGGGGCCAACAACCTGGCCTGCGCCCTGCGCAGCCAGAGCCGCTTCGACGAGGCCATCGAGGTGCTCAAGCCCGCCCTCACCAAGGATCCGCGCCATCCGATGGTCTGGAACACGCTCGGCACGGTGATGGCCGAGCAGGGCGACCCGGTGAACGCGCAGATCTTCTTCGACGAAGCGCTGCGCCAGGACGCGGGCTTCGCCAAGGCCCGCTACAACCGCGGCAACATGCGCATGGCCATCGGCGAGATCGCCGCGGCCCTGGAGGACTGCGACACCGCGCTCTCCCAGACCGTGCTGGAGTCCGAACGCCAGATGATGCGGCTGGCCCGGTCCACGATCCTGATCAATCTCGGCCGCATCGGCGAGGGCTGGGACGACTACGAGGCCCGGCTGCATCCGCAGTTCGCCGACTGCACCCAGTTCCTGGTGGAGCGACCCCGCTGGGAGCCGGGGATGGACCTGGCCGGCAAGTCCCTGCTGGTGATCGGGGAACAGGGGCTGGGGGACGAGATTCTGTTCGCCAACCAACTGCCCGACATCATCGAGGCCCTGGGGCCGGAGGGCAGGCTGACCCTGGCCGTCGAGCCGCGCCTGGTGAGCCTGTTCCAGCGCTCCTTCCCCCAGGCCGAGGTGGGCCGCCACAACACCTACAGCGTCGAGGGCCGCACGGTGCGGGCCGTCCAGTTCCTCTCCGGGCGGATGGACGAGATCGACCTGTGGACCCCGATCGGCTCGGCCCTGCGTCAGTTCCGCCGCTCGGTGGACGATTTCCCGGTCCGCGACCGCTACATGATCGCCGATCCCGTCCGGGTGACCCACTGGCGCGAGGTGCTCAAGACCGCGCCGGCTGGCAAGAAGGTCGGCCTGCTGTGGAAGAGCGCCATCGCCAGCGCCGGGCGCCATCGCTATTTCTCGCCCTTCGAGCAGTGGGCCCCGATCCTGGCCACGCCGGGGGTCTGTTTCGTCAACCTGCAGTACGGCGACTGCAGCGAGGAGATCGAACAGGCCCGCCGCGACTTCGGAGTCGACATCTGGACGCCGCCGGGCATCGACCTGAAGCAGGACCTGGACGACCTGGCGGCCCTGTCCTGCGCCCTGGACCTCGTGGTGGGCTTCGCCAACGCCACCTCCAACATCGCCGCGGCCTGCGGCGCCCCGTGCTGGATGGTCTCAACCCCGGGCGCCTGGCCCCGGGTGGGGACCAACCGCTATCCCTGGTATCCGCAGATGCGGGTCTTCCAGCCGCCGGCGTTCCGCGCATGGGAGCCGGTCATGGCCGAGGTGGCCCAGGCGTTGGCTGAGTTCGCCGCGTCGTGACCGCGGGCGGCCGGTCCACCGCCGCCGCCAACCTGGCCATCGTCATCGGCGCCTCGGGGGGCGTCGGGCGCGCCCTGGCCGAGCGCCTGAACGCCGATCCGGCCCATGACCGCGTCCTGGCCCTGTCGCGCCGCCGGCCGCCGGACTGGGAGGAGGATGGCCGACGGACCTGGCGGGAGGTCGACATCCTGGACGAGGACAGTTTGGTTCGGGCGGCGGCGCAGGCGGCCGACCTCGGCGCCCCCAGCCGCATCCTGGTGGCCACCGGCCAGCTCCACGGCGCGGGCCTGGCGCCGGAGAAGACGATGCGGTCCCTGGACCTCGCGGCCCTCACCGCCCTGTTCGCCATCAACGCCGCGGGGCCGGCCCTGGCCGCCAAGCACTTCCTGCCCCTGACGCCCCGCGACCGGCCCAGCGTCTTCGCCGCGCTGTCGGCGCGCGTGGGCAGCATCGGCGACAACCGGCTGGGGGGCTGGTACGGATACCGGGCCTCCAAGGCGGCCCTCAACATGCTGATCCGCACCCTGGCGATCGAGCACCGGCGCACCCGCCCGCTCGGCCTGTGCGTCGCCCTGCACCCGGGCACGGTCGACACCGACCTCAGCGCGCCGTTCCAAGGCGGCGTGGCCCCGGAGGCTCTCTTCTCGCCGGACCGTTCGGCCCAGGCCCTGCTGGCGGTCCTGGACGGCCTGAGGCCCGACGACAATGGTGGGCTCTTCGCCTGGGACGGGACGCCGATTCCCTGGTGAGCGGGGCGGAACAGAGCCGCCGGCCAAGGGTTTGTCTGGGGGTGGAGCGCCCTCCCCGGGCCCTCCCCGCGAGGAGCTCCCCATGCCCGGCATTTCCGAGTTCGACGACGGCGCCGACCCCCAGGACCAGGCCGAGACCCAGGACGAGACCAATCTCGACGACCGCGAGGAGGTGGGCGAGATGCGCACCTTCGAGGAGTTGCCCGACCTCCTCGACGTGACCGCCGAGCCCGAGGACGACGACGAGGACGGCCTGATGGCCGACAACGACGACACCCCCGGCCCGGACGACGTGGAGGGCCCCTACCCCGTGCGCGGCCAGGCCGACGCGGCGGAACCCGCCCTGGAAGCGCGCCTCGACGAGGGGCTCAAGGAGACCTTTCCGGCGTCCGACCCCCTCGCGGTCACCCCGCGCAACGATTAGCCGACCCCGCACTTAGCGCCCGCCGCGACGTTCAAGCCGCTTGAATGTCGCGGCTGGGCCTTTAGGTTGGCCCCAGGTTGAAACATTTGTTCGAGCGCGAGCGTCCTTCTACGCCCGCCCCTGGGAGCCCAATTATGAGCGAGCGTCAGCGTTTTGAAGGCACCGACAATTACGTCGCGACCGAAGACCTCAAGGTGGCCGTCAACGCCGCCATCGCGCTGGAGCGCCCGCTGCTGATCAAGGGCGAGCCCGGCACCGGCAAGACCGTGCTGGCCTTCGAGATCGCCAAGGCGCTCGGCGCCGAGATGATCACCTGGCACATCAAGTCCACCACCAAGGCCCACCAGGGCCTGTACGAGTACGACGCCGTCACCCGCCTGCGCGACAGCCAGCTCGGCGACGAGCGCGTCAAGGACGTGAAGAACTACATCAAGAAGGGCAAGCTCTGGGAGGCGTTCACCGCCGACAAGCGCCCCGTCCTGCTGATCGACGAGATCGACAAGGCCGACATCGAGTTCCCCAACGACCTCCTGCAGGAGCTCGATCGGATGGAATTCTACGTCTACGAGACCAATGAGACGATCAAGGCCGAGGTCCGGCCGATCGTGATCATCACCTCCAACAACGAGAAGGAGCTGCCGGACGCCTTCCTGCGCCGCTGCTTCTTCCACTACATCCGCTTCCCGGAAGCCGAGACGATGAACGAGATCGTCGAGGTCCACTATCCCGGCATCAAGCAGAAGCTGGTCGCCGAGGCGCTGCGCATCTTCTACGACATGCGCAAGGTCCCGGGCCTGAAGAAGAAGCCGTCGACCTCCGAGCTCCTCGACTGGCTGAAGCTGCTGATGGTGGAGGACATCGACGCCGCCTCGCTGGCGGAAAAGGATCCCACCAAGCTGATCCCGCCGCTGCACGGCGCCCTGCTGAAGAACGAGCAGGACGTCCACCTCTTCGAGCGCCTGGCCTTCCTGGCCCGCCGCGAAGGCGCGGGCTCGCGTCCGGGCCAGTAACGCTTACGACGAATTCACTCGACCAAATCAAGGGCTCCGGTCACCGTTCTGCGCGAACGGGATCGGAGCCCAATTCTTATGAAGACCCTGACGCTGCTGGCCGCCTCGGCCCTCGCGCTCACCACCGCGGCCTGCCAGAGGCCGGCCACCCTCAACGCCAAGCTGGACTGCCCCGCCACCCAGGGGGGCCTGACCCGCATCAGCGCCGCGGCCGACGGCCAGAGCTGCGTCTATCGCGAGACCGACGGCGCCGAGGTCACCTTGACCCGCATGCCGGTGAAGGGGACCGCGCGCGCCACCCTGACCGCCCTTGAGACCGAACTGAAGACCCTGGGTGGAACGCCCACCGGCGCCTCCTCCGCCGAGAAGGCCGCCGCCCCGGGCGCGGCCGCCGAGGCCGCCCGCATCGAGGCCGAGGCCCGGGCGGACGCCCGGATCGACCCGAAGGTGGATTCCGACGTCGATGTCGCGGTCGGGGACAAGGCGGACAGCCCGCGCTTCCAGGCCAAGGTCGAGGACGGTGAGAACGGCGACGATCACACCCGCGTCGACCTGCCCGGCCTGCACGTGGTGGCCGAGGGCGACAAGGCCGACGTCAGCGTGGGGCCGATCCATATCGACGCCGACGGCGACAATTCCAGCGCCACGATCACCATGTACCGGGAGGTCCGCCTGCGCGGCGAGGCCCTGTCGCGGGAGAAGCGCGGCGTGCGGGCCACCTTCATCTATGCCGGGGACGATCTGTCGGGGGGCTATCGCTACCTCGGCTACGAGGCCGGCGGCCCGCGCACGGGACCGCTGACGGTGGCCGTGGTGAAGTCGAAGTCCCGGTCGAACCAGCACAACGACATGTACGAGGACGTCAAGAAACTGGTCCGCAAGAACGGCGGGGTCTGACGGCCCGCCGCCGGCGAACCGGAATCCGGTTCGCCGGGGCGTGAGTGGCCCTAGACGGCTTGGACCTCGACCACCTTGTAGGTCAGGGGACGGCCGTCCTCGTCGGCGACGGTGACGTATTCGCCCACCGCGAATCGGTGGTCGCCCAGGCGGTGGACCGGTTCGTCGTCTGCGGTGTCGCCGGCCTCATAGTCGAAGTACCAGCGGGCGCCCTTGCGGGCCAGACGGCCGTCGGTGGCCTCCTCGTCGGGGGCGAAGCGGCGAACCACGCACTCGGCCTTGGCCTTGGAATAGGCCGCCTCGTCGATGTGGCCGTCGGCGGTGAGGGGCGCGGTCAGCGTATAGCCGCGGTGATCGTCGCCCCCGGCGAATTCAGTGCCCGGATTGCGGGCGAGCCGCATCACGATGCGCGACAAACTCATGGCGCGAGACCTCTTTACTTAGTGGGAAAGGAACAGCGACGGCTGATCAGCCGCCAGTAGCGATCGCGTCGTACCGCCGAAGATGAACTCCTGCAACCGCGGGTGCCCGAAGGCGCCGGCCACCAGGATGTCGGCGTCGGCCTTCTTGGTGGCGTAGAGCAGCAGGGGGGCGGCGTCGCCGGAGTCCGGCAGGATGTCGACATCCGAGGCGATGCCCCGGGCGGCGTAATAGGCCTGCAGGCGGGCGGGGTCGAAGCTGCGGGAGCTGGCCTTGGGGGCGGCCAGGATGACCACGCGGGAGGCCTTCTCCAGCAGGGGCATGGCCAGGCGGGCGGCGCGGGAGGCTTCCTTGCCGCCGTCCCAGGCCACGGCCACCACGCCGCCGGTCTTGAAGCCCTCGCGGGCGATCAGCACCGGGCGCTGCTCGTCGGCCACCATCTGCTGGAAGGCCTCGGCCAGCGGGCCACGGCCGCGCGGCGGGTCGTTGGTGAAGACCACCACGTCCGACAGCCGGCTCTCGGCCGATAGGCCGGCCCAGACCGGGGTCTGCAGGGCGATGAAGCTGGCCTTGGGATAGGCGCAGGCCTCCACGGCGGCGCGGGCCTTGGTCTCGCCGGCGGCGGCGGCTTCCTTCAGGGACTCCAGGGCCGTGGACTGCACGCCGCCCAGGAAGCCCTCGCCCATCCAGGGCATGACGTCGGCCACGTCGGCCGGGGTATAGACACAGGCGAGTTCGGCGCCGAAGGGCTCGGCCAGCAGGGCGGCGGCCTTCACGGCGGCCTTGTCGCCCTCGCCGCCGGACAGCGGCGTCATGATTCTAGCCCAACTCATGTGTTTCCCCTTGGCATGATCACAGTGGTGAGGACGATGGACCTGCTCATTGATCTTTCTCAAGTCCTGGTTCAGGTCACGACCTTGAGTGTGAGAGGAACGCGTCGTTGAGGAAAGGGCTGCGTAAGACCGCCAAGGAGCCCCGCGCCTGGCAGCGCATGCTGTCGGGGCGCCGGCTGGACCTGCTCGACCCGTCCCCGATGGACATCGAGATCGAGGACATCGCCCACGGCCTGGCCCGGGTGGCCCGCTGGAACGGCCAGACGGTGGGGGAGCACGCCTTCTCCGTGGCCCAGCACTCGGTGGTGGTGGAGGAGATCTGCGCCCACATCCAGCCGGACCTGGAGCCGCGGTGGCGGCTGGCGGCCCTGCTGCACGACGCCTCGGAATATGTGATCGGCGACATGATCAGCCCGTTCAAGGCGGCGCTGGGATACGACTACAAGTTGTTCGAAGAACGACTAGAAATTGCGATCCATACGCGGTTCGGGCTGCCGGCCAAGGTTCCGCTGGCGATCAAGAAGCTGATCAAGCAGGCCGACCGGGCCTGCGCCTATTTCGAGGCCACCCAGTTGGCGGGCTTCGGGGTGGCGGAATCGATCGAGTTCTTCGATCCGCCGCCGGCGGGCTACGACCTCCACATCGAACCGTTGTCGGCGGGACAGGCGCAGATACGTTACATCCAACGTTACCATGTGCTGTCCGAGGCGGCGGGATTCTCCGTCACGCCCCAGGCCTTCGATACGGAGTGAGCGTGACCTTCATCATCTGCGGGCTGGCCGAGGTTCCCGCCGTCATCGCGGCGCGGCGGCCGTCGCACATGATCACCCTGCTGGATCCCGCCAGCATGATCGCGACCCCGGCGGCGATCGCGCCGGCCAACCACCTGCGGCTGGGGGTCAACGACATCGCCGAACCGATGGACGGCATGGTCCCCCCCGACGAGCAGCTGGTGCATGATCTTCTGGCCTTCGGGAGCCAGTGGAGCGGCGAGGCCCCCATGCTGATCCACTGCTGGGCCGGGATCAGCCGCTCCACCGCCAGCGCCTTCGTCCTGGCCTGCGCGCGCAACCCGCAGGCCGACGAGCGGCAGATGGCCCTCGTGATGCGCCGGGCGGCCCGCCACGCCTCCCCCAACCGCCGGATCGTCGCGCTGGCCGACGACATCATGGGCCGCGGGGGCAGGATGGCCGACGCCGTGGCGGCCATGGGCGAGTACGACTACGGCCGCGCCCGGCCCTTCGACTTCCCGGCCCGCCACTAGATGGCCCGCGCCGTCGTCATCGGGCTGTCGGCCGTGGTGGTCGCCATCCGCGACGGCCAGGCCGTGGTCCTGACCGTGCGGCCGCAGGGCCAGCAGGCGGGCCTGCCCTTCGGCCCCTTCGACCCGGACGGCCATCGCACCTTCGAGCTGGCCCTGCGCGCCTTCGTGACCGCCCAGACGCGGTTCGAGCTGGGCTATGTGGAGCAGCTCTACACCTTCGGCGACAAGGGCCGGGACGCGCCCCTGGCCGACATGGGCGCCGGCGCGGGCGCCGCCCGGGTGATCTCGGTGGGGTATCTGGCCCTCACCCCCCAGGCCGTCGAGACCCACGCCCCCGACACCGCCTGGGCCGACTGGAGCCGGTTCTTTCCCTGGGAGGACTGGCGCGAGGGCCGCCCGGCGGCGCTCACCGCCCTGGAGCCCGCCCTGCGCCAGTGGGCCGGGGCCGCGGCCGGGCCGGAGGCGATCCGCCGCCGCTCGGCCGCCCGGCTGCTGTTCGCCCTGGACGACGCGCCCTGGAACGAGGAGCGGGTGCTGGAACGTTACGAGCTGCTCTACGAGGCGGGCCTGGCCCCGGAGGCCGCCCGCGACCGCGGCGAGCACGCCCCCTCCCCCGCCCTGGCGGCGTCCATGGGCGAGCCGATGTTCTCCGACCACCGCCGCATCCTGGCCACGGCGCTGTCGCGGCTGCGGGGCAAGCTGAAGTACCGCCCGGTGGTGTTCGAGCTGATGCCCGAGGCCTTCACCCTGTCGTCCCTGCAGAGGGCGGTGGAGGCCATCGCCGGAGTGCCCCTGCACAAGCAGAACTTCCGCCGCGCCCTGGAACGCGCCGAACTGGTGGAGGGACTGGGGTCGATGGACACCGACACCGGCGGCCGGCCGGCGGAACTGTTCCGCTTCCGTCGCGAGATCCTCAGCGCCCGCCCGGTCTCGGGCTTGAGCCTGCCGCTGCTGCGCGACTGAGCGGGGGCAAGGCGCCCAAGGTCATCGCCGACGGTCAGGGTGAAACCGCCCCCCTGGCCAGGCTTGGCCGCGGGCCGACGAGCAGGAGCCAGAGGGCCAGGGCCAGTTCACCAAACATGAACGGCGTGGCCAGAGTGAAGGCGGTCGCACGATACTCGGGCGCAACGAGCCCGATCACGCTCAAGGCGACATAGGCCAGGCCATTCAGGATCAGCCAGAGCCCCAACAGCCGCGGCAAGAACCCCGAACGGATCACCAGCACGCCGAGCGGAAGCAGCCATAGGCCCCAGAAGACTTGGGATATGAGCACACCCTGGCGATCGATGTTGATCATCAACATGATCAGGGCGTTGCGCTCGGCCGGATCGAAGACCTGAAGAAACTCGCCGCCACGAATGAACTGCAAGGTCGCGACCTCATTGGCCATGCCGAGGAAGGCCAGCGGCGCCTGTAGCAGGATGAGCGCCGCCATCAGGACGGCCAGGCGAAGGTCCACGGCCTTCAGGAGCTGAAAGAGCGCCAGGATCACCAACACGAACAGGATCTGGCTCACGAGCCCGACCAGGATGGCGGCGACGAACAGGCCCTGATGGGCCGCGATGTTCGCGACCGTGGCCGACGCATCCCCCGGGGCGTAGAGGCGTCCCGGCACGTAGAGCAGTACGAACGGCGTCGCCAGGGCGACCAGGAGGTACAAGAACCCGGCCCAGCGCGCCGCGCCTTTCCGCGACTCCATGCTTCCTTCCTCCCCTCCTCGCCGGCCGCGCCTCGCGCACTTCGCCGCGATCGGAGGTCCATCGTTTTGGACAATCGAGCTGAGCGCTATATTCGTGCGTTCCGTTGTTGTGATCCCTTGTACCAAGGGGCGACTTGAATGGCCGATCTGACCGCCTCGGCGGGACTTGTCCGTGGCCTGCTGGAGTTCGCCGTTGCTCGGGGCGCCGACCGCCGGGCCCTGGTCGCGCAGGCGGGCCTGGACGAACAGGCCCTCGAGGATCCGGACAACCGCGTCCCCTTCGACACCTACACAAGGCTGATGCGCCGCGCGTGCGAGTTGTGCGCCGACCCCGCATTGGCGCTGCACTACGGCGAGTGCGTCGACATGTCGGAGGTGTCGATCGTCGGGCTGATCATGAACGCCTCGGAGACCATGGCCGAGGCGTTCGCCCAGCTCCAACGTTTCAACCGTCTGGCGCTGGAGGTTGAGGGCGTCAGCGAGCGGTTCGGCATCGCCATTCGAGGCGGCGACCTCTGGATCGTCGATCAGCGCACGAACGCGCACGAATTCCCGCAGCTGACAGAAGTCACCTTTGCACGACTGGCGTGCGGGCCGCGCCGGTTCCTTCCGCAGCCCCATGTCCTTGAGGTGCATTTCACCCATTCGCCGCCCGCCTACCGGCAGGCCTATGAGCGGGTGTTCGGGTGCAAGGTCGTCTTCGAGAGCGAATGGAACGCGATGCGCATGCATCCCGAAGCGCCCGCTTGGCGCGTGGCCCTACAGCCGCGCTACGTGTTTGGCGTCCTGACTGAGCGCGCGGACATGCTGCTGAAGACCCTGGACGACCGTCGAACCCTGCGCGCCCAGGTCGAGAGCCTGATCTTGCCGGTCCTGCACAAGGGGGGCGCAAAGGCCGAGACCGTCGCCACCGCCCTGGGGTTCAGCAGACAGACCCTGTTTCGCCGGCTGAAGGCTGAAGGCGTGACGTTCGAGGCGCTGCTCGACGACCTCCGCCATCGCATGGCGATGCATTATCTCCGGGGCAACCGGGCCTCGGTCAACGAAGTCGCCTACCTTGTGGGCTTCTCCGACCGCGCTGCATTCTCCCGCGCCTTCAAGCGATGGACTGGCCGAAATCCCGGAGATGTCCGCGCCGGCTTCGCCGCAACCAGGTCCGGCCCGCCGTCGCCGGCCGCCTGAGGGGCGGGGCCGCTATTTCCAGGAGGCTGGCGGCTTGGGCAGGGTCTGGGCGTGTTCGACGCAGTCCCGCAGGCCCGGCGTCAGGTCCGCCCTCAGGATGGCGGCCTTGTCCGGCTGGCCGTCGCCGTGCTTGAGGGCGGCGTACCAGGCCGGCAGGAGCTCGTCGATGACGCGCTTGTCCGCCTCAGGCCCCACCTGCTTCGCCAGGATCTCGGAGTCGTAGATGATGCGATCGGCGACCTCGTAGATCTCGCGCATCAGGTCGAGGTCGGCCTGGGTCGGACTGTTCTCGGGCTTGGTGAGCGAGATGAAGCCCCCCAGACGCAGCTCGCAGAGATGGTCCTTGCGCAGGTAGTGGAGCCGGGCGTCCTCCACGTGCTGGGTGACGGGCTGGGCCGAGGCCTGCGGACCGGCCGCCAGAAGGGCGCCCGCCGCAAGGGCCGACAGGATCGGAAGTCTCACGCTCATCACGCACCCCCCTTTGGCGACAGGCGCGCCGAACGCGGCCTCGGCCAACGGGGGAAGGATACGCCCTTCCGGCCCGGGGGCCGAATCGGCGCAGCGCGTCGGCGGGGCCGTCAGTGGCGCGGGTCGAAGACCGAGGAGAAGCGCGAGCCGGGGAAGGCGCGGCGGGCGTACTGGCGGTCGGGAGTCTCGCGGGGCCGCCGCTCCTCGGCGAATTCGGCCAGGACCTGCAGCAGGCGCACCATCGGATCGTCGTCGATGAACACGATCTTGTTGTTGGCATGAACTTCCATGCACAACCAACGGGGAAGCCGCGGCGAAGGTTCCCGTGACGCGCGAACCACCGGATGAGGGACACGGTCCGCGCGCAGGTCAGACACCGGGATTTGCGGCGACCTAGGCGGCGACGTCGGGGGTGTCGGGCTTGGCCTGGTCGGCGGCCCACTGGGCTTTCAGGGTGGCCGAGGTGTCGCGGGAGCCGTCGGGGCTCCAGCCGGGGGGACCCAGGAGGTAGCCCACGACCTCGCGGGGGGAGCGGGCGCCGGCCAGGTCCTTGGCGATGCCGGCCCATTCGTGAAAAGCCACGCGCAGAATATTGAAGTTGTTCAGGTTCTTGACAATCCCGTATCGCGGCGTCTCCTCGTCCAGCTCAGGCTGGAAGGTGCCAAACAGCCTGTCCCAGACGATCAGGATGCCGGCGTAGTTGCTGTCGAGGTAGCGCGGATTGCGGGCGTGGTGGACGCGGTGGTGGGAGGGGGTGTTGAACACCGCCTCGAACCAGCGGGGCATGCGCTTGATCGCCTCGGTATGGATCCAGAACTGGTAGACGAGGCTGACCCCCTTCTGGATGGCCAGCATGGCCGGCGGGAAACCGAGGAAGGCGAGCGGCAGCCAGAGCGCCCAGGTGGCGGCGACGCCGCCGGTCCAGGTCTGCCGCAGGGCGGTGGACAGGTTGTAGTGCTGCGAGGAGTGGTGGTTGACGTGGGCCGCCCACCAGAACCGCCGCTCGTGGCTCAGGCGGTGGAACCAGTAGTAGGTCAGGTCCTCCAGGAAGAAGATCGCCACCCAGGCCCAGACCGCGGTCATGGGGATGTCGAAGGCCCGGTGCTTCCACACCCAGACCGTGGCGGCGAAGGCCAGGCCGCCGGTGATCAGCCCGGCCACGTTGCTGCCCAGGCCCATGGCCAGGGAGGCCATGGTGTCGCGGGTCTCGTAGTGGGCCTTCACGGTCTTGAAGCGGGCCAGCGCGATTTCCAGGATGATGGCCAGGACGAAGAAGGGGATCGCCAGGGTGACGGGATCGAAGGGGGCGTGCAGCGGATCCATCACTGGGCCCCCGCCGGGGGCCAGGCGTCGAAGGCCAGGCGGGCGCGGGGCGCGGCGACGTCGGCGAGATCGAGCCTCAGAACCCCGTCGCGGAAGCTGGCGGCCAGGGCCTGGGCCCAGGGGATGTGGCGGGCCGCATAGCCGTCGCCCACCTCGCAGAGGACCAGGGCCGAGGCCCCCGAGCGCGCCAGGGCGCCGCGGCCGTCGGTAGCGATCCAGAGGCCGTCCAGGGTCTTGCCGGGGAACTCGTCGGCCAGCAGGGCCCGGGCCCGCGCGTCGCTGAGCGGCGACATCGGCTTGGCGATCTTGGCCCAGGCGGCCACGGCCACCAGCACGGCCACGGCCGCGAACGATCCGGCCAACTGGATCAGCATCGCCTTGTCCAAAACGTCTCTCCCCTTGGCGACGGAGAGTCGGCCGTGGACGGAGGACCGTCAAGGGGCGCGGGCCGGCAGGATGTGTGTACGGCCCCTCGCAATGGCGCGAGCGACACCGGAGGGTTGGCGCGCGTGGCGGCCTGGACAGGCCGCCCAGCCCGCTAGAGGGCCATGGAGCGGCGCAGGCGGGCGGCCACCTGCTCGGCGTGGTAGGGCTTGGCCACGAAGTCGGCGCCGTCCGGCAGGCCGCCGCTGAGGTCGGCGCCGCCGGTGGTCACCAGGATGCGGACGTTCGGCCAGCGATCGTGGACCAGCTGGGCCAGGTCCACCCCATCCAGGGACCCTGGCATGTTCACGTCGGTGAACACCGCGCAGATGTCGTCGTGCCGGCTGAGAATCTCGATGGCCTGGGCCGCGTCGTCGGCCTCGATCACCGTGAAACCGGCGTCTTCAAGGCCCGCTGCGGCGGTGAGGCGGACCAGGATTTCGTCTTCGACGACAAGCACTAAGGGGGACATGGAGACGCAACCTGCGGCGGCGGGCGAGGTTCCGCCGCGCTCAGGGACGGGGCTCGAAGGTGTAGGCCCAGGGATAGTCCGAGACGCGGGGATCGCCCGCCCGGACCTGATCGAGGGCGCGGCGCGAGCGGGCGCTGAGGAACTGGGCGTAGGTGATGATCTCGGCGGTCGGCAGATCCGCCGCGGGGGCCGGGGTGTCGGGGAGCTCGTCTTGCATGGCGTCACCTGGATCATGGAGGCGGCGGGGTTCGCCGCCATGCCCGCCATGAAGCGCCCGCCGGGCTGAATGACGGCGGAGCGGATCGTTGGGCGCCGTTCATGTTCGGGCGGCCGGTATTCTATGTTCCGCTTTTGTTCGGAAGACCCGGGCTTCCGCGGCAAGATGCGGCGTCAGGCACCCTGGAGCTGGTGGCCGGTCCGAGCTTCGAGGCGGCCAAGGCGCGGGCCGAGCGAGAGCGGGGGTAGAAGAAGCGCGCTCCTCCCCCGCAGGCGGGGGCGAGGAGGAGGCCCCGGAAGCTCCCCTCCCCGGCCCCAAACCAAAACAGGGCCGCCCCGGGAGGGACGGCCCTGTCTCGAAAAGTCCGTCGGCGGCGGGCGAGAGGCCCGCGCCGGAAGTCCTACTTCTTGGCCTTCTTGGGGGCTTCGCCGTTGACGGCGTCCTTGAGGCCCTTGGCGGCGCGGAAGCGCACGGCCTTGGAGGCCGGGATCTTGATCGCTTCGCCGGTGGAGGGGTTGCGGCCCTCGCGGGCGGCGCGGTCACCCACGTCGAACACGCCGAGGCCGGCGAGACGGACGTCACCGCCCTTGACCAGGGCCGCCGAGACGGTGGCGATCATGGCTTCCAGCACGCGGCCGGTCTCGGCCTGGGTGGTCCCGGCGGCGGCGGCGACCTGTTCGATGAATTCAGATTGGGTCATGTGACCTCCGGTTGTCTTTGGAATGCGCCTCGCGTCGCGACGCAAGGAGGCAAGGGTTTGCGCAGATTCGGGGGCCGTGGCGACCTTGACGCAACGGAAACGGGGCCGTCAGACGGCCTTTTCGGGCAAGATGACGCACGTTCCCTGGGAAAAGGGGCGTGATCCTGCTCCCCGGAGAGGATTAGCGGGCGTCGCGCAGATAGACGACCTGGCTGCGGCCCGAGCTGATCAGGTGGCCCAGCAGGAAGCCGGCGGCCGCGGCGATGCCGAGGGCGAGGTAGGGCCTCTCGCGGACCAGGACGTCGGTGTCGCCGAAGCGCTCGACCGCCTGTTCCTTGACCTTGCCATAGACCTTCTGGCCCTTGGCCACGACGATCTCGGTCTTGCCCTCCAGCAGGGTCTTGGCGGCGTCCAGCAGGCTGTGGGCCGCGTCGTTGAGGGCCGAGGTGGCGGCCCGTCCGGCGCCGGCGGCTTCGCCCAGGGCGGCCTTGGCGCCGCTGGCCATCGGGTCGAGGGCGGCGGTCTCATCGGCGATGTTCGCCGTGGCCCCGTTGGCGGTTCCGTTGGCGAGGGAGGAGGTCATCGGGTCGGCCATGGATCTTCTCTTCGAATAGGGGATCGGGCCCCATGACGGGGGGCCGGGCACGACACCAACGGCGTCGGCCCGGCCAAGGTTCCGAGGTTAGAACTTCCGCGTGTAGCCCACGGCCCAGACGTCGGCGTTCTCGCTGGAATCCTTGAAGTCGTGGCGGGTGTAGTCCAGCCGCACGCCGTTCTTGTCGTCCAGGAAGTACTGGCCGCCGACGCCGTAGTTCCAGCTGTCGCCGTCGTCGGCCGCGGAGGTCCCGGCGGCCGAGGCCTTGATCTTGGAATTGCCGTAGCCGACGCGGGCGAACAGATCGGCCTGGGGCGAGATCGGCAGATAGCCGACGCCGTAGATGGCGGCCTGGTGCTGCAGCTTCACATTGACCGGCGTGCCGGCCACGTTGGTGTCGTCCGACTTGACCCCGCCGGCCAGTTCGCCCTCGACGCCGAGATATTGGCCGAAGCGGGCGCCCAGGCGGCCCTGGATCGCGCCCAGGTTCACGTCGTCGATATTGGCGTTCGCATAGCCGAGCGAGCCGTAGACGGTGGTGGGCGACAGGCTCTGGGCCGAGGCGATGGCGGGGATGGACAGGGTCAGGGCGGTCGTTGCCGCAAGCGCGATGAGAGACTTCATTTGATACTCCAACGTCAGGTTCAGCTCCCCAGCACCGCCCAAGTGGGCCTCAAACACGGCGGGGGAAGGTCTGTTCCTCGACATTGGGCGGAAACATTGTGGCGGCCGGCGCCCTGTGACTCCTGGGCCACAGATCGGGGACGCGGGCGGCCCACCGGCGGACCGGTGTTCCGTCCGCGCCGCCAAGATCGCCCTCCCCCGTCGCCGGGGAAGGGCTTTTTCAGGCTTTAGAACTTGCGGGTGTAGGCGACGGCCCAGACGTCAGCGTTGTCGCTGGAGTCCTTGAAGTCGTGACGCGTGTAGTCGACGCGCACGCCGTTCTTGTCGTCGAAGAAGTACTGGCCGCCGACGCCGTAGTTCCAGCTGTCGCCGTCATCGGCGGCGGAGGAGCCGAGGGCCGAGGCTTCCAGCTTGGAATTGCCGTAGCCGACGCGGGCCAGCAGGTCGAACTGCGGGTTCAGGGGCAGGTAGCCGACGGCGTAGATGGCGACCTGGTGCTTCAGCTTCACGTCGACCTTGATCCCCGAGATGGTGACGCTGTCTTCCTTGACGCCGCCGGCGAGTTCGCCTTCGACGCCGACATACTGGCCGAAGCGGGCGCCCAGGCGGCCCTGGATGGCGCCGAGGTTCACGTCGTCGATATTGGCGTTGGCGTAGCCGAGCGAGCCGTAGACGGTGGTGGGCGACAGGCTCTGGGCCGAGGCGGCGGCCGGGATGGCGAGAACGGCGGCGGTGGCGGCGAGAACGATGAGAGACTTCATTTTTTTGGAACTCCAACTCTGGGTTTCATTGCCCAGCTCCGCCCAAATGGCATGCACCGACCGCGAAACAAGCCTACCGATTGGGCAAAACCCGCAAATCGCAAGGTCCGGCGCGGCGTGTGCCTAAACGGCCACAGGCTTGAACCGGTGAGAATCGCCCGCGCCGCCAATGTCGGGCAGGCAACTTAAAGGCGAAGAAGCAAGCCCGATTCAAAAGCTTAGCCTTGGCGTAACGGCGTGATCGGCGCGATCTGTCGGCCCCGCGCCGCCTGCGTGCTATCAACGGCGCCTGACTCCCCCTGACGGGGGGCCATGTATCGGGAGACGACCGCTTTGGAATCAGCCGTGATCGCGGCCACCGGCCTCTACACCCCGCCCCAGACCGTCTCGAACGCCGAGCTGGTGGAGGCCTTCAACACCTATGTGGCCAATTTCAACACCGAGCACGCCGACGCCATCGCGGCGGGCCAGGTCGAGGCCCTGACCCCCTCCTCCGTGGAGTTCATCGAGAAGGCCTCGGGGATCAAGTCGCGCCATGTGGTGGACAAGGCCGGTGTGATCGATCCGGCCGTGATGACCCCGCGCATCCCCGAGCGGCCAAATGACGAGATCTCGATCATGGCCGAGATCGGCGTGGCCGCCGCCCGCGACGCCATCGCCCGCTGGGGCAAGGACGCCAGCCAGATCGACGCGGTGATCTGCGCGGCCTCGAACATGCAGCGGGCCTATCCGGCCATGGCCATCGAGATCCAGCAGGCCCTGGGGATCGAGGGCTTCGGGTTCGACATGAACGTGGCCTGCTCCTCGGCCACCTTCGGGATCAAGACGGCGGCCGACTACATCGCCACGGGTTCGGCCCGGGCGGTGCTGGTGGTCAATCCGGAGATCACCTCGGGCCACCTGAACTTCCGCGACCGCGACAGCCACTTCATCTTCGGCGACGTGGCCACCGCCGTCATCGTCGAGCGGGCCGACCTGGCCAAGCCCGGCCAGGGCTGGGAGATCCTCGGCACGCGGCTGAAGACCCAGTTCTCCAACAATATCCGCAACAATTTCGGCTTTCTGAACCGCGCCGCGCCCGAGGGGATCGGGGCGCCCGACAAGCTGTTCGTGCAGGAGGGCCGCAAGGTGTTCCGCGAGGTGGTGCCGATGGTGTCGGAGATGATCGTCGACCACGCCGGCGACCTGGGGCTCGATCCCACGGGGCTCAAGCGCCTGTGGCTGCATCAAGCCAACATCAACATGAACCTGATGATCGGCAAGAAGGTGCTGGGGCGCGACCCCGAGCCCGGCGAGAACGTCATCATCCTCGACACCTACGCCAACACCTCCTCGGCCGGATCGATCATCGCCTTCCACAGCGCCAACGAGGATTTCGCCGCCGGGGACACCGGCCTGATCTGCTCCTTCGGAGCGGGCTATTCGGCGGGCACGGTGTTCGTCAGGAAGCGGTAGGCCGCAGGGCCTTGGTGCGGAACCACTTGGAGATCACCCACTTCTCGCCGGAGGTGGGGGGCGAGCCCTCGTGCAGGGTGCGGGGGTCCATGGTTCCGTCGGCGGTGACGCTGTCGAAGATCAGCGCCCCGCCCGAGGGCGGCCGGTAGGCGGCGTCCAGGCGCGGGAACAGGGTCGCCCCGCCCTCGAAGCCGTCGTTGAGATAGACCAGCAGGGTGCGCACCCGCTGGCCCATGACCTCGAGCTGGCGGGCGTTCTCCGGGGTGTCGGGGATGTAGTCCATGTGCGGACGGTAGCGCTCGCCCGGGGCGTAGTGGAGGACGCCAAGACCCTCGGCGTTCTCCGCCGGCATGCCGGCCGCCTGACTGATGCGCAGATTGACCAGCTCCAGGATGACGTCGGAATCCACCAGGCCGAAGTGCATGACCCGGTTGGAACGCTCGTCCTTCACCCGCTCGGCGCCGTCGTCGTCCACCACCATGCCGCGGTCCAGGGCCGGCTCGGCCAGCGCCATGACATAGCCGCAGACCCAGGCGGGCAGCAGGTCGGGGATGGACAGGATGCGCGGGCTCTCGCTCTCCACCTTGCGCGCCACCGGGGCGGCGAAGGCCGAGAGGTCGGCGGCCGCGGCGATGGCGTCCCAGTCGAAGGCCGGTACGGTCGGGGCGCGGTCGGCCAGGGCCGCCAGGGCCGGCTCGAAGCCGGTGGCCGCCGCAGCCGACAGGGCCGCCAGGGACAGGTCCGGGTCGCCGCACAGCAGGCCGAGCTGGCAGGCCGCGCGGCCGTCGCCGGCCTCGGCGGCCCGGGCCAGCCAGTAGAGGGCCCGGCCGAGGTTGCGCGGCGTGCCCACCGCGCCGGAATCGACGATGGCGGCCAGGTGCAGGGCGAAGGGGTCGCCGGCCTGGGCCGCCTGGACGATGCGCGCCACGCCGAGGGCCGGCGCCTTGGGGGTGATGTGCCCCACCAGCTGCCAGAGCCCCAGGCGCGAGACGGCGGGCATCCAGCCCCCCTGGGCGGCGCGGACCATCCAGTCGAGGGCGGCCTTGGACTGGCCCTGGGAATCCAGGGCTTCGGCCAGGGCCATCTGGGCCTCGGCGTCGCCGGCCAGGGCCGCGCGGTTGGCTTCGTCGAAGGTGAGGATGCGTTGGGTCAGGGGACCATCTCGGGCTTGGGGTGGGCGGCCTTCCAGTCCATGGCCATGCGCACGCGGTTGCCCACGGCCGGGTGATCATAGAACAGGATCTCCTCCAGCTTGGAGGGGGTGGCGGCGCGGTATTCGATGGTCTTGACCAGGGCCTTGGCCAGGCCGTCGGGCTCGTTCACCCGCTCCAGGGAGAACTTGTCGGCGTCGGTTTCGGCCAGGCGCACCATGGAGGAGGTGATCGGCGTCCCAACCAGCGCGAGGACCGCGATGATGATGGAGATCACCGGGAAGCCGGCGGGGTCGGAGAGCCCCTGGACGCCCTTGGCGCCCACCAGGGCCGCGACGGGGGCGAACAGGCGGTCCACGAGGAAGAAGCTGATCAGGGCCAGCAGGCCGAAGCCCGAGGCCAGCCAGACGGCGTGCATGTGGACATAGTGGCCCATCTCGTGGCCCACGACGCCCTTCACCTCGGCGAGGTCGGCGCCCTGCTTGAACATGGTGTCGCTCATCGCCACCCGCGCGGTGCCGAACAGGCCCGAGACATTGGCGGTGTAGCGGTTGGACTGCTTGGAGCCGTTGTAGACATAGATCTTGTCCGACGGCACGCCATTGGCCTTGGCCATGGCCACCACGGTGTCGCGCACCGGGCCGGGCGGGGCCGGGGTGTAGGTGTTGAACAGCGGCTCGATGAAGACCGGCGACAGCACCATCATCACCATGAAGACCACGGCCACCAGGCCGCCGCCCCACAGCCACCAGGTCTTCGGCGCGCGGCGGATCAGGGCGTAGAGGCCCGCGGCCAGGATCACCGAGATGACCAGCGAGATGGCCATCATCATCAGGTGCTCGGTCATCCAGCCCGCCAGGGGCTGGCTGGTGAGGCCGTAGCCCTTCTCCCGCCACCAATCCTCATAGACCGACCAGGGCAGGCCCAGCACGCCCTCGACGATACCGTCCACCAGCAGGACCACCAGGGCGGCCAGCCAGGGCCGGCTCTTCTTGGCCTCGATCCAGGTCCGCAGCTTCACCAGGACGCCGGAGCGCAGCACCAGCCAGGCGATGACCACCGCCACCACCGCGCTCCAGAGCAGGACCCAGTGGCCGCCCTGGGTGTAGGCCGTGGCCTTGGCGTGGGCCTCCGGCGGCAGCACCGCGAGATAGGCCTGCGTCGCCGCGGCCGGATCGAATTGGGCCATGCCCCGTCCCTCCCGAATAAGGGGTGGAAAAAGCCAGATAACCCCCGGCTTGTCAGGTGAAATTTGTCTCATGCGCCGGCGGGCCTTTCCCCGCCGGGACCACCGGGAGATAAAGGCCGATGACCGTGATCCTGGCCATCCACGCCCATCCCGACGACATCGAGACCCTGGGGGCCGGGACGCTCGCCCTGCTGGCGGCCAAGGGCCACGCGATCAAGATCGTCACGGTGACGGCCGGCGATTGCGGCTCGGCGGAGATGGACCTGGCGGCCACGGCCAAGGTCCGCCGGGGCGAGGCCGCCGCGGCCGCGGCCCTGATCGGCGCCGACTACCGCTGCGCCGACATCCCCGACCTGGCGGTGTTTAACGACGATCCCTGCCGGCGGCGGGTGACGGAGATGGTCCGCTGGGCGGCGCCCGACATCGTGCTGACCGCCTCGCCGGCCGACTACCATCCCGACCACGAGGCGACGAGCGTGCTGGTGCGCGACGCCTGTTTCGCCGCCTCGGTCCCCAACTACAAGACCGGCGAGGCCCAGGTGCTGGCGGGAATCCCGCACCTCTATTTCATGGACCCCATCGGCGGCCGCGACCGCGAGGGGGCCCGGGTGGCGCCCGACTTCGGCGCCGAGGTGGGCGACCACTTCGCCACCAAGCAGGCCATGCTGGCCGCCCACGCGAGCCAGGACAGCTGGGTCTCCCAGCAGCACGACATCAGCGACCACCAGGCCTCGATGGAGGCCTGGACCCGCCGGCGGGGCCGGTACTTCGGCGTTCCCCTGGCCGAGGGCTTCCGCCAGTACCGCCACCACCCCTACCCCCGCACGCCCCTGCTGCAGGAGTTGCTGGGGGAGGCCCTGGTCAGCCCCCTCCCCTGAAAAACAATCGCGTCCGCCTGTCGGACGTCGGCGCCCCGCCTCGTCCTTGGGGAAAGCTTGTAAGGAATCCCGCCATGTCGACCCTGTTGAAGACCCTGCTGGCCGCCGCCGCCGGCCTCGCCCTCTCCCAGGCCGCGCCGGCCTCCGCCCTGGCGGCTGGCGGCGCCTGCCCGCCCGGCGTGCCGCAGGGGATCTTCTGCGGCGAGAAGGACGCGAGCCTGGCGCCGGCCGGGACCTACGCCATGGACACCCAGCACGCCGCCGTCGTCGCCCGGGTGTCGCACATGGGCTATTCCATCAGCGTCTTCCGCTTCGACAAGGCCACGGCGACCCTGACCTGGGATCCGGCCGCGCCCGCCAAGTCGTCGGTCACGGCCTCGGTGGAGACCGCCTCGATCACCAGCAACGTCCCCGGCTTCGCCACAGAGATCGCCGACAAGTACCTGATGTCCAAGGCCAATCCGACGGCCAGCTTCACCTCCACCGCCTTCCGCCGGACCGACGCCACCCACGGCCAGGTGGAGGGTAAGCTGACCCTGATGGGCAAGACCGCGCCCCTGACCTTCGACGTCGTCCTGGTGGGCGCCGGCAAGGCCTTCGGCGCGCCGCGCATCGGCATGACGGCGCGCGGCTGGATCAAGCCCGCCGACTACGGCATGCCCGCGGTGTTCGCCGACCCCATCGAGCTGGTGATCGACGCGGAGTTCGAGAAGCAGGGGTGAGGACGAGGCGCGCTGGAACGGGTTCGCGGACCTTGGCGAAGTCGTCCCGCCGCGCTCGTTGGACTGCTTGATCGGTTCTGGGCATGCCGGTGCGCAATGTGTAGGGATGCATCATCCCCGCAATTGTGCCGATGGAGCGCTGGGTCGCATGACAGCGTACGTCGAGGCCGGCATCCCCGGCGAAATGGTCGCGCGCGTGCGTGACATGGACTGGTCGAAGACGGCGCTCGGCGCCCAGGCCGCGTGGCCGCAGCGGCTGAGCGGCGCCGTCGATGTCGTCCTGGCGGGCGGCTTTCCCGCCATCGTCCTTTGGGGCGAGGACCTCGTGCAGATCTACAATGACGGCTACCGCACGCTGATGGGCGACAAGCACCCTCAGGGGCTGGGCCAAGCGAAACGCGAGTGCTGGCCGGAAGTCTGGCACATCAACGAGCCCATCTACCAGCGGGTCCTGGCCGGCGAGTCGTGCGATTTCCAGGACGCCCTCTATCCCCTCGTGCGCAACGGGGCCTTGGAGGACGCCTGGCTGACCCTGGCCTACAGCCCGCTGCGGGACGACGACGGCCTGATCGCCGGCGTGCTGGTCACCGTCATCGAGACCACCGCCCGGGTGCTGGCCGATCGGAAGATGACCGCCCAGGCGGACCAGCAGCATCGCAATCTTCAGCAGATGCCCGGCTTCGTCGCTGTGCTGTCGGGCCCAGACCACACCTACGCCTACGTCAACGACGCCTATGTGGAGCTGGCCGGATCGCGAACCTATCTGGATCGAACGGTTAGGGAGGTGTTCCCCGACCTGTCGGACCAGGCCTTCTTCGCCCTGCTCGATCAAGTCTATGCCAGCGGCGAGTCCTTCGCGGCGCGCGACATGTCCATCTCACTGAAGGGCGAGGCCGACGAGCGCTTCCTGGATTTCCTCTACCATCCCATCCGCGGCGACGACGGCCAGGTCACCGGCATCTTCGTCGGGGGTTACGATGTCAGCGAGCGGGTCCGCGCCGAGGCGCGCCTGCGCGACTCCGACGCAACCCTGCGGGCCCTCGTCCTCGACCTGGAGAACCAGGTGGCGGAGCGCGCCCGCGAGCGCGGCAGGACATGGGACGTCAGCCCCTACCTGCTGTCGGTCATATCCCTCGACGACGGCCGCTTCCTCTCGGTCAACGACGCCTGGACACAGGCGCTGGGATGGCCGACCGATCAGCTCGTCGGGAAATTCTACGGCGAGTTCCTGCACCCCGACGATGCGCTGGCCAGCGACGACGCCTTTGATGGCGTGAGGATCGGCGCCCCGGTGCTGAATTTCGAGAACCGCTACCGCACCTCGGCCGGCGACTATCGCTGGCTGTCCTGGGTGGGTGTCCCCGCGGATGGCAAGCTCTACTCCACCAGCCGCGACATCACCGAAGAGCGCCTGCGGGCGGCCGAGCTGGAGCAGGCCCAGGAATCTCTTCGCCAGTCCCAGAAGCTCGAAGCCCTGGGCCAGCTGACCGGCGGGGTGGCGCACGACTTCAACAACCTGCTCACCATCATCCGCTCCGCCTCGGACTTCCTGCGCCGCCCGGATTTGGCGGAGGAACGCCGCGCCCGCTACGTCGAGGCGATCGCCGTGACGGTCGATCGGGCCGCGGCGCTGATCCATCAGCTCCTGGCCTTCGCCCGGCGCCAGCCGCTCAAGCCGCAACTGTTCGACGTCAGCGCCCAGGTCCAGGACATCACGCGGCTGATCCAACCCCTGGTCGGCAGCCGAATCGACATTGTCGTGGACGCCGACCCGGGCCTGGTCGCCAGCGCCGATGTCGGCCAGTTCGAAACCGCCATCGTCAACCTGGCGGTCAACGCGCGCGACGCCATGTCCGGCGAAGGCAAGCTCACCATCACCGTCAGGGCCGCGAACAAGGTGCCGGCGCTCCGCAGCCACCCGCCCCAGATCGGCCGGTTCGTCGCCATCTCCGTCTTGGACACGGGATCGGGTATCGCCGCGGAAAAGCTGGATCAGATCTTCGAACCCTTTTTCACCACCAAGGCGGTCGGAGCAGGGACCGGCCTCGGGCTCAGCCAAGCCTTCGGATTCGCCAAGCAGTCGGGAGGCGAGATCGCCGTGACCAGCCGGCCTGGCGCGGGCGCGACATTCACCATCTACCTGCCGCTAGTCGACGCCGCGGCCGACGATGACACCGGCGAGGCCGTCGCAAAGCCGCCGGCGTCTGGGGGCGAGGGGCGCTTTGTCCTGGTGGTCGAGGACAATGCGGCGGTCGGCGAATTCACCACCGAACTGCTCCATGATCTCGGCTACGCCACCCACTGGGTCATCGGCGCGACCGAAGCACTGGCCGTGCTGAAGCAGTATCCCGCTCGGTTCAACCTGGTCTTCTCCGATGTCGTCATGGCCGGCATGAACGGCCTCGAGCTGGCGACACGCATCCGGGCGAAATACCCGAACCTGCCGGTGGTGCTCACCAGCGGCTACAGTGAGGTGCTCGCGCAGGAAGGCCATCGCGGCTTCGAGCTCATCCAAAAGCCCTACTCGGTCGAGGCCCTCTCGCGCGTACTTCACCAGGCCATCGAAAAGGGCGCGACGTCCTAGGCGTCGACGCGGCGCGCGTCGGCCTGCACCCTTCCCGGACGTTCCAAGGGTCGGCGATGTCTCACCCCGGTCCGGTGGGACGTTCATCGAAGGAGCGGGCGTCGGGTTCGTCGCGGTCCCAGTCGGCCCTCGAGGCGCAGAACAGGTGCGTGCGAACACCCTTGCCGAGGGGCTCGTCGAGGGTCCCCGCCGTGACATAGACATTCCGCGCGTCCGTTTCGGCCGGGAGCGGCGTGCCGCAGGTCCGGCAACGGGTGATGGCGTAGGTCTCGCGCAGGGCGAAGGTGACGCCGTGATCCTCCCCCCTCACCCAGCGAAACCGGTCCACCGGGACGATCAGGATGGCGTTTCCGTTCGCGCCCGAGGCCTTGCGGCACAGCGAGCAGTGGCAGACCCAGACGCCATCCAGATCGCCGTCGATCTCATAGGCCCTGGCGCCACAGAGACAGCTGCCGGTCCGAACGGTCATTGGCTTTCCCCCGCGGGCTATCCCCGGCGGCATCGGAACGTGAAGCGCGGCGGAATGCAATCTCCGCCCGTCCTCGCACTTCAACGAGGGCTTGAAACAGCGTCGGGAAGCCGCGAGCCTCCGCCATTCGGAGGGGCCCATTCCGCCATTGGCCATGTTCGGGCGAATGGCGGTCCCGGCGTCGTCCCCGATCGCGGAGAAGGACGCGCGCAGATGATCTTGCCCCATCGGCCGAGCGCCGTGGTCTTCGATATGGACGGCCTGCTATTCGACACCGAGGCGCTCTGGCAGGCGGCGCTGCTGGCCGCCGCCGCCGAAGCTGGGCATGAGATTCCGGACGCGGTCTACGATGGGTCCATCGGGGTGCGGCGCTCGCAGTGCGGGGGCCTGTTCCGCTCGCACTTCGGCGAGGATTTTCGCTTCGAGGATTTCCACGCCGACTGGCGGCGCCATTTCTGGGCGATCGCTGAGAAGGACCTGGCCCTCAAGCCCGGCGTGTTCGAGCTGCTGGAGGTCCTGGACCAGGTCCGGCTGCCGCGCGCCATCGCCACCTCGTCCTCCCGCGCCACGGTCGAGCGTCACCTGACCGCCCACGGCCTCAGGGATCGCTTCGACCAGATCGTCTGCCGGGGCGACTACGAGAATGGCAAACCCGCCCCCGACCCCTTCCTGAGGGCGGCCGAACGGCTGGGGGTCGAGCCCCGGTCATGCCTGGCGCTGGAGGACTCCCATATCGGGATCAGATCGGCGGCGGCGGCGGGCATGATGACCGTGATGGTCCCCGACCTGCTCGAGCCCACCGAGGCGCTTCGCGCCCTGTGCGTCCGTGTCGCGCGGGACCTGCATGAGGTTCGCGACCTGGTCCTGGCGTGTCCGTGAGCACGCCGCGCGCCGATCAGCCGCCCGAGGCGGCGAGGAAGACCGCGTACTGGGCGTCGAAGGCGCGCCGGTAGGCCGGCCGGGCCTCGGCCCGGGCGACATAGGCCGCCAGGTTCGGATATTCCGCCACCAGGCCCGAGGCGCCCAGCCGCTGCAGCACCGAGACCATCATCAGGTCCCCGGCGCTGAACGCCCCGTCCAGCCAGTCGGCCTCGCCCAGGCGGTTGGAGAGTTGGGCGAGCCGGACGCGGATGGTGTCATGGATCAGGGGCAGGCGCTCGCCGAACCAGCCTTTGTCGCGCTCGGTGAACATGGCGGTCTGCAGCTCCAGGATCGGGGGCTCCACGGTGTTGAGCGCCGCGAACATCCAGTTGATGGCGCGGGCCCGGGCGTCGGCGTCGTCGGGCAGCAGGCCGGCGTGCTGCTGGGCGACGTACAGGATGATCGCGCCGCTCTCGAACAGGGCCAGGCCGCCGTCCTCATAGGTCGGGATCTGCCCGAAGGGATGCAGGGCCAGGTGGGCCGGCTCCTTCATCTCGGCGAAGGTCAGCAGCCGCACGTCATAGGCCTGGCCGACCTCCTCCAAGGCCCAGCGGACCCGCATGTCGCGGGCCAGGCCCCGGCCACGGTCGGGGGAGGCCTTGAAGGCGGTGATGGTGGGGCTCATCGGGCCGCTCCGGAAGCGGCGTCGCGCGTGGCGTGGGTCTCTCGCACTGTCTGTCTCCGCGTCTTCTCCGCCCCACAGGACGAACGGCCTAGGCGCCTTCCGACACCGGCTGGCGTTTTCGCCCCGGAACGCCACCCTTCGGACCCTCCAGAAGCCAGGCTGAGAGGCTGGCGATGGTGGTGAAGCCGAGGCTCTCATAGAGCCGCAGCCCCGCCTCGGTCGCGCCCAGGTGGAAACGCACGACACCCCGCCTCCGATAGTCGGCCATCACCTGGGTCAGCAGGGCGCGGCCCCAGCCGCCGCGCTGGCGATCCGGCGGCGTGGCCATCAGCGAGATTCCCGCCGTGTTCCCGGTGGGCGTCACCGTGACCGCGCTCATCGGCCGCTCGCCGTCCCAGGCGATCCAGGTCTCCACTCCGGCGGTCTCGGTGACGCAGACATCGATGCAGCGGGCGAGGACGTCGCGGGGCGAGTCGAAGGCTGCGGCGGCGAGATCGCCGGCTATGGCCACCAGCTCGGGTCCCAGGGCGCGGGTGATCTTCACCGGCCGGCTCGGCGTGACCGGCGTCCCGGCCCGCAGCACCATCAGCGGCGAGGTCCCCACCGGCGCCAGTCCCAGCTGCATCGCCACCGGCGCCAGCGCCTCGGCCACCCGCGGCGGCATGACGGCGATCATCGGGAGGCCCCGCGCCCTGGCCCGCGCCACCGACGAGATCAGGAACGTCTCGGCCTCGGGTCCCGCGCCCAGGGTCAGCCTGTTGAAGTCGGGCGAGGGCTCGCCGGTCAGGCCCAGGACGCAGTCCCGCGTCAGCCGCATCTCGACCCCCGGCACATCGCCCATCTGGGCGACGAGGGCGCGCACGCAGAGCCGCATCAGTTCGTCGGTCTCGTCCATGAATCTCGCCCCCGCGCCCTTTGCCGCGAGCTTGCCACCCTTCCCGGAGGCGGGAAACGTCCGCGTCGCCTTTGCGGCTTGTCGCCCGCGCGCCTCCTGTTAAATTGAATTCAATTCAGCGCTGGACTCCCCAATGGCCACGACCAAGATCGGCACGCGCGAGCGCTTGATCGCCGCCGCTCAGGAGGAGTTGATCCACGGCCACGGGCTGCTGGAGATGCAGGCCGTCGCCAAGCGGGCCAAGGTCTCGGTCGGCCTGGCCTATCACCACTTCGGATCCAAGGCGGGGCTCATCGCCGCGGTGGTGGAGCGCTTCTACAACCGGCTGGAGGACACAGCCTTCAGTCCCTCCAAGCTGGTCTCCCCGGACTGGGCGGGGCGGGAGAAGGAGCGGCTCGCCGCCTATATCGCCTTCCACTACGACCACCCCTTCGCGCCCCTGGTGGTCGGCCCCTTGAGCCGGGCCGCCGAGGTGCTGGATGTCGAGCAGGCCTTCACCAAGCGGCAGCTCACCGCCGGCGCGCACAATCTGCGGGTGGGGCAGCGGGAGGGCGTCATCCCCGCCAACCTCGATCCGCGTCTCACCATCGCCCTGATGATCGGCGGCATCCGCCAGGCGCTGATCGGCGCCCTGACCAGCCCCCACCGCCCCGACCGTGGCGTGCTGACCGACAAGATCTGGGTCTTCGTCGCCGGCGCCCTGCGCCTGCCGGCCCCCGAGGCGGGATCGCCGGCGTGACCTGACAGCGAACATCCCAGGCCAGAAAGGAACCGACGCCGTGGCCGATCCGCACGACTTTCATGAACCGAAGTCCAGCTACACGAGGGACGACCTGATCCTGTCGAGCCGAGGCGGCTATTTCGGGCCCGGCAACGCGCAACTGCCGGCCCCGCCCATGCTGATGATGGACAGGATCACGGCGCTGAGCCTCGACGGCGGGGAATTCGGCAAGGGCCACATCGTGGCCGAGCTGGATATCACCCCGGACCTCTGGTTCTTCGCCTGCCACTTCCCGGGCGACCCGATCATGCCGGGCTGCCTGGGGCTGGACGCCATGTGGCAGATGCTGGGCTACTGGCTGGGCTGGTCGGGGTCGCCGGGCAAGGGCCGCGCCCTGGGCGGCGAGATCAGGTTCCGGGGCGACATCACGCCCGACACCCGCCTGGTGCGCTACGAGGTGAACGTGCGCCAGGCCCGGCGCGGCCAGCTCGCGCTCGGGGTCGCGACGGGCCAGCTGTTCGCCGACGGCGCCTGTGTCTATGCCGCCAGCGACCTGAGGGTCGGGATGATCCGGCCCGCGGACTGAAGCGGCCTCCCGGCCCCGGGCGTTGACTATAATTTACAATTGTAGTTTCTTAGGTTTACAAATGTAAATCTGGAGGGCGCGCGGCGCCGATCGGAGAGATCCATGAAAAGTCCATCGGCCCCGATGCTGCTGAGCGTTTCGATCGCCGCGGTCCTGATCGCCGCGAGCCCGGCGTCGGCGGGGCCCGACGAGGCGGCGCTGGCGAAGATCGAACACGACTTCGCCGAGATGCAGATCACCCAGGATCCAAAGACCCTGGCGCGAGTCGCCGCGCAGATGGACGAGGGGTTTCGCTTCGTGGACCCGGCCAGCCGCGACGCTGGCGCCTCGAAGGCGCAACTGCTCGGCCTGATCGGGTCCGGCAAGCTGGTGGTGGAGTCGATGGAGTTTCGGCCCTTCACCATCCAGATCTTCGGGTCGACCGCCATCGTCGAGGGGGTCAATACGGGACGCGCGACCTTCGCGGGGACGGACGTCAGCGGGACCTTCGCCTGGGTGGACGTGTTCGAGAAGCGCGACGGCCAGTGGATCTGGCTGTTCAGCCAGAGCGGCAAGGTCGGCGACCGGCTGTCGGACAGGGACGCCTGCAGCCGGCCGCCCTGCCCGACGGTGCATCCGGGCTTTTCGATCCGCCGGTAGGGGCGACGGTCTACAGGTTCTCGATCTCGCAGCCGAGGGTCCCGGCGATGGCCTCGGCCAGGATCTTGCGATGGCAGCCGCAGGCGTCGGCCTCGTAGCAGAGCAGGGCCGTCTTGCGGTCGGCGGCGATGGCGGTGGCGCGGGCCAGTTCGAGCTGGGCGGCGGGCTCGGCCATGTGGGCCTCGAAGATCTCCGTCATCTCGCCGATGCGGCCCTTGCGGGCGGCCTCGCGGCCCGGCTTGGGCGTGCCGAGCTGGCGCAGGTGGAGGTACTCGATCCCGGCCTGGGCCAGGCTGGCGGCCAGCAGGGTCTTGGAAAAGCCGGCGCGGCGGGACGCGGCCACGGCGCGGACGTCGATCAGGACAGCGACCTGGGCGGCCTTCAGGCGGGCGATCACCGCGTCCTGGGTGGCGCTCTCATAGCCGATGGTGGCAAGGGGGATTTGGCTAGGCATTTCCGTAAGATAGGGACAGGTGGTCATATCGCCAGCGGCGCCGTTGAAAACCCTCCCTCCCCTTCATGGGGAGGGGACGATCGCGACGCGATCAGGGGTGGGGAATCCTGACAGCGCCCCCGCGTCCGAAGCGTCGCTTCGTCCACCCTCCCCATGAAGGGGAGGCAGATGCTAGGACTCACGGCCATGAAAGCCCTCGCCCTCGTCGCCGCCCTGCTCCTGGCCGCCCTCCCCGCTCGGGCCGCCGTCCAGACCCAGCTACCGGTCGGGGTCGAGCCGGTGGCCTATGACCTGACGGTGACGCCGGACGCCAAGGCCCTGACCTTCAAGGGCCAGGTGAAGATCACCCTGACCACCGCCAAGCCGACCAACCGGCTGGTGCTGAACGCCGCCGACCTGAAGATTAGCACTGCGAGCCTGGACGGCACACCGGCCAAGGTGACCACCGATCCGGCGGCCCAGACCGCCACCTTCGCCCTGGCCCGGCCCCTGCCCGCTGGCCGCCACGTGCTGGCCGTGACCTATGCCGGCAAGATCAACGAGGGGCCCGCCGGCCTCTTCCACGTCGACTATGACGGCGGCCGGATGCTGATGACCCAGTTCGAGCCGGCCGACGCCCGGCGCTTCCTGCCGCTGTTCGACGAGCCGGCCAAGAAGGCGGTGTTCACGGTGAGCGCGGTGGTCCCGGCCGGCCAGATGGCGCTCTCCAACATGCCGGAGATCGGCAGCACGCCGCTGGCCGGCGGCCTGAAGACGGTTCGCTTCGCGCCCACCCCCAGGATGAGCTCCTACCTGCTGTTCTTCGGCCTGGGGGACCTGGAACGGATCAGCGCCCAGGTGGACGGGACCACGGTGGGCGTGGTCATGCGCCGGGGCGACACCGAGAATGGCCGCTACGCCCTGGAGGCCGCCACCAGGCTGCTGGCCTATTACAACGACTATTTCGGGGTGAAGTACCCCCTGCCCAAGCTGGACCTGATCGGGGCGCCCGGCGAGGCGGCGGGCGCCATGGAGAACTGGGGCGCCATCCTCTACACCCAGTCCTACATCGTGGTGGACCCCGAGCTCTCCACCGCCGCCGACCGCCAGACGGTGTTCAACGTGGTGGCCCACGAGATGGCCCACCAGTGGTTCGGCGACCTGGTGACCATGGCCTGGTGGGACGACCTATGGCTCAACGAGGGCTTCGCCAACTGGATGGCGGTGAAGGCCAGCGACCACTTCCACCCCGAGTGGCGGCCCCTGCTGACCGCCCAGGCCGACAAGGACGACGCGCTGAAGCTCGACTCCAAGGCCTCCACCCACCCGGTGGTGCAGACCATCAACACCGTGGCCCAGGCCGAGCAGGCCTTCGACGCCATCACCTACCAGAAGGGCGAGGCGGTGATCCGCATGCTGGAGGGCTATGCCGGCGAAGCCGCCTGGCGCGACGGGGTCCGCGCCTATATGGCCGCCCACGCCTATGGCAACACCGCGAGCCGCGACCTGTGGGCGGCGATCGACAAGGCCGCCGGCAAGCCCATCTCGGCCATCGCCCACGACTTCACCCTGCAGCCCGGCGTACCGCTGATCTCCCTCGCCTCCGGCTCGCCCCCGACCCTGAGCCAGGGACGTTTCGGCGCCGACGAGGCTTCCAAGGCCCCCCTCACCTGGCGCGTGCCGGTCCGCGCCGCCCCGGTGACCGGCCTGGGGAGCGCGATCATCTCCGGGGCCGCGCCCCAGACGATGGACGGCCTGGTCCTGCCCGCCGTGCTGAACGCCGGCCAGACCGGCTATTACCGCAGCCTCTACGACGCCAAGGCCTTCGCCCTGGTGGCGGGGCAGATGGGCCGCTGGGAGGCCGCCGACCAGATCGGCCTGCTGGACGACGGCATGGCGCTCGGCCTGGCCGGCTACGCGCCCATCGGCGACTACCTGCAACTGGCGGCCGCCCTGCCCGCCTCCGCCGATCCCCTGGTCTGGCGCAGGGCCGCGAACGGCCTGGCGGGGCTGGACGGCTACTTCGACGCGGGGCCGGGGCGGAACGCTTATCGCGCCTGGGTGCTGGCCCGTCTGGCGCCGGTGCTGGACCGGGTGGGCTTCGACGCCAAGGGCGGCGAGGCCGACAACGAGGCCATCCTGCGAGAGACCCTGCTCACCGCCCTGATCGCCCTGGACTCCCCCGCCGTCCTGGCCGAGGCGCGCCGGCGGTTCGAGGCCACCGGCCACGACCTGTCGAAGCTGGACGCCGGAGCGCGCAGCTGGGTGCTGCCCGGCGTCGCCGAAGGGGCGGACGGCGCCACCTTCGACACCCTGCGCGGCCTGGCGCGGACCAGCCGCGATCCGTTGGAGAAGCAGCAGCTCTACGAATTGCTGGCCGGGGTGCGGGACGCGGCCCTGGCCCAGAAGGTGCTGGACCTGGCGATCACCGACGAGCCACCCACCAATGTCGGTCCGCGCCTGATCGCCGGGGTTTCCAATGAGCACCCGGACCTGGCCTGGCGCTTCACCCTGGCCAACCTGCCCGCCATCTCCAAGGGCTTCGACGCCCTGCGGCGCAACAGCTTCGTGCCGGGGATCGCCGGGCGCTCAAAGGACGCCGCCCGCGCCGAGGAGCTGCTGGCCTTCGCCGCCGCCAACATCCCCGCCGACGCCCAGGGCGACACCAAGGTGGCCGTGGCCCGCATCCGCAACGGCGCCGAGATCAAGGCCAAGCGCGTTCCGGAGATCAGCGCCTGGATCGCGGCCCAGGGGCGGTAGGACCGCTCAGCCGAGCCCGAGCTGAGCCCAGATGGCGGTCGGGTCGAAATAGGGGCGTTCGGCGATGATCTTGTCGCTGTCCCTGGCGAACTCGAAGGCCGCGGCCATGCGGATGCGGAAGGCCTTGCCGGTCGCGGGATGATCCTTGCCCTGGATGCGGAGCGGACCCAGGTGGGTGCCCATCAGCCAGAACTCCACGAAGACCGTGTCGCCGTCCTGGTGCAGGGCGATGACCTCGTTGGACTGGTCGGGGAACGGAGTCCGCGAGCGGCGGAAATACTCCATCACCGCGGCGTCGCCCTCCATCACCGTGCCCTGGCCGTAGAGCTCGTAGCGGGGGACCACGAAGGTCTTCAGCACGGCGTCGAAGTCGAGCTCGGTCTCCAGCCGCATGTGGTCGCGGACGGTCTTCTCGCGGGCGGCGCGGAGGTCGGCGCTCATCGCCCCTGGACCGGGCGCTTCACCGTGATGCTGGGGGGCATCTTGGAGGCCACCTCCAGGCGCTGCATCTCGGCCACGGCGGTGGCGATCTTGTCCTCGCCCTCGGCCTGGTCGGCGGCGATGTTGCAGCCCACCAGGGCGTTGTCGCGGAAGATGGCCACCAGCAGGGGCAGCCCCTCGGAGGGCGGCGGATAGAGGACGCCGTGGATGCGGGGCGGCATGGACAGCTCCTACCTGTGGGTCTTGTCGTCGAGGACGGTGAGGTGGCGGACCGTCAAGTTCTCGATCTCGAGATGCTTGATGCGGCTGCGGCCGATGGCCAGCCGGCTCACCGCCAGGCGGCCGATGGTGAGCGCGCCCAGCGCCAGGAAACCGACGGCCAGGGCGCCCAGCGCCCCGGCCCCCACCGCGCCGGCCGGAAGGGCCTTGGGGGCTATCCGGGCGACGGGGGTTTCGGGCTCTTCGCTCACCGGTCCTTCTCCCGCTCGCCGATGGCGGCCTGGGCGGCGGCCAGGCGGGCGATCGGCACCCGGAAGGGCGAGCAGCTCACATAGTCCAGGCCGACCTTCTCGCAGAACTCGATGGAGGCCGGGTCGCCGCCGTGCTCGCCGCAGATGCCGAGCTTGATATCCGGGCGGGTCTTGCGGCCACGCTCCACGGCGATGCGGATCAGGTCGCCGACCCCCTCCTGGTCGAGGCTGACGAAGGGGTCCTTTTCGAAGATGCCCTTGTCGATATAGGCGCCCAGGAAGCGGCCCGAGTCATCGCGGCTGATGCCGAAGGTGGTCTGGGTCAGGTCGTTGGTGCCGAAGGAGAAGAACTCGGCGTGCTCGGCCAGGTCGTCGGCGCGGATGGCGGCGCGGGGCAGCTCCACCATGGTGCCGACGCGGTAGTCGATGGTGACGCCCTTCTCGGCCATCACCTGCTGGGCCACCCGGTCGGTGAGCTCGCGCAGGAACTTCATCTCCAGGCCCTTGGAGACCAGGGGGTGCATGATCTCCGGGATCGGCGCGGCCTTGCCCGAGGCGACCACCTCGATGGCGGCCTCCAGGATGGCGCGAACCTGCATCTCGTAGATCTCGGGATAGGCCACACCCAGGCGGCAGCCGCGGTGGCCGAGCATGGGATTGACCTCATGCAGCTCCTTGGCGCGGGCCAGCAGCTTGGCGGCGTCGAGGCCCGTGGCCTTGGAGACGGCCTCCACGTCCTCGGCGGTGTGGGGCAGGAACTCGTGCAGGGGCGGGTCCAGCAGTCGGAAGGTGACCGGCAGGCCCTCCATGATGGAGAACAGCTGGACGAAATCCTCGCGCTGCATGACCAGCATCTTGGCGAGCGCCGCCTCGCGGCCGGGGCGGTCGTCGGCCAGGATCATCTCGCGCACGGCGGCGATGCGCACGGCGTCGAAGAACATGTGCTCGGAGCGCACCAGGCCGATGCCCTCGGCCCCGAACTGGCGGGCGGCGGCGGCGTCGGCGGCGGTCTCGGCGTTGGCGCGGACCTTCAGGCGGCGGATGGCGTCGGCCCAGACCATCAGGGCGGCGAAGTCGCCGGTCAGCTCGGGCTCGATCATCTGGACGGCGCCGGCCAGGACCTCGCCCTTGGAGCCGTCGATGGTGATGATGTCGCCGGCCTTGAAGGTGCGGTTGCGGGCCCGGAAGGTCTGGGCCGCGTCGTCGATATAGAGCTCGCTGGCGCCGGAGACGCAGGGCCGGCCCATGCCGCGGGCCACCACGGCGGCGTGGCTGGTCATGCCGCCGCGGGCGGTGAGGATCGCCTTGGCCGCGTGCATGCCGTGGATGTCCTCCGGCGAAGTCTCCTCCCGCACCAGGATCACGTCCTCGCCGGCGCTGGCCAGGCGCTCGGCCTCGTCGGCGTCGAAGACCACCTTGCCGGTGGCGGCGCCGGGCGAGGCGGGCAGGCCCGAGGTGATGATGTCGCGGGGACTCTTGGGATCGATGGTCGGGTGCAGGAGCTGGTCGAGCGACCCGGGCTCGATGCGCATCACCGCCTCTTCCTTGGTGATCAGGCCCTCATTGGCCAGGTCCACCGCGACCTTGAGCGCCGCCTTGGCGGTGCGCTTGCCGTTGCGGGTCTGGAGCATGTAGAGGCGCCCCTTCTCCACGGTGAACTCGATGTCCTGCATGTCGCGATAGTGCTGTTCCAGCTTCTCGACGACGGACTTGAACTCCTTGAAGACGTCCGGGAGGGCTTCCTCCATGGAGGGCGACTTCTCCCCCATCTCCTCGCGGGCGGCCCGCGTCAGGGCCTGGGGCGTGCGGATGCCGGCCACCACGTCCTCGCCCTGGGCGTTGATCAGGAACTCGCCATAGAGGCGGGCCTCGCCGGTGGAGGGGTTGCGGGTGAAGGCCACGCCGGTGGCGCTGCTGTCGCCCATGTTGCCGAACACCATCGACTGGACGTTGACGGCGGTCCCCCAGCTTTCGGGGATGTCGTGCATGCGGCGGTAGAACTTCGCCCGGTCGTTCATCCAGCTGGCGAACACCGCACTGACCGCGCCCCAGAGCTGGGCCTCGGGATCCTGCGGGAAGGGATGGCCCAGCTCGCGCTCGACGGCGGCCTTGTAGGCGGAGACGACCTTCTCCCAGTCCTCGGCGCGCAGGGCGGTGTCGACGTGGACGTCGAGGCGCTCCTTATGCTCGTCGAGGATGTCCTCGAACATGTGGTGATCCAGGTCCAGCACCACGGCCGAGTACATCTGGATGAAGCGGCGATAGCTGTCGAAGGCGAAGCGGCGGTCGCCGGCCAGCTTGGCCAGGCCCTCCACCGTCTGGTCGTTGAGGCCCAGGTTCAGGACCGTGTCCATCATGCCCGGCATGGAGGCCCGGGCGCCGGAGCGCACCGAGACCAGCAGCGGGTTGGCGGCGTCGCCGAACACCTTGCCGGTGAGGACCTCGACCTTGGCCAGGCCGGCGGCCACCTGTTCCTTCAGGCCGTCGGGATAGCGCTTGTCGTTGGAATAGTAGTGGACGCAGGCTTCCGTCGTGATCGTGAAGCCCGGCGGCACCGGCAGGCCGAGGGAGGACATCTCGGCGAGATTGGCCCCCTTCCCGCCCAGCAGGTTCTTCATGGAGGCGTCGCCGTCGGCCCCGCCTCCGCCAAAGGAATAGACCCAGCGCGACTTCGTCAGCGTATCGGTCGACATCCTTGAGTCTCCTAACCCGTCACCAGAGAAAAGTCCGCGACGCGCCCCATGGCGTCACGCACCTGCGCCAATAGCCGCAGGCGGTTCTCACGTTCCGCCGCGACCTCAGAGTTCACTAATACCTTCTCGAAGAAGGCGTCCACGGGGGCGCGCAGTCCCGACAGGGCACGCATCGCACCCGCGAAATCTTCTTGCTGCAATGCACGCGCCACAGCGGGTTCCGCAAGGGAAATCGCCCCGATCAGGGCGGTCTCCTCGGGCGGCGCGCCGGCCATGCCGACCGCCGGCCCGACGGGCAAGGGCCCCTTCTTTTCCTCGGCCTTGAGGATATTGCCGGCGCGCTTCTCGCCCGCCAGCAGGTTCTTGCCGTCCTCGGTGGTGAGGAATCCGTCCAGGGCCTCAACCCTGGCCGCGATGCGCACCAGGTCGTCGTCGCCGAGCGCGAAGACCGCGTCCACCAGGTCGTGGCGCTTGCCCTGGTCGCGCAGGACCACCTTCAGGCGGTCGGCGAAGAAGGCCATGACCTCGTCGGCCACCACGCTGTAGGGCCGGAATTCGTAGATGACCTCGCCCTCCGGCGCCTCGCCGGCCGCGGCCGTGCGGTCGAAGCGGATGTCGAAGTCTTCCTGCGTCGCCACGACATAGGGCTTGCCCTCGAGAAGCGCGGCCTCGAATTCCTCGACATAGGTCTCGAAGACCTCCGAGGGGCTGCGCGACAGCGGGCCGAGATAGCCGGTGGTGCGCTTGGTGGAGACATAGAGGGCGCGGCCCGGATCGACGAAGCAGCGCAGGGAGCGGTACCAGTCGGCCACCAGCTCACGGATCGGGGCGCGGGCCTCCGAGCCCAGCAGGATGCGGATCACGCCCAGGGCCGCGCGGCGCAGGGCGTAGGGGTCGCGCGAACCCGTGGGCTTCTCGTTGATGGCGAAGAAGGCGGTCAGGGTGTCGAGCTTCTCGGCGAGCGCCACGGCCATGGTGACCGGGGTGTCGGGCGCCTCGTCATTGGCGCCCACCGGGCGGTAATGGTCGCGGATGGCGTCGGCGACGACGGCGCTGATCTTCTCCTCGCGGGCGTAGTAGCCGCCCATCAGGCCCTGCAGCTCGGGGAACTCGCCCACCATGCCCGTGCCGAGATCGGCCTTGGACAGGCGCGCGGCCAGGACCGCCTTGGGGACGTCGGCGCCGACCCGCGGGGCGATGGCCCCGGCCAGGATCTCCAGCCGCTCGACCCGCTCGTAGAGGCTGCCAAGCTTGGCGTGGAAGGTGACGCCCTTCAGCTTCTCCAGCCGGTCCTCCAGCTTGGTCTTGCGGTCCTCGTCCCAGAAGAAGCGGGCGTCCGACAGACGGGCCGACAGCACCTTGGCGTTGCCGGCGGCGATCACCTTGCCGCCGTCGGCGGCCTCGATATTGGCCACGGTCAGGAAGTGGGGCGCCAGCTTGCCGGTGGCCTCATTGCGGACCGCGAAATACTTCTGGTGGGTGCGCATGGAGGTGCGGATCACCTCCGGCGGCAGGTCCAGGAAGGCCGGGTCCATGTCGCCCAGCACGGGCGAGGGCCATTCGGCGAGGCCCGCCACCTCGTCCAGCAGGCCCTCGTCGTCCACCAGGTCGAGGTTGCGGGCGAAGCAGAGGGTGCGGGCCGCGTCCATGATGCGGTCCTTCCGCTCCTCGGGATCAAGGATCACGAAGTGCTTGGCCAGCTTCTCGGCGTACTCGTCGAAGTCGCGCACCTTGAAGGGCTGACCCGACCCCATGAAGCGGTGACCCTCGGTGATGTTCCCGCTCTCGATGCCGTCGATGGCGAAGGGCACCACCTCGCCGCCGAACACGCAGACGATGCGCTTGAGCGGCCGGACCCAGCGGAGGGTCCCGCGGCCCCAGGTCATGGATTTCGGCCAGGGGAAGTCGCGGACGATCTTGTCGACCATCTCGGCGACGATCTCCGGCGTCGGGCGGCCCTGGCGGTGGATGTGGGCGAACCAGACGCCGTCCTTCTCCACCAGCTGGTCGCGGGTCAGGCCGGTGGAGCGCAGGAAGCCGTCCATGGCCTGGTCGGGGGCGCCGACGCGGGGGCCCTTGCGGTCCTCGTGGCGGTCGCCCTGGGTCGCGGGCAGGCCCTCGGCCACCAGGGTCAGGCGGCGCGGACCGCCGAAGCTCTTCACCGCCTCGGGGATCAGGCCCTCGGCGGCCAGGTGCTCGCGGGCCAGGCGTTCGAAGTCGCGCGCGGCCTGGGCCTGCATGCGCGCGGGAATTTCCTCGGAGAACAGTTCGATCAGCAGCTGGGGCATGGTTCTACTTCGCGCCCTGCTCTGTCTGCGGCGGGCTTTCGCCCCCTTCGTTCTTCACCCAGGCCACGGCGCACATCTTGGTCAGGTCGCGGATGCGGCCGATATAGCTCTGGCGCTCGGCGACGGCGATGGCGCCGCGGGCATCCATCAGGTTGAACAGGTGGCTGGCCTTCAGCACGTGGTCGTAGGCCGGCAGGACGATGGCCTGGCCCTGGGGTCCGGTCATGGCCAGCAGGCGCGGGACCTGGATCTCCATGTCCTCGAACTGGCGCTTCAGGGTCTCCACGTCATAGCCGTGGAAGTTGGCCTCGGAATGCTGGCGCTCGTTCTCCAGGAAGACGTCGCCATAGGTCTTGGGCTCGGGGCCGTCGGGATCGTTGAAGGCCAGCTGGGTGAAGTGGTCCACCCCCTGGATGTACATGGCCAGGCGCTCCAGGCCGTAGGTCAGTTCGCCCGCCACCGGGGAGACGTCCAGGCCGCCCACCTGCTGCATGTAGGTGTACTGGCTGACCTCCATGCCGTCGCACCAGACCTCCCAGCCCAGGCCCCAGGCCCCGACCGTGGGGTTCTCCCAGTCGTCCTCGACGAAGCGGATGTCATGCAGTCGGGTGTCGAGGCCGATGGCCTCCAGGCTGCCCAGGTATAGGTCCTGCAGGTTGTCGGGGTTCGGCTTCAGGATCACCTGGTATTGATAGTAGTGCTGCAGCCGGTTGGGGTTCTCGCCATAGCGGCCGTCGCCGGGCCGCCGCGAGGGCTGGACATAGGCCGCCCGCCAGGACTTCGGGCCCAGGGCGCGCAGGACCGTGGCCGGGTGCAGGGTGCCCGCGCCGACCTCAACGTCGTGCGGCTGCAGAATCACGCAGCCCTGACGGCTCCAATAGTCGTGCAATTTCAGGATAAGGCCCTGAAATGAAAGCGGCTTGTCGGCGGGCATGGGGGCTGTTTCGCAGGCGCAAAAAAAGTCGGCGGACCATAGGGCCCGCCGACCTTGGCTTCAACCCACGTAGGGCTGTCTTTAGTTGCCCTTGGGCGCCGAGCGCTTCCCGGCGTTGGACAGGGGCTTGTACTTGGCGCGGTTCTCCGGGGTGTCGGCCACCGGGCCGTTGGTCACCGTGGTGGTGGTGAGCGTGGCCGAGGTGTCGGTGGTGGCGCCGGTGCTGGCCAGCGGCGTGGTGACGCTGGTGGAGGTCGAACCGTCGGCGGCGGTGTCCGTGGTGGTCACCGTGCCGGGGGCGGGATCGCCGGCCGGGGTGGTCATGGCCGGTTCGGCGGGCTGCGCCGGCTGGCTCATGGTCTGGGCGTGGGCGGCGCCGGCCATCAGGGTGGTGGCGGCGGCGGCGGCGAGAAGATGCTTGAGGGTCATGGTGGTGCTCCTGGTGGAAGGAATCCCGACGGCCGGAGGCCGCCGGGCGGCCCCGACTATTTCTGTTGCGGCTTCGGCATGACTTGGGTGGCCGGCGCCGTGGTGGGCGTCCCGGCGGTGGCCGAGGCCGGCTGGGCGCTGGCGGCGGCCGCCATGGCGCCCGGCGGCAGCAGCACCTTGTCCACCACGTGGAGGATGCCGTTGGAGGCCATGACGTCGGCCTGGACGATGTCGGCGTCGTTGACCTTCAGCGTCGCCCCACCCGTCAGCTCGACCGAGGGACCGGCCACGGTGGCGGCCTTGCGGCTGGCGCCCTTGAACTCCGAGGACGGCACCTTGGCGTTGATCACGTGATAGATCAGCACCTTCTGCAGCTGGGCCTTGTTCTCGGGCAGCATCAGCTTGTCCAGTTCGCCGGCCGGCAGGGCCGCGAAGGCCGCGTCCGTGGGGGCGAACACCGTCAGGTTCGGCGTGGTCTTCAGCAGGCCGGTGAGGTTGGTGGCCTCCGCCGCCTTCAGGAAGGTGGTGAACTGGCCGGAGGCCTGGGCCGTGGCGACGATGTCGCCGGCGGCGGCGACCTTGGGGGTCGCGCCGACCGCGGCCGGGGTCTCGGCCGGAGTCGTCGCCGCGGCCTTGGCCGGCGCGGCGGCGGCGGGGGGCGTCTTGGGCGGGGCGGTCTTGGCGGCGGGAGTCTGAGCCTGCGCGGCGCCGGCGATCAGGGCCAGGGCGGCGGTCGTGGTCAGGATGGTTTTCAGGGTCATACGGTCCTCATGACGGGGTTGAACGGAGCCCCCTCCGGCCGACGCGTCGAAAGCTCGGCCTGTCGGGCTGACAGCGCACGGCGCAGCCGGTGGTTGCTCCGATCACGGGGTCGTGAACGCCCCGCCCCGTCCCCCGGCAGACACCCCCGCGTCGCCGCCATGGCGTCCCTCGCGACCATTCCGGAGGCAGGTTGTGCGCACATTTTAAGCGCAGGCGGCCCCATCTGCTCAGTTCTTGGGCGCCTTTAGTCTTTTCCTTGATCAGAAGTTACCGCGCGCCCTGCGGGACCGCCGCGTCTCGGTAGCGTCGCCTTGCCGTCGGGGGGGCTGAACTCGCGACGGGCGGGAATTCACCACGGGCGTGCCGAGCTTAGAGGCTGCGCAGGAGCGAGCGGATGAAACTGATCATGGCGATCGTCAAACCCTTCAAGCTGGACGACGTGCGCGAAGCGCTCGTGGCCGCCGGCGTCGAAGGGCTGACGGTTTCGGAAGTTAAGGGCTACGGCCGGCAGAAGGGGCAGACGGAGATCTACCGGGGCGCTGAGTACCAGGTGAACTTCGTCCCCAAGGTGAAGCTGGAAGCTGTCGTGGACGACAGCGCCGCGGCCAAGGCCGTCGAGGCCGTCAAGGCCGCGGCCGCCACGGGCAAGATCGGCGACGGGAAGATCTTCGTCCTCAATGTCGAGGACGCGGTTCGCATTCGGACCGGCGAGTCCGGCACTGCGGCGCTCTAGAGCGCGGCGCGAACTCATCGGGACAAGGGGATAGACATGAGAACATTCGGAATGAAGCGGCTGGCGGGCCTGATGCTCGCCGCCACCCTGGCCGGGGCGCCCTTGGCGCTGCCCGCCTTCGCTCAGGACGCCGCGCCGCCCGCCGCCGAGGCCGCCGCGCCCGCGCCGGAAGCCGCCGCTCCGGCTCCGGAGGCCGCGCCGGCCGCCGAAGCTCCGGCCGCCGAGGCCGCCGCGCCGGCCAAGCCGCTGATGGCCCACCAGGTGAAGCTGGAGCTGGACGGCTCGGGCACCGCCTGGATCCTGACCTCCACGGCCCTGGTCCTGCTGATGACCATTCCCGGCCTGGCGCTGTTCTACGGCGGCATGGTGCGGCGCAAGAACGTCATCGCCACGGTGGCCCAGTCCTTCGCCGTCACCTGCGTGGTGACGATCGTCTGGATGGCGATCACCTACGGCATGGCCTTCGGGGTCAACCCGGACGAGACCCTGAACAAGTACATCGGCTCCTTCGACGTGCTGTTCCTCAACGGGGTCACCACCGAGACGGCCTTCTCGGCCGCCAAAGGCCTGCCGGAGATGCTGTGGATCGTCTATCAGATGACCTTCGCCATCATCACCCCGGCCCTGATCGCCGGCGCCTTCGCCGAGCGCATGAAGTTCTCGGCCCTCCTGCTCTTCACCACCCTGTGGGCGATCTTCGTCTACGCGCCCATCTGTCACTGGGTCTGGGGCGGCGGCTGGCTCTCGGGCGCGGGCGTCCTCGACTTCGCGGGCGGCACCGTGGTTCACATCAATGCGGGCGTCGCCGGCCTGATGTGCGCCCTCGTGCTCGGCAAGCGTAAGGGCTACGGCTCCGAGAACATGGCCCCGCACAACCTGGTCTTCACCATGATCGGCGCGAGCCTGCTGTGGGTGGGCTGGTTCGGCTTCAACGCCGGTTCGGAATGGGCCGCCGACGGCATCGCCTCGGCCGCCATGCTGAACACCCAAGTCGCCACCGCCGCGGCCGCCCTGGCCTGGATGGTCGTGGAGTGGGTCGAGCGCAAGAAGCCCGGCATGCTGGGCATGGCCTCGGGCGCGGTGGCCGGTCTGGTCGCCATCACCCCGGCCGCCGGCTTCGTGAACCCGCAGGGCGCCCTGATCATCGGCGTCATCGGCGGCGGCGCGGCATATGTCGGCGCGGTCTGGCTCAAGCGCCTGCTGAAGTACGACGACAGCCTGGACGCCTTCGGCGTGCACGGGATCGCTGGCATCGCCGGCGCCCTGCTCACCGGCGCCCTGGCCGACCCGGCCATCAACAGCCTGGGCGAAGGCGCCTCGGTGGCCAAGCAGATGCTGGGCATCGGCGCGACCATCGCCTGGTCGGGCATCGCCACCCTGGTCATCCTGTTCATCTGCAAGTTCACCACCGGCCTGCGTGTCTCGGAAGAGGGCGAAGTCGAGGGTCTGGACCTGTCGCTGCACGGCGAAGCCCTGCACGAATAGTTCGAACCACACCCAGCGTTGGGAACGGGGGTCCTTCGGGGCCCCCGTTTTCGTTTGGGGGTCAGGCTTGGCGGGCGCGCCAGTCGACGCGGGTCAGGGCGTACTCCACCTCGCCGTGCTCGGAGCCCGGCAGGGGGTCGTCCCAGTCCACATGGAAGGTGCGCTGATAGGCCAGACCGGCCTTCTCCATCACCCGGCGCGAGGCGGTGTTCACCGCCATGGTCTGGGCCCAGACGCGGGTGAGCCCCATCTCGCCGAACCCCAGGTCCACCAGGGCGCGGGCCGCCTCGCCGGCGTAGCCTTGTCCCCAGGCGGACCGGACCAGGCGATAGCCCAGCTCCGCCTCACCGCCTTCGGGCCGCAGCGACCCCCAGCCCAGGAAGGCGTCGCTCTCGAAGATCAGCCAGGTCCGGCGGGCCAGCAGCTCGGGCAGGCTCCGGGTCTCGACGACCTCGCGGCTCTCCCCGGTTCCGGTGATGAAGGCCATAACCCGCGGGTCGCCGTGCAGGGCGACCAGGTGTTCAAGATCGTCGGGCGTCAGCGGCCGCAGACTCAGCCGCGCGGTCTGCACAGGCCCTAGTCCCAGGGGCCGCCGAGGCGGCAGCGCTGGACCCACCAGTCGGGCTTCATGGCCATGATCCGCTCGGCCAGGGTCTCGGCCTCCACCTCGCTCTGGCACAGGGCGAAGCAGGTGGCGCCGGAGCCGGACATGCGGGCGATCAGGGCCTCGGGTTCGTCGGCGAGGGTGGCGAGCACGTCGCCGATGGCCGGAGCCAGGGCCACGGCCGGCGCCTCCAGGTCGTTGCGGGTGGAGGTCAGCCAGCCGGCCAGCTCCTCGACGCTCTCGAAGGCCTCGGGCATGGGGGGCGGCTCGACCTCCCCGAACGCCCCGCCCGCGTCGTAGCGACGGTAGACCTCCGGGGTGGAGACCGTGACCCCGGGATTGACCAGCACCGCCTCGAGGATCGGCAGTCCGGGCGCGGGGGCCAGCCGCTCACCGCGACCCTCCGCCAGGACCGGACGGCCCCACAGGCAGGCCGCGCCGTCGGCGCCGAGGCCGGCGGCCACCGCCTCGAGTTCGGCGTCTCCCAGGCGGGGGCTCACCTGCTCGCGCATCAGCCGCAGGGCCGCGCCGGCGTCACTGGACCCGCCGCCGAGGCCGGCCGCCACCGGCAGGCGCTTGTCGAGGACGAAGGCGTGGGGCGCCTGCGGGCCCTTGGCCGTGGCCAGCAGGGCGCGGGCGGCGCGGAGCACCAGGTTGTCCCCCTCCCCCGCCAACTGGGCGCCGAAGGGACCGCGGACCTTGAGGTCGAGGGCGTCCGCGGCCTGCAGCATCACCCGGTCGCCGGCGTCGGCGAAGACCATCAGGGAGCAGAGCGGATGATAGCCGTCGTCGCCCGGCGCGCCGACGTGCAGGAACAGGTTGATCTTGGCCGGCGCCAGGGTGTCGGCGGCCACGGGCCTACTGCCCGGCGACGCGGGCCGCCTGAGCCGGACCGCTGGGGCCGAGGCCGGAGGCGAGCTTGGCCTCGACCTCGGTCTTCATCTTGGCCTCGGGATCGAGGGTCAGGACCCGCTTCCACTGGAACTCCGCCTCGGCGCGGCGGCCGACGCGCCAGTAGGCGTCGCCGAGGTGGTTGTTGATGTCGGGGTCGCCGGCTTCCAGCTCGACGGCCTCCTCCAGCTTCTCGACCGCCTTCTTGTAGTCGCCGAGCCGGTAATAGGCCCAGCCCAGGCTGTCGATCATGGCGCCCGACTTCGGGTTGGAGGCCACCGCCCGCTGGACCATGGCCAGGGCCTCGGGCAGGTGTTCGCCGCGGTCGATCCAGGAATAGCCGAGATAGTTCAAGAGCTCGCTGTCGTCGGGGCGCAGCTTGAGGGCGGCGCGCAGGTCGGCCTCGCCGTCGGCCCAGCGGCCGGCGCGGTCGTTGGCCACGCCGCGGGCGTACATCAGCCGCCAGTCGCCGGGACGGGCGGCGATCACCTCGGTGAGGATCTGGGACGACTCGGCGAACTTCTCATTGACCCGCAGCAGGTCGGCCAGGGTCACCTTGGCGTCCAGGTCGCCGGAGGCGGCGGCCTCGCGGGCCATGGCGAGCGCCGTCGCGCTGTCCTTGGCGTTCTGATAGCTCCAGGCCAGCTTGGAGCGGGCCGCGGCGTATTCCGGCGAGCCGGGCTTGGGCTTGGCGTAGGCGGCGCGGGCGGCGTCGATGTCGCCGGCGGTCTCCATCAGGTCGCCCACCATCAGCCAGGCTTCGTTGCGGTTGGGGTCCAGCCGCAGGGCCAGGCGCAGATAGACGAGGCCCAGCTGCTCCTGCTTGGCGGCCATCATGCTGGCGGCCGGCGCCATCAGGGCCTGGGCGGCGCCCTGGCGCAGGGTGGGGGCCGGCGGGGGCGCCTTGCCGGACGCGGCGCGGGCCTTGGCGGCCAGCAGCACGCTGTTGGCGGGCTCGTCGGCGAGACCCTTGTCATAGACGGCCACGGCGTCCAGGCGCTTGCCCCGGCGCTCCAGGAAGCCGCCATAGGCCAGCAGCACCATGTCGCCGGGATTGTCGCCGGCGGTCAGCGCCTTGAAGTCGGTCTCGGCCTCGTCGTAGCGCTTGGCGCGCTCATAGAGGAAGGCCTGGCCCAGGAGGCCGAAATATTCCACGACCTTGTCGTTGCGCAGCTCGGGGCGGGTGACCGCCCCGTCGGCGTTTCCGGCCATGGCGGCGGCCCAGGGGGCCAGCAGGGCCGCGGCCCCCTTGTGCGGGAAGCCCATGCCCTCGGGCGCCAGCAGGGCCTGGGCGGGCTTGCCCTGGCCCTGGGCGAGGGCCTCGACGGCCTGGACCATGCGGCCCAGACGCTTGGAGGATTCCGAGGCCCCGTCGCCGGTGGGCGCCAGCGCGGCGGCCTTGCTGATGTCGCCGGCCATGACCGCGGCGGTGAAGGCCCGCTCGGAGATCAGGTCGTCGTCGGCGCCGCCGGCCTGGGCCTGCTCGAAATAGGCCGCGGCCTCCGCGCCCCGGCCATCGTTCAGAGCGCCCTGACCCGCCAGGAACAGGCCATAGGACGAGCCGCCCAGGTCATCGAGACTGGCGAGATCGTCCGCCGGCTTGGTGGCGCAGGCGGCCAGGAGGACAAGGGGGGCGACGCAGGCGAGCAGTTTACGCATGGGGTCGAACCTCACCGCTTTCCTTGCCCGCCGCAAGCGTGGCCACGGGCCACGCGCCCATTTGCCCTACATGTTCGGGTAGTTGGGGCCGTCGCCGCCCTGGGGCGTGGTCCAGTTGATGTTCTGCGACGGGTCCTTGATGTCGCAGGTCTTGCAGTGGACGCAGTTCTGGAAGTTGATCTGGAACTTCGGGTTCTGGCCGGCCTCGTCGTACAGCACCTCGTAGACGCCCGCCGGGCAGTAGAGACGCGCGGGCTCGCCGAAGCGGGGCAGGTTCACCTCGATCGGAACCGTGGGGTCCTTCAGCTTCAGGTGGGCCGGCTGGTTCTCATCGTGGTTGGTGGCCGACAGGAAGACGCTGGAGAGCTTGTCGAAGCTGAACTCGTTGTCCGGCTTCGGATAGACGATCGGCTGGTAGTCCTTGGCCAGGCCGGTGGACTGGGCGTCGCTCTTGCCGTGCTTCAGGGTGCCCCAGGGCGACCAGCCGCCGAAGAGCGTGGCGATCATGGCGTCGACCCCGCCCAGGACCAGGCCCGGGATGGTGCCGAACTTCGACCACAGCGGCTTGAAGTTGCGGACGTTCCACAGCTCCTTGTGGATCGAGGACGTCTTGTAGGCCTCTTCGTACGAGGTCAGGGCGTCACCCGAACGGCCCTCGGAGATGGCGGCGAAGGCGGCCTCGGCGGCCAGGATGCCGCTCTTGACCGCGTTGTGGCTGCCCTTGATGCGCGGGACATTGACCATGCCGGCCGAGCAGCCCAGCAGCACGCCGCCGGGGAAGTAGAGCTGCGGCAGGGATTGCGAGCCGCCCTCGGTGATGGCGCGGGCGCCATAGGAGATGCGCTTGCCGCCTTCGAGATAGCCGCGGATCGAGGGGTGGGTCTTGAAGCGCTGGAACTCGTCGAAGGGCGAGAGCCAGGGGTTCTTGTAGTTCAGGTGCAGCACGAAGCCGATGGCCACGTAGTTGTCCCCGAAGTGGTACATGAAGGAGCCGCCGCCGGTGGCGTTGTCCAGCGGCCAGCCGAAGGTGTGCTGGGTCAGACCGGCCTCGAAGGCCTCATCCGGAACCTGCCACAACTCCTTGATGCCGATGCCGAATTTCTGGGGCTCGCGGCCCTCGGTGAGGCCGAACTTGGCCTGCAGCTGCTTGGCGAGCGAGCCGCGGACGCCCTCGCCGATGAAGGTGTACTTGGCGTGCAGCTCGATGCCGGGCTGGTAGTCGGGGCCGGGCTGGCCGTCCTTGCCGACGCCGAACACGCCGGCGACGACGCCCTTCACGGAGCCGTCCTCGTTATAGACCACCTCGGAGGCGGCCATGCCGGGATAGATCTCGACGCCGAGGCTCTCGGCGTGCTGGCCCAGCCAGCGGCAGACATTGCCGAGGGAGGCGATGTAGTTGCCGTGGTTCAGCATCCACTTGGGGAAGGGCGCCCAGCTGATGTCCAGCTCGCCCTGCGGGCCGAGCATGACGAACTTGTCGCGGGTGACCTGGGTCTCAAGCGGAACCCCCAGCTCCTTCCAGTTGGGCAGCAGCTCGTTGATGCCACTGGGGTCGATCACCGCGCCCGACAGGATGTGGGCGCCGACCTCGGAGCCCTTTTCCAGGACCGCGACGGTGATTTCCGTCCCGGCCTTCTCGGCGAGCTGCTTGAGGCGGATGGCGGCCGCCAGGCCCGAGGGGCCGGCGCCGACGATCACGACGTCGTACTCCATGGCCTCGCGTTCGATGACGTCGCTCATGATCCCCATGCTCCGCTGGGCCGTGCGCCAGGGGTTCCCCTCCCTTGTCCCGCACGGCGTTGATCCGTTGGGCGACTTATCTGAAGCTTATCGTTCGGCGGTCAAGGGTGAACTCCGCCGCAGGAACGATTACAAGGCCCCATGACCCCCGTCCCGCGCGACCTCAACGCCGAAAGCCTGCTCGCCTTCTGGGCCGAGGCCGGCGTGGACGCCATGCTGCTGGACGAGCCCTTCGACCGCATCGAGGCGGGCAAGTTCGTGCCGCCCAAGCCACCGGAGCGGATCGTGGCCGCGCCGCCGCCCGCCCAGGGCGCGGCCAGGGCCAGCCCCGATGTCGCCGCCGCGGTGGCCGAGGCCCGGCGCCTGGCGGCCGCGGCCCCAGACCTGGAAGCCCTGAAGGCCGCCATCGAGGCCTTCGACGGCTGTCCGCTGAAATTCGAGGGCGCCGCGCGCCAGTCGGTCTTCTATCGCGGCGCGACCGACGCCCCCCTGATGGTGATCGGCGAGGGCCCCGGCCAGGAAGAGGACATCCAGGGCGCGCCCTTCGTCGGCCGGGCGGGGCAGTTGCTGGACAAGATGTTCGCCGCCGCCGGCCTCACCGACCGGGTGTTCATCACCAACTCGGTGTTCTGGCGTCCGCCCGGCAACCGCAATCCGACGGTGGGGGAGCAGATGGTCTGCGCCCCCTTCCTGGAGCGGGCCATCGAACTGCTGGCGCCCAGGATGCTGCTGCTGGTGGGCGGGCCGTCGGCCAAGTCGATGCTGAAGCGGGAGGAAGGCATCCTCTCCCTGCGCGGCCGCTGGTTCGAATGGAAGTCGGCGGACGGGTCCATCGAGCTGCCGGCCATGCCCACCCTGCACCCGGCCTTCCTGCTGCGGCAGCCGGGGGCGAAAAAGAAGGCGTGGAGTGACCTGCTGACGCTCACCGAGCGACTCAACCGGCCCGAACGTCCTTAACAAAACCCTTCGTGCGCGAACCCGCTTTCCCTTTCCGCATAAGGGCTTTAAAGGTCGCCGGTCATTGGAAGTAGGGCCACGCCAGACTCGCTAGGATGCGGCGGCGTGGAAGTGGGCATGACGCAGACCAAGCGCGTGCGGATCGCGGCCCTGGCCCTGATCTGCGCCACCATCGCGGGGAAGGCGCTGGCCGGCAGCCCGCAAGTCCTGACGCCCGCCGATGCGCAGGGTTACGCCCGGGCCTTCGAATCCGTCGACCGCGGCGATTTCATCGACGCCACCATGCAGAGCATCGAGCTCAGCGACCCCTCGCTCTCCGGCTACATCACCTATCGCGGCCTGATGCACCCGACGGCGCACAAGTCGAACTTCGACGAGCTGTCGGGCTGGCTGTCGCGCTACGCCGACCTGCCGGTGGCCGAGCGGATCTACACCCTCGCCAGCAAGCGCAAGACCCCCGACCTGCCCCCGCCGGTGGTTCCCGGCCTGACCGGGGTCGACTGGAGCAAGATCGAGCTGGTGCCGCCCGGCTCCGGCGGGCCCTTCGACGCCGACAACGCCCGCCTGGCCCGCGAAGCCTTCTATTCCGGCGATTCCAAGCGGGCCCTGGACCTGGCCCGCGCCGTGAATGAGCGCTGGATCGCCGGCATGGCGGCCTATCGCCTGCGCCACTACGACCAGGCCGAGACCTATCTGTCGCAGCTCGCCCAGGACACCGACCAGGATATCTGGGTCCGGGCCGGGGGCGCCTATTGGGCCGCCCGCGCCGCCGAGGCGCGCGGCGCCTCGGACCGGGCCGCCACCTATCTGCGCCAGGCGGCCGGCTCGCCCCAGACCTTCTACGGCATGATCGCCGAGCGCCAGGTCGCCCTGCGCGGCCTTGGCCCCGCCCTGCCCCTGTCGGAGGCCCAGCCCTACCAGCCCCGCGCCCGCCAGGTGATCAAGGCCTCCTATGGCGGCCCCACCGCCGAGGTGGCCCGGATGATGCGCGACGACGTCCGCGCCCACCGCGCCGCGGCCCTGGCCCAGATCGGCCGGGTGGCGGAAGCCGGCCAGGAGCTGCGCGCCGGCCTGGCGCTCGCCCGCACCGCCGAGGAGCGCGCCCGCTGGAGTCAACTGGCCGCGGTGATCAATGCGGGCCTCGCCGAGGACATGGCCGCCGCCGGCCCCGCGCGGCGCCGCGGCGAGCCGGACTATCCGACCCCCAGCCTCAATCCCCGCGAGGGCTTCAAGATCAACAAGGCCCTGGTCTACGCCATCGTGCGCCAGGAGAGCCGCTTCAACCCGGGCGTGGTCTCGCCGGCCGGGGCCGTGGGCCTGATGCAGCTGATGCCCGACGCCGCGGCCCACGCCACCGGCAACGCCCGCCTGCGCGACGACATGAGCCCGCTGTTCGACGCCGGCTACAACCTCAAGGTCGGCCAGGACTATGTGGCCTGGCTGATGGGCGAAGGGGTCGGGTACGACATCCTGCGCACCGTGGCGGCCTATAACGGCGGCCCCGGCACCCTGCAGAAGACCGCCCAGATGCTGGGCGAGGACGACGAGAGCCTGATGGTCATCGAGTGCATGCCCGCGCCGGAGACCCGCAACTATGTCGAACGCGTCATGGCCGCCTACTGGACCTATCAGAAGAAGTTCGGCCAGGAGTCCCGCACCCTGGACGCGCTGGCCAGCGGCCAGAAGTACATCGACGCCCGATGGGACGCCCCCCTGCCCGCCCCGGTGGTGAAGGCCGAGGTCGCCGCCGACGACGAGGACGACACCGACGCCAAGACCAAGGCCGGCAAGAAGGCCAAGCGCTCCAAGCGCGGCTGAGCCGTCCGGCCCGCGACGGCCAAGTTCAGCCCTCATTCTGCGATTAGCTCTGCGCCGCGCGGCCATCTGGCCTAAAGCGATCCACGACGCACGCCCGACCCCGGAGGCCAGATTGAGCGAGACACCCCGCAAACGCCTGCCTCTGCGCTGGCTGAGCCTGGCGGAGATCGTGGGCGTGGTGGCCGTGGTGGTGGCCGTGCTCGGCTATTGGGACTCCCACCGGGAACGCGCCCAGGAGGCGCGCGAGAGGGCCCTGGCCGCCCGCGAGCGCCAGGTGGAGGTCCGCGCCGCCGCGCTGAAGCAAACCTTCCTGATGACCGGGGCGGCGGAAAGCTCCGGCGAGCGCATCCGCCTGGCCTCGCTGCGGCCCGAGCAGGTGATCCAGACCCAGACCGTCTGGTTCCCCAAGGCGGTCCGGGCCGACAGCCTGGAGACCACCGGCAATCCGCGCCTGGAGGCGGGCTGGATCGAGGACGGCCTGCGGAAGGCCAAGACCAAGACCGGCCGCGTGCCGGTGGGCGTGCTGACGGTGTTCTTCGAGGACGGCCAGACCAAGACCGACCGGGCCGTCTACTGGGTCGGCTACAGCCTGCATCCCCGCACCCTGCGCGGCGACCGGCTGGAGCTGGAGGGCCTGTCCCTGGCCCGCCGCGGCGTGGCCGGCGACCTGCAGGCGGCCGCCGACAACCTCTGGGCCGCGCGCTAGGCTTGCGGGCCGTCTCGCGCGTCCCGGATGAGCTGGACGCAGTCCTCCAGGCCGCGCCCGGCGGTGTCCACGATGAGATGCTCGCGATCCCAGGGCTCGGGGGCCGCCGCCGTCACCGCCGCCCAGTCGGGCAGGACCAGGCCCGGAACCTCGCTCGTGCGGCTCTCCACCCGCCAGCGGTGCTCGCCCGCGTCCGAGCACAGGACCTCCACCTCCAGGACCCGGGCCCCGGCCGCCAGGCCCGCCGCGCGCCAGGCGTCCCGGGTCACCTTGCGGTCGTTGACGCTGTCGGCGACGACATCGCGGCCCAGGCGCAGATTGTCGCCCGCCACCGCGTAGGCGGCGCGGTAGCTGACGTCCTTCAGGTCGCCGGGCACGACGCCGGACTCGCGGATCGCCTGGTCCATGGAATCGATCCGCAGCCAGACCGCGCCCGACTCCTGGGCCAGCCGCCGGGCGAGGGTGGACTTGCCGCTGGCGGGCAGGCCGGAGAGGACGATGAGGGTGGCCATGGCTCCTACCAACCTACGCCCCGGGATCTGCGGCTGTCGACGTGGAGTGGGTGGCGGGCGGAAAACCGCTTCGCACTTTCGCCAAACCCGCTCTAAGCACCGCCGATGACCGTCACCCTCACCCCGGCCTCCGCCGCCCAGGAGCCCCTGCTCCAGAACCTGATCCAGCTCTACACCCACGACTTCTCGGAGTTCTGGGCCGGCACGCCGCATGGCGACCTGCTGGCCGACGGGCGGTTCCCGCCCTACCCGCTGGATCCCTACTGGAACGCGCCCAACTGGTCGGCCCACCTGATCTGGCACGACGGCGACCTGGCGGGCTTCGCCCTGGTCAACGACTACGCCCATGGCCCCGTCGCGGTGGACCGCAGCGTGGCGGAGTTCTTCGTCGTGCGGAAACACCGGGGCGGCGGGGTCGGACGGCGGGCGGCCGAGCTGGTCTTCGACCTGCACGCCGGGTCCTGGGAGGCCGCGGTGGCGCGCAAGAACCTGCCGGCGCTGGCCTTCTGGCGACGGACCATCAGCGGGGCGGAGCGGGCGGCCAACCTGCAGGAGACCGACGTCCAGACCGACCGCTGGAACGGCGCGATCCTGCGCTTCGACTGGCGCGCGGCCTAGCCGAGCGCCCGCCCCCAGCCGAACCACAGCCAGCGGCTGACGAGCATCAGGAAGCCCATCGCGACCAGGGGGCCAAAGAACCTGAAGGTGTGGCGGGTGATCTTCTCGGGCAGGAAGGTGTCGAACAACGGCCCCTCGCCCGCGCCATACCTCACCGCCACCGCGGTCAGGGGACACCTGAACCCCCAGGCGGCGAAGACCAGGCTCTCGACGCCGATCAGCCCGACCGCCCACCACAGCCAGGGGCCGTGGGCGCCGGTGACCGCGCCGAACAGCGTCACGAAGCACGCGGCCGCCATCGTCAGATAGATGGCCGTATGGACCGCCCGCACCAGCATCAGGCCCTGCGCGTCGCTCACCCTGGGGCGGCGCCGGCCTGGGCCATGTAGGCCGCGCTCAACCCCTCATAGGCCTCGAAGGCCGGGAAGGTCTCGAAGCTGTGGACCGCGGGCGTCGTGGCCCAGGGCAGCTTCTCGCGCGTATAGGTCTCGATGAAGGGGACGAACCAGGACGGCTCGTCCAGCATCGTCGGCCGCAGGTTGACGAACCAGTCCATCCCGCCGGGCCGGGTGAACATCCAGCTCATGCAATGGGGGCAGAAGTGGTGGCGGTCGGGGCCATGCAGGCCGCCGATCACCGGCTCCCCCGCCGTGACTGTGAACCCCTCGCTGGGGATGGCGGCGCTGAGGGAGAAAGCGCTGGCGCTCATCCTCTGGCAGCCGGTGCAATGGCAGGCCATGGTCAGGATCGGCGCGGCGGTCACCTTGAACCTCACCTGTCCGCAGCGGCATCCGCCCTCCCAGGGCAGGCTCGGCGGGGTCATGATCTTGTCCTCCTGTGAGCGCCGATAGTGCGTCGCGGGCGCGGGCGCGCAAAGCCTCGATCGCGGCAGAGGCGGGTCGCGCCTGACGCCTGGCCGCAAAAATCGCGTCCTAGGTGCGACGTCGAACAGACGCGGACGGAAAAGGCGGGTTCAATCCAAAGCACCGCAACGATGCGTGGAGCCCGCGAGCGTGTCAGCTTCCGACATGGACAAGTACGTCGCGCACCAGAACGTCGAGCGCTTCGAGCGCATGCTGGCGGCCGCGGGCGGGCACGCCGACGAGGACCAGATTCGCGCCTTGCTGGCCGAGGCCCAGGCGGCGCTTCTGGCGATGCAGCCCGCGAGCCCGGCCAAGGACCTCGGGGGCTCCGGGCGCTAGGCGCCAAGCCCGGCCCCCTATTTCAGGGTGGGCAGGCGTCCGAACTGACGGCGCAGGCGCGCGAAATCGGCGTCGGGGGGCAGGTTGCCCAGCTCGCTCTTGCGGATCAGGAGCCCCCAGGGGCCGGGCTTGAGGCGGTCCATCAGCCCCCCGCCCTGAGCCACCCCCTTCAGCCCCGCCGAGCGCCCCTGCTTGACGCCGCGCGCCACCCGGTCGGCCCAGTCGTGGGTCAGCTTCATGTCGGCGGGCAGCAGCAGAATCCAATCCTGGCGGGCGCGCTTCATGGCAGCGGCGATGCCGTCGGTGACCACCTCGACCCCGGCGTCGTCGCAGATCAGCAGGGTCGGATCGGTGGAGCCCTCGTCGGCGGCCATCACCTCGCGCACGAGGCCGTCCACCGCCGCCGGCACCAGGACCGTCAGCAGCTCGGGCAGGTCGGCGGCGGAATTGGAGGTGGGGATGATCACCGAGAGCATGGCGCCACAAGCGATGCGTCGGTCACCTCGGTCAAGCGGCGGGATATTGTTCTTGATTTGTTCCGTCGCCTCGGCTTGGATGCGGCATGGCCACCTTCACCCAGCAGGTCCACCCTGCCCCCCAGGTCCGGGGCCGCGGCGCGCGGTCCAACGCCTCGGGCCGTTATGAGGCGCAGGCCCGCGAGGCCTTCGATGACGGCTGGACCGCGGACGATCTCGAACCGGCGAAGCTGAAGACCAGCCTGACGGCCGAGAAGGCCCGGGTGATCATCTCCAAGAACACCAGCCCCGATGTTGGGTTCAGCCGCTCGATCAACCCCTATCGCGGCTGCGAGCACGGCTGCATCTACTGCTACGCGCGCCCGGCCCACGCCTATATGGGCCTATCCCCGGGCCTCGATTTCGAGAGCAAGCTGTTCTTCAAGCCCGACGCGGCGGCGCTGCTGGAGGCCGAGCTCTCCAAGCCGCGCTACCAGCCCATCCCCATCCACATCGGCGGCAACACCGACCCCTACCAGCCCCAGGAGCGCAGCCTGCGGATCACCCGGTCGATCCTCGAGGTGCTGGCCCGCTTCCAGCACCCCTTCTCGATCATCACCAAGTCGGCCCTGATCCTGCGCGACCTCGACCTGCTGGCGCCCTTGGCGGAGGCCAACCTGGTGCGGGTGGCGATCTCGGTGACCACCCTGGACCGCAAGCTCGCCCGTAGCATGGAGCCGCGGGCCGCCACGCCGGAGAAGCGGATCGCGGCCATCCGGGGCCTGGCGGACGCGGGTGTGCCGGTGATCGTGATGTTCGCCCCCGCCATCCCCGGCCTCAACGACCATGAGATGGAGGCGGTGCTGGAGCGGGCCGGACAGGCCGGCGCCCGGGGCGCGGGCTATGTCGCCCTGCGCCTGCCCCTGGAGATCAAGGACCTGTTCCGGGAATGGTTGGCGAGCGACCATCCCGACCGCGCCGGCCGGGTCATGTCCCTCGTGCGCCAGATGCGCGGCGGCAAGGACTACGACGCCGACTGGGGGACGCGGATGAAGGGCCAGGGGCCGCTGGCCGACCTGATGGCCGCGCGCTTCAAGGCGGCGCGGCGGCGCTACGGCCTGGAGTTCGCCTTCGAGGGTCTGGACCTAACGCGGTTCCGGGTTCCGGTCCGGGCCGGCGACCAGGGCGACCTGTTCGCGGGCGGATAGATCAGACGGCGCGAGCTTTTAGAAAAAGCGGCCCGGTTTTCAGTCAGTTAATCGAACTGTTCTTAAATGGTCCGGCAAGCAGGGGGCAGGTGACCGGTCATGGACGGCCAGACCACCACAGCAACGATGGATCCCGCGGCCAACGCCAACGCCTACCAGTTGACCCTGGCGGGCCTGGCCATGCCGGTCAAGATCCACGTCGTCTTCAACGCCGTCGCCCTGGCGGCGGTCCTGGCGCTTGGCCACCCGGTGGTCGCCGGCCTCGCCTTCCTCGCCAGCTGCGCCGTCGACACCCTCTATCAACGCATCATCGCCCGCTGGCTGGCGCGCAGCGCGCGGACCGAGGTCGCGCGCGGGTTCCGCCAACTCGCCCTGCTGTGCGTGGCGCGGGTCTCGACCTATCTCGTCGGCCCCACCGTCCTGGCCATCTGGGGCGGACAGAAGGAGCTCGCCTACCTGGCCATCACGGTCGCCTCAATGGTGGCGGTCGCCTGCGCCAGCGGCTCCCTGTCGCGCATCGTCTTCTGGTCCTTCGCCGGTCCCGCCGTCCTGGCCCTGACCGTGACCCTGGTGGCGATCTTCCCCCCGGCGGCCGTCGCCGGCCTGATGATCTCCATGGCCTGCCTGATGGTGCTGCTGGTGATGATCTCGAACGGCACGACCCGGGCGGTGACCAGCTGGCAGGAGGCCTACGCCTCGAACCTGGCGATGATCCCGCAGCTGGAGGCCGCCCGCGACCACGCCATGGCCGAGACCCGGGCGGCCGACGAGGCCCGCGAGGTGGCCCGCCAGGCCAATCTCGCCAAGTCGAACTTCCTGGCCACCATGAGCCACGAGATCCGCACCCCCATGAACGGCGTCCTGGGCATGGCGCAGTTGCTGCGCCGGGAGGAGACCGATCCCGTCCAGGCCGGCCGGCTGGAGACCCTCATGGAGAGCGGCGAACACCTGCTGTCGATCCTCAACGACATCCTCGACATGTCCAAGGTCAACGCCGGGCGGCTGGACATCACCCCCGCCCCCGAGAACCTGCCCCTGTTCCTGGACCGCGCGGTGGCCTTCTGGCGCGCGCGGGCCGACGAGAAGGCCGTCGCCCTGCGGCTGGAGGCCGACGAGGACCTGCCCAGCCATGTCTGGATGGATGCGATCCGGGTGCGGCAGGTGCTGTTCAACCTGATCGGCAACGCCCTGAAGTTCACCGACCAGGGCGCCGTCACCGTCAGGGTCGCCGCCCAACCCGTCGGCGAGACCGCCGCCCGCATCCATATCTCGGTGATCGACACCGGCCCCGGCATCCCGGAGGAGCACCTGCCCGTCCTCTTCGAGCGGTTCTCCCAGGTGGACGAATCCGAGGCGCGCAGGTTCGGCGGCACCGGCCTGGGCCTGGCGATCGCCAGCCAGCTCACCGAGTTGATGGGCGGCCGGGTGTGGGTCGAGAGCAAACTCGGCCAGGGCTCGACCTTCCATGTGGAGGCCATCTTCGACCTGGCCCAGGCGCCGGCCTCGGCGGCCGTCGAGCCCGTGGCGGAGGAGGCTCCGGCGGCCGACCTCGACCTGCTGATCGTCGACGACAACCCGGTCAACCTGCTGGTGTTGGAGCAGATCCTCCACGCCTTCGGCCACCGGACGGAGAAGGCCGCCAGCGGCCAGGCCGCCCTGGACCTGCTGGCCCGCCGCCCGTTCGACCTGGCCCTGATGGATATCCAGATGCCGGGCATGAGCGGCGCACAGGTCCTGCAGCGCCTGCGCGCCGGCCCGGGCCCGAACCAGGGGGTCCCGGTGATCGCCCTGACCGCCGACGTCACCTCGGGCGGGCGGGCGCACTATCTGGAGCTCGGCTTCACCGAGCACACCGCCAAGCCGATCCAGATCCCCGCCCTGATGTCGGCCATCTCCCGGGCCATGGCCGATCCGGGCGCCGAACGGGCGCTCGTCCAGGCCGGCTAGCGGGAGAAGACCCCCACCAGCTCCACGTGCGGCGACCACAGGAACTGGTCCACCGGCAGCACGCGGTCGAGGCTGAAGCCGGCGTCGATCAGCACCCGGGCGTCACGGGCGAAGGTGGCCGGGTTGCAGGACACACCCACGATCTTCGAGACCTTGGAGGCCGCCAATTCGGCGGTCTGCTCCAGGGCGCCGGCCCGGGGCGGGTCGAACAGCACGGTGTCGATCTTCTTGAACTCCACGGCCAGGACCGGGCGGCGCGTCAGGTCGCGGGCCTCGGCGGTGACGCCCTTGAGGCCCGGGGCGGTGGAGATGGCCGAGGTCAGGGCGCGGATGGCGGGGGCGTGGCCGTCCACGGCGTAGACCGGCGCCACCTGGGCCAGGCGGAAGGTGAAGGTCCCCACCCCGCAATAGAGGTCGGCGATGCGCTCGGCGCCGGCGACCTGGGCCACGGCGAAGGCGGCCATGGCGGCCTCGGCCTCGGGCACGGCCTGGAGGAAGGCGCCCGGCGGCAGGGCCACGGCGGCGGGGCCGAGGCGCACCACCGGCTGGCGCGCGCCATAGGCCACGTCCCCGTCCATGGTGACGCGGGCGAAGTCGGCCTCGGCGGCGGCCTCAGCCAGGCGCATGCGGGCGTCGGCCGACAGGCCCCCGCTCTTGCGCTCCACCCCGGTGATGTCGACGTCGATCCCCTCCGAGGTCAGGGTGACGTGCAGGGTGGGCGCGGACTTGGGGTGCTCGAACAGCGGCGCGGCCATGCGGCGCAGGGCCGGCAGGGCCGCCTCAAGCCGGGGGTCGGCGATGGGGCAGACGGTGATGTCCACCAGGTCCCAGGACTTGCGGCCCTTGTAGCCGAGGCGCGCCTCGCCGCGCTTGCCGGGGCGGGCGTGCAGGGCCAGGCGCCGCCGCGTGCCGGGCTTGGCCGCGAAGGGCGCCAGGATCTCGCTCTCGATGCGCTGCAGGCCCAGCGTCGTGCGCAGGCGCTCCACCTTCCAGGCCAGGTAGGCGCCGTGCTCCCAGTGCTGCAGGGCGCAGCCGCCGCAGACCCCGAAGTGCGGACAGGGCGGGGTCACCCGCTCGGCGCTGGCCGTGAGGATCGCGTCCAGCTCCCGGCGCTCGCCGCCGCCGACCGCGCGGACCCGCTCGCCGGGCAGGGTGAAGGGCACATAGATCGGCCCGGGCGCGACGCCGTCCCCCTCCCCGCCGATGGTCTCTATGACCACCTCGACGGGCGGTCCCACGGGCTGGGGGCTCTCGGGACGGCCGGGGCGGCGGCTGGAACTTCGCATGATCGGGATCATTTACGGCTGGGGGGCGGATGGTAGCTTCACCTTGCGCACCTGAATCCAGATGAACGGGCGTCGTGCGTCTGTTCAAGACCCGTTCAGGTTCGATACGTCAAACCTCATCTCCGAAAGCGGGGCCTTGGCGCCGCCGGAGCCTGCGAAGGAAAAGACCATGAAGCGTACGTTCGCCCTCACCGCCGCCGCCGCCGTCCTGGCGACCAGCCTTGCGGTTCCGCAGTTCGCCGCGGCCCAATCCACCCGCTCCTACGGCACCGGCGACATCTGCCGCGAAGCCCGCCGCGAGTCCGGCCACAAGGGCGCCCTGGTGGGCGGCGTGCTCGGCGCGCTGGTAGGCTCCCAGGTCGCCGGCAAGGGCGCCAAGACCGAAGGCGCCGTGCTCGGCGGCGTGGTCGGCGCGGCCGCCGGCAACCAGGTCGGCCGCAACCGCGTCAACTGCAAGGGCTATCCCAGCCGCGTCGCCCAATCCTCCTACAGCCGCAAGAACTGCCAGTGGGTGAGCGAGTACTACGGCGGCCGCGACCACAGTTTCGAGATCTGCCGCGGCAAGGATGGCGTGTGGCGGCCCAGCGGGCGCTCGTAAGAGCCCCTCCACCTTTCCAGTCCCAAACGGGGAGTTTCCGATGACCAACACCTTCGCCAAGTCCGCCCTCGCCGGCGTCGCCGGCGTCATGGCGCTCAGCGCCGCCCTGGCGGTTCCGAGCTTCGCCTCGGCGCAGTCGGGCTACTACGGCAACAGCTACGACAGCGGCTATTACGACCCCTGCCGCCGGTCGTCGTCGAACCGCAGCACCACGGGCGGCCTGATCGGCGCCCTGGCCGGTGCGGCCATCGGATCCAACGTCGCGGCCCGCAACGCGCGGACCGAGGGCGCGGTGCTGGGCGGCCTGGTCGGCGCGGCGGCCGGGGCGAAGATCGGCAAGGACTCCGCGGCCTGCACCCCCAGCCGCCAGAGCCACTACGGCGACAGTCGGTACGGCTCCAACAGCTACTACGGCAACAGCCAGTACGGCTCCAACGGCTACTACGGGAACGGCTACGACAACGGCTACGCCCAGCGGACCTACGACTACGACCGCTCCAGCAACTACGACAACGCCTATGACCGCTATGGCCGCAGCTACAGCGTCTCCACCCAGGGCGGCGTAGGCGCGGACGGCTGCACCCTGGCCGAGAGCCCGATCTACCTGCCCGACGGCCGCGTCCAGAAGCGCTTCGTGCGGGTCTGCCAGGACAGCCAGGGCCGCTATCAGGTCGTCGACTAAGACCTAGAGCCTCGGACGAACCAAGGCCGCCCGGTTCACGCCGGGCGGCTTTTTCGTGCGTGCAGCAGGTATTCGGAATTGCCGTCCCCGCCGAGGATGGGGCTGTCGGCGGTGTCGAGCACCGACCAGCCCGAGGCGGTCAGGAAGCTGGCCACGTCGGCCAGGGCGCGGGCCCGGGCGGTGGCGTCGCGGACCAGCCCGCCCTTCCCCACCAGGTCCGGCCCCACCTCGAACTGCGGCTTCACCAGGGCGATCAGGTCGGCGCCGGGGGCGGCCAGGGCGAGCGCCGCCGGCAGCACCTTGGCCAGGCCGATGAAGCTGGCGTCGCAGACCACGACTTGCGGCGGATGCGGGATCAGATCGGCCGTCAGGCTCCGGGCGTCCAGCCCCTCCAGGGCGGTGACCCGGGGATCGGCGGCGAGGCTGGCGTGGAGCTGGCCCCGGCCCACATCGACGGCGTAGACCCGCGCCGCGCCGCGCGCCAGGCAGACCTGGGTGAAGCCGCCGGTCGAGGCGCCGACATCCAGCACCACGGCGCCCTCGACGGCCACCGGCCAGAGCTCCAGGGCGTGGACCAGCTTCAGCGCCCCGCGCCCCACATAGGGGTGGGCGGCCTGCCCCCGCAGGTCGCAGGCCTCGTCCAGCATGTCCGAGGCCTTGGCCACCGTCCGGCCATCAGCGGTGACCCCGCCGGCCTCGATGGCCGCGCGGGCCTTGGCGCGGCTATCGAACAGGCCGCGCGCCACCAGCAGGACATCGGCGCGGACACGGCTCATCGCCAGACTCCGCTCACCCCGGCGCAGGCCGGGGCCCAGGTCCAAAGGCTCGACGCGTCGTCAGAAGCCGCCCTGTGGATGTCCTGGCAGATCAGGCGCTCTGCGACCTGGCTCCCGGCCTTCGCCGGGATGAGCGGTTGAGAGCGCATCTCGAGATCAGGCGCTCGCCGTGTCCTCTTCGAACAGCTTCTTCAGCTCGTTCTTGAGAATCTTGCCATTGGCGTTACGCGGCAGGGTCTCGTGCCAGAACTTCACCTTCACCGGCACCTTGAAGGCCGCCAGGTGCTCGGCCACGTGGGCGCGGAGCTCGGCCTCCGTGGCGGTGGCGCCGGGCTTCAGGGTGACCACGGCGCCGGGCTCCTCGCCGAGGGTCCGGTGGACGATGCCGACGACGGCGGCGTCCATCACCGCCGGGTGGTCATAGAGGACGTTCTCCACCTCGATGCAGTAGATGTTCTCGCCGCCGCGGATCAGCATGTCCTTGGCGCGGTCGATGATGAAGCAGAAGCCCTCCTCGTCCACGCGCGCCAGGTCGCCGGTGCGCACCCAGCCGTCGACGAAGGTCTGGGCGGTGGCCTCGGGCTTGTTCCAGTAGCCCTTCACGATCTGCGGACCATTGGCCCAGAGCTCGCCCACCTGGTTGGGACCCAGCACCGTGACGCCGTCGGCGGGGTCGCGGATCTGCAGCATGCTCACCGGCACGGCCGGGCCGCAGCTGTCGGGGCGGTTGGCGTAGTCCTCGGCCCCATGGGTGGTGACGGTGGCGCAGGTCTCGGTCATGCCCCAGCCGTTGCCGGCGGCCGACTTGGGGAAGGTCTCCTTGATCTTGCGGACCAGCTCCGGCGCCGAGGGGGCGCCGCCATAGGCCACGCTCTCCAGGGAGGACAGATCGTACTTCTCGCGCAGGGGATGCTCGATGAGCTGCCAGGCGATGGTGGGCACCCCGCCGGCCGACTGGATCTTCTCGCGCTGAATCAGCTCGAAGGCGCGGATCACGTCCCACTTGTGCATCATCACCAGCTTGGCGCCGCCGGCCAGGGACGGGTTAAGCACGGCGAAGCAGCCGGTGGCGTGGAAGAAGGGCACCGAGATCAGCGAGGAGCGCTGGGGGGCGTTGGGATCGGGCTGGGGCGGCGCCTCGCCGCGGCGCAGGAAGGCCCGGGCGCCGGCCACCGCGCCGGCCATGATGTTGGAATTGACCGCCCGGTGGGTGGCCAGCGCCCCCTTGGGCTTACCGGTGGTCCCGGAGGTGTAGAAGATCGTCGCGTCGTCGTCGGTGTCGATCTCGACGGCCGGCAGCGCCTGGTCGGGCAGCTTGGCCCAGTCGTTGGGGCCGCCCAGCACGGCCTCCAGCTTGCGCACCATCGGGTGGGCGATCTCGTCCGCCTCGCGGCTGACATAGATGGTCTGCAGGTCGGGGCAGTTGGGCAGGTGCTCGGTGAGCCGCTCGTAGCGCTCGGCGTCGAGGATGGCGACCTTGGAGCCGGAGTCGGTCAGGCCGTATTCCAGCTCGGGCCCGGTCCACCAGGCGTTCAGCGGGGTGACGATGGCGCCGATGGACTCCGCCGCATAGAAGGCCACCGGCCATTCCGGGAGGTTGCGCATGACGATGGCGACCCGGTCGCCCTTGGCCACGCCCTGGGCCTGCAGCTCGCGGGCGAAGGCCGAGACGGCGCGGTAGAAGGCCTCGAAGGTGACGCGTTCGTCCTCGTAGACCAGGAAGACCTTCTCACCGTGGGCGCGGGACATCTCCACCACCGAGCGCAGGGTGGGCGGCTGGTTCTTCCAGGTCTTGGTCTTGACGCCCCGGATGACCACCTCCTCGATCTCCGCCGGAGTCCCCGGGGCGGTGATCATGGCGTGGGCCTGGGCGATGGACATGGCGGGCCAGCCGGCCGGCAAGACAGCCTCGGACATCTGAGCGTTCTCCACTAAGCGCGCGGCGTTCACAGGCCGCGTCGTCCTAGGTGAACAAGCATAACCTAGGCGTCGACGCAAACAGCTGTTTGGAAGAACGCCGGTCGGCTCAGACCACGGCTTCCAGGCGTGCCAGGGCCCCTTCCAGCTTGGCTTTCGCCGCCTCGGACTCGGCCAGGCGCTCGCGGTTCTCCTCGACCACCTCCTCCTTGGCGCGGGCCACGAAGTCGGGGTTGCCGAGCTTCTTCATCACGTGGGCGATGTCGCTGGCCAGGGTGGCGATTTCCTTGGCCAGGCGGGCTTTCTCGACGGTCAGGTCGATGAACTCGGCCACCGGCAGGGCGAAGGTGACGCCCTGGACCACGAAGGGGATGGCGCCCTGTGGCGCGGTGTCGGCGATCCGAACCTCCGAGGCGCGCAGCAGTTGGGCCACGATCGCCCCGTTGGCCTCCAGCACGGCGCGCTGGTCGGCGTTCGCGTCCAGCACCAGCAGGGGCGGACGCGCCGAGCCCGGGACGTTCAGCTCGGCCCGCACGGAGCGGCCCTCGGTGATGGCCGCCACGATCAGGCCGATCTCGGCCTCGGACTTCGGATCCAGCAGGCTGGCGGGCAGATCGGGCCACTGGGCGGAGATCAGCATGCCCTCGGCGCGCGGGGCGCCGAGATCGGCGGTCTGGGCCCACAGCTCCTCGGTGAGGAACGGCATGATCGGGTGCAGCAGCTTCAGGATCACGTCCAGGGCCCAGGCGGCGGTGGCCTGGGTCTCGGCCTTGGCGCCGGCGTCCTCGCCCTTCAGCAGGGGCTTGGAGAGCTCGACATACCAGTCGCAATAGGTGTTCCAGATGAACCGGTAGAGGGCGTTGGCCGCGCCGTCGAAGCCGCAGGAGGCGATGGCCTCGGTGACCGACTGGGCGGTCTTCTGGGTCTCGCCGACGATCCAGCGGTTCAGGGGATTGCTCACCGCCGCGGGGTCGAAGCCGTCGGCGCGGACGCAGCCGTTGAACTGGCAGAAGTTGGCGGCGTTCCACAGCTTGGTGCCGAAATTCCGATAGCCTTCAATGCGCTGGGTCGAGAGCTTGATGTCCCGGCCCTGGCCCGACATGGCGGTCAGGGTGAAGCGCAGGGGGTCGGCGCCGTACTGGTCCACCAGCTCCAGCGGATCCATGACGTTGCCCTTGGACTTGGACATCTTGGCGCCCGAGGCGTCGCGGACCAGGGCGTTGAAGAACACCCGCTTGAAGGGGACCTGACCGGTGAAGTGGAGACCCATCATCATCATCCGGGCGACCCAGTAGAAGATGATGTCGAAGCCGGTCACCAGGGTGTTGGTGGGGTAGAAGCGCGCCAGGTCGGCGGTCTCCTCCGGCCAGCCCAGGGTGGAGAAGGGCCACAGCCCGGAAGAGAACCAGGTGTCCAGCACGTCCTCGTCCTGGCGCAGTGGCTCGTCGCGGCCATAGAATTCGCGGGCGGCGGCCCGGGCCTTGTCCTCGGTCTCCTCGACGAAGATCTTGCCGTCGGGCCCGTACCAGGCGGGAATGCGGTGGCCCCACCAGAGCTGGCGCGAGACGCACCACGGCTCGATGTTGCGCATCCACTCGTAGTAGGTCTTCTCCCAGGTCTTGGGCTCGAGGACCGTGCGCCCCTCCTCCACCGCCTTGATGGCGGGACCGGCCAAAGTCTTGGCGTCGACGTACCACTGGTCGGTCAGGTAGGGCTCGACGACGACACCGGAACGATCCCCGTGCGGGACCGCGTGGCGGGTCTTCTCCACCTCGCGCAGCAGGCCCAGCTCCTCGAAGGCGGCGATCACCTTCTTGCGGGCCTCGAAGCGATCCAGGCCCTGATAGTCGCGCGGGCCATTCTCGTTGATCTTCGCATCCGGGGTCAGGATGTTGATCTGCGGCAGGTTGTGGCGCTTGCCGACCTGGAAGTCGTTGAAATCGTGGGCCGGGGTGATCTTCACCGCGCCGGAGCCCTTTTCCGGATCGGCGTAGTCGTCGGCGATGATCGGGATCGGCCGGCCCACGATGGGCAGGCGCACGGCCTTGCCGATCAGATGCTTGTAGCGCTCGTCGGTGGGGTGCACGGCGACGGCGGTGTCGCCCAGCATGGTCTCGGGGCGAGTGGTGGCCACGACGATCTCGCCCGAGCCGTCCTCCAGGGGATAGGCGAAGTGCCAGAAGTGACCGTCCACCTCCTTCTGCTCGACCTCGAGGTCGGAGATGGCGGTCTGCAGGGCCGGGTCCCAGTTCACCAGCCGCTTGTCGCGATAGATCAGCTTCTGCTTGTGCAGGGTGACGAACACCTTGCGCACGGCCGCGCTGAGGCCCTCGTCCAGGGTGAAGCGTTCGCGGCTCCAGTCGCAGGAGGCGCCCAGGCGGCGAAGCTGGTTGGTGATGGTCCCGCCGCTTTCGGCCTTCCATTCCCAGACCTTGGCGACGAAGGCCTCGCGGCCCATGTCGCGGCGGCTCTGGTTGCCGGCGGCGGCCAGTTGCCGCTCGACAACCATCTGGGTGGCGATGCCGGCGTGGTCGGTCCCGGGCAGCCACAGGGCCGCCTTGCCGCGCATCCGCTCGAAGCGGATCAGCACGTCCTGCAGGGTGTTGTTCAGCGCATGCCCGATGTGCAGCGAGCCCGTCACGTTGGGCGGCGGGATCACGATGGAGAACGGCTCGGCGGCGGGGTCCGAGGTCGGCGCGAACGCGCCCGAGCTCTCCCACTTCGCATAGAGGCGGGGTTCGGCGGTTTTCGGGTCGAAGGATTTTTCAAGCATGCTGAGGCGGTGCATATACGGGCGCGGCGCCTGCCGCAAATCCACGACACCCCGCACCCAACAAACGTCATCCCTCCGGCGCGGACGCCTCGGGGATCGCGGAAGGCCGGGCGATGTCCCGGCCCTGACGGTCAGGGGAGAATTATACTCGGCCGCCGCGCGCGATGCGTTCGACTTCCGACTGGACGGTGTCCTGGACGATGCGCGGCAGGTTGTCGTCCAGCCACTGCTTGAGCAGCGGACGCAGCAGCTCGCGCACCACGTCCTCCAGGGTGCGGCCGTCCCGGGGCATCAGGATCTGCGACGACAGAGAACCGAAGGCCGCCGCGGCGGCGGCGGCGGCGGGATCGCCCACCAGGCCGGCGCCGGGACCCACGTCCGGGGCGTCGTCGGCCCAGGCGGTCGGTTCGGGCGGCGGCGTGTAGGCCGGCTCCGGCTCTGGGGTTGGGGCGGCGGCGGCGTAGACGTCGATGTCGCCGTGGGTCTCGACCTTCTCGGTCAGTTCCAGGACGCCGTCGTCCTCGTCCTCGGGCGGGATGGGAATCTCTTCGGCGACGGGGGCCTCGGCGGGCTCCTCCTCGGGCGCGGCGGCCTCCGAACCGGGCGCATCATCTTCGGAGATGATGCGGCGGATGGAGGCGAGGATCTCCTCCATTGTCGGTTCTTGAGAGGTCTGGTCAGACATGTTGAGCCGTCGCTGGAGCGAAGAGAGAATCCGTCAACGCCAGCCTAGGCGCGACGGTGTGATCCTGCAATTTCCGCCAAGCTGCGCAAGCGCGGATTCGCCCGATAGGCGAAACGCCGCGCCTGTCACCGACGGGCCTGACCTTATTTGGGCGCGGTCGCCAGGGCGCTGACCGGCTTTTCGTGCGGCTTGGGGGTCAGGGCCGAATCGACGATGGCGATCGGCTCCTCCCACGGCACCCAGCCCCAGGCGAAGCGCAGCTTCCCGAAGTTCGCCTTGGGGTCGTAGTGCGGCGCATTGGGGGTCAGGTTGGCGGCCTCCAGCCGGCCCATCTGGGCCAGCACGCTGGCGGCGGCGACATATTCGTCGTGCCGGGCGGTGATCTGGGCGAGCTCGGCGGCGCGCAGCTCCTGCTCGGCGTTCAGCACGTCCAGGGTGGTGCGCAGGCCCACCTGCTGCTCCTGGCGGGTGCCTTCGGCGGCGATGCGGGCGGCGCGGACCTGGGTGTCGGTGGAGCCGATATTGGCGCGGGCGGCGCTGAGCTGGCTCCAGGACTGAGTCAGGCCCTGCAGCACCGACCGGCGGGCCGTCTCGACCCCGATGCGGTCGACATTGTTGCGCTCGATGGACTGGCGGACCCGCGAATTGGTCAGGCCGCCGGTGAACAGAGGTACGGTGACCCCAACCGAGGTGGTGAGGTTGCGCGAATAGAGATCGGTGTCGACCGGGTTGATGTCGCCGCTGAAGCCCAGGGTGGTGCGCAGCGCGACGCTGGGCATGCGTTCGGCCCGCGCGCCCGACAGCCGGGCCTTACTGGCCTGCTCGGCGTACTGGGCGGCGCGGATCTGGGGATTGTCCACCTGGGCGCTGTCGAAGGCCTGGTCGATGCTGGTGGGCAGCAGGTTGGCCAGGGACGGCTCGGGCGCCAGGTCCCCGGGGCTCTGGCCGACGATGGCGACATAGTTGGCGCGGCTGATGGCCAGCTGGGCCTGGGCGGTCTGGAACTGGGCCTGGGCCGAGGCCAGGCGCGACTCCGACTGGGCCACGTCGGTGCGGGTGATCTCGCCCACGTCGAAGCGGGCCTTGGACTCCTCGAGCTGGCGCTCGAGAACCCGGACGTTCTCCTGCCGGATGCGCAGGGCTTCCTGGTCGCGGCGGGTGTCGACATAGGCGGTGATGACATTGCCCAGCACCTGGGCCTCGACCCGGCGCAGATTCTCCCGGCCGGTGAGGATGTCGGCCTCCGCCGCCGACACCGCGGCGCCGACCCGGCCGCCGGTGTAAAGCGGCTGGCTCAGGGACAGCGAGGCGTTGCCGCGCTGGCTCTGGCTGATGCTGCGGGTGACGAACGTGTCGGGGATGCCGTCGCCGTTGGTGTCCACCAGGCCCGAGGCCCCGGGGGTGCGGCTGTCGGAAAAGGTCTCCTGCACCGAGGCGCTCAGGCTGGGCCGGTAGCCGCTCCGGGCCTGGACATAGGTCTCGTCCAGGGCTCGCTGGGTGGCGCGCTGGGCCTGCAGGGTCGGGTTGGACTCGTAGGCGAGCGCAATCGCGTCGGCCAGGGTTTCGGCGGCGGCGGGACCGGCGGTGAAACCGCAGATGAGGCCCGCGCTGCAGACTGCGGCGAGCAAACCTCCGCGACGGCTATTCAACATGCTTATCCCCGAAATCGGCGAGAGAGACCGGGGCCTATATGGCCGCCGAATTGAGATGACGCCAGAGGGCGTCACCTTAAGCTTTTTTCACGCCAAGGTTTCGGGTGCGTTTCAGCACGCTTCAGAAGGCGAAACCTTGATGCGCCTCAAATCCCGAAAGCAGCGGCGGGGTGGCGTCGAAGACGGTGCGGCGGCCGAGGTCGCCCTCGCCCCGGACATAGAGGCAGGCCTTGCCCACCGGACCGTCGCGCTCCACCACCGCCAGGCGTCCGCCAGGCGCCAGGGCCTTCAGCCAGGCCTCCGGCGCGCGGGCGACGGCGCCCTCGACGACGATCAGGTCGTAGTTGGCGCCGGGGACGGTCTTGAGGTCGCCCTCCTCCAGCCGGTCCACCACCACCTCCAGGGCCTCCAGGATCGCGGCGGCGTAGGGGGCGGCGATGGCCAGGGCCCGCTCGCCCTTCACCGGCTTGGCCATCTGCAGCAGCTTGGCCACGTCCCGGGGCTTCAGCAGCGCCCGGCCCGGCGCGTATTCGACCGGCGCGTCGGCATAGGCCAGATAGCGCTTGCCCGGCGGCACGAAATCCTCGCGCGGGATGGCGCGCATGGCGTCGTGGATGCGGATGTCGGTGACGTCGCTGGGACGCACCTGGCTCTCCACCATGTTCGAGCGGGCTTCGGCGAGATCGGCCATGATTCCCCAAACCGGAAACTGTAATTTCCGCGCTTATAGGTCGCCCCTTAACCCGAACGCAATGCGACCCTGCGACAGACATTGCCCGAGGCGGGTCGTTCTGTTAGCCATCCGCCCTTCAAAACTCCCGGCGTGTTCAAGACGTCGGCGTTGGCCTGATGGCGGAGTGGTTACGCAGCGGACTGCAAATCCGTGCACCCCGGTTCGATTCCGGGTCAGGCCTCCATATTTTCCCTAGACAATTCGGCCTAAGGCCAAGCCAGATTGCAGAGCGGTTTGCAGAAACCGTTCACGCTTCGGCCCGCCGGATGCGCCATCGTGATGGCGCGCGCGAGGCGACCGTCCCGCAAGAGCGGACATGCCCGAGGTCAGAACAGGGCGCGAAGCGCCTCAAGGAATTTCAGCACGGGCGGCGATATGAAGGTCTGTCGGCGACGATAGACATAGAACCGCCGATGGACGTTCAGTTCCTTCACGGACAGAACGCTGACAAGGCCCGCCGAGCGTTCTGCGGCGAAGAGGGGTTCGGGAAGCCATCCGAGGAACTGGGTTCGTGCGACCATGGCCTTGATCGCCGCCGGGGACCGGGTCTCCACGCGCACCCGGGGGAGCGTGACGTTCAGCTGTTCGAGCAACGAGTTGAAGAGCCTGCGGGGTTCCGCGTCCTCCGGCGGCATCACCCACTCCATGCCGTGGAGGTCCCGGATCGTCAGGTCCTTCCGTTCCAGAAGCGGGTGGGTCGCCGACGCGATGACGCTGTAGTTGTCGCTGAACCTCGAGTCCCCGACCTGAACGATGTCCGGGCTGCCGGGGATCGCGCCTGACAGCACGATATCGATCGCGTTGTTGGCCAAGGCCTGGGCGAGTTTGTCCTCGACCGCCTCGGTGATCTGGATCTGCAGGCCCGGCGACTGACCCAAGACGCGATCGAGAATCGAAGGCAGGACCATGATGGCGGCGCTCGCGACCGCCCCAATGCGCAAGGTTCCGCGATCCAACCCCCGCAGGGCGTCGATCTCGTCGACGGCGTGGACCGCCTCCGTGGTCAATCGGTTCGCATAGGGAAGAAGCGCCTGGCCGAAGCTGGTCAGCTCCATCCCGGTGGTGCGGCGCTCAAAGAGCTGAACGTGGAGCTGTGTTTCCAGCCGCTTGATGATGCGGCTCACCGCGGGCTCGCTGCAATGCAGGGCGTCGGCGGCGCGCCCCAGGCTGCCGGTCTCCACGACGGCGAGAAAGGCGCGGAGCTGCCGGGGATCGAGGCTCATACCGAAACCTTATGACTTGCGCCTGAATCGGCAATAGGCGCCCCCAAATCGTTGGATCAAGGTCTTTGACAAGATCGTCAAAATGAAGGGGGCGATACAATCCGGTCCCGAGGCGTCTGGCGAGCGCTTGGCGCCCTCGCCGTCGGCGCGCGGATCCGGCGCGCCAGTCGGCCGACTTCAAAGCGACTCTTGGCGAAATAGTCAAAACAAACGCCTGTGGCGGCGACCGGGGAAAACTCGGCGTCGCGTCATGGGTCAGGGAGGGAACCATGACGAAAAATAAGAGCGAACTGCTTCTGAGGGCGTCGAGTCTGGTCCTGTCGGCATGCGCGCTGTCCTGGGCCGCCCCGGCCGCCGCCCAGTCGACAGCCGACCGGGGTGCGACCCAGGTCGAGGAAATCATCGTCACGGCGGAGAAGCGCTCGGCGAACCTGCAGCAGGTGCCGATCGCCATCCAGGCCTACAACGCCGAACAACTCCAGAATTCGGGGGTGCAAAAGCTCACCGACGTGATGCGATTGGCGCCCAACCTGAACATGTCCGACCAGAATTCCCTTAGCCAGCACATCGTCATTCGCGGCGTGGGCACCAACGAGTTCTTCGGCAACGCGCCCTCGTCCGTCGGCATCTACATGGACGAAGTGACCTTGAACTCGTCCTATATGAGCACGCTGGGGCTGTTCGACATGGAGCGGGTGGAGGTGCTCCGCGGCCCGCAGAACAGCCTCTTCGGCCGCAACACCACCGGCGGCGCCGTCAACTACATCACCCAGCAACCCAAGCCCGGCGCCCCAGTCGACGGGTATGCCGAAATCACCTACGGACGGCATGATCTCATCGACGCCGAGGCCGCTTTCGCAGCGCCCCTCGGCCCGGACGCCGGGGTTCGGCTGGCAGGCAAGATCCATCATCGCGACGGGATCTGGAACAATCTGTCCGATGGCGATCACCACTATGGCGATGAGGACCGCTACGCCCTGCGCGGCGCCCTGGTGTGGGAGCCCTCCGACGCCACGCGCGTCACCTTCAACATTCACTACGCCCACGACGACAGTCAGTCGCATCCTCAGAAGGTCACCGGATCTCTGGCGAACAATCCGCCCCTGCGGGTCAACGACACCGTCCCCTTCACCGGCAATATCGATTGGGAAAACCCGGTCCTGACGGCCAGCCTCGTCAATATCGAGGGGCTGAATCGCACCACGTTCCGCTGGCGCGATGTCTATAACGGCGGGGGACAGGTCGCGAAGCTCGACGTCTATGGCGCCTATGTGAAGATCAAGCACGACTTCGAGACGGTCTCGCTCACCTCGATCACCTCCTATGATCGGACCCACGCGCTCTACGAGGAGGACAATACCGGCACGGTCAACGGGCCGGCCGGCCTGAACCACGATGTGCTCGTGATCGACATGGACCAGCTCTACAAGCAGGTCACCCAGGAACTTCGCCTGGCCTCGATCGACGACAAGGCGGCGCTGCGCTGGATCGCGGGGCTCTACTACCTGAAGGAGGATTCGGTCCTGGCGCAGGACATCCGCTTCGGGACGAACGGGTTCCCGGGGGCCCACCCCTCGGCGGCGGGCGTGACCCCGCCCGCCCTGTTCGACGTCATCCCGAACCCCTACAGGAACACGGCGTCGTTCAGCATCTCCGACCTGAGCGACAAGAGCGTCTCAGCCTACGGTCAGGCCGACTACAAGTTCACTGAGAAGCTCAGCGGCACCCTTGGCCTGCGTTACACCCACGACGACAAGACCAACCCCCACTTCCTCGCCGGGGCCTTCGACAAGACAGGTATTCCGTCGGCGACCTACTATGACAAGGCGTTCCTGTACTCGCACATGGTCAATACGCCCTGTCTGTTCGCGAAGGGCCTGAGCGCGCCCTTCCAGGGCAATTGCACCGACGACATCAACAACCGGACGCCCCTGAAGAAGGGTGAAGTCGGCGGCAAGATCGGTCTGCAATACCACTTCACGCCCGATGTCATGGCCTATGGGAGCTACTCGCGCGGGTTCAAGTCGGGGAAGTTCGATCTCGAATTCCTCCACACCAACGACACGCCATTCCCGCAACGGTCGCTCAAGCCTGAGACGCTCGACGCCTTCGAGCTCGGCTTCAAGTCCACGCTGATGGACCGCTCGCTCGTGTTCAACGGCGCGGTTTTCTACAATACCTGGAAGAACCAGCAGGTCTTCAACGTCGGCGTCAACGGCCCCGAATTCAACAATCTGCCGGAATCGAAGATCTACGGCGCAGAGTTCGAAGTGACCTGGGTGCCGGCGGCTGGCTGGTTGGTCAACGGTGGCCTGGGGCTCCTCCACACCGAGCTCGTCGATGTCACCGGCCTGGACTTCGACCTGCACCAGGGGGACTTCCAGAAGGGTCACGAACTGCCGCTGTCGCCCAAGATGAGCGCCAACGCCTCGATCGCCAAATCCATCGACCTGGGCGACAGCCGTCTGACCATCGGGACGGACATGCGCTACCAGAGTTCCTCGAAGGCGAAGTACAGCCCGCAGCCGCCGATCGACGCCTATACCTCGCGCTTCGAAATCAACGCCCACGCCGACTACATGTTCGGTCCCGACTGGCGCTACACGCTCTCGGTCTTCGGAACCAACCTGACGTCGGAGAAGTACTGCAGCGAATTGCAGGATCTTCGGGGCGTGTCGGGATCCTATTACTGCGTGCCCAACGACGGCGAGCTGCAGTGGGGACTGATGGGCCGGGTGAAGTTCTGACCTGGCTGGGCGCGCGGCCGCGGGCCGCGCGCCCAGCGCAAGGACACGATCGATTCCCACCTGAGCCTGTCGAGGACACGACCCAATGCGCCAGCAGGTTGGCCGCCTTTACGAACCCCTCCTGATCGGGCTCCTCAGCCTCAACTTCGGGATCCTGTTCTTCGATCGAAACGCGTTGAACTTCCTGATGCCGTTCGTGCAGCCCGACCTGGGGCTGACGAATACGCAGATCGGACTGATCGCGTCGGTCTTCTCCCTCACCTGGGCCGTCGCGGGCTTCGTGGTCGGCGGGGTGTCGGACAGGACTGGCCTGAGGAAGCCCATCCTCGTCGTCGTCACCCTCGGCTTCGCGCTCTGCTCGGCGCTCTCCGGGCTTGCGGCCACCTTCGGCGCCCTGTTCCTCACCCGGCTGTTGATGGGCGTGCTGGAGGGCGGCGTCCTGCCCATCAGTCAATCGCTGACCGTGACCGAGGTGGCTCCGGCCCGCCGCGGCCTCGCCATGGGCTTCATGCAGAATTTCGGCTCCAACGTCCTGGGCTCCACGGCGGCTTCCATCATCCTGGTCGCCGTCGCCACCAGATTCGGCTGGCGCAACGCCTTCTATCTCGCCGCGATCCCGGCCGTGGCCAGCGCCCTGCTCATCTGGCGCTTCGTGCGCGAGCCGCCACGGGAAGCGAACGCGCCGGGCGCGCCCAGGGCGCGGCTTTCGCTGCGGCAGGCCGTGGCCCAGCGCAACGTCTTCATCTGCATGCTCATCTCGGTCCTGATGGTGTCGACCCTCGTCATCTGCTTCGCCTTCATGCCGTTGTTCCTCATCCAGGTCCGCAAACTGGATCCCGGGGCCATGGGCTGGCTCATCGGAACGCTCGGCGTCTCGGCCGGAGTTGCGGGATTTGCGGTGCCGGGAATCTCCGACTGGGTGGGGCGCAAGCCGGCCATGGCGCTGGCGCCGCTGTTCGGAATCATCGCGCCCCTGGCCGCCCTGTACTTCCAGGGCTCCATCTGGGGCCTGGCCACCCTCTTCTTCCTGGGATGGACGGCGATCGGGACCTTCCCCCTGTTCATGGCGACCATCCCGTCCGAGACGATCGATTCCCGGCACACGGCGACCGTCCTGGGGCTGATCATGGGCGTCGGCGAAGGCGTGGGCGGCGTGCTCTCGCCCACGCTCGCCGGCGCCGCCGCCGACCGTTTCGGACTTCAAGCGCCGCTCTGGATCATGGCTGTCCTGCCGATCCTGGCGGGGCTGCTCGCCCTGGGCCTGAAGGAGACGGCGCCGAATCGTCTGCGCGCGCTGCAACCCGCCGACTCCGAAGCATGAGGGTGAAACGATGAGCGACCATCCCGCCAATCCTCCGTCGGCAGGCCTGGGACAGCCCCTGCTGGGCCTGCTGGGCCTGACCGGAATTCTCGCCGTCTCCTTTGGCGTGATGGCCGCGTTCCCGCCCGACGTCTTCAACACCTGGGTCGCCTTCCTGGCCATGGCGCTCATCCCCACACAGATCGTCTGCGGCCTCGTCTGGCATTGCGAGCATCCGGCGCCGATCGCCCGCCTGCCGCAACCGGCGAGGGGCCTGACCTATCTGCTGCTCTGTGTGTCGGTGGGCGCGATCGCGGCCCTTGCAGCCTTCCGCCTCGTCGGAGGCGGGATCGCCCCGCCGACGCCCCCGCTGATCATGTACGTGATCCTCAGCATCGTGGTGACGTTCTGGTTCGTCGTGGTCTGGGGCGCCTGGCCGATCTCGGCCCTGCCCGTCCCGCCGACGGTGTCCGGCCTGCTGAGCGTGGCCTTCTGCTACCTGGTCGCCTACGGGCTGTTCCAGTTGCTGTTCGACTTTTCGTTCCTGAAGGGCGCGCCGTTCTATTCGGCGGCGATCGATCCGCACGGACTGTTCGTCGCCTGGACGCCCCTAGTGTTCGGGGTGACCTCAGTCGCCGTGATCACCTTCGCCGCGATGTGCGACTTCTGGCCCGTCTCCCTGTTCCGGAAGCCTGGCGGGCCCGCCTTCTCGCTACTGGCCTCGGTCTATGTGCTCGGCCTCGCGGCGACGGCCTTCTATTGCGGGGTCGTCATCCTACGCATGGACATCGTCCAGTTCCTGGTGGCCGCGCCGGTCCCCTTCATCTTCGGCTTCTTCATCGTGCTCAGCCTGCTGCACGGGTGGCCCTTCGCCCGCTTGCCGCAACCCTTTCGCGGTCTCGCATCGAGCCTCGCGGCGGTGGCGGCCGGCGCCGCGATGCGCTGGCTCTACCTCTTCGCCGCGCCGCTCCTCACGGGGCAGACCATGGCGTCGGGCGCGCCCGCCTATCAGCTGGAGCTTTGGCTGGCCTCGGCCATGTTGGCGGTGACCTTCCCGCTGATCGTCTTCCTCGCCGATCTTCTCGGCTTCTGGCCGTTGCGGAGAACGGGGTCGAACTAGCCCCGCCCAGGCCGCGGCGCGAAAGGCGGCGGCTTGGCGGCGGCATCCTCATTGGGGCTTCGAGCCCATCGGAAACCCTCGAATTCAGGGAGTGGAACAATGCCGGAGGACGCGAAGACCGAGTTCTGGCGCGACATCAAGCCGATCGAGAACGTGTTCAAACCGGAGGCTTTGCGGGAGGTCTACAAGGAAAAGGTGGCGCAGGGCGACGAGCGCTACTTCGTGCCGATCAGTGAGACCGTGTCGTCGAAGCCCCTCTGGATATCCCCCCAGCGCAACATGTGGGCGGATGTGCTGATGGCCAAGTCCGCGGGCCTGGTTAACCGCCACTACCATCCCCACCAAGTCTTCGCCTACACGATCTCCGGCAAGTGGGGTTATCTCGAGCACGACTGGACCGCCACTGAGGGCGACTTCGTCTACGAGCCTCCCGGCGAGGGCCACACTCTTGTGGCCTACGACAGCGGCGAACCGATGCGGGTGTTCTTCGTGGTGCAAGGCCCGCTCATCTGGCTCGACGAGGCGGGCGAAAGTATCGGGCACTATGATGTTCACGACTACATCGCCGCCGCCCGCGTGCATTACGAGAAGGTCGGCATCGGTGCGGCCTATGTGGACACGCTCTTCCGATGAGGCGGACCGGCGTCGCCTCGATGGGCCGCCAGTGCGCCTTGCCGGGCATAGCCTTCCAGGTCCCACACTCGGTGGAAGTCATGCTGAAAGCTTATGACTTGAACGCACATCAGCAATGGCGATGCAGGGGGCGGTCGGCAAAAGTGGTTGAGACCCGAATATAGTTTCAAGGTCGAGGAAGACGTTCATGGCCGACACGATGCGTACTTCGTCATCTGATGCGCCCGAAGGTGAGGAAGCGGCGCGGCAGGTGAGCGTTCGCGAGGCGACCTTCGATCTGTTCCGCGCATTCGGGCTGAAGACTGTCTTCGGAAATCCAGGCTCGACCGAACTCCCGATGTTCCGGGACTTTCCCTCGGATTTTCGCTACGTGCTGGGGCTGCAGGAATCTGTGGTCGTCGGCATGGCGGATGGCTATGCGCAGGCCACTCGGAACGCCGCCCTCGTCAATCTCCATTCCGCCGCCGGCGTCGGACATGCGCTGGGCAACATCTTCACGGCATACAAGAACCAGACGCCACTGGTGATAACGGCGGGCCAGCAGGCTCGTTCGATGCTGCCTCATGAACCCTTCTTGTTCGCCGAGGACGCCACGGTGTTTCCCAAGCCCTATGTCAAATGGAGCTGTCAGCCGGCCCGCGCCGAGGACGTGCCCGCCGCGATCGCACGCGCCTACTATGTGGCGATGCAGGCCCCGCAGGGGCCGACCTTCGTCTCGATTCCGGTCGATGACTGGGATCGGCCCTGCCTGCCCGTCGCGGCTCGAGAGGTCAGCCGCACCGTGTCGGGCGATCAGGCGCTGCTCGCCGACACCGCCCGGGCGATGAGTCGCGCCAACCGCCCCGCAATCGTGGTCGGCGCCGGGATCGCGCGCGACGATGCCTGGGCGGAGACCATCGCCCTGGCCGAACGTCATCAGGCCGAGGTCTGGGTAAGCCCCATGTCGGGCCGCAACGCCTTTCCAGAGGACCACCCCCTCTTCGCCGGCTTCCTCGCCGCGGACCGCGCCAAGATCGTGGAAAGCCTGGCGGGGCATGATTTCATCCTGGTGCTGGGCGCCCCGGTCTTCACCTATCACGTTGAGGGCTTTGGCCCGTTCATCCCCCCGGGCGCGACGCTGGTGCAACTGGTCGACGATCCCGGCATGGCGGCATGGGCGCCGGTCGGCGCCTCAATCGTCACGGGTCTGAAGCTCGGCGTTCTGGCGCTTCTGGCGGGTCCGGGGCCCGAAGTCCGCAGCGCGACGCAGGTACGCGGCCGGGCGCAGCGGCTGTCCGATGATCGCCTGACCGATGGCTATCTCTTGCAGCAGATCGCGGCGCTGCGGCCGGCCGGCAGCATCATCGTCGAGGAGGCGCCCAGCAGTCGCGGACCGATGCACGACTATCTGCCGATCACCGAGGAGAACGGCTTCTACACCTGCGCCAGCGGCGGTCTTGGCCACGGCCTGCCGGCCGCGGTCGGAGTGGCGCTGGGGCGGCCGGGGGAGAAGGTGATCGCAGTCCTGGGCGACGGATCGGCGATGTACGCCATCCAGGGCCTGTGGTCGGCGGCGCAGCTCAGGCTACCCATCGCCTTCGTCATCATCAACAACGGGCGCTACGAGGCGCTCCACGAATTCGCTCGGCACTTCGATCTGCCAAACCCTGTGGGAACAAGCCTTCCGGAACTTGATTTTTGCGGGCTTGCGCGCGCCCAGGGATTGCAGGCCCTCCGCGTCGACCGACCGGGAGACCTGGATTCAGCCTTGCGCGCCGCCTTGCAGTCCTCCGAGCCGATCCTTGTGGAGGTGGTCGTCGATGTTCCTTGACCGACTGTTGCGCAGGTTCTCCCGCAAGCGCCCGCGCGTGAACCAAGACAAGGCGCGTAGTATCAGCCAGCCCAAATCATCGACGGAGGGAAATCCCATGGACGTGAATTTCCTGATAGGCGGCAAGGACGTGGCGGCCCACGGCGGCGCAACCTTCGAGCGACGCAACCCGATGACCGGGGCGGTCGCTACCCGCGCCGCCGCCGCCACCCCAGCCGACGCCCGGGCTGCCGCTGACGCGGCCCAAGCGGCCTTCGCCGACTGGGCGGATCTCGGTCCCACCGAACGCCGGGCGCTGCTGCTGCGCGCCGCGGACGCCCTGCAGGCGCGGGGCGCCGAATTCACCGACGCCATGATGAACGAGATCGGCGCCACGGCCGGCTGGGCGGGTTTCAACGTCATGCTAGCCTCGAACATGCTGCGGGAGGCGGCCGCCCTCACGACGCAGGTCTCCGGCGAAGTGATCCCGTCGGACCGTCACGGCTGCATGGCGATGTCCATACGCCAGCCCGCGGGCGTGGTGCTCGGCGTCGCGCCCTGGAATGCGCCGGTCATCCTCGGGGTGCGGGCGATCGCGACGCCCCTGGCCTGCGGCAACACAGTCGTGCTCAAGGCTTCCGAGATATGCCCGGCCACCCATCGGCTGATCGGTGCGGTAATGCGCGATGCTGGCCTGCCGCCGGGGGTGGTCAATGTCATCACCAATGCGCCGGAGGACGCCGGCGCGGTCGTCGGCGCGCTCATCGCCCATCCCGCCGTGCGCCGGATCAATTTCACCGGCTCGACCAAGGTGGGGCGGATCATCGCGGAAACCGCGGCGAGATACCTGAAACCGGTTCTGCTCGAGCTTGGGGGCAAGGCGCCCCTGGTCGTGCTCGATGACGCCGATCTCGACGAAGCCGTCAATGCGGCCGCCTTCGGCGCCTTCATGAACCAGGGCCAGATCTGCATGTCGACCGAGCGGATCATCGTCCAGGGCAAGATCGGCGACGCCTTCGTCAAGAAGTTCGCCGCCAAGGCGGCCGCGCTGCCGGCGGGCGATCCGCGGTCGGGCGCCGTTGTGCTGGGCTCGGTCGTCGGGCCGGAGGTGGCCTCGCGGCTCAAGGAAATGGTCGATGATGCGGTGGCCAAGGGCGCCAAGCTGGTGGTGGCCGGCGAGACGCGCGGCACGGTCATGTCCGCTATCGTGCTCGACCAGGTGACCAAGGACATGCGCATCTATGGCGAGGAGTCCTTCGGCCCGATCGTTTGCGTGATCCGGGTGCAGGACGACGCCGAAGCCGTCAGGACGGCCAACGACACCGAATATGGCCTCACCTCGGCCGTGTTCAGCGAGAATATCCGCAGGGCGCTGAAGGTCGCCAAGCGTATCGACGCCGGCATGTGCCACATCAATGGCCCGACAGTGCATGACGAGGCTCAGATGCCCTTCGGGGGAACCAAGGCGTCCGGCTATGGCCGCTTCGGCGGCAAGGCGGGGATCGCTGAATTCACGGAACTAAGGTGGATCACCATCGACACTGAAGCCGTCCACTATCCCTTCTGACGGGCGGGAAGACAGAACCGGAAGATGGTCATGGCTGAGGGCACGCGCGGCGTCGGCCGCCTGGATGGCAAGGTCTGCGTCATCACCGGCGGCGGCGGCAGCATTGGCATGGCCAGCGCCCGGCGTTTTGTGGCGGAAGGCGCGCGGGTCATGCTGGTTGACCTGCGCGAGGACGACCTGCGCGCGGCTGTCGCTGAGCTGGGCGCCGCCCAGGCCGCCTTCAAGGTCGCCGACGTAGGCGAAGCGGCGGACGTCAGAGCCTATGTGGCGAGCACGGTGAGCCGGTGGGGCAAGATCGACGTGCTGTTCAGCAACGCCGGCAATGTGGGGGCGATCGGGCCCCTGGTCGACTACCCAGAAGACGACTTCGACGATGTCCTACGTGTCCACGTCAAGGGCGCGTTTCTCGCCTGCAAGTACGGCATCCCCATGATGAACGACGGCGGCAGCGTGATCATCACCTCGAGCGTCGCCGGGCTGCGCGGGGATCCGGGCCCCTTCGGCTACATCACCGCCAAGCATGCCCAGATCGGCCTGATGAGATGCGTAGCCAAGGAAGTCGCCGGCCGGCGCATCCGGGTCAACACCATCCACCCCGGCCCCACCCAGAACAGTTTCCAGACCAGGGTCGAGGATCATCTTGGTCAGGTCATCGGCCGCGACGCCCACAGTTTCTTCGACGAACTCATCCCGCTCGGCCGCCACGCCTCGCCCGACGAGATCGCCCGCGCCGTGCTGTTCCTGGCCTCCGACGAGAGCAGCTTCACCACGGGCAGCACGATGGTCGTCGACGGAGGAATGAGCGCCTGAGACGGGCCCGGCGCGCGTGCGTCGTGGCACCGCCTGCCGGACCTCGCGGCCAGCCAGGTCCTGCTGATCGGCGCCCACTTCGCCCCGCCCACCGCCGGGCGGGTGTGGCGGGACGCGGGCGCCTAACGCTTCGAGACCTAGTGGGCCAGCAGCGAGGCCTTGGCGTTCTCGCGCTTGGCGCCGCTGCGCAGGGAGGTCACCAGGGCCGGCTGCACCGGCTTGCCCTTGTTGCCCCAGGAGGTGCGGACATAGGTCAGGACCTGGGCCACCTCCAGGTCGGTGAGTTCGCTGGCGAAGGAGGGCATGCCGCCGCGGCCCTTCAGCACGCGGGTCACCGGCTCCACGGGATCGCCCTGGGCGATCTTGCTGCCGGCCAGGGGCGGGAAGGCGCCGGGAATGCCCTTGCCGGTCAACTGATGGCAGGCCGAGCAGTTGTCCGCGAACAGCCCCTTGCCGTCGGCGGCCAGGGCCGGGGCGGCCGACAGGCCAAGGGCGACCACGGCCAGCGGGATCGAAAGACGCATCTTACTCTGGACTCCGGAAATCAGGCCGCTTGGGCGCGTTTGTGCAGTTTGGCGATCTGCTGCCAGGCGCTCTCGATCCCGCCGGCCTGCCAGCCGGTGAGATAGGAGAGGTGTTCGCCGGCCAGGTACAGCCGGCCGTCGGGCTCGCAGAGGACCGGATAGGCGTCGCGGCGCCCCTCGTCGTCCCACTGGGCCCAGCCGCCGAGGTTGTGCTCGATGCGGTGCCAGGCCGCCGAGAAGGAGGTCTCCACGTTGTCGGCGTATTCCGGGAAGGCGCGCAGACCGCCCTGGGCCGCGAAGGCCTGGCGGGCCTTGGGGCTGAGGGCGCTGACCTTGGCCGCCGAGGCGCCGAAGTTGTAGTAGCCCAGCAACACGCCCTTCTGGCCCTGGAAGCCGGTGGACGGCAGGGTGATGGTGTTGATGTCCGGGTCGTCGGTATAGACGTGGCCGCCGTAGATGAAGTGCTTCTCCTCCCAGAACCGGGTCTTCATCTGCAGGCCGATCTTGCCCACCAGGGCGTAGGAGACCGCGCCGATCGCCTCCTTGAACTTCGGCGAAACGCCCATGTCCATCTGGCGCAGCACCGAGAGCGGGATGGTGCAGATGCAGTAGTCGGCCTTCAGGGTCTCGACCTTGCCGTCGGGGCCGGAGACCGTGACCTCCACCCCCTTGTCGTTCTGGCGGTACTTCTTCACCAGGGTCGAATAGCGGATCAGCTTGCCGACGTGACGCTCGAAGCCCTTGGCGATCTGGTCCATGCCGCCCACCGGCTGGAACATGGTGCGCTGCTGCTCGTAGCCGGTGACCGAGGACAGCACGCCCCAGGCCTTGGAGTGCAGGACGTCGGTGAGGGGATAGGGGGTCGACTCCTTGCCGGGGCCGGGAACCACCCCGGGACCCGGATTGACGTCGAAGCCGCGACCGTCCGTGCCCTTGTAGGCCAGGTCGGCGGAGAGGTAGCCCTCCTTGGTCAGGTAGGCGAGGAACAGCTGCCGGTCCTCGGCGGTCATCTGCTGGTCCAGGGCGCCCTGTTTGACCTGCTTGGCCAGGATCTCGGCGGCCGCCCCGCGGGCGTCGGCGGCGATCTGGCCCTTGCGGATCGCCTTGCCGGCCAGGGGACCCGTCCCCTTGTTGAAGGCGACGTAGGAGGCGTCGTTGTCGTTGACGAAGACCTCCAGGGGCACGTTGAAAAGCTTGGTGTAATGCAGGGTCGAGCGGTGGTGATAGGGGATCCGCCACGGCCCGTGGTTGATGTAGAGCCCGTCGTCAAAGTCGCACTCCTGGGCCTCGCCGCCCAGCTCGGTGAGCTTGAAGCCCTTGCGCGCGGTCTGGCAGCGGCCGCCGGCGAAATCCCGGGCCTCGATCACCGTGACCTCGTAACCGGCCTTGGAGAGCTCATAGGCGCTGGTCATGCCGGCCACCCCGGCGCCCAGGACGATGACCTTCTTGCCCTTGCCGCCCTCCCCCAGCTCCGGGGGCGCGGCGTTGGCCGAGGCGATGTCGAAGCCCAAGGCCGTCATGCCGGCCAGCAGCAGGGCCGACCCGCCCATCCCCCCCAGGCTCTCCAGGAAGCTGCGGCGCGACAGGCCGCCCCCGCCGTTCATGATGTCCGGAGTCATCGCTCTAATCCCCACGCCACGCTTGATGGCGCGCAAGGGAGCGGCCTGGGTGGGGGGTGACAATCGCCATTCCGACAATCCCTGTGCGACCGAGGCAAAAGGGTCCGACCGTGCCTAATGCCTGGGCGACGGGCGGCGGTTTTGGGCGCCGGACGAATAATCGACCGGCGAATCGTCGCGATCAGCGTCCCTGGAAGTCGGCGGGACGCTTCTCCAGGAACGAGGTCATCCCCTCCCGGAAGTCCTGGGTGCGGACCAGTTGCAGGAACTGCAGGAAGACGTGGTGGACGTGGTCGTTGAAGGTCTCGTTCAGACCCATGCGCATCAGCCGCTTGGCCGACTGCACCGCCAGGGGCGCGTTGTCGGCGATCTCCTTGGCCAGCTTGCGGGCCTCGGTCATCAGCGCCTCGGCGGGGACCACGTGGGTGGCCAGGCCCATCTCCAGGCTCTCCTCGGCGGTGAGGGTGCGGCCGGTGAAGATCAGCTCGGCGGCCTTGGACCAGCCAATCAGGCGCGGCAGGAACCAGGTGCCGCCCGACTCCGGCACGATGCCGCGCTTGACGAAGGCCGCGGCCAGCTTGGCGCCCTGGGCCATCATGCGGATGTCGCAGCCCAGCGCGGTGTCGAGGCCATAGCCGGCGGCCGAGCCGTTCAGGGCGCAGATGGTGGGCTTGTTCATGTTGAAGATCACCGTCGGCGGGGCGGTCTTCAGGTCGAGGTCCACGGAGATGGTGGCCGCCTGGGTCTCCGAGCCGATGCCCGAGCCGCTGGTGGCGCTCACCAGATCCAGGCCCGCGCAGAAGGCCCGGCCGGTCCCGGTGAGGATCACGCAGCGCACCTCGGGGTCGGCGTCGGCCTGCAACAGCAGCTTGGACAGCAGCGACAGCATGGGGCCGGAGATGGTGTTGAGCCGCTCGGGGCGGTTGAGGGTCAGGACGGCGACGCCGTCGGCCACCTCGTAGAGCACCTCGGCCGACTGATCGGCGCGCGCCTGGGCAAGGGTCTCGCTCATATTCCGCTCCCATTATCTGACTTATTGTTGGGTCCAGCTAAGGACCGTTGGGAGCCCGATGCAAGGGCTGAGCGGGGCGATGTTCCCTGGGCTTCCGTTTTCCGCCCAGCTTGGCCGCAAACCTAGGGTTTGGGCAGGATGCCGTTCAGGTAGCGCCGCTGCGGCTCGAAGATCGACAGGGGCATGCGCCGCATCCGCGGGTCGAAGGAGATGTGGGTCCAGCGGCCGTATTCGTGGATCAGCTGATCGAAGACGATCTTGGAGCCGAGGATCTTCTGGCAGACCTCGTAGGGGGTCAGCCCCGGACAGTTGAAGTCCACCGCGTAGCCCAGGCAGTGGGCGCTGGACGAGGCGCCCTTCACCGCCCGGTTCAGGTCCACGCCGCGATAGCCGCTGGAGACATTGACGCCGACCCCCAGCAGGGTGCGCACCGCCTCCATGGCCTTGGCGGTCTCGGTCAGGCGGGCCAGTTCCCGGGGCGGCGGCAGGTTGCTGATCTTCAGCCGCGCGGCGGTCTCCGAGCGGGTCAGCTCCTCGAGGGAGAAGTGGGGGCTGAGCTGGGTCACTTGCCCTTCCCCTTGGCCAGGTCGGTGCTGCTCTCGGGCTTGGGCCCGGCGTTGCGGATATTGATCAGCTTGTTCAGCAGGTCGAACCAGAAGGGCGCCCCCAGCATGCCGGCCAGCGCCGTCACCAGCCAGCCGGGCGCGCTCGCCAGCTGGGCGAGGCTCAGGGTCGGCGGGGCGGTCCAGCCCACCGGGGCGTTCCGCAGCAGGTCGTCGCGGGCCTGTTCGACGGCGGCGGCCTTGGCCGGGAGGTCCCTGTCCTGAGCAACGGCCGGCGCGTCCGCCTCCACCGTCTTCCTGGCCTGCTCCACCATCGCCTCGCGCAGGGTCGGCTCGGCGTAGAGCCGCTGGACGATGCGGACGGTGTCGACATTGAAGGCGATGGCCAGGACCAGGCCGAGGATGAAGGTGATGAGCTGGGTGTAGCGCTTGTACTGACCGCTCAGCCTGTCCATGGCGCCGTCGTACCAGCGCTCGATCCCGGTCTTGAGCTTGTCCCAGTCGCCGTCGGCCTCGTTCAGGGCGGTCACCAGGGCCTCGCGCAGGCGCCCCGGCGGCAGGGCGTCGACGGACTCCTTCACCTGGTCCAGGGCCTGGCCGCTGGCCCCGGCCCGCAGGGCCTGCAGCAGGGCCGAGGCGAAGTTCTGGGCCGAGACATAGGAGGGCCGGCTGGTCCCTCCGCCGCCCACTAGGGGGTGGTGATAGATATCCTCGTGGCGCAGCTCGAAGCTGGGGCCGAGATCCCCCGAGACCCGCTCGGTGGCCGCCTCGGCCTCCTCCGGGGTCAGGGGCGTCGTCGGCACGGTCTTGTCGGCCGCGGCCGTCCCGTTTCCGTGTCCCAGGCCCGAGAGCCAGCGGGCCACGATGTTGCGCTCCTCGGCCACCGCCTCGGGATGCTCGATGAGCTGGGCGAAGGCCTGCTCGAGCCGCGCCGCCCGCAGCTTGAACCAGCCGGCGGCGGCCTCCAGCACCGTGGAGAGCAACAGGGCGAACAGCAGGTAGGTGAAGACCAGGCCGATGGCGACGTCGACGGTGGGACCCAGCATCAGGGGGCCCTCCCCTGGACGCCAGACCCGATTGCGGATGCACGCATGATCCCCCCAGGACGCCTTGTCCCGGGAGTTAATCATTCAACCTGGAGTGTCGCAACTCCGGACCACGCGCGGCGGCATCCGGGCCTAGAAGAACAGCTTGCGGAAGGTCAGCTTCACCGAGCGGCCCACCGGGTCCAGCAGGTCGGGCTGATAGCTGATCGGGGTGACCCCGGCGGCCGAGCGCACCTCCTGGCGGCTGTCGAACAGGTTGTCGATCGAGAGCGTCGCCCGGGCGCCACGCAGCCAGGTATGGGTCCGCGCGATGGGCTGGGCGCCCAGGTCGGCGAAGAGGCGCAGGTCCACCGTGGTCTGGTCGGAGAATTCCAGGTCGTCGCCGGTCCCGCTTCCCACCACCCGGGTGGCGCTCTGCCAGTTGGCGTTCAGGGCCGCGCCCAGGCCCGCGCGGGTGTAGTTGGCCTGCACGTCCACCTGATGGCGGGGCGAACCGCCGCCGCCGCCGATCGCCGCCCCGTCCAGCAGGTCGAGCTCGGCCAGACCCGGACGGATCAGGATGTCATCGCGGAAGGCCACCGTGTGATAGACGCCGAACTGGAAGACCCCGCCGCGCGGACCGCCGCCCCCGAAGCCGCCAAAACCTCCGCCGCCCCGGCCGCCGCCGCCGCCCGGACCGCCATAGCCGCCGCCATAGCCGCCGCCGTAGCCGCCGCCCATGCGGGGACCGCCGTCCGGCGTGGAGGGCGCAGCCCCCTCGGGCGGAGGTCGGCCCTCCGGCGCGCCCGCGGGCCGCGCGTCCTGGCCTTGGCCGGCGGCGGTCGCCGGGGCGCCCTCGCCCCCCGGCGGACGGGCCTCGCGGCGCTGGCGGAACGCGGCCAGTTGCTCGGGGGTCGGCTGCGGTCCGACATTGCGCGAATAGGTGAAGCCCCAGCGCAGCTCGTCGCGGGCCTGGCGCGCGAAGTTCACCGGCCGGGCGTCGATCTGCACCAGCCGCCCGCTGGCGTCACGGACGAAGCGGTCGGGGAAGGCGGCTTCCACCTGGGTCGAGGCCGAGGGGAAGGCCGCCACCAGGTTGTCGGTGCGGCTGGAAACATAGTTGGCCTGGAAGGTCAGGTTGGTCTTGTCGAAGGGCTTGTAGGTGACCCCCAGCTTGAGCACCTCGCGCTGGCCGCCGGTCAGGTTGGGGGCGCCGCCGGTCACCCGCACCACCTCGGCGGTCTCGCCGCGGGTCAGGTCGAAGACCCGCACGCCCGGCGTGGCGACCACGGGGTCACCGAGCTGATTCATCGTCGGCGCCTGGTCGGTGCGCGTCACCGAGGCCAGCAGCCGCAGCGGCTTGACCGGAACCCAGTTCAGCCCCGCCCCCACCGTCTCCAGGTCGCCGAAGTCCGACAGGTGCTGGTAGCCGAGATTGAGATTGCCCGACAGCTTGCCGAGCGTCTCCCCCAGCCCCTCCCCGGCCCGGGTCAGGGGCACGTCGAAGCTGGCCTGCAGCTGGCCGATGTTGCGGGTGAGGTCGGTGGAGGAGGTCGCCCCGGCGCGCAGGGCCTCGCTCTCCAGCTCGGTGGCCGACACCCGGCCCGTCAGGGTCGCGCCCACCTGGCCGGCCGGAAGCTCCCAGAAGGCGCGGTTCAGCACGATGTCGGACTGGGCCTGGGTGGTGATGGACTTGGTGCGGTCGGTATAGGCGATGGCCCCCAGGGCGCGGTCGTTGAAGGACTTGGCCACGTTGCGTGAGATATTTCCGGTGTAGGACCACTGCCAGCCGGCATAGGCGCCGCTCATCGCCCCGGCCAGGCTGGCGTTGTCGGCGGTGGAGCGCCGCGCCAGGGCCTCGGCCCCGAAGGGCGAGACGCCCAGCTTGGAGTCGGTGTCGGTGGACTCATAGGTCCCGTTGATCGTGCCCGACACGCCATTGCCCAGGGGCCGGGCATAGACGGCGTTGAACACCACATTGGTGGAGTCCGGCTGCAGGGTGCGGAAGGGGCTGGCGCCGATGACGTCGCGGTCGCTCTCCAGGATCGCATCGGCCTTGGTGGCCTTGGCGTCGAGGGTCAGGCGCTGGCCGCGCTGGATGCGCAGCAGGGCGGCGTGGCCCGCCACCGTCGTCCCGGCCGAGCCCTGGGTCGGGACCTCCACCGAGCCCTCCGCCAGCTTGGCGCGGAAGCGCTGGCGCAGGACCATGTTCACCACCTTCTGCTCGGCGGGGTAGCCGTACTTCAGCGACACCTCCTCGGGCAGGATCTCCACCCGGGCGATCGCCTCGGTGGGCAGGTCGCGGATCTCGGCGAAGCCCGAGGCCCGCGCGCCGTTGATCAGCACCACCGGGCGGCCGCCGCTGCCCTGGCCGCTGCCGGTCTGGGGGGCGAGCGCCGTCAACAGTTCGGAGACGCTGGCCGCGCCGTAGGCCCGAATCTCCCGCGCCGAGAGGGTCACTTCCGGGGTGATGTCGCCGGCGACCGAGCCCGGCAGGGTGCGCGCGCCGGCCACCACCACCAGCTCCTCGACCTCGGTCTCGTCGGCATAGGGATCAGCGCCCGGGGCCGGCGTCTGGGCCTGGGCGGAGCCGGCGCCGAGGGCGACGGCGGCCGTACCGGCGAGCAGGCGAAGCATGAGGCCGACCGCGAGGCGGTGGGTGGCGGGGGAGGACTTCAAAGCTTTGACCCTGTGCAGAGGCGAAAAGAGCGACGCGAGGCCCCCAAGAGCCTGTTCCATCTGAACGGGCGATGAGCGGACCTCCGTCGCGTCTTCGGCGCGCGATGTGACTCGACGATGTCGCCGCCGAAACGCCGGACGTAATACGCGCAACCTTCCCCCGGGCTCCCGTCAGCCCTCCGGCGTCATCCGCTGCGACGCGATCGCCGCCGCCAGCCGGTCGGCCAGGGCCGCCATCTCCTCCGGCGTCATCGCCAGGAACCCGGCCCGCTCCACGTCCAGGGCCGCGAACTGCTGCTCTTCCAGCGGCACGCCGGGCGGCAGGGCGGCCACGTGCCAGTGGACGTGGCGATTGGCCTGCTGGCTTCCCAGGGACAGGATGTAGATCCGCTCGGTCTCCAGGGTCGCGCGCAGGGCCTCGCCGACATCGTGGACCAGCCCCTGGAGCCGCAGGTAGTCGTCCCGGCTGAAATCGCCGGTCACCTGCTCCAGGTGCGCCTTGGGGCAGACCAGGACATAGCCCGGAAAGGGCGGGAACTTGTTGAGGAAGGCGATGGCGAAATCGTCCTCGTAGACGACGTAGTGGGCGAAGGCCGGGTCGCCCGAGACCAGGCCGCAGATGAAGCAGGGGCGGCTCCGGATGGAGGCCACGTAGCTCGCGACATCGAATTCCCGCCGCTCCGCCAAGGCGCCCGCTCCCCGTCTACCGCTGAGCCGGCTGAACCGTCATCGCGATGGCGATCCGGTCCCCCGCCGTCACATCGGCCTTCTTCCGCACCGCGGCCTTGAGCGGCAGGTAGTAGGTGCCGTCCTTGGCGAACATGGCGGTCGTGAAGACCACGCCCTTGATCGTCACCTCCACCGGGATCATCCCCCAGCCATAGGTCACCAGCTTCGACAGGCGCCGGACCGCCTCGGCCTCGGGCGCCGGCAACGGGGCGTAGAAGAAGGGCGAGGGGCCGCGCCAGTAGATGACCTCCGCCTCGAAGCTGAACTCCACCGGCCCCTCCCCTACAGCCCCGTCCGCACCTGGAACAGTTCCGGGAAGAACGAGCCCTCCAGGGCCTTGGCCAGGTAGCTGGCGCCCGACGATCCGCCGGTGCCCATCTTGAAGCCGATGATCCGCTCCACGGTCTTCAGGTGGGCGAAGCGCCATTGCTGGAAGCGGAACTCCAGGTCCACCAGCTTCTCGGCCAGCTCGTAGAGGTCCCAGTACTGTTCGGGGTCGCGGTAGACCACGGCCCAGGCCGCCACGATGGCCGGGTCGGCGACGTGGACCTGGCTCCAGTCGCGCTCGGCCGGCACGTCAAAGCCGCGCCGTTTCAGGAGCCGCACGCACTCGTCATAGAGGCTGGGGGCGGCGAGCGCCGCGGCCAGGTCGGCATGGGCCGGCGTGCCCTCGTGGACCGCCAGCATCGTGGCGTCCTTGGCCCCCATCAGGAACTCCAGCATCCGGTACTGGTGCGACTGGAAGCCGGAGCTCTGGCCCAGATGGGGGCGGATGGCGTGGTATTCGCTGGGCGTCATGGTGGCCAGCACGTCCCAGGACTGGATCAGCTGGCCCTGGATACGGCTGACCCGGCTGATCATCTTGAAGGCGGGGCCCAGGTCGTCTTCGGCGATCTGCTGGCGTGCGGCCGCCAGCTCGTGGATCGACAGCTTCAGCCACAGCTCCGAGGCCTGGTGGATGACGATGAACAGCAGCTCGTCGTGCTCGTCCGACCGCGGCCGCTGGGCGCTGAGGATCTGATCGAGCGCCAGGTAGTCGGCGTAGCTGATGTCGGGCCGGGTGTGGATCGTGTCGCTCATGTCACCGCCGCCACCTGGTTGAAGCGCTCGCCCCGCCATTCCTCACGGGCCATCACCTGAGAGAGGTGCTCCACCGCGTCCCAGACGTCGACATATCGCACATAGAGGGGGGCGAAGCCGAACCGCAGCACGTCGGGGGCGCGGAAGTCCCCCACCACGCCCCGGGCGATCAGGGCCTGGACGATGGGATAGCCCTTGGGGTGGGTGAGCGAGACCTGGCTGCCGCGCTGGGCGGACTCGCGCGGACAGGCGAGGCCGAAGCCCGGGCAGCGTTCGGCCACGAGATCGAGGAACAGGTCCCCCAGGGCCTGGGACTTGGCCCGCAGCTCGGCCATGGCCACGCCGTCGAAGGCGCTCAGCGCCGCCTCCAGGGCGGTGAGGCCCAGGACCGAGGGCGTGCCGCACAGGGTCCGCAGCATGCCGGCCCCCGGCGCATAGTCGTCGCGGAAGGCGAAGGGCTGGGCGTGGCCCATCCAGCCGGTGAGCGGGGTCTGGAAGTCGTCCTGGTGGCGGGTGGCGATGAAGGCGAAGGCCGGCGCTCCGGGGCCGCCGTTCAAGTACTTGTAGCCGCAGCCGACCGCCAGGTCCGCGCCCGCCCCGTTCAGGTCCACCTCCAGGGCGCCGGCGCTGTGGCTGAGGTCCCAGAGGGCGAGCGCGCCCACCTCGTGGGCCCGGGCCGTCAGGGCCTTCATGTCGTGCAGGGCGCCGGTCTTGTAGTGGGCGTGGGTGAGCAGCAGCAGGGCGACGCGCTCGTCCAGGGCGGCGTGCAGGTCCCCCGGCGGCGCCAGCCGCAACTCCACGTCCGGCAGGAACTGGGCCAGGCCCTGCAGGATGTAGAGGTCGGTGGGGAAGTTGCCCGGCTCGCTCAGGATCACCCTGCGCCCCGGCCGCATCGCCAGCGCCCCGGCCGCCAGCTTGAAGAGGTTCACCGAGGTGGAGTCCGCGGCGATCACCTCGCCGGGCGCGGCCCCGATCAGGGCGGCGATCCTCGCCCCCACGCGGGCCGGCAGGCCGATCCAGTCGGCGGTGTTCCAGGAGCGGATCAGCCCCCGGCCCCATTCGGTCTCCACGGCCTGCGCCAGCCGGCCCTTCACCGCGCGCGGCAGGGCGCCCAGCGAATTGCCGTCCAGATAGATCAGCCCGTCTTCCAGCTCGAACAGGTCCCGGCGCGCGGCCAGGGGATCGGCGCGGTCGCGGGCCAGGCAGTCGTCACGGGTCAAGCTCATCCCGCCGGAATAGTCCCGCCGACGCCGAGACGCCAGCCGCGCCGCCGCTACCGCCTGGGTCCGGGGTCCGGCTTGTAGTTCGGCTGGTCGATGGCGATCTGCTCGGTGATATTGGCTTTCAGCGCCGCCAGCAGGCCGGGCGTCGCCACGCCCATCTCGCCCGACCGCAGCCGCTCACACAGCTCGTCGTTCAACGCCTTCAGGTCACCGTCATGGCCCAGCAGGTCGCGCAGCCGCGCGGTGGCGGCCGCCTCTGCGGCGGGGCCCAGGGTCAGCTCCCGGCGCACCACCCCCAGCACATTGACCGCCACCCGGGCCAGGAAGGCGTCGCGGGCGGCAAGGCTTGGGCGCACGCCATCGATCCACTTGGCGACGGCGTCCACCAGTTCCTCGGCTTTCGGGTGCTCGATCACAGGCCGGCCTCCAGCAGGTTGACGAGATCGATCTCGGTCTCCGAGACCCGGCGGCCGATCATCGGCCGCTCCACCGAGCTCTCCGCCCCGTTGGCGTAGCTCTGGTACATCATCAGGCACATGATCCCCCATTTGAGGGACCCCAGCGCCTGCCAGTAGAGGACCCGGCTCAGGGGAACCTCGACGCCGCCCGCCTCGGCGTAGCCGTCCAGCAGATCCTGGTACTCTCCGAACCCGCCCACGGGCTTGTCGGCGACGCCGAACCGCCAGGAATTGACGCAGATCCACGAGAGGTCCTCGGCCGGATCCCCCCAGTGGGACAGCTCCCAGTCCAGCACCGCGGCCACGCCAAGGTCCGGATCGAACATGATGTTTCCATTACGGAAATCGCCGTGCAGCAGAACCTCGGCCATCGGGGGCGGCGGGTTCTTCCTCAGGTGCTGCAGGGCCAGTTCCAGGATCGGGCGTTCGGCGCCCGAGGCGCGGTACACCGCGTCGTAACGCTCCAGCTCCTGGGCCGCGTCGGCGTGCTTCAGGGGGATGCCCTCGCCGCGCATCGAATGGATCTGGGCCAGCACCGTGCCGCACTGGCGCGCGAGCTTGGGGCGCACGGCCGCGAATCTCGGATCGGTGACGATCTTGCGGCCCAGGGCCTCGCCGCCGATCCGGGCGGTGATGTGCGCCTCCCCCAGGCCGTCCTCCGGTTTGCACAGCCGGATCAGCGGCGCGACGGGCGCCCCCACCCGGGCCGCCTCGGTGATCAGGGCGGCCTCCGTGGCCAGCGAGGTGGAGCGCGAGGTCGCCTCGTCGAAGGGCCCCGGACGCCGGCGCAGGATCATCTCCCGAGGTCCGCCGGGGCCGGTCAGGGTGAAGGCCCAGGTCTCCATGCTGGCCCCACCCGACAGACGCTGGGCGGCCTCGACGCCCGTCCCTCCGAGGGTCGGCGCGAGTTGCGCAAGCGCTTGTGCGATATCGACTTCCATGACGTGGCGGAACCTCAAGCTGACTTCTGCTTGACGATCTGCGGCCCTGAGCGTCGGCTTGTAAATCGTCAAAATGAACGGCCGCGAGCTTCCAGAAACAGGCCGAAGGGAAACGCCATGGACTTCAACCTCCCCCCCGAACTGGTCGCCTATCTCGGCGAGCTGGACGCCTTCATCGAGGCCAAGATCAAGCCTCTGGAGCAGAAGGACGACAACATCCGCTACTTCGACCACCGGCGTGAATACGAGCGCACCGACTGGGAAGCCGGCGGCCTGCCGAAGAAGGAATGGGAGGAGCTGCTGGGCGAGGCGCGCAAGCTGGCCGACGAGGCCGGCCACCTGCGCTACGCCTGGCCGCCGGAGATGGGCGGCAAGGGCGGCTCCAATCTCGACATGGCCGTGATCCGCGAGCACCTGGCCGCCAAGGGCCTGGGTCTGCACAACGACCTGCAGAACGAGCATTCGATCGTCGGCAACAACCCCTTCATCCTGATGTTCAAGGAGTTCGCCACCAACGCCCAGTACGACCGGGACGGCGCCAAGCTGCTGGCCGGCCAGATGCGCACCACCTTCGGCCTGACCGAACCCAACCACGGCTCTGACGCCACCTTCATGGAGACCCGCGCGGTCCCGCACGAGAAGGACGGCAAGCCCGGCTGGCTGATAAACGGCGAAAAGATGTGGTCGACGGGCATGCACGTGGCCACCCACTGCATGGTCTTCGCCCGCACCAGCGGCAAGGACGGCGACTCCACGGGGATCACCTGCTTCATCGTGCCGGCCGACACGCCTGGCGTGAAGGTCGAGGAGTACCTCTGGACCTTCAACATGCCCACCGACCACCCCCGCGTCAGCTACACCGACGTCTGGATCCCGGAGGACAGCTACTGGGGTCAGATCGACCGGGGCCTCGGCCTCGGCCAGAGCTTCGTGCACCAGAACCGCATCCGCCAGGCGGCCTCGTCCCTCGGGGCGGCGGTCTACTGCATCGAGGAGAGCGTGAAATACGCCCGGGACCGCAAGCCCTTCGGCAAGCCGCTGGCCGACAACCAGGCCATCCAGTGGCCGCTGGTGGAGCTGGCCACCCAGTGCGAGATGCTGCGCTGGCTGATCCGCAAGACCGCCTGGGACATGGACCACATGGAGCACAAGGAGATCGAGCGGCAGATCTCCGACAAGGTCTCCATGTGTAACTACTGGGCCAACCGCCTGGTCTGCGAGGCCGCCGACCGGGCCATGCAGGTGCATGGCGGCATCGGCTATTCCCGCCACAAGCCCTTCGAGCACATCTACCGCCACCACCGCCGCTACCGGATCACCGAGGGCGCCGAGGAGATCCAGATGCGCAAGGTCGCCGCCTTCCTGTTCGGCTTCATGGGGCCGAAGAAGAAGGCCTTCGCCGAGGTCGAGGGGGCGGCCAAGGACGAGTACGTCCAGCCCATCCCCGCCCGTCACTAGAGAACGTCAGGCGCCGGCGATCTCCCGGGCCAGGGCGGGGGGAACCTTGCGCTGGTCCGGCGCCGGCAGGTCGGGCGGACCGGCCGTGGGCTTGGTGACCGTCTGGGCCTGCGACCAGGTCGCGCCCCCGTCCCGGGTTTCATAGCGGAACCAGAGGGTCGCGGCCTCGGCGCGCTCGGCCTTGGCGATCAGGGCGCCCTTGCCGTCGGGGTCCATGGACAGGCTGACGAACTCGGGATGCTCGGCCGGGACATCCAGGCCCTCGGGCGTGGCGAGGCCCGCGCAGACCAGGGCGCCGCCGCCGGTGGGCAGCAGGGCCAGGCCCAGGGGCCCGCCGCCCTCGCGCACGACCTTGGTGACCAGATAGAGCCCCTGCGGCCCGTAGCGGACCGCCTGCACCTGCGAGATCGGGTCGACCATGTAACCGGCCCAGCCGGCGCCGGCCTTGCGGAACACCGTGACGCCCGTGGCGCCGCCGATCACCACCGGGCCGGGGAAGCCGGCGGGCGAGACCACCCGCGCCTCGGGGTCCTCCACCAGCAGGCGGCGGGTCACCTTGTCGAAGGGGGCGGGCGCCGCGCAGTCCCACTCGCCCTCGTGGGCCATCAGGGCTTCGCGGGCGGCGTCGCGCTCGGCCTGGGTCAGGGGCGCGACCGCCGGGGCGGACGGCCGGGCGGGCGCCGGCTTCTGGCAGGCCGCCGCCGTCAGGCCAAGGCAGGCCGCCAGGGCGATGTTCGCAAGGCGCATGGGCCCCTCCCCTATCCGTAGAGCCGGTCCATGACCGGCGGCAGGCTGTCGGGCAGGCCGAGCAGGGGTCCCGAGGACAGCAGCAGGACGATCTCGTCGCCCTTCAGGTGCGACAGGGACTCGGTCACGGCCTGGGCGCTGGTCGGTCCCTCGACCTTGACCCCGGCGGCGGCGGCGCGGGCCAGGATCTCGGCATGGGTGGACTGGTGATGGGTCTCGGCCCCGTGACCCGGCGGCGGGATGATCAGGACCCGGGCCGCGCCCTCGAACACCGTGTCGTACCAGGACAGGGCGTCCTTGCTGCGCCAGGAGAAGGTGTGGGGCTCGAAGACCACGATCAGCGGCCGCTCCGGATAGTGCAGCTGCAGGGCGTCGATGGCCGAGCGGGCCTTCTCGTAGGAGGAGCCGAAGCCCTCGATCAGGGGGATCCTGGAGGTCTTGGTCAGCCGGTCCAGCCGGCGGCGGATGCCCTGGAAGCTCGCCACGCCCCGGGCCAACTTCTCCTGGCTCACCAGATGGCGCTCCAGCAGGAAGGCGCAGACCCCGACGATGTTCTCGATGTTGTGGGCGCCCAGCAGGCTGGTGGTGAGCGGCAGGCGCTCCCCGTCGGGCGCTGTCAGCTTGAAGGTGGTGGTGTCGCCATAGGCCACGTCCTGGCTGAACCAGCCGTCGCAGGGGGCGGTGTCGTACCAGACGGTGTGGGCGTGGGTCTCCCCGGCGATCTTGCGGATGGCCGCGTGATCGCGCGCCACCATCAGCCCGCCCCGCGGCAGGGCGTGCATCAGGTCGATGAACGGCGCCTCGTAGTCGTGGAAGGTGGGGAAGACGTTGACGTGGTCGTGGATCAGCGAGGTCAGCAGCAGGTGCCGGGGGTGGTAGAGGGCGAACTTCGAGCGGGTGTCGCCATGGCCGACGATGTACTCGTCGCCCTCCAGCAGCATCTCGTGGCGGCTGCCCCAGTAGCCCGTGGCCGGCAGGGAGGGCGAGATGGCCCCGATCATCCAGCCGGCGTCATAGTCGGCGCTGCGCAGGATGTGGGCCATCAGGGCGGTGCAGGTGGACTTGCCGAAGGAGCCGGCCACGACGATGTTCTCGCGGCCCTGGGTGGCCTCCCCCACCAGCTCGGCGAAGGTGGTTATGCGCACCCCGCGGGCCCGGGCCGCGGCCACCTCCACATTGTCCTCCCCGCCCAGCTTGGCGCTGGTCCCCAGCACCAGGACGTCGAGATGGTCGGGCAGGTTGGCGGCGTCGAAGCGGTAGGTCACCGGGAAGCCCAGCCCGGCCACATAGGTGGACATGGGCGGGAAGACGTCCTCGTCGGAGCCGGAGACCTGATGCCCGGCGTCGCGCATCATCAGCGCCACCGCGCTCATGCCCGCCCCAGCTATGCCCGTGAAATGTATGTGCATCGCGATTCCGCCTGAGGACCGGCCCTGAGTTAGCCGAGCCCCCGCCCCTCCGTCGAGGGTGTCCCTCGGAACCGGCGGTTAAGACCTGATTAACCATAAGGACCGACTCTGTGGCGGTCTTCCTTGAAGACACCCCACCATCACCACTTTCCAAGCCCGGCTTCGGCCGGGCTCTTTTTTTGGCCCGCGCCATTTTGGATTGGCGGCCCCGGCGTCAAGCGGCGCAAGCTCGACTCGAGACCGCGCGAAGTCGCGGATGGAGGACATGCCATGGCCAAGGCCCCGACCGGTTTCAAGACCCGCCTCGAACCCCAGGACGAGTTCACCCACGATCCTGGCGACGTGAAGAACTACAACGAATCCATGTACTTCAACGTCTTCGATCCGGTGAAGAAGACGGGCGGCTGGTTCCGCATCGGCAACCGCGCCAACGAGCACTACGCCGAGATGACCATCTGCCTCTACCTGCCCGGCGGGCGGGTGGCCTTCATGTTCGCCCGGCCCACCATCACCGACAATTCGGAGATGAACGCCGGGGGACTCAAGGTCGAGGTGGTCGAACCCTTCAAGCGCCTGAAGGTGACCTATTCGGGCAAGGCGCTGATTCTGGAGCGTCCCCACGAGATGGCGGACCCGAAAAAGGCCTTCCGCGACAATCCGTCCCTGCCCTGCACCGTGACCCTCGACTACGAGGGCGTCTCGCCCATGTACGGCGGCGAGACGGTGCGCGAGGACGGGGTCCCGATCGAGATCGATCCGGAGAAGTCCTTCGCCAAGGCCCACTACGAGCAGCACTGCGCGGCCAAGGGCGTCTTCACCGTCGGCGACGAGCGATTCGAGATCGAGGGCTTTGGTCTGCGCGACAAGTCCTGGGGCCCGCGCCACTGGCAGGCCATCGACTGGTACCGCTGGTGCCCGATGAATTTCGGCCGCGACTTCGGGATGATGCTGTCGGTGATCGGCGACGGAAAGGGCGGCGCGCGCCAGGGCGGCATGGTGTTCGCCGACGGCGCCTACGACCTGATCGAGGAATGCGTGATCGACTCGGACTGGGACGAGAACGGCTACCAGACCGCCCTGCGGGCCAAGGTGAAGACCCACGGCGGCAAGGCCTATGAGGTCACCGGCGAGGTCATGTCCCTGATCCCCCTGCGCAACCGCCGCACCACGCCGGACGGTCAGGAGCTGCAGACCCGCATCACCGAGGGCATGACCCGCTATCGTTGCGGCGACCTGGTGGGCTACGGCCTCAGCGAGTACCTGGACCAGATCGTGGACGGTAAGCCGAACGGCAAGACCGCGGGCTATTGAAAGAGGTCGCGCAGCGACTTGCACCGACGCGCGGGCCATCGTATACGCCCGCCTCCAACGGTGATCCCGGATAGCTCAGCTGGTAGAGCAGTCGGCTGTTAACCGACTTGTCGCAGGTTCGAGTCCTGCTCCGGGAGCCATTGGAACCGCCGCCCAAGCGCGGCGCAGCCCTCAACCTATGTCGCCCCGCGCCAGGTCCGCGCCGATCGCGGCGATGACCGGTCCCCAGGCGTGATCGGACCCCTGGCGGTAGAGGCGCACGCTCGGATACCAGGGGCTGTCGCTCGCCCGGTCCAGCCAGCGCCAGTCGACCCCCAGCACCGACAGCAGCACCCAGCAGGGCTTACCCAGGGCCCCGGCCAGGTGAACCATGGAGCTGTCCACCGTCACCACCAGGTCGAGCTGGGCGATCAGGGCCGCGGTGTCGGCGAAGTCCCGGGCCCCGCTCGCGGCGGGATCGAGGTCGAAAACCTGGCCCGGCAGGACGGCGGCGAGCTGGGCGGCCTGGTCCGCGGAGAGCGACCGATGACGGTCATTGCCGTTGGTGGGGCTGCCCCGGGTGGCCAGGCCGATCTTCAAGCCCGGCGGCAGGGCCGGCCAGGTCGCCGGGGTGCTGAGATAGGGTTCCGCCGGCAGCCTCTCCAGGGTGGTCCCCAGAGGCGCCGGCAGGCCGCCGGCCATGGCCCAGTAGTCGGGATCGGGAAACTCCACCGCCCCGGCGGCGGCCAGCACCCGGGCGCGGGGGAAGCTGTGGGCGAACAATCGCTCGAGGCTTGGCCGACACAAGAGGGTGACCTCGGCGCCCAGGGCCTGGAGCTGGGGGACGAAGCGGGCGAACTGGATCTGGTCGCCGAACCCCTGCTCGGGGAAGATCACGATATGCTTGCCGGCCAGGTCCTCGCCCCGCCATTCGGGATAGGGGAAGTCCCTGGGCGTAGGCAGCCGCATGGCCGGAATTTCGTGGCGCGCCCCATAGAGCTTCCAGCCTTCCAGGTATCGGCCTTGGGCCATCAGCGCCAAGCCCAGGCCCAGCCGGGTCTCGGGGCTTGGGGCGATCGCCAGGGCGCGGCGCAGCTCGGCCTCGGCCAGCTGGTAGCGGCCGGTCTGGTAGAGCAACTGGCCCAACTGATGCCGGGCCTGCGCCAGCTTGGGCGCCGACAGGGTGAGGCGGCGCAGCAGGCGCTCGGCCTCGTCCAGCCGTCCCGCCTCGTGGGCCGCCACCGCCTGGGCGAGCAGGGCGGCGACGCCGGGATCGATCAAGTTCATTGGCTCCAGATAATCCGCCGCCGCCGCCCCCGCCACAATGAAAAATGGCCCGCCGCCGCGCCCGGTTCCCCGGGGCGGCGAACCGCCGCAACATCGCCCCCGCGCGAACCGTGGGCGCGGCGGGGAACCGACGCCGTCGCCCCGCGCTCCTAGGGTTTCAAGCGGAGCCATGACATGACCGGACGACCCCTCGGACGAAGCCTCGTCGTCCTGCTGGCTGTGGCGGCGGCCATCGCCATCCCGGCGATCCAGGCCACCCAGCACATCGGGCTGTCGGCCGCCGAGTTCGCCGGACAAGGCGACCAGACCCTGAGGGCCGCGGGCTACGCCTTCTCCATCTGGGGCCTGATCTATCTGGGCCTGACCGCCTACGCCCTCTACCAGGTCACGATCGCGCCCGAGACCCCGACCCTGCGGGCCCTGGCCTGGCCTTCGGTGGTGGCGATCGCCGGCTGCGGCGCCTGGATCCTGGCCTCGGCCTTCAACGCCCAATGGCTCAGCGTGGTGATCATCATCGTCTCGGCGGCGACCTTGATCGTGGGCCTGACGCGCGCCCGGACGCAGGCGCCCCTGCCCGCCTTCCGCGACCGTCTGCTGATCGTCTGGCCCCTGTCCCTGCTGGCCGGCTGGCTGACCATCGCCTCGGCCATAAACATCCTCACCGTGCTCACGGCCCAAGGGGTGATCGGACCCGACCTGACCTGGGCGGTGCTGGGGATCGCCGCGGTGCTGCTGACCGGGGGCGCGATGGGCTGGCGGCTGGCCTCGCCGGTCTATCTGGCGCCCATCATCTGGGGCCTGGCGGCGGTCTATGTGGCCGAGCAGGCCGACAAGCCGAACGCGGCCTGGCTGGCGGCGGGGGCGGCGGTCCTGTTGGCGATCGAGGCCCTGATCCTGCTGCGCCGCCGCAGCGCCTAGAGCTTAGGCCGCCACCCGCCCGAACCGCTGGCGGTACTCGCCGGGCGTGATCCCCACCCGCTTCTGGAAGGCGCGGTGCAGGCCGTCCAGGCTGCCGAACCCGGCCCGCTCCCCCACCCGCGCCAGGGGCCAGTCGGAGGTCTCCAGCAGGGCCTTGGCCCGGTCCACCCGCGCCAGCTCCACGAAGGTGGCCGGGGTGGTCCCCATCTCCTTCTGGAAGACGCGGGAGAAGGTGCGCTCGGTCATGCCGCCGCGCCGGGCCAGTTCGGGCAGGCTGAGGTCGCCGGTGGGGTCGGCGCTGATCTCGGCCACCAGCTTGCGCAGGCGCGGCGTGGCGGCGGCCTGGACGCCGAGCCCCGCGCTGAACTGGGTCTGCCCGCCGGGCCGGCGCATGAACAGCACCAGGTTGCGGGCCACCGCCAGGGCCACCTCCGCCCCGAGGTCCGCCTCCACGAAGGCCAGGCACAGGTCGATCCCCGCCGTCACCCCGGCCGAGGTGTAGAAGGGCGGATCGGCCACGAAGATGGCGTCGGGCTCCAGCCGGACGGCGGGACGGAAGGCCCGCATCTGGTCGCAGGAGTCCCAGTGGGTGGTGGCGCGGCGCCCGTCCAGCAGCCCGGCCTCGGCCAGGACGAAGGCGCCCGAACAGACGCTGCCGATCCGCCGGACGCTCTCGCGGCGCGCCCGCAGCCATTCCACCAGGCCGCTGCCCCGCATGGAGACCAGGCCCGTCTCGTCCCCGCCGGCCACCAGCACGGTGTCCAGGTCGTTCGGCAGGTCGGCGAGGCCGACGAAACCCGCCAGCCTCAGGCCGGAATTACAGGTGATCTCTCCGCCCTCAAGCGCCGCCAGAATGATCCTGTAGGCGGTGACGCCGGCGAAGCGGTTGGCCATGGCGAACACTTCCAGCGGGCCCACGAGATCGAGGGACTGGGCGCCGTCATAGCCGATCAGGGCGATGTTGCGGGGGGTGGGGCGAGGGTCGGTCATTGGCGTAATTTGCGACATCAATGACATTTCCGCCAGCGATTTCTCGCCCTAGGGTCCGGTCATCGACAACCCGATGAAGGAACCAACCCATGTCCGACCCCTGCGCCAACGAAAACTGCAGCTGCCAACCCTGCGCCTGCGGCCCCGACTGCCAGTGCGGCGAGAGCTGCGCCTGCAACGCCCCGAGCCAGGCGAGCGCCCCTGCCGCCTCGCAAGACTGACGCCCGCTTCCTCCCCGGAGACCTGACATGCGCACCCCCGTCCTCGCCGCCGCGGCCACCGCGGCGACCCTCGCCTTCCTGCAACCGGTCACGCCCTGGGCCGCGACGGGGCCGAGCGTGGCGCTTGTCGCGGCCGACGGCCTGACCCTGCCGGCCCCCAAGGCCGGTCGGGCCAGGCCGCTGGTGGCGGTCCTGGCCGACAACGCCGGGACCGAGACCACCGACTTCACCATCCCCTACGGCGTGCTCAAGGAATCGGGCGTCGCCGAGGTGCGCAGCGTCTCCACCGGCCCCGGCGCGGTCCGGCTGAGGCCCGCCCTGCGGGTCATGGCCGACCAGACCATCGCCCAGTTCGACGCGGCCGAACCCGCCGGCGCCGATATCATCATCGTGCCCGCCCAGGTGAAGCCCAAGAGCCCCGAGCTGGCGGCCTGGCTGCGAGCCCAGGCGGCCAAGGGCGCCGTGGTGGTCTCCATCTGCGAGGGGGCCCGGGTCCTGGCGAACGCCGGCCTGCTGCACGACAAGCGCGCCACCACCCACTGGTCGGCCCTCAAGGGTCTGACCAAGGCCTATCCCGACACCACCTGGGTGCGCGACCGCCGCTATGTGCAGGACGGGCGCGTGATCTCCACCACCGGGGTCTCGGCCTCGATCCCCGCCTCCCTCGCCCTGGTGGAGGCCATCGGCGGCCGCCCGGTCGCCCAGGCCACCGCCGAGCGCATCGGCGTGCGCGAATGGGGTCCCGCCCACCGCACCGCCGACTTCCAGGTGACCGGCTCCGACTATCGTCACGGGGTCGCGGCCCTGGCGGCCTTCTGGCGTCACGAGACGGTGGAGGTCCCCCTGGCCGACGGCGTCGACGAGGTGGCCCTGGCCCTGCGCGCCGACACCTGGTCGCGCAGCTACCGGACCCATGTGGCGATCACCCGGCCGGGCCTCGGATCCGTGCGCTCCCGCCACGGCCTGACCATCCTGGCCACCGGCGAGCCCAAGGCGGGCGCCTACCGCCTGCCCCTGAAGTCGGGCCCGGTCGCCGCCCAGATCGAGGGCGACCTGACCGCCATGGGACGCCGCTACGGCCCGGAGGCCGCGCGCCTGGCCAAGCTCGGCCTGGAGTACGACCCGCCGCGCTAGCGCCTGTCGCCCCGTCGTTCGCGTCACAAACCGTCAGCGGGAATGACGGTCGGCTTGACCCAGATCAAGGGCGCCCGCCGGGCGCGGTGATCGCCTGCCCTTCGAATTGAGGGAGCCGGATCATGACGACGCGGGCCGAGGCGCTGGGCGTGTTCGACGGGGCCATGGCCCAGCGGGGCTATGGCCTCAACAAGATGTGCTTCTCGTTCAACGAGGCGGCCAACCGGCAGGCCTTCCTGGCCGACGAGGAGGCCTACGGGCGGCGCTTCGGCCTCACCGAGGCCCAGCGCCGCGCCGTCGCCGACCGCGACGTCCTGGCCCTGCTGGCCGAGGGCGGCAACATCTACTACCTGGCCAAGCTGGCCGGGATCCTGGGGCTCAGCGTCCAGGACCTGGGCGCCCAGCAGACCGGGGTCACGGTCGAGGCCTTCAAGGCCAAGCTGCTGGCGGCGGGGGCCTGAGACCATGGCCACCATCGTCGGCGGCCTGGCCGTCTCCCACGTGCCGGCCATCGGCGCCGCCATCGCCAACCACCGCGAGGGCGAGCCCTACTGGAAGCCCTTCTTCGACGGCTTCCCCGCCGCCCGGGCCTGGCTGGACAAGGTCAAGCCGGACGCCTGCGTGGTGCTCTACAACGACCACGGCCTGAACTTCTTCCTCGACAAGCTGCCCACCTTCGCCGTCGGCGCGGCGGCGGAATACAGCAACGCCGACGAGGGCTGGGGCCTGCCGGTGCTGGCGCCCTTCGCCGGCGACCGCGACCTGTCCTGGCACATCATCGAGCATCTGATCGCCGAGGAGTTCGACCTGACCACCTGCCAGGAGATGCTGGTGGACCACGCCTTCTGCATTCCCATGGAGCTGTTCTGGCCTCACGGCGCGCCGCCGCCGGCGGTGCCCGTCGCCATCAACACCGTCCAGCACCCCCTGCCCTCGCCCCGCCGCTGCTTCAAGCTGGGCCAGGCCATCGGCCGGGCCATCGAGGCCTATGACCAGGACCTGAAGGTGGTGGTGATCGCCACCGGCGGCCTGTCGCACCAGCTGGAGGGAGAACGGGCCGGCTTCATCAACCGCGACTTCGACGAGATGTGCCTCGAGGCCCTGGCGACCGATCCCTCGCCGCTCACGGCGCACTCCAGCCTGGACCTCGTCGAGCAGGCGGGGTCGCAAGGGGTGGAGCTGCTGATGTGGATCGCCATGCGCGGCGCCATGACCGGCCAGGTCTCGCGGGTCCACCAGCACTACCACATCCCCATCTCCAACACGGCCGCGGCCCTGCTGGTGCTGGAGAACCTGCCAGCGACGGCCGTCGCGGAGCGGACGCCTGAGCGGGTCTAGAAGGTCGCGGCCGCCATCTTGGCGATCCAGACCGCCAGCAGGGTCACGAGGGTTCCGGTGAGCAGGCCGCGGGCGAAGGCGCCGTGCCGTTCCCACCAGACTCGCCGCGCCCGAAACCGCTGAGCGCGATCAATCCGTCGTTTCTGCATCGCCATGGGCGACCCTGTGCGCCTCGAACGAGTCCGCCGCAAGGCCCGACCGCGGCCTTTGCGGGGCGCCGGGCGTCAGGCCTGTGGAGTGTGTCCTACCCGACCCACAAAGTCGGCGTGGGATTCATAGTCCCCGAAATCGGCGATCTGGGGGGCGAGGATGGCGCAGTCGGCCATCCAGCGCTCGGCGTCGGCGAAGCGGTCGCGGCGGTTGAACCGCAGGGTCCGCCCGATCATCGCCCGGTAAAGCAGGGTCGCGGCCAGGGGGTGGCGGCCCTCCAGCACCTGGGCGGCGGCCTCCAGCCCCTCATAGTCGTCGCCGTCGATTTCGCCGGCGCGGGCCAGGATCAGGGCGGCGGCCTGGCTGGGCGCCGGCCAGGCCAGGAAGAAGCGCAGGGCGGCGGGGAAGCTCTTGAACCCCGCCACATGGGCCATGGCCCGGTCCTCGGCCTCCACGTCGTCGAAGTCGGGCAGGCGCTTGAGATAGGCCCGCAGCCGGTCGGCCGACAACCGCTGCTCGAAGGCCGTCCAGCGCACCGCCTGGGCGGCGTCGGCCTGGCCGTCGGCCTCCAGGGCCTCGAGATAGGCGTCCTCCCAGGCCTTCAGGCTGGGGGCCGAGGCCACGACCCGGGCCTGCGAACGCGCCACGTCGGCGAAGGCGGGCGGGGCCGAGCGCTTGAGGGCCGCCAGGGCCTCCGGCGCGCGGCCGGCGGCGGTGAGGCGGCTGGCGATCTGGGCGCCGGTCCAGGGCTGCAGGGCTTCGCTGGCGGTGATGGTGGCGATGAAGCCGTCCACGTCGCCCTGGGCGTCGGCCAGCGCCTGGACCGCGGCGCGCAGTGCGGGCTTGGGCCGGCCGCGCCGAGCGATGGCGGCCTCCAGCAGGTCACGCAGCCGGGCGATCCCGGCGGCGTCCAGGGCCGGCAGCAGGATCTCCACCAGGCGCACGAAGATCTCGTTCTCGTCGGTCTCCAGGGCCTGGAAGGCGCGCTCGGCCAGGGCCAGGCTCGAGCCCCCGGCCCGCGCGGCGACGGGTCCCAGGTCCTCCACCGCGGCCAGGAACACCACCTCCACCTCGCCCTTGTCGTCCTTGGTGAGCGACAGGACGCCCTCGGCCATGTCGACGAAGCGCCAGAGGAAATCCAGCGCCAGGGCCGGGTTCTCCTGGGCCATCTTGCCGGCGATCATCGCGCGCTGGAGCTCCAGGTCGCGGACGAACTCCTTGTACTTGCGCCAGTGGACGCGGGAGCGGCGGGTCTCGATGGCCGCCAGCCGCTTGGCCACCTCGGCGGCCAGGTCCTCGGCCCCCACCTCGCCGGCCAGCTCCAGGCGCAGGCGCCGCTTGATGGTGGGCTGGGCCTCGGCGACGTCCACCAGGATCGCGGCCAGCCGCGCGGCGCCCAGGTCGGCCAGGTTGGCGGCCGTGACGGTCTTGCGGGAACCCGGACGCTTCACCAAAAACTCTCTCCCTGGCCGCCCCACGCCTCTACCCGGAACCGGCCGCCCGCGCCATCGGTCCGCCGACGGAACGCTTGCCCGGGATGTCCGTTCTCCGGTGTCGGGCCATGCCCTGGGGGACTTGCGACATGGATCAGGCCGAAGCCGAAGCGATCGTGGCCTCGCGCCCGTGGTGGTACCACCGCTTCGAGATCTTTCCCGGCGTGGTCACCCCCGGCGTCTACGATCCCAGCGGCACCCTGAGCGAGCTCGGCCTGCCCGACGACATGACGGGCATGACCGTCCTCGAGATCGGTCCCGCCGACGGCTACTTCACCAAGATGCTGACGGCCCGCGGCGCCTCGGTCACCGCCGTCGACTACGCGGCCAAGGACTTCTACGGCTTCGCCGACATGGAGCGGCTGTCGGGGCGCAAGTTCCGGTTCATCCGCGCCAATGTCTACGAGCTGGACACCCTGCCCATCGAGCCCTTCGACGTGGTGATCTGCCTGGGGGTCCTCTACCACCTGCCCGACCCGTGCCGGGCCCTATGGTCGCTGCGCCGCTACGCCAAGGGAACCTTCATCCTGGAGACCCTGGTCAGCCGCAAGCACGAGGACGAGCCCTTCGCCGAGTACCTGCCCGGCGACAGCAACAACCAGGACTTCACCAACTTCTGGGCGCCCAATCCCCTGTGCTGCGACAGGATGCTGGCCGACGCCGGCTTCGTCGTGGAGTCGCAATGGATCAACGAAAGCCGCGGCATGTTCCGCTGCCGGGTCCATGCCGGGACCCGGACCTCCCGGAAGATGGAAGTGGCCTACGACTATCTGAGCGCCTGACGGGTCAGCCGAAGGCGGCGGGATCGGGGCCGATGCGGCCGTCGGCGGCGTCCAGGCCCTCGATGGCCTTCAGGTCCGCGGCGTCGAGGGCGAAGTCGAACACCTGGAAATTGGCCACGATGCGGGCCGGGGTCACCGACTTGGGGATCACCGTCAGGCCCAGGTCCACGTGCCAGCGGATGATCACCTGGGCCGCGGTCTTGCCGTGCTTGGCGGCGATCTCGCCAATCACCGGATCGTCCAGCAGCCGGCCTTGGCCCAGCGGGCTCCAGGAGGTGGTGGCGATCCCCTTGGCGGCGTGGAAGGCGCGCAGCTGCGCCTGCTGCCAGCGGGGGTGCAGCTCGATCTGATTGGCGGCCGGGGTCACCCCGGTCTCGCCGATGATCCGCTCCAGGTGCGGGATGGCGAAGTTGGAGACCCCGATGGACCTGGCCCGGCCCTCCTCGCGCAGGCGGATCAGCGCCTTCCAGCTCTCCAGATAGAGGTTCTGGGTCGGGGCCGGCCAGTGGATCAGGTAGAGGTCGACATAGTCCATGGAGAGTCGCGCCAGGCTCTTGTCGAAGGCCGCCAGCGCCGCGTCATAGCCCTGGTTCTCGTTCCACAGCTTGGTGGTGATGAAGAGCTTGTCGCGGGCCACCCCCGAGCGCTTCACTCCTTCGCCCACGCCGGGCTCGTTGCGATAGGCCGCGGCGGTGTCGATGGCCAGGTAGCCGGCCGCCAGCGCCGTGGCCACCGTGTCGGCGGTGGTCTCGGCCGGGCTCTGCCAGACCCCGAGCCCCACCTGGGGCATCAGCCGGCCGTCATTGAGCGTCAGGAAGGTTTGGTCGGTCATGGGGGCTCCGGGCTGGCGAGGGTCGGGCCCAGACATAGGCCGTGTCGCCCGCCGTCCAAGGCCTAATCCACCGCCACCGTATAGTTGAGGGCCAGCCGCCCGCCGTCCGGATAGAGGGTCTGGCCGGTCATGTAGGAGGCGTCGTCGCTGGCCAGGAACAGGGCGACCTTGCCGATCTCCGAGGGCTCGCCGAACCGCTTCATCGGCGTGCGCGCCAGCACCCGGCGGCGCGCGTCCTCGTTCTCCATCACGTCCTTGAGGATGTCGGTGGAGATGGTGCCCGGCCCGATGGCGTTGACCCGCACGCCGTGGGGGGCGAGGGCCAGGGCCATGGACTTGGTCAGCTGGGCGATCCCGCCCTTGGAGGCCACGTAGGCGATCTGGTTGGGGATCGCGACGACGGCGTTGATGGAGGACATGTTGATGATCGCCCCCCGGATCTTGGCGTCCACCATGTGGCGGGCCACGGTCTGGCCGATCACGAAGGGCGCCCGCAGATTGACCGCCATCACCCGGTCGAAGTCGGCCAGGTCGCAGTCCAGGATGTCGCCCGGCGCCAGGATGCCGGCGTTGTTCACCAGGATGTCGATCCGCCCCAGCAGGGCCGCCGAGCGGATCACCGCCTTCTGGGCCGCGGCGGCGTCGGAGACGTCGCAGGGCACGGCGTGGACCTTGCGGCCGCTCTGCCTGGCCAGGTCCTTGGCCGCGGCGGCCAGGCGCTTGTCGTCGATGTCCATCAGGGCCAGGTCGCAGCCCTCGGCGGCGAAGGCCTCGGCGCAGGCCAGGCCGATGCCGCCGGCCGCCCCGGTGATCAGGGCCGCGCGCCCCGCCAGCCGATCGCCCATCACCAGACCCCGGTGTTGGGCATCGAGACCCAGGGCTCGGCCGGGGCCTTGGCGGGCCCGGCCTGCAGCAGCTCCACCGAGATGCCGTCCGGCGAGCGGACGAAGGCCATGTGGCCGTCCCTGGGCGGCCGGTTGATGGTCACCCCGCCGGCCTGCAGCCGGGCGCAGGTCTCGTAGATGTCGTCCACGGCATAGGCCAGGTGGCCAAAGTTGCGCCCGCCCTGATAGTCCTCGGGGTCCCAGTTGTAGGTCAGCTCGACGGTGGGGGCGCGGCTGGCCTTGGCCATCTCCTCGTCGCCGGGAGCGCAGAGGAAGACCAGGGTGAAACGTCCCCCCTGGTTCTCGACGCGGGAGACCTCCTTCAGCCCCAGCTTGTCGCAATAGAAGGCCAGGGAGGCGTCGAGGTCGGCCACGCGGACCATGGTGTGCAGATATCTCAAGACGTCTCCTTTTCGTTCAACCCTGGATAGTGTCCAAGGCTCAGCTTGGGCCCGGGGGCACGTGCATGCCGATCCTGCGGCTTCACGGGCACAATATGCGGCCATACATCATCCTGTCCGCGATTTCATTTGCGCTCGCAGAACGGTGGCATCAAAAGCCACTGCAACCTATCTGCATAGGATTGCGGGGCGGGCGGCCGACTCATGTGCGGACGCCGAACGACTGCTGCGCTCGGGGAAACGGCTGTATGCGCGTCAAATCTTCTTACCTCTTCGCGGGCGGAATCTTGCTCGTGGCCGCCTTGTACTTCCTGATCGGCTCGCTGTTCGGCGGGGGCGAGAAGAAGGACGGCGCCCAGGCCAAGACGACGTCCACCTCCACCCTGCCCTCGGTCCAGGTCGCCCTGACGCCGGAGAGCGTCCACGAGTACGCCGTGGTGATCCGCGGCCGCACCGAGTCGGCCCGCACGGTGTCGGTCAAGTCCGAGAGCCCCGGCACGGTGGCCGCCACCCCCGCCACCGAGGGTAGCTATGTGGCCAAGGGCGCGGTGCTCTGCCGCCTGAACGTCGACGCCCGCCAGGCGACCCTGGACCAGGCCCGCGCGGCCCTGCGCTCGCGTCAGCTGAGCCAGCAGGCCTCGGTGGAACTGGCCAAGAAGGGCTTCCGCTCCCAGACCCAGGTTCTGCAGGACCAGGCCAATCTCGACAACGCCGCGGCCCTGGTCCGCCAGGCCGAGATCGGGGTCGAGCAGATGAACATCCGCGCGCCCTTCTCCGGGGTGTTCGACAAGCGCGAGGCCGAGATCGGGGCCTATCTGTCGCCGGGCCAGGCCTGCGGCACCATGATCGAGCTGAACCCGCTGCTGATCGTCGGCGACCTGCCCGAGACCGACGCCGGCAAGCTGCACGTCGGCGCCCCGGCCACCGCCACCCTGCTGTCGGGGGAGCGCCTGTCGGGCCGCGTCCGCTACGTCGCCCGCGACGCCGACGCCCAGACCCGCACCTATCATGTGGAGGTCGCCGCGGCGAACCCCAACATGGCCGCCCGCTCGGGCCTCTCGGCCACCGTCCGCATCTCCGCCGGGGTCGGCCCCGCCCACCAGGTGCCGGTGTCGTCCCTGGTGCTGGACTCCGCCGGCCGCCAGGGCGTCCGCTATGTCGAGGCCAACAATCAGGTGGCCTTCGCCCCGGTCACGGTGATCGAGGAAACCCCCGGCGGCGTCTGGGTCGCGGGGCTCCGCGGTCCGGTGCGCGTCATCACGGTCGGCCAGTCCTACGTGGCCGAAGGTCAGAAGGTTCGGGTCGCCAGCGCGCGCTAAGCCGCGCCCGCGCCCCTGGAGATAGAGACGATGATCGGACCCTTGATCGACGGCGCGATAAAACGGCGCAAGGTCGTGCTGGGCGTCACCCTGATCGCCAGCATTTTCGGCTTCCTGGCCTACAACTCGATGCCGCGGGAATCCAACCCCGACATCACCATCCCCTTCGTCTCGGTGGTGGTGCCCTATCCGGGCGTCAGCCCCGAGGACGCCGAGCGGCTGCTGGTCAAGCCCATGGAGACCGAGCTTCAGAGCATCGAGGGCCTGAAGCAGATGAACGCCGTGGCCCGCCAGGGCATGGCCGTCGTCAATCTCGAGTTCGAGGCCGACTTCAACAAGGACAAGGTCCTGGAGGACGTCCGCGCCAAGGTCGACCTGGCCCGGGGCAAGTTCCCCCCGGACGCCGAGGAGCCGATCATCGAGGAGGCCAACTTCTCCGGCGACCCCGTCATCGGCATCGTGCTGTCGGGCGCGGCGCCCGAGCGCGAGCTGGTGCGGATCGCCCGAGACCTGCAGGACCGCCTGGAGGCCACCCCCGGGGTGCTGGAGGCCAGCCTCAGCGGCGGCCGCGAGGAGTTCCTCGAGGTCACCGTCGATCCCATGCGGATGGAGGCCTACAACGTCACCACCGGCGAACTGGCCCAGGTGATCAGCCGCAACAACCAGTTGGTGCCGGCCGGCGACCTGCGCTCCGGCGCCGGCAAGTTCGCGGTCAAGGTCCCCGGCGTGGTGGAGAAGCCCGAGGACATCCTCTCCCTGCCCATCAAGAAGAACGGCGACCGCCTGATCACCGTGGGCGACATCGGCGACGTGCGGCGCACCTTCAAGGAAGCCAGCTATATCAGCCGCTTCAACGGCCAGCCCGCCTACTCCCTGGACGTCTCCAAGCGCTCCGGCGCCAACGTCCTGGAGACCGTCAAGAAGGTCCGGGCCGTGGTGGCCGAGGAGCAGAAGCGCTGGCCCGAGACGGTCAAGGTCTCCTACATCTTCGACGAGAGCGACTTCATCGGCCGCACCCTGATCGTGCTGGAAAGCGGCCTGATGTCGGCCACCCTGCTGGTGATGATGATCATCGTCGCCAGTCTCGGAATCCGTCAGGGCCTGATGGTGGGGCTGGCGATCCCGGCCTGTTTCATGCTGGCCTTCCTGATGCTCAACGCCATGCACGTGACCCTCAACCAGATGGTCATGTTCGGCATGGTGCTGGCGGTGGGGATCCTGGTGGACGGCGGCATCGTGGTGGTGGAGTACGCCGACCGCAAGATGGCCGAGGGCATGCCCAAGGGCGAGGCCTTCGCCGCCGCCGGCAAGCGCATGTTCTGGCCGGTGCTGAACGGCACCCTGACCACGCTCTGCGCCTTCATCCCCTTCATGTTCTGGAACTCGATCGCCGGGAAGTTCATGAGCTTCCTGCCGCTGACCCTGTTCTTCGTGCTGGGCGCCTCGATCTTCGTGGCCCTGATCTTCACGCCGGCGCTCGGTTCCATCGTCGCCCGCAAGGCCGCGGTGGACGCCGAGCACCTGGCCGAGATCGAGAAGTCCGAGCGGGGCGACCCGCGCGAGATGACCGGCTTCATGGGCTGGTACGCCCGCAACATCAGCTTCCTCGGCCAGCATCCCTTCCGGGTGATGGCCGCGACCCTGGTGATCATCGTCGGGGTCTTCTACTGGTTCGGCCACACCAAGCACCGGACCGAGTTCTTCCTGGATCAGGACCCCGAGTTCGTGGCCGTCTACGTCAAGGCGCGGGGCAACATGTCGCCCGAGGCCCAGGACAAGCTGGTGAGCCAGGTGGAGGCCCGCCTGCAGGGCATCAAGGGCGTCAACTCCATCTTCGTCCGCAGCGGCTCGGCCAGCAGCGGCGGCGGCCCCAACGCCCCGCCCAACGACACCATCGGCCGCATCAATGTCGACTTCCAGGACTACGAGGACCGCAAGGCGCTCGGCCTGCGCGGCAAGGACATCGCCAACGAGGTGCGCAAGCGCGTCACCGACATCCCCGGCATGCAGGTCGAGGTGCGCGAGCCCCAGGGCGGCCCGCCCACCGGCAAGGACGTGCAGGTCGAACTGCGCGGCAACGACCCCGTGGCGCTCAACAAGGCCGCCAACCTGGTGAAGGCCAAGCTGGCCGCCGATCCCCAGCTGATCGAGCTGGAGGACAACCGCACCTCGCCGGGCATCGAGTGGAACCTCGCCGTCGACCGCGAGGCCGCCGGCCGCTACGGCGTCGACGTGCTCACCGTCGGCCAGGCGATCCAGTACACCACCGGCGGCGTGCTGGTGGGCCGCTTCCGCCCCGACGACGCCGAGGACGAACTGGACATCCGGGTGCGCTTCACGCCCGAGGGTCGCAACGTGGCGGCCTTCGAGAACATGAAGATCTCCACGGCCCTGGGTCCGGTGCCCGCCAGCTACTTCATCAAGCGCGTCCCGGCCCAGCAGGTGACCAACATCCAGCGCCGCGACAGCCAGCGCCTGGTGATCGTCCAGGCCAACGCCGTCGAGGGCGTCGCCGCCAACCAGAAGATCGCCCAGCTCAAGCCCTGGCTGGAGAAGGCGCCCATCGACCCCTCCGTCCGCTGGAAGTTCACCGGCGCCGACGAGGAGGGCCAGAAGGCCGCCGTCTTCTTCATGACCGCCATGTCGGCGTCCCTGTTCATGATGGGGGTGATCCTGCTGTGGCAGTTCAACAGCTTCTACGGCGTGCTGGTGACCCTCTCGGCGGTGGCGCTCTCCACCGTCGGCGTGCTGCTGGGGGTGCAGATCAACCTGATGCACACCTTCGACTACATCTCGGTGATCATGCTGGGGACCGGGGTCGTGGCCCTGGCCGGGGTCGTGGTGGGCCACAACATCGTGCTGGTGGACACCTACTACCAGCTCCGCCGCTCGGGCTACGAGGCCGACGACGCCGCCGTCCGCGCCGCCGCCCAGCGGTTCCGGCCGGTGATGCTCACCACCCTGGTGACGGTGGTGGGCCTGCTGCCGCTGATGTTCCAGATCCACCCGAACTTCCACAACGCCCACATCGAATACAAGGCGCCGGGGTCGGAGTGGTGGGTGCAGCTCTCCGGCGCGGTGGTCTGGGGCCTGTCCTTCGCCACCCTGCTGACCTTGATCCTGACCCCGGTCCTGCTGGCCGCCCCCAAGGTCATGGGCCGCCGCTTCGCCTGGCTCTGGGCCCGCACCCTGGGCCCGCGCCTGCGCCGCAAGACGCCCCGGGATCGCCAGCTGGTCTTCGGTGACGACGACGTGCCCAAGGCCGCCGAGTAGGGCCTCGGTTGCCTGAGGCGTCATCGTCCACTATACAGGACGAATGCCGACTATAGTGGACGATACCGGCGCCCGCATCGCCGCGCGCCTTCGGCTCGAGCGCGACGCCCGCGGCTGGTCCCTGGCCGAGGTGGCCGAACGGTCGGGGGTGGCCAAGGCCACCATCAGCAAGATCGAGCGCGAGGAGATGAGCCCCACGGCGGTCATCCTGGTGCGGCTGGCCGGCGCCTTCGACCTGACCCTGGCGGGCCTGCTGCTGCGGGCCGAGGGCCAGGAGGACCGGCTGTCGCGGGCCGCCGACCAGCCGGTCTGGCGCGATCCGGAGACCGGCTATCTCCGCCGCCAGGTGTTCAGCCGGCCCGACCATCCGGTGGAGCTGGTGAGCGTCGACATGCCTGCCGGGCGGAAGGTCACCCTGCCCGCCTCGTCCTACGCCCGCATCCGCCAGGTGGTCTGGGTCCAGGCCGGCGAGCTGACCATCCACGAGGGCGGCGAGCGCCACCGCCTGGCCGCCGGCGACGCCCTGGGCTTCGGCCCGCCCGGCGAGGTCACCATCGCCAACGAGACCGCCGAGCCCTGCGCCTATGTCGTCGCCCTGGCCCGGAGCTGACATGTTCGACATCCGCCCCCTCGGCCCCGACGCCGCGCCCCGGCTCCGCGACCTGCTCATCGAGGTGGTGGCCGGCGGCGCCTCGGTCAGCTTCATGCATCCCCTGTCGAAGGCCGATTCCGCCGCCTTCTGGGACGGCGCCCTGGGCGCCGCCGCCGAGGGCAAGCGCGTCGTCCTCGGGGCCTGGGAGGGCGAGGTCCTGGCCGGCACGGTGACCCTGCTGCTGGATTGCCCGCCCAACCAGCCGCACCGCGGCGAGATCGCCAAGCTGATGGTCCGCGAGAGCTGTCGCGGCCGGGGGATCGCCGCGGCCCTGATGCGCGCGGCCGAGGCTCTCGCCCGCCAGCATGGCCGCTCCCTGCTGGTGCTCGACACCGCCAGCGACGGCGGCGCGGCGGGGCTCTATGAGGGCCTGGGCTATGTCCGCGTGGGCGAGATCCCCGACTACGCCCTGAAGCCCCACGGCGGCCTCAGCGGGACGATCCTCTACTGGAAGCGCCTCAGCTAGAACATGCCGTCCGGCGCCGGCGGGGTCTTGCGCGGCCGCACGAACATCACCCCCGGATAGGCCTTCAGGGGCGCCATCTTCTCCCCGCGCCAGGTCCAGTCGGCCATCTGCGCCACCGAGGTGTGGTAGCGCGGCTCGCGGCCGGTCCGCTCGGCGAACAGGGCGCGGGGAATGTTGACCATCTTCGGCGAGCGTGGCCGCTCATAGAACAGCGGCGTGCCGCAGGTCCCGCAGAAGCTGCGCGCCGTCCCCAGCTCCGGATCCTCGTAGCGGCGGATGTGCGCCTCCCCCTCCAGGATGCGGAACCGGCTGCGCCAGCTCCCCACATAGGTGGCGTAGGCCGCCCCCTGGGCATGGCGGCTGGCCGCCGAATGGTCATGCCAGGCCCAGACCGCCGGCACGTCGATCTCCAGCCTCACGGCCCCGCAAACGCACCGTCCTACCGACTGCACGGCGGAGGCCTTGGGCTTGGGGGTCTTGGGAGCGCTAGCGGGCTTGCGCATCGGCCGACGCCTCTCGGACCACGCAGGGCCGGGGCCCGACGCCATAGGACGCCCCCCACACCTGTCGTCCCTCCCCGACCCGGATGCGGTCGCCCAGATGGCACCCATGGCCTCCGGAGAGCCTCACCGTGACCTGGCGGTCCGAGAGCTGGATGTGGGCCACCGGATAGCTCCCCTCCTCGGTCTCGCCGACTCCAAACCCCGTGACCCGCCCGACCCGTTCGACATTGGGGGCCATCCTCGGCAGCACGACAGCCGCCAGGGCGACCAGAATGACTGCGCCCAAGGCGACGCCGATGCCCCCCTGATGTTGGGAGAGCCAGAACCGGATCAGCGTCGATCTCCTCGCCGTGGCCATAGAGCTACTGCTCCCGCGTCTGCCGCCGCCAGAGCGCCGCGTATTCTCCGGCCTTCGCCAGCAGTTCCGCGTGGGTGCCCCGCTCGACGATCCTGCCCCGCCGCAGGACCACGATCTGGTCGGCGTCGACGATGGTGGAGAGGCGGTGGGCCACCACCAGGGTGGTGCGGCCGGCGCGGACCTTGCGCAGGGTGGCCTGGATCGCCTCCTCGGTGCGGCCGTCCAGAGCGCTGGTGGCCTCGTCCAGGATCAGCACGCGGGGATTGGCCAGCAGGGCGCGGGCGATCCCCACCCGCTGGCGCTCGCCCCCCGACAGCTTCAGGCCGCGCTCGCCCACCATGGTGGACATGCCGTTGGGCAGGGCGTCGATGAAGGGCCCCAGCTCGGCGTCCTCGGCGGCCTTGCGCACCTCCTCCGGCGTCGCGTCGGGCCGGGCGAAGCCGATATTGGCGTAGACCGTGTCGTTGAACAGGGCGACGTCCTGCGGCACCAGGGCCACGGCCCGGCGCAGGGAGGCCTGGCGCACCTGGCGCAGGTCCATGCCGTCGATCGTCACCCGTCCCGCCTGGGGATCGATCAGCCGCAGGGCCAGGCGCACCGCCGTGGTCTTGCCGGCGCCGGAGGGGCCGACGATGGCCGTGGTGGTCCCCGGCGGGGCGTGGAAGCTGACCTCCTTCAGGCCGCTGGAGCGGGCGTCGTGCTGGAAGGTCACGCCCTCGAAGGCCACGTCGGCGCCGTGCGCCGCCGAGGGCGGCAGGTCGGCGGCGTCGGCGGCGTCGACGATGTCGGGCTTCAGGGCCGTCAGGCTGACCATCTGCTCCATGTCGATGAAGGCCTGGCGGATCTCGCGATAGTTGAAGCCCAGCATGTTCAGGGGCTGGTAGATGCCGGTCAGCAGCAGGATGGCGGTGGTGACGTCGCCGATCCGCATGCGCCCCTCGATCACCTCCAGCCCGGCCAGCACCGTCATCAGGGCCAGGCCGATGGTCAGGATCACCGCCTGCACGGCGTTGAGCAGGGAGAGCGAGGTGTTGGCCTTCACCGAGGCGACCACATAGTCGCCCATGGCGGCCTCGTACTGGGCCACGGTGCGGGTCTCCGACCCGAAGGTCTTCACCGTCTCGTAGTTCATCATGGCGTCCACCGAGAGCCCCGCCGAGCGGCTGTCGGCCTCGTTCAGCTCGCGCCGGTGGCTGAGCCGCCAGTCGGTGATCCGGAACGTCACCACCGTGTAGATGACGATGGTCACGAAGGTGGTGGCCGCGAACCGCCAGTCCAGCCGCAGGACCATCACCACCAGGGCCATCACCAGTTCGACCGCCGTGGGACCCAGGTTGAACACCACGCTGCGGATCAGGAAGTCGGTGGAGCGCGAGCCCCGGTCGATGATGCGCGCCAGCATTCCGGTCTGCTTGCCCTGGTGGAAGTCCAGCGACAGGGCGAGCGCATGGGCGAAGGTCTCCACCGCGGCCTTGGCCATGGTGGACTGCGACACGGTGGTGAAGATGGCGTCGCGCAGATAGGGGGCGCAGGAGGACACCAGCCGCAGGCCCGCGAAGGCCAGGGCCAGGACCACGAAGTCCGCGCCGATGGCCACGGCCTGCCCGGCGGCGGGCGACAGGGTGTTGATGGCGTCCCCCAGCATCACCGGGGCGGTGACGCCGGCCAGCTTGCCGACGAACACGGCGGCGAGCGCCACCGGGATGCGCCAGGACAGGCCCTTGGCGCCCGAGCGCATGACCAGCCGGCCGAGGTCGGCCATCGAGGCCCAGAAGCTGAACTTCACCGAGGGCGGCGACACGGCCCCCGGACTTGCGAACCGCCGGTCACCGCCGGCGTGCATGAATGTCACCTTGAAAATGCTCCGTTCGAGAGCGCGACGGCCGAAATCCGGACGTCACGCGATAGGCGAAAATTCCGAGATCAATTGAGGATCACTGTGGACTGGACCCCGCCGCCCGGCGTCATCCAGTCCACCCGCAAACCCGCGGGCGTGGTGCTGCTTCGAAATGGCCCGTCGACCAGGGAGGCCGCGGGCGAGGTGTCGATTGTCGCCGAATTCTCGGCCCCGTCGCTAAAAATCTTGATCGCGTGCGCGCCGGCCGCCAGGGGCTGGCTCAGCGAGATGGCGAAGCGCCCCGCCGCGTCGGCCCGGCCGTCGGCGCTCTGGCGGCCGTCGGCGCGCACCGTGATGGTGGCGCTGGCCGGCGCCGCCCCGGAGACCACGGCGGCCCCCTCCCGGTCGAAGTCGAAGGTGGTGATCGCCAGCCCCGCCACCGGCCCCACCCGCACCGCCCCGGCGCCCGAACGCAGCAGATAGCCGCGGCCGTCGGGGGTGAGCAGCAGGTAGCCCTGGGCCTGGACCGTGCGGGCGCCCTGGGTGGAGGAGAGGCCGAACAGCCGCGGCTGGGTCGCCGCCGGGACGATCAGCCGCCAGACGCCCTTGTCGTCGGCCTTGGCGGCCATGGCCGCGCCGTCGGGACTGGCCAGGCGGACGGGCGCCCCGGCCGGCGCCGAGCCGGTCAGGGTCAGGCCCGCGGGCCCGGCCTCGACCCGGGTGACCATGGCCGGGATCGCATAGCCGGCGGCCTGGGCCGCGGGCTCCTTCTTGGGCGCGATGGGGACCCGGGGGGCCTCGGCGCCGCAGGCGGTCAGCAGCAGGGCTGCGACGATAGGAATCGGGACGCGGATCACGGCTTGCTTGAAACTCCTTAACCCAGACCCTAGCTAATCGACCCCGCGCGCCGAACATGTCAGCAGCGCGCGCCTTTGAGTCCTTTTCCGGAGCTTACCGCCCATGGGGCAAGACCTCGCCCCCCTTTCGAGCGCCTGCGTGTTCTGCGGCTCCTCCGACGCGGCCGATCCCCAGCTGCTGGCCGACGCCGCGGACCTGGGCCGGGCCATGGCGGCGGCCGGGCTGAAGCTGATCTATGGCGGCGGCGGGGTCGGGTTGATGGGCGCCTGCGCCATCGCCGCCCACAAGGCCGGCGGCGAGGTGCTGGGGGTCATCCCCCACTTCCTGAAGGAGCGCGAGCGCCGGCTGGACGTGGTGGAGACCGTCGTCGTCTCCTCCATGCACGAGCGCAAGCAGATCATGTTCGATCGCGCCGACAGCTTCATCGTCCTGCCCGGCGGCATCGGCACCCTGGAGGAGATCGTCGAGCTGCTCTCCTGGCGCCGTCTGGACCTGCACGCCAAGCCGGTGGTCTTCTACAGCCCGAACGGCTTCTGGGAGCCGCTCTACGCCCTCTTCCAGCACACGGTGGACGCGCGCCTCACCCCGCCGGAATTCATGGACAGCTGGATCTCGGTCGACCGCGTCGAGGACATCATCCCGGCCCTCAGCGGCGTGCGGCCCGCCGAGCCGGTCCCGGAGAGCGTCGTCCTGCGGATGACCTAATCCTGGGGGAACTAGCGCATTCCGCGGGGAATTGGCTAATCTCCACCGACCGATCAATGGGAGCGCCCATGTTCAGCAAACGCCAGGCCCCCTCCGCCCGCGACAGCGGCTTTGACCTCCTGCAGCACGAGATGGCCGGCGAGGCCGCCGCCGCCCTGGGCCGCATCGGCGGCAAGATGGAGAAGGCCCTGGCCGCCCTGCGCGCCTACGACGCCGGCGAGGACCAGACCGAGCCCCGCGACGCCCTGGTGAAGGCCGCCGCCAAGGCCACCTGGATGTTCTTCGTCCAGCGCGAGTCCCTGGGCCTGCGCGACCAGCGCCCCGTCATCGCCCACCACCAGATCCCCCGCGAGGTCCTGCGCCGGCTGGGGGCCTCCTGAGGTCGCGGCGAACCCCTCGCCGCGGAGACCTAGTCCCTGGGCGCCTTCACGGTTCCGATCACCACCGCCGTGGGCGCCGAACCGGCGCGCAGTCCGGCGATGTAGTTTAGCTCCCCCAGCGCCTTGCTGTTGCCCGGCTCCAGGATGAGAGAGGCCCGGTAGTCGGCCTCGGCGAGATCGAGCTTGTTCAGTTCGACATAGGAAAACGCCCGGGCGCGCAGGACGCGGGCACGGTCCCGATCTGTGCCATTGTCTGTCATCTCCGAGAGCATCTTCACCAGGCCGCTGTCGTTGGTGGAGCTCGGAACCCCCTCCAGCCAGGCGGAGTACATCGCGATGGCCTCCTCCAGCCGCCGCAGCAGCAGCAGAGAGATTCCCCTCTCCGTCACCAGCTTGCTGTCGCCGGGCCGCAGGGCGTAGCCCCGGTCCAGCGCCGCCAGGGCCCTCGCCGGCGTCTTGACCTCGTTCCAGTAGACACCGGCCAGCAGGGCGGCGTTCGGATAGGTGTCGGGGCAGCGGACCGCCTGCGCGTTGCGGTGCTCCTTCGCCGCCGTCACCAGCAGCATCAAGGTCAGGGAACGGGCCTTGTCATCGGCGATCCCCCGGATGCGGTAGACCTGTCCCACCTGCTCGATCTGCGGATAGCTCGCGGGCGCATGGGACAGCGCCGCCTCCAGGTCCGGGACCTTGGCGGCGAGCGCCGCGGGGGTCTTGGCTTCAAGCGCCGCCTCGACCACCTGCTCGTCCTTTCGCGCCTGGGCGTCACCACAGGTCGCGGGCATGTCGGCCAGGGCAAGGCCCGGGCAGATCAAACCCACCGCCACGGCCAAGGGCGCGGCCCGGCGGATGTATCGGCCGAGGATCATGGCGTGTTCCTTCCCTGCGCGGGCGCAGCCTTCACGTTCGCCACGACAACCTACGATAACGGTGGGCCTGTGGAAGGCAATTGGCCCTCAGTCGGGGGCGAGCGCCTTGCTCATGTTCACGCGCACCGCGTCGCCGATCGGCTCCTCGCCGTCGATGCAGTAGCCGACACGGCCATAGAGGGTGATGTTCTCCTCGAAGCGCTGGTTCGTGTAGAGCCGGATGCGATCATGGCCGAGGCCCGCGGCGATCGCCTCGACCTGGGCCAGCAGGCGACGACCCAAGCCCTGCCCCTGGTGCTCCGGCGCCACCGCCACGTTCTCGATGAGCAGTTGGTCGCCCTCGTCGACGGTCTCGATCAGGGCCGCCAGCTTCCCCGCCACATACAGGAGGTCGAACCGGTGCTCGCGCACGGCGGCCACGTAGTCGGCCCCCATCGGCTTGGGCTCGCGCCCGATCAGCGGGACCCATTTGGCGTAGGCCGCCCGCGTCAGGTCGCGGATCGCCGCGGCGTCGGCCGGGACCGCTGTCCTCAGCGTGATCTCGTCCATCTCAGTAGGATCTCTGCTTCAGGCCCCAGCGCCCGTCTTCAAGGGTCACGATCCACAGGTTCTGGTGGCGGCTGATCTGCGTGCCGTCGGCCCGGTCGCGGGAATAGTCCACCAGCAGGTGCGCCTTCCTGTCGCTCGCCAGCACCACCTGCTTGGCGTGGTAGGTGCTGCGCGCCCAGCCCGTGGCCTCCAGCTCGTCGAAATAGGTCGGCGAGAGCTGCCTCGGCGCCTTCCAGATCACCAGTTGCGCGTCGGCCAGGATCAGGTGCGGGAAGTGCAGGGTCGCGTCCATGCCCGCCGGATCGCGGGCGTTGAACCGGTCGGTGAAGGCCTCGATACAGGCGATGGCGGCGGCGGCGGATGTCATGGGGCGATCCTACCGAGCCCATCGAAGCTCGGCTATTCCCCCGCCTCGCGCGCCCGCCTCAGCAGAAAGTCCCGCTCCCGCAAGTTCCCCGCCAGAGCGGCGGCGGCCTCGAAGGCCGCGCGGGCCTCGCCGTGGCGGCCCAGCTTGGCCAGCAGGTCGCCGCGCACGCTGGGCAGCAGGTGATAGGTCTTCAGCGCCGGTTCCCCCATCAGGCCTTCGACGATGGCCAGCCCCGCCGCCGGCCCCTCGGCCATGCCCACCGCCACCGCGCGGTTGAGCTCGACGACGGGCGACGGCGCCACGGCCGCCAGCTCGGCATAGAGGGCGGCGATCCCGCCCCAGTCGGTCTCCGCCGCCGTCGTCGCCCGCGCGTGGCAGGCGACGATGGCCGCCTGCAGGGCATGGAAGCCCCCGGCCCCACCCAGCTCATGGGCGCGGGCGAGGGCCTTCAGCCCGCGGCGGATCTGCAAGCTATCCCAGAGCCCCCGGTCCTGGTCCAGCAGCAGGATCGGCTCCCCCGCCGCGTCGGTCCGCGCCGCGGCGCGCGAGGCGTTCAGCTCCATCAGGGCCAGCAGGCCGTGCGCCTCGGGTTCGTCCCCGGCCACGGCGGTCAGCACCCGGCCCAGTCGCAGGGCCTCGTCGCAGAGCTGGGGCCGCAGCCAGTCCTCGCCGCGGGCGGCCGTATAGCCCTCGTTGAAGATCAGGTAGACCACCTCCAGCACCGAGGCGAGGCGCGCGGCCAGGTCCTCTCCGCGCGGGGTCTCATAGGCCAGGCCCGACTCCGAGAGCGTCTTCTTGGCCCGCACGATCCGCTGGGCGATGGTCGCCTCCGGCAACAGATAGGCCCGCGCGATCTCCGCCGTGGTCAGGCCGCAGATCATCCGCAGGGCCAGGCAAGTCCGCGCGTCCCGCGACAGGATCGGGTGGCAGGCGGTGAACACCAGCCGCAGCATCTCGTCGCCGATGTCGTCGTCGAGGGCGGCGTCCAGATCGGGCATGGCCTGCTGCTGCGCCTCCAGCTCGCGGGCCACCATGCCGTGCTTGCGCGCCAGCATGGGGCCGCGCCTCAGGTGATCCAGGGCCCGGCGCTTGGCGGTCGCCATCAGCCACGCGCCGGGACGCTCGGGGACGCCCGTCTCCGGCCACCGCTCGAGGGCGGCGATCAGGGCGTCCTGGGTCAGCTCCTCGGCGAGCGGCACGTCGCGCAGCATGCGGGCCAGGCTGGTGATCAGCCGCGGCTGCTCCACCCGCCAGACGGCCAGGATCGCGCGATGGGCGTCCGCCTCCGGACTCAACGGCTGATCATCTCGCGCACTTCGCAGACGCCTTCCCAGCCGGGCATGTGGTCCTTGTGCAGTTGCAGGAACTCCACCGCCGAGGCCACCGCCTCCTCCTTGTTGCGGAACTCGAAGATGGCGTAGCCGCCCACCACCTCCTTGGCCTCCACCATGGGGCCGTCCAGCACGGCGAGCTTGCCGCCCCGGACGCTGACCCGCGCCCCGGCCGCGATGGGCGCCAGCATGCCGTCGTCGATCATGCGGCCGGCCTTGATCTCCCGGTCGGCCAGCCTGTGCATCGCCTCCATGAGCTCGGGGGGCGGAGGGCCGGCGTCGACCGTGGTGGTGATGAAGGACATGAAGCGCATGAAACCGTCTCCTGAACGCGAGCCGCGACACCATCGCCGCGCAACTCTCTCGCCATTCAGGACGACGATCCAGTGCGGGGCGCATCGACAGAGTCCGCGCAAGAAAGTCCAGCGCCCCTCTCCCCCTTGGGGGAGAGGCCAGGGTGAGGGCGCGCGCAGCAGAGCTGCGCGTCCCTGACGTGGAGCAACCGCGGACCTTCGGAAAGAGCCCTCACCCTACCCTCTCCCACAAGTGGGAGAGGGCCAGAGCGCCCTACTTCCTCTGGCTGCGGGCCAGGGCCGCCTTGGCGTCGGCGAGGTTCTGGGCGCGGGCGATGGACTCGTTGATGGCGTTGTCGGCGGCCGGCGACAGGCGCTGGGCCTGGCGGTAGAGGGCCAGCGCCTTGCCGTAGTCGCCGGCGCTCTCGGCGCACACCCCCAGGTCATAGACGGTGTCCAGGTTGCCCGGCTGGGCGGTGTTGATGCTGGTCCAACCCTGGCAGGCGCCGGCCATGTCGCCGCTGGAGGCGGCCTTCACCGCGGCGGTGAACTGCGGCTTGAGCGCCTCGCTCAGTCCCACGCCCTTGGTCTTCAGGGTGGCCGAGAGGGTGGTGTTGTAGGGGGCGATGTCGCGGCGGATATCGCCGAGGATCTCGCGCTGGGCGTCGGTCACCAGGGCCAGGTCGCCGGTGGACGGCGCCTCGTTGCCGCACCAGGAGGTGTTGCGGCTGGCCCGCTTCTGGGCCGAATAGACCACCCGGCCGGTGGCCACGCTCACCAGGCTCGGCGTCACCATCAGGTCGACGTTGCGGCGCCAGCAGGGGATGGGGAAGGACTTGTATTCCTTGCACTTGTCACCCTCCCACCGGACGCAGCGGCTCTCGCTGCCCTGGTAGGTCGAGGTGTTGAAGTCGGTGCCCACCGTGCCCAGGATCACCCCCTGCGCGCCCACCGAGCGGCCATAGCCGGCCGCCGCGCTCGGATTGCTGGGGCCGCCCGTCGCCACCACGGTGAAATAGGGGTGGCCGTCGAAGGTGGCGGAAAACAGCTCGGCCTGCAGGGCCGATTGGAACTCGCGCCCGCCATAGCCGTCGAAGCCGGCCACGGCGATCCTGCGGATATTGGCGGTCTCGGCGTAGCGCGGCGGGAAGCGGGCGCTGATGTCGACGGTGGTGGCGCAGGCGCTCAGCACCATCATCAGACCGGCGCAAACCGCCAGCCGCGAAAACAACCGCATCCCAAACCCCTCCGCCCAAAGTGGACGCAGGATAACAGCCAAGCTTCGAAGTGCAATCTGGCGTCGCGCATGAGGCGACTGCCACCCAATTCCGCCCCCAGCGCGCAGCGCGTTCCCGGGCAAGGTGGATCCCAGGCCCACGGCCTCGCGGCCCCCCTTCCCTGGAGGGGGGGAGGACCTCGAAGCCTACGTCGTCACCACGTCGCGGAAGCCGTTGACGATGGGATAGCGGCGGTCGCGGCCGAAGGCGCGGGGGCCGATCTTGACGCCTGGGGCGGCCTGGCGGCGCTTGTATTCGGAATTGTACAGCAGGCGCTGCACCCGCTCGACGGTGGCCGGCGCATGGCCGCGGGCGACGATCTCGTCCAGGGTCGCCTCCTCCTCCACCAGCCCATGCAGGATGGCGTCCAGCTCGGCGTATTCCGGCAGGCTGTCCTGGTCCTTCTGGTCGGGCCGCAGCTCGGCCGAGGGCGCCTTGGTGAGGATCCGCTCGGGGATCGGCGAGGCCGCCACGCCGTAGGGATCGTGGGCGTTGCGCCATGCGCAGACGGCGTAGACCTCGGTCTTGTAGACATCCTTCAGCACGTTGAAGCCGCCGCACATGTCGCCGTAGAGGGTGGCGTAGCCGACGGCCATCTCGCTCTTGTTGCCGGTGGTCAGCAGCATGGAGCCCAGCTTGTTGGAGAGCGCCATCAGGGCCAGGCCCCGGGTGCGCGCCTGGATGTTCTCCTCGGTCAGGTCCGGCGCGCGGCCCTCATAGAGCGGCGTCAGCATTTCGGCGAAGGCGTCGACGGCCGGCGAGATGGCGATCTCGTCCAGCCGCACCCCCAGGCGCTTCGCGCACCCTGCCGCGTCGTCCAGGCTGTCCTGGCTGGTGTAGCGCGAGGGCAGCATGAAGCAGCGCACCCGGTCGGGGCCCAGCGCGTCGGCCGCCACCACTGCCACGATTGCCGAATCCACGCCGCCGGAAAGGCCAAGCAATACACCGGGGAAGCCGGACTTGTTCACGTAGTCCCTCAGGCCCAGGACCATGGCCCGGTAGACCTCCTCGGGGCCCGAGACCCAGTCTTCCATCGGAGCCTCGACGCAGACCCAGACCCCGTCGTCGGCCTTTTCCCAGACGCAGATCGCCAGGCGCTCCTCGAACATCGCCAGGCGCATCACCACCTCGCCCGTCGCCGAGAGCGCGAAGGAGCCGCCGTCGAACACCAGCTCGTCCTGGCCCCCCACCTCGTTGACATAGACCAGCGGCAGGCCGGTCTCGGCCACCCGCGCGGTGGCCACGTCCATGCGCTCGGTCTCGGCCAGGCGGCGGAAGGGCGAGCCGTTGGTGACCAGCAGGATCTCGGCGCCCTTGGCCTTGAGGTCGGCGCAGATCGCCGGCGCCCAGATGTCCTCGCAGATCGGGACCCCGAACTTGACCCCCTTCCATTCGAAGACGGAGGGACCCAGGCCCGGCTCGAACACGCGCTTCTCGTCGAACACCCCGTAGTTGGGCAGGTCGCACTTGAAGGCCACGCCCTTGATCTCGCCCTCGGCCAGGAAGGCCAGGGCGTTGCGCGGCTTGGCCCCGGGGCGCTCGGCGGGCCAGATCAGCCCCACCAGGGCCGCGCAGCTGTCCTTGGTGGCCAGGGCCAGCCGCTCGACCGCGGCCTTGCCCGCGGCCCACAGGGCGGGCTTCAGGGCGAGGTCCTCGGGGGGATAGCCGGTCAGGAACAGCTCGGAGAACAGGGCGATGTCCGCGCCTGCCGCGTGGGCCTCCGCCAGCCGCTCGCGGGCGAGGGCCTCATTGGCGGCGATGGCGCCGACGGTGGGATTGGCCTGGATGGCGGCGATGACGAGGCGGTTGGTCATGCTTCGTCATGTAGCCGCGCCGCCCGCCCCTCGCCACCCGGAAAGCGGCGCCCCAGACCGCCCGCTAGGCTCCCGGGTGCAGACCGGGCGCTTCCTGGCCCGTGCGGGACACGTATTCGCTATAGCCGCCATCGTAGCGATGGACCCCCTCGGGGGTCAGCTCCAGCACCCGGTTCGACAGCGCCGCCAGGAAATGGCGGTCGTGCGACACGAAGAGCATCGTGCCCTCGAAGTCCGCCAGGGCCGCCACCAGCATCTCCTTGGTGGCCATGTCGAGGTGGTTGGTGGGCTCGTCGAGGACCAGCAGGTTCGGCGGGTCGAACAGCATCTTCGCCATGACCAGCCGCGCCTTCTCGCCGCCGGACAGGACACGGCAGGGCTTCTCGACATCGTCGCCGGAGAAGCCGAAGCACCCCGCCAGCGTGCGCAGCGCCCCCTGGCCGGCCTGCGGGAATGAGCTGTCCAGGGACTCAAAGACGGTCTCTTCACCGTCCAGCAGGTCCATGGAGTGCTGGGCGAAATAGCCCATCCTGACGCTGGCGCCCGTGCTGACCGTGCCCTTGTCGGGCGTGGTGGCGCCGGCCACGAGCTTCAACAGCGTCGACTTGCCGGCGCCGTTCGCGCCGAGCACGCACCAGCGTTCCTTGCGGCGCACCAGGAAGTCGAGGCCTTCGTAGATCGGCTGGTCGCCATAGCCCTTATGGACATCGCGCAGGTTGATCACGTCGTCGCCCGACCGCGGCGGGCTCCGGAACTCGAACTGGACCGACTGGCGGCGGCGCGGCGCCTCGACGCGTTCGATCTTGTCCAGCTTCTTCACCCGGCTCTGGACCTGGGCGGCGTGGCTGGCGCGCGCCTTGAACTTCTCGATGAACTTGATTTCCTTGGCCAGCATGGCCTGCTGGCGTTCGTACTGCGCCTGGCGCTGCTGTTCGCCCATCGCGCGCTGCTGGTCGTAGAAGTCGAGGTCGCCGGAATAGGTGATGAGCGAACCGCCGTCGATCTCCACCACCTTGCCGATGATGCGATTCATGAAGGCGCGGTCGTGCGAGGTCATCAGCAGCGCGCCGTCATAGTTTTTGAGGAACGCCTCCAGCCAGATCAGGCTTTCCAGGTCGAGGTGGTTGCTGGGCTCGTCCAGCAGCATGCCGTCGGGCCGCATCAGCAGGATGCGGGCCAGCGCCACCCGCATCTTCCAGCCGCCGGACAGCAGACCGACATCCCCGTCCATGCGTTCCTGGCTGAAACTCAGGCCCGCCAGGACCTCGCGGGCGCGGGCGTCCAGCGCATAGCCGTCCAGTTCCTGGAAGCGCTCCATCACCTCGCCGTAGCGTTCCATGTTGGCGTCCAGGTCGCCCGCCTGGTCTGGATCGACCATGGCGGCCTCCAGCCTGGCCATTTCGGTGGCGAGCGCGCTGACCGGCCCGACCCCATCCATCACCGCGGCGACCGCGCTCTGGCCGGACATCTCGCCGACGTCCTGGCTGAAATAGCCGATGGTCATGCCGGGATCGATCGTGACCAGGCCGTCATCGGGCTGCTCCTGGCCGGTGATCATGCGGAACAGCGTCGTCTTGCCGGCGCCGTTCGGCCCGACCAGCCCGACCTTCTCGCCCTTCTGGACCCCCATCGAGGCCTCGATGAACAGGATCTGGTGGCCGTTCTGCTTGGAGATATTGTCGAGGCGGATCATGGGGCGGTCTGCTAGCCCGGCTCGGCGGGGAAGGCCAGCCTCAGGGCCATCGCAATGCCGGGCGCGGCGATTGGCGCAGACACTCAACCGCTCATCTTGGCCTTCGCCGGGATGAGCAGGGCAATTGCCAAGGGCGGCGCGGCAGCCCGCAACCCTTCTCCGCAAGGGCGAAGGGTCAGGGCGAAGCCAAAGGCCCCTCGCCTAGTCGTCGCGGTGGACGCGTTCCCGGCGCTCGTGGCGTTCCTGCGCCTCGAGGCTGAGGGTCGCCGTCGGCCGGGCGTCGAGACGGGCGATGCCGATCGGCTCGCCGGTGTCTTCGCAATAGCCGTAGGAACCATCGGCGATGCGGCGCAGGGCTTCGTCGATCTTGGAGATCAACTTACGCTGGCGATCGCGGGTCCGGAGTTCCAGGGCTCGGTCGGTCTCCGACGTCGCCCGGTCCGCCAGGTCCGGATGGTTCTCGGTTTCGCTTTGCAGGTGGACGAGCGTCTCGCGGGATTCCCGCAGGATGTCGTCTTTCCACGCCTGGAGCTTCTGCTTGAAGTACTCAAGCTGACGCTCGTTCATGAAGGGCTCATCCTCGGAAGGTTGATAGCCCGGCTTTCCAGCCATCACTGCGGCTGTGCTCATTTACGCCTCACGCCCCCTAGAGTACCGCCCCTTAGACACGCGGGCCGCTTATATCAAAACGAATTTTTGATTCAACGCAGCTCGCGCACGACGGACGATTAAGCCGCACGTTTCGCGCATTCGAGCTTGGCCAGCTCCACGGCGGCCCGGGTTTCGATCTCGTCCAGAACCCCTTCGAGCTTGGTGTCCTCGGTGCCCTCCCGCTCGTCGCGCAGGGCGATTCGCAGGCGATCGAGCTGGTCGGCGGACATCTCGCCCGACAGCAGGCTCACCTTCACGTCGTCGAGAACGTCCAGGATCCGGCCGGCGCGGCGCACGGCGCGGCGCTTGGCCTCCAGGGGCCCGCCCATCTCCTGCAACGCTAGGATGGCGTCCACGCTCATGACCCCCGACAGGCCCGAGGCCCGGGCGGCCTGGGCCGGCGCCGGGGCCGCCTCGGCGGCGGGCAGTCGGAAGCCCGCGCCGTCGCCGGCCGGACGCGCCTTGCCGGGCCCGCTCGCCGATCCGACGCCGCTTGTTCCGTTGACCTTCATGGGTGAGTCGAACTCTTGACCTGACGTTTCGCTCCCAGTCATCGCCCCGGCATGCTTAGGGTATGGTTAATGCCGGGCAAATTCTGCCGCCGCACCCCGGCCTGCCGCGCAGGCTCCCGACTCAACCACTGGAATCCTTGGGCTTTTCTCGGACACCGCTCTGGCACGCCCGTCGCAAGGGCGTGGGGAGCTTATTTCCGTTGGCCCCCGGGGTTTCATGCGTCGACCGCTTCGCCTCTTCAGCGCCGTCCTGCTCGCCGCGGCCCTGGCCGCCGGTCCGTCCTTCGCCCGGTCGCGGATCAAGGACATCGTCGAGTTCGAGGGCGTGCGCGAGAACATGCTGGTGGGCTACGGCCTGGTGGTGGGCCTGAACGGCACGGGCGACAGCCTGCGCAACGCCCCCTTCACCAAGCAGAGCCTCGAGGCGATGCTGGAGCGGCTGGGGGTCAACACCCGCGACGCCAACCTCAACACCAAGAACGTGGCCGCCGTCATGGTCACCGCCAAGCTGCCGGCCTTCGTGGCCACCGGCTCCCCCATCGACGCCAGCGTCTCGGCGCTCGGCGACGCCAAGAGCCTGCAGGGCGGCACCCTGCTGGTGACCCCGCTGCTCGGCGCCGACGGCCAGGCCTACGCCGTCGGCCAGGGCACGGTGCAGACCGGCTCGGTCTCCGCCGGCGGCGCCTCGGGCTCTTCCATCTCCAAGGGCGTGCCCACCGCCGGCCGCATCGCCTCGGGCGCCATCGTCGAGCGTGAGATCGGCTTCCAGCTGGCCAGCATGGCCCAGCTGCGCATGACCCTGCGCAACCCCGACTTCACCACCGCCAAGCGCATCGCCGACGTCATCAATGCGAAATTCCCCGGCTGCGCCCGGGCCGACAACCCCACCATCGTCACCATCCAGCCCGCGCCGGGCACGAACATGGTGGGCTTCATCTCCCAGATCGAGAACCTCACGGTCGATCCCGACGACGCCGCCAAGGTGGTGATCGACGAGGTGGCCGGGGTCGTGGTCATGGGCGAGAACGTCCGCATCTCCACCGTCGCCATCGCCCAGGGCAACCTGACCATCAGCGTCCAGGAAAGCCCCGCCGTCAGCCAGCCCGCCCCCTTCAGCCAGGGCCGCACCACGGTGGTGCCCCAGTCGGGCGTCTCGGTGGACGAGGAGAAGGGCAAGAAGCTGATCACCCTGCGCGAGGGCGCCTCGCTCGCCACCCTGGTGGCCGGCCTCAACGCGCTGGGCGTCACCCCGCGCGACATGATCTCCATCCTGCAGGCCATCAAGGCCGCGGGCGCCCTGCAAGCCGACATCGAGGTCATGTGATGGCCGACATCGCCGCCCCCGCCGCAAACCTGCCGCCGTCGCCTGCGCCCATGAGCGCGGCCGAACTGTCCAAGCGCGGTCAGATCGAGAAGACCGCCAAGGACTTCGAGAGCTCGTTCCTCTCGGTGATGCTGGGGGCGATGATGAAGGACGTGAACACCTCCGAGCCCTTCGGCGGCGGGCACGGGGAAGAGATGTTCAAGTCCTTCATGACGGACGCCATGGCCAAGCAGGTCGTGAAGTCCGGCGGCGTCGGGGTCTCCTCCGTCGTCGCTAAGGAAATGCTGAAGCTTCAAGGTCTGAGTTAGGAAATCACGATGGCCCTTTCCGCCATGGACGCCGCCGATCGCGTCGAGCAGCTGGTGATCCTCACCGAGCGCCTCACCGAGCTGATCCTGCAGGAGGCCCAGGCCTTCGAGCAGCAGCGGCCCCAGGACGCCATGACCCTCATCGAGGAGACCTCGCGGCTGGCCAATATCTACCGCCACGAGTCCGCCCGGGTCCGCGCCGACCCCACCATGGTGGCCGCCGCGCCGCTGGCCCAGCGCACGCGCCTGATCCGCGCCACCGAGGCCTTCGACAGCGTGCTGGCCCGCCAGGGCCGCGCCCTGGACGCCGCCCGCACGGTCACCGAGGGCCTGGTGAAGACCATCGCCAACGAGGTCGCCGCCCAGCGCAACACCGGCGCCGGCTACGGCCCCAAGGCCGCCCCCTCCGCCCCCGGCTCGGCCAGCGCCATCACCCTCAACAAGCGGGCCTAGCCCAGCCTAGCCGGGCTTGCGCGTCAGGCCCCGCAGCAGCCGCGCGAGCTGGGCCTGGCTGTAGGGCTTGGCCAGCCGCGGCACGTCCTCCCCCGCCCCCGGCGGCAGCTCGGCATAGCCGGTGGCCAGCACGATGGGCAGGTCCGGGTGGCGGGCGCGGATCTCGTCGGCCAGCTGCAGGCCGGTCATCTGCGGCATGGCGTGGTCGGTGATCACCAGGTCCACCTGGTGCTCGCCCAGCGCCTGCAGGGCTTCAAAGCCGGAAGAGACCGCGATGGCCCGGTGCCCCAGGTCCTCCAGCATGGCCGCGGTGTTCATCAGCACCAGGCCGTCGTCGTCCACCGTCAGCACCACCAGGGGCCGCGACGGCGCGCTGTCGGCCAGGACGTGCGGTTCGGGGGGCTCGGGCGTCGCCAGGCTGTCGGCGCGCCGCAGCCACAGCTCCACCTGGGTGCCGTGTCCGGGCCGGCTGTTGAGCACCAGCCGCCCGCCCGACTGCTCGGCCAAGCCGTAGACCATCGGCAGGCCCAGGCCGGTCCCCTTGCCCACCCCCTTGGTGGTGTAGAAGGGCTCGGCGGCCCGGGCCAGGGTGTCCTCGTCCATCCCGGTTCCGGTGTCGGTCACCGCCAGCCGCACATAGGCGCCGGCCGGCAGCCCCACCTCCGAGGTCGGCCCCAGGGCCTCCTCCGAGGCCTTGATGGTGATCCGCCCACCCTCGGGCATGGCGTCGCGGGCGTTGACCACCAGGTTCAGCAGCACCGTCTCGAGCTGGTTGGCGTCGGTCAGCACCGGCGGCAGGCCCGGCGGGAAACTGGAGGTCAGCTCGATGTCGGGGCCTAGGGACCGCTCCAGCAGGCCGGTCACCCCGCCCACCAGGGCCGCCAGGTCCACGCCCTCCAGCTTCAGGTCCTGCTTGCGGGCGAAGGCCAGCATCCGCTGGGTCAGGGCCGCCCCGCGCTGGGCCCCGTGCACCGCGTTCTCCAGCAGGGCGAGCGCCTTGGGATCGTCGGGCAGCCGCTTCCTCAGCAGCTCCAGGCTGCCCATCACCGCCATCAGCAGGTTGTTGAAGTCATGCGCCACCCCGCCGGTCAGTTGGCCGATGGCGTCCAGCTTCTGGGACTGCAGCAGGGCCTGCCGGGCCTGGTCCAGGGCCCGCTGGGCCTCCCGGCGCTCGGTGTTGTCGCGGGTGATCTTGGCGTAGCCGATCACCGCCCCGGTGTCGTCGCGGATGGCGTCGATCACCACATGGGCCCAGAAGCGGCTGCCGTCCTTGCGCACCCGCCAGCCCTCCTTCTCGACCCGGCCCACGGCGGCGGCGGTGGCCAGGGCCGCCTGCGGCTCCCCGGCGGCGCGGTCGTGGTCGGTGTAGAAGGTGCTGAAGTGCTCGCCGATGATCTCGTCGGGCATATAGCCCTTGATCCGCTGGGCCCCGACGTTCCAGCTGGTCACCATCCCGCCGGTGTCCAGCATGTAGATCGCGTAGTCGGTGACCCCCTGGACCAGCAGGCGGAACTGCTCCTCGCTGCGCTTCAGGCTCTCCTGGGCGATCTTCCGCTCGGTGAGGTCGCGGGTGATCTTGGCGTAGCCGATGAGCTCGCCGGCCGGGTCGCGGATGGCGTCGATCACCACATGGGCCCAGAAGCGGGCGCCGTCCTTGCGCACCCGCCAGCCCTCGGTCTCGTAGCGGCCGGTGGCGGCCGCGGTGGCCAGGGCCCGTTGCGGCAGCCCGGCCTCCTGGTCGGGCTGGGTGTAGAAGCGGGCGAAGGAGTGCCCGAGGATCTCGGCGGCCTCATAGCCCTTGAACCGGCGCGCGCCCGGATTCCAGCTGGTGACCCGTCCGGTGGGGTCGAGCATGTAGATGGCGTAGTCGGTGATGGCGTCGACCAGCAGCCGGTAGCGGCTGTCGTCACTGTGGGACGCCACGAAATTGTCCAGACCGTCCATCTCACCCCGGTGCGTCACAGGGCGACCCCGCCACTGGGCGGAAACGTCCCGCCCGCAATGAAGTTCCTCGCCGAACTCAGCCGATTAGGACCGCGCTCCCCGCCCGGCGCAAGCCTTCCCGCCGGCGTGGAGGCTAAAGCCCGCTGGCGAACAGGTCGACCTTGCCGAGCGGAGCGCCCCTGGCCCGCAGGATGCCGTAGGCGGTGGACAGGTGGAAATAGAGGTTGGTGGTGGCGAAGACCGTCAGCCACTGGGCCGCCGGCAAGGTCGGCTCCATGCCCGTGCCGATCATCACCGTCAGCGGAATCTCGTCGCGTCCCGCGAACTGCTCGGGCGTCAAGGCGGCCAGATAGGCCTTGGCGTCCGCCAGGCCCTGGCGGATCTGCGCCACCGAGGGCTCCAGGGTCAGCTCCTCCGGGACCGGCAGTCCAGCCACCCGCGCGGGCCAAGAGCGCGGGAAGTTGCACAGCACCGCGAACTGGAAGGCCAGGGGCGCCATATCCTCCACCAGCCGCCAGCCCAACATGTCGGCTTCGCTGGCGCCCTCGGCGGCCGCATGCGCCAGCCCCTTGTCCAGCAGGTGCTGGGCGGTCTCGACCACGCGGCGATAGAGGTCGATGAAGCTGAACAGGTTGACGGTCACGGCGGGGTCTCCGGGCAGGGATGGTCAGGCGTCGTCGGCGCTCTCGTCGCCGATCGCCTCGGCCACCAGCTTGCGCCACATGGGATCGGTATCGTCCACCAGATCGACGTCGTCCAGCAGGGCCACCCCGCCGCCGCCGTCGGGGAAGATCAGGCCCAGCACCTCCATGGTCTCGCCGTCGTCGGTCTCGTGGACCTCGGCCTGGACCGCCACGGCGGCCTGCTCGCCGTCGTCGCTCCACCAGATCAGCGGCTGGGGCAGGTCCATCTCCAGCACCCGGGCGTTGCGCGTATCGGCGAGCGCGAAGATCGCCGCCTTGGCCTGCACGTCCTCCAGGGTCGCCACCGCGCCGTTGAAGGCCTTCAGCCGGCCCCAGTCGTCGACGTCGAAGCCGCCGCCCGCCTCGGGATCCTCGCTCATGCGGCGGCCACCACCATGTCGCGCAGGGTGTTGCGCTGGATCTTGCCCATCAGGTTGCGCGGGATGGCGTCCAGCCGCATCAGCCGCGGCGGCCGCTTCAGGGTGTCGGTGAAGATCGCCTCCAGGGGCGCGATGTCGAAGCCGGCCTCGCACGCATAGGCCACGTGCGGCGCGTCCAGCCCCTGTTCGTCGGGGGCGGCGAAGGCCGCGGCGTCCAGGATGCCGGGCAGTCTCAGCACCAGGTTCTCCAGCTTGGAGGCCACCACCTTGGCGCCGCCGATGTTCATCAGGTCGTCCACCCGGCCCAGCACCTGCAGCCGCCCCTGCTCGGTCAGCACGCCGACGTCGCGGGGATAGAACCAGCCGTCCTTGAAGAACGCCGCCGTCCCCGCCGGATCGTCCAGATAGCCCTCCACCACTTGGTCGCCGCCGATGCGCAGCTCGCCGATCCGGCCCGGCGGCAGCGCCATCCCCGCCTCGTCCAGCACCTCCACCCGGGCCCAGGGATTGAGGTAGCCGGCGGAGTCCTCGGCGCCCTCCAGGGTGTCGATATGGCCCACCGTCACGCTCCCGGTCTCCGTCGCCCCATAGGTCAGGATGATGTAGGGCGACAGCCGCCGCCGGCATTCCTCGGCCAGGGGCCGCGACAGGGAGCCGCCGGCGATGCCGACGATCAGCTCGGGGTCCGGCGCATGGTCGTCGGGCAGGCTGCGCAGCAGCCCCTGCAGGTGGTAGGGCGAGGTCACCATGAAGTCGACGGCCAGGTCCTTCAGGGTCTGGGCCCAGGTCCCGCGCGGGTCGTGGCTGCACAGGGTCCCGGCCCGGGTCCAGCACAGGAAGGCCAGCTGGATCCCCGCCAGGGAGCCCACCCCGATGTCGGAGATCCCCCGCGGGCTGCGGGCCGGGGCGAAGACCTGGGTGACGGCTGTCTCGGCCACCCGGCGGTCCATCATCGCCCGGGTCAGCAGGATCTTCTTGACCTCCCCCGTGGTGCCCGAGGTGGCCAGGATGCGGAAGCCGTCCTCCCCGCGCCGGGGCCGGTCGCCGGCCCAGGTGGGCGAATAGTGCTGCAGCCCGTCCAGCCAGGCCTGGTCGATCCGGTGGACCGGCACGCCGAGCGCGTTGTCGGGGACGTCGCGGGCGAACAGCGCATGGGCCCCGATCAGCCGCAGGTCGTCGGCCACGCCGCGCAGGGGGCTGGCGGCCGCGGTGATCACCCCGGCGGTCTCCAGGCCGAAGGTCAGCACCCAGTGCAGATAGGGGTGGGGCACCGCCAGCAGGGCCCGCGACCCCCAGGGCAGCTTCAGCTCCGCGGCCCAGGCCGCGCAGCGCCGAATGTCGTCGGCCATCTGCCGATAGGTGAACCGGTCCCAGGCCGAGGCGATGGCCAGGCCCTGCGGCTGGTGCTGGGCTTGGAAGGCGATCAGCCGTTCGAACATGGGTCTCACGAGGTCCTGGAATCGGGCGGCGGACCCTAGCGCCGCGAACGCCCGCGCCCTAGCCCCCTCATCAAAACGCTTGTTTGAACTCAGGCTTTGGGTCTAGCCTGACCCCATCGCCGGGCTGTTCCGGCGGACGCGTTCTCAGGGCGGGGTGAAAGTCCCCACCGGCGGTAATGCCGGCCTTCCCTCTCCAGGGGGCGGCCGGACGAGCCCGCGGGCGCCTGTCGGCCTCATCGCCGCCAGGGACAGCAGACACCGGTGTGATCCCGGGGCCGACGGTTAGAGTCCGGTTATGAGAACCACTGCTGATGGGTCGCCACGCCTTCGCGCGTGGACTCCAACGACCTGTCGTCAGTGTCTCCCTGAGTCGTGGTTGAACCACCTTAGGGAAACGACCATGACCCACACGACCCAACCCCAAGTCATCCATGAAGTCCCCACGGCCCACGGCGCCTATCGCCCGGCCCGCATCGCCTTCGTCCAGTCCTCCTGGCACCACCAGATCGTCGACCAGGCCCGCAAGGGCTTCCTGGCCGAGATGGCCAAGCTGGGCTTCCCCGAGGCGATGATCGACGTCTTCCAGACCCCCGGCGCCTTCGAGATCCCCCTCCACGCCCAGACTCTGGCCAAGACCGCCAAGTACGCCGCCGTCGTCGGCTGCGCCCTGGTGGTGGACGGCGGCATCTACCGCCACGAGTTCGTGGCCGAGACCGTGGTCTCGGCCCTGATGCAGGTGCAGTTGAAGACCGAGGTGCCGATGTTCTCGGTCGTGCTGACCCCGCACCACTTCCATGAGCACGACATCCACCAGGCCTTCTTCGCCGAGCACTTCGTCACCAAGGGCGCCGAGGCGGCCCGGGCCTGCGCCATGACCCTGGAAGGCCTGCATCGCGTCACGGCGGCGGCGTGATGGAGTCCTGCGCCATCCCGCGGGGCTTCGCGCGGCATGACCGCCAGAGCCCCCTGACCCAGCCCTGGGAGCCCCTCTACAGCCGCCGCACCGAGGGCGCGGTGGTCCTGGGCCTCCCGGCCGGCCAGGCCCACACCAACAGCCGCGGCTTCGTCCACGGCGGCCTGATCACGGCCCTGGCCGACAACGCCATGGGCCTGTCCTGCGGCCAGGTCCTGGGCGCCGGCGCCAGCCTGGTGACGGTGAACCTCACCGTGGACTTCCTCAGCGTCGCCCGCACCGGCCAGTGGCTGGAGTTCGACACCATCTTCGTCAAACCCGGAAACTCGCTCTGCTTCGCCCAGGCCTTCGTCACCGCCGACGGCGACCCCTGCGCCCGGGCCAACGCGGTGTTCAAGGTGGTGCAGAAGCCGCACTGAGGGGGCGACAAGCCACGCCGTCATCCCCAGACCGCGCTCCGCGCTGGGGGAGGATCTGGAGACCCAGATGCTCCCCCTCTGGGGGAGCTGTCAGCCGCAGGCTGACTGAGGGGGACTTTGACTTTTGTTTCCCCGAGCCCCGCCGGCCACCCCCTCCGTCACGCGTCTACCGACGCGCGCCACCTCCCCCAAACCGCGCTCCGCGCTGGGGGAGGATCTAGGGGGCCAGAGGCTCGCCCTTCGCCGCCTTGCGGATCATCGACAGCACCCCGTCCATCTCTTCCAGCACGTAGCCCGCCCGCAATCTCAGAGTTCGCACCCCCTGCTCAGCGAGCCAGCTATCCCGTCGCGCGTCACGCTCCGGCCGGTCTTCGGTTCCGTGGCTAGCACCGTCGATCTCGATGCAGAGCTTCGCCCGCTCGCAGTAGAAATCCAGGATGTAGGGGCCGATCGGATGCTGCTTTCGGAACGGCAGTCCGTCCAGCTTCCGCCCCTTGATCTGAACCCACAGCAGGACCTCCGGAAGGCTCATCGTGCGCCGGAGCTCTTTCGCAATTCGCCGCGTCCGCGCCGGCGCCTCCATGCCCGCCCCCCACAGATCTGACGCCCCACAGATGCTCCCCCTCTGGGGGAGCTGTCAGCCGCAGGCTGACTGAGGGGGACTTTGACTCTTGGTTGGAGACGCCATGCCTGCCGCCCCCTCCGTCACGCGTCTCCGACGCGCGCCACCTCCCCCAAACCGCGCTCCGCGCTGGGGGAGGATCTACCCCCTACTTCCCCGCCGACGCCTTGCGCTTGTCCTCGATGAACCGGGCGAGGCTGGCGTCCATGGTCTTGTACCAGTCGACGCTGTCCATGAAGTTGTCGTAGGTGGTCTTCCCGATGGCGGTGAAGTCCATGTATTCGTTCAATTCCCCGTCGCTTCCCACCGAGATCTTCAGGAAGCGCTTCTCGCGGTTCCAGTCATTGGCGAAGGTGGGCGTGAACAGGGGCTCGGCCTTGTACCAGCTGCTGAACTGGTAGGAGGCGCAGTTCTTCACCCCTTCGCAGGCGTAGAACTCCACGGTGAAGTCCGACCCGTTGACGCCGCTCAGCACATAGGGCTCGCCGGCCTTGTTGGTCTTCACCTCGCCGCGGAACCCGCCCTCCCGCAGGGCCTGGGCCACCACCTCCGGCTGCCGCAGATCCAGCAGACGATCGGCCGCCCCGGCCGGCGCGGCGAACAGGAAAGCGGCGGCTGCCGCAACAACCAAGCGACGCATGACAGGCCCTCCCAAGGTCAAGCTTCCCTATCTGCCGCCGAGACCCGAGTTCGCGCAAGCCACCCGTTGCGGACCCGCGCGCCGTCCGCCTACCGTCCCGGAACATGACCCCCGACCTCCACCAGCCCGACCGCTATCCCCTGACCTCCAGGTACGACGCGGCCTGGCTGCTGGACCTGGACATGGGCCCCAACCCCCTGTGGCTGCTGGAGGACCTGGCGCGGGATCTCGACTTGCAGCCCGGCATGCGGGTGCTGGACCTCGGCTCGGGCCGCGGCGCCACCTCGGTGTTCCTGGCCCGCGAATTCGGGGTCGAGGTCGTCGCCGCCGATCTCTGGGTGGATCCCGCCCAGGCCGCCGCGGTGTTCGCGCAGGCGGGGGTGGCCGGGCGGGTGGAGGCCGTCCGGGCCGAAGCCCACGCCCTGCCCTTCGCGCCGGCCTCGTTCGACGCCATCGTCAGCATCGACGCCTACGAGTACTTCGGCACGGCCGACGGCTACCTCGCCTACATCACGCGGTTCCTGAAGCCCGGCGGACAGCTCGGCATCGCCACGCCGGCCCTGCGCCGGGAGCTCGGCGAGATCCCCGCCCACATCAAGGCCTGCGTCGGCTGGGAGGCGGCCGCCTGGCACACCGCCGACTGGTGGCGGTTCCACTGGGCGGTCACCGGCCTGGTCACCGTCACCTCAGCCCGACTGCAGGACACCGGCTGGTCCGACTGGCTCGCCTGGACCCGCGCCAGCCGCGCCCCCGACCGCGACCGCGTCATCGCCATGCTCGAAGCCGACCGCGGCGACCTGCTCTCCTTCGCCCTGGTGACGGCGGTCAAGTAGGCGGCGGCGCGGACGCGCGTTCCTGTCCCGCCAGTTCCCGACGACCGCCCCCCTCTCCCCCCTGGGGGAGAGGGTAGGGTGAGGGGGACTGCTGAGACGCCGCGACCGCTCCCGCCACCGAAGAAACCTCCGCTGCGCGGAGGCCCCCTCACCCTTCCCTCTCCTCCTGAAGGGGGCGAGGGTTTTAGGCCCCTTGCCAACCGCCGTTCTCTCAGCCACCTTCCTCGCATCAAGAGGGAAGACCCCGAGATATGAGTACCGGCTGCACCGCGGGCTGAACGCCCCCCGCACCCGCCGCGCCACACCGCGCGGCCCGTACTCACCCATCTCGACCTCCGGTAACCCATGGCATTTCTGCGCAATGACGCGATCAATCGCGTCAACCTGCATTCCGGCGTCCAGGCCTTGGCCCAGGGCGCGGGGAGCATCTTCTTCTTCGTCCTGATGCTGAAGGCGGGGGTCTCGGTCCCCCACGCCCTGCTGGCCCAGGCGGCCATCGTCACCGGCCGTTTCACCTTGCGCCCCCTGATGTTGCCCCTGGCCAAGCGGGTCGGGCTCAAGCCCCTCTTGATCGCCGGGACCCTGATGATGGCCCTGCGCTTCCCCCTGCTGGCGGAGGTGCGCGGGGTGGACGGGCCCCTCCTGGCCCTGCTGGCGGTCACGGCGGTGGCGGAGCTCAGCTACTGGCTGGCCTACAACACCTATTTCGCCATGCTGGGGGACGCCGAGCATCGCGGCCACCAGGTGGCGGCCCGCGAGGCCTTCATCGCCGTGCTCAGCATCGCCTCGCCGCTGCTGGGGACCTGGGCCCTGCTGACGCTCGGGCCCCGCTGGGCCTTCGCCGGGATCGCGGTGATCCAGGCCCTCGCCGTCCTGCCCCTGCTGGCCCTGCCCAACATGGCGGTGCTCCCCCGGGCGCCGGGCGCCCTCCACGCCTCGCGGCTGGCCTTCGCCCTGCTGGTGATCGATGGCTGGTTCGACGCCTGCTACTTCTTCGTCTGGGAGATCGCCCTGTTCCTGACCCTGGGCGAGAGCATCGCCGCCTATGGCGGGGCCATGGCGCTCGCCGGCCTGGTGGGGGCCTGTTTCGGCCTCTGGGTCGGCCGCCACGTGGACGGCGGCGGCGGCCGCCGGGCGGTGCTGATCGCCTATTCCGTGGCCGTGGCCATCGTGATCCTGCGGGCCGGCAGCCTGCCGCTGCCCTGGCTGGCCGTCGCCGCCCACGCGCTGGGCGCCGTACTCATGCCCCTGCTGCTGCCGCCCCTCGGCGCGGCGGCCTACAACCTCGCCAAGGCGTCGCCCTGCCCCTTCCGCTTCCACATGGCCACCGAGGGCGGCTGGGACCTCGGCTGCGCGGGCGCCTGCGTCACCGCCGCGGGCCTGGTGAGCCTGGGGGCGCCGATGAGCGTCCCGATCCTGCTGGCCCTGCCGGCCGTGGCCGCCGGGTTCGCCCTGCTGTGGGGGTATTTCGGGAGGTTGCCTTCTCCCCTTGCGGGAGAAGGTCGCCCTGCGGAGTAGGGTCGAATGAGGGGTCGATAAACGCCTCAAGCAAACCCATTCCCGTCATCCCGGACGGCCGACAGGCCGATCCGGGACCCAGGGGCCATGCGCACCGCCCCTGGGTCCCGGCTCTCCGCTACGCTTCGGCCGGGATGACGAGGTATTGTCTTGGAACGGAGTGCGACCCCTCATCCGTCAGCTGCGCTGACACCTTCTCCCGCAAGGGGAGAAGGACCCAAGGTGATCTCCCGCTCCACCCCCACCGCGTCCAGGAAGTCCCGGTCGTGGCTCACCACCAGCAGGGCCCCGTCATAGCCGCGCAGGGCGGCCTCGATGGCGGAGAGCGAGTCCAGGTCCAGGTGGTTGCTGGGCTCGTCCAGGATCAGCAGTTGCGGCGGGGCCTGCGCGCAGAGCACACAGGCGAGCGCCGCCCGCAGCCGCTCCCCGCCGCTCAGGGACCCCACCCGCTTGTCGGCCGCCACATTGCGGAACAGGAAGCGGGCCAGGGCCGCGCGGGCGGCGTTGTCGCCAGCCGTGGGGTTGAGCCGCCGGAAGGCGGCGACCAGGGTCTCGTCGTCCCGCAGCATCGCGGTCTTCTGGTCCAGCACAGCCGCCCGCACCCCGAGGCTCACCCGGCCCGAGGCGGGCATCAGCGCCCCCACCGCCAGGCCGATCATCGTTGTCTTCCCCGCCCCGTTGGGGCCCGTCACCGCCACCCGCTCGGGGCCGGTCATCCGCAGGTCGAAGGCCAGGGGCCGGCCGCCGGGATGGGCGAAGGTGACGTCCTCGAAGGCCAACACCCCCTTGCCGGCCGCCAGGCCGCAGGACGGCAGATCGAAGGCCAGCCGCCGCAGCCGCTCCACCTTCGCCTGGGCGTCGGCCAGCTCCGCGCCGGCCTGCTCGGCCAGCTTGTCGGCCAGCCGACCTTCGCGGGCCCCGGAGTTCTCCGCCCGCTCGGCCATGGCCCCCAGCAGGATCTTCGGCGCGCTGCCCGAGGCGGCGAAGCGCTTGCCGGCGGCGTCGCGTCGCGCCTTCTTCTCGCGGGCTCCTTGCGCCTCGCGGGCGACCCGGGCCACCGTGCGCTCGGCGGCGGCCAGGCCCTGCGCGGCGGCGGCCTCCTCGGCGGCCTTGCGGTCCAGATAGAGGTCGTAGTTTCCGCCATAGACCTTGGCGCCCAGGCCCGACAGCTCGACGATCCTGTCCATCTCGCGCAGCAGGGCGCGGTCGTGGCTGACCACGATGGCCCCGCCCTTCCAGCCGCGCAGCACCTGGGCCACCAGGCTCCGCGCCTCGGCGTCCAGGTTGTTGGTGGGCTCGTCCAGCAGGATCAGGTCGGGCTGGGCGATCAGCAGGGCGGCGAGCGCCAGCCGCGTGGCCTCCCCGCCGCTGAGCGTGGCGGCCTCGCGGTCCACATGCTGGCCTTGGAGGCCCACGGCGGCCAAGGCCTGCTCGATGCGAGACTCCAGGTCCCACAAGGCGTTGGCGAAGTCCTCCTCCGAACCCCGTCCGTCTTCGATGCGCACTTGTCGGTCAATGTCGGCCCTGACGCCAAGCAGGTCGGCCACCGTGGCGCCCGGCGGCGGGCTCATCGCCTGGCTCAAGGTTCCGATCCGGCCGCTGACAGCGACCGAGCCGGCGGCCGGCGTCAGTTCGCCCGCGATCAGCCGCAGCAGGGTGGTCTTGCCCACCCCGTTGCGTCCCACCAGGCCGGTGCGCTCGGCCCCGAAGGCCAGGCTCAGATTGTCGAAAAGGCTTACGCCGTCAGGCGTTGCGTAGGACAGACGCTCGAGGATCAGATGGGCGGGCATGGGCGACCTTGAGGGCATGGGGGTGGCGGACGAGGGCTCGTTCCGTCGGCATGCGCATGGTCGTCAGGCTCCTTCTGAGGCCCGCGGATATAGGCCCCGGGGCGCCCTGGCGCAATCCGGACCTGTGTTCCAGGCGCCCCCTTGAGCCCGGCCGGCAAAGGCCCGACTTCTCCATCCATGACCACCGACACGTCCCTCGCGGCCGACCTCGACGCCTATGGCTGCGCCGTCCTCCCGGCCCTGCTGACTCCCGCCCAGTGCCGCGACCTGGCCGCCCTCTATGGCCAGGAGGACGGCTTCCGCAGCCGGGTGGTCATGGCCCGCCACGGCTTCGGCAGGGGCGAATACCGCTACTTCGGCTACCCCCTGCCGGGCGTCGTCCAGCAGCTGCGCGAGAGCCTCTATCCGCGCCTCGTCGGCGTCGCCAACCGCTGGAACGAGACGATGGGGATCCCCGTCCGCTATCCCTTGCAGCACAAGGACTTCCTCGCCCGCTGCCACGCCGCCGGCCAGGTCCGCCCCACCCCGCTGCTGCTGCGGTACGGGCCCGGCGACTACAACTGCCTGCACCAGGACCTCTACGGCGAGCACGTCTTCCCCCTGCAGGTCGCCGTCCTGCTGTCGGCGCCCGGCGAGGACTTCACCGGCGGCGAATTTGTCCTGACGGAACAACGGCCTCGCATGCAGTCCCGCGCCGAGGTCGTGCCCCTGGGCCAGGGCGACGCCGTGGTCTTCGCCGTCCATCACCGCCCGGTCCAAGGGACCCGCGGCCCCTACCGCGTCACCCTGCGCCACGGCGTCAGCCGCCTGCGCTCAGGGACCCGTCACACCCTCGGCGTCATCTTCCACGACGCCCTCTGACTTGGAGCAACCCCAATGGCCTTCACGATTTCCGGCCTGCCGGTCGAACCCTTCCGGCCCCTGTTCGGCCTTCCCGACGCCGAGCTGGCGCGGCGCGGGGTCCTCCGCATGACCGCCGACGCGCCCGTCGGTTTCCCCTGCCGCATCCTGCTGGCCGACGCCGCCCCCGGCGAAACCCTGCTGTTGCTGAACTACGAGCACCAGCCGGCGGCCACCCCCTACCGCAGCCAGCACGCCATCTTCGTCAACGAGGCCGCCACCGCCCCCGCCACCTTCATCGACGAGGTCCCGCCGGTGCTCACCGTCCGCAAGGCCATCTCGCTGCGCGCCTTCGACGAGGCCGGCATGATGCTCGACGCCGAGGTGGTCCCGGGGCCCGAGGTGGAGGGCCTGATCCTGCGGCTGTTCGAAAACACGCAGGCGGCCTACCTGCACGCCCACAATGCAGGCCGCGGCTGCTTCGCCGCCCGGATCGACCGCAGCTGAGGCTTGCGCCGGCGCCGGGATCGGCGACACCCTCTCGCCTTCAGTTGGGGAGAGACGCCTTGCACCGTTTGACCGTACCGCTCGCGATCCTGTGGGCGTCCTGCGCCCTGCCGGCCCTGGCGGCCTCCCCAGCCGCCGAGGCCCACAAGGCCGCCATCGTGCTGGACACCCACTTCGACACCCCGGCCAACTTCCACCGGGCCGGCTGGGACATCATGGACCGCCATTCGGTGGGCGCTGACGGCAGCCAGGTGGACTATCCGCGCATGGTGGACGGCGGGGTCGACGGCGGCTTCTTCGCCATCTTCACCCCGCAGGGGCCCCGCACCCCCGAGGGCGACGCCAAGAGCCGCGACGCGGCCCTGCTGCGGGCCGTGGAGATCCACGAGATGGTGGCCAAGCACGGCGCCCAGTTCGCCCTGGCCACCCGGGCCGAGGAGGCCGCCCCCATCGTCGCGGCGGGCAAGAAGGTGGTCTTCATGAGCATGGAGAACGGCCAGCCGGTGGAGGCCGATCTCACCCTGATGCAGACCTTCTACAATCTCGGCGTCCGCATGATGGGGCCGGTCCACTTCCTCAACAACGACCTGGCCGACTCCTCCACCGACCCCAAGGGCAAGGTGTGGAACGGCTTGAGTCCCAAGGGGAAAGCCTTCGTCGCCGAGGCCAACCGCCTGGGGATCGTGCTGGACGCCAGCCACGCCTCCGACGACGTGCTGGACCAGATGCTGGAGCTGTCGACGGCCCCCATCATCCTCTCCCACTCGGGCCTGAAGGCGATCTTCGACAACCCGCGCAACATCGACGACGCCCGGCTCAAGGCCCTGGCCGCCAAGGGCGGGGTCATCCAGATCAACGCCTTCTCCAACTACATGGTCCCGACGCCGAAGATCCCGGAACGCGACGCCGCCCTGGCCGCCCTGATGACCTCGGTGGGCGCGACGGGCCGCGACATGACCCCGGCCCAGCGCAAGGCCTTCCTGGACGGCAAGAAGGCCATCGACGCCAAGTGGCCGGTCCCCCGCGCCAATCTCGACGACTTCATGAAGCACATGCTGCACGCCATCGAGGTGGCCGGCGTCGACCACGTCGGCGTCTCCGGCGACTTCGACGGCGGCGGGGGCATCGAGGGCCTGGAGGACGTCACCGACTATCCGGCGATCACCGCCCGCCTGATGGCGGCGGGCTACAGCAAGGAGGACGTCGCCAAGATCTGGGGCGGCAATGCGCTCCGCGTCCTGAAGGCCGCCGCCGACCTGCGCACCGCCAAGCCCTAGCGGCTGCCGCTGGTGGGGATGTCCTTGAAGGGCACGTCCTTGTCGACCCGGATATCCCCCGGCAGGCCCAGCACCCGCTCGGCGATGATGTTGCGCAGGATCTCGTCGGTGCCGCCCTCGACCCGGGTGGCCGGCGAGCGCAGCAGCATGGCCTGGAACTTCTGGGCGGCCTCGGCGTGGCGCGGGTCGTTGATCACCCCGGTCTCCCCCTGCAGGTCGAGGGCGAACATCGCCAACTCCTGCATGGAGGCCCCGGCCACCAGCTTGCCGATGGAGTTCTCCGGCCCCGGGGTCTCGCCCTTGGACAGCGCGCTGATCGCCCGCATGCCAGTGTACTTGAGGCCGCTGGCCTTCACCGCGTACTGGGCCAGGCGCGAGCGGACCATGGCGTTGTCCACCGCCGGGCCGTCCTCGGTCTCCAGGTTGAGGCAGTAGTCGAACAACTCCGGGAAGCCGGTGGGCATGCCCGAGCCGATGGACAGGCGCTCGTTCATCAGGGTGGTCAGCGACACCGTCCAGCCCTGCCCCACCGCCCCCAGCCGCTGGGCGTCGGGGATGCGGACGTCGGTGAAGAACACCTCGTTGAAGCCCGACTGGCCGTTGGCCTGCTTGATCGGCCGGATCTCGACGCCCGGCGATTTCATGCTCAGCCAGAACATGGTCAGGCCCTTGTGCTTGGGCACGTCGGGATCGGTGCGGGTGATCAGGATGCCGTAGTCGGAGTTCTGGGCGCCGCTCGTCCAGATCTTCTGGCCCCGGATGATCCAGTCGCCGGTGCCGTCATTGGCGGGTTCGGCGCGGGTCCGCAGGCCCGCCAGATCCGAGCCGCCGGCGGGTTCGGAGAACAGCTGGCACCAGACCTCCTCGCCCGAGGCCAGGGGCGGCAGCAGCCTGCGCTTCTGCTCCTCGCTGGCCCAGGCCATCAGGGTCGGGCCGCACATGCCGTGGCCGATGATGAACAGGCCGCCCAGGGACCCATAGACCCCCTCCTCCTGGCCCCAGATCACCCGCTCGATGGGGGTGGCGCCGCGGCCGCCATACTCCTTGGGCCAATGCAGGCAGGCCCAGCCGGCGTCGGCCTTCTTCTTCTGCCAGGCCTTGGCCAGCGCGATGGGATCGCCGCTGGTGAGGCCCGAATTGCCGAAGGTCGCCTGCTTGAGTTCGGCCTCCAGCTCCTTGGGGGCGTTGGCGTCGATCCAGGCGCGGACCTCGGCGCGGAAGGCGGCTTCCTGGTGGGTGTCGTCGAAGTTCATGAGCCTATCCTCCTCAGGCCGCCACGGGGGCGTCATTGCGCCGGCGCAGGCGTTCGATCAGCAGGTCTTCCCAGGTGGTCTGGGAGCCGAGGGCCACCGCCAGGGCGTTGGCGCGGCGGTAGAACAGGTGGCAGTCGAAGGCCCAGGTGAAGCCCATGCCGCCGTGCACCTGGATGTTGTTCTTGGCGCAGTGCTGGTAGGCCTGGGTGGCCGAGACCCGCGCCGTGGCCGCCGCCACCGGCAGCTCCGCCGAACCCGTCGAGAGCGCCCAGGCGCCGTAATAGGCGTTGGAGCGGGCGAGGGTCGCGGCGACGTACATGTCGGCCAGCATGTGCTTGATCGCCTGGAACGAGCCGATCTGGCGGCCGAAGGCCATGCGCTCCAGGGCGTAGTCGCGGGCCATCTCCAGGGCGCGGTCGGAGCCGCCCACCTGCTCGAAGGCCATCAGGACGGCGGCGCGGTCCAGCAGGTCCGACACCAGGCGCCAGCCCTGCCCGGCCTCCCCCAGCAGCTCCGCCGGGGCCTGATCGAAGACGATGCGCGCCTGGCTGCGGGTGGGGTCGATGGTCTCCAGGGTCTCGCGGGCGACGCCCGGCCCAGCCATATCCACCAGATAGAGCGAGACGCCCTTCCCATCCCGCGCCGCCACCACGGCGACGTCGGCCACGTCGCCGTCGGCCACGGGCATCTTGACCCCCGACAGCTTGCCGCCGGCCACCTGGGCCTTGATCGTGCGCTCGGTGACCCGGCCGACGCCTTCGCCGAGCGCCAGGGTCCCCACCGCCGCGCCGGAGGCCAGCTTGGGCAGCCAGGCGGACTTCTGCGCCTCGGTTCCCCACAGCATCAAGGCCTCGGCCGCCAGATAGATGGAGGAGGCCATGGGAACCGGCGCATTGGCCCGCCCCAGCTCCTCGGCGATCACGCAGAGTTCCAGGTGTCCGAGGCCGACGCCGCCATATTCCTCGGGAATGGCCGCGCCGAGGAAGCCCATCTCGCCGAGCCCCTTCCACAGGGCCCGGTCATAGGGCTCCGGCCCCTCCAGGATGGCGCGCACCGCGGTCGGCGCGCAGCGGTCGGCGAGGAACTTCCGCGCCTCGTCGCGCAGCTGCTTCTGTTCGTCGGAAAAATCGAAGTTCACCTGAACGCCTCCCTGTCGCGTCTCTTGCCGTCACGCTGCGCGGGGTCCCGCTGGGTCAGTCAAAGCCCGGCTTGCCTGACGTAGGGATCGGGCGTTCAGCTTGGTCCCCAGGGAGACGCGCAGCAAGCTGAGCCGCAGGGCGAAGATGCGCGCGGGGCGATCTCGCCCGCGAACGGCGGACAGACGAGGCAAGCATGACCTACGAGCATCTGGACCTGCGCATGGACGGCGACGTCGTCTGGGCCACCATGAACCGCCCCGAGCGGCTGAACGCCCTGAACCGCAAGCTGGTGGAGGAGCTGCGCGACTTCTTCGTCGGCCTCTACTGGCGCCGCGACGTCCGCGTGGTGGTGCTCTGCGGCGCCGGCGGAGCCTTCTGCGCCGGCCTGGACCTCAAGGAGCGTTCCGGGTCCAACGACGGGACGCCGCGCTCGGTGGGCGCCGGCCTGACGGGCCAGCGGCAGATCAGCGAGATCGTCATCGCCATGCGCCGCTGCCCGCAGCCGATCATCGCCTGCGTCGACGGGGCGGCCAGCGGCGGCGGCTTCGCCCTGGCCCTGGCGTCGGATGTGCGGATCGCCACCCCGCGGACGCGCATGAACGCCGCCTTCATCCGCATCGGGCTGTCGGCCTGCGACATCGGGGTCAGCTACTTCCTGCCGCGCATGGTGGGCAGTTCGGTGGCCGCCGAGTTCATGCTGACCGGCCGCTTCATCGACGCCGAGCGCGCCCGCGAACTCGGCCTGGTCAGCCGCGTCGTGGCGCCGGAGGCCCTGGAACCTGAGGCCGACGCCTTCGCCAAGGACATGCTCAACGCCACCCCGCTGGGCCTGCGCCTCACCAAGGAGGCCCTGAACCACGCCATCGACGCGAACGGCCTTGAGGCGGTGATCGCCATGGAGGACCGCAACCAGATCCTCTGCGCCCAGGACGACGACTTCGGCGAGGGCGTCCGCGCCTTCCTGGAGAAGCGCCCGCCGGTCTACGCCAAGCGCGAAGGCTAGGATCTCAGATCACTGCTGACAGTTTTCGGCGGCCCGCGCGTTAGAGTCCGCGCGCGACCCACGGCGTGCGGAGGTCGGAGACTGACGTCCTGCGACGTTTGTTCTCCGATTGTTCCCATGTTATCCGTGAGTCCGTTCACTACATTAAACGGTCCCGTCGAGACCCTCGGCGGGTGAAGAGCGTTTCAGGACAAGATGGCCGAACAGCTGAACTTCATCCGCGTGCGCGGCGCGCGGGAGCACAATCTGAAGAACGTCAACGTGGACATCCCGCGGGGCGAACTGGTGGTGCTGACCGGGCTGTCGGGGTCGGGCAAGAGTTCGCTGGCCTTCGACACCATCTATGCTGAGGGCCAGCGCCGCTATGTCGAGAGCCTCTCGGCCTATGCGCGCCAGTTCCTGGAGCTGATGTCCAAGCCCGACGTGGACCTGATCGAGGGCCTGTCCCCGGCCATCTCCATCGAGCAGAAGACCACCAGCCGCAATCCGCGCTCCACGGTCGGCACCGTCACCGAGATCCACGACTACATGCGCCTGCTGTGGGCGCGGGTGGGCGTGCCCTACTCGCCGGCCACCGGCCTGCCCATCGAGAGCCAGACCGTCTCCATGATGGTCGACAAGCTCGTCGCCCTGCCCGAGGGCGAGCGCCTCTACCTGCTGGCCCCCGTGGTGCGCGGGCGTAAGGGCGAGTACCGCAAGGAGATCGCCGAGTGGCAGCGGGCCGGCTTCCAGCGGCTGAAGATCGACGGCGAGTTCTTCCCCATCGAGGACGCCCCGGTCCTGGACAAGAAGTTCAAGCACGACATCGACATCGTGGTGGACCGGCTGGTGACCAAGGCCGGCCTCGAGGGCCGCTACGCCGACAGCCTGGAGACCGCGCTCAAGCTCGCCGACGGCATCGCCGTGGCCGAGTGGGCCGACAAGGCCGAGGGCGAGGCCGAGCCGAAGCGCCTGCTGTTCTCCGAGAAGTTCGCCTGCCCGGTCTCCGGCTTCACCATCAGCGAGATCGAGCCGCGGCTGTTCTCCTTCAACAACCCCTACGGCGCCTGCCCGGTCTGCGACGGTCTGGGGATGAAGCTGGCCTTCGACGCCGACATGGTTGTGCCCGACAAGGACAAGTCCCTGCACAAGGGCGCGGTGTCACCCTGGTCCAAGGGCCCCTCCCCGCTCTACACCCAGACCCTGCAGGCCCTGTCGCGCCACTACGGCTTCTCGATGGACGACCCCTGGTGGAAGCTGCCCGAGCAGGCCCGCAAGGTGGTCCTCTACGGATCGGGCGCCGACAAGATCAAGTTCGTCTATGACGACAACGCCCGGAAGTACGAGGTCAACAAGACCTTCGAGGGCGTGCTGCCGAACCTGGAGCGCCGCTGGCGGGAGACCGACAGTTCCTGGGTGCGCGAGGAGCTGGGCCGCTATCAGTCGGAGACCCCCTGCGAGGCCTGCGAGGGCTATCGCCTGAAGCCCGAGAGCCTGGCGGTGAAGATCGCCGGCCAGCATGTCGGCCAGGTCTCGCGCCTGTCGATCCGCCACGCCGAGGAATGGTTCACAGGCCTGGAGACCAGCCTCACCGACAAGCAGATGGAGATCGCCCGGCGGATCCTGAAGGAGATCAATGATCGCCTGCGGTTCCTGGTGAACGTCGGCCTGGACTACCTCAATCTCAGCCGCGCCTCGGGCACGCTGTCGGGGGGCGAGAGCCAGCGCATCCGCCTGGCCAGCCAGATCGGCTCAGGCCTGACCGGCGTGCTCTATGTGCTGGACGAACCCTCCATCGGCCTGCACCAGCGCGACAACACCCGCCTGCTCACCAGCCTCAAGGGCCTGCGCGACCTGGGCAACTCCGTACTGGTGGTGGAGCACGACGAGGAGGCGATCCTGACGGCCGACTATGTCATCGACATGGGACCCGCCGCCGGCGTGCACGGCGGGGAGATCATCGCCGAGGGCACGGCCGCCGAGGTCATGGCCAATCCCAACAGCATCACCGGCCAGTACCTCTCCGGCGCGCGCGAGATCGCCGTGCCCCAGGACCGCCGGCCGATCTCCAAGAAGAAGGTGCTGCGCGTCATCGGCGCCACCGGCAACAACCTGAAGAACGTCACCGCCGAGATCCCGGCCGGCACCTTCACCTGCATCACCGGCGTCTCGGGCGGCGGCAAGTCCACCTTCACCATCGAGACCCTCTACAAGGCCGCCGCGCGGCGGCTGCACAACGCCTCCGACGTGCCGGCCCCCCACGAGAAGATCGAGGGGCTGGAGATGTTCGACAAGGTGATCGACATCGACCAGTCCCCCATCGGCCGCACCCCGCGCTCCAACCCGGCCACCTATACCGGCGCCTTCCAGCCGATCCGCGACTGGTTCGCCGGCCTGCCGGAGTCCAAGGCCCGCGGCTACGGCCCCGGCCGCTTCAGCTTCAACGTCAAGGGCGGCCGCTGCGAGGCCTGCCAGGGCGACGGCCTGATCAAGATCGAGATGCACTTCCTGCCCGACGTCTACGTCACCTGCGACGTCTGCCACGGCAAGCGCTACAACCGCGAGACCCTGGAGGTGCTGTTCAAGGGCAAGTCGATCTCCGAGGTCCTGGACATGACCGTCGAGGAGGCCGCCGACTTCTTCAAAGCCGTGCCGCCGGTGCGCGACAAGATGGATACGCTGAAGCGCGTGGGCCTGGGCTATGTCCAGGTCGGCCAGTCGGCCACCACCCTGTCCGGCGGCGAGGCCCAGCGGGTGAAGCTCTCCAAGGAGCTGTCGCGCAAGGCCACCGGCAAGACCCTCTACATCCTCGACGAACCCACCACCGGCCTGCACTTCGAGGACGTGAAGAAGCTGCTGGAGGTGCTCCACGAACTGGCCGACCAGGGCAACACCGTGGTGGTGATCGAGCACAATCTCGACGTCGTGAAGACCGCCGACTGGATCGTCGACTTCGGCCCCGAGGGCGGCGACGGCGGCGGCGAGATCGTCGCCCAGGGGACCCCCGAGCAGGTGGCCGCCAGCTCCAAGAGCTGGACCGGCCGATACCTGGCCGACCTGCTCAAGCGCCACGAGGACCGCCGCAAGGACCGGGTGAAGAAGCTGGTCAACGCGTAGCTTTCGTTGGGGGAAGAGAGCTCTTCCCCCAAACAATTGTTTGAAATAGCGTCGTTCCATTCGTTTAAGACATTGGAGTCGACCCTATGAAGCTGTACGGCGCGCCGAACCCGGCCCCCAATCCGCGCCGCGTGCGCATCTTCCTGGCCGAGAAGGGCGTCGACCTGCCCGAGACCCCGGTCAACATGATGAAACGCGAGCACAAGAGCCCGGAGTTCCGCGCCAAGAACTCCATGGGGCAGCTCCCCACCCTGGAGCTGGACGACGGCACCACCATCTCCGAGACCGTCGCCATCTGCCGCTACCTGGACGAGACCAACCCCGGGCCGCCGATGTTCGGGACGACGGCGGTGGAGAAGGCCCTGGTGGACCAGTGGATTCGCCGCATCGAGTTCACGGTGATGACGCCCGTGGGCATGTACTGGCGCCACTTCCACCCGCGCACGGCGGCCCTGCTGACCCAGTTCAAGGATTTTGGCGAGTCCAACGCCGAGACCTACAAGGGCGCCCAGAAGTACATGAACCGCGAGCTGGAGGGCCGCGAGTTCGTCACCGGCGACACCTACACCATGGCCGATATCTGCCTGCTGTCGACGATCGACTTCGCCGAGTGGATCGGCCTGCCGCTGGACGCGGAATTCACCCACCTCAAGGCCTGGCACGACCGGGTCAGCGCCCGGCCCAGCGCCAGCGCCTGATCCCGGCGGCGGGCGCCCTTAAGGCAGGGCGTCCCGCGGCGCGCCGGTCAGTTCGCGATAGGCCTCGGCCAGCGGCGAATAGATCATCACCACCTGCAGGATCGGCAGCAGCAGCTGGACGACCAGGGTGGCGACGAAGGCCACGATGGCCAGGGGGGCGAGGTTGGCCGGATTGGCGATGGCCTCCTGGCCCCCCGCCAGGGCCACGGTGGCGGCGCTGATGATGCTGAACAGCAGCCAGACCATCACGTAGAAGATGATGGCCAGGATGGTCATGCCAAACAGGCTCCAGAAGTGGCCCTTGGTCAGACGCCAGGAGTCGACGATGGCGATGCGGTGCTCGGCGAAGGTCATGGGGGTGGCCAGCAGCAGCCGCACCCCGGCCCAGATCATCCCGACGGCCAGGGCCAGGCTCACCAGCACCCCGAGCGGGCCGCCGACGGCGGTGACCGTGAAGGTCAGGACCAGGAACAGCAGGCCGACCGTGAACAGGGCCAGGTTGACGATGGTCAGGCGCAGTTCGTCGGCGCCCAGCCGCAGATGGGCCAGGCCCTTCTCCGAGGGCCGCAGGGCCAGGCGGTAGATGCCGCCCATCAGCACCGACATCAGGGCGATGGAGATGACGATCACCAGCAGGAACGAGAACTTGTGCTTCTGCAGCATCGCGCCGTAGGCGCTGGCGTCGCCCGACTCCAGGCCGCCCTTCTGCACGAACTTGATGAAGTCGGGGCCCAGCGCGCTGAGCATGATCATCGCGATGACCATGATGCCGACGAAGTAGACCAGGCTCCAGACCAGGATCGTTCCTGGCCGCTCGCGGGTAATTCTGAAGCCTTCCAGCGCCGACTCGCTCGGCGAAAACTTGGTCATGTCTGTCCTCTGGCCGCCCGTCTGAAAAACCAAACGAGTCGGCCGCCCCTTTGGCTGCGATCTTTGCGGTTGCGGCTCTTTCGCCGCAAGGCCTCCCTCGCGATCGAAGCCAATCGTTGCTACTTAGCCACGCATGAGCACCAAGATTGATCCCGTCCACGTGATCGGCGGCGGCCTGGCCGGTTCGGAGGCCGCCTGGCAGATCGCCCAGGCCGGCGTGCCGGTCGTCCTGCACGAGATGCGCCCCGTCCGCGGCACCGACGCCCACCACACCGACGGCCTGGCCGAGCTGGTCTGTTCCAACTCCTTCCGCGCCGATGACTGGACCGGCAACGCCGTGGGCCTGCTGCACGCCGAGATGCGCCGGCTGGACTCCATTATCATGTCCTGCGGCGACGCCCACCAGGTGCCGGCCGGCGGCGCGCTCGCCGTCGACCGCGACGGCTTCTCCCAGGCGGTCACCGCCCGGCTGGAGGCCCACCCCAACGTGACCATCGCCCGGGAGGAGGTCGCCGGCCTGCCGCCCGCCGAGTGGGACAGCGTCATCGTGGCCACCGGGCCGCTGACCTCGCCGGCCCTGTCGGCCGCCATCCTGACCCTGACCGGCGAGGGGGAGCTGTCCTTCTTCGACGCCATCGCCCCCATCGTGAACTTCGAGTCCATCGACATGGGCGTGGCCTGGCGCCAGTCGCGCTACGACAAGGAGGGCCCCGGCGGCGACGCGGCGGCCTACATCAACTGCCCCTTGGACAAGGACCAGTACGAGGCCTTCATCGACGCCCTGCTGGCCGGGCCGAAGAGCGAGTTCAAGGACTGGGAGAACGTCCCCTATTTCGACGGCTGCCTGCCCATCGAGGTGATGGCCGAGCGCGGCCGCGAGACCCTGCGCCACGGCCCGATGAAGCCCGTGGGCCTGACCAACGAGCACAATCCGCAGGAGAAGGCCTACGCCATCGTCCAGCTGCGCCAGGACAATGCGCTGGGCACCCTGTGGAACATGGTGGGCTTCCAGACCAAGCTGAAGCACGGCGCCCAGACAGATATCTTCCGGATGATCCCGGGCCTGGAGAAGGCGGTCTTCGCCCGGCTGGGTGGCCTGCACCGCAACACCTTCCTCAACAGTCCCAAGCTGCTGGACAACCAGCTCCGGCTGAAGGTCGAGCCCCGCCTACGGTTCGCCGGCCAGGTGACCGGGGTCGAGGGCTATGTGGAGAGCGCCGCCATGGGCCTGCTCGCCGGCCGCCTGGCCGCCGCCGAGCGCCTGGGCGCGCCGATCGAGGCGCCGCCGGCCACCACGGCCCTGGGCGCCCTGGTGGGCCACATCACCGGCGGGCACCTGGCGGGCGGCAAGGGCTCCTTCCAGCCGATGAACATCAACTACGGCCTGCTGCCCCCCGTGGAGGGCGTGGCCAAGCGTGACGACACGGGCCGCAGGCTGGGCGCCAAGGAGAAGTCCCGCGGCAAGAAGCTGGCGGTGGGCGAGCGCGCCCTGGCCGACCTGGAGACCTGGGTCACCGGCGGCGCCAAGATCGCCGCCGAATAGGCCTCAGACCTTGCCGCGCGCCACGGCCAGGAACAGGCGCAGGCGGGCTTCCAGCTCCGAGGGCCTGCGGCCCTTGGCGCGGACGCGGGCCAGGGTCGCCTGGGCGATGGCCGGGAAGGCCGGGACCGACAGGCCCCCCGCCTCCCTCAGCGCCCGGTCCAGGATCGGCCCGACATCGGGCCCGGCCAGGCCCGCCGTGCCGATCAGCCGCCCGATGGCCCAGGCGCGGCCTCCGGCCAGGGCCTTGGCCTCGTCGGCCGCCGGATCAAGCATCCGGGCCGCCAGGACCGCGGTGTTCCCCGCCGTGCCGTCCGCCCACTCCAAGGCCTCCCCCAGCTTCATCGGCTCGGCGCTGAGCTCGCGGTAGCGGGCGTCGATCATCGCCTCCAGCCGCGCCCGCGCCAGGCCATGGCGGCCGATGGCCTCGGCCAGGGCCAGGGCCGTGGGATGCTTGCGCACCGCCCGGCCCTCGAACACCTCGTCCAGCACCTCGCGCCACCAGGTCAGGCGGATCTCCCCCATCAGGGGGTTGGAGGCGACCCGTGGCGCGCGGGCCAGTTCGTGGTCGAAGGCGTAGAGGGCGACGACATCGGCGCGGGCGGCCGCGTCGGCGATGAACCGGCTGGCCAGCCAGCGGTCGGGATCGACGCGGCCCACCAGGGCGTCGAGGTCGTTCGGGTCGTGGGCGTCGTCTTCGGACATGGGGTTCGCAAAAAGCAAAAGGCCCGCCGGTTGGGGCGGGCCTTCCGATTGTAGATGATCGTCGGGTCTAGCCGAAGATGGTCTGGCTCATTGTCATGGTCACCAGCATCGGGATCGACAGCAGGGTGTTGGTCCGCGAGAACAGCATCGCCGTGCGGCCGGCCTTGGCCTTGGCGTCGGCGTCGGCTTCCACCAGGCCCAGCGCGATCTTCTGGTTGGGCCAGATGAAGGCCCAGACGTTGATGAACATCACCGTGGCCAGCCACATGCCCATGCCGATGAAGATGTGGCCGACGTCGGCGAAGCCCTCGGTGGCGCCCAGGGTGAAGGCCTGGACCAGATAGCCACGGTTGAAGGCCAGGATCACACCCGCCACCCAGGTGAAGAGCGCCGCCCAGCGGAACCAGAACAGCGCCGCCGGGGCGATGAACTTGGAGACCGCCGGCTTCAGCTCGGCCGGGATATTGGCCATCTGCGGAATCTGGACGAAGTTGAAATAGTACAGCAGGCCGATCCACATGATGCCGCAGAGGACGTGGATGAAGCGGAACAGCGCCTGGAAGAAGATGGCGTCAGCCGAGCCGTAGTGGCTGAAGTAGCCAGCGATGATGATCAGCGCCAGCACGAAGCTGACGATGACGGTGTTGCGGAGATTTGCGAGAAGTCCAGCCATAGGTATCCCTCTACGATTCCTGCCCTGACCGTCAGCTATAAGGGGTTTCCCGCGGGCCTGCTAGTTGCCCGAGACGCTGTCCACGCCGCCGAAGATCGCCTCCAGCCGGGCGGAGATTTCCGTCGGCAGGGGCGGCGCGTTGATGGCTGCGATATTGGCCTTCAGGTGCTCGACGCTGCCGGTTCCGGTGAGGATCACGTGGGCGCCGGGTTCGTGGCGGCAGAAGCGGTAGGCCGCCTCCAGCTCCGAGGCGATCCCCGGATGGCCGCGCAGGAAGCCCAGCGGGGCTTGCGGATCGACGGCGCCGGCCGCCACCTCCCCGCTGGCCAGCAGCTTGGCGACGGTGTCGCGCAGGACGTCGGGATGGCCCAGCGCCCGGCGCACGGCGAACATGATCAGGGTCCCGATGTCCTTGACCTGGGCGGCCGGGAACACCGTGCGCCGCGCCGAGGGGTTCAGCAGGTTGAAGCCCACCATGACCACGTCGAACCGGGCCTCCGGAACCGCCCGGGCCAGCATCTCGTGGCAGGTGTCGACGCCGAAGGCCTCGGTGATCCCGATGTGGCGGATCTTCCCGGCGGCCTGCTGGCGCTTCAGCTCCGGCAGCAGGGTCTCCAGGCAGGCGTCGTACTGGGCCAGCGTGACGCCGTGCAGGTTGAAGAGGTCGACATGGTCGGTCCCCAGCCGCTTCAGGCTCCCCTCCAGGCTCTCGGTCAGTTCCTCGGGCGTCGCCAACTCGCCCTCCCGGCCGGGTCGACCGCCGGTTGGAGTGGCCTTGGTGGAGATGAACACCTGGTCGCGGCGCCCCTTCACCCCCAGGCCCACGGCCTCCTCGGTGCCATAGAGCCGGGCGGTGTCGATGAAGGTGATCCCCAGGTCGATGGCCGCGCTGACCACGCGGGACGCCTCCTGGGCGCTGGCGCCGCCGCTCATGCCCAATCGGGAATGGCCGCCGCAGCCCAGCCCGGCGGCGCTGACGACGGCGTCGGTTCGGCCGAGACGGACGGTCTGCATGGAAGCTCTCCCTGGAGGGACGAGCTTAGATCGCGATCAGGCCCGCGGCGAGCCTGCGGCCCTCGGCGGTGAGCACATTGTACATCCGCGCCGCGGTGGGGGTGTCCATGAACTCCAGGCCGATGCCGGCCTTGGACAGGGCCTCGCGGACCGCCCGGGGCGGCAGGGCGTTGGCGGCGCCGAGGCCCAGCAGGACGAACTCCACCTCACGCGGCCCCGCCTCCAGCACCGGGGCCAGGGCCTCCGGCGTCAGCTCGGCCAGGCCGGTGACCGGCCAGGGCCGGGCCCGGTCCTGGACGATGAGCACAGACCCCTCGTGACGCGCGCCGGAGAGCCGGAACCCGCCGTCGCCATAGGCGTCGATGGAGGGCGCGTCGCGGGCCATGGCTTAAGGCCGGGCGTTGGCCGGCTTCAGCGGCTCGGCCGGCTCGTCGCCACGCTTGACGCCCCACAGCAGGATGATCGGCAGGGCGACATAGATGGACGAATAGGTGCCGATGATGATCCCGAACACCATGGTCACCACCAGGGGCCGCAGGACCACGCCCCCCAGGACCAAGGCGCCCGACAGGGCCAGGATCGCCGTGGAGCCGGTGATCAGGGTCCGCGACAGACGCTCGTTCTCGGACTTGTTGATCACCTCGGCCAGGGGGGTGGTCTTGTACTTGCGCAGGTTCTCGCGAAGTCGGTCGAAGGTGATGACCTTCTCGTTCATCGAATAGCCGATCACCGTCAACAGGGCCGCGATCGAGGTCATGGAGAACTCGAAGCCGGTGACCGACAGCACCCCCAGGGTCAGCAGCACGTCGTGGAACACCGCCACCACGGCGCCGAGGCCGAACTGCAGCTGGAAGCGGAACCAGATGTAGGCGAGCATCAGGGCCAGGGCGATGGCGAGCGCCATGAAGCCGCCCTGCATCAGCTCGCCGGAGACCTTGGGCCCCACCACCTCGACCTTCTTGAACTGGATGCCGGGGAACCGCTTGGTGAGTTCGTTCTGGATCCGGGTCGCGCCGGCCACCGCGTTGACGTTCTCGGCGGTGCGGAACGACAGCATGGCGCCGTGGGAATCCCCCAGCGCCTGGACCTTGGCGTCCTCGCCGCCCGCGGCGGCGAGCGCCGTGCGCAGTTCGCCGATGGGCGCGTCGCCCGGGGTCCGGACCTCGATCAGCGACCCGCCGATGAAGTCGATGCCCAGGTTCAGGCCCTTGGTGAAGAAGGAGACGCCCGACAGGACGATGAGGATCGCCGAGAACACCGCCGCATAGGGCGCGAGCCCCACGAAGTTGAAGTGGAATTCACGCGGGAGAAGACGGATCAGGGGCCAACGCATGCGGAAAACCTTCAAACGATCGGCAGCGTCTTCGGCTTCGTGGCGCGGAACCACCAGCCGATGAGCAATTGGGTGATGACCACGGCGGTGAACACCGAGGTGACGACCCCGATCAGCAGGGTCAGGGCGAAGCCGCGGATGGGGCCGGCCCCGAACTGGAACATGATCAGGGCCGAGATGGCGCTGGTGATGTTGGCGTCGAGGATGGAGACCAGGGCCCGCTGATAGCCGTGCTCCAGGGCCGAGATCGGGGATCGGCCCGCATGGGCCTCGTCCCGCACCCGTTCATAGATCAGCACGTTGGCGTCCACGGCCACCGCCAGGGTCAGGATCAGGCCCGCGATGCCGGGGAAGGTCAGGGTGAACTGGAACAGCGACATGACGCCGAAGATCAGCAGCATGTTGACGATCAGGGCGAGCGCCGCGAACACCCCGAACAGGCCATAGGCCAGCACGATGAAGATGATGATCGCCGCGGCGCCGACGGCCAGGGACAGGGCCCCGGCCTTGACCGCGTCGGCGCCCAGTTCGGCGCCCACGGTGTTCTGCTGCTCGACATTCAGGGGCGCCGGAAGGGCGCCGGCGCGGAGCAGGATGGCCAGGTTGTTGGCGCTCTCGGCGGTGAAGTTGCCGCTGATCTGGCCCGACCCGCCGGTGATGGCGCTCTGGATGACCGGGGCCGAAATGACCTTGTTGTCCAGCACGATGGCGAAGCGCTTGCCGAGGTTCTGCGCCGTGGCGTCGCCGAAGCGTCGCGAGCCCTGGCCGTTGAAGCGGAAGTTGACCACCGCCTGACCCGTCTGGGAGTCGAAGGCCTGGTGGGCGTCGGTGAGCATCTCGCCGGTGACCAGGGCGCGCTTCTTGATCAGGATCGCCCCGCCGCCCTCTTCGTAGGGCAGCAGTTGCGAGCCGGGGGGAATGCGGCCGGCGGCGGCCTCCTCCGGTGTGACGCTGTCGTCCACCATCTGGAAGGTCAGCTTGGCGGTCTGGCCGATGATGTTCTTGAGCTTCTCGGGGTCGCTCTCGCCCGGGGCCTGGACCACGATGCGGTCGACGCCTTGACGGCGGATATCGGGCTCCTTGGTGCCCAGCTCGTCGATCCGGCGGCGGATGATCTCGATGGACTGCTCCACCGCCTTGCCGGCCTCGGCGGCCAGGGCCTGCTCGGCGAAGACGATGCGAATCCGCTGGTCGTCGCCGGAGTTGATGGTGACGTCACGGCCGCCGACCGCGCCGGCCAGCGGCGAACCGACGCTCCGGCGCAGCAGGTTGGTCGCCGCCGTCAATTGCTCGGGATCGGTGATCCGCACCGACACCGCGCCACCGACCTGGCCCAGGTCGGTGAAGTCGATCTTGTCCTCGCGCAGGGTGGTGCGGACGTCCTCGATGAGGTTCGTCAGCTTCTCGGCGCGCAGGGCCTTGGTGTCGACCTCCAGCAGCAGATAGGAGCCGCCCTGGAGATCGAGGCCCAGGTTGAGCTTCTTGTGCGGCAGGAAGCTCGGCAAGGTGTCGAGCGTCTTCTGCGGAATCACGTTCGGCAGGCTGAACAGGATGCCGAAGATCACCGAAATCAGGACGGCGATCGTCCTCCAGCGGGACGGAGCGATCATTTACGGGGCTCTCAGGCCTTGGAGTCGTTGGCCGGGGCGGGCTCGCCCTTGACCCGCACGTCGGAGATCATGGTCTTGACCACCTTGACGGTGACGCCCTGGGCGATCTCGACGCCGACTTCCTTGTCCTCGACGCGAACTACCTTGCCGATGACGCCGGAGTTCAGCACCACGGTGTCGTTGCGCTTCACATTGGAGATCATCGCCTGATGGGCCTTCATGCGCTGCTGCTGCGGGCGGATCATCAGGAAGTAGAACAGCACGACCAGGCCGATGAGCGGCAGGAACTGCATCAGCATTTCCTGCGGTCCGCCGCCGGCGGCGGCGCCTGCGGTCTGAGCGAAGGCGGGGGTGGCGAACATGGTCTCTCCGAAGTTCGTCGTCGGGCGTGCGAAAAGCCGCCGGTTTTCAAGTCGGCGGAAGCTATGCGTTCGCCCCTCGTTTTGCAATGGAACGGCAGGACCGCTAAGCACCACGGCCATGGAATCTGAGCTGAAATCCGTTCTCGAGCGCATCGCCTCGGCCCTGGAGCGCCTGGCGCCCCCGGCCCGCATAACTCCGGACTTCGAAGGGGCGCGGCTTTTCCGCCACGATCCGGCCACCCACGCCTTCCATCCGGCGCCCGATTACGCCCTGCCGCTGGCCGCCCTGATCGGGGTGGACGCCCAGAAGGCCCGCTTCCTGGAGAATCTGCAGCGGTTCACCGCCGGCCTGCCGGCCAACCACGCCCTGCTCTGGGGCGTGCGCGGCACGGGCAAGAGCTCGCTGGCCAAGGCCGCCTTCATGGCGGTGGCGCAGGACGCCCCGGACCTGAAGCTGGTGGAGGTCGACCGCGACCAGGTCACCGCCCTGCCCGCCCTGTTCGACACCCTGCGCGAACGCCCCGAACGCTTCGTGGTGCTCTGCGACGACCTCTCCTTCGAGGAGGGCGCGGCGGCGGCCAAGGCCCTGAAGTCGGCCCTGGAGGGCGGGGTCTCCGGCCCGCCGGCCAATGTGCTGTTCGTGGCCACCTCAAACCGCCGCCACCTGATGCCGCGGGCCCACGGCGAGGACCGCGGCCTGATCGCCACGGCCGAGGACGCCGAGGAGGAGGTCAGCGTCTCCGATCGCTTCGGCCTGTGGGTGGGCTTCCCGCCCATGGACCAGGCGACCTATCTGGAGGCGGTGACCGCCTACGCCCGCGCCCACGGCCTGATCGTCGCCGACCTGGAACGCCGCGCCCTGCAATGGGCCCAGCTGCGAGGCGGCCGCTCCGGCCGCGTCGCCTGGCAGTTCATCCGCGACCTGGCCGGCGAGCTGGGGAAAAGCCTGCCGATGTAGCCTCCCTCCCCTTCATGGGGAGGGGCAGATCGCGAAGCGATCGGGGTGGGGGAGTCTGGCCCCAATTCCCCACCCGTCCGGCGTTCCGCCGTCCACCCTCCCCATGACGGGGAGGGAGAACACCCTATCGTCCCAGAACCAGCTTCGGATCGATGGGTCGGGCGCGTTCCGTCGGCGCCGGGGCGTAGCGGACCTCGAAGTGGAGCTGGGGTTCGGAGACCCCGCCGCTGGTGCCGGCCTGACCGATCTGCTGACCCTGGACCACCTTCTGCTGCATCTTCACGTCCACCCGGGCCAGGTGCCCATAGGCCGTGACCCAGCCGTCGGCGTGCTTGATCAGCACTAGGTTGCCGAAGCCGGGCACCTGGTCGCCGGCATAGACCACGTCCCCGCCGGCGGCGGCGCGGACGGCCTCCCCGGCGTTGGCGCGGATGTTCAGGCCGTCGTTGCGCTGTCCCGTCCCCTTGGGACCGAAGTCCGAGATGATGTCGCCTCGCAGCGGCCAGTTGAACCGGCCCCGGCCCTGGCTGGTGATCTGGGCGTCGCTGAGCGGGCCGGAACTCGCCGCCGGCGGAATCGGGAAGGTGCGGTTGGGCTGGGTCGGCGGCGGCGGGGTCGGCCGCCTGTAGTCGTTGTTGGACGGGGGCGGCGTCACCGGCTGAGAGACCGGCGGCGGGGCCGGCCGGCTCGGCGGCGGCGTCACCGGCGGGGTCTCGCGCCGCGGCTCGGGCGGCAGGGTGACCGTCGTGCGGGTGGTCTCCTTGATCGGACCCTTGTCCTTGTAGCCGTCGGGCAGGCTGATCTTGCGGCCCGCCTTGATGGCGTCGCCGACCTTCATGTTGTTCTCGGCGGCCAGGGCCTTGGGGGTGACGCTGAAGCGCTTGGCGATCAGGGTGAGCGTGTCGCCCGACACCGCCACATAGGCCTTCACCGTGGTCTTGGGGCCCTTCAGCTTGTCCCCGGCGTGGAGGACGTAGGGCTCCTTGAGCTTGTTGTCGTCGGCCAGCTGCTTGCGGGTGGTGTCCATGGCGCGGGCGATGGCGTCGAGGTTCTGGCCGTTCTTGACGGTGTAGACCTGGGGCGGGCCGGCCACCTCCACCAGCTTGCCGGTGACCATGGTCTTGGTGGTGGTGGTCGTCGTGGTCCGCGGCGCCTCGGGTTCGGGCTCCGGGGTCACCGCCGGCGGCGGGGTGTAGGCCGGCGGCCGCTGGGGCTGGGCCGGCGTCTGGGGCTGGAAGGGGGTGGGGGCCGGCGCCTGGACGCCCGAGCCCGGGACCTGGACCCGCACGGTGACCGTGGTGGGGCCCTTGTCCTTGAAGCCGTCGGGCAGGATCAGTCTCTTGCCGGCGGTCAGCGGCTTGTCGACGCTCATGTCGTTGGCCTCGGCCAGGGCCTGGCCCGTGACCGAGAAGCGCCGGGCGATGGCGTAGAGGGTGTCGCCCTGCCCCACCACATAGGCCTTGGCGTCGCTGGAGGGCCCCTTCAGCGTCTTGCCGGGCCGCAGGACGTAGGGCTCCTTCAGGTCGTTGTCCTCGGCCAGCTGCTTGCGGGTCGTGCCCATGGACCGCGCGATAGCGTCGAGATTGTCGCCGCTCTTGACCGTGTGGGTCTTGGGCGGTCCGGCGGCGTCCACCACCTTGCCGGTCACCGTCTGGCGGGTGACCGTCTGCATCACCGGCGGCGGCGGCTGATACGGCGGCTGGTAGGCCGGGGGCTGGTAGGCGGGCGGCGGCGTATAGGGCGGGGTCGAGGGCGTCACATAGGCCGGGCCGCCGGGCACGGGCTCCAGCGGACGGCTCTCCACCTGGCCCGGGCCGGGCCGCGGCATGGGGCCCTGGTCCTGGGGCTCCTGGGCCGGCGGCGGGGCCTGGGCGCCGGGGGGCGGCAGGCGGGTGGGGAAGTTGGGCCGGGGCGCCTGGGCGTCCTCGCCGAACGGCGCATAGGTCGTGCAGGCGCTGAGGGACGTCGCCGCCAACAGGATCAAGGCCGTTCGGGAATAAGAAAGCGTCATCGCCGCTCCGCTCTATGGGTTCGGAATCAGTCGAGGCGTCGGGGTTAATGATGGGTTAAGGAGCCCATCACCGCCAACCCACAAACTCGTAAGGTTGTGGACGGCTAAAGCTCCCGGGCCACGCCGTCCAGCAGGGGTACGAACCGAACGTCGGTCAGGGCCTCGACGGTGAAGCCGCCCTTGCCGTCGCCGGTATAGCGTTTGAGGCTCTGGACGGGTCCCTTGCCGATCGGCGCCACCAGCACCCCCCCGGGTTTCAACTGCGAAAGCAAAGCCTTGGGCTCCTCCGGCGCCGCCGCCGTGACCAAAATGCGGTCGAAAGGCGCCTGCTCGGGCCAGCCCAGGCCGCCGTCGCCGAAGCGGGTGATCACATTGGTGAGACCGAGCGCCTTGAAGCGGGCCTCGGCCTCCCCCATCAGGGTCCGGTAGCGCTCCACGGTGTAGACCAGCCGCGAGAGCTTGGAGAGCACGGTGGTCTGGTAGCCCGAGCCGGTGCCGATCTCCAGGACCCGGGCGCGGGGCTCCAGGGACAGGGCCTGGGTCATCAGGCCGACGATGAAGGGCTGGCTGATGGTCTGGCCACAGGCGATGGGCAGGGCCGAATCCTCCCAGGCGCGCTCCTGGAACAGATCGGGCGTGAACAGGTCGCGCGGCGTCGACTCGATGGCGTTCAGCACGCCGGGGTCGCTGACCCCCTGCGAACGCAGATTCAGGATCAGGCGCGCCAGCCGCGTTTCAGGCGAGTCCTTCTCCGTCTTGGTCATGTCCACGCTCATCTACGCCTTGGGCGGCGTGCCGCCCAGCACGCCCTTCAGCCGATTGACCGTCTCAAGGTGAGTCAGGTCGATGTGCAAGGGCGTCACCGAAATCTTTCCCTCGTAAATCGCCTTCAGGTCGGTTCCGTCGGCGGGCGAGGAGCGCTCCTGCCGGAAACCCATCCAGTAGTAGTCCCGGTTCCGCAGGTCGGTGCGCTTCTCGGCGTGGCGCACATTGATGTCGCGGAAGGTCTGGCGGGTGACCTCCACCTCGGTGATTTTCTCCACCGGCGCGGCCGGGAAGTTGACGTTGATGATCACGTCCTTGGGCCAGCCGGTCTCCACCAGCTTGGCGATGATCCCCGGCGCGAAGTGCTCGGCGGGGGCGAAGATGTCCTCGTTGCCGGTGGGCCAGCCGGTCTGGGAGAGCGCGATGGAGGGCACCCCCATGGCCATGCCCTCGATGGCCCCGGCCACGGTCCCCGACAGGGTCACGTCCTCGGCCAGGTTGGCGCCGCGATTGACCCCCGACAGCACCAGGTCGGGCTTGGCGCCCTCCATCAGCTCGAAGATGGCCAGCATCACGCAGTCGGTCGGCGTGCCGCTGGTGGCGAAGCGGCGGGGATCCAGCTTCCGCACCCGCACCGGGTCCGACAGGGTCAGCGCCCGGCTGGCGCCCGACTGCTCGTATTCCGGGGCGCAGATCCAGATGTCGTCGGACAGGGCCTTGGCGATGTTCTCCAGCGCGACCAGACCCTCGGCGTGGATGCCGTCGTCATTGGTCAGCAGGATTCTCACGCCTCGCCACCGATGTGGGTCAGGCCCGGCAGGTAGGGATGCAGGGCCTGGGGAATGGCGATGCGGCCGTTCTCGTCCTGATAGTTCTCCATCACCGCCACCAGGGTGCGGCCCACCGCCAGGCCCGAGCCGTTCAGGGTGTGGACGAAGCGCGTGCCCTTCTCCCCGGCCGCCTTGGTGCGGGCGTCCATGCGGCGGGCCTGGAAGTCGCCGCAGTTGGAGCAGGAGCTGATCTCGCGATAGCGGCCCTCCGAGGGCAGCCAGACCTCGAGGTCGTAGGTGCGCCGGGCCGAGAAGCCCATGTCGCCGTTGCACAGCTTCATGGTCCGGAACGGCAGCTCCAGGGCCTTCAGCACCGCCTCGGCGCAGCCGACCATGCGCTCATGCTCGTCTTCCGACTGGTCGGGCGCGGTGATCGAGACCAGCTCGACCTTGTAGAATTGGTGCTGGCGGATCATGCCGCGGGTGTCGCGACCCGAGGCGCCGGCCTCGGCGCGGAAGCTGGGGGTGAGCGCCGTGAGCCGCAGCGGCAGCTCCTCCTCGGCCGTGATCTGTTCGCGCACCAGGTTGGTCAGCGAGACCTCGGCGGTGGGGATCAGCCAGCGAATATCCGAAGCCTCGGCCAGGTCATTGGGGCTCAGCGCCCGGGTGTTCTCCAGGCCCGGAATCGCCACGAACTGGTCGTCGGAGAACTTGGGCAGTTGCCCGGTGCCGAACATGGCCTCGCTGCGCACCATCAGCGGCGGCGAGACCTCGGTATAGCCGTGCTCCTGGGTCTGGATGTCCAGCATGAACTGGCCCAGCGCCCGCTCCAGGCGCGCCAGCTGGCCGCGCAGCACCACGAACCGGGCGCCGCTCATCCGGGCGGCCGCCTCGAAGTCCATCAGGCCGAGCGCCTCGCCCAGGTCCACGTGGTCCTTGGGCGCGGCGACGTGGTTCGGCTCGCCCCAGCGGCGCACCTCGACATTGTCGTGCTCGTCCTTGCCGATCGGCACGTCTTCGGCGGGGATATTCGGCAGCGAGGCCAGCAGGTCGAACAGCTCGGCGCTGGCGGCCCGCTCGGCCTCGGCCTGGGCCGCGCCGGCGCCCTTCAGGGCCTCCACCTCGGCCAGCAGGCGCTGGGCCTCGGCCTCGTTCTTCTGGGCCTTGGCCTGGCCGATCAGCTTGGAGAGCTCGTTGCGCTTGGCCTGGGCGGTCTCGGCGGCGGTCTTGGCCGCGCGGACCTTGGCGTCCAGCGCGATCGCCTGCGCGGCCGCCCCGGAGCGGCCCTTCGCAGCCCAGGCTTTTTCGTAAAGCTCAGGGGTTTCGCGAATGGCTCGAATGTCGTGCATGGGATCCGCCGTAAGGTAAGCGGCTTTCTCTAGAGCGCGCCGCGCTCACGGCCAACCCCCAGGGGCGGCGCGTGATTGGAATCGGCTTGCCGGGCGGATGGGCGGTCGACAGGCTTAGCCAGCAAACCCTTCACGTCATCCCGGCCGCAGCGAAGCGGAGAGCCGGGATCCAGGGGCGGCGCGCTGGGCCCCTTTGTCCCGGATCGGCCTGCCGGCCGTCCGGGATGACGGTGATTGTTCCTGCAACGGAGCGCCGCCCGGACCGCCCCCTAGACCAGCGCCACGTCGGTGCTGGCCTCCTCGCGGGCGCGGCGGCGGTCGATGAGGGCCACGCACCAGATCGAGATCTCGTAGAGCAGGATGATCGGGGTCGCCAGCAGGGTCTGGCTGATGGGGTCGGGCGGGGTCACCACCGCGGCCACCACGAAGATGCCGACGATGGCGTAGCGGCGCCCGGCCCGCAGCTGCTTGGAATCCACGATCCCGGCCATGCCCAGCAGGGTCAGGACCACCGGCAGCTGGAAGCACAGCCCAAACGCCATCAGCAGGGTGGTCACCAGGGTCAGGTAGTCCGACACCTTGGGCAGCAGCTCCACCGAGATGGCGCCGACCCCGACGATCTGCTGGCTCAGCGAGAACCACAGGACGAAGGGCAGGATCATGAAATAGACCAGCGCCGCCCCCAGGGCGAATAGCAGCGGGGCGGCGACGAGGAAGGGCAGGAAGGCGTGCCGTTCCTTCTTGTAGAGGCCCGGCGCCACGAAGCCGTAGATCTGGGCGGCCAGCACCGGGAAGGTCAGGATCACCGCCCCGAAGCCCGACAGCTTCACCTTGGTGAAGAAGAACTCCAGCGGCGCGGTGTAGACCAGTTTCAGCGCGCCCGAGGTCAGGTTCGGAACCTCCTTCAGCCCCACCAGGGCCAGCAGCAGGTCGAAGGGGCCGGCCGAGCTCGCCTGGTTCGGCGGGGTCGGCTTGATGTGCAGGAACTGCAGGATTCCGTCCACGAAGCCCGCGTGCGGCCCCGCATGCTCGGCCAGGCGCTGGGCGGCCATCAACTGGGCGGCCACCTGATAGGGGTGCAGCAGCAGGTAGTAGATCTGGGTGGAGAAGGCGAAGCAGACCGCGAACCCCACCGCCAGGGCGCCGACGCAGATGATCAGGCGCGAGCGGAGCTCGATCAGGTGGTCCAGCAGCGGAGCGCGGGAGGCCTCGATCTCGTCGTCGATCTCGTCGCTCAAGACACCGTCCCCTTGGGCGCGCGGCGCGCGGCGGCGACGGTGGCGGGCTTCTTCTTCGGCGCGGCCTTGGGCTTGGTGGTGGCCGCGCTCGGCGCCCGGGGCTTGCGGGCCGCCTTGGGCTTGGCCGCGACGGGTTCGGGGGTCGCCCCCTCGGCGCCCTCGGCCTCGCCGTACTGGTGGCTCATCGGCGGGTGGAACTGGATGCCCGAGCCCTGAAGGCTGTCGCCGATCTCATTGAAGACCTGGTTGATCTCCACGTTCGAGGCTTCCGCCGCCGCCTGGTCCACCAGTTGGCCGCGGCGCATGGCCTCGACCTCCTTGCGCAGGTCGTCCAGCTCCGACTGGCGGGCCATCTCGTCGAAGCTGGCGCGGAAGTCGTCGGCCATGGAGCGCAGGCGCGCCACGAACTGCCCCAGCTTGCGCAGGAGCATGGGCAGATCCTTCGGCCCCACCACGATCAGAGCGACCGCGGCGATGACCAGCAGTTCCATCCCGCCGACTTCAGGAAGCATAGGCAACGCCTAAACGATCAAAACCCACGCCGATCAGGACCGGCGTGGGCGGATTTCCGGGAACGGCAGCCGACTAGCTGCGGGCTTCGTCTTTTTCGCTGGGCAGGGGCTTGGCGGCCGTCGAGGCCACCTCGTCGCCGTCCTTGAGGCCGTCCTTGAAGGCGCGGATGCCCTTGGCGGCGTCGCCCATGATCCCCGACAGCTTCCCGCGGCCGCCGAACAGCAGCAGCACGACCATCGCCACGATGATCCAGTGGATGGGCCCGAAAGCACCCATGACCTTACTCCTTTGCGCCGGCGCCCGAATGGGCGCGCGCCCGTTGCGATATTCCAATCGAATATAGTCGTTTAGGTGACGGCGCGCCAATCGGTTCGCAAGAGGCCAGCGCCTCAATCAGCTCTCTTCCTCCTCCCCGAGGAAGTCTGTGTGGAATTCGGGCGCCGCGTCGTCCTCCAGCGGGTCCTCCTCCAGGTCCACGCCGCCCGGATTGGGGATGGCGAAGTCGGCGGGGAGATCCAGGCTGAGCAGGCCGGCGGCCTTCATCTCGGCCATGCCCGGCAGGTCGGCCAGGGCCGCCAGGCCGTAATGCTCCAGGAAGGCGTCGGTGGTGCCGTAGGTGACGGGGCGGCCCGGGGTGCGGCGGCGGCCGCGCATCCGCACCAGGCCCAGCTCCAGCAGGACGTCCAGGGTGCCGCGGCTGGCCTGGACCCCGCGCACGGACTCGATCTCGGCCCGGGTCACCGGCTGGTGATAGGCGATGATGGCCAGGGTCTCCTGGGCGGCCTTGGACAGCCGCCGGGGCTCCTCCCGCTCCTCGGTCATCAGGAAGGCGAGGTCCGGCGCGGTCTGGAACCGCCAGCGGTCGGCCACGCAGACCAGCTCCACGCCCCTTCCCGCATAGGTCGCCTGCAGGGCGGCGATGGCGGCCTCGACGTCGGAATTGGCCGGCAGGCGCTTGGCGATGTCGTCCAGGCTGAGCGGCCCCGCGGCGGCGAACAGCAGGGCCTCGACCTGGCGCTCGGCGGGATCGGTCACGCGGCGGCTCCCCGGCGGGCGCGCAGGAAGATGTCGGCGAAGGCCTCCAACTGACGGGCCTCCATCGCCCCTTCCTTCACCAGCTCCAGGCTGGCCGAGAGGGTGGAGGCGACATAGGAGGCGCGGCTGGGACCCGGCTCGCTGCTCGGACGCATCGGGGCAATGCCCTCCAGGGCGGTCCAGCGCGACAGGTCGGGCAGCATATCCCGCAACCGCTCGCGGGCCGCCTCCAGCGGATAGGCCTGGGGCGTGCGCGGCGTGTAGTGGCGGTCCTGTTCCTTCTTCCGCTGGGCGATATAGGCGCTCATCAGGCCGTAGAGGTCGCCCTCCAGGCGGTTGGAGGGGATGATCTGGATCGCCTGGGGATCGCCGCGCAGGAAGACGTCGCGGCCCAGCTGGGCCCCGTCGCGCAGGGCGTCGGCCGACCGGCGCATGGCGTCGAGCTTGGCCAGGCGGAAGGCCAGCTGCGCGGCCATCTCCTCGGCCGGCGGCTCCTCGGCCTTGGGCCGCTCCGGCTTGGGCAGCAGCAGGCGGGACTTCAGATAGGTCAGCCAGGCGGCCATCACCAGATAGTCGGCGGCCAGCGAGAAGCGGATGCGACGGGCCTGGTGGACGAAGGCCAGGTACTGGTCGGCCAGCCGGGTGATCGACAGTTTCATCAGGTCGACCTTCTGGCTGCGGGCCAGGGCCAGCAGCACGTGCAGCGGGCCCTCGTAGCCCTCCAGGTCGATGATCAGGGCCTCGCCGTCCTCGGCCGCCGTGGCGGCGGCCTCGAAGTCGAGATTGGGCTGGAAGGTGTTGCTCAAGACCACTGCCCCGCGAAGGCCGCGTCGAATCGCGCGCGCCCTTCCTCAGCATCGAAGGGCTCGGGGGTCCGCGCGATGCGGCCCAGCGCCGCGCGGGCCCGCTGGGCGGCGCGGCCCGACAGGGCGCGGGTCCCGGCGATCACCGCCTTCATCTCGGCCATGTCGCCGTTGCAGTGCAGGACCACGTCGCAGCCGGCCGAGAGCGCGCTCTTGGCCCGCGTCGTGAAGTCGCCCCCCAGGGCCTTCATGGACAGGTCGTCGGTCATCAGCAGGCCGTCGAAGCCGATGGCCTTGCGGATCACCGTGCTGATCGCCCGCTTGGAGGTGGTCGCCGGGCCGCGCGGGTCGACGGCCGTGTAGACGACGTGGGCGCTCATCGCCATCGGCATGTCCGACAGGACCCGGAAGGGGGCGAAGTCGCGGGCGTCGAGGTCCTCGTAGGCGGCGTCCACCACCGGCAGGTCCAGGTGGCTGTCGGCCATGGCCCGGCCGTGGCCGGGGATGTGCTTGATCACCGGTAGCACGCCCCCCGCGATCAGGCCCTCGCAGGCCGCGCGGCCCAGCTGGGCGACGCCCTCGGGGGTCTTGGCGTAGGCCCGGTCGCCGATAATGTCGTGGGCGCCCTCGCCGGGCACGTCCAGCACCGGCACGCAGTCGACATTGATCCCCAGGGCGGCGAGGTCGTGGGCCAGCAGGCGCCCGCCCAGCCGGGTGATCTCCCGGCGCAGCAGGGGGTCGTTGGCCGGCAGGTCGCCATAGGCCCGGCCCGGCGGGTAGCGCCGCCAGTGCGGCGGCCCCAGGCGGGCGACCCGGCCGCCCTCCTGGTCGATCAGGATCGGCGCGTCGGGCCGCTCCACGCAGGCGCGGAGCTGCTCGGTCAGGGTCCGCACCTGGTCGGGGCTGTCGACATTGCGCTTGAAGAGGATGAACCCCCAGGGACGCACGTCGCGGAAGAAGGCCTGCTCCTCGCTCGAGAGGCTCAGGCCCGCGCAGCCGAGGATGGCGGCCTTGACGCTCACTTCACGAAGCAGGACTTGCCGGCGGCCTTGAGCTGATCGCAGAAGGCCGCGGCGTCGGCGCGGCTGGCGAAGCCGGTCACCGCCGTCCGGTAGAGGGTGGCGCCGTCCTTCTGGATGGCCTCGACCCGCTTGCCTTTGCCCGCCGTGGCGCCCGGCGCGATCTTGGCCGCGTCGTTCCAGCCCTTGTCGGCCAGGGCCTGGGAGGAGAAGGCGCCGATCTGCACCGCGGCTGCGCCGCCGCCGGCGGCGGCCGGCGTGGCGGCCGGCAGATTAGGCTTCAGGGCCGGGACGGGCTTGGGCGCCGGGGTGACGGGAAGCGCCGCCACGGGACCGGGAGCGGGCCCGGCGGCCACCGGCAGGGTCGGCGCGGGCTTGGGGGCCGGCGGCGGGGTGACCACGGCCACCGGCGGGGTGGCGCGGGCGGCGGGCTGTTCCGGCGGGGCGGTGAAGTTGGGGGTGGTCGGCGCGGCGGCGCCCTCGGAGGACTGGTAGATCTGCAGGCCCGCGGCGGGGTCCACCGGCTGGTCCTCTGCGGGCGCGGGGCCCTTGATGGCGCCCACGGGGGTCCCCACCGCCTGCGGCGCGGCGCCGGCCTGGCGCACGCCGGAGCGATAGAAGACGAAGATCGCCACCACCAGGCCGATCAGCACCAGGGCGCTGATGATCAGCATCATCGGGGCCGGCCGGGTTCCGCGCACCGGCTGGCGCGCGTCGAAGGCCAGGGGCGCGTCGGTCGGGGGCGTGTAGGCGCCGCGATCGGGGTTGGTCATCGAAGGCTCCCAAGGGAATCGGAAAGCGCGCGCGAAACGAATCGCGCGGCGTCAGCGGCAGTGTACCGAAGGGCGGCGGGCTTCGAACCGCCGAGACGCCCTAATTCCAGACGTCGAGGTGGAAAAGCCTGCGGTGCTCTTCGATGGCGAAGCGGTCGGTCATGCCGGCGATGTAGTCGCACACCACCCGGGCGCGGCCGGCGTCGTCGCGGTTCTGCGACCGGGCGAACCACTCCGTCGGCAGGACATCGGGCTCGCCCATGAACAACTGGAACATCTCGGCCAGAATACGGCGGGCCTGGGAGCGGGTGCGATTGACCTTCCAGTGCCGGTACATCCGGTTCATCAGGAATTCCCGCAGCCGCCCCAGATCCTCCAGCATGTCGCGGGAGAAGGCCACCAGGGCGTGGTCGAGATGCCGCACGTCGTCGGCTGAGGCCACCTTGGACGAGACCGCCCGGCGTTCGGTCTCGGCCAGGACGTCGTCGATCATGGCCCCGATCATGCGCCGCACCGCCTCCAGCCGCACGATGCCGGGGTCGAGGTCGGGATAGTCCTTGTAGACGCTGGCCAGGATCGGGCCGATCAGCGGCACGTCCAGCAGCTCCTTCAGGTGGAACAGGCCCGCCTGCACCCCGTCGTCCACGTCGTGGTTGTTGTAGGCGATGTCGTCGGCGAGCGCCGCGCACTGGGCCTCGGCCGAGGCCCAGGTGTCCAGGCCGAGATCGTACTCGGCGTCGAACTCGGAGATCGCCTTCCAGGAGGGCTGGGAAAGCTTGGCCGTCACCGGGCCGTTGTGCTTGATCACCCCCTCCAGGGTCTCCCAGGTGAGGTTCAGCCCGTCCCAGCGCGGATAGCGGCGCTCCAGCTTGGTGACCACCCGGAAGGTCTGCACATTGTGGTCGAAGCCGCCATAGGGCTCCATCTGCACCTGCAGCTCGTCCTCGCCCGCGTGGCCGAAGGGCGGGTGGCCCAGGTCGTGGGCCAGGGCGATGGTCTCGGCCAGGTCGGCGTCCAGCCCCAGCGCCGTGGCCAGGGACCGGGCCACCTGGGCCACCTCCAGGGAGTGCGTCAGGCGGGTGCGGAAGTGGTCGCCCTCATGGGCCACGAAGACCTGGGTCTTCTCCTTCAGCCGGCGGAAGGCGGTGGCGTGGATGATGCGGTCGCGGTCGCGGGCGAAGGGGGTGCGGTTGCGGCTTTCCGGCTCCACGACCTTGCGGCCCAGGGACAGGCCGGGGTCTTCGGCGTAGGAGACGCGGGGCGGAACCGTCAAAGCCATGTATGCTCGCAATCTGCGGTGGCCCCTTGGTCAAGAGCCCAGTCACCCTCATATAGGCCAGACCAGGGTTTTACGCATCATGACCACATCAGACCTCACCCTCTCCCCCACCGCCGCCCAGCGGCTGCACGACCTCAGCAAGACCGAGGGCCATCCCGTCATGCTCCGCGTGGCGGTGGAGGGCGGCGGCTGCTCGGGCTTCCAGTACCAGTTCGCCCTGGTCAGCGAGCGACAGGCCGACGACCTGGTGGTGGAACATGACGGCGCCGCGGCCCTGGTGGACGAGATGAGCCTCATCCTGCTGAAGGGCTCGGTGATCGACTATGTCGACGAACTGGCCGGCGCCGAGTTCCGCGTCCGCAACCCCAACGCCAAGTCCAGCTGCGGCTGCGGCGTCAGCTTCTCGATCTGAAACCGACCGCTCATCCCGGCGAAGGCCGGGACGAGCGGGCTCTTCACCGCCCGCGCGCCCAACTTCGGCGCTGCTGGATCAGGAACGACCAGAGGCCCAGTCCGCCCAGGGCCGCGAGGGCGACGCCGCCCAGGAACACCACAAGGTCATAGGCCCGGCCCCCCACCGAGGCGGCATGGATCGGATAGACAGCGTTCTGGAACCGCGCGCCGGGCCCGAAGGCCTGGGCGTCCACCGTGCCGATCACCTTCGACGTCGCCGGGTCGATATAGACGATCGTCCGCCCGTTGGGGTGCCACTCGGCCGGCTGCTTCATGCGGATGACCGCTGGCGCGCCGGGTTTGGCTGGCCAGCTGGCCAGCCGCAGGGTCGCTCGCGGGAAGGCCGCCTGGGCGCCGGCCAGGGCCACCGGCCAGTCAATATCCCCCTGCCCCGCCTTGGGCGGGTTGGGGGCTTCGACGCCGCCGGGCGCCAGTCCGGTGACCAGCGCCTTGCTGGTGTCGTTGAAGACGATCATCCCGCCGGTCAGGCACAGGACCAAGACCGGGACGGCCATCAGGATGCCCAGGTCGCGGTGCGAGGCTACGAGGTCGCGCCGGGCCGCCGACCTCGGCCACACCTTCCCCGCGAAGCTGCGCCAGGCGGGAAACCAGACGATCACCCCGGTCAGGCACAGCATCGCCCCCGCCAGGCCCGCGACCCCCACCACCATCTCACCGCTCTCCCCGGCCAGCAGCCGGTGATGCAGTTGGAAGACCCACTGCTCGGCCCGTTCGGTGTCGGTCCAGCGGGCCAGGATCGCGCCGTCGGCGGCGGCATAGGCCATGCCGTCCTTCGCATAGGTCAGCCGATGGACCCCGAGGTGTGGCCCGGCGAACATCATGCTGCGGGGCGTCCCCTGGGCCTCCACGGCCTCCGCGGCCGCCCCCAGCACGGCCGGGGACGCCGTCACCGCGGCGCGGGCCTCCGGCACGGTCAGCTTCACCCAGTCCTCGCGCAGCACCAGCAGGGAGCCGGTGAGCCCCAGGAGCACCAGGATCAGCGCCAGGATCGCCCCGGCCCAGGCGTGCAGGGTGCGGATCAGACCCATCAGAAGGCCCGGACGATCCCCAGCGTCACCGCCCGGCCCTGGCCGGCGAAGTAGCGGGCGTTGTCCGTCGGGTTGGTCGTGTCGCTGTTATAGGTGATGTACTGCTCATCCAGCAGGTTGCGAACCCCCAGGCTGACGGTTCCGAAGGGCGCGTTCCAGGCGGCCACCGCGTCCAGCAGCTCATAGCCCTCGAAGGCGTTGGCCGCCGGCTGACCCTGGAAGCTGCGGGCCTCGAAGACCTGGCCCTGCAGGCGGAAATTGAAGTCGCCATAAGTGGCGTCGGCGGTCAGGGTCAGGCGGTCGGGGGAGATGTTCGCCCCGTCCAGGTCCTGGTCGACCCGGCCGTCGCCGTTCCCGTCGGTCCGGCCCTCCAGGTGGGAGTAGGCCGCCCCCAGGGTCAGCCAGTCCTTGGCCTTCCAGCGCAGGGTCGCCTCGACGCCTTCGATCTCGGTGCGCTGGCGCTGGACGTCGAAGGTGCCGCCGGCGTTGAGCACCAGCAGGGCGCCCTTGTCCGAGGCCGAGGCGAACCAGGCCAGCGACCCGTTCACCGGCCCGCGGGCGAACTCGACCCCCAGCTCGATGTTGTCGGAGACCACGGGGGCGACGTCCAGATAGGTGTCGACGTCACGGCCCGGCGTGTTGATGGCCCGCAGCACCCGGCCGACGTCCGGCATGGTGAACCCCTGGGCGTAGGAGGCGTAGGCGACCACCCCGTCCGTCACCCGGAAGGTCCCGCCGACATTGGTCAGCACCTCCGTGAAGCTGGGCGCGCCGCCGGCGACCCGGGTGGAGCCCGACGAGGCCAGGGTGGTGAAGTCCCCCACCTCCAGGGTGGCGTTCTCCTGCCTCACCCCGGCCGAGAGGTGGATGCGGTCGTCCCACAGCGCCTGGTGGACCTGCAGGAAGGGCGAGAGGCTCTTATAGGTGGTCTTGGGCACCCAGATCCGGTTGGTCAGCACCAGTTCCTGGTAGGTCTTGTCCTTCAGGCCATCGAGGCCGACCAGCACCTTGAACCCCGGCAGCGCCGCGAAGCCGCGCTCGTAGTCCAGCTTGAACCCCTGCTTCTGGGAATTGTTGGCCGACTGGTCGAACAGGGTGTTCAGCGGGGCGAGGCGGACGTCCTGGAAGGTGCCGGTGATCGAGCCCCCGAAGACGCCGTGATAGTCGTGGGCGAAGCCCTGGGCGGTCAGGACCCCGCCGAACAGGTCGCGGTCCTTGTAGGTGATCGCCGCGGAGGTCACCTCGTTGGCGGTGGGCAGGCCGGGCTGGACGCCGGGCCGGGCCGTCGCCGGCAGGCCGGTGGCGCGGTTTCCGTTGACCAGGACGTAGTCGTCGCCCCCCTCCAGCTCGAAGTGGTTGACCATGGCCTCCAGGCGCCGCTCGTCGCCGAGGTCGACCCCCGCCTTGCCGAAGAGCGACCAGCTGTCGGAGTTCTGCAGCTCGCCCTGGGTCGCGTCGATGCCGACGCGGCGGCCCTGGGCGTCGTAATAGCCGCCCCGGGTCTCGTAGGCCGCGCCGGCCACGAAGTCCCAGGTCCCGAAGTCGCGGCCCACCAGGCCGGCGGCCTTGTAGCCGAAGCTGTCGTCCAGCACCCCGTCGTCGAAGCTGGTCTGGGCCATGACCTTGCCGGTCCAGCCCTGGCCGGACTTGGGCGTCGGGGCGGTGACATAGTTGATCACCCCGCCGGCGGCCCCGACCCCCTGGATGGCGTTGGAGCCGAACACCACCTCGACGCGGTCGATGAAGAAGGGGTCGATGGTGAAGCCGTCGCGGCTGTCGTCCCGCAGCGGCGTCGACTGCGGCACCCCGTCCACCAGATAGAGCGGCGAGCGGCCGCGCAGGGTCTCGCCGGCGCCCGACAGCTTCTGCCGCGTGGGCGAGAAGGACGGCACCAGGGCCGAGACCGCCTCCACCGCGCTCATCGCCAGGGCCTGCTGCACCCGCAGCTCGGTCTCGCCGATGATCTGGATGGTGGAGGGCACGGTGGCGCGCGGCGCCTCGGAGCGCATGGCGGTGACCACGAGTTCGTCGACCGCCACCGCCTCCTGGGCCTGAGCCGGCATGATCGCCCCCAGCAGCGCCAAGGCCGTTCCGCCGCACAATACCCTGCCGAGCCGTCCCATGAACACGATCCACTTTTGCGATTAATTCTCAATCGCTCCCATGGCAGAGGCCGGCGGACGGGTCAACCGCTCCCCGGCTTGACCTGGATCGATTTATTCATCCAAATGGGTGAATGACTGCCCAGCTCGACAACACCCTGGCCGCCCTCGCCGACCCCACCCGGCGGGCGATCCTGGCGCGGCTGACCCGGGGCGAGGCCCGCGTGACCGAGCTCGCCGCCCCCTTCGACATCTCCCTGAACTCGGTCTCCAAGCACATCCGCATGCTGGAGCGCGCCGACCTCGTGATCCGCCGCCGCGCCGGCCGCGAGCACCTGCTGACCCTCAACCCCGCCCCCCTCGAGGCGGCTCAGGCCTGGATCGAGACCCAGCGCGCCCTCTGGACGCGAAGCCTCGAGGCCCTGGACGCCATCTTCCGGGCGCAGGACGCCCAGGAGCCTCCGAAATGACCCAGACCGTCACCGTCACCCGCCGCTTCACGGTCAGCCCCGAGCGGGTGTTCGACGCCTTCCTCGACCCGGCCATCGCCGGGCGCTTCATGTTCGCCACCGCGGGCGGCGAGATGGTGCGGGTGGACATCGAACCCCGGGTCGGCGGCGCCTACACCTTCGTCGACCGCCGCGACGGCCAGGACATCGAGCATGTCGGCCGCATCTTGGAGCTGGACCGCCCCCGCCGGCTGGTCTTCGAGTTCGCCGTGCCGAAATACGATCCCCGCTTCACCACCGTGCGGCTGGAGATCGCCGCCGACGGCGACGGCGCCGCCCTGACCCTGACCCACGAAGGCGTCGACGACCAATACCGCGACCAGACCGGTCAGGGCTGGACGATGATCCTGGAGGCCGCCGCGGCGGCCCTCAGCCGGGGATGAACTGCAGGATCGCCACCAGCACGGTCAGCCAGGCCAGCGGCGCGGCCATGGCGGCCCAGGCCAGGGGCTCGCGGTCGCGCTTGAACAGCACCCAGGCCAGGAAGGGGCCGATCAGGCAGACGATCCAGAACAGGACCATCAGCAGGAAGGCGATCCAGGCCAGGGGATTGAGGATGTTGCCCTGGTGATCGAAGACCAGCGGCGAGAACAGGGCGCCCACGGCCCCGACCGGCGCCAGGGCCAGGCAGGCGGCGGTCGCCACCCCCATCCAGATCATCTTGGCGCGGCGCGACAGCCGCCGGCCCGGCTTGGTGGCCCCTGACATGGCCGCAAGGTCCCCGTCGCCCCGCCACGCGTCAAACGGAATCGCCGCGCGGGCGGCGTCCTGTTCGCCCGCGAGGCTAGCGGCCTGTCCTAGATTGCTTGGCGGTCCTTGCATGGAGGCGGTAGACGCAAGATCTAAGCCAGACCCTCACGCCGAAGGACGCCCATGAAGATCGCCACCTGGAACGTCAATTCGGTCAACGCCCGGCTGGAGACCGTCCTGCGCTGGTTCGAGGAGGTCTCCCCCGACGTCGCCTGCCTGCAGGAGATCAAGTGCGTCGACGAGAAGTTCCCGGCCGAGGCCTTCGAACGGCTGGGCTACAATATCGCCGTCCACGGCCAGAAGACCTACAACGGCGTCGCCATCCTCTCCAAGACCCCCCTGGAGGACGTCCGCAAGGGCCTGCCCGGCGAGGACGGCGACGACCACGCCCGCTATATCGAGGCGGTGATCTCCGGCCCCACCCCGGTGCGGGTGGCCTCGATCTACCTGCCCAACGGCAATCCCATCGGCACCGACAAGTTCGCCTACAAGCTGGCCTGGATGGCGCGCCTCAACGCCCACGCCCGCGAGCTGCTGGCCTATGAGGAGCCGCTGGCCCTGGTGGGCGACTACAACGTCATCCCCGAGCCCCGCGACGCCGCCAACCCGCAGAACTGGACCGGCGACGCCCTCTTCCAGACCGAGAGCCGCGAGGCCTTCCGGGCGCTGAAGTGGCTGGGCCTCACCGAGGCCTTCCTGGAGGTCGACGGATCGCCCGAGAGCTACACCTTCTGGGACTACCAGGCCGGCGCCTGGCAACGGAACAACGGCATCCGCATCGACCACGCCCTGCTCTCCCCCCAGGCCGCCGACAAGCTCACCGCCTGCGTCATCCACCGCGACGTCCGCGGCTGGGACAAGCCCTCCGACCACGTGCCGGTGGTGATCGAGCTGGACCTCTAGGGCGGTGAGCCGCCGCGCCTTCATCCTGGGAGGCTCGGGCCAAATCGGCCGGGCGGCGGCGCTCAACCTGCTGGAGCACGGCTGGGACGTCACCGTCGGCCAGCGCCACGGCGAGCTTTCCGCCGAACTCCAGGGCCGCGTCGCGGTCACGATCCTCGACCGCGAGGACGACACCGCCCTCGCAGACGCGCTGACCCTACCCTTCGACGCCGTCGTCGACACCGTGGCCTACACCGCCCTTCACGCCCGCCAGTGGCTGGCCCTGCAGGACAGGATCGGCGCCCTGGCGGTGATCTCCACCGGCAAGGTCTATGTGGACGACGAGGGCCGCACCCTGGGTGACGGCGCCCGCTATCCCATCCCCCTGCGCGAAGACCAGCGCCGCGCCCCGCCCGGAACCGCCGACTATTCCAGCAACAAGGTGGCGATGGAGGACGCCCTCCTGGACGGCGCCCGCGTCCCCTTGAAGATCCTGCGCCCCTTCGCCGTTCATGGGCCGGGCAGCCGCGCGCCCCGCGAGTGGTGGTTCCTGACCCAGATCCTGCGCGGCGCGCAGGCCATCCCGCTGGCCTATGACGGCCGGAGCCGCTTCCACACGACCGCCACCGCCAACCTCGCGGACCTCACCCGCGTCGCCCTGGAGCAGCCCGGCCTCCACGTCCTCAACGCCGCCGATCCCGACGCCCCTACCGTAATCGAGATCGGCGAGGCGATCCTGTCCGCCATGGGCTCCTCGGCCACCCTCGCCCCCTTCCCCGGCCCGCCGAAGGGCTGGAAGGGCCGCACGCCCTGGAGCGTCGAGGCGCCCCTGGTGGCCGACATGAGCGCCGCCGCGGCCCTCGGCTATCGCCCCGTCACCGACTATGCCGCCGCCGCACCGGCCCTGTGCGCCGCCCTACTGGAACAGGTCCGAGGCAAGGACTGGCTGACCGCCTTTCCGGGTTTGGCCGCCTATCCCCCGCAGATGTTCGAGGCGCCACCGGCGAAATAAGCCGCCGCTGTCAGCTGCCGTTCAGCTTGCGAAAGCTTAACTATCGAAATCAGGGCGGCATGGTTAAGAGGCCGCTCCCAACATGAAAGACCCCGTGATGCGTTCGCTTCCGCTTCTCGCCCTGGCCGCCAGCCTGCTGGCCGCCCCCGCCTTCGCCCAGGAAAGCGCCACCGACGCCTCGGGCGCCTCGGCCGCGACCTCGGAGGCCGTGGGCCTGCTGGCCGCCTCGGGGGTGAAGACCGCCGTGGGGGTCTCGGCCCTGCCGGTGGGCGTGGTGGGCGCGGGCTCGGTGGCCGGCGGCTCGGCCGTGGCCGCCAGCGGCGCGGCCTCGGTGGGTGTGGGCGGGGCGGTCTCCGACCTGGCCGACGCCTCGGGCAAGCTGGTGGTGGACGACAAGGTGGTGGTCTCCCCCGATCCCGCCCCGGCCGTGCCCTACAACACCCCGACCACCGCTAAGAAATGATCCGCCGCGCCCTGATCGCCGTCGCCGCGGCCTCCGTCCTGAGCACGGCGCCCCTGCCCGCCGCCGCCCAGGACTCCTCGGCCCACGCCGTCGCCCCCCACTTCACGGCGGCAGAGGCGGCCGGCTTCTCCAAGCAGGTGGAGCGCGACCTGGCCGCCCGCGGCGCCAAGCTGGCCATCGTCTTCCGCACCGGCCGGCCGCGCAGCCAGCTTCCGGAAGGGATCAGCTACACCCACGGCGGCTTCTGGGTGCACCGCATGATCAAGACGGCGGACGGCAAGACCCAGCAGGGCTACGCCGTCTACAACCTCTATGCCGGCGACGGCGTGGCCTGGCCCAAGATCGAGAGCCGGCTGGTCCAGGACTATCCCTTCGACTTCACCCGCGGCTCCACCGTCGACGACATGGCGGTGATCATCCCCTCGCCGGAGATGCAGCGCCGGATCATCGCGGTGATCGACAGCCCCACCTATCAGGCGGTCCACAACCGGCGCTATTCCCTGGTGGCCAATCCGTGGAAGCGGACCTACCAGAACTGCAACAACTTCATGCTCAACGTCATCGCCGCGGCCATCTGGCAGACCAGCGATCCCGACCAGATCACCGCCGACCTCAAGGCCCACTACAAGCCGACCCTGGTGAAGGCCAACGCCGTCCTGCGCCTGTTCGGCCCCATCGCCGACCAGCGCCTGCGCACCGACGACCAGCAGGGGCCGATCCGCACCGCGACCTATGAATCCATGGCGGAATTCATGCGCGAAAACAATCTGTTGGAAGCGACCTATTCCATCAACTACGCCCGTTGAGGCGAGGCTTCTCGCACGCCGCGAAGCGCTCTAGCTTGGCGCCATGAACGACGTCGTCCGGCTCCTGCTGCTGCTCGCCCTGGCCGGGACCGCCGTGACCTTCGCGGGCTCGGCGGCCATCTGGTTCTTCGACGAGGAGCGGCGCATCGGCCGCGCCCTGAAGCGCGTGCTGAAGGGCGAGCCCGAGGCGATGCTGGTGGCCAAGGGCCGCGGGCGCGGGGTCGGCTTCTCCTTCGCCACCGGCCTGGCCGCCGTGGCCTGGGACTCCGGCGCCTGGTGCCTGATCTACCGCATCGACGAGCTGGTGGGCGCCGAGCTGATCATCGACGGCCAGGTGGTGGCCCGGGTCCATCGCGAGGAGCCGCGCCGGGCCCTGGACCAGCGGGTCAGCCACGCCGCCCGCGTCACCCTGCGGCTGATCTTCGACGACCCGCGGAACCCCGACTTCGAACTGGATCTCTGGGTCAGCGGGGACGAGGCCCGCCGCGTGGCCGCCTCGCCGGGCGCCGCCGTGCTGGAGGCCAACCGCTGGCTGGCCCGCAGCGAGGCCATCCTGCGCCGCCCCCGGGCGCTGCAGCCCGCGGCCGCCGCCGCCGCCGCGGTGACCGCCCCCCTGGCGCCGCCGCCGGCGCCTCCGACCCCCACGCCCCAGGCCGAACTTCCCCTCCCCCCGCCCCAGCCCCGCGCCGGCGCCGAACCCCCGCCCTGGGAGACCGACGAGGACGACCTGGACGACGGCGAGCGATAGACCGCCAGGCGCGGCCCTTGCCCCTCAAGACCGTCATCCTCGCCCACTCTAAACTTGACGCTGTAAATTGACGCGCGCACCCTCCCCGCAACCTTAGGGGAGGTTTCCATGACCAATCTGCTCGCCGCGGCGGCCTTCTTCATCCTGCTGCACCTGCTCGTCTCCGGCACCCGACTGCGCGGCGCCCTCGTCGGGACCATGGGCGAAGGCCCCTATATGGGCCTCTTCTCCCTGGCCTCGGCGGCCGGCCTCGCCTGGCTGGGCTTCGCCTTCGCCGACAGCCGCAACGCCGACTGGAACCTCGCCTACTGGGACATCACCCCGGTCACCTGGAAGATCCAGGTGGCGGTCCAGGCGCTCGCCTTCCTGTTCGTGGTGGTGGGCCTGACCACGCCGAACCCCACCAGCGTCAAGCAGGAGGGCGCCCTGGACCGCCCCGACGTGGTCAAGGGCATGCTGCGGGTCACCCGCCATCCCTTCCTCTGGGGCGTGGCCCTGTGGGCGGCGGGCCACCTGCTGGTGAACGGCGACCGCGCCAGCATCGCCCTGTTCGGCGGCCTGCTGATCCTGGCCCTGTTCGGCACGGCCAGCATCGACGCCAAGCGCAAGCGGGCGCTCGGCGACAAGTGGGACGCCTTCGCCGCCCAGACCTCCAACATCCCCTTCGGCGCCATCGTCGCCGGCCGCCAGTCCCTGAAGCTGGGCGAGATCGGCCTCTGGCGGATTCTCGCGGCCATCGTCGTCTATGTCGCCCTGGCCCTGGCCCACCCCTTCCTGTTCGGGGTCTCGGCGGTCTCTTGATCCCCACGGCGGGCGCCGTCAGATTGCCCGCCTGTTGAGGGGTATTTTTCGTATGCGTATCGCGTTGTTGGCCGCCGTCGCGGTCGCCCTGGCCGGCCCCGTCGCCGCCCAGCCCATGAAGCTGTTCCGGCCCGCCGACGCTGACAGGGACGGCGTCGTCACCGACGACGAACAGGCCGACTATCTGGCCCAGAAGGCCAAGCAGGACCCCGCCGCCTTCGGCGTCGCGGCTCCCAAGCCCTCCGGCGACGCCGTCACCTTCACCCCCACCGCCCCCGACCTGACGGCCGGCCCCTCCCTGGACACCCGCGCCGTCAAGGCCAGCGAATTCGAGGAAAGCCAGGACGCCATCGCCCGCAAGGCCGAGCGCGAGAAATAGCCCCCTCGATCCGCTCATCCCGGCGAAGGCCGGGACCCAGATTCACCAGCCGATTCGGGTTCTTGGACTCAGGCCATGACCTAAGATCTGGGCCCCGGCCTTCGCCGGGGTGAGCGGGGGTTTGGTCTTAGCCCAGCGCGAAATCCACCCCGGCTCGCGCATGGACCAGCGCCGTGTCCACCACCGGCACGGCGAGGTCCCCCGGCGCCAGCAGCAGCCCGATCTCCGTGCAGCCAAAGATCACGCAGTCGGCCTCGCCCGCCTTGGCGATCATCGCCAGCACCTGCGCCTTCGACGCCGCCGAGATCACCCCCTGGCAGAGCTCGTCATAGATGATCGCGTGCAACAGGTCGCGGTCGGCCGCATCGGGGACCAGGGCCTCGACCCCCTGGGCCGCCAGCCGCCCCCGGTAGAAGTCCTTCTCCATGGTGAACTTGGTGGCCAGCAGCAGCGGCCGCTTACACCCCGCCGCCTTCACCGCGTCGGCCGTGGTGTCGGCGATGTGGATCACCGGCACGGTCACGGCGGCCTGCACCTGGTCGGCCACCAGGTGCATGGTGTTGGCGCAGATCAGGATGGCGTCGGCCCCCGCCCCCTGCAGCCGCCGGGCGGCCTCGGCCAGCACGGCGCCGGCCCCGTCCCAGTCGCCGGCGGCCTGCATCGCCGCGATGCCGGCGAAGTCGACGGACCACAGCAGCAACTGGGCCGAGTGCAGCCCGCCCAGCCGCTCGCGCACCAGGCGATTGAGCTCCTGGTAGTAGAGCGTCGTGCTCTCGGCGCTCATCCCGCCGAGCAGGCCGAGCGTCTTCACCGCCTTAGAGGTCGGCGTAGACGTGGGTTTCCCCCGCCGCGCCGGGATGGGTCACGGCGCCCTTGTGGGCCGGGCCGACGATCTGGGCGTATTTCCACAGGGCGCCGGAGCCGTAGTTGGTCACCCGCGGCTGCCAGTGGCGACGGCGGTTCTCCAGCTCGATGGGGTCGACCTCGAGGTCGAGGATCCCGGCGTCGGCGTCGATGTGGATGATGTCGCCGTCCTGGATCAGGGCGATGGGGCCGCCCATCTGGGCCTCGGGACCGATGTGGCCCACGCAGAGGCCCCGCGTGCCGCCGGAGAAGCGGCCGTCGGTGATCAGGGCCACCTTGTCGCCCCGGCCCTGGCCCGAGAGCGCCGCCGTGGTGGACAGCATCTCGCGCATGCCGGGCCCGCCGCGGGCGCCCTCGTAGCGGATCACCAGGACGTCGCCGTCCTGATAGTCGCCGGCCTCGACGGCGGCGAAGCAGGCGTCCTCGCCGTCGAAGCAGCGGGCCGGGCCGCGATGGCTGCGGTGGCTGGTCATGCCGGCCACCTTGACGATGGCGCCGTCGGGGGCGAGCGAGCCCCACAGCCCCACCACGCCACCGGTGGGCGAGAGCGGCTCGCTGACCTTGCGGATCACCACCTGGTCGTCACGCCATTTCACGTCCTTGACGTTCTCGGCGATGGTCTTGCCGGTGACGGTCATGCAGTCGCCGTGGATGAAGCCGCCCTCCAGCAGGGTCTTCAGCAGCATGGGCATGCCGCCGGCTTCGCCCATGTCCTTGGCCACGAAGCGGCCGCCGGGCTTGAGGTCGGCGATGTGCGGCGTGCGCTGGGCGATCTCGGCGAAGTCGCGCAGGGTGAACTCGATGCCGCACTCATGGGCCATGGCCGGCAGGTGCAGGCCGCCATTGGTGGAGCCGCCGGTCGCGGCCACCACGGCGGCGGCGTTCTCGAAGGACTTGCGGGTGACGATGTCGCGCGGGCGCAGCTGCTCGGCGATCAGCCGCACCACCGTCTCGCCCGAGGCCACGGCGTAGGCGTCGCGGGTCAGGTAGGGGGCGGGCAGCGAGGCCGAGAGCGGCAGGGCCAGGCCGATGGCTTCGGACACGCAGGCCATGGTGTTGGCGGTGAACTGGCCGCCGCAGGCGCCGTCCGACGGACAGGCGTGCTGCTCCAGGGAGCACAGGTCCTCCAGGCTCATCTTGCCGGCCGAGTGCATGCCCACGCCCTCGAAGACGTCCACCACGGTGACGTCGCGCCCCTGCCACTGGCCGGGCAGGATGGAGCCGCCATAGAGGAAGACGCTGGGGACGTTGAGCCGCAGCATGGCCATCATCATGCCGGGCAGGGACTTGTCGCAGCCGGCGATGCCCACCAGGGCGTCATAGCCGTGGCCGCGCATGGTGAGCTCCACGGAGTCGGCGATGACGTCGCGGCTGACCAGGGACGAGCGCATGCCCTCGTGGCCCATGGCGATGCCGTCGGTGACGGTGATGGTGCAGAACTCGCGCGGGGTGGCGCCGGCCTTCTTGACCCCCTCGGACACCGCGTGCGCCTGGCGCATCAGGGCGGTGTTGCAGGGGGCGGCCTCGTTCCAGCAGGAGGCGACCCCTACGAAGGGCTGGGCGATCTCCCGGCTCCCGAGCCCCATGGCGTAATAGTAGGACCGGTGCGGCGCGCGCGCCGGGCCTTCCGTCACATGGCGGCTGGGGAGGTTCGACTTGTCCCAGGTTCCGTCGGGCTTGCGGGTCATCGTGACGCCTCCGTTCAAACTGCGCCTTCCCTAACGGGCGGGGGCCGCGGTTGGAAGCCCCGGCATGGTCACGGGCATGAACTTGCGCGAAACTCGCTCGCAAGACCGCCGGAGGAAACGCCATGCCCCAGACCGATCCGATCGCCCGCGGCGCCGACCATCCGCCCCTGCGCGAGGACACCATCGGCCAGGCCCTGGCGCAGGCCGCCCAGCGCTGGCCCGACCAGGAGGCCGTGGTCTCCGTCCACCAGGGAATCCGCTGGACCTGGCGGGACCTTGACGGTCACTCATCGGCCATGGCGGCCGGACTGCTGGCCCTCGGCCTCGAGCCCGGCGACCGGATCGGAATCTGGTCTCCCAACCGCGCCGAATGGACCCTCACCCAGTTCGCCGCGGCCAAGGCCGGCCTGATCCTGGTGACCATCAACCCCGCCTATCGGCTCTCCGAGGTCGAATACACGCTCAACAAGGTGGGCGTGAAAGCCCTGGTGGCCGCCGAGAGCTTCAAGACCAGCCTCTACGCCGACATGATCGACACCCTGGCCCCCGAGATCGCCACGAGCGCCCCGGGCCAGCTGGCCGCCGCCCGCCTTACACAACTTAAAACTGTAATAAAGATCGGCGGCGACCCCAGGTCGGGCTGGCTCGACTTCGAGTCCGTTCCTGGTCTCTCCACGACCACCGACATGTTGCGCCTGAAGGCGATCGAGGCCGGCCTGAAGGCCTCCGACCCCATCAACATCCAGTTCACCAGCGGCACCACCGGCCTGCCCAAGGGCGCGACCCTTTCGCACCGGAACATCCTCAACAACGGCTTCTTCGTGGGCGAGGCCATCGGGCTCAAACCCGGCGACCGCCTCTGCCTGCCGGTGCCCCTCTACCACTGCTTCGGCATGGTGATGGGCAATCTGGGCTGCCTGACCCACGGGGCGGCCATGGTCTATCCCTCCGACGGCTTCGACCCCACCGCCGTGCTGGAGACGATCCAGGCCGAACGCTGCACGGGCCTCTACGGGGTGCCCACCATGTTCATCGCGATCCTCGGCCACCCCGACTTCGACCGCTACGACCTCTCGAGCCTGCGGACGGGCTGCATGGCCGGCTCCCCCTGCCCGGTGGAGGTGATGAAGCAGGTGATCGGCCGCATGCACATGTCCGACGTCACCATCGCCTACGGCATGACCGAGACCAGCCCCGTCAGCTTCCAGAGCTCCCTGGACGACCCCCTCGACCGCCGCGTCTCCACCGTCGGCCGGGTGCAGCCGCACCTGGAATGCAAGGTGGTGGCCCTCGACGGAAACACCCTGCCCCGCGGCCAGACGGGCGAGCTCTGCACCCGCGGCTACTCGGTGATGCTGGGCTACTGGGACGATCACGAGAAGACCGCCGAGGCCATCGACGCCGAGGGCTGGATGCACACCGGCGACCTGGCCGTCATCGACGCGGAGGGCTACGGCAATATCGTCGGACGCATCAAGGACATGGTCATCCGCGGCGGCGAGAACGTCTATCCCCGCGAGGTGGAGGAGTACCTCTACCGCCACCCCAAGATCGAGGACGTCACCGTGGTCGGCGTTCCCGATCCCCGCTTCGGGGAGGAGCTCTGCGCCTGGATCCGCCTCAAGCCCGGCGAGTCCGCCACCGATGCGGAGCTGATCGAGTTCTGCCGCGGCCAGATCGCCCACTACAAGATCCCCCGCTACCTCCGCTTCGTCGACGCCTTCCCGATGACGGTCACCGGCAAGGTGCAGAAGTTCGTGATCCGCGAGCAGATGATCATCGAGCTGGGCCTGACCGTGGCCCAGACCGCCTAGCCAGCCATTGAACTCGACGCCGAAACCGGCTCGTATCCGCCCGCTTGGGGAGGCGGACACATGGTCGATATCACGGTGACGGCGGCGACGCCGGTGCGAGCGGCCGACCGGTTGAAATCGATCCTGGCGGGGTCGGCGGGCAACCTGGTGGAGACCTATGACTGGTTCGTCTACGCCGCCTTCGCCCTCTATTTCGCCAAGGTCTTCTTCCCCGACGGCGACCAGACCGCCCAGTTGCTGAACGCCGCAGCCGTGTTCGGTGTCGGGTTCTTCGCCCGCCCCGTGGGGGCCTGGCTGATGGGCCTCTATGGCGACCGCGTGGGACGCAAGGCGGCCATGGTCGCCTCGGTGAGCCTGATGTGCCTGGGCTCCCTGATCATCGCTCTGTGCCCCGGCTACGCCCAGATCGGTGTCTGGGCGCCGGTCGTCCTGGTCACCGCCCGCATCCTGCAGGGGGTCAGCATGGGCGGCGAATACGGCACCAGCGCCACCTACATGTCGGAGATGGCCGGCCGCACCAACCGCGGCTTCTGGTCGGGGATCTTCTACTCCACCCTGATCGCCGGCCAGCTGCTGGCGGTGGCCACCCTGCTGGTGCTGAGCGCGGCGCTGTCGAAGGAGGACATGCAGGCCTGGGGCTGGCGGGTCCCCTTCTTCATCGGCGGCGCCCTGGCCCTGGCGGTCTTCTGGTTCCGGCGGGGGATGCACGAGACCCCCTCCTTCCACGCGCGGTCCGGCGAGCGGGCCAGCACCTGGAAACTGATCGTCAGCCACCCCCGCGAGAGCCTGCTGGTGATGGGCCTGACCGCCGGCGGGACGCTCGGCTACTACACCTACTCGACCTATATCCAGAAGTTCCTGGTCAACACCTCGGGCTTCTCCAAGGACACGGCCACCGCCGTCACCGCCTGCGCCCTGGTGGTGTTCATGCTGGCCCAGCCGCTGTTCGGCATGCTGTCGGACCGGGTCGGACGACGCCCGCTGCTGATCGCGTTCGGGGTCGCCGGCGTGACCCTGACCTGGCCGATCCTCTCGACCCTGGCCGTCACCCGCGATCCCCTGGCCGCCTTCGCCATCACCGCCGGCGCCCTGCTGATCGTGGCGGCCTATTCCTCGGTGAACGGGGTGGTGAAGGCCGAACTGTTCCCCACGGAGGTCCGCGCCCTGGGGGTCTCCCTGCCCTATTCCCTGGCCAACGCCCTGTTCGGCGGCACGGCGGAATATGTCGCCCTGTGGTTCAAGTCCAAGGGCCACGAGACCTGGTTCTTCACCTACGTCACCGTGGTGATCGGCGTCTCCCTGCTGGTCTACCTGTTCATGCGCGACACTCGAAAGCACAGCCGCATCGTCGAGGACTAGGCGGGAACGTCGAAGGCGGCGGGGGGCTCGCCGCGCTGAAAGCGTTCCCAGGCCGTCGTATAGGCCATCTCGATGTGGCGGCGCGTCAGATCAATGTCGAAAAGAGGGGCGGTCCCAACCCGCGCGCGCAGATCGGCCTTCACGGCGGCAAGCCGTTCGGGATTCAACGCGAGATCCAGCGCCAGGGCTTCGTAGGCTTCAAGCTCGTTGGTGATGAGTTCGGTTAGGCCGACAGCGGTCAGCAGGCTTGCCGCCACCCGCGCGACTAAACCTCGTCCGGCACAAGTCACCACTGGCAGGCCCGCCCACAGCGCGTCGCTCGCCGTGGTGTGGGCGTTACAGGGCAGGGTGTCGAGAAAGAGATCCGCCAAGCCATGGCGCGCAAGGTGGTCTTGGGAAGCTAGGCGGGGCGCGAAGATTAGGCGGTCGGGTGACACACCTAGGCGCGCCGCCTCTGCCCGGAGATTGGTGATCGCGGTAGGCCCGGGGGCTAGAAGCCAGAGGACGCTGCCGGGCACGCGCCGCAAGAGGCGCATCCAGCAGTCGAACATCGGTGGGTTGAACTTGTAGCTGGCGTTGAAGGACGCGAAGACGAAGGCGTCTTGAGGAAGCTCTGCTTCATGCCGGGTTGGAGCCCTGCCAACGGCCCCACGGCTACGGCCGTTGACTTGGTAGCTATGGGGCAGGCGGATCACCTGCTCGATGTAGAAGCGATCCGACCCCGCCGGAATGACGATGTGATCAGCAATGATGTAGTCGATGAAATCGGCGCCCATCGTCCCCGGATAGCCGAGATAGTTCATCTGGATTGGCGCCGCGCGGTGGGCAAATATTCCCGGCCTGCAGTGGGTGGTGAACCCCTTGAGGTCGACGACGATGTCGGTTTCGGAGGCGCGTAGCATCCTCGCAACCTCGAGATCGCTAAGGTCGGCGACGTCGTGGAATTCCGGGAAGGCCGCCCGCACCCGGGCGCGCTCCGCATCTTCAATCCTGGGCCCCAGCGCATAAGCAGCCATTTGGAACCGCTCAGGGTCATGGCGCTCGAACAGCTCCGCCATGAGGTGGACCGTCGCGTGATTGAAGAAATCTGCCGAAACATAGGCGACGCGAATGCGCTCGTGACGATAGATTTCTCCCGTCCAGAGGTGGGCGGGCAAGATAGGAAAGCGCTGCCTGACATGGTTCCGTGCGTTCAAGAGCTGCACGCTGGGGTCATCACAGTGGGCAAGCAGAGGAAAGGGCAGGTCCGCCGGCTCACCAGCCTCGATATGTCGGACGATCTCGGCCGTGGCTTCGCTATAGTCGGACCAATCGCAGTTCTGTAGCTGCTGGTGGAGCTTGGCCCCCAGGAGTTCCGGGTTCTTCTGGCCCAGCCGCAGGCCATGCTTGTAGGCCGCCACGGCCTCCTCTGACCGCCCGTTTGCGCCCAGGATATTTGCGCGATTGACTACGGCCAGACCGTAGTCCGGATCCACCGTCAGGGCCTGATCGTAGCTGGCGAGGGCTTCGGAGTGAAGGCCTAGCCGGGCCAAGGCGTTGCCCCGGCAATTCAGCGCATCGGCGTCCCGGGGCCGGATTTTCAGCGCGGCCTCGAAAGCCCGCACCGCCTCGGCCACACGTCCCAGCATAGCCAGAACCTTCCCAGCGGCGACGTGGGCCGCAGCCTCGTCGGGATTGTTGAGGACCGAGGTGCGCCAGAGGGAGAGGGCCACCTCGTATCGGCCTCGCGCCTTCATAATGAGCCCCAGGTTCAGGAGGCTCTGTGGATGAACGGGAGATTCCGCGAGGACCGCGCGATAAAGGCACTCGGCCTCGTCCAGCTGGCCGATACCATGCAGTCGAACCGCCTCCCGAAATTTGGCGTCGGTATCACCCGCCTCTGGCCGGGACGGCGGAGCCTCGTTCGTCATGAGCGACCTAGAGGGCGGCTTCGACCGCCGCGGTGATCTCGTCGGCCTGGGGCTCGGTGCGCGGGCCAAAGGCGCGGATCAGCTTGCCGTCCTTGCCCACCAGCAGCTTGTGGAAGTTCCAGGCCGGATCGGCGGACTCCCCCAGCTCGGCCAGGGCCCACTTGTAGAACGGGTGGGCGGTCTCGCCCTTCACGTCTTCCTTGGAGGTCAGCGGGAAGTCGATGTTGAACTTGGTCTCGCAGAAGTCCTTGATCTCTTCCTCGGTCCCCGGCTCCTGGCCCATGAACTGGTTGCAGGGCACGCCCAGCACCACCAGGCCCTTGTCCTTGTAGTCGCTGTAGAGCTTTTCCAGCCCGTCATATTGCGGGGTCAGGCCGCACTTGGAGGCGGTGTTCACCACCAGGACGACCTTGTCCTTGAAGGTGGTCAGCGGCAGGGGCGCGCCGTCGATGGACTTGAACGAGAAGTCATAGGCGTCGGACATGGCGTTTCTCCCGGAACTGCGGGCGCAAGCTAACCCGCTTACCCGGCGTCCTCCAACGCCTGTTCGACGGCCAGGGCCAGATCCAGCGCCCGGGCCGCCTCCTCCCCGGTGACCACGGGCCGCGGGGCCAGGCCGCGCACGGCGGCCAGGAAGCCCGCGACGCTGGCGCCCAGGGGATCCTTGGCCCCCGGCGTCTCGGCGAAGTCGGGGTTGAGGGGGAAGCCGGTGGTGTTGCGGAACTCCCGGGTCAGGAAGTCGATCTCCAGCTCGCCGGAGGGATAGACCACCTTCATGCTGCGCTTGCGGGCCGGCGCCATGCGCGAGGCGTCGAACACCGCCAGGAAGCCGTTGTCGAAATTGACCTCGGCCCGGGCCTGGTCCCAGCCGCCGCTGAAGTCGCGGACTCCGGCCGCCTCCACCGCCAGGGGCTGGCCGGCCGACAGGGAGAGCGCCAGGTCGAGATCGTGGATCATCAGGTCCAGCACCACCGAGACGTCCAGGCTGCGCTCCGAGGGCGGCCCGTGGCGCACCGCCTCGAGCCGCAGGGGCTGCTCGGGGACGTCGAAGAGGCCGATGGCCTGGAAGACCACCCGCTCCTGGTGGCCGCAGGCCAGGATCAGGCTGCGCCTGGCCGCCTCGCCGATGATCCTGTCGGCGTCCGCCAGGCTGACCGCCAGGGGCTTTTCCACATAGACCGGCTTGCCCGCCGCCAGGGCCGCTAGCGCGCCCTCGGCGTGATGGCTGCCGGGCGAGGCCACGGTGACGACGTCGACCTCCCGCAGGAAGGCCGCCAGGTCGCCGAAGCCCTGGCCGCCATGGCTCTGGGCGATCTCCTGCGCCCGGGCGGTGTGGTGGGGATCATAGACGGCCGCCAGGCGCGCGCCCGGCTGGTTGGCGTACTGGCGCGAATGATAGCCGCCGAACACGCCGGCGCCGATCACGCCGCCCCGCAAGATTTCCGCCATGACTCACTCCGAAAGCTCGCCTGCGCATACAGGGGCGAGGCGGCCGACGCCACCGGCGCGTGGCCGCCTGCGACCTCTATTCGCGGCCCGGAGCCACAACACCTGCGATGTGAACGCCTGCGCCGTTGGCCGGTTGGAAGGGAAGGTCTACAAGCCTCCCGACTTCCCTCCCCCGGAGCCCCCCGTGTCCCGTCTGTTTAGCGCCTATGTGATCGTCGACTGGAGCGCGGCGGCCAAGCCGTCCACGGGGGCCGATTCCGTCTGGATCGGCGTCGCCAAGCGCGACGTCCGCTTCCGCCTCACCTTCGAAAGCCACAACCCGGCCACCCGGGCCGAGGCCGAGAAGCTGCTCAACACGATCCTCGACGACTTCAAGAAGCGTTCGGAGCGCGCCCTGGTGGGCTTCGACTTCCCACTGGGCTTCCCGCGCGGCTTCGCCAAGGCGCTGAACCTCGCAGGCGAGCATCCCTGGCGCGCGGTCTGGGACCAGCTCGACAAGATGGTCAAGGACAAGGCCGACAACACCAACAACCGCTTTGGCGTGGGCTCGGAGATCAACCGGCGCATGACCGGCGGACCCTTCCCCTTCTGGGGCTGCCCGCCCAAGGACGCGCTGACCACCCTGCAGCCCAAGCGCACGCGGCCCCATGGCCCGGACGACCTGCCGGAGTTCCGCCACGCCGACATCGCCGCCAAGGGCGCGGCCTCGATCTGGAAGCTCTACTACAACGGCTCGGTGGGCGGTCAGGCGATCCTCGGCATCCCGGCCGTGCGGCGGCTGAAGCTGGCCCGTGGCGAGGCGCTCAAGGCCTACCCCTTCGAGACCGGGTTCAAGGCGCTCACCGAGGCCGACCTGGCCGGCGTCGACGTGGTGGTCACCGAGGTCTATCCGAGCCTCTACAAGGCCCAGCCCCTGCCCGGCGAGGTCAAGGACCAGGCCCAGGTGCGGGTCACCGCCGAACACTTCGCCAAGCTGGACGAGGCCGGCAAGCTGGGCGCCGTGTTCGGCCCCTCCAAGACCGCCGATCCGGCGGTGGTGGTCGACGCGGAGACGGAAGAGGGCTGGATCCTGGGGGTCGAGGGCTAGGCCGCTTCGCGGACCAGGTCCGGCTCAGGCTTTCGCAGGACCGAGGCCCGCCGTTCCACGCGCGGGAAGCGCAGGTGCTCCAGCCAGACCGGGGCCAGGACCGCCAAGGCGCCCAGGGCGTCGGCGCACAGGTCGCCGATCTCGCCGTCGCGGCCCGTGAGGGTCTGGGCCACCTCGACGGCCGCCCCGGCGAAGATGGACAGGACCGCGAGGTCCAGCCGCCGGCGGGTCGGGAAGGCCGAGAACAGCAGGATCGTCAGGCCGTAGAAGGCCATGAAGTGGGCGGCCTTGTCCCAGGGCACGAGGGCCTGCTCGGCGCCCTGGAAGGGCCCAACCATGCCGATCCCGCAGACCAGGGCGGCCAACAGCAGCAGGGCGCGGGCGAGGGTCTTGGGCGGGAGGACGCGTTCCATGGGCCAAAGCCCTAGCCGACGCCCGTGAAAACTCCGTTCACTAGCGCCCGCGCTGGCTCAGCCAGTGGAAGCGGGCCAGCAGCAGGCCCGCCGACAGGAAGCTGGCGGCGACCACCGCCCAGACGATGCCGTTCAGGCCCAGGCCCATGGGAATGGCCAGCCACCAGGCGAGAGGCGCCATGACCAGGGCGTAGCTGGCCAGGTGGGTGAAGGTTGGAATCCAGACCTCGCCCCTGGCCCGCAGGGCCTGGGCGGCCACCACCTGGACGGCGTCGGGGATCAGGAACAGGCACGATAGCGCCACGGCCGGGGCGGCCATGGCGAGGGTCAGGGGATCATGGGTGTAGGCGCCGGCGATCAGGCGCGCGCCGGGCCAGACGATCAGGCTCACCAGCAGGCCGAAGGCCGCCGTCACCCCGAAGGCGATGGCCCCGGCGCGATTGACCGCGCCGGTGTCGCGCGCGCCATAGGCCCGGCCCACCAGGACCGCGGCCCCGGTCGACAGGCCCAGGGGGACCATGAAGATGATCGCCACCACGTTGAGGGTGATGGCCCAGGCCGCCACCGCCAGGCCGCCGATCCAGCCGGCGATGACGTTCATGCCGGCGAAGGAGGCGACCTCGAAGAAGTTGGAGGCCCCGGCGCCGTAGCCGATCCGCCGCTGCTCGGCCTCCGCGGCCAGGTCGGGTTCGGGCTTGGTGAAGACACCCAGGGCCCGGGCGTCGGGCATTCGCGCGATGTAGACCAGCAGGGCGACCGCCAGGAAGGTCCGCGCCCCGGTGGTGGCCCAGGCGCCGCCCACCGCGCCCAGCGGCTGCAGGCCGAAGGTTCCCGGCACCAGCAGCAGGTCGAGGGCCAGGTTCACCCCATTGGCCAGCCACATCATCACCGCCGCCGGCTTGGGCCGCCCCTGCCCCTCCAGCCAGAAGCTGGCGGCGACGCTGAAGGCGTAGCCCGGCATGGACAGGGCGAAGATGATCAGGGGGCGCGAGGCGCCGTCGGCCAGGTCCTTCTCCAGACCCAGGATGTGCAGGAAGCCCGGTCCCGCCGCCACCAGGATCAGGGTCGAGGCCAGGCCGATCCACAGGCTGTAGGAGAGTCCCCGGCGCAGCACCGCCCCGGTGATCTCCGGCCGGCCCTGGCCATTGGCCCGGGAGGTCATCACCTGGATGCCGCTCAGCAGGCCCACGGTCATGGTGACGATGACGCTGGTGGGGGCCCAGGCCATGGCGTGATAGCCCAGCTCCGTCGCCGAGTAGCGCCCCACGACGATGGCGTCCGACAGGCCCATGCCCATGATGCCCAGGCGCGACAGCACCACCGGCCAGGAGAGCTGCAGCAGCTCGGCCAGTTCGGTGCGGACGACTTGCGCGCGCCCTCCCGGCGGGGAGTTCGCGGGGGCCGAGGGGTCGGCCATGGGATCACCAATTTTCAAAGAGGGCCGGAACCTGCCGCCGCCCCCTTCGCCTCGCAAGCGAAGCTTGGGCCCCGGGGCCAGATTTCTCGGCCCCGGTGATAACAATGGCACATCCGCAGGTGGATCAGGAAAGGCCGAACGGCCCGGTCAGGACGCAACGGACGCGGCCATCGCGGACGACGACCCTGGCCGCGCGACCGACGCCGACCTCGAAGATCACCGCCCGCCCCTGGTTCGGCGCGACTCGCAACACTGCTGGAGCCGTAAACCGGCAGACGGGATAGGCTTCACCGCCACCGGGTTCGTAGCGGCCTATCATCGTGCAGTCGGCGTGGCCGAACCGGCGGGCGAAGCGGACCCCGCCATAGTCGAACACGTTCTTCAAAGGCCGATGACGCGCCTCGAACTCGGTCCCGGCGAGCTCCGGGCAGGCCGGACCCGGACGGGTGAGGGCGCGGGTCAGGGCCCGGGCCTGGACCCGCTCGGCGGCGGCTAGAGACATCTCGTGGCCCACCGTCACCGCCAGCAGGGGCGCGGCCGTGCAGACGCCGGCCACCGCGAAGGCGAGCCGCGCGCCCCGCCTGATGGGTTGGCCGCCATAGTCGCTGCTGCGTCGCACGCTCCGCCCTCCCCCTGCCGGAGGGACATGCTAGACGCGCCCGGGAACAAAAACTACATCTGTAATTTATGCGCCTGCGACCCTGACGCACAGGGTGAACAATCTGGGATCGCCTTAGGATTTCGTACGGACTTCCCCGCGAAGATCGATTCAACGTCAACCCGACTCGAAAAGGCAGAGGGCGCGCCGAAGCGATCCGGCCCGCCCGAAGAATCAGTGACTTCGAAAACGCCCTCCCCCAGGCGCAGTCTCGAACCGCTCTGCTCGAACGCCGCGGACCTGTACACCGCCTCGGCGCGCGAACAGATCGGCGAGGTCCTCGACAGCTGGCTGGCCAACAACCTGGCCACTCCCTTCGAACTGCTGCATCGACCCGACCTCATCAAGAAGCTGGAGGCCTCCAGCCGCGATCTTCAGCACGCCTTCCAGAAGGTGGCCGTCCCCATGGCTCTGGCGCGCCGCGCCAGCGTCCACGAGGTGATGCGCAGCCTGCACGGCGTCGCCGACCAGGCGATCGCCCGCATGCTCCGCGACGAACGCCAGGGACTGTTGCCACGGATCGACGGCGCGACCTTCGCCGCGGCCTGCGCGACCAGCCTGCCGGACCCCGAACACGGCTATCGCCTGGCCGCAGGCGTCGCGGGCTTCATCGCCGCCGCCGACAGCTGGGGCGGCAAGGTGTCCCTGCTCATGGACCTCGCCGAGGCCGCGCCCGCCGACGGCTCCGCCCGGACGCTCGCCCTCACCATCCTGGAACAGGCGCTCGAGGACGTCTGCCGCTCCCCCCTGGGGATGGCCGAACTGCTGGGCCCGGACCTCGACCTCGGCGCCTTGCTGCTGGGGATGACGCGCCTTGCCCACGGCGGGATCATCGACGCGGTCTTCCAGGCCCACGCCTCCCTGCGGCCCCTGGCCTCGCCCCTGCCCGCCGCCGGCGCCCGGTTGGCGCATCGCATCGACCGGGGGGATTTCCCCAATCTCCAATTGGCCCTGAGCCGCCGCGTCCTGACCGAGCTCGACAGCAAGCGCCGCCTGGCGCCCGACAGCGCCATGGGCGAGATCACCGCCGTGCGCGGGCTCGCCGTCGCCCTGACCGCCGCCAGCGGCCCCTGCCTGCCGGCCGAGGATGTCGCCGAAGCCATCCTGCTTCGCTCGCAGCGGCTGGTGGAGCCGAACTTCATCGCCACCCTGCTGCACCAGCAGGTCTCCCTCGTGGCGGGTCTCGATGGCCTGCTGACCGTGCTCAAGAACGTCACCGGCGACGCCAATCGGCGGCGCGCCCTGCGCTTCATCGAAGCGACGGTGACCCCACCCCAGTTCAAGACCGACCTGCTCGACGCCACCGGAAGCCCGGAAGCCGCGCTGGAGGCCGTGGCCGGCGTCTATCGGAAGCTCACCCACAAGGGTTCCGGCCTGGTGGGGATCGAGCCGCTCCTCGAACGCCTCAGCGAGGTGGGCGGCGCCCTGGAGTCCGAGGGCGCGGTGGTTCGCGGCCTGACCGACGGGCTGATGCCCAGGGCCAGGAAGCTGGCCGCGCTCCAGGCCATGGCCGAGGGCAAGACCGCGCCCCCGGGCCCCGCCGCCAAACGCGCGGCCGACGCCCTGCGCAAGTTCGCCGCGACCCAGGACCCGGTTTCGGGCTAGGGCCGCCGCGCTGGAGGGCCGGCGTCAGACCGCGGCGCGCAAGGCCGCGTCGACCCGGTCTTCCTTCAGCTTCTCGGCCACCAGGAAGGCCAGCTCCAGGGCCTGTTCGCCGTTGAGCCGCGGGTCGCAATGGGTGTGGTAACGGTCGGCCAGGTCGCCCTCGCTCAGCGCCCTGGCCCCGCCCAGGCACTCGGTGACGTTCTGGCCGGTCATCTCCAGGTGCACGCCGCCGGGGTGCACGCCCTCCGCCTTGGCGATCTCCACGAAGCTCTTCACCTCCGACAGGATGCGGTCGAAGGGCCGGGTCTTGTAGCCGTTGGCGGCGGTCAGCGTGTTGCCGTGCATCGGGTCGATGGCCCAGACCAGGCTGCGGCCCGAGCGCTTGGTGGCCTCCATCAGGCGCGGCAGGCGGTCGACGATCTTGTCGGAGCCGAAGCGGCCGTACAGGGTCAGACGGCCGGGCTCGTTCTTGGGATTGAGCACGTCGATCAGGCGCAGCAGCTCGTCGGGCTCCACCGTCGGGCCCACCTTGACCCCGATGGGGTTCTTGATGCCCCGGAAGTACTCCACGTGGGCGCCGTCCAGCTGGCGGGTGCGCTCGCCGATCCACAGCAGGTGGGCCGAGGTGTCGTACCATTCGCCCGAGGTGCTATCGACGCGGGTCATGGCCTCCTCGAAGCCCAGCAACAGGGCCTCGTGGGCGGTGAAGAACTCCACGCGGTGCAGATCCGGCTGGCTCTCGGGGGTGACCCCGATGGCGGCCATGAAGGTCAGGGCCTCGCTGATCTTCTCCGACAGTTCGCGGTAGCGCGCGCCCTGCGGGCTGTCGGCGACGAAGCCCAGGGTCCAGCGGTGGATGTTGTAGAGGTCGGCGTAGCCGCCGCCGGCAAAGGCGCGCAGCAGGTTCAAGGTCGAGGCCGACTGGGAATAGGCCTGCAGCAGCCGCTGGGGATCGGGGATCCGCGAGGCGGAGTCGAAGTCCATGCCGTTGATGATGTCGCCGCGATAGGAGGGCAACTCCACCCCGCCGATGGTCTCCGTGGGCGCCGAGCGCGGCTTGGCGAACTGGCCGGCCATGCGGCCCACCTTCACCACCGGCTTGCCGCCGGCGAAGGTCAGGACCACGGCCATCTGCAGAATCAGCCGGAAGGTGTCGCGGATGTTGTCGGCGTGGAACTCCTTGAAGCTCTCGGCGCAGTCGCCGCCCTGCAACAGGAAGGCCCGACCCTCGGCCACCTCCCCCAGCAGGGTCTTCAGGCGCCGGGCCTCGCCGGCGAACACCAGGGGCGGCATGCCGCGCAGGGTCTGCTCCACCGCGGCCAGGGCCGCGGGATCCGGATAATCGGTCGGCAGGTGCTTGGCCGGCTTGGCTCTCCAGGAGGCCGGCGTCCAGTGTTCGGTCATAAATCCACGCTCCGCTCCCGCTTGGTCAGGCGGGCGCGGCGTTCTTACTCCGAGAACACGGCCGGCGTCGATGGCCGCGCGGCCACAGGGGCGCGGGCTTTCGCCACGGCCGGCTGGCGCTGCAGGGCCGCGCAGGCCACGGCGGCCAGGGCCCCGGTGGCCAGCCACCATTCCTGCCAGACCCCGAAGGAGAAGGCGCTGAAGGTCAGGTAGGCCGTCGCGGTGGCCGCCGAGACCGCCAGGGCCGGATCGCGGACCTTGCGGCTCATGCCCGCCAGCAAGGCCACCCAGAAGACCGCGGCGGCCATGGCGCCGATCAGGCCCAGCTCCAGCCAGATCTGCAGGGCCGCGTCGTGGGGATGCAGCTTGATGCCGGGATTGAACATCCGGCTGGCGTCCAGGCCCCAGCCGCGCAAGGGATGGTCGCTGATCCAGTCGGCGGCGTGGCGCCAGTAGCCCATGCGCTGCGACCAGGAGAGCGGCACGTCGCGCTCCAGAACCGCGTACCAACCCGAGCGCCGCACGGCCCAGACGATGGCCGGGGCGGTGAGGAAGAAGGTCGCAGCCACCGCCGCCAAGGCCTTGGGCGCTCCGCTCGGCCAGCGCCAGACGGCCAGACCCGCCAGCAGGCAGGCCGCCAGGGCGATCAGGGGGGCGTCGTAGCCGAAGGTGACGCAGGTCACCACCAGGCCCGCCAGCATGGGGACGATCAGCCAGGGCGCCCGGGCCACCCGCACCGCGGCCAGGGCGGCGGGCGGGGCCAGCATGGCCAGGATGAACAGGCCCTGGGCGGCGTTCTTGATCCCCAGGTCGGGCCGGATCGGATCGTGGATGGCGTCGCGGACGGCGCGATAGAGCATGGCGCCGGTCAGGCCCTCCACCAGCATCAGCAGCCCGAGCAGGGCTGTCCCGTAGGCCAGGATGTGCAGGGCCGCGCGCCGCCCTCCCGGGGCTGCCGCGCGGGCGGCGCAGACGGCGGCGAAATAGACCACGGTCTCGGCGATCAGCTTGGCGGCGGTGGAATCTCCCAGGCCCTTGGCGGTGAAGGGGCTCCAGACCGAGGAACCGGCCGCCCACAGCACCAGGGTCACCACCGCGATGCCCACGGGCCGGTCCTCGTCCTCGACCCGCACCGCCGGCAGGGTCAGCAGGCCCATCAGGGTCAGCAGGGGCGCAAAGGCCAGCGGCGCCAGCCAGCCGATGATCGGGGTCAGGACGAAACCGCCCGCCAGCACCCAGCCGCACCAGGCGGCGAGCTTGGCGCTCGGCCGGGCGGCGGTGGGGTTCATGCCGCGCTCAGGCCCGCCGGCGCGTGCTTCTCGCGCATGGTCACCAGTTCCTCGGCGAGCGTCGGGTGGACGGCGCAGGTGGAGTCCCACTGGGCCTTGGTGACGCCCATCTTCAGCGCGATGGCGGCCATCTGGATGATCTCCGGCGCGTCGGGGCCCACCACATGGCAGCCGACGATCTTCTGGCTGTCCTGGGCCACCACCAGCTTGATCAGGCAGCGGTCGTCGCCGCCATAGAAGGTGGTCTTCATCGGCCGGAAGCGGGACAGGTAGATATCGACCTTGCCGTGCTCGTGCCGCGCCTGGGCTTCCGACTGCCCCACCGAACCGACGGGCGGCTGGGAGAAGACCGCCGAGGCCACCATGTCGTGATCGAAGGTCGTGGGGTTGTTGTAGAACTCGGTCTGGGAGAAGGCCGCCCCCTCGCGGATCGCCACCGGGGTCAGGTTGATGCGGTCGGTGACGTCGCCCACGGCCCAGATGTTGTCGACATTGGTCTTGGAATACTTGTCCACCACCACCGCGCCGCTTTCGGCCAGCTTCACGCCGGCGGCCTCCAGGCCCAGGCCCTTGGTGTGGGGGGTCCGCCCGGTGGCCAGCATCACCTGGTCGGTGACGACGTCGTGGCCGCTGGAGAGGTGGCTCACCAGGCCCGCGACGGTCTTCTCGATGCTGGTGTGGCTGCAGCCCAGGATCACCTTGATGCCGCGCTTCTTCATCTCCTCGGCCAGGTGGGAGCGGACGTCGTCGTCGAAGCCGCGCAGGATGTTGGCGCCGCGATAGATCAGGGTGGTGTCCACCCCCAGGCCCGCGAAGATCCCGGCGAACTCCACGGCGATATAGCCACCGCCGACGATCAGGATCGACCTGGGCAGCTCCGGCAGGTGGAAGGCCTCCTCCGAGCTGATGGCGTGCTCGACGCCCGGCAGGTCGGCGGGCATCCAGGGCCGGCCGCCGGTGGCCACCAGGACCTTGTCGGCGGTGACGGTCCCCTTGCCGACGATCTCGACGGTGTGGGCGTCCTTCAGGGTGGCCCGGGCATGGACCAGCTCGGCGCCGGCGTTGCTGAGGTTGGTGACATAGATCCCCGACAGGCGGGCGATCTCGCGATCCTTGGCCTCCAGGAACTTGGGCCAATCGAAGGTCGACTGGCTGGGCGACCAGCCGTAGCCCTCGGCCACCTTGGCGTAGCTAGCGAACTCCGAGGCGTAGACCATGAACTTCTTGGGCACGCAGCCGCGGATGACGCAGGTGCCGCCGACGCGGTGCTCCTCGGCCACCGCCACCTTGGCCCCGGACATGGCCGCCAGCCGCGCGGCGCGCACGCCGCCCGAACCCGCGCCGATGACGAAGAGATCGTAGTCGTAGCTCGCCAAGTGAAACTCCTTCGAAGCGTTTCCACTGGAAATGGCCCTCGGGCCGTCCGGCGGGAACACGTCAGATCAAATAAACCTGGGCCTTAGCGGGTCTAGGGCTCCACCCTCACCACACCGTCGGCCGTCCCCACCAGGGCCAGATCGGCCAGGTCCAGGAACAGGCCGTGGTCCACGACGCCGGTGACGCTCTTCAGGGCCGCGGCCAGCAGGGCCGGCTCCTCGATGCGCCCGCAGGCGGCGTCATAGATGACATTGCCGCCGTCGGTGCGGACCGGCGCGCCGTCCTTCATCCGCAGGCGCGGGGCGATGCCAAGGTCGCATTCGGTGAGCGCATCGCAGATCCGCAGCATGGTGGTCTCGTGCCCGAAGGCCACCACCTCGATCGGCAGGGGGAACTTGCCCAGCATCGGAACCCGCTTGGCGGCGTCGGCGATGACCACGCAGCGCCTGGAGGCCTCCCAGACCAGCTTCTCCCGCAGCAGGGCCGCCCCGCCGCCCTTGATCAGGGACAGGGCCGGGCCGATCTCGTCGGCGCCGTCGACCGTGAGGTCGATGGACCTGGCTTCCCCCAGCTCCTTGAGCCTCATGCCCAGGCTGGCGGCCAGCTCGGCGGTGGCCACCGAGGTCGCCACCCCCACCACATCCAGCTTGCGGGCGGCGAGCGCCTTCACGAACCAGGCGGCGGTGGAGCCCGTGCCCAGGCCCACGGTCATGCCAGCTTCGACAAGGGCCGCGGCGGCCTCGCCCGCGGCGCGTTTCTGATCGTCTGCGTCCATCGTACCTATCCTCCCTCCCCTTCATGGGGAGGGAAAGGCGGCGAAGCCGCCCGGGTGGGGAATGCCAGTGAGGTGTGGGGCGTGTCAGACTTCCCCACCCTCGATCGCTCCGCGATCTCCCCTCCCCATGAAGGGGAGGGAGGAGGTTTACGACTCATTTCTTCGCCCGACCGGCCATCTTCCTGGCCCGGAACTTCGCCGCCCAGCCTTCCTTGATCTGCTGGGGCGGGCGGGCCAGGGCCAGGGCGTCGGCCGGGACGTCGGCGGTGACCACCGATCCGGAGCCGGTCATGCCCCCGGCGCCCACCTTCACCGGGGCCACCAGGGCGGTGTTGGAGCCGATGAAGGCGTTCTCGCCGATATGGGTCTCGTATTTGTCGAAGCCGTCATAGTTGCAGAAGATGGTGCCGGCCCCGATGTTCGCCCCGGCCCCGACCGTGCCGTCCCCCAGATAGGACAGGTGGTTGGCCTTGGCGCCGGCGCCGACCTTGACCTTCTTGACCTCGACGAAGTTGCCGATGTGGGCATCCTCGCCGATGTCGGCCCCCGGCCGCAGGCGGGCATAGGGCCCCACCAGGGCGCCGGCGCGCACCACCGCGCCCTCCAGATGGCTGAAGGCGCGGATCACCGCTCCGGTCTCGACGCTCACGCCCGGCGCGAAGACCACGAACTGTTCCACCTGCACCCCGGGCTGAAGCTGGGTGTCCCAGCTGAAGTGGACGGTCTCCGGCGCCGCCATGGCCACCCCCTGCGCCAGGAAGTGGGCGCGGGCGCGGCCCTGGAAGATGGCCTCGGCCTGGGAGAGCTGCGCCGGCGTGTCGGCGCCCATCACCGCGTTCTCCGGCGCGAAGTTCACCCGCACCTTCTTCTCCTCGGCCGTGGCCAGGCCGACGATCGAGGTGATGTAATATTCCTGCTTGGCGTTGTTGTTGTCGACGCGGTCGAGCCAGGCGAACAGCGCGGCGCGGTCGGCGCAGTACATGCCGGCGTTGCAGGCCTTCACCGCCAACTCCTCGGCCGTGGCGTCCTTGGGCTCCACCACCCGGATCACGTGGCCATCGGCCCCCAGGATCAGGCGGCCATAGAGCAGGCCGTCCACCGGCTTGAAGCCCATGATGGCCAGGTCCGTGCCCGAGGCCCTCAACGCGAACAGCGGATCGAGGTCGGCGGCCTGCAGCAGCGGGCAGTCGCCATTGGTCACCAGGACGTCGCCGTTGAAGTCGGCCAGGGCCTGCTTGGCCGCCAGCACCGCATGGGCGGTGCCGAGCGGCGGATCCTGCACCGCCACCGCGGCCTCCCCCAGGCGCTTGACCACCAGCTCGCGGACGCCGGGGCTGTGGTCGCCCACCACCACCACGATCCGCTCGCAACCCGAGGCCTGGACCGTGTCGATCACCCGGTCCAGCAGGGTGCGTCCCCCCACCTTGTGCAGCAGCTTGGGAACCGGCGACTTCATGCGCGTGCCTTGGCCGGCGGCGAGGATAACGGCGGCGCGTGCGGTCATGGGCGTGGTCCTGGAATCGGCGAAGACATTGCAATCTCGCGGCGTTTAGCCGAAACGGCGAGCGCTTTCGATGGAGCGTGCGCCCGTGTCCGACCTCACCGTGCTTGCCGGCGCCACCCTGGCCTTCGATCTGGACGGAACCTTGGTGGATTCCGCCGCCGACCTGATCGACACGCTCAATGTCCTGCTGGCTGACGAGGGCATCGCGCCGCTGCCCCTGGCGGAGGCCCGTCCCTTCATCGGCCACGGCGCCAAATGGCTGATCGAGCGCGGCTTCACCGCCCAGGGCCACCCGGTCCCGGCCGAGCGCATGCCGGCCCTGTTCGACCGGTTCATCGCCCACTACGGCGCCCACTGCGCCGACCAGACCCGGCCCTTTCCGGGGGTGATCGAGTGTCTTGCCACCCTGAAGAGCGCCGGGGCGAGGTTGGCGGTCTGCACCAACAAGCCCACCGGCCTGTCGATTCCGATCCTGGAGGCCCTGGCGCTGCGGCCCTTCTTCGACGCCGTGATCGGCGGCGACCTGGCGCCGAAGCAGAAGCCCGACGCCAGCCACCTGACCACGGCCATCGCCGCCGCCGGGGGCCGGATCGACCGGGCGGTGATGGTGGGCGACGCCGCCCCGGACGCCGGGGCGGCCCGCGCGGCGGGGGTTCCCCTGGTGCTGGTGAGCTTCGGCTACACCCAGATCCCGGTGGCCGAACTGGGAGCCGACATCCTCATCGACCACTTCGATCAGTTGACGGATGCGTGTCTGCGGCTTCTCACCGCTTGCCCGGCGGGAAGCGGCGAGCTATAGGCGCATCCCTTCCGGAGGATGCGTAGCTCAGCGGGAGAGCACCTCGTTCACACCGAGGGGGTCACAGGTTCAATCCCTGTCGCATCCACCACTTCCTTCCCGCCCGTCGCGAGACGCTGACCGGGAGGGGTTCCCCCTCCTTCGACGCGCCGGAACACGTCGCCGGCCTCAGGCCACCTTCATGTAGGTCATCAGGCTGTTGGCCCGGTGCAGGAAGCGCATGTTGGGGTGAAGATTGACCTCTTCCTCGATGAACTTCGTCACCCCGTCCAGGTAGTGGCTGTTCTGGTAGTCGTGGAAGCAGATCAGGCCGGTCTCGGCCACGTGGGGGAACCAGGCCTCGAAGTCGCCCTTGGTCCCCTCGTAGGAATGGTCGCCGTCGATGAAGATCATCCGCGCCGATCCGGTCCAGGCCGCCGCGGCCTCCTGGGAGCTCGAGACGATGGCCTCGACCACGCCGCTCAGGCCGAAGGCCGCCAGATTGGCGCGGAACTGCTCGTAGGTGGAGCCGGACTCCACGATCTCCGCCGTCTCCTCATGCCCGCCCTTCTGATGTTCCGGGGACCCCTGGAAGTGGTCGACGGCGTGGACCTTGCCGCGGCCCGAGCGCAGCAGGCCCTGGGCCAGGAAGCAGGTGGACTTGCCCTTGAAGCTGCCGATCTCGACGATGTCACCCTCCACCGGCCAGACCTCGGCCAGGCTCAGCAGGGTGAAGCCCTCGTGCCAGGAGAGGTAACCGGGGACGCTGAGGAAGGCCGCAACCTTCTCGAACCGCTCGATGTTCTGCGTGAGCTGGGAGAGAAACTCTTGCGGGGTCATGGCGGTGTCTCGGCGGCGGAAGGCGGACGCGGGGAGAGACGACGTGCCCGCGGTTGATTCGGCAAGGCGGCAACTTCGACGCAGGGTCGCGCCGCGCAATCGGTCCCTTCCAGCCGGGGCCGCCACGGGCTACGAAACTTCCGTGGCTTATCGACTCGCGATCTTCGACTTCGACGGCACCCTGGCGGACTCCTATCCGTGGTTCACCAGCGTCCTCGATCACATGGCCGCGCGGCACAACTTCCGCGCCATCGACGCCGAGGAGCGGGAGTCGCTGCGCGGCGCGAGCGCGCGCGTCATCATGAAGACCATGGGTGTCTCCACCTGGAAGCTGGCGCGGATCGCCAAGGACTTCCGGGCCATGAAGAAGGACGCCTCCTCCGGCATCCCGCTGTTCCCCGGCATCCCGGAGATGCTGCGCGAGCTGCACGGGCGCGGAGTGGTGCTGGCCCTGGTGTCCTCCGACACCGAGGCCAGCGTGCGGATCGGCCTGGGGCCGGAACTGTCGGCCCTGTTCGTCCACTTCGATTGCGGCGCCTCGCTGTTCGGCAAGGCGCGGAAGTTCCGCCGCGTGCTGCGCAAGCTGTCCATGACCCGGACCCAGACCATCTGCATCGGCGACGAGGACCGCGACGCCCGGGCGGCGGCCAAGGCCGGCATCGACTTCGGCGCGGTCACCTGGGGCTATTCGACCCCGGAGAGCCTGATCGCCCACAATCCCAAGCTCACCTTCGCCACGGTGGACGACATCGCCGGGATCGCCGGCTGAGTTCTGCCCTCAGGTTTCCAGCTCGCGCAGAAGTCTGCGGCGTGACGCGACGGCGAGGGCCAGGTCGTAGGGATAGGCCAGCGTCTCGCGGACCAGCATCCTCATCCAATAGGCGCGCGATCCGGCGGGACCCGCGCGCCGCGGGCCCTGGCGGCTGGGAACCCCCAGGGTGCGGAACAGCATGCGCGCGCGCGGGACGTGATAGCCGTCGGTGCAGACCACGGCGCCCTCCAGCCCCTCGGCGCGGATGAAGCGGGCGGCGGCCACGACGTTTTCCAGAGTGTCGCGGCTGAGTTCGTCCAGGACCAGGCGGGCGGGATCGACCCCGTGCCCGATCAGCAGATCGGCCATCAGGGAGGCCTCGGAGGGTCCGTGACGGCCGACGCCGCCGGAGCAGAAGACCAGGGCGTCGGGATGGTCGGCGGCGGCCTGGCGGCCATAGGCGACGCGCCGGCGCAGGGTGGGGCTGGGTCCGCCGTCCGGCCAGACCGCCGCCCCGAAGATCACGATCGCCCAGGCCATGGCGCCATGATGCCGGGCGGGCGCGTCTAGAGCTATTTCTTAGTTGAGCGGGATGGGGGCGGAAGACCGGTTCCCGCCGCTGCTGATCCCGCTAGCCCGCGTTCATGGGCGGGCTGTGTTCCTCGATGATGTCCTCGCGCTCGGCCTTGCGCACCGCGCCGCGGACGTTGAGGCGCATCAGCACCTCGGTCGCGCCGTAGCGGGCGTGGGCCTCGTCCAGGGCCGCCTGCCAGTCGCGGGCCGACAGGCACTCGGTCTCGCCGGCGAACAGGATGCTGGCGCCCTTGGGGGTCACCTGGGCGATGACATAGTTGGCCCCGACGGGCGGAAGGGTCCGCTCCTCCTCGAGGGCGGAATAGCGGTAAACCGATCCGGACTTGCCGGCGAAATCGATCTGGCGGGTCAACGGGACGCTCCCGGCAGTTGGACGACTGAACATGGGGCCTCTGATACCCGAGGGAATTGGGCGAAAGATAGGCTATGTCGACAATCAGCGATCACCAGAGCGCGAGCAGCGCCGCCGATAAGCTGCAGGGCACGGAACAACCGGCGCCATAAGGCGTTCGGCGTGGGGGGCCGGCTCTGCTAGGTTCGCTCCCAGGCTCGACTCGAACGAGCCATCCCTCTCCAGGAAGGCGAAGACGCGCGAGCCGATGGAACGACCCGCCGATTTCACCGTCAAGGACGCCCGCGATCAGGGGGTCATCGAACTCACCGGCGACTGGACCGCCGCGCTCATCGGGCCCGCCGCCAGCGGCCTGCGCGACGAGCTGGCCGGACGCAGTTCCGTGCATCTGGACCTCACCCAGGTCGGGCGCATGGACACCGCCGGCGCCTATGCTGTCATCCAGGCGGCCGGCGACCGGTTCGAGGCCGCCAGCGTCAAGGCTCGCCCGGAGACCCGCAGGCTGATCGAGCTGGTCAGCCAGGCCGCCGTGGTCAAGCCGCCCCCCAAGCCCAAGCCGCGCGGCTTCCACGAACTGACCATCCGCATCGGCAAGGGCGTGGTGGACCTCTCGAAGGAGATCATCGACACCCTGGCCTTCGCCGGCCACCTGCTGGTGGTGCTGTTCCGGGCGATCCTCGATCCCCGCCGCATCCGCTGGGCGGCCTGCGTGTCATTGGCCGAGCGGGCGGGGCTGGACGCCATCCCGATCGTGGTCACCACCTCCTTCTTCATCGGCGCGGTGGTGGGCCTGCTGGGCGCCAACATGCTGCGGCAGTTCGGCGCCGAGGTGTTCGCCGTCGAGCTGATCGGCATCGCCGTGACCCGCGAATTCAACATCCTGATCACCGCCATCCTGCTGGCCGGCCGCTCGGCCTCGTCCTTCGCCGCCGAGATCGGCTCGATGAAGATGAGTCAGGAGATCGACGCCATGAAGGTGATGGGGGTCGATCCCTTCGAGGCCCTGGTGCTGCCGCGCTTCGTCGCCCTGCTCGTGACCATCCCCCTGCTGACCTTCGTGGCCACCCTGGCGGGCCTGGCGGGCGGCCTGATGATCACCTGGTCGGTGCTGAACCTGGGCCCCTCCTTCTTCCTGCAGCGGATCGTCGACAATGTGGGGGCGACCCACTTCTGGATCGCGCTCTCCAAGGCGCCGGTCATGGCCGCGGTGGTGGCTGGGATCGGCTGCCGCCAGGGCCTGGAGGTCGGCGGCGACGTGGAGTCCCTCGGCCGCCGGGTGACGGCCGCGGTGGTGCACGCGATCTTCGCCATCATCCTGATCGATGCGATCTTCGCCCTGATCTACATGGAGCTCGACCTGTGAGCCTCGAGACGCCGGACGCCATCGAACTGACCGAGGACGAACTGCCGACCACGGGCCCCGCCATCGAGGTGAAGGGCCTGGTCTCGCGGTTCGGCGAGAAGGTCATCCACGATGGCCTGGACCTGGTGGTCAAGCGCGGCGAGGTCCAGGGCGTGGTGGGCGGATCGGGCAGCGGCAAGTCGGTGCTGCTCAACACCATCATCGGCCTGAAGACCCCGGACGGCGGCACGGTCCAGGTCTTCGGCCAGGACATCCAGCAGGCCTCGCGCCGCAAGTGGTCGGCCATCGAACGCCATTGGGGAGTGCTGTTCCAGCAGGGCGCCCTGTTCTCCAACCTGACGGTCCGCGAGAACGTCGCGGCCCCCATGTACGAGCATACCAACATGCCCAAGCGGGTGGTGATGGAGCTGGCGGAGCTGAAGATCGCCCTGGTGGGCCTGCCGGCCAACGCCGCCCATCTGAAGCCCTCGGAGCTGTCGGGGGGCATGCGCAAGCGCGCCGGTCTGGCCCGCGCGCTCGCCCTCGACCCCGAGTTGCTGTTCCTCGACGAGCCCACCGCCGGCCTCGACCCCATCGGCGCCGCGGCCTTCGACGAGCTGATCAAGGACCTCTCCGACAGCCTGGACCTGACCGTCTTCATGATCACCCACGACCTCGACACCCTCTATGCGATCACCGATCGGGTGGCGGTGGTGGCCGACAAGAAGGTGGTGGCCAACGCCCCGGTGCGGACGCTGGAAAAGTCCAAGCATCCGTGGATTCGTGAGTATTTCCTGGGGCCGCGCGGCCGGGCCGCCGTGCGTTCAGCGACAAAAGCCGAGACAGTGGGCTAATGGAAAAAGACGCCAATTACGCCCTGGTGGGCCTTTCGACCCTGATCCTCTTCCTGGGTCTGGTGATCTTCGGCGTGTGGCTGGCCAAGGTCCAGTTCAGCCGCGACTACCAGCTCTACGACATCGTCTTCCAGGGCCCGATCAACGGCCTGACCCAGGGCGGCGAGGTGCGGTTCAACGGCATCAAGGTGGGCGAGGTCACCAAGATCGAGCTGGCCCGCGACAACCCCAAGAACGTGGTGGCCCGCGCCCGGGTCACCTCCGACGTGCCGATCCGCGTGGACTCGGTGGCCACCCTGGAGCCCCAGGGCATCACCGGGGTGAACTATGTCCAGATCAGCGCCGGCACGCCCTCCAAGCCCCTGCTGCGGGAGGTGACTCCGGACGGCAAGGTGCCGGTGATCCGCAGCCAGCGCAGCACGCTTTCCGACCTGCTGGAGGGCGGCGGCACGGTGCTGAGCCGCACGGTGGAGGCGCTGGACCGCATCAACAAGGTGCTGTCGGACCAGAACGTGAAGACCTTCTCCGCGGCGCTCAGCGACACCCAGGCGGTGACCGCCGAACTGCGGGAGCGCAAGGCGGTGATCGCCGACGCCCAGAAGGCCCTGCAGAGCATCGACACCGCCGCCCAGTCCATCACCGCGCTCGGCCAATCGGGCCAGAACCTGCTGGACGGCGACGGCAAGCGGACCATGAAGAACGTGGCCGACGCCGCCGAGGAGGCCCAGGCCGCCGCCAAGGACCTGCGCAAGATGATGGGCAAGCTCGAGGGCCCCACCAGCGACTTCGCCACCACCGGCCTGCCCCAGCTCACCGCCGCGGCGGTGCAGCTCCAGGCCACCGCCGAGGCGCTCGAGCGCCTAGCCAATGAACTCCAGACCAACCCCCGCGGCGCCGTCGGCAAGCCGGCCGGCAAGGAACTCGAGGTGAAGCCATGACCCGCCTGCAGCGTCTTCTCCGGCTCACCGTCATGGCCGCCACGGCCGTGGCCCTCACCGGCTGCATCTCGCTCTTCCCCAAGAGCAAGCCGGCCCAGCTCTACAGCTTCGGCTATGTCGCGCCCGCCTCGGCGGCCGCGCCGGCCTCGGGGGAGACCTTCGGGGTGATGAAGCTGGCCAACGGCTTCACCCGCCCCTCGGCCGGCGACCAGATCCTCACCGTCACCGGCGGCAGCGACGTGGCCTATATCGGTCAGGCCCGCTGGGTCGCGGCGGCCTCGGTGCTGTTCGACGAGGCGGTGAACCGCGCCTTCGACCAGGGCGGCCGGGCGCGGCTGATCGGCCGCGGCGAGATGGGCAAGTCCGACTATGCGCTCAAGCTGATCGTCGCCGACTTCAAGGTCGCCTACGACGCCCCCAAGGCCAGGCCGCAGGTGGTGGTGAGCGTGCACGCCACCCTCACCCGCTCCGCCGACCGCACCCTAGTGGCCGAACGCACCTTCGTGCAGGCCGTCCCGGTCAACGACAACCGCCAGGCCGCCATCGTGGCGGGCTTCAACACCGCCGTCAGCGGCGTGCTGACCGACATCGTGGCCTGGACCGGCGCGCTCGGCCAAACGCCGGCCTGAGGGCGCGGCTGTGGAAAGATGCTCCCCCGCTGGGGGAGCTGGCGCGAAGCGCCTGAGGGGGACTTTGACCCTTGTTCGTGGGCGCGAGCCCCCTCCGTCACGCGTCTATTGACGCGCGCCACCTCCCCCAAACCGCGCTTCGCGCCGGGGGAGGATCTAAGATCAGCCCTCCAGGCCGTGGATGCGCTTGGCGGCGGTGACGGTGTTGGAGAGCAGGCAGGCGACGGTCATCAGGCCGATGCCGCCCGGCACTGGGGTGATGTTGGCGGCGACCTTCTCGGCCGACTTGAAGTCCACGTCCCCCACCAGCTTGGTCTTGCCCGCGGCGGCCTTGACCGGATCGCGGAAGGGCACGCGATTGATGCCGACGTCGATCACCGTGGCGCCGGGCTTGATCCAGTCGCCCTTGATCATCTGGGGACGGCCGACGGCGGCCACCAGGATGTCGGCCTCGCGGCAGACGGCGGGCAGGTCGACGGTGCGGGAATGGGCGATGGTCACCGTGCAGTCGGCGGCCAGCAGCAGCTGGGCGACCGGGCGACCCACCAGGACCGAGCGGCCCACCACCACGGCGCGCTTGCCGGCCAGGTTCCCCAGGGTCTGGCGTAGGACCAGCATGCAGCCCAGCGGCGTGCAGGGGATCAGGGCGGGCATGCCGCTGGCCAGCAGGCCGGCGTTGACCACCGTCAGGCCGTCCACGTCCTTGTTGGGGTCGAGGGCGGCCAGGACCATCTTCTCGTCGAGATGCCCGGGCAGCGGCATCTGAACCAGGATCCCGTGGATCTTCGGATCGTCGTTGAGCTGATCCACCAGGGCCATCAGTTCGTCCTGGGTGGCGTCGGCGGGCAACCGGTGGGTCTCCGAATGCATGCCCGCGGCCAGGGAATGCTCGCCCTTGGAGCGCACATAGACCTGGCTGGCCGGATCCTCGCCCACCAGCACCACCGCCAGTCCCGGCTGGACGCCATGCTCGGCCTTCAGCAGGGCGGTCTCGCCGGCCGCCTGGGCGCGGACCTGCTCGGCCAGGGACTTCACGTCGATGATGTGGGCTGAGGTCATGAACGCTCCTTCTTGGGCCGGAACTCGCGCGTTCGACTATCCGTTCAGGCTGCGCCGCGCAATGCGGGCAGGAGCAGATGCATGTCGGGGTTCACCGCCTTCTTCACGAAATTTTCCACGGCGGTCTCCAAATGGACCGGCCGGCCGATCGTGTTCGCCAGCTGCTGCGTACTGGTGGTGCTGTGGGCCCTGTCGGGTCCGATGTTCGGGTTTTCCGACACCTGGCAGCTGGTGATCAACACATCGACCACCATCATCACCTTCCTGATGGTGTTCCTGATCCAGAACACCCAGAACCGCGACAACAACGCCCTGCACGCCAAGCTCGACGAGCTGATCCGCGTGTCGGAGGGCGAGAACGGCTTCATCGGCATCGAGAACCTCACCGACAAGGAACTCGAGGCGATCCTGGCCGAGTGCGACAAGAACGCCACCGAGCTGCGCCTGGTCACCAAGAAGCAGGGTCGTAACGGCGACCTGCCTGCCCTGCACGCCAGCAAGAAGCGAAGCGAGGCCCCGGCCAAGGCGACCACCGCCAAGCCGGCCCGAACTAAGACGGCCAGAAAGTCCAAGGCCGCCTGACGCCCGAGGGTCCGTCAGCCCCGCCGCAGCCAGGCCGCCACGGCCCAGGCGTGGGCCTCGTGCCTCAGACGGGCGATGGCGGCCCGGGGGTCTTCCCAGACCAGGGTGTGGTCGTCCTCCACCTTCAGCTCCGGCGCCTCGGCGATGACGGTCACCTCGAAGAAGGTGGCGCGGTTGTCATAGGCCTGGCCGTCGGTGTTGACGAAATACTGATCGGCCCGGGCATAGGCCTCGCCGGCCTCGACCTTCAGGCCGGTCTCCTCGCCGAACTCGCGGACAACCGCCTGGGCCGCGTCCTCCCCCGGGTCCAGGGCGCCGCCGGGCAGGTCCAGCCAGGGCGGAAAACCCGGCTTCTCCACCCGCACCAGGGCGATCTTGCCCGCCCGCACGGCGATCCCGAAGGCGGCCGGGCGGTCGGCGTGGGTCAGGCCCGGAGTCGGCGCGCCGAACTGGGGGGCCATCAGTTGCGGCCGTAGAGGGCTTCGTAGGGATCGACCTTGCCGCTGACGGCGTCGGGCACGGCCACGGCGGGCCAGCCGATCTTGACGCCGGCGCTGGCGTTCCAGGCCTCGGCGATCAGGTCGCGAAGCTCCGAGGCGCCGGCGGCGACCTGCACCGTGGCGAAGGCCGCGCCGCGGGGATCGGCCTCGGCGAAGCCGCCGGCCTTCTCCAGCTCGTAGAAGGGAACGACCTGGCCGCCGGCCACGGCCAGATAGTCGGCGACCCGCTTTTCGATCGGGCAGCCGCAGGACCGGAACGGTGTCATCCTCGCCCGCACCGCCGGGGCGTGGACATTGGCGAAGACGAAGGCCTCCTCGAAGGGGCCGTGGACCTTGGCGGTCGAGTAGCCCTTGGGATTGGGATAGTCGCCCCAGCCGTTGTAGTGGGCCGTGACATGCAGGGGCTGGGAGCCGTCGCCCACGAAGTGCGACAGGAAGCCGATGGTCATCAGGATCTGCTGCTCGCGGCGCAGGCGGTCGGCATGCATCCAGGCGCGGCGCGCGCGGCTCTTCTGCCGCGGCTCGGCGGCCATCTCCACCCGCCAATAGGCCAGGTCTGTGGTGAGCTGCTGGAACTGGTCGACGATGGAATAGGGCAGATAGCCCGCCTTCCAGCTGTCCTGGCCGGCGGCGCGCAGGGCGGTCTCGTAGTCGGCGCGGGTGGGCGGCAGGGCGGCCAGGGCCGGTCCGCCCAGGATGCGGCCGTCATCCTCCAGGTCGACGAAGTGGCCCGGATCGCGGTTGGAGTCGTGAATCTTGCCCGCCCCCTTGGAACGGTCGGGTTCGCGCGACAGCTCGCCGACGGCCGCCACCGCCGAGGGGGTGCGCAGGAAGGCCGGCAGGGTGGGCGGCAGGGCCCGCATGGCCTCCTCCCCCACCATCCGGTGACCGGCGCCGCCCCAGGCGAAGGCGGGGGCCGGGACGGCGGCGAGCAGGAGCAGGGCGAGGCGGAGCGGCTTGAGCGTCATGCCTGCGATTTGAAGCGCCGCGGACCGGAAGGCAAGCGCCGCCGGATCCGCGACGCGGCGATTTCACCGCAACGTCGCAGACGCCTCAGGCGATGTTCAACGCCGTCTCGACCCGGCCGATCCAGGCCTGGACCTTGGGATAGTCGGCCAGCCGGAACCCGCCGTCCCCGGCCTCGCGGGTGTAGGCCACCAGGGCGACGTCGGCGAGGCTGACGCGGTCGCCCACCAGGAAGGGCTGGGCCGCCAGGCCGTCCTCCAGCCGCTGCAGGGCGGCCTTGCCGCGGTCCACCAGCCGCGGCTCCAGATCGGCGACCGGCTTGCCCTGGAAGCGCACCTGGAAGCGGGCGACGGCCACATAGGGCTCGTGGCTGTACTGTTCCCAGAACATCCACTCCAGCATGCGGGCCCGCTCATAGGCGTCGGCGGGGATCAGATCCGAGCCTTCGGCCAGGTGCAGGATGATGGCGTTGGACTGGGCCAGGGGCCGGCCGTCGTCCAGGATCACGGCGGGCACCTGGCCGGCCGGGTTCATCGCCAGGAATTCCGGCGTTCGGGTCGCCGCCTTCATGACGTCGGTCTCGATCCAGTCATAGGAAAGCCCGAGATGATCCGCCGTCCATTTCACCTTCAGGCAGTTGCCCGAGATGGAGTCGCCGTAGATGCGCATGTGCAGGCCCCCGTTGCTGGCGGCTGTTGATAGACCAAGACTCTGGCCGCGCAATCGAAGCTGTCTGCAGGCGCCTGTGAGTAAGCCTAATAGCGGGGTTGCCCTGGCCCCAGAGTCCCGGTACTCAGACGGCCGCTGACAGATCAACGACGAAGGAGGACGCCGTCATGGGACGCCGCCTCGCCGCCCTGGCCGCCCTTCCCCTTCTGGCTTTCGGAGGTGGAGCGCACGCCGCTCCGTCCGACCCCATCGGGGACCTCTTGATGAACGCCCTCACCGGGACTCTGCCCGGTTCGGCCGACTTCCGCCTGAAGGCCACCCTCTACCATGCCGGCGCCAAGGGCGTGGGCGGACTGGACTCCCTGGGCTGCAAGGTGGTGGCCATGCGCACCGCCGCCATCGACCGCAACCTGATCCCCCGCCGCACCGTCCTGTTCATCAAGGAAACCGTCGGCCTGCCCATGCCCGACGGCTCCACCCACGACGGCTACTGGTACGCCTCCGACGTCGGCGGCGCGATCAAGGGCGCCAGGATCGACCTGTTCACCGGCATCGGCTCGGGCTCGATGAAGCCCATGCGGCCCCTGAACCTGGCCCAGCTCACGGTCGTCAAGGCCGGCGAATTCAAGGGCTGCCCGCCCCGCTAGGCGGGCCCCGCGCCGCCGAGGCGCGACGATTTTCCCCGGACGGCTCCCCGTCGGCCCCTTGGCCGGCGCGAAACTCCATGCCTTCGAGGACTCCCATGCTGAAATCCAACTTCTTCGTCCTGACCGGCGGTCCCGGCGCCGGCAAGACCACCCTCATCGAGCACCTGCGAAGCCAGGGCGAGCTCTGCGTCGACGAGACGGCGCGGGCGGTGATCCGCGAGCAGGCGGCCAGCGGCGGGACCGCCCTGCCCTGGGGCGATCAGCAGGCCTACTGGCGGGAGACCTCCCGCCGCGACGTGGCGCTCTATGACGGCCTGGCCGGCGAGACCCGCGCCGTCTTCTTCGACCGCGGGGTGGTGGACGACCTGGCCTGGGCGCGGACGGCGGACTTCGCCCCCGATCCGGACCTGGTGGCCCAGCTGGAGGCGCGGGCCTGCAATGTCCACGTCTTCACCTTCCCGCCCTGGGCGGAGATCTATGTGCAGGACGCCGAGCGCAAGCAGGACTTCGCCGAGGCCGTGCAGACCTATGACCGCATCGTCGCGACCCTGTGGCGCCTGGACTACCGGGTGGTGGAGGTTCCCAGGACCACCGTGGCCGCCCGCGCCGACTTCCTGCGCGGCGTGATCGCTCAGGTCTCGACGAAGGCGCGTTCCAGCACGTAGTCGCCGGGCGCGGCCAGCGAGCCCTCGACATAGCCGCGGGCCTCCAGCAGCACCTTGAGGTCGGCCAGGACCGAGGGGCCGCCGCACAGCATCAGGCGGTCGACGGCGGGGTCCAGGGGCGGCAGGCCCAGGTCCTCGAAGATCTTGCCCGAGGCGATCAGGTCGGTGATCCGGCCCTGGTGCTTGAAGGGCTCGCGGGTGACGGTGGGATAGTAGCGCAGCTTCGGCGCGACGATCTCGCCGAGGATCTCGTCATTGGGCAGGTCGCGCTCGAACAGCTCGCGATAGTTCAGATCGGCGACGTTGCGCACCGTGTGGGTGACGATGACCTCGTCGAAGCGGTCATAGACCTCGGGGTCGCGCGCCAGGCTGAGCCAGGGGGCCAGGCCGGTGCCGGTGCCCAGCATGTAGAGGCGCTTGCCGGGCTTCAGCCCGTCCAGCACCAGGGTGCCGGTGGGCTTCTTGCCGATCAGGACCTGGTCGCCGACCTGGATCTTCTGCAGCCGCGAGGTCAGAGGCCCGCTCTCCACCTTGATGGAATAGAATTCCAGCTCGTCGTGCCAGGACGGCGAGGCGATGGAATAGGCGCGCAGCAGCGGCTTGCCGTCCACCTCCAGCCCCACCATGACGAACTGGCCGCTCTGGAAGCGGAAGGCCGGGTCCCGCGTGGTGCGGAACGAGAACAGGCTGTCGGTCCAGTGCTGGACCCAGGTCACGGTCTCATGGAGGAAGGCGCCGGCCTTCTTGGCCGGGGCGGCGGCGGTCACATCGGTCATGATCAGTTCGCTTCAGAAGCTAGATATCGCCGCCGACATTGGTCACGGCGTCGGGCGCGCGGGCGACATGTATGCCGCATTCGGTCTTTTCGGAACCCGCCCAGCGGCCGGCGCGCACATCTTCGCCCTCTTCCACCGGCTTGGTGCAGGGCCAGCAGCCGATCGACGGGAAGCCCTGGGCCACCAGGGGATGGGCCGGCAGGTCGTGCTGGGCCATGTAGGCGTCCAGCTCGGTCTTGCCCCAGTTGGCCAGGGGATTGAACTTCACCTGGCCGTCGGCCTGCTCCACCACCGGCAGGGACAGGCGGTCGCCGCCGTGGAAACGCTTGCGCCCGGTGATCCAGGCGTCGAAGTCCTTCAGGGCGCTGTCGAGGGGGATCACCTTGCGGATATTGCAGCAGGCGTCGGTGTCGGTCTGCCAGAGGTTGGCCTTGGGATCGACGGTGGCCAGGTCGGTATAGAGCGGCCGCAGGTCGCGCACATCGGTCAGGCCCAGCTTGGCGGCCAGGTTGCGGCGGTAGTCCAGGGTCTGGCCAAACAGCATGCCGGTGTCGAGGAACATGATCGGCATGTCCGGCTTGATCCTGGAGACCATGTGCAGCAGCACCGCGGACTCCGCCCCGAAGGAGGAGACCAGGGCCAGCCTGTCGCCGAAGGTCTCGACGGCCGATTCCAGCACCGTCGCCGGATGGGCGTGGCGCAGTTCGGCGTCGAGGCGCAGGGCGATCTGCGGGCGTTCCAGTTGATCAAAGGCCATGCTCAGGACTCCGCGCGCTCGACGAAGGCCGGGGTGCGGCCGTCGGCGGCGCGTTGATAGACGTGACGATGACGATTGGCGGCGTGGGCCCATTGCTCCGGGGTCGAGCCGTCGGCGGGTTCGAAGCTGTCGCAGCCGCAGCGGGTGAGGAAGTTGGCCTCCTCGCGCAGGACCTCGCCCACGGCGCGGATCTCGCCCTTGAAGCCGAAGCGCTCGCGCAGCAGGTGGGCCGAGGAGAAGCCGCGGCCGTCCCGGTACTTGGGGAAGGCGACGGCGACGACGGCCAGCTTGGGCAGGTCGTAGGCGAGCGCCTCGACCTCCTCGTCCGGCTCGATGCGGACCCCCACGGCGCGGCCCTGGGAGATCAGGGCGTCGCCCTCGGCGGAGAACCGGGTGAGCGAGATGATCACGTCGCCCTGGGGCAGGCCCTGGTCGTCGGCGACATAGGTGAAGGGGTCGTCGGCGGAAACGAAGCGGCCGTCGATGATCCTAATGAACTTCGGCATAGACAGCCTCCTTGAAGGGGGCGACGCCCGTGCGGCGGAAGGTGTCGAGGAAGCGCTCGCCCTCGGCGCGCTCGCGCAGATAGACCTCGACGATGGTGTCGATGGCGTCGGTGACGCGGTCGGCCGGAAGGGCCGGACCCAGCATCTTGCCGACCTCGGCGTCCTCGGCCCCGGAGCCGCCCAGGGTGAGCTGGTAGAACTCCTCGCCCTTCTTATCGACCCCCAGGATGCCGATGTGGCCGACATGGTGGTGCCCGCAGGCGTTGATGCAGCCGCTGATCTTGATCTTCAGCTCCCCCACCAGCTCGGCGCGATCCTGATCGGCGAAGCGGGTGGCGATGTCCTGGGCGATGGGGATGGCGCGCGCATTGGCGAGCGCGCAGTAGTCCAGGCCCGGGCAGGCGATGATGTCGGTGATCAGGTTGATGTTGGGCGTGCCCAGGCCCGCGGCGGCCAGCGCCCTATAGACCGCGTGGGCGTCGTCCAGCTTCACGTGCGGCAGCACCAGGTTCTGCTCGTGGGTCACCCGGATGTCGTTCTGGCCGTAGCGCTCGCCCAGGTCGGCCACCACGTCCATCTGGTCGGAGGTGGCGTCGCCGGGCGTCTCGCCGATCCCCTTCAGGGAGATCTCCACGATGGTGTAGCCGGGCCGCTTGTGGGGCTTGAGGTTGTTGCGGGCGAAGCGGGCGAAGGCCGGATCGGCGGCCTTGGCGGCCTCGAAGGCCTCGGAGCGGTTCACCAGGGTGTCGAAGGACTTCGGCGCGAAGGCCGCCCGGATGCGGGCGATCTCCAGGTCGGGCATGTCGGCGTTCGGACCGACCTTCTCCCACTCCTCCTCGACCTGGCGGCGGAACTCCTCGGCGCCCAGGGCGGCCACCAGGATCTTGATGCGCGCCTTGTAGCTGTTGTCCCGGCGGCCGTGGCGATTGTAGACGCGCAGGATGGCGTCCAGGTACGAGAACAGCCGGTTGGCCGGCAGGAACTCGCGGATGGTCGGGCCGACATAGGGCGTGCGCCCCATCCCGCCGCCGACGATCACCTCAAAGCCCATCGTCCCGTCGCGGGCGCGGCGGACCACCAGGCCGATGTCGTGGACCCGGGCCGCCGTGCGGTCCTTGGGCGCGGCGGTGACCGCGAACTTGAACTTGCGCGGCAGGTGGCTGAACTCGGGATGCAGCATCGACCACTGGCGGATGGCCTCGGACCAGACGCGCGGGTCGTCGATCTCCTCGGCCGTCGCCCCGGCATAGGGGTCCGACGTGACGTTGCGGATGCAGTTGCCGCTGGTCTGGATGGAATGCAGGTCGACGCTGGCCAGCTCCTCCAGGATGGCGGGCGTTTCGCGCAGCTTGATCCAGTGGAACTGCAGGTTGGTGCGGGTGGTGAAGTGGCCGTAGCCCTTGTCGTACTTCCGTCCGATATCCGCCAGCTTGCGAAGTTGGGTCGCGTTCAGCGAGCCATAGGGGATGGCGACCCGCAGCATGTAGGCGTGGAGCTGCAGGTAGAGACCGTTCCGCAGACGCAGCATCTTGAACTGGTCTTCGGTGATCTCGCCCGAAAGCCGGCGTTCCACCTGTTCCTTGAACTCGGCGGCCCGGTCGGCCAGGAATTCCTTGTCGAGGGTGTCGTACTGATACATCGGCCCTACTTACGCTTGATCAGGTTGACGCGGCCGGTGGAGCGCGAGGCGCCGGCGGCGCGCCGCAGGGCCTCGATGGCCGCGCCCCCCTCGGCCTGCTTGCCATGGGTCGGGTGGTTGAGAGGGCCAAGGGCCCGGATGCGTTCGCGGAAGCTGAGGGGCGCCCAGAGCCCCTCGCTCTCGATCAGGTCGATCAGATAGACGTCGATCACGGTGTTGGGCTGGGACTTGCCCTGGCCCTCGGCGGCCTCGCCGCTGGCGTCGTCGGCGAACAGCTCGGCGTCGACGAACCGCTCCACCCAGGCGCCCTTGTTCCAGAACACGACCTCGCCGTCCTCCAGGCGATTGGCGGTCAAGGCTTTCATGATCCCACTCCCCGCTCGAGGCCCCGAGCCTCGAGGCTTTGAACAATCTCCGCGGTCCCGGCCTGGGCGAGCGCCATGGCCTCGCCGACGATCAGTAGGGCGGGACCTGAAATCCCGGCGGCGGCCTCCGCCAGGCCCGCCAGGTCGGTGACCACCCGGCGCTCGTCGGCGCGGCTGGCGTTCTCGACGATCAGGGCGGGCGTCGACCCCACACGGCCGGCGGCCATCAGGCGGCTGGCGATGCCGGCCGCGGTGGAGAGGCCCATATAGATGACGACGGTATGGTTGGGCTTGGCCAGGCTCGCCCAGTCCAGGTCGGGCTCGGCGCCGGCCGCGGCGTGGCCGGTGACGAAGGTGACGGCCTGGGCCGCGCCGCGATGGGTGAGCGGGGCGCCGGCGTCGGCGGCGGCGGCCAGGGCCGCGGTGACGCCGGGGACAACGTGGCAGGCGACGCCGGCCTCGCGGCAGGCTTCCAGCTCCTCGCCGCCCCGGCCGAAGATGAAGGGATCGCCGCCCTTCAGCCGGACGACCGTCAGGCCGTCCAGGGCGAAGGCCACGAGCATCCTGTTGATCTCGCCTTGGGCGTAGGAATGGCGCGACTTGCGCTTGGCGACGCTGATCCGGCGGGCGGCGGCCGGCGCCAGGTCGAGGATCTCGTCGCTCACCAGGCCGTCATGGACCACCACGTCGGCGGTCGCCAGCACGCGGAAGGCCTTCAGGGTCAGTAGCTCGGGGTCGCCGGGGCCGGCGCCCACCAGCCAGACCGACCCGGCCTCGCGCGCGCCCTCGCCGCCCAGGACGACCAGGCGGTTGGCGGTCTTGGCCTTGGACGAGCGCTGCGGCATGGGCTTTAGGTTCTCTAACGACCAGACTTGAAACCTGAAGCGGGACGGGTGTAAGGCCCGCCCCGCTGGATGTCCGCCGGTGAAAAGGGCCTATACACCGCCGGACGCTTGCAAACTGGCGACGTAAGGCCCAATTCGCAAGCCAAGGTCTTCTGCCGGGGCTGTCAGGAAAACTCCATGGAACGCGACGCACAGCGCCGCCGATTGCCGCCCCTCAACGCGCTGCGCGCGTTCGAGGCCGCCGCGCGCCACCTGAACTTCTCCCGCGCCGCCGACGAGCTGTCGGTGACCCCCGGGGCGGTGAGCCAGCAGATCCAGAACCTGGAAGACTATGTGGGCGCGGCCCTCTTCAAGCGCACGCCCAAGGGTCTGCTGCTGACCGACGCGGCCCAGACCGCCCTGCCCGCCCTGCGCGAGGCCTTCGACCGCCTGGCCGAGGCCGCCTCCATGCTGACGGCCGCGGTGGACGGCCGCCGCCTGACCCTGACCGCCGCCCCCTCCTTCGCCGCCAAGTGGCTGGTGCCGAGGCTCGGCAAGTTCGAGGAGCTGCATCCGCAGGTGGACGTCTGGCTGTCGGCGGGCCTGGAGCTGGTGGACCTCACCGCCGGCGAGGTGGACGTGGCCATCCGCTACGGCGCCGGCCGCTATCCGGGGCTGGAGGTCCGCCGGCTGATCGGCGAGACCGTGGTCCCGGTGCTGAGCCCGGAGCTGCACGCCAGCCATCCGCTGAACTCTCCGGCCGACCTGCTGGGCCACACCCTGCTGCACGACGGCTCGCCGGAGCCCGACGACAGCTGCCCCGACTGGACCATGTGGCTGGCCGCCCGGGGCGTGAAGGGGGTCGACGGCACCCGCGGCCCGCGCTTCAACCAGTCCAGCATGGTGATCGAGGCCGCCGTCAACGGCCGCGGCGTGGCCCTGGCCAAGCGGACCCTGGCCCAGGCCGACATCGACGCCGGCCGCCTGATCTCGCCGCTGCAGATCTCGACGGCCGTGGACTTCGCCTATTACGTCGTCCACCCCAAGGCCAAGGGCCGCCTGCCCCAGGTGAAGGCCTTCATCGCCTGGATCACCGCCGAGGCCGAGGCCCACGAGCTGGCGTTGCAGGCGTTGGACAACGGGGCCGGGATCTAGCCCATCAGAGGCGGTAGCGCGCCTCCAGCAGGTCGATTTCGCGGACGATCTTGCGGGCGGTCTCGCCGTCCAGTTCGTGCTCGCGGGCCATGCGGAAGATCTCGTCACGCTCGGCGCTGAGCCCGGCGACGCGGAGTTGGCGCTCGATCTGCTCGACCTTGCGGTTGAGGGCGGCGGCTTCCGGGCTCTCGAGGCGCCCGTCGATCCGCTCGCGGTACAGCTCCATGATCCGGGACGAGGCGTCGGTATAGAGGTCGGCGTCGGGACGCCCCTCCCCCAGGGCGTGCTGGGCGTTCTCGATGGCCTTGATCGCCGCCTGGGCCGCTGTGATGCGGGCCCGGTCGGTCTCGGCCTGGCGCGAGGGCTCGGGGGGCAGCTGGAGATTCTTCAGCAGGCTGGGCAGGCCGGCGCTGGCCACCACCAGGGAGACGATGATCACGCCGGCGGCCAGGAAGATCGCCAGGTCGCGCCCGGGGAAGGCGGTTCCGTCGGTCAGGGTCAGCGGCAGGGTGAGGACCCCGGCCAGGGTGATCGCGCCCCGCACCCCGGCGAGCGACATGCCGATCACCAGCCGCCCGTTCACGGCCGGCGGCTTCTCCCCCCGGCGCTGGGCGCGGAACAGGGTCCAGCGCAGGGAGGCCCAGACCCAGATGAGCCGCAGGGCGCCCAGGGCGGCGCTGATCGCCAGGACATAGACCGCCAGCCACCAGGGCTCGCTGTGGCCGGTGAGCCGGACGGTCTCGCCGGCCTTGGCGAGGATGCCCGGCATCTGCTCCCCCAGCAGGACGAAGATCACCCCGTTGGCGGTGAACTGCACGGTGTCCCAGACGGCGGTGCGCCGCACGCGGGTGACCGCCAGGGCCTGGCCCGTCTGCTCCATGAACCCCATGGTCACCCCGGCGGCGACGGCGGCCAGGATGCCGGAACAGTGGAAGTGCTCGGCCAGCAGATAGGCGCCGAAGGGGATGAGCAGGCTGATGAGGATCTGGGCGCTGGTGTCCTCCCCCAGATAGCTGGTCACCCACTGCTTGGCCCGCACCACGCCCCAGGTGACGCAGACCCCCAGGGCGACCCCGCCGAACGCCACCCAGACGAAGGTGACGAGGGCCTCCTGGAACGAGAAGGTCCCCGTCAGCATGGCGGCCACCGCGAAGCGCATGCAGACCAGGCCCGAGGCGTCGTTGAGCATGGATTCGCCCTCGAGGATGTGCATCATCCGCTTGGGGATAGGGGCGCGGGCGGCGATGGCGCTCACCGCGATCGGGTCGGTGGGGGAGACCACGGCGGCCAGCGCCATGGCCACGGGCAGCGGCATGGCGGGGATCAGCCAGTGGATCAGGAACCCCACCCCGATGACGGTGAGGATCACCAGGCCGAGGGCCAGCTCCAGGACCGTCGCCCGGTCGCGCAGCAGGTCGTCCTTGGGAATCCGCCAGCCGTCCAGGAACAGCAGGGGCGGCAGGAACAGCAGGAAGAAGAGCTCGGGCTCGAGCTCCACCGTCGGGACGATGGACAGCGCGATCACCGCCCCCAGGGCGATCTGGACCAGGGGCAGGGGTAGCCGGGTCAGGCGGGCCAAGGAGCCGCTGAGGATCACCGCCAGCAGCAGCAGAAGGATGGTGACGACGGACTCCAAGAGCGCTCCCTGCCGTCACCGCCGGCGAGGGTCGACGGTGACTCGGGGGACTATGCGTCAGGGGGCTGGGCTCCGAAAGCTCAGCGGAAGGCCAGGCCCTCGAACTGGCCGGAATTGCGCCAGGCGTCGATATACTTGAAGAAGGCCGTGGCCCCGGCCGGATAGCCGACGTTCAGCTTGGCCGCCGGGCCCGGGTCCTGGCCCTCGTTGTTGTAGTAGCCCGGCGTGCAGTCGGGCGCGCCCATCATGCGGCCCATGCCGGTGAGCAGCAGCTGCACCCAGGCGTCCTGGGCCTCCTGCGTCACCTCCACCTGCTTGGCGCCGACGTCGAGGGCGTGCTTGACGGTCATGGCGATGGTGCGGCCCGACTCCGTCAGGTTGTGGGGCACGTTGGAGATCAGGTTCGCGCCCTGGGTGGGCTGGACGAAGAAGGCGTTGGGGAAGCCGTGCACATGGATGCCGTGCTTGGACTTCATGCCCTCCCCCCAGGCCTCCGACAGCTTGAGGCCGTCGCGGCCGGTCAGGTCGAAGCCGGCGCGGCGCTTGTATTCGGTGCCGACCTCGAAGCCCGAGGCGTAGATGATGCAGTCGACCTCGTACTCCACCCCGGCCACCACGAAGCCCCGCTCGGTGATCCGCTCCACGCCCTGGCCGTCGGTGTCGACCAGGGTGGTGCTGGGCTCGTTGAAGGCCTGCAGATAGGCGTCATGGAAGCAGGGCCGCTTGCAGAGCTGGCGGTACCAGGCCTTCAGCTTCTCGGCGGTCTCGCGGTCCTTGACGATGGCCTCGGCGCGGGCGCGGATCTCCTCCATCTTCTCGAAGTCGCTGTCCTCATAGGCCGCCAGCATCTTCTGCGGGGTCAGGTCCTCCCGGGGCAGCTGCGCGATCTTGGCGCGGATGCGGCGCGACAGGTCGGTCCAGCCGTCCTGGACCAGGTCCTCCTCGGCGTTCCCGCCCGCCTGGTTGGCGGTGAAGTTCTCCAGCCAGCGCTGCTGCCAGCCCGGAGTGGCGATGGAGGCGAACCATTCCGGGTCGATGGGCTTGTTGGCACGGACGTCCACCGAGGAGGGCGTGCGCTGGACGACGAAGAGCTGTTTGCAGGCCTTGGCCAGGTGCGGGACCGCCTGGACCGAGGTGGCGCCGGTGCCGATGATCGCCACCCGCTTGTCGGCGAGTTTCTCCATCTTGGCGCCCTTGGGGTCGCCGCCGGTATAGTCGTAGTCCCACCGGCTGGTGTGGAACGAGTGGCCCTTGAAGCTCTCGATGCCAGGAATGCCCGGCAATTTGGGCACGTGAAGCGGCCCGGTCCCCAGGCCGATGAAGCTGGCGGTGAAGCGGTCGCCGCGGTTGGTGGAGATCACCCAGCGGGCGTTGGCGTCGTCCCAAGACAGGTCCTCCACCTCGGTGTGGAAGAGCGCGTTGTCATAGAGGCCGTACTGCTTGCCGATGCGCTGGCACTGTTCGAGGATCTCCGGCGCGTGAGCGTACTTCTCCGTCGGCATGTGCCCGGTCTCTTCGAGCAGGGGCATGTAGATCATCGAGGCGGTATCGCACTGGGCGCCCGGATAGCGGTTCCAGTACCAGGTGCCCCCGAAGTCGCCGCCCTTCTCGATGATGCGCACGTCGGTGACGCCCTGCTCCACCAGCCGGGCCCCGGTCACCAGGCCCGCGAAGCCGCCGCCGACGAAGGCGAAGGTGACGTGGTCGGTCTTGGGCTCGCGTTCGACGCGCGGGGTGTAGGGGTCCTCCAGGTAGTGGGCCAGATTGCCCTTCACCTGCAGGTACTGGGAATTGCCATCGGCCCGCAGGCGCTTGTCGCGCTCGGCGACGTACTTGGCCAGCAGGGCCTTCTTGTCGATGACTTTCGCTGTCGGGACCTCAGTGGTCATGGCAATGGCCTTCGTCTTAAATTCAAAGAAAACAAACACCTGAGCCGCCAGGGCCGGAGTCGTAACTTAGAAGATAGAGTATGGCGCCGGCCAAGGCTACCCGCAGCGACGTTTCTCCACGCGCCAGGCGGCGGCGGTTCTGTTGTGAAGTTCTGGAAAAGTCCGTCCACCAAGCGAATGGTGGGTGCAGTAGGATTCGAACCTACGACCCGCTGATTAAGAGTCAGCTGCTCTACCAACTGAGCTATGCACCCGTACCGTTTGAGTCCCGCGAGGGGCTTGGCGGCAAGGGCGCGGAACATACTTGAAGCCTCGCCGAAAGCAAGGCGGGTTGGGGGACGAATTTTTTGGCCAGGCGAGACCTTACCGGCGCGGTGGATTTTGGCTTCCTCGAGGACTTCGCCGCGGGCGACGCCGAGGTGATCGACGAGGTGCTCGCCCTGTTCCGGGAACAGGCCGCCATGTGGTCGACGATGCTCGATCCGGCCAGCGAGGGCTGGCTCGACGCGGTGCACACCATCAAGGGCGCGGCGCGCGGCGTCGGGGCCTTCGCCCTGGGCGACGCCTGCGAGACCGCCGAGACCCAAGGGGCCGTGCGCCTGGAGAGCGTCCGCGTCGCTCTCCAGGCCGCCCTGGCCGATGTGGCCGCCTACGCCCACGAGCGGGCGCTGCTGTCCCTGAAGACGCCGAAGGCCTAGCGCTTCATCGCCCCGGCCAGGTACTTGCGGATGCCCGGGCCGTAGGGCGGGCGCATCTGCACCAGGGGACCGATGTCCTTCTTGATCTGGGTGTAGATGGACTTGCGGTGGCTGAACTCGCGGAAGCCGTCGACCCCGTGATAGCTGCCCATGCCCGAGGGGCCGACGCCGCCGAAGGGCAGCTCCTCCTGGGCGACGTGGAAGATCACGTCGTTGATGGTCACCCCGCCGGCGGTGGTGCCGGCCAGGACCTTCTCCTTCTCCGCGGCGTCGTCGCCGAAATAGTAGAGGCCTAGCGGCCGGTCATGGCTGTTCACATAGGCGATGGCCTCGTCGACGCCGCCGGAATAGGTCTTCACCGGCAGGACCGGGCCGAAGATCTCCTCCTGCATGACCTTCATGTCGTCGGTGGGGTCGATGATCAGGGTCGGGGCGATCTTGCGGTGTTCCTGCTGGGTCAGGTCCTCGCCCTCGGGTTTCATCTCGATGACGCGCAGGCCCCGGGCGCGGGCCTCGTCCACATAGCCCTTGATGCGGTCGTAGTGCCGGTCGGCGACGATGGCGGTGTAGTCGGGATTGTCGCGGATGGTCGGGAACATCTTGGACACCGCGCCCTGGGCGTGGCCGATGAAGTCCTCCAGCTGGTCCCTGGGGGCCATGACATAGTCGGGCGCCAGGCAGATCTGGCCGGCGTTGAGGGTCTTGCCGTTCATCACCCGGGCCGCCGCCGTGGCCATGTCGGCGGACTTCGACAGGATCACCGGGCTCTTGCCCCCCAGCTCCAGGGTAAGCGGCACCAGGTTGGCCGACGCCGCCCGCATCACGTGACGGGCGATGGAGGTCGCGCCGGTGAAGATCAGATGGTCGAAGGCCAGGTCGGAGAAGGCCTGGCCCACCTCCGGCCCGCCGGTGATCACCGCGATCTCCTCCTCGGAGAAGACGCTGGCGAACATGGCGGCCATCAGCTCCGACGTGGCCGGGGTGAATTCCGAGGGCTTGATCAGGGCCCGGTTGCCGGCGGCCAGCACGCCCGCCAGGGGGGCGAAGGTCAGGTTCACCGGGAAGTTCCAGGGGCTGATGATCCCCACCACGCCCTTGGGCTGGAAGCGAACCTCGGCCTTGGCGCCGAACAGGCCCAGGATCGCCGGGGTGGTCTTGCGCTTCTCCGGCCGCATCCACTTGGTCAGGTGATCGCGCGCGTGCTTGAGCGGGCCGATCGAGCCGGCGATGTCGGTGAAGGCCGTGGCCTCCCGGGAGCGGGAGCCGAAGTCGGTGTTCAGCGCCTGCTCGATGGCCTCGCGGTGGTCGATCAGCAGGCCGATGCAGCGGTCGATGCGGGCGATGCGCTGCTCGGCCGTGGGCGCGCCATCGCGCAGGTGGGCGGCCTTCTGCTTGGCCAGCAGGGCGTTCATCGAGGCGGCGTCGTGGGCCATGGTCGTCTGTCCTCCGGTCGTGGGCGGCTCTTGGGTCGGCCGCCGCGGAGACAGGATAACAGGGTTTCGCCCTGCCGTTGGGTCAGGCCGGAGCGGTGGATTTCAGCGAGGGGCGCTCGGAGATCGCGGCGAAGAAGGCGGCCAGCTTCGGACGGCTGGCACGCCAGTCGTGGGCGGCGAAGCGGAAGTCCAGATAGCCCAGGGCGCAGGCGACGGCGATGTCGGCCAGGCTGGGGTTTTCGGCGTCGCGGGGGCCTGCCTCGAAGAGGTCCAGGGCGCGGTCGATCTTGCCCATCTGGCCGGCGATCCAGTCGGGCCAGCGCAGGGGCTCGGGGCGCAGGGCCACCTCGTAGCGGGCCAGGAGGGCCGCATCCAGCAGGCCATCGGCGGCCGACACCTCCGTCAGCACCGACCAGCGGGCCTCGCCGGCGGGGGGCGTCAGGGGCTTGCCGGCCAGGCTGTCGAGGTACTCGCAGATCACCCGGCTGTCATGGATCGCCACGCCGTCATCGCGCAGCAGGGCCGGAATCTTGGCCAGGGGATTGGCGGCGGCCAGCGCCGGATCGGGGGCGCCGGCGGGATTGGCGCCGACCTGGACCACCTCCAGGGCGACCCCCAGCTCCTGGGCGACGACGAGGACCTTGCGGGCATAGGGCGAGGCCGGGGAATAGAAGAGCTTCATGGGAGGTCTCCGCGCCGAGGATGTCCCGCCTTATGTCGCAGGCCCGCGCCAGGGGCTAGCCCAGGATGTGCAGGGCGCGCAGGGCGACATAGGCCGCCGTGGCGATGACGAAGAGGGCGAAGACCCGGCGGGCGATGGCGGCCCGATCGGCCAGGGCGTTGGCGACGGGGCCGCCAGCCAGGGCGCCGACGCCGCCCCCCGCCACCAGGGCCAGGAAGACCGCCCAGTCGATCTGGCCGGAGACCGCGTAGCTGGCGCTGGTCGCCGCCCCGAACAGCACCACCGAGACCAGGGACGAGGCCGCGGCGTGGGCCATGGTCATGCCGGTCGCCGCCATCAGCCCCGGCACGATGAGGAAGCCGCCGCCGATACCGAAGAAGCCGGCGGCCAGGCCCACCAGCAGGCCCAGCGGCGCCAGCTTGGCGGTGAGCGCCGGGGTGAGGGTCACGAAGGGATCGCCCGCCGCCTTGCGCGGGATCAGCATGGAGCCCCCCACCGCGGCCATGGCCACGGCGAACCACAGGATGAGGGCGCCGCCGTCCACCTGCTTGGCCAGGTGGGCGCCGACCAGGGAGCCGATCAGGCCCGAGACGGCGAACACGCTCGCGCAGCGCCACTTCACCCGGCCGGCCCGGGCCTGGGCGCCAAGCCCCACCAGGGCGTTCACCGCCACGGCGGCGGCCGACGTGCCGATGGCGACGTGGGGATCGCGCACGCCGACCACGTAGAGCAGCAGGGGCGTGGCCAGGACCGAACCCCCACCCCCGAACACCGAGAGCAGCAGGCCGATCACCGCCCCCCCGACGACGGCGAGGACCAGGCTGAGGATCGGGAGTTCCATGGTCAGGTCGCCCCCCCGTCGGTCGGACAGAAGATCTCCGCCAAGGTCGCCACCACCCGCATCGCGGCGGGGTCGGCGATCCGATACCAGATGGTCTGGGCGTCGCGGCGGGTGGCGACGATCCCCTCCTCGCGTAGCACCGCCAGATGCTGGGACAGGGCGGACTGGGACAGACCAACCCGGGTCTGGAGCTCCCCCACCGATCGCTCGCCGTCCCCCAGCTGACACAGGATCAGCAGGCGCCGCTCGTTGCCGAGCGCCCGCAGCAGCTTCGCCGCCTCGGCGGCCCGGGGCTCGAACAGGGTGATGTCGAAGTTCGCGAGGTCGACCATGCCGCTCTATATATCAGTTGATTCTAAATTAGCAACTTCTTATATACAGGCCAACGCCATTGGAGGCTCCGTTCATGACACCCAAGGTTCAGGCCTTTTTCGATCCCGCCACCTCGACCGCCACCTATCTGGTGTCCGATCCCGCGACCGGAGCGGCCGCGATCATAGACCCGGTGCTGGACTTCGAACCCAAGGGCGCCCGGCTCTCCACCGGCTCGGCCGACGCCGTGCTGGCCGCCATCGCCGAGCAGGGCCTGACGCTCACCTATGTCCTGGAGACCCACGCCCACGCCGACCACCTGTCGGCCGCCGACCATATCCGCCGCCGGACCGGGGCGCCGGTGGTGATCGGCGCGGCGATCACCCAGGTCCAGAAGGCCTTCGCCCCGATGTTCGAGGCCGACGACCTGAAGCCCGCCGGGGGCGACTTCGACCGGCTGGTGCGGGAGGGGGACGAACTCCCTCTGGGTGACCTGGCCATCTCGGTGTTGCACACCCCCGGCCACACCCCGGCCTGCGTCACCTACCTGATCGGCGACGCGGCCTTCATCGGCGACACGCTGTTCATGCCCGATTACGGGACCGCGCGGGCCGACTTCCCCGGCGGCGACGCGCACGCCCTCTACCGGTCCATCCGGAAGATCCTGGCCCTGCCGCCGCAGACCCGCGTCTTCGTGGGGCACGACTACCTGCCGGAGGGGCGCACCGAGACACGATGGGAGACCACGGTGGCCGAGGAGAAAGCCCACAATGTCCACGCCCACGAGGGCGTCGACGAGGCCGCCTTCGTGGCCATGCGCCAGGCCCGCGACGCCACCCTGCCCCCGCCGACCCTGATCCTGCCCGCCCTGCAGGTGAACATCCGCGCGGGCGCCCTGCCCCAGGCGTCGGCCGCGGGGCGGGTGTTCCTGAAGCTGCCGGTGACGATGGCCTAGGCCCGCGCCCGCCGCCGGGCTAGGTGTCGGGCCATGACCCGCATCATCCTTCTGGGCTGCGCCGGCGCCGGCAAGACGACGCTGGCGCGGCGGCTGGCGGCGGCGACCGGGGCGCCGGTGATCGACCTGGACGAGATCTGGCGCTCGCGGACCCAGGAGACGCCGGAGTTCCGGGCGACCCTGGCCGCGCTGCATGCCGGCGAGGCCTGGATCAGCGACGGGAATTTCGCCGCGGTGACCTTCGATCTGCGCCTGCCTCGCGCCGACCTGGTGGTGTGGCTGGAGCGGCCGCGGCTGGTCTGCGCCTGGCGTGCGATCGCCCGCGTGTTCCGGGCCGGGGAGATGCATCGGCCCGGCGATCTGCTCACCGTGCTGCGGTTCATCTGGGGCTTCAACCGCCGCAACCGCCCCCGCATCGAGGCGACGCGGAAGCAATACGGGGCGAATGTCCCTGTGGTCCGCCTGCGGACCGACCGGGAGGTCGACGCCTTCGTGACGACCCTCTAGGCCGCCACCGCCTCGGCGCGATCGAGGCAGGCCGTGAGGTCGGTGTGCCCCTGGCGGGCGGCGGCGAGGTCGGCGGTCTCGGCGGCGGCCTCCAGGGCCGCGCCGAGATCGGTGATGGCCTGGAAGCCGTAGGCCGCGCCGGAGCCGCGCATGTTGTGGCCCAGGATGGTGACGGTTTCGAAGTCCCCGGCGTCGAGGGCCACGAGGATGGCTTCGGCGCTCTGCCGGCAGTTTCGCAGATAGGCCGGCACCCGGGCGGCGATCTTGCGCGCCAGGGCGCCCGGCTCCCGCTCGGGCGGAGCGGCCGCGGCGGGGGCCTGTTCCCGGATCGCCCGCAGCAGCACGTCCTGCTTGATGGGCTTGGTCAGGAAGGCGGTGCAGCCGGCCGCCAGGCAGGTCTCCCGGTCGCCTTTCAGGGCCGCGGCGGTGAGCGCCACGATCGGGGTCGACGCGCGGCCGTTGGCCAGCTCGAAGGCGCGCATGGTCCGGGTGGCGGCCAGGCCGTCCATCACCGGCATCTGGCGGTCCATCAGCACCAGGTCGTATCGCCCGGCGGCGAACATCTCGCAGGCCACGGCGCCGTTCTCGGCGATCTCGACCCGGTAGGGGGTGTCCTCGAGATAGGCGAGGGTGATGGTGCAGTTGTCGGGGGAATCCTCGGCCAGCAGGATGCGCAGGGGCGGCAGGGGCGCCTGGACCCCCTCCCCGGCCTGTTCCAGGACCGGGCGGTCGACGTCGGCCCAGACCTCGAGCGGCGCGGTGAAGGTGAAGACGCTGCCCTTGCCCATCTCGCTCTGGGCCCAGATGCGGCCTCCCATCAGCTCCACCAGGCGTTTGCAGATGGTGAGGCCCAGGCCCGAGCCGCCGAAACGGCGGGTGGTGGAGGAGTCAGCCTGGGTGAAGCGTTCGAACACCCGCCCGAGCTTGTCCTGCGGAATGCCGATGCCGGTGTCGGTGACCACGAAGCGCAGGGCGGTGGGGCTGGAGGACTCGGTGTCGAGCTCCACCCGCAGGCTGACGCCGCCGGTCTCGGTGAACTTGATGGCGTTGCCCAACAGGTTGAGCAGGACCTGACGCAGGCGGGTGGGATCCCCCACGAGGTCCAGATGGACGTCCGAGGCGATCACCCAGTCGAGGGTCAGGCCCTTTTCCTGGGCGCGACCGGCGACGATCTCGATCACCTTCTCCAGATGGTCGTTGAGCCGGAAGCCGGTCTGTTCCAGCTCCAGCTGCGAGGCCTCGACCTTGGAGAGGTCCAGGATGTCGTTGATCAGGTTGAGCAGGTTGTCGCCGGCGCGGCGGAAGATCTGCACGTACTTGTCCTGCTCGGCGGTGAGCGAGGTCTTGGCCAGCAGGTCGGCGATGCCCATGATGGCGTTCATCGGCGTGCGGATCTCGTGGCTCATGCTGGCCAGGAAGTCGGACTTGGTGCGGCTGGCGCTCTCGGCCACGGCGCGGGCCTGCTGAAGCTCGGCCTCGAAGCGCTTCCGCTCGGTGACGTCGCGGGCGGCGGCGAACACCCCCTCCAGCTTGCGGTTGCGGTCGTAGAAGGTGGTGGCGTTGTAGGAGACCACCGTCTGGGCGCCGTCGCGGGCCCGCGCGGTCAGCTCGTAGTCGGTGACCGACTTCTCGCGCAGGACGCGCTTGATCGCCGCCTCGGCCCGGCGCGGGTCGGTGAAGTAGTCCTTGAAGGGCGCGCCGATCAGTTCGTCGCGGGTGCAGCCGGTGAGCGCCTCCATCTGCCGGTTCACGTCGGTGATGATCCCCGACGGATCGGTGGTCATCAGGGCGTCGATGTTCGATTCGATCAGGGAGCGGGTGTAGAACTGCTGGTCCCGCAGCTTCTGGTCGGACTTCTTCTGCTCCTCCTCCACCTGCTTGCGGGCGGTGTTGTCGGTGCCGATCAGCAGGTAGCCGATGATGCCGCCGCGAACGTCGCGCAGGGCGGTGACCGAGACCACGGCCGGGAAGCGGCTGCCATCCTTGCGGATATAGGTCAGCTCGTAGATGTCCTCGATGCCGCGCGAGGCCTTGAAGACCAGGGCCTCGAAGCCCGGGGTGATGGGGGTGCCGAGCTCCATGCTCAACTCTTCGGCCCGGGCGATCAGCTCCTGGGGGTCGGAAATGTCGGCCGGGGTGATCTTGTTCACCACCTCGGCGGCGGCGTAGCCCAGCATCTGCTCGGCGCCGACATTGAAGATCTGGATCACCCCATTGGCGTCGGTGGCGATGCTGGAGAAGTTGGCGCTGTTGAAGATGGCGCTCTGCAGGGCGCCGGCCTTCAGCAGGGCCTCCTCGGCCTGCTTGCGGGCGGTGTTGTCGGTGCCGATCAGCAGGTAGCCGATGATGTCGCCGCGGTCGTCGCGCAGGGCGGTCACCGAGACCACGGCCGGGAAGCGGCTGCCGTCCTTGCGGATATAGGTCAGCTCATAGATGTCCTCGATGCCGCGCGAGGCCTTGAAGACCAGGGCCTCGAAGCCCGGGGTGATGGGGGTGCCGAGCTCCATGCTCAACTCTTCGGCCCGGGCGATCAGCTCCTGGGGGTCGGAGATGTCGGCCGGGGTGATCTTGTTCATCACCTCGGCGGCGGCGTAGCCCAGCATCTGCTCGGCGCCGACATTGAAGATCTGGATCACCCCATTGGCGTCGGTGGCGATGCTGGAGAAGTTGGCGCTGTTGAAGATGGCGCTCTGCAGGGCGCCGGCCTTCAGCAGGGCTTCCTCGGCCTGCTCGCGCATGGTGTCGTCGGCGGCCTGGGCGACGGCGAGGCGGGAGCGGGCCTCGCGGAGTTGCGTTTCGATGCTGTTCTGTCCCGTGACTTTAGGGCGTTGGCGCGCGGGAATCCGGCGTCGGTCGGCGATCAGTCGGCGAGGAGCTGGGTGACGGAGTCCTGCAGCTGTTTCTCGCTGTAGGGCTTCTGGAGATAGCGGGCGCCCTCCACGAACCGGGCGCGCATGTCGTCGGTCAGGGTGTTGCCGGTGGTGTAGAGCACGCGCAGCGAGGGCCGCAGGCCGACGGCGCGGTCGGCCAGGTCATAGCCGCCCGACGACATGGTCTTGAGGCGGATGTCGGAGAACATGGCGTCGAAGGGTTGGGTGGAGTTCAGGAAGCCCAGGGCCTCGCTCATGTCGCCGGCCTGGGCCGTGACGTGACCCAGGTCTTCGAGGATCAGGCCCGCGATCTCGCGGACAAAGACGTCGTCTTCGACGATCAGGATGTTGGCGATCGGATTTCCTTCGGCCGAGGCGGCCAGACCCGAAGACGCCAACGTCGTCGGTTTGGCCGGACAGCATTGACCTAAAGAATGCGACTCGCATTCGAGAGAGTTAGGAGACCACCCGATTGCGGCTTATTTCCGCAAGCGACCGGTTATGTCGGCAAACCCACCCTAGCACCCGCCCGCCGGTTCCCTCTGACGAATAATGACTTATTCGACGCGACGGGCGCGACGGGGTTCGGAACCTCCACCACATCATCGCGTTGAGCTTCCCGACGGACGGACACATGTCCAATCCAGGAGCTTCACCACAATGCGTAAGACCCTTCTCGCCGCCGGCATCGCCGCGGCCGCCCTGCTGCCCACCTTCGCCCTGGCGCAACAGAGCTGCGAACAACAATCCAACAACAACCGCGTCGCCGGCACCGTCATCGGCGCGGGCCTGGGCGCCGTCCTGGGCAGCCAGGTCGCTGGCCACGGCGCCAAGACCGAAGGCTCGGTGATCGGCGCCATCGGCGGCGCGATCGCCGGCAACCAGATCGCCAAGTCGCGCTCCAACTGCACCAGCGCCAACGCCTATGGCTATTACGACGCCAATGGCGCCTGGCACGCCAACACCGTCGATCAGGCCAGCGCGGCCGGCTACTACGACCGTGACGGCCGCTGGGTCGATGGCGCCCCGAACGGCTACTACGACAACCAGAACCGCTGGATCGCCGCCAACACCGCGGCCTCGGCCAGCGGCTACTATGACCGCAACGGCCGTTACGTCCCGGCCTCGGCCGGCGGCTATTACGACGCCAACGGCCAATGGGTCGGCGCCTCGGCCAGCGGCTACTATGACGGCAATGGCCGCTGGGTCGCCGGTCCGGCCACGGGTCGTTACGACTCCAACGGCCGCTGGATCTCCGGCCAGCCCGCCGGTCACCGCGCCGCCAACGGCATGTGGGTCGCCGACGCCCAGCCCGGCTACTACGACACCAACGGTCGCTGGCGCGCCGGTCCGGCCACGGGCTATTACGACGCCCAGGGCCGCTGGATCGCCACCGCCCCCGCGGCCGGCAGCTATGGCCAGAACGCCAGCTACGAAGCCAATTCCGGCTGGGCCAGCGCCCCGCAGGACATCCGCGGCCGCACCGCCTGGCTTGAGCAACGCATCCGCACCGGCATGAACGACGGTTCGCTGTCGCGCGCCGAGGCCAACAACGCCCTGCGCTCGCTCAACATGATCAGCCGCCAGGAACGCGGCATGCGTCACTATCGCAACGGCCAGCTCGGCCGCCGCGACGCCGCGATCATCCAGGCCAAGCTGGACACGGTGGCCGCCAATATCCGCCTCGACCGTCGCGACCGCGACGACCGTCCGCGCGGCTACTAAGACCCCTGACATCGGCGTCTCTCGCCGATGACGCTTCGGGCCCCCGGCATCGCCGAGGGCCCGTTTGCGTTCAGCCTGGGTCAGTTTTCAGATTTTGTGGGGTTGAGGCGGCGGGGTCCGCGCCTAGGCTTGGCGCCTGAAATCCTGACGAGGCCGCCCCATGCTCGATCTCCACTACTGGCCCACCCCCAACGGCAAGAAGGTCACTATCCTGCTGGAGGAGCTGGGGGTCCCCTACAACATCGTGCCGGTAAACATCGGCAAGGGCGACCAGTTCACCGACGCCTATCTGAAGATCGGCCCCAACAACCGCATGCCGGTGCTGGTGGACAACGAACCGGCCGACGGCGGGCCGCCGCTGAGCGTGTTCGAGTCGGGCTCGATCATGATGTACCTGGCCGAGAAGTTCGGGCGCTTCTGGCCGCAGGATGTGCGCGGAAAGTACGAGGTCAACCAGTGGGTCGTCTGGCAGATGGCCAACCAGGGTCCCAAGACCGGCGAGCGCGGCCACTTCAGCCGGGTCGATCCCAAGCACGGCGACCAGTCCTACGCCCAGCGGCGCTTCAACGACGAGATCCACCGGCTCTACGGCGTGCTCAACAACCGCCTCTATGACCGCCCCTGGATCGCCGGCGACGACTACACGATCGCCGACATGATCGCCTATCCCTGGACCGCCAGCTGGGAGCTGCAGGGGATCGACATGGGCGAGTTCAAGTACTTCAAGCGCTGGTGGGACACGATGTCGGCCCGCCCCGCGGTGGTGAAGGGCATGGCGGTCACCGCCGGCCCGCCTGAGGATCCGGCCACGGTCACGCCCGAGGAACGCGAGCGCCGCATGAAGCTGCTCTACAACCAGCGCGCCCGGCCCGCGCCGGCCGCCTGATGGAGACCCTGCCGGTCATCGAGATGAGCGCCCTGTTCGACCGCGGCGACGCGGCGGGCCGGGCTAGGGTGGCGCGCGAGATCGCCCGGGCCTGCGAGGCCCACGGCTTCTTCTACCTCACCGGTCACGGGATCGGCCTTGAGACGCTGCGCGAGCTGGAGGCCCAGAGCCGCCGGTTCTTCGCCCTGCCCCTGGACGAGAAACTGGCGATCGACATGGCGCGCGGCGGACGGGCCTGGCGGGGCTTCTTCCCGGTGGGCGGCGAATTGACCTCGGGCGTGCCGGATCTCAAGGAGGGCCTCTATCTGGGGACCGACCTGGCGGCCGACCATCCCCGCGTGCAGGCGCGCCTGCCGATGCACGGCGCCAACCTCTGGCCCGCCGCCCTGCCCGGCCTGAAAACCGCCGCCGAAGCCTATATGGCCGGCGCGACCCGAGCCGCGGCGGCGCTCATGGAGGGGTTCTCCCTGAGCCTCGGCCTCGACGACGACTATTTCCGCGACGCCTATACCAACACGCCCACCGTGCTGTTCCGCATCTTCCACTACCCGGCCCAGGGCCCCGGCGGCGAGGACTGGAGCCGCTCCTGGGGCGTGGGCGAGCACACCGACTACGGCCTGCTGACCCTGCTGGCCCAGGACGCGCACGGGGGGCTGCAGGTCAAGGCGCCCGGCGGCTGGATCGAGGCGCCGCCCCTGGAGGGCGCCCTGGTCTGCAATATCGGCGACATGCTGGAGCGGCTGACCGGCGGCCGCTATCGCTCGACGCCGCACCGGGTGAGGAATGTCAGCGGCCAGGACCGGCTGTCCTTTCCGCTGTTCTTCGACCCCGACTTCACCGCCCGGATGGTCCCCCTGCCCGGCGCGGCGTCGGTGACCGGCGCGGAGGGCCGCTGGGACGGCGCCAGCGTGCACGAGTTCGAGGGGACCTACGGCGACTACCTGCTCTCCAAGGTGGCCAAGGTGTTCCCGAACCTGGTGGACGAGGCCCTGGCCTAGACAGCCTGGGCCACCGCCCCCCGGCGGATCATCAGGGAGGCGGCGGCGGCCAGGAAGCCCGCGGCGCCGGCCAGGACGAAGGCCTCCAGATAGCTACCCTGCATCGTGCGGATGATCCCGGCGGTGACGGCGGCCGTCGCCGCGCCCGCCTGATGGCCCGCGGCGATCCAGCCGAAGACGATGGGGCCGTCACGGTCGCCGAAGGTCTCGGTGGCCAGGCGCACCGTCGGCGGCACGGTGGCGATCCAGTCCAGCCCGTAGAAGACCGCGAAGACGCCGAGGCTGACGATGGAGAAGTCGGTATAGGGCAGGACGATCAGGGAAAGGCCGCGCAGGGCGTAGTAGACGAACAGCAGCTTGCGCGGGTCGTAGCGGTCGGTGAGCCAGCCCGACAGCGTGGTGCCCACCAGGTCGAACAGCCCCATCATGGCCAGCAGGCCCGCGGCCTGGACCTCGGCCACCCCGTGGTCGCCGCACAGCGCGATCAGGTGCACCCCCACCAAGCCGTTGGTGGTGAGGCCGCAGACGAAGAAGCCCAGGAACAGCAGCCAGAAGGTCCGTGTCCTCGACGCCCGCGCCAGGGCCCCGAAGGCGACGCTGAGCGCCCCGTTGGCGGGCGGCGGCGGGGGTTCGTAGTCGGCCGGCGCGCCATAGGGCAGATGGCCGATGTCGGCGGGCTTCTCCGGCAGGACGAACCACAGGAGGGGCGCCAGGATCCCGGTGACGGCGGCCACGGTCAGCACCACCGGCCGCCAGCCGGCGGTCTCGGCCAGCCAGGCCATGGCCGGCAGGAAGATCAGGGTCCCGGTGGCCGTCGAGGCCGTCAGCAGGCCCATCATCAGGCCCCGCCGCTCGACGAACCAGCGGTTCACCACGGTGGCCCCCAGGACCATGGCCACCGCGCCCGAGCCGAAGCCGGCGAACACGCCCCAGGTGGCGATGTACTGCCAGGGCTCCGTCATCATCGACGACAGGCCCGTGGAGACCGCCATCAGCAGCAGGGCCAGGGTCACCGTCCGGCGCACCCCGAAGGACTGCATCAGGGCCGCGGCGAAGGGTCCGGTCAGGCCATAGAGGAAGATGCCCACCGCGGCGGCCGTCGAGACCGTGGCGCGGCTCCAGCCGAAGGCCTGCTCCAGGGGGAGGATCAGGACGCCGGGCGCCGAGCGCAGGCCGGCGGCGGCCAGCAGGGCGACGAAGATCGCCGCGGCGACCACGAAGGCGTAGTTCTGGCCGAAGGGCCTGCGCAGGGTGCTCATGGCGCCAGAGGTGGGCGCCGCTCCGGCTCCGGCAAGGCCAGGCTGGCCGCAGTTATCCTAATGCGCACGATAGACCACCTTGCCCCCCACGATGGTCATCACCGCGTGGGCCTTGGCGATCTCGGGGAACGGGGCGGTCATCAGGTCGACGGAGAAGACCGAGAGGTCGGCGGCCTTGCCCACCGACAGATCCCCCAGGTCCTTCTCCCGGAACACGGCGTAGGCCGCGCCCTTGGTGATCAGGGCCAGGGCCTGGGGCCGGGTCAGCACCTCATCCAGGCCCCAGTCGGGACCGGCATAGCCCTTGAGATCGTGGCGGTAGGTCGCGGCGTAGAACTCGACGAGGGGATCGCCCTTCTCCACCGGCGCGTCGGTGCCGATGGCCATGGGGGCGCCGCTGGTCAGCAGGTCATGCCAGGCATAGGCGCCCTTCAGCCGGGCCGCCCCCAGGCGGGCCGGGGCGAAATAGAGGTCGCCGATGGCGTGGGAGGGCTGCATCGAGGCGATGACGCCATCTTCGGCGAAGCGCGGGATGTCCGTGGGCGAGATGACCTGGGCGTGCTCGATCCGCCAGCGGGCGGCGCGCAGCGCGGCCGGATCGCCGTCGAAGGCGGTCTCGAAGGCGTCCAGCACCAGGCGGTTGCCGCGATCGCCGATGGCGTGGATGGCGATCTGGGCGTGGGACCTGCGCGCCGCCGCCAGGGTCCTGGCGATCACGTCGGCGGGGGTCAGCAGCAGGCCCGTGCCCGGCGCGTCGTCATAGGGCGCCAGCAGGGCCGCGCCCCGCGAGCCCAGCGCCCCGTCCATGTACATCTTGATCCCGTCGATGCGGACCAGGCCGGTGGGGTCGGCGGAGGGGCCGGTGGTGAGCAGGTCGCCGGCCGAGGACAGGTCCATGAAGTTGTCGACCCGGATCGGCAGGGTCCCGGCCGCGGCCATGTCCTTCAGGATGGCGACGTCGGCCGCCCCCACGCTGACGCTGTGGAGGCCGGTCCAGCCGCGCGACGCATAGAGGTCGACGGCGCGGCGGGCGGCCTCGCGCATCTGGGCCGGGGACGGCGGCGGGACCTTGGCGGTCACCAGGGCCTTGGCGTTGTCGATCAGCATGCCGGTGGGTTCGCCCGCGGCGTCGCGGAGGATCTGGCCGCCGGCCGGATCGGGCGTGTCGCGGGTCACGCCGGCCAGGGCCAGCATCCTCGAATTGGCCACCAGGGCGTGGCCGTCGGCCCGGCTCAGGACCACCGGGCGGTCGGAGACCACGGCGTCGAGGTCGGCGCGGGTGGGGAAACGCTTCTCCGGATAGTGGGTCTCGATCCAGCCACGTCCCGACAGCACCTCCGGCCCCGGGTGGGCCAGGGACCAGGCCTTCACCTTGGCGGTCATCTCGGCGATGGAGAGGGTCCCCTCCAGGTTCAGGGTCATCTCCCGGAAGCCGATGCCCATCAGGTGGCCGTGGGCGTCGACGAAGCCCGGATAGGCCGCGGCGCCCTTCAGGTCGATGGCCTGGGATTTGGCGGCGGTCTTGCGGGCCTGGGCCAGGGCGCCGGCGAAGGCCACCTTGCCGTCGCGGACCACCAGGGCCTCGACCTTGGGGGCGCTGTCGACCCCGGTATAGATCGGCCCGCCGAAGATCAGCAGGTCGGCGGCCTGGGCCGCGCCGGCGGCGGCGAGACTGGCGACAGCGGCGAGGCAGGCGAGTTGGCGGCGCATGGTCGAGACGATTCCCCCTGGATGGCGGCGGCATAGAGCCACGATCCCAGTGGGCGAGGAAAGCACGCCGAGGCGCTTTTCGCCGCCGGCGACCGCTTCTGCCTAGGCCGTAGCCGCCACCGCCCTGCCGCCGGCCGCCTTGCGGCGCCGAGGCTTGGCCTTGAGCACCTGGTGCAGCTTGGCCATCAGGCCCGCGGCCTCATAGGGCTTGTCCAGCAGGGGGAACTCGTCTGTCTCCAGCACCGCGCCCTCGCCGACGAAGCCGGAGGTGAGCAGGATGCGCAGGTCGGGCCGCCGCACGCGGGCGGCGCGGGCCAGGTCCACTCCGCTGAGCCCGCCCGGCATGACCACGTCGGAGAACAGCAACTCGATCTCCGGCCGGCGCTCCAGGATCTCCAGGGCGTCGCGGGCGTTGGTGGCGGTCTCCACCTGGTAGCCGAGCCCCACCAGCATGTCCTGGGTCAGGGCCAGGACCTGGGGATCGTCCTCCACCACCAGCAGGCGCTCGCCCCCGCCCCGCAGCTCTGTCACCGGGGCGGGGCCGCGCACCGCCTGGGCCGGGGCCTGGGTGGCCGGCAGCAGCAGGCGGAAGGTGGACCCGGCGCCCGGCGCGCTCTCGATGCGCACATGGCCCTCCGACTGGCTGACGAATCCGTAGACCTGGGAGAGCCCCAGGCCCGAGCCCTTGCCCACCTCCTTGGTGGTGAAGAAGGGCTCGAACACCCGGGCGCGGATCTCCGGCGCCATGCCGTGGCCCGTGTCGCGGACCTCGATGCACACCCAGTCGCCGGCCTGGCCGTCCAGGTCGCTCACCCGGCGGCTGCCGAGGGTGAGGCGGCCGCCGCCGGTCATGGCGTCGCGGGCGTTGACCGCCAGGTTCAGCAGGGCGGTCTCCAGCTGGGTGGGGTCGACGTGGGCGCGCAGCTCGCCGTCCTCCAGGGCCAGCTCCAGATCGATGGCCTCGCCGGCGGCCTGGCGCAGCAGGGGGGTGAAGTTGCGGATCAGGGCGTTGACGTCGAGGGTGACCGGGGTGAGTTGCTGGCGGCGCGAGAAGGCCAGCAGCTGGCGGGTCAGGTCGCGACCGCGCTCGGCGGCCTGGCGGATGGCGTCGATCCGGCGGGCGCGCCGGTCCTCGTCCTCCACCTTGCGGCCCATGATGTCGACATTGCCCAGCACCACCGTCAGCAGGTTGTTGAAGTCGTGGGCCACCCCGCCGGTGAGCTGGCCGACGGCCTCCATCTTGCGCGCCTGGGCGAGCTGCTCCTCCAGGCTGCGGCGGTCGGTGGCGTCGAGGATGACGCCGAACAGTTCGCGGCCTTCCCCGTCCTCGCCGGGGGCCAGGACCCCCTGGTCCTGCAGGTAGCGATAGGTCCCGTCGGCGCACAGCCAGCGGAACTCCACGGCGTAGGAGCCCGTGCGGTTCGCGGCCGAGACCTTCTCCACCACCATGTCGAGGTCGTCGGGATGGATGCGGCTGGACCCGAAATCGGGCTCCGACATCATTTCCTCGGCCGTGTAGCCGGTGATGTCGAACACCGACTCGCTGACGAACAGCACCTCGAAGGGGGCCTCGGCCCGGCGGGAGTGGAAGACCACGGGCAGGGAGCGGAGGATGGCCTCCTGGCGGGCCTCGGTGCGGCGCAGGGCGCGCTCGGTCGAGGCCTTGGCCGCCTGGATGCGGGCGTTCTCGTCCAGCAGCCACTGGCGGTAGGCGGCCTGGCGCTTCACCTCCTCGGTCTTCAGATAGAGGTCCACCAGGACCGTGACCTTGGAGCGCAGGATGAAAGGGTCCACGGGCTTGAACACCACGTCCACGGCCCCGGCCGAGTAGGCCTGGAAGACGTGGGCCTCGTCCCGGAAGATGGCGGTGACGAAGACGATGGGGGTGCGGTTGGTGCGCTTGCGCTGGCGGATCAGGCTGGCGGTCTCGAAGCCGTCCATGCCGGGCATGTGCAGGTCCAGCAGGATGACCGCGAAGTCGTCCTCCAGGATCTTGCGAAGGGCCTCGTCCCCCGAGCGCGCCACCACCAGGTCGTGACCCAGCGCCTCCAGGGCGTGGACCGCGGCGTAGGCGTTGCGCTCATCGTCGTCGACGATCAGCACCTTGGCCCGCAGCGGCGCCTCCATGTCCGGCGGCGGCGGGTCGGCGCTTCGAAGACGGCCGGGACGCAGGGGGATGGAGTGGCTCACGCGGTCACCCGGCCTGGGGAATGAGGGACATGACGGGGTCTGCGGCCAGGCGCTGGGCGTCGCCCCGCTGGATCGAGACCCGCAGCACCGAGACCAGGTGGTCGATGTTCACCGGCTTGGAGACATAGTCCGAGGCCCCCGCCTGGATGCACTTCTGCCGGTCGCCCTTCATCGCCTTGGCGGTGACCGCCACGATGGGCAGGTTCGACATCCCCGGGCGGGCGCGGATCTCGCGGATGGTCTCGTAGCCGTCCATGTCCGGCATCATGATGTCCACCAGGACGACGTCAATGTCGTCGCGCTCCCCCAGGATCTCCAATCCCGCGCGGCCGCTCTCGGCGTAGGAGATCTCCACCCCGTACTCCTCCAGGGCGCTGGCCAGGGAGAAGATGTTGCGGATGTCGTCGTCGATGACCACGATCTTCCGGCCGGCTAGGATGGCGTCCTCGTTGCGGACCAGGCCGAGCTTGGCGCGGGCCGGATCGGAGAGCCGCGCCACCGGCTCGTGCAGCAGGATCGAGACCTGGTCGACGAGCTGGTCCAGGGTTCGAGCCAAGCGCGCCAGGCCGCCGAACACCGCCAGCCGCAGGCGGCGCTCCACCTCCGGCGCCAGCTCCTCGGGGGCGTAGATCACCACCGGGTTGATCGGGCCGCGGGCCTGTTTCAGCAGGTCCACCGTCTCGCCCGGCCCGACCGCGCTGACGTCGATCACCAGGGCCTCGGGCCGCTCGTCCGGATCGCGCGCCAGGACGCCCGCCAGGTCGGCCGACAGCTCCATGCCCGCGAAGCAGTTGCGCAGGGTGTCGGCCGCCTCCCCCTCGCCCCCCACCAGGACCAGGTGGCGCTCATCCTTCTCCACGAAGCTCTTCACCTCGCGCAGGGTCGAGACCACCTCCTCGCGCTCCACCGGCTTGTGGGTGAAGCCGAAGGCGCCCATGGACAGGCCCAGGCCCCGCTGGTCGTCGGCGGAGATGACGTGGACCGGGATGTGCCGGGTCTCGCTGGTGCGCTTGAGCAGATCCAGGAGGGCCAGGCCGTCCATGTCGGGCAGGCCGAGGTCGAGCATGATGGCGTCCGGCGAGAACCGTCGGGCGAGGGAGGGCACCGCCCCGCCCTCCGCGGTCACCACGCCCTTGAAGCCGGAGTCCCGCACCATGGTCAGCAGGATGGCCGAGAAGCGCGGGTCGTCCTCGACGATCAGCACCACCGAATCCCCCTCGGCGATGGTGTCGCGGTCGTCGGCCACCGGCTCGGCCGAGGACTCCGGCAGCGACAGGGGCGTCAGGGCGCGCGGCGGACTGGGCAGGTTGCGCGTGGCCGCCGAGGCCTGGGCGGGGCTGAAGTTCAGCGGCAGGAACAGGGTGAAGGTCGAGCCCTGGCCCGGCCGGGAGTCCACCCGCAGCTCGCCGCCCAGCAGGCGGGTGATCTCGCGGCTGATGGAGAGGCCCAGGCCCGTGCCGCCATACTTGCGACTGGTGGTGCCGTCGGCCTGCTGGAAGGCCTCGAAGATGATCCTCTGCTTCTCCTCGGGGATGCCGATGCCGCTGTCCTCCACCGCGAAGGCCAGGACCTGGCCGGCGGTGTTGAGATGGTCGTTGGCCAGGCTCCAGCCGGAGACCGCGCGGCTGACCTTCAGCTTCACATGGCCCGTCTCGGTGAACTTGAAGGCGTTGGAGAGCAGGTTCTTGATGATCTGCTGCAGCCGCTTGTCGTCGGTCAGCATCGACCGCGGCAGGGCCGGGTCGATGTCGATGATGAAGTCGAGCCGCTTGTTGCTGGCGATCTGCGAGAAGGTGCGGTCCACCTGATCGCTCAGCCCGGCGAAGGACATCTCGCTGATGTCCAGGGTGGTGGTGCCGGATTCGATCTTCGACAGGTCGAGGATGTCGTTGATCAGGCCCAGCAGGTCGGCGCCGGCGTCGTGGATGTTCTTGGCGAACTCCACCTGCTTGTCCGACAGGTTGCCCTGGCTGTTGTCGGCCAGCAGCTTGGAGAGGATCAGCAGGCTGTTGAGCGGCGTGCGCAGCTCGTGGCTCATATTGGCCAGGAACTCCGACTTGTACTTCGAGGTCAGGGCCAGCTGCTCGGCCTTTTCCTCGAGTGCGATCTTGGCCTGCTCCACCTCGCGGTTCTTGGCCTCCACCTGGGTGTTCTGGGACGAGAGCAGGTGGGCCTTTTCCTCCAGCTCGGCGTTGGTCTGCTGCAGTTCGTCCTGCTTGGTGCGCAGCAGCTCCTCCGACTGGCGCAGGGAGGCGGCCTGCTGTTCCAGCCGGTCGTTGGTCTTGGTGAGCTCCTCCTGCTGGGCCTGCAGTTCCGAGGTCAGCAGCTGGGACTGCTTGAGCAGTCCCTCGGTGCGCATGTTGGCCGCGATGGTGGAGAGCACGATGCCGATGGATTCCATCAGCTGGTCGAGGAAGGCCTGCTGGGTCTCGTTGAACTCGCCGAAGGTGGCCAGCTCGATCACCGCCTTGACGTCGCCTTCGAAGAGGGCCGGCAGGACGATGATGTTCAGCGGCGCGGCCTCGCCGAGGCCCGAGCTGATCTGGACGTAGTCCTTGGGGACGTTGGTCAGCAGGATGCGGGACTTCTCGGCCGCGCACTGGCCGATCAGGCCCTCCCGCAGGCGGAACTGGCTGGCCAGGTGCTTGCGGTTGTTGAAGGCGTAGCTGGCGGCCAGGGTCAGGATGTCCTGGCCCTCCTCGTCGGTGTCGGTGACGTAGAAGACCGCGTGCTGGGCGTTGATCAGGGGCGCCAGTTCCGACAGCACCAGGTTCGACACGGTGGAGAGGTCGCGCTCGCCCTGCAGCATGCGGGTGAAGCGGGCCAGGTTGGTCTTCAGCCAGTCCTGCTCGGTGTTCTTGAAGGTCTGATCCTTCAGGTTGCGGATCATCTCGTTGATGTTGTTCTTCAGCTCCTCCACCTCGCCGGAGGCCTCGACGGTGATGGAGCGCGTCAGGTCGCCCTTGGTCACCGCGGTGGACACCTCGGCGATGGCGCGGACCTGGGTGGTGAGGTTGGCGGCCAGTTCGTTCACGTTGTCGGTGAGGTCGCGCCACAGGCCCGCCGCGCCGGGCACCCGGGCCTGGCCGCCGAGCTTGCCCTCGATCCCCACCTCGCGGGCCACGTTGGTCACCTGGTCGGCGAAGGTGGCCAGGGTCTCGATCATGCCGTTGATGGTGTCGGCGAGGCTGGCGATCTCGCCCTTGGCGTCCAGGGTCAGCTTGCGCTTCAGGTCGCCCTCGGCCACCGCGGTCACCACGTCGGCGATGTTGCGCACCTGGCCGGTCAGGTTGGCGGCCATCATGTTCACATTGTCGGTGAGGTCCTTCCAGGTCCCGGCGACGCCGGGCACCTGGGCCTGGCCGCCGAGCTTGCCCTCGGTGCCGACTTCACGCGCCACCCGGGTCACTTCGGAGGCGAAGCCGTTGAGCTGGTCCACCATGGTGTTGATGGTGGATTTCAGCTCCAGGATCTCCCCGCGCACGTCCACGGTGATCTTCTTCGACAGGTCGCCCTTGGCCACCGCGGTGGTGACGTCGGCGATGTTGCGCACCTGGCCGGTGAGGTTGCCGGCCATCAGGTTCACATTGTCGGTGAGCTCCTTCCAGGTCCCGGCCACCCCCTTCACCTGGGCCTGGCCGCCGAGCTTGCCTTCCGTACCCACCTCGCGGGCCACGCGGGTCACTTCGGAGGAGAAGGAGTTGAGCTGGTCCACCATGGTGTTGATGGTGTTCTTCAGCTCCAGGATCTCGCCCTTCACGTCGACGGTGATCTTCTTGGACAGATCGCCCATGGCCACGGCGGTGGTCACCTCGGCGATGTTGCGGACCTGGCCGGTCAGGTTGGCGGCCATGAAGTTCACGTTGTCGGTGAGCTCCTTCCAGGTCCCGGCCACCCCCTTCACCTGGGCCTGGCCGCCCAGCTTGCCCTCGGTGCCGACTTCACGCGCCACCCGCGTCACTTCGGAGGAGAAGCCGTTCAACTGGTCCACCATGGTGTTGATGGTGTTCTTCAGCTCCAGGATCTCGCCCTTCACGTCGACGGTGATCTTCTTGGAGAGATCGCCGTTGGCCACGGCGGTGGTCACCTCGGCGATGTTACGCACCTGGCCGGTCAGATTGCCGGCCATCAGGTTCACATTGTCGGTGAGCTCCTTCCAGGTCCCCCCCACCCCCTTCACCTGGGCCTGACCGCCCAGCTTGCCCTCGGTGCCCACTTCACGGGCCACGCGGGTCACTTCGGAGGAGAAGCCGTTGAGCTGGTCCACCATGGTGTTGATGGTGTTCTTCAGCTCGAGAATCTCGCCCTTCACGTCGACGGTGATCTTCTTGGACAGATCGCCCATGGCCACGGCCGTGGTCACCTCGGCGATGTTGCGGACCTGGCCGGTCAGGTTGGCGGCCATCATGTTCACATTGTCGGTGAGGTCCTTCCAGGTGCCGCCGACCCCGCGGACCTGGGCCTGGCCGCCGAGCTTGCCCTCGGTGCCCACTTCGCGCGCCACCCGCGTCACTTCGGAGGAGAAGGCGTTCAGCTGGTCCACCATGATGTTGATGGTGTTCTTGAGCTCCAGCACCTCGCCCTTCACGTCGACGGTGATCTTCTTGGAGAGGTCGCCATTGGCCACGGCGGTGGTCACCTCGGCGATGTTGCGCACCTGGCCGGTCAGGTTGCCGGCCATGAAGTTCACGTTGTCGGTGAGGTCCTTCCAGGCGCCGGTGACGCCCTCCACCCGGGCCTGACCGCCCAGCTTGCCCTCGGTGCCCACCTCGCGGGCCACGCGGGTCACCTCGGAGGAGAAGGCGTTGAGCTGGTCCACCATGATGTTGATGGTGTTCTTCAGCTCCAGGATCTCGCCCTTCACGTCGACGGTGATCTTCTTCGACAGGTCGCCGCGCGCCACGGCGGTGGTCACCTCGGCGATGTTGCGGACCTGGCCGGTCAGGTTGCCGGCCATCAGGTTCACATTGTCGGTGAGCTCCTTCCAGGTGCCGGCCACCCCCTTCACCTGGGCCTGGCCGCCCAGCTTGCCCTCGGTGCCGACCTCGCGCGCCACCCGCGTCACTTCGGAGGCGAAGGAGTTGAGCTGGTCGACCATGGTGTTGATCGTGGACTTCAGCTCCAGGATCTCGCCCTTCACGTCCACGGTGATCTTCTTCGACAGGTCGCCGTTTGCCACCGCGGTGGTCACCTCGGCGATGTTGCGCACCTGGCCGGTGAGGTTGGCGGCCATGAAGTTCACGTTGTCGGTGAGGTCCTTCCAGGCGCCGGTCACCCCGCGCACCTGGGCCTGACCGCCCAGCTTGCCCTCGGTGCCCACCTCGCGCGCCACCCGCGTCACTTCGGAGGCGAAGGAGCCGAGCTGGCCCACCATGGTGTTCACCACCTTGCCGATCCGCAGGAACTCCCCGCGCAGGGGCCGCTCCTCGTTCTCCAGGTCCATGGTCTGGGAGAGGTCGCCCTTGGCCACCGCGCCGATCACCCGGGCCATCTCGGCCGTCGGGTGGACCATGTCGGTGATCAGGGTGTTGACCGCGTCGACGCTGGCGGCCCAGGAGCCGGTGGCCGCCGGCAGCTTGGCGCGGTGATTGATCTTGCCCTGCTTGCCCACCACGTCGCCGAGCCGCTCGAACTCCTTGGTCATGCGGTCGTTGAGCTCGACGACCTCATTGAAGGCCTCGGCGATCTCCCCGTCGGCGCCGTCCAGGCCGCGCGGCAGGCGCACCGAGAAGTCCCCGCGCCGGAAGGCGCGCAGGGCCGCCAGCAGCTCCCGGGTCTCCAGGCCCAGGGGCTCCCGGCCATTGGCGCGGCGGGACTTGGAGGTGGTTTGAAGGGTGGCAGATGCAGGCATGTTTCCCCCGAACGGTACGAACCCGCGGGACGGCGCGCCGAGGGCCATCGCGCCGCGCCTCCGCGGACCGGTGTCTCCCCCTCAAGCGGCACGCACCCCCGCCCTGCTGCGCGAAACGTCCTTCGGTCAAAAACGGTTCCCTTGTCGCGAACAACAGATTTTGAGCTGAGAAACACGGCCGGTCGGCCTAGCTTCCGCGGCCTTCGGCGGGGGGAAGACGCGCGGCGTGTCGGTGGATCAGGACCTTCTGGGCTTCATTCGAGAGAATGTGAGGTCCGTCTGGGCGCTGGAGCTGCTGCTGCTCCTGCGCCGGTCGCCCGAGCGCGCCTGGGGCGTCGAGGAGCTGCTGGGCGAGCTGCGCGCCTCCACCGGCATCGTCGGCGACAACCTGGCCCGCTTCGAGCGCGCGGGCCTGGTGCTGCGGGCGCAGGACGGGCGTTACCGGTTCGCGCCGGCCGCCCCGGCCCTGGCCAGCCTTTGCGACGAACTCGACCATGCCTATCGTGAGCGGTCGGTGGCGGTGATCAACGCGATCGTCACCCCGCCCGACCGGCTGCAGGCCCTGGCCGACGCCTTCCGGATCAAGAGGGACCCCAAGTGACCGCGCCGACCGCCGTCTACCTGTTGTGCCTGGCCACCAGCCTGGCGTGCGCGGGCCTGCTGGCGCGCGCCTATCTGCGGGCGCGGACCAGCCTGCTGCTGTGGACCGCCCTGTGCTTCGCCTTCCTGGCCCTGAACAACCTGTTCCTGGTGGCCGACCTGGTGGTGTTCCCCGACATCGACTTCCGGCCCCTGCGCCACGCCAGCGCCCTGGCGGCCATCGGCGTCCTGCTGTTCGGCTTCATCCGGGAGGCCGAATGACCCCCGTCCTGATCGCCTTCGTGAGCGGCGCCATCGCCCTGGGCTATCTGGTGGCCGGGGCCTTCTTCCTGCGTTTCTGGGCGCGGACCCGCGACGCCCTGTTCCTGGCCTTCGCCGGCGCCTTCTGGCTGATGGCCCTCAACCAGGCCCTGCCGGTGCTGCTGGACATCGCCAGCGAGGACCAGGGCGGGGTCTACCTGCTTCGGCTGGCGGCCTTCATCCTGATCATCGCCGCGGTGCTGGGGAAGAACCTCGGCGGACGCCCCCGGCCGTGATTCCATTTCAGCGCGCGGCCGTGACGGGCTATGGAGCGGCCAGACAGCGGCGCTGAGTCCTCCGCGCCCGGACTTTCAGACGGCGGATCGACGATGCTCTCATGGTTCCAGGCGATGATGCCCAAGGAGCACAAGTTCTTCGACCTGTTCGAGGCCCACGCCGAGACCCTGGTCTCCGGCGCCCAGGCCCTGCGGAACGTGTTGAAGGGCGGCGACGGGGTGCTGGAGGACTGCGCCAAGGTGATGGCCTTCGAGCATGAGGCCGACCTGATCACCCGCGACGTGCTGCTGGCGGTGCGCCGGACCTTCATCACCCCCTTCGACCGCGGCGACATCAAGGACCTGATCACCTCCCTCGACGACGCCATCGACCAGATGCAGAAGACCGCCAAGGTCATCATGCTGTTCGAGCTGCGGGACTTCGAGGCGCCGATGCAGGAGATGGCCGACATCATCGTCCAGGCCGCCGAACTGACCCGCGAGGCGGTGGGCCTGATGGGCAAGATGCGCCAGAACGCCCACCGGCTGAACCAGATCACCGAGCAGATCACCCACATCGAGGACAAGTCCGACACCATCTACGACCAGGGCCGCAAGGCGCTGTTCGCGGCCCATCGTCACGACGATCCGATGGCCTTCATCGTCGGCGTCGACGTCTACAGCCACCTGGAGAAGGTGCTGGACCGCTTCGAGGATGTGGCCAACCGCATCAGCGGCATCGTCATCGAACAGGTCTGACCCCGTGGATTTCGCCGGGGTCACGCCGCTCCTGATCATCCTGGTCGTCACGGCGCTCGCCTTCGACCTGCTGAACGGCCTGCACGACGCGGCCAACTCCATCGCCACCATCGTCTCCACCCGGGTGCTCTCGGCGAAGTACGCGGTGATCTGGGCGGCCTTCTTCAACTTCATCGCCTTCATGTTCTTCGGCCTGCACGTGGCCAAGACGGTGGGCTCGGGGATCATCTCGCCCGACCTGGTCTCCGACGGCCTGATCTTCTCGGCCCTGATGGGGGCCATCGCCTGGAACCTGATCACCTGGTGGGCGGGCATCCCCTCCTCGTCCTCCCACGCCCTGATCGGCGGCCTGGTGGGGGCCGGGATCGCCAAGGCCGGGTTCAGCGCCGTGATCTGGGCGGGCCTCAACAAGACCGTCATCGCCATCGTCCTGTCGCCCGGGACCGGCTTCCTGCTGGCCCTGCTGCTGGTGCTGATCGTCTCCTGGACCTTCGTGAGGTTCACGCCCTTCGCGGTGGACTCCACCTTCCGCCGCCTGCAGTTCGTCTCGGCCTCGCTCTATTCCCTCGGCCACGGCGGCAACGACGCCCAGAAGACCATGGGAATCATCGCGGCCCTGCTGATCGCCCACGGCATGGGATCTGGAACCGGCGAGTTCCACGTGCCCCTGTGGGTGGTGCTGTCCTGTCAGGCGGCCATGGGCCTGGGCACCCTGTTCGGGGGCTGGCGGATCGTCCACACCATGGGCTCCAAGATCACCCGGCTTTCACCCATGCAGGGCTTCTGCGCCGAGACCGGCGGGGCCATCACCCTGTTCCTGGCCACCAGCCTAGGGGTCCCGGTCTCCACCACCCACACCATCACCGGGGCCATCGTCGGGGTCGGCGCGGCGCGGCGGGCCTCGGCCGTGCGCTGGGGCGTGGCCAAGGACATCGTCACCGCCTGGGTGCTCACCATGCCGGCCGCCGCCCTGATCTCGGCCGGCGCCTTCTGGCTGGTGGGGCGGTGGATGGGCTAGCCAGCGCCCGGCTAGCCCCAGACGCGGGCCGCATAGTCCACGAAGTTGGCCCCCAGCACCTTGTCGATCACCCGGGGCTTGATCCCCCGCGCGGCCAGCAAGGCTCCCAGCCTGCGGAACTGGTCCACGCCGCGCAGGTCGACGACGAAGGGATAGGTGTCGGCCCGTTCGCCCTTGGCGCCGATGCCGGCCGCCGCGCGCTCGGCGATCTCCTTCTCCAGGGCGCCCTGGTAGGCGGCCAGGTCGTCGATGGCGGTGACCGAGCCGTCGGTGCCGATGCCGACATGATCCTCGCCGCAGACCTTCAGGGCGTGCTCGACGTGGGCGACCACGTCGGCGGCCTTCGGATGGCCGTCCAGGGTCAGGAAGGGCATGAAGTAGATCCCCACGAAGCCCCCTTGCTCGGCCACGCCCCGCAACTCGGCGTCAGTCTTGTTGCGCGGCAGGTCGGTGAGCGCCCGGCAGCCGGTGTGGTTGATGGAGATCGGGACCTTGGAGGCGGCGATGGCGTCCAGGCAGGTGCGCTCGCCCGAGTGGGAAAGGTCCACCATGACCCTGGCCTCGTTCAGCTTGGCCACCACCCTGCGGCCCTGCTCGGTCAGGCCGCGATTGGCCGGCGCCATGGAGCCGTCGCCAAGGCTGTTCTCCGGATTGTAGGTGAGCTGGATGACGCGCACGCCGCGGGCGGCGAACTCGTCCACCCGCTCCAGATGGTCGCCCACCTGGACGGCGTTCTGGAAGCCGTAGATCAGCCCCACCTTGCCGCTCGCCTTGGCCCTGGCGAAGTCGGCGGCCTTGGTGATCTTCATCAGGTCGGCGGGATGGGCGGCCAGGATGGCGTCCCAGGCGTCGAGACTCCGAAGCGTCTCCGCATAGGGATCGCCGGGGCCGAAGACGTAGCCCAGGGTGGTGTTCACCGCCGTCAGGCCAGAGGCCTTGGCGTCGGCGATGGAGCGGGCGTCGAAGTCGGCCTCCATGGGCGGCGGCGGGCCCGTGCGGCCGATGGCGCGGTTCGGATTGATCAGGCCGCCGAGCGCGTTGACGATGATCGGGTCGCCGGCCGCCATCGCGGGGCGGAAGGCCGTGGCGGCCAGGGCGGCGGCCCCGAGGCCGAGGGTCGCGCGGCGCGAGATCATTGGGGCTCCTTGCGCGCCTCGGCGTCGCTCTGGGGGTCGTAGTCGGCGCGGCGGTAGTCTGCGCCGCGCTTGACGGTGAGGACCACGGTCCGCAGGGCCTTGATGTCGGCGCTGGGGTCCTGGGCCACGAAGACCATGTTGGCGAGCTTGCCCGGCGCCAGGGTCCCGAAGTCGGGGTTCTTGGTCACCGCCAGCGCCCCGCCCAGGGTGGCCGCCGAGATGGCCTGCAGCGGCGTGAAGCCCGCCTTGGCCACCAGCAGCTCCAGCTCATCGTGCAGGCCGGGATAGGCGTCCTCGGGCTCGGAGAAACCGTCGGTGCCGGCGGAGATGGTGACGCCGGCGCGCAGGGCCTGGTTGGTCAGCCTGGCGGCGAGGTCGGCGGTGCAGTAGGGCTTGGGGGTCTTAGGATTGGCGGCGGCGCGCGCGTCCAGGCCGGCATAGACCAGCACCGTGGCGTCCAGCACCGTCCCCTGTCGCTTCATCTGGGAAAACAGCTTTGTCATCAATGGATTGTCGCCGTTCGTGAAGGCGGAATAGTCGACGGGCGCGCGGTTGTGATAGGCGCGCGGCAGGGCCTTGGAGGCCTGATAGGCCAGCATGCAGACGTGGCTGACGGCGTCGACCTGGGCGTCCAGCACCTGTTGCGGACTGGCCGGGAACACCGCCCCGTGCGCCCAGACCGGCACGCCCTGGTGGTGGGCCTCGGCGGTGATGGCCTTCACCCGCTCGCCCGGCAGGTCGGCATAGATCTTGATGGCCGAGGCGCCCGTGCCACGGGCCAGGGCCACGGCGGTCTTCAGGTCGGTCTTGGCCTCGATGGCCTGCATCCAGGGGGCATGACCGGCCACGGCGCCGGCGGTGACGGCGTGGGTGCGCGGATCGTCGAAGAACTCAGGCCCCGCCATCAGGGCGGCGTAGTAGATGTCCGGCCCCGGCATCGTCCCGATCCTGGTCTCACGGGCCAGGTCGCCCACCAGCCGCAGGTCGTCGGCCATGTCGCGGACGCCGGTGATCCCGCCATAGAGGTCGCGCTTCAGCTGGGCCTGGGCGAAGGCGCGGACCGGGGGGGTGGCCAGGTGCTCGTGGCTGTTGATCAGGCCCGGCAGGGCGTAGAGGCCGCTCACGTCCACCACCCGGGTGTCCGGCGGCAGCTTCAGGGCCAGCTCCGAATTGGCCCAGACCTTCTCGATCCGGTCGCCCTTCACCAGGATGGACATGTCGGGTCTGGGACCGGCGCCGGTCCCGTCGATGACGCTGGCGCCGCGATAGACGACATAGGGCGGCTCGGCCGCCTGGGCCGCGAGGGCGGCGAGGGAGAGGCCGGCGGCGAGGAGGAGCTTGGCGATCATGCCCTCGACATAGCCCCAGGTCGCGATTTGGGGCGAGCGCGGAATCGGCGGAGTCTGGAGATCTTGAAGTCGTGAGGGGTTCGCGTGCGGTTCGTCCTGTTCAAAGGCCAGTCGCAGTACGGATCGCTGCGGCTGCACATCGACCAGCTGGCGGCCGCCCTCTCAGGGCTGGGGCACGAGGCGGCGGTCATCGACCTCATCGCCCCCGAGGCGGTGGAGAAGGTCAACGCCAGCTTCGCCGCCCCGGCCGACTGCTACTTCGGCATCAGCGGCATCGGGGCGGAGATCCAGGTGGGGAACGCCTCGGTCTACGACGCCATCGGGGCGACCTACGCCTCGCTCTATGTCGACCACCCGATCCACCACACCCAGCGGCTCTCGGTTCCGATCCGCAAGAAGGTCGGGCTGTTCCTCGACCGCAGCCACGTCCAGTTCATGGCCGCCTGGTCCAAGGGCCGGGGCTTCGCGCAGCTCGCCTTCCTGCCGCCGGGCGCCAACCAGATCGACGCGCCGCTGGAGACCACCGACGGCGCCTTCCTGGCCCGCGACATCCCGCTGCTGTTCACCGGCACCTATCGCGGCGAACCCGTCGCCCCCTGGCGCGACGAACCCCCCAGCATCGGCCGCGACGCGGTGGAGGAGATCGCCCAGCGGATGGCCGCCGACGGCAAGCTTGCGGTGCTGGACGCCCTGAAGGCGGTGATCGCTCGCCTGGGCGGGGAGCTGACCCCGGACCTGTTCGAGGAGTTCCTGCCCCTGCTGCAGGCCCCGCAGTTCTACGCCGAGGCCCACCACCGCAACGCCCTGCTCAACACCCTGGGCCAGGCGGGCACGCCCCTGCACATCTACGGCAATGGCTGGGAGCCGCTGCTGGAGCGCTACAGGTCCTTTGTCTATGGCGGGGTCGGCAGCTTCGAGGAGACCCTGCACCTGCTGCGGCGGACCCGGCTGGTGCTGAACTCCAACAACGGCTTCGTGGCCGGGGGGCACGAGCGGGTGTTCACCGCCATGTGCGGCGGCGCGGCGGTGATCTCCGACGAGAACCGCTACTATGCCGAGGCCTTCAAGCCCGGCCGGGAGATGGCGGTCTACGCCTGGGACAAGCTCGACCGGGTCCCCGGCCAGATCGCCGCCCTGCTGGAGGACCAGGACGCGCTGGCGGCCCTGGCCCGGGCCGGCGCCAAGCGGGCGCTCGCCGACCACACCTGGACCGCGCGGGCGGCCAAGCTCGTCAAGATCGTCAAGCAGGCCGGATAAGGCCCTGATATTCCTGCGGGGTTCCGCAGAAGATCACCTCGTCTCGCCCGATCCGGTGATAGCCGATCCGCGCGCCGCGGCCGATCAGATGGTTGTAAAGCGGGGCGACATAGAGCTCCCGGGCCTGGGGCGCGAGGCGCTCGGCCGCCAGGGCCGCGCGGAAGTCGCCGGCGCGGGCGAAGTGGTAGAGGCCGGTGCAGCAGAGGTTGGAGATCGGCCGCTTCTCGGCGGTCTCCAGGGCCAGGGGCTCGGCGCCGGGCGCGGGCCGGACATAGGACCAGTTGTCCCCCTCACCCTCGAACACCTCCAGCCACCCGTCCAGGGCCTCGTACCAGGGGCCGGGGAAGACGAAGCCCGGCCGGAAGGTGTCGATGTTGAAGATGGTCAGCGGCGTGGCGTCGCCCTCGCCCTCCAGCCCCAGCTCCACCGTCTCGGCCTGGCCCGCCGTGGGGCCCGGCAGGGCGACGACGCGGACGTCCCGCACGCCGAGGCGGCGAGTCTCTTCCCGAACGAACTCAAGGGCCTCGGCCGCAACGATGAACAGGAAGGGGTGGGTTTCGAACTGGCCGCGGAAACTCTCCACCGCATGGGCGAAGACACTGAGACCATTGAGGTCCAGCCGATATTTCGGCTGGGCGTAGCCGGCGTCGAAGAACCGCTGCGAGCGGCCGGCCATGGGGATGACGATCACGCCGCCTCGAGCTCCGCATAGAGCCGCAGGGCGTTGGCCACGAAGGCCTTTTGCCGGTCGGGCCGGTCGGCGTGCAGAGGGATCATGGACAGGAACAGGCTGACCATGATGGCGCGCACCTCCGACGACAGTCCCGTCACCCCGTCGATGGCGAGGTCGGCCAGGCCCGCCTCCAGCCAGGGCTGACAGGCGATCTCCTCGAAGGCGATGGCGTAGTCGCTCCCGTCGACGGTGACCGCGCAGCGGCCGGCGATGATCTGGTCGTACCGGCCGACCACGGAGTGGGCCAGCTTGGCCAGGTCGTAGCGCAGGTCGCCATAGATGGTGGGCCTGTCCCCCACCAGGCCGCGGGGATCGATGGCTTTGATGCGCCGCACCCGGCTGTCGTAGAGGATGTTCGAGAAGCAGAAGTCGCCGTGCAGGATGGAGTCCGGCCGCCCGGCGTCCAGGCCATAGGCCGGGACCAGGGCCTCGCTGATGGCCCGGAGGGACGGCATGGGCCTGCCCGAGAGCGACAGGGGCTGGTCGATGTCGAACCGGGCGTCGCGGGCGAAGCTCTCCAGGCGGGCCTGGGTCTTGTCGGCCACCAGCAGCCTCAGGGCCGCGTCGCCGGAGCCTGTCCCTCTGTGCGCGGCGCAGGCGGCCAGGAAGTCCTCGCAGGAGGCCAGGATGCGCAGCCAGGGCTTGCGCCCCACCGCCCCGTGGACGAACAGCTCCGAGAGCACCGGCAGGTACTCGTACTCGGTCTCGTAGAAGACCCGGCCCTCCTCGGCCCCGAAGCCCAGCAGGCGGCCGCAATAGACCTGGACGGCGGGCGGCGCCTCCTGCAGCCAGTGGGTCTCGGCCCAGATCTTGGCCTGGTCGGCGCTGGACTTGCGCGCGGTCAGGCCGTCGATGCGCACGGTGTTGAAGGCCCGCGCCGTGGTCACCGCCAGCCGCGATTGGAAGAAGGTCTGCAGGTGCCCGAAGTCGAGCCAGCCCTGGGCCGGGACCAGCCGCACCGCGTGCTCGGCCAGGTAATGGTTCACGCCTTCGATGAAGTCGCCGCGCATCCGGGTCAGCGACCGCAGCAGATCCAGGCCCGAGGCGAAGGCGAAATAGCCGGCGGCGACGGGCCAGCCCTCGTGGCCGTCCTCGCCGGCGGCGCTGTTGACCAGGGACAGGACGCGGCCGCCCTCCCCGATCTCCATCTCGGCCCAGGCGTATTCGTTGCCGCGCTGGCCCCCGACGATGAGGTCGTCCGCCGCCAGGGGCGGGTCGGAGATCAGGGTGTCGCCGTGCAGGATGTGGACGGGCCCGTCCCCGGCCCCGATGGCGTTCAGCGCATAGACCACCGCCTCCCCCAGCCTGAGCCCTTCGGGGATGGGGACGATCTCCACCCCCAGGGCGGCCAGGCGGTCGCTGTCGTAGGGCGAGACGCCGTGGGCCTCGGGCAGCACCAGGTGGACGGCGCCGTGTCCGCCCACCGCGGCCAGCTGCAGTTCGTAGAGCTTCTGCACCCCCACCGGCAGCATCGACGGCGGCAGGGGGCCGAACTCGGCGGCCAGCTCCTGGCCCACCACCGCCCCGGACATGATCAGGCGGACGGTCATCGGCCTCAGGCCTCCGCGGCGATCAGGGCCGCGATCTCGTCGAGGGACAGGGCCAGGAACTCCGAGGGCCGCACGGCGCGGTCGTCGATGTAGAAGCCCTCGGTTCCGCACCAGGGCTTGCCCACATGCACCTCGTCATAGGGCACCTCGTGGCGCGCCAGCCAGTCGAGGATGACCGGCAGGGTGTTGGCGTTGATCAGGCCGATCTGGCCGCCATAGGTGCGCATGTTCCGCGCGCTGGCGATGATGATGGAATAGCCCTGCTCGCGGTATTCCCGCAGCCGGGCGATCACCGGCAGGTTGGGCTCGCGCTCGGCATAGGGGCGGCCCGGGTCGTCCAGGGCGAGGGTGCCGTCGAGATCGAAGACCAGCCGTTTCATGGGCCAGATGTAGGACGATTCGAGCCCCGCCCCCCGCGCCGCCGGAACCTCGGGCCCCGGCGCCGGTTTGCCCCTTCAGTTCACGTTCCGAACGGAAGGAAACCCCATGCGTGCCTGGTTCGTCGCCGCGGCCTCGATCGCCGCCCTCGCCGCCGCCTCCCCGAGCCTCGCCCAGCCCAGCCTGGGCCCGGCCGAGCGCCCCGCTCCCACCCCCACCGACGCCGCGTCCTACGTGGACGAAGCCTTCGCCGCCGACGCCTTCGAGGTCACCGCCAGCCGCCTGGCCCTGGCGCGCTCGCGCAACCCGGCCGTCCGTGAACTGGCCCAGCACATGATCGAGGACGCGGAGATGACCACCAACGCCCTGCTCACCGCCGCCGAGACAGCCAATGTGCCGCCGCCCACCTCGCCGTCCGGGGACATGACCAAGGGGGCCCAGATGGACGCCCTGACCCAGACCACCGGTCGCGACTTCGACGACACCTACCTGGCCCAGCAGCGCCGGGCCCAGCAGGAGGCGCTCGCCCTGCACCAGCGCTACGCCGCCGAGGGCGACAACGACATCCTGCGCGACTACGCCGTGGATACGGCCGCCCGCGTGGCCGACCAGCTCGACGCGGTGAACAACCTGCCGGGGCGGTAGGGCCTCAGCCCGCCGGCGCCCTGAGGACGAAGGCGCACAGCCCGATGATCAGGATGGCCAGGCCCCCCAGGCCGACGCCGTCCAGCAGGCCCGGACGACCCTCGATCTCGGGGGTCGCGCCGGACTTGAGTTCGCGGGCGGCCATGAACAGCGGCAGGGTGACGCTGATGGCCACCAGCAGCCCCCCGATCACATAGGCCCAGACGAAGGGGATGCGCCGCCGCCGTCCCTCGAACACCATCCAGACCGCCGCGGCGTAGAGCACGAGCGCGATGTCGAAGGTCACCGACCGGCTGGCGGGATTGACCGCCGCGTCCCTCAGGAAGGCCGGAAACGCCGACAGGCCGCCGCCGCCCCCGAAATAGGCCAGGTTCTGGCTCCAGGTCAGGACAAGGGCGATGATCGCCAACAGCCCATAGACCGCCGCCAACTGCCGGTTCTGTCTCACACCGCACCCTCCCCGGATGGATCTCCCATCGCGGAGCTTGGCGCCTCGCGCCGAGTCTGGCGACCTCAGCGCGGCAGCTTGCTCGCCCCCATCAGGAAGGCGTCCACCGCCTGGGCGCACTGGCGGCCCTCGCGGATGGCCCAGACCACCAGGGATTGGCCCCGGCGCATGTCGCCGCAGGAGAAGATGTTGGGCGTGGTGGTCTTGTAGTCGGTGACCGGCGCCTTGACCGCGCCGCGGGCGTCGAACTCCACGCCGGCCTGTTCGGTGAAGGCGTTGTGGCGCGGCGAGACGAAGCCCATGGCCAGCAGCACCAGATCGGCCTTGATCTGGAAGGTGCTGCCCTCGACTTCCTTGAGCACCTGGCGCCCGTCGGGACCGGGCGCCCACTCCATGCGCACGCACTCCAGGGCCTCGACCTTGCCGTTGGAGCCGATGGCCCGCTTGGTGGCCACGGCGAAGTCGCGCTCGCAGCCCTCCTCGTGGCTCGACGAGGTGCGCAGCTTCATGGGCCAGTCGGGCCAGGTCATGAACTTGTTCTCCCGGGCCGGCGGCTCGGGCATGATTTCGAACTGGGTCACCGAGGCCGCGCCGTGACGGTTGGAGGTGCCGATGCAGTCGGAGCCGGTGTCGCCGCCGCCGATCACCACCACATGCTTGCCGGTGGCCGAGATGGCGCCCTTCGGCGCGGCGCGCAGTTCGTCGTCGCCGGCGTTGCGCTTGTTCTGCTGGACCAGGAAGTCCATGGCGAAGTGGATGCCCTCCAGCTCGCGGCCGGGGACCTCCAGGTCGCGGGGATTCTCGGCCCCGCCAGCCATCACCAGCACGTCGTAGTCGTCCAGCAGCCGCTGGACCGAGACGGTGACGCCGATCTCCATATTGGTGCGGAAGATGACCCCCTCGGCCTCCATCTGCGCCACGCGGCGGTCGATGAGGTGCTTCTCCATCTTGAAGTCGGGGATGCCGTAGCGGAGCAGACCGCCAATGCGGTCGCTCTTCTCGAACACCGTCGGCGCGTGGCCGGCGCGGGCCAGCTGCTGGGCGCAGGCCAGGCCGGCGGGGCCGGAGCCCACCACGGCCACCCGCTTGCCGGTGCCGCGCGGCGACATCTGCGGGGTGATCCAGCCCTCTTCCCATCCCTTGTCGACGATGGCGCACTCGATGGTCTTGATGGTCACCGGGCTGTCGATGATGTTCAGCGTGCAGGACGCCTCGCACGGGGCGGGGCAGATGCGGCCGGTGAACTCCGGGAAGTTGTTGGTGGACTGGAGGTTCTCCAGCGCCGTCTTCCACTGGTCACGATAGACCAGGTTGTTGAAGTCCGGGATCTGGTTATTGACCGGACAGCCGGTGTGACAGAACGGAATCCCGCAGTCCATGCAGCGCGCAGCCTGCTTGTTCAGGGTCTCCTGCGGCAGCGGGTGGACGAATTCCTTCCAGTTGCGAAGGCGGTCCTGCGGCTTCTCGTATCCGCGATCCTGGCGCTCGATCTCCAGGAAGCCGGTGGGCTTGCCCATGGGTCTACTCCGACTCTGAAATACTATTCGGCGGCGACGGCGGCGGCCGCCAGCCGTTCGGCGGCCATGTCCGTGAGCGCCCGGCGGTAGTCCTTGGGCATGACCTTCACGAAGGAGGTCAGGCAGGTGTCCCAGTTCTCCAGGATCTCCCGGGCCCGGGCGCTGCCCGTATAGAGCAGGTGCCGCTCCACCAGGATCTTCAGGCGCTCGGCGTCGAAGGCCAGCATGTCGCCCATGCCGTTGTTCTCCACCGAGATCGAGCGCTGGCTCGGACGGCCGGGATCGTCGGCGCCGCCGCTGGCGGGCGCGACCTTCTCGATGTCCACCATGGCGGTGTTGCACAGCGGGGTGAACCGGCCCTTGGGATCGTAGACATAGGCGATGCCGCCGGACATGCCGGCCGCGAAGTTGCGCCCGGTGTCGCCCAGCACCACCACCACGCCGCCGGTCATGTACTCACAGCCGTGGTCGCCCGTGCCCTCCACCACCGTGACAGCGCCGGAGTTGCGAACCGCGAAGCGTTCGCCGGCCACGCCCTGGAAATAGGCCTCCCCGGCGATGGCGCCGTAGAGGACCGTATTGCCGACGATGATGTTCTGGGTCGGATCGCGGGTGGATTCCTTGGGCTGGCGCACGACCACCCGGCCGCCCGACAGGCCCTTGCCCACATAGTCGTTGCCGTCGCCGATCAGCTCCAGGCTGACCCCGCGGGCCGCGAAGGCGCCGAAGCTCTGGCCCGCCGCCCCGTGGAAGGTGAGCGAGATGGTGTCCTCCGGCAGGCCGGCGTGGCCATAGGCGCGCGCCACCTCGCCCGAGAGCATGGCGCCCACGGTACGGTTGATGTTCTTGATCGGGTACTCGCCGCGCATCGGGGTGCGGTTGGCGAGCGCGTCCTTGGCGTCGGCGATCAGGGTGTTGTCCAGGGCCTTCTCCAGGCCGTGGTCCTGGCGGTCCATGTTCCACAGGCCCTTCTGGCCCTCGGGACGCACCGCGTGCAGCAGCTTGGACAGGTCCACGCCGCCGGCCTTCCAGTGGTCGACGGCCTCGCGCATGTCCAGGCGCTCCACCTGGCCGATCATCTCGTTCATGGTGGCGAAGCCGAGTTGGGCCATGATCTCGCGCAGCTCTTCGGCGACGAAGAAGAAGTAGTTGATGACGTGCTCGGGCTGGCCGGTGAACCGGGCCCGCAGGATCGGGTCCTGGGTCGCCACCCCCACCGGACAGGTGTTCAGGTGGCACTTGCGCATCATGATGCAGCCGGCCGCGATCAGCGGCGCGGTGGCGAAGCCGAATTCGTCGGCCCCCAGCAGGGCGGCCACGGCCACGTCGCGGCCGGTGCGCAGGCCGCCGTCGGCCTGGACGGCCACGCGGGTGCGCAGGCCGTTGAGCAGCAGGGTCTGCTGGGTCTCGGCCAGGCCGATCTCCCAGGGGGAGCCGGCATGGGTCAGGGAGGTGAGCGGCGAGGCGCCGGTGCCGCCCTCGAAGCCCGAGATGGTGATGTGGTCGGCGCGCGCCTTGGCCACGCCGGCCGCCACCGTGCCGACGCCGACTTCCGAGACCAGCTTCACGGAGATGCGGGCCTTGGAGTTGGCGTTCTTCAGGTCGTGGATCAGCTGGGCCAGATCCTCGATGGAGTAGATGTCGTGGTGCGGCGGCGGCGAGATCAGGCCGACGCCCGGCGTCGAATGCCGGACCCGGGCGATATTGGCGTCCACCTTGTGGCCGGGCAGCTGGCCGCCCTCGCCGGGCTTGGCCCCCTGGGCCATCTTGATCTGGATGTCGTCGGCGTTGACCAGATACTCGGTGGTCACCCCGAAGCGGCCCGAGGCCACCTGCTTGATGGCCGAGCGCATGGAGTCGCCGTTGGGCAGGGGCTTAAAGCGGTCGGATTCCTCGCCGCCCTCCCCGGTGTTCGACTTGCCGCCGATCCGGTTCATGGCCATGGCCAGCGTCGTGTGGGCCTCGCGGCTGATGGAGCCGAAGCTCATGGCCCCGGTGGCGAAGCGCTTGACGATCTCGCTGGCCGGCTCGACCTCGTCGAGGCTGAGCGGGGTCTCGGCGAACTTGAAGCGCATCAGGCCGCGGATGGTGAGCAGGCGCTGGGACTGCTCGTTGATGCCGGCGGCGAAGGCCTTGTACTCGTCGGGCAGGTTGCCGCGCACGGCGTGCTGCAGCTTGCTGACGGTCTCCGGGGTCCAGGCGTGCTCCTCGCCGCGCAGGCGGAAGGCGTAGGCCCCGCCGACGTCGAGCTGGGTCGCGTAGATCGGGTTGTCGCCATAGGCGTCGCGGTGGCGGCGCACCGCCTCCTCGGCGATCTGGTAGAGGCCGATCCCCTCGATCGTGGTGGCGGTGCCGGTGAAGTACTGCTCGATCACCGTGGAGTTCAGGCCCACGGCGTCGAAGATCTGGGCGCCGCAATAAGACTGGTAGGTGGAGATGCCCATCTTGGACATCACCTTCAGCACGCCCTTGCCGACCGCCTTGATGTAGTTCTTGCGCACGTCGTAGGCCGACAGGGCATAGCCGTTCTGGACCCGGAGGTTTTCCAGGGTCTCGAAGGCCAGGTAGGGGTTCACGGCTTCGGCGCCATAGCCGGCCAGGACGCAGAAGTGGTGCACCTCGCGGGCTTCGCCGGTCTCGATCACCAGGCCGGTCTGCATGCGCAGGCCCTGGCGGATCAGGTGGTGGTGCACGGCCGCCGTGGCCAGGGCCGCCGGGATGGCGATGCGGTCCGGCGAGGTGGCCCGATCCGAGAGGATCAGGATGTTCATGTCGGCCAGGACGTTGTCGGTGGCCTCGCGGCACAGACGATCGAGCGCCCGCTCCAGGCCCGCCGGGCCCTCCTCGGCCGCCCAGGTGGCGTCCAGGGTGGCGGTGCGGAAGGCGCCGTCCAGCAGCTCGCTGATGGCGCGGATCTTCGCCAGGTCCTCATTGGTGAGGATGGGCTGGGAGACCTCCAGGCGCTTGTGGGTGCCGGCCTGCCGGCCCAGCAGGTTCGGGCGCGGGCCGATCATCGACACCAGGCTCATCACCAGCTCTTCCCGGATCGGGTCGATGGGCGGGTTGGTGACCTGGGCGAAGTTCTGCTTGAAGTAGTCGTAGAGCAGCTTCGGGCGCTTCGACAGCACCGCGATGGGGATGTCCTGACCCATCGAGCCGATCGGGTCGTCCCCGGTCTGGGCCATGGGCTCCAGGAAGAACTGCAGGTCCTCCTGGGTGTAGCCGAAGGCCTGCTGGCGATCGAGCAGCTGGCTGGGGTCGTTGCCCAGCAGGGCCTGGGCCGGCGGGGCCTCGGGCAGATCCTCCAGCTTGAACTGAGTCTGGGCCAGCCAGTCGGCATAGGGCTCGGCGTCGGCGAGGGAGGCCTTGATCTCCTCGTCCTCGATGATCCGGCCTTCCTCCATGTCGATCAGCAGCATCTTGCCGGGCTGCAGGCGCCACTTGCGCACCACCCGCTCCTCGGGAACCACCAGCACGCCGACCTCCGAGGCCATGATCACATGGTCCTGGTCGGTGATGACGAAGCGGGCCGGACGCAGGCCGTTGCGGTCCAGGGTGGCGCCGATCTGGCGGCCGTCGGTGAAGGCCACGGCGGCGGGGCCGTCCCACGGCTCCATCAGGGCGGCGTGATACTCGTAGAAGGCCTTGCGCTTGGGATCCATCAGCGGATTGCCGGCCCAGGCCTCCGGGATCAGCATCATGACGGCGTGGGCCAGCGGATAGCCGCCGGCCACCAGCAGCTCCAGCGCATTGTCCAGACAGGCCGTGTCGGACTGGCCGTGCGGGATCAGCGGCCACATCTTGTTGAGGTCGGGGCCCAGCAGGTCCGACTCCAGGGTGCGGCGGCGCGCGTTCATCCAGTTCACGTTGCCGCGGACCGTGTTGATCTCGCCGTTGTGGGCGATGAACCGGTAGGGGTGGGCCAGCTTCCAGGACGGGAAGGTGTTGGTGGAGAACCGCTGGTGCACCAGGGCGAGCGCCGACTCCGTCAACGGGTTGGCGAGGTCGGTGTAGAAGGTGCCGACCTGGCCGGCCAGCAGAAGGCCCTTATAGACCACCGTCCGCGTCGAGAAGGACGGCAGGTAGAGTTGGGTCAGGCCCGGCAGGTTCTTCTTCACCGCCAGCTCGGCCAAGGGGTTCTGCAGCTGCTTGCGGATGGTCAGCAGCTTCCGCTCGAAGGCGTCCTGGTCCTTGGTCCCCGGGCCGCGGCCGACGATGGCCTGGCGGATCACCGGCATCTCGGCCAGCACGGCCTCGCCCAGGCCGGTGGTGTCGACGGGCACGTCGCGCCAGGCGATGAAGACCTGGCCCTCGACCTTCAGGAAGTGCTCGAACTGGGAGACGGCCACGGCGCGGGCGGCGTCGTCCTGCGGCATGAAGCACATGGCCACGGCGTAGTCGCCGGGCGCCGGCAGGGTGACGCCCTCCTTGCCGGCCCAGTCGCGCAGCAGGGCGTCGGGCATCTGAATCAGAATCCCGGCCCCGTCGCCCACCAGGGGATCGGCGCCGACAGCGCCGCGGTGGTCGAGGTTGATCAGGATTTCCAGACCAGCGGTCACGACCTCATGCGATTTGCGGCCCTTGATATTGGCCACAAACCCCACACCGCACGCATCGTGTTCATTGCGCGGGTCGTACAGACCTTGCCGTTCCGGAGCTCCCATGCGGGTCCCTCATTCTCATACAGGCATGCGTTACAGGCATGCGGCAGCACGGCCGAACCCGACCGTGAAACGTACGTTCGGGCGGCCATTAGCGGCAAGAACGACCCTTGTCGATGGGTCTGAACCTGCGGATTTGAAAAGTTTTTCTACAGCGCGGCGTCCAGCAGGGATTTGTCCGCGTCCCGAGCGTTGCGGCAGCCGGTCAGCACCATGGCCGTGGCCAGCTCGCTCTTCAGGGTTCCCAGCATGCGGGCGACCATCTTCTCGCCGCCGGCGCCGAGCGCATAGGCCCAGGCCCGGCCGACGAAGCAGGCCTTGGCGCCGAGCGCCAGCGCCTTGAGCACGTCGAGACCCGAGCGCACCCCGCCGTCCAGATAGACCTCCAGGTCGCTCCCGACGGCGTCCACCACCGCCGGCAGGGCCGAGATCGAGGAGCGCACGCCGTCGAGCTGCCGCCCGCCATGGTTCGACACCACAAGGCCTTGCGCGCCGGCCGAGCGGGCGTCGCGGGCGTCCTGCGGGTCCAGGATCCCCTTGATGACGATGGGGCCGTCCCAGGTCTTGCGAACCCAGTCGAGGTCGGCCCAGGTCACCGAGCGGTCGAAGTTGCGCGCGATCCAGCTCAGGAAGTCGGTGACCGAGCCCGCCTTGGGCACCGCGCCGGCGACGCTGCCCAGACTGTGGGGGCGGCCGTGCAGCCAGACGTCCCACAGCCAGCCGGGATGGGTCACCCCCTGCCAGGCGGTGTTCAGCGCGCCGGAGACGCCGCTCGATCCGGTGAAGCCCGACCGGACATCACGATAGCGCGAGCCCGGCAGCGGCAGGTCGACGGTGAAGACCAGGACCGGGCAGCCCGCCGCCTTGGCGCGCGCCAGGAGCTCCGCCATGTAGCCGCGGTCCTTGAGCATATAGAGCTGGAACCAGGGGGCGGTCCCCGAGGCGGCCACCTCCTCCACCGAACAGACCCCGACGGTGGACAGGCAGAAGGGCACCCCCGCGGCGGCGGCGGCCTTGGCGGCCTGGACCTCGCCCCGGCGTCCGTACATCCCGGCCATGCCCACCGGCGACAGGCCCAGCGGCATGGACAGTTTCTGGCCCAGGGTCTCGATGCTCATGTCCAGCTGGCTCATGTCGCGCATGACCCGCTGGCGCAGGGCCAGCGCCTCGATGTCGGCGACGTTCCGCCCCAGGGTGACCTCGGCATAGGAGCCGCCGTCGATATATTCGAAGAACATCTTGGGCAGGCGGCGGCGCGCCAGTTCGCGATAGTCGGAGACCGAAGCCGGGGTCATGGCCGCCCTTCCCGTGGATGCTGCGATCCTTCGTAGGGCGCGGCGCGGCCCTTTACAAATGTTCTACTTTTGTTCTAGCGTGACGGTATGCAGATTCGTCTCGCCCTCCCGTCAGACCTGCCCCCCACGCGCGATCGCCTGCGCACGGTGTTCGGCCCCCAGCGGCCCGAGCACCGGATGGATCCGGTCTCCCAGCTCATCAAGGCCATGCTGGGCGCCCGCACCTATGACGAGGTGACCTGGGCGGCCTTCGTCAGGCTGCGGTCGGCTTATCCGGACTGGTCGGCCCTGGTGCATGCGACCCAGCAGGACCTCGAGCCCCTGATCGATCCGGTGACCTTCGCCGACCAGAAGGCCCGCCAGCTGCCGATCCTGGTCCGGGTGATCCTGCTCAAGCGCGGCGAGCTCAGCCTCGACTTCCTGGCCGCCGAGCCGGTGGACGAAGCCCTGGCCTGGCTGATGCGCCTGCCCGGCGTGGGGGTTAAGGCCGCCGCCGCGGTGCTGAACTTCTCCACCCTCAACCAGCGAGCCTTGGTGGTGGACACCCACGTCCACCGGGTGGCGCGGCGCCTGGGTCTCACCGGCCGCGGCGGCGACCTGCGGGAGGCCTATGACAGCCTGATGGACCAGGTCCCCGCTGACTGGGGCCCCGAACAGGTCTTCGAGCTGCACTGGCTGCTCAAGCCCCACGGCCAGTCCATCTGCACCCACTTCGACCCCGCCTGCGGCCTCTGCGCCCTGAAGGACGCCTGCCCCCGGGTGGGCGTGGCCGGGGATCAGGAAAGCCGGGTCATCGCCTTCGACGCCTAGCAACCGCTCCGGCGGCTGCGCGCTCAATCCTCATGGACAGGATCGGCACGGCGGGATGGAGCATTCCCCGCACCTCGGCGGAACACTTCCCAACCGAAGGGACCGGGCTGGAGCGCTACGCCGCCGTCCTGCCGGCGGTCGAGATCAACACCACCTTCTACCGGCCGCACAAGGCCGCCATCTTCGAGCGTTGGGCCGCGGCCACGCCGGCGGATTTCCGGTTCGCGGTGAAGGCGCCCAGGACCATCACCCACGAGCGGCGGCTGACGGACGCCGAGGACCTGGCGCGCGCCTTCCTCGAGCAGGTTTCGCCGCTGGGCGACAAGCTCGGACCGGTGCTGATCCAGCTTCCCCCCAGCCTGGCCTTCACCCCGGAGGCGGCGGCCTTCGTGGCGCTATGGCCTCGGCTGCACGATGACCTGACCGCGCTCGAGGCGCGGCACGCCACCTGGTTCACCGAAGATGTCTCGAGCCGGCTGGCCGCCGCCCGCATCGCCCGCGTCGCGGCCGACCCCGCCGTGGTCCCGCAGGCCGCCCGGCCCGGCGGCTGGCCCGGCCTGACCTATATTCGCCTGCACGGGTCGCCGCGCATGTACTCGTCGCCCTACTCCGCCGAGCAGATCGCCGCCGTCGCCCGGACCCTCGCGGCGCGCCCGCCCGGGACCGAGGGCTGGTGCATCTTCGACAACACCATGCACGGGGCCGCGGCGGCCAACGCCCTGGCCTTGATGGCGCTATGAGACGCCGACATTCGCGGTTGGGCTTTCGCCCGGCGCGGCGCATCTGCTATGGGCGCGCCTGCGCCGTTGGAGCCGGGCGCGAGCCGGGCTAGTTTCGGCGTGAGACACCGCCTTGCGGATTCTGAGGAGCTATTGATGACCGTCCAACGTCCCTGGGCCCTGATGCGCCACCACGCCGGCTGGGCTGATGTCTTCCACATCGACAGCGAGAGCACGGACTCCATCACCGGCTTCTATCCCGACCGCGAGACGGTGGGCCCGCCGGTGACCTACAGCGTGCGCGCCATCCTCGCCCGTTTCGAGACCATGGAAGCCGCCCGCGCCGCCCGCGAGGGCGCGGTGCTGGAATGGCGCAAGCACGACGCCGCGGTCCGCGACGCCGAGGCCACCCTGCGCGAGGCCGAAAAGGCTCGCGAGGACGCCTGGCTCAAGTGCCTGAAGGGCGCGGCGGCCTAAGCCCCCCGGCGGCGCGGTTGCGGGTTCCGCGCCGCGCCCCTACATCCCGCGCAAGCTTGGCCGGGAGCAAAGACATGTTCGATCATCTGTCGGTGGGCGTCCGCGACCTTGTCGCCGCGCGCCGCTTCTACGACGCCTTCTTCGCCCCGCTGGGCTGCGCCAACACCTGGGCGGCCGAGGCCGAGCTGGCCTACGGTCCCGGCCAGAGCCGGCAGTTCTATCTCTATCCGGTGGACGGATCCCAGGTGGCGGGTCTGGGAACCCACATCGCCTTCTCCGCCGGCAGCCGCCAGGCGGTGGACCAGGCCTATGAGGCGGCCCTGGCCCAGGGCGCCCGCGCGGTCCGGCCCGCGGGCGCGCACCCCGATATCGCGCCCGACTACTACGGCGCGGTCCTGCTCGATCCCGACGGCAACAAGCTCGAGATCGTCGCCGACACCATGCACTGAGGCCTTTACAGCTTCGGCAGCTTCAGCCCGCGGGCGATGAGCCAGGCGACGCCCACGGCGATCACCACCCCCAGCACGAAGCGCCAGGCCGGGGCGAACTTGAGGGTCGGGGCCGGGCCGATGAACCGGCGCTTGCCGGTGATCATGGCGGTCACCAGGTTCTGCCGCTTCCACAGGGCGTAGAAGGCGATGGCCGCCAGGTGCAGGACCACCAGGCCCTGCAGCGCCCGGAAGCTCAGCTCGTGCCATTCCGAGGCCAGGCGGCCGGTGTCGAAGTCCACCATGTAGGACAGCGGCCCGGAATTGATCCCGTCGATGTCGGTGGCGAACAGGCCCAGGCCGGCCTGGACGATCATCACCAGCAGCAGGGCCACGACGCTGACCGCCCCCACGGGGCTATGGCCCACCATGTCGGCGGCCGTGCGCTTGCCCATGGTCTTGAGGTAGCCGACCGTGGCGCCCGGCCCCTTCACGAACTGGGAGAACCGCGCGGTCTCCCCGCCCGCGAAGCCCCAATAGAGCCGAAACACCAGCAGGCCGATCACCCCGTAGCCGGCGAGCGTATGGATCTGCATCTGCTGGCCGCCGCTCAGCCAGGCGGTGAGGATCAGCACCACCAGGGACCAGTGGGTGATCCGGGTCGGCAGGTCCCAGAGCTTGGTCGGCGCCGCGGGCGTCTCGCTCATGAGCGCTTAGGACTTCACGCGGAAGGGCGTGTGGCAGGTCCCGCAGGCGCCGCCGGTGGCCTTCACCTGGGCCTTGATGGCGTCGATATTGCCGCCCTTGGCGATGGTCTCCAGCTTCGCGGCCTCCACCTGCAGGCCCTTGGCGGCGGCGGCGAACTTGGCCGGGTCGGTCCAGATTTCGGGCTTGGCGGCGGTCTTGAAGCCGGCCTCGGGACCGCTGCCCTTCGGGAACCACTTGGGGATGTGGTGCGACCAATCCTTCACGATCTTGGCCTGGGCGGCGATCAGCTTGGCGTCGGGGGCGTCGGTCTTGAGGTTGTCGTTGATGGTCTTGAAGGCGCCGCCCATGGCCTTCAGGCCCTTCTGGCGCTCGGCGATCACCTTCTCGGCCGACACCGCGGCCACAGCCGCTCCGCTCACCGCGGCCAGGCTCAGCGCGACGCCGAGGACGAGGCCCAGCGGGCGCTTGGTGTGACGTGCCGACATGGGGAGACCTCTTCGAAGCTGAAAACCTGAGCCGCGACATTGCAGGGCGTCCCGACGCGGCGTCAATCGCGGGTTGGTTTCAGAAGGGCGCCGCTTTGTCGCCGCCCTGAAATGATCAGCGGGCCGCGCTCTTGACGGGCGCCCCGTCGCGGCCGGCCTCGGCGATCAGGGCGCCGCAGGCCGCGTCCTTGGCCAGGCCTGGATCGACGAAGGGCAGCAGCACCGCCAGGGGGTTGATCACCCCGGCCAGGACCGCGGCGACCCCACCCTGGGTGATGACCCGGCCGGTCTCGATGCCGACCTTGGGGGCGAGGATCGGCCCCTTGACGGTGATCGGCGACAGCAGGCGCACCAGTCGAAGCTCCTTGGAGTGCCCCTGGATGCGGAAATCGAGCCGCTCGGTGTCCAGGTTCAGCGTCCCCCGCCCCGTGGCCAGGACCGGCTTGGTGTCGAAGACGATGCGGTCGGCGGTCAGCACGCCGCCCTTGGCCTGGAAATGGGCCACGCCGCAGCGGATCGGCACGGCGCTCTGGTCCTTGGCGTACAGCAGGCCCAGGCCCTTGGTGACATTGATCCCCAGCAGCTCGGCGAAGGCCTGGCGAATCTCGCCGCCCGGCACCACCGCCAGCACCTCGCCGTCGGCGTTGGCCGCCGCACGGTGCACCGAATTGCCCGTCCCCTTCAGCTTGATGCGGCCGACGAAGCTGCCGGTCAGGGGCTGACCCTTGATGGGGATGAGCTGTTCGAGCCGGGCGTTGGAGAAGCGGACATCGACGTCGGTCACCGGCACGGCGCCGCGGGCGTTCAGGTGCGCCTGGCCGGCGATCTTGCCCTGCGGCAGGTCCAGCATCAGCGGATTGGCGCTCAGCAGGCCATGATCCAGCTTCACGGTCACGTCGCCGCCACGCAGGGGCACCACCGCGTCATGGATCGAGGTCGCCCGATAGCGCACGTCGGCGTCGAGGGAGCGGATGCGCTCGACGTTCAGGGTGGAGTCCGGCAGCAGGCGGCGCTGGGCGGCCATCTGCTGGCCCATGGCCTTCTGCTCGGCCGACACCGTCTCGCCGGCCTTGCGCGAGGGCACGCCGCCGAAGATCGCCGCCAGGTCGTCGAAGTCCAGGCTGCGGGTCCGCAGGTCGGCCTTCAGATAGGGCCGATCCTCGCCGGTCTGGACCGAGATGGAGCCGGCGAGGTCGCTGTCGCCCACCCGGCCGCCCAGGCCGTCGATCCGGTAGAGATGCTCGTCCCGCGACAGCCGGCCGCTCAGGCGATAGGGCGGCGTGTTGGGCAGCGCCACGCCGGTCAGGTCGTAGAGGTCGGCCAGGTCCGGGCCCTGGGCGGTGGTGTTCATGTAGAACTGGCCCAGGTCGAAGGGCTTGGGGATCGCGCCCTTGGCGGTCACCCGGGTCGCGCCGGAGCGGATGTCGGCGTCGAAGGGATAGGGCTTGTCCGGGTCGACATTGAGCAGGGGGCCGCCCTGCACCCGCAGCAGGAACCGGTTTCCGTTCAGCGATCCGTCGCCGCTCAGCAGGAAGCCGCGGCCGGCCTGGCCCATCTTCTCGGTGGCGTTCACCTCGCCGTTCAGCACCAGGCGCCGCTTCTGGTCGACGATCCGCAGATGGCCGTCATTGATCACGAAGCGCCGGATCGGCGGCAGGCGGAAGGGGGTCTTGCTCTTCTTGCCGTTGGAGAAATCCCAGGTCGCCCGGCCCTGGCGGTCGCGCAGCAGGTTCACCTTCGGCTGGTCGAGCTGCAGGTTGAGCAGCACCAGTTGCCCCCGCAACAGGGGCAGAAGCTTGACCTTCAGGTCGAGCCTGGCGATCTCGGCCGTCTGGCCGGGACCGGCCCACTTGGGGTTGCCGATACGGATTCCTTCCGCCCTGGCGGTGGGCTGCCAGGAGAAGGCGTGGACCTTGAGGTCCCCCGCCAGCACGATCTCGCGGCCGGTCCGCGCCGAGGCGAAACGGCCGATGGGGCCGCGCAGATAGTTCCAGTCGAACAGGATCAGGAAGAGGGCGATGGCGACCACCAGGACGCCGACGATCCCGCCGGTCCAGGCCAGCGTCCGGTTGCTGGGGCGCTTGAACCGGGTCTCGCGCAGCCGGGTCCGCGCCCGGTCCCAGGTTGGACGCATCGCGCCGCGGGCCCGCCGCAGGCCTGCCGCGGCCCTGTCCCGGGCGCGGATGAGGCCCGTGCGGGCGCGGTGATGGATCGGTTCGGCTGACAAGGTCTGGAGGCTCCGCGTCTCGCCAGAACGCCTCAGCGGCCAAAGGGGTCCGTCAGTGGCGGACGCCCCGCCCCCAGAAGGCCGTCACCGCCGTCCGCGCGATGATCGACAGGTCCATCCAGGTGGAGCGGCGCGCCAGGTACTCGGCGTCCAGCCGCGCCTTGTCGGGGATCGGCAGCTCGTCGCGGCCATTGACCTGGGCCCAGCCGGTGAGGCCCGGACGCAGGACCTCGACCCCGGCCTGGGTGCGCAGGCCCACTAGGTCGTCCTGGTTGAACAGGGCCGGCCGGGGCCCGACGAGGCTCATGTCCCCCACCAGCACGCTCCAGAGCTGGGGCAGTTCATCCAGGCTGGTGCGGCGCATGAAGCGCCCGAGGGGGGTGATCCAGCTCTCCGGATCGGGCAGCAGGTGGGTGGCCACGTCCGGCGCGCCGGTGCGCATGCTGCGGAACTTGGGCATGGCGAAGATCTTGTTGAACCGCCCCACCCGCCGCGACCAGTGCAGGGCCGGGCCGGGGGACTCCAGCCGCACCGCGACCGCCAGCATCAGCAGGACGGGCGACAGGACGATCAGTCCCGCCACGGCGCCCAGGATGTCCAGCCCTCGCTTCAGCACGTCGCGGCCCCCTCGCCGTCTCCGGCGCTGGGATCAGCCATAATGCGCCGCGCGTCGCCGCGCTACGCCTTCGGCGCGGCCTTGGGCTTGGCGGCCACGGGCTTGGGCGTCGCCGGCTCGGGCGCGGCTTCCAGAACAGGCGCCGCCCCGGCCGCGGCTTCCACCGGCGGCGGAGGCGTGTCGAGGGGGTTGGGGGCCGGCTCGGGCGCGGGGGTCGGCGCGGGATCGGGATCGACGACGCCACCGGCCTCCAGCACCGGCTCCACCACCTCGGCAGCCTCCAGCACCGGCTCGACGAAGGCCTCCACCAGGATGGCGGCCTCCTCCAGGGGATGGGCGTCGGCGGCTGGCGCCGACAGCAGGGCTTCCAGGTTCACCGGCCGCATCCAGCGGGTCATCCACCAATAGGCGACGCCGGCCGAGGCCGCGCCCGCGAACATGAACCACAGGGGCGAGGCCGCGCCGATCGGCACGTGAAGCGCCGCGGTCGGGGTGACGGACTCGTTCGGCTTAAGCTCGATCATGGAACGTCTCCGGAGTTGAATTGTGCGATGCAACATATCATACGCCCGCCCTTCGCAACCGCAAAATGACGTTACGACAACACCGACACTCGACCCTGGCCCTTCTCGCCGAGGGTCTGGGCGGTCCAGCGGCAGATTTCCTCCAGCGGCGCGGCCAGGTCGGCCGGGGCGCGGGCGATCATCAGGGCGCAGCCGTTCATCTTCATCGGGTCGCTCAGCGGCCGCATGCGGGTCTCGGCCACCAGCAGCGGACCCGCCCCGGCATCCTGCGCCTCATTGAGGAAACTGTCGAAGGTCTGCAGGTCCTTGATGGGCAGCCAGATCATCACCACCGCCTCGCGGTTGCGCCGGGTCACCGCCTTCAGGGTGGCGACGATGCGGGCATAGTCGTCGGCCTTCTCGAAGGGCGGATCGATCAGGACCAGGACCGCGCCCCTGGCCGGGCAGCGGGCGATGGCGGTATCGTAGCCGTCGGCGCACAGGGTCTCGATCCCGTTACGGCCCTTCAGCGCCTGCCGCAGGGCCGCATGCTCCTCGCCGCGCAGCTCGCAAGCGATATAGAGGTCCTTCTTGCGCAGGGTGTCGGCGATCAGCCGCGGCGAGCCCGGATACAGCTTGGTGGGACCGCCATTGTTGAGCTTGGTCACCGCCGCCCGCAGGGGGGCGAAGCCGGCGGGCAGGTCGGCGGCCTTCATCAGCTGGCCGATCCCGGCCTGGGCCTCGCCGGAACGCTGCGCCTCACTGCCCGACAGGTCGTAGAGCCCGCGCCCGGCATGGGTGTCGATGACGGTCAGCGGCCCGGCGCTCTTGGTGAGCGCCGCCATCAGCCGCAGCAGGCCGGCGTGCTTGACCAGGTCGGCGAAATTCCCGGCGTGGAAGGCGTGGCGATAGTTCACGGCTCTTGCGTCTCCCGTCCGACTTAGGAACCCCGCGCGCCGGCCTCACGTTGACCGGCCACAGGGGGCGTACCTGCCACGTCCCCGGCCAATTCCAAAGGCGACAGATGGCCAGAGACACCGCGGACCTCAGTCCTCCCGTCCCCGTGGGCCTGACCTACGTCAACGACGATGACGCGGGCATCACCCGGGTCACCACCAAGTCCGGCTTCGCCTACCGCGACCCGCAGGGCCGCGCCGTGAAGGACGCCGCGACGCTGGACCGCATCAAGGCCCTCGCCATCCCGCCCGCCTGGACCGAGGTCTGGATCTGCCCCTCCGCCCGCGGCCACATCCAGGTGACCGGACGCGACCAGAAGGGGCGCAAGCAGTACCGCTACCACGCCGAGTGGCGGCAGGACCGCGACGGGATCAAGTACGGCCGGGTCATCGCCTTCGGCCGCGCCCTGCCGCGGCTGCGCCGGCGGGTGGCCGCCGATCTCGCCCGCCGCGGCCTGCCCCGGGAGAAGGTGCTGGCCGCCGTGGTGGCGGTGATGGAGATCACCCTGATCCGGGTGGGCAACGAGGAGTATGCCCGCGCCAACAAGAGCTTCGGGCTCACCACCCTGCGCGACCGGCACGCCAGGATCACCGGGACCGGCGCGGTGTTCGAGTTCCGCGGCAAGAGCGGCAAGGTCCACCAGACCGGCTTCCGCGACCGCCGGCTGGCCCGCATCGTCAAGGCCTGCCAGGACATCCCCGGCCAGCGCCTGTTCCAGTACATCGACGAGGCCGGGCAGCGCCGGGCGGTGGAGAGCGCCGACGTCAACGCCTATATTCGCCAGGCCCTCGGGGACGACTTCTCGGCCAAGGATTTCCGCACCTGGGCCGGCACCCTGGCGGCGGCCCGCGCCTTGGTGGCCCATCCGCCGGCGGCCAGCGCCGCCGAGGCTCGGCGCAATGTCGCGGCCTCGGTCAAGGCGGTGGCGACCCTGCTCGGCAACACCGCGGCGGTCTGCAAGGGCTCCTACATCCATCCCCTGGTGCTGGAATCCTATGAGCGCGGGGTCCTGCCCCTGAAGGGGTCCGGCGCGCCGCGCGCCTTCGAGCTCTCGGTTCTGAAGTTCCTGGAGGCCGCCCGCGACGCCGCGTCCTGAGGTTTCGAAACGCAGGTACGGGCTGCTAGGCGCCCCCGCGTCATCCCAGCTAAGGTCTCCCAAACAGACCCAGGGAGGGCTAGATGCTCGAGACCAAACTGCGCTTCGGCGCCTTCATCGCGCCCTTCCATCCGCTGGACGAGAACCCGACCCTGGCCATCCAGCGCGACCTGGAGCTGGTCCAGCACATGGACAATCTGGGCTACGAGGAGGCCTGGATCGGCGAGCACCACTCCGCCGCCTATGAGCTGATCGCCTCGCCCGAGGTGTTCATCGCCGCCGCGGCCGAGCGCACCAAACACATCCGGCTGGGCACCGGGGTCTCCTCCCTACCCTACCACCACCCCATGATGCTGGCCGACCGCATCAACCAGCTCGACCACATGACCCGCGGCCGGGTGATGTTCGGGGCCGGCCCCGGCGCGCTGTCCTCCGACGCCTTCATGATGGGCATCCCGGTGGCCAAGCAGCGCGACCGCATGGACGAGGCCCTCGACGTCCTGGTGCGCCTGCTGCGCGGCGAGGAGGTCAGCCACGAGAGCGACTGGTTCACCCTGGTCAACGCCCGCCTGCAGATGACCCCCTATTCGCGGCCCTCGGTGGAGATCGCCGTGGCCAGCCAGGTCTCGCCCACCGGGGCGCGGGCGGCCGGCAAGCACGGCCTTGGCCTGCTCTCCCTGGGCGCCACCACCACGGCCGGGTTCAACGCGCTCGCCGCCAACTGGGGCATCGCGGAGGACATCGCCAAGGCCAGCGGCCAGACGATGGACCGCAACGCCTGGCGGCTGGTGGGCCAGATGCACATCGCCGAGACCAAGGACAAGGCCATCGAACAGGTGCGCTTCGGCCTGGAGAAGTGGATCTATTACTTCCGCGAGATCGCCAACCTGCCCATGGTCCCCGACGACTTCGCCGGCGACCCCGTCGAGGCCTATCTGGCCCTCGGCTCGGCCGTGGTGGGCACCCCGGACGAGGCTATCGCCCGCATCGAGCAGCTGCAGGAAGAGAGTGGCGGCTTCGGCTGCTATCTGATGATGGCCCACAACTGGGCCAATTGGGAGAACACCAAGCGCTCCTACGAGATGATCGCCCGCTACGTGGTCCCGCACTTCCAGCAGCTCAACGTCAACCGCAAGGCCTCCATGGACTGGGTGCGCGAGAACAAGACCGAGTTCACCAGCCAGACCCGCGCCGCGGTCGGCGCCCGCATCGTCTCCCACATGATGGAGAAGGGCGCCGAGAACATCAGCCCGCAGATCGTGGCCCTGATCACCGGCGCCGGGGCGGGCGAGGCGCCCAAGAAGGACTGAGCGCGCGCCGCCGGAGCGCCGAGCCCGGCGCCTGGAGCTCCACCGCCGGTGTCGCCGTTGCGGCGTCGCCGGTGTTGGGGGTTCCGGCCGGATCGATCAGTAGCAGCTTCATCGTGGCGTTCTCGCCAAGCCGCCGTCGACGCTGATCACCGCCGTCGGTCGAGGTCGCGGATATCCGCGGCGACCTCGGACAGGTTGTTGTTCAGTTGATGGTCGCGGCCCGGGAGCCTGCGCACCACCGCCTGCGGGATCGCCTTTGCATAGAGGTCGACGTGGCTGGCCGGCGTCGTCTCGTCCGCGTCCCCCTGATAGAGATAGACGGGCGCGGGCAAGTTGGCGCCGAGGTCCGGCTTCGGCTTGATATCGTCGCTGGGCCAGCCGCCCGGTCCGACAAACGGCGCCGAAACCAGGAAGATCGCGGACGGCGACCGCGCGGCCAGGCCATCGGCAAGGCTATGGACCAGGACGGTCGCGCCGATCGAATGGCCCACCAGGACGGCGCCCGCCTCCAGCCTGCCCAGCTCCTCGCCCAGCGCCGCCCTCCAGGCCGCGAACTGCGGATCCTCCTCGTTCGGCATGCGCGGATAGCGGACCTCGTAGCCGGGGCCCAGGGCCCGCGTCAGACTGTCCACCAGCTTGATGTCCCAGGCGTCGTACGCGCCTTCCCCGCCACCCTGGACGAACAGAATCTGCCGGGTCATGGCGGTCGCCTCAGTAGCTCAGCTTCGGATACCAGTCGGCGCCACGTCCCTCTGGCGTGAGGTCCAGGATCGACCAGAGAGCCGCGATGTCCGGCGCGTCGCGCGGGTCCTGGCCGGGATCGGCCATCTCGTCCGTCATCTCGCTGGCCCAGAACAGTCGCACCCGATCGCCGTCGCGCTTGAACACGACGATCGCCGCACCCTCGCCGCCGTCATCGCCAAGAATGCCCAGGTCGCGGGGGTAGTCGTCGCCGACCGTCTGCACGAAATCCAGGTCGCGCCAGCCGCGCTCCAGGCCGAAGGCGGCCTGCCGGGGGACGGAGCTTCGGCTCAGCACCTTGAGCGCCACGCGCTGCTTGATGTCGGGCGCAGTTCCAGCCCGGTGGTCAGATTGTCCAAGTGATCCGTCCTAGCCAAGCTGGCGAAGTCGCGCCAGCCGCCCTAGCTTGACCTTGAAAGGAGCGTCCCATGGACCTTGCCGCCTATCTCGACCGCATCGGCTATGCCGGGACGCCCCGGGTGGATCTCGAGACCCTGCGCGCGATCCACCGCGCCCACCTGCTGGCCATTCCCTATGAGAACCTGGACGTTCAGCTCAAGGCGCCGGGCGACGTGACCGTCGCCCACGCCTTCGACAAGCTGGTCACCCGCCGGCGCGGAGGCTGGTGCTACGAGATGAACGGCGTCCTGGGCTGGGCCCTGTCGGAGATCGGCTTTGCGGTCACCCGCCTGTCCGGCGCCGTCGCCCGGATGGAGCGCGGCGAGGCGAGCCACGGCAATCACCTGGTCCTGCGGGTGGATCTCGACCAGCCCTATATCGCCGACGTCGGTTTCGGCGACGGGGTGCTGGAGCCCATCCCGCTGGCCGCCAGCGATCACAGGGTGGCGGGCTACGACTTCAAGCTGGAGCAGGTCGACGCCGACTGGTGGCGGCTGCACAACCATGCCCTGGGCGGCGCGCCCTATTTCGACTTCACCCTGGAGACGGCGCGGGAGGAGACCCTGGCCGCCACCTGCCAGTGGCTGCGCACCGCCCCGGAGTCGGTCTTCACCCAGTTCCCCATCGTCCAGCGGCATACGCCGGACGGCCTGGTGATCATCCTGGGGCGCACCCTGCGCCGCGTCCGGCCGGGCGAGCGGACCCAGACCCTGATCGAGTCCGCCGATCAGTTCGGCGAGATCCTGACCGGCGAGTTCGGTCTCGATGTCCCGCAGATGGCCGCCCTGTGGCCCGCCATCTGCGCCAAGCACGAAGAGCTGTTCGGCGAGACCGCCGATTAGCGCCGCAGGGAGAAGCCGATCCGGAAGGTCTGGGGCGCCGCGAAGCTCTCGGTCCCATCGCCGGTCTCCCCCACCTCGATGCGCGCGTCGGTGAGGTTCTCGGCGGCCAGATAGACCTCGCTGTCGGGGGTGAGCCGCCAGGCCGCCCGGGCGTCGACACCCGCCGAGGCCGCCAGCCTGCGGCTGTTGAGATCGTCCTCGAACCGTTCGCTCTCGAAGCGCAGGTTCGCCGACAGGGTCAGCCGCTCCGAGGCCTTCCAGTCGGCGCCGGCCGTGACCGTATATTCCGGAGTCTGGGCCGGGCGTTTGCCGGTGAGCTGAGGCGCGGCGGTTCCGCCGTCCACCTCCGCCTTGGTCGCCGACAGGGCCCCGTTCAGGCTCAGGTCCCCGAAGCTGCGGGAGATATCGGCCTCCAGGCCCCAGGCCTCGATCTGGCCGGCGTTGCGCCGCTGGCGCAGCACCCCGCCCGCCGGGATGAAGCCCGCCACCGGGAAGGTCCCCGGGCCCGCGCCCACCGTCACATTGGTGATGGGATCGGCCAGGCGGTTGTAGAAGACCGTGGCGCTCCAGCGGGTCTCTCCGTCCCCGCCGAGCCCCAGTTCCACGCCGTAGAGCGTCTCGGGCGTCAGGGTCGGATTGGCCTCGGTCACGTCATTGCCCACCCGGAAGGGGCGGTGCAGCTCGTTCAGGGTCGGGGCGCGGAAGCCGGCATAGGCCGCCGCCCTCAGCCAGCTGTCGTCTCCCAGCCGCCGGCGCGCCCCGAACCGCGCCGTCGGCGTCGTGCCCGAGGTGTCGGGGGAGGTCTGGTTCAGGGTCACCGCCCCGGTGGCCAGGTCCCGCTCGCGGCGGACCGCGTCCGCCTGGCGCCAGGCGTCGATCCTGGCGCCGCCGGTGATCAGCCAGTCGCCGCGGTCGAGAACGCCCTCGGCATAGACCCCGCCCACAGCCGTGGTCCCGCCGGACTCCCGGCCCCGGGTGAAGGCGCCGCTCAGATAGCGGAACCGCTCATAGGCGTGGCCGTCGGCGAAGCGGACATCGCCGCCCACCTCCCAAGAGAAGGCCTCGCCCCGTCCCTGCCAGGCGGCGTTGAAGCCGTAGCCCAGGGCGGGCGTCGAATACTGGTCGCTGGCGGGCGTGGTGGAGACCCGCCCCGCCGCCACCGCCGCCGAGCTGTTGGCCAGGTCGCTGGACCGCGCCCAGGCCTGCAGCCGCCAGCCGCCGCCATCGACGATCTTCGCCACCGTCAGGGCCGCCGAGCCGCCGCTGGCGGTGGAGTTGGCGCCCTTCAGGCCCGCCCCGCGCTGCTCCTCATAGACTCCCAGCCGCAGGGCGCCGACGACGCCATCGCGCTCGCCCTGGACCCGCACCGCGAAGGCGCCGGAGTCGAGCGTCGTGGGCGTGTCCGCCGCCCCACGCCCGCCGCGCACCGGCACATAGCCGTCGGAGGTCTCGGCGCTCGCGGTGACCAGCAGACCCGTCGCGCCCATGGCTACAGCCGCCCGCGCGCCGCCCCGCTGGGCGACGGAGAGGTCCAGGGCCGAGACGCCCTCGCCGCTCCCGCGCTCCTCCAGGGCGATGACCCCGGTCAGTGCCCCGGCCCCATAGGCGCCGGCGCCGGCCCCGCGCACGATGGTGACGCTTTCCAGGCCTTCCGGCGGCAGGGCCGACCAGATCACCCAGCCCCCGAAGGGATCGTTCTGCGGCGCCCCGTCCAGGGTCACCAGGGCCCGGCCCGCCCCCGACGGCGCGACGCCGCGCAGGGAGATGCCCTGGATGGTGGGATTGGCCGCGTCGCTGCCGGTCCGCCGGAACAGCGACACGCCGGGCGCCCGCTTGAGGGCCACGTCCAGCCGCGGCGCGGTCTTCAGATCCTCCGCGCTCAGCTGCTGGACGGCGAACACCGCCTCCCCGCCCAGCGCCGGCAGGCGCGGCGGATGGACGATGAGCACTTCGACTTCGGGCGGGGGCGGAGCAATCGGCATGGGCGATGGTCTAGGGGCAAAGCGGCGCCGTGTCAGCCGTGACGCGGCGGAGGGAGAATTCGAGGCTGGGGCTGGTGCGGACTAGAGGGGGCGGTTAGTAGGGTTCACACGCTGCGCCTGCGTTCTTGCCGGCCTGCAACTTCTGGGACAGCTCTGAACATGGCGACGATGAACGGTCCGATTTACATGAACGGACCCATGTTTCCCGCAATCACGCCTAGCACCATGTTCTTCAGCGTCATCGATCAGCAGCACATTAGCTATCGTGCCAATCCCTACACCGTCGCCTTCAATGTCGAGGGCACGGGTTTTGGCGGCGCCGATCAGATGGGGTTCCCCAAGTACGGCTATGTCCACGGCTTCTATTACGAAGGCTTCGACAGGCCGGGCGGTTTGATGGTCTCCGATATCTCGACGCCACTTTCGGTGCTCTGGCAGCAGTTGCCGACCATCACCGGTCAGCAGTTCGCCGACGCCTATCTCACGGGCTCCGACACCGTGCTGGGCGGCGGCGGCCCTCTCGGCGACTACATCATGACCGGTGACGGAGCCGACAGCATATGGGGCTATCCCGGATCCGACACTGTCTTCGGCCAGGCCGGCAATGACACCATCTGGGCCGGCGACGGCCTGGACTACGTCCGCGGGGACGATGGCGACGACAGCCTGACGGGCGGCGCAGACTTCGATGACCTAAATGGAAACAAGGGAGACGACACGGTCCGTGGCTACGACGGCGATGACTGGGTCGTCGGTGGGCAGGGGAATGACTGGCTCTACGGCGAGGTCGGAGACGACGTGGTCTACGGCAACCTTGGCGCCGACACCCAGGATGGCGGTGTCGGTCGCGACTGGGTGCGCGGCGGCCAGGGCAACGACAGTCTGTCGGGCGGCGCGGGCGACGATTGGATGTCCGGCGATTTGGGCGATGACACCCTCAGCGGCGGTTCGGGCGCGGACACCTTCCACACCTGGGGCGGCGCAGGCATCGACAGGGTGATCGATTTCAACCCTTCTCAGGGCGACCGTGTACAGCTCGACGCCGGGACAGGCGCGGTCGCCAAGCAGGTGGGCGCAGACGTGGTGATCGACATGGATGGCGGCGGAAAGATGATCCTTGTGGGCGTCTCCATGGCGAGCCTCACCGACGGCTGGGTGTTCGCCGCATAAGCCCCGGCGCCCCACCCACAGGCTTAACGGGTTCCATCACATCCGGTCATAAAACCGTGGCTGGACTTGCCGGTCCGCAGCGCCCAAACCCCGCCCCGTTGGGGGAAACTGGAGACGCAAGCCATGCTGGACCTGTCCCTGCCGCCCTCCGTCACCGTCAGCCCGACCCTGGTCGGGGTCTCCGTCCTCACCGATGACGGGATCACCGTCCAGATCAGCCTGCCGCGCCCGCGCGGCCTGCACGACCTGCCCGAGGCCGAGGTGGCCGCCCGCGCCAAGCGCCTGGCCCAGGCCGCCCTGATCACCGCTTTCGAAAGCCTGGAAGGCGCCTGAGCGCAGCTCTCCCGGGCAACCCTTAGGGGTGCCGTCCCGGCTTCCGCGCTACGCGGAAGACCGGGACCCAGACACGCGGGGCTTGCCGGACGGATCGGTGTCTATGGGTCCCGCACGTCCGCGGCTTGGCCGCTGCATGCGGGATGACGCGGAGGGGGAAGCGCCGACCCTCGCCAGCCGCATGTCCCCTTCGCCTAGCCCTCGGTGTCGATGGCTGCCTGCATGGCGGGGGAATAGCGCGGCCCCGCCACGGTCTGGGGGTTCACCAGGGCCTCGACCCTGGCCATGACGTCCGCCGACAGCCTGATCGCCGCCGCGCCGGCGTTCTCCATCATGTGGTCGGGATTGGTGGTGCCGGGAATGGGGACGATGGTCTCGTCCTTGGCCAGCAGCCAGGCCAGGCAGAGCTGGGCCGGCGTGCAGCCCGCCTCCCGCGCCAGGGCGGTGAAGGACGCCAGCAGCTTCAGGTTGGCGGCGAAGGCCTCCCCCTGGAAGCGGGGCATGCCCAGGCGCATGTCGCCTTCCTGGAAGGCCGCCGGGTCCGAGGCGCCGCCGGCCAGGAACCCGCGGGCCACCGGGCTGAAGGCCACGAAGGTGACCCCCAGGTCCTTGCAGGCCTGCAGCACCGCGATCTCCGGGTTGCGGGTCCAGGGGGAATATTCGGTCTGCAGGGCGGTGATCGGGTGGACGGCGTGGGCGCGGCGCAGGGTGTCGGCCGACACTTCCGACAGGCCGATGGTCTTGATCTTGCCCTCGGCCACCAGCTCGGCCAGGGCGCCGACGCTGTCCTCGATGGGCACGCGCTTGTCCCAGCGGTGCAGGTAGTAGAGGTCGATGACGTCGGTCTTCAACCGCTTCAGGCTGCCCTCGCAGGTGGCCTTCAGCACGTCGGGATGACCGTTCAGCTCGCGCTTGTCGCCATTGGTCAGACCGCACTTCGAGGCCAGGACGTAGTCGCCGCGCCGGTCGCCCAGCACCTCGCCGATCAGGGTCTCGTTGTGGCCCACGCCGTAGACGGCGGCGGTGTCGAGGAAGGTGTAGCCGGCGTCCAGCGCCCCCTTCAGCACCCGCTCGGCCCGCTCGCGCGGCGCCGGGGGACCGTAGCCGTGCGACAGGCTCATGCAGCCGAGGCCGATGGCGGAGACCTCGAACGGGCCGAGCTTACGTGTCTGCATCTGGGGGCTCCGGGCGCGAGGATGCGCGCGAGCCTTTTGGAGCCTGCGGCTCGCCTTCGTCAATCGCGCCCGAGGGCCTTACGGATTGACGTTCAGCTTGATGCGGATCCGGCCCGCCTGGGCCATGGAGACCGGAACGTGGATGTCGGCGGCCAGCTTCAGGGCCGTGGCGGCCCCGGGGTTGGTGGCGGGGTCGGCGTCGACCACCTTGCACTCCGTCAACGACACGCCGCTCACCAGGCACTCGACGATATAGGCGTTGGCGGCCAGGGCCGGGGCGGCGGCTTCGGCGGCCGGGGCGCTGGACGGCGACGAAAGGGCGGCGGTCAGAGCCAGAACTTGAAGCAACATGGGACCTCGGCGAGCACGAGAGGTTAATGAAGTGTGAAGAGCCGCCGAACGCAAGTGTTTCATTTCGGCGTCTTCCCCCCGCCCCGCCGCAACCGTCGTGCCGCGCGCGGGCCCGGACGCCTCGGGCGCCCTCCTTTTGGGCGGCGGCGCCTGCCCATATCGCACCGCAATATTCCCCATATTGCGTCGCACCATTGTCACTTGCGGCCAGCCGAATCCACGCGCTAAGTCGGTCTCAGGCGGGACGCTTGAGCCATCGAGAAGCTCAGCGCCGGCCTGAGGAACGCCGGGAGGCGGTTGAACCCCAACCCCTTTCCGGGACGAAGAACATGATGAAACTGATGACCCTGGCCGCCCTGGCCACCCTCGCCCTGGCTCCGGCCGCCAACGCCGCCGAAAGCGTCCGCGTCTCCGTGGTCGGCAAGTCCAGCGACCAGATCCACGCCGACATCGTCGCGGCCGCCAAGAAGGTGTGCGCCAAGGCGACCACCAGCGAGACCCTCTTCCTCGACGCCTATGGCCGCTGCGTGAAGGGCTCGGTCAACAGCGCCCTCGAGCAGCTGGGCGCCTCCGAGGTGGCCCAGATGCAGGCCACGCGCGTCGCCCAGCGCTAAGCGAACCTCCCAGATCCAACGGGGAAAGGGGTCGGCCGAACGCCGGCCCCTTTTTCGTGGTCGGGCCTCAAGGCGTCAGGCCTTGGGCGGATAGGGCGAGCCGTCCCTGTGCTTGTAGCCCGGCTCGGGCCCCGCGATCATGTCGATGTCGGGATAGGTGCAGACGTCCTGCGGGTCGGCGTTGCCCACCTCCAGCACCTTGGCCGGCCGGTCCGTGCGGTTGACCAGGTGGTGTCCGTCGGCCACGCCGCGTTTGAAGGCCGCGCAGTCGCCCGCCCGCAGGATCTCCTCGCCGGCGTCGGTGACCAGGGTGAGTTCGCCCTCCACGACCCAGACGAACTCGTCCTCGAGGGTGTGCCAATGGCGCTGGCTGGACCAGGCGCCGGGCTCGATCACCGTCAGGTTCACCCCGAACAGGGTCAGGCCGCTCTCGCGCGCCAGCCTCTGATAGGTCTGGCCCTCGCACGGGGCGTCGAAGGGCGTGGGATAGCTGCTGCCGCGGCCCACGGGGATGGCGGAGAGGTCGATTTTGGGCATGATCGAGGGCCAATTCTGCTGCGCTTCAAGTATTCGCAAGCTTAGATTTGGGCTGTTTCGAAGCCAGCGCAACGGCCCAAACGCAAAAAACCCCGCGTGAGCGGGGCTTTCCGAGTTCTTGGGTGCGGGGACAGGATTTGAACCTGTGACCTTCAGGTTATGAGCCTGACGAGCTACCGGGCTGCTCCACCCCGCGGCAAAGCTAGAAATCGTAATTTGAAGGGTTATTGGACATATCCGTTTGGTAGACCTGGCGGCGACCTACTCTCCCGTGCCTTAAGACAAAGTACCATCGGCCCAGAGAGGCTTAACGACCGAGTTCGGAATGGGATCGGGTGGGGACCTCTCGGCAAAACCACCAGGTCAACGAAACGGATATTTGAGAAGACATCACTGCTGAAAGCGCGATTTCTGAAGCGCATTCATGAATTTCACTAAGAACGATCAAGCCGATCGAGCGATTAGTACCAGTAAGCTGCATGCCTCGCGGCACTTCCACACCTGGCCTATCAACGTGGTGGTCTACCACGGCTCTCGGCGAAACCTTGTTTTGAGGTTAGTTTCCCGCTTAGATGCTTTCAGCGGTTATCTATTCCATACTTAGCTACCCTGCTGCGCGGCTGGCGCCACGACAGGTCCACCAGAGGTATGTCCATCCCGGTCCTCTCGTACTAGGGACAGATCCTCTCAAGTTTCGTACACCCACGGCAGATAGGGACCAAACTGTCTCACGACGTTCTGAACCCAGCTCACGTACCACTTTAATCGGCGAACAGCCGAACCCTTGGGACCTGCTCCAGCCCCAGGATGTGATGAGCCGACATCGAGGTGCCAAACTTTGCCGTCGCTGTGGACGCTTGGGCAAAATCAGCCTGTTATCCCTAGAGTACCTTTTATTCGTTGAGCGATGGCCCTTCCACGCAGAACCACCGGATCACTATGGCCGACTTTCGTCTCTGCTCGACTTGTCAGTCTCGCAGTCAGGCGGGCTTATGCCATTGCACTCATCGAGCGATTTCCGACCGCTCTGAGCCCACCATCGCGCGCCTCCGTTACACTTTGGGAGGCGACCGCCCCAGTCAAACTGCCCGCCACGCCATGTCCCGAACCCGGATAACGGGCTGCGGTTAGACGTCAGCGACAACAAGGGTGGTATTTCAAGGTTGGCTCCACCGAGACTGGCGCCCCGGTTTCATAGCCTCCCACCTATCCTACACATGTTGCCGCTAACGCCAAGGCGAAGCTGCAGTAAAGGTTCATAGGGTCTTTCCGTCTGACCGCGGGAACCCCGCATCTTCACGGGGAATTCAATTTCACTGAGCCTATGCTGGAGACAGTGGGGAAGTCGTTACGCCATTCGTGCAGGTCGGAACTTACCCGACAAGGAATTTCGCTACCTTAGGACCGTTATAGTTACGGCCGCCGTTTACCGGGGCTTCAATTCGCAGCTCTCACCGCTCCTTTTAACCTTCCGGCACCGGGCAGGCGTCAGACCCTATACGTCGCCTTGCGGCTTCGCAGAGCCCTGTGTTTTTGATAAACAGTCGCTACCCCCTGGCCTGTGCCACTCTACAAAGGTTGCCCTAAGCAGAGTCACGCTTATCCCGAAGTTACGCGTGCAATTTGCCGAGTTCCTTCAGCATAGTTCTCTCAAGCGCCTTGGTATACTCTACCTGTCCACCTGTGTCGGTTTAGGGTACGGTCTCCGTTGGAGTTATTTCCAGGAACCCCTTCACTGCCAGGAACAATCCATTAAGCCCTGACAATTTACGGGATTCGTCACTTCCAACTGGCTCAGGAATATTCACCTGATTCCCATCGACTACGCCTTTCGGCCTCGCCTTAGGGGCCGGCTAACCCTGCGCAGATTAGCTTTACGCAGGAACCCTTGGACTTTCGGCGAGAGTGTTTCTCACACTCTTTGTCGTTACTCATGTCAGCATTCTCACTTCCGATACCTCCAGCAAGGCTCACGCCTTACCTTCACAGGCTTACGGAACGCTCCGCTACCGCTTGCAGTAAACTGCAAACCCATACCTTCGGTGAGTGGCTTTAGCCCCGTTACATTTTCCGCGCAGGATCGCTTGACCAGTGAGCTGTTACGCTTTCTTTAAATGATGGCTGCTTCTAAGCCAACATCCTGGTTGTCAAAGCAATCCCACATCGTTTCCCACTTAGCCACTACTTGGGGACCTTAGATGATGGTTAGGGTTGTTTCCCTCTTCACGACGGACGTTAGCACCCGCCGTGTGTCTGCCGGATAGTTCTCTTGGGTATTCGGAGTTTGGTTAGAATTGGTAGATCTCGCGACCCCCGCATCCATCCAGTGCTCTACCCCCCAAGGAATTCGTCCGACGCACTACCTAAATAGTTTTCGCGGAGAACCAGCTATGTCCAGGTTTGATTGGCCTTTCACCCCTATCCACAAGTCATCCCAGAATTTTTCAACATTCACGGGTTCGGTCCTCCAGCTGGTGTTACCCAGCCTTCAACCTGCTCATGGATAGATCACCTGGTTTCGGGTCGTCATGCGACGTACTTATTCGCCCTATTCAGACTCGCTTTCGCTGCGCCTACACCTAACGGCTTAAGCTTGCACGGCACATGAAGTCGCTGACCCATTATACAAAAGGTACGCCGTCACCACGCGAGGTGGCTCCGACTGCTTGTAGGCTTC